>NZ_QQAS01000004.1:0-591636 GCF_003350425.1 Comamonas sp. AG1104 | reverse complement strand
GAGCGCTTGATAACTCCGAAGAGTTTGTTCCGAAGAACTGGCTGCTTGCCCTCAAACGCCCACGCTTATCGGCTGTATTTTTTTAAGGAACCGAGTGCAAAATCAGAAAACCCGATCTTGAATCTCGTTGCTTGCTGTGATCAGCGAAGCCTTGAATTCTATCACAACTTTGTCGATCTGATTTCTTTCAGGTCGACTAGCAAAATTTTGCATTCCGCTCAGTGAAGCCTTGCATTGTACACAGATTTTTGCAGTCCAGACAACACCGGCACGGACACCCAGATAAAGAACCCCGGCAGGCCTTGCCTGCCGGGGTTCTTTATCGCTTCTCAGGCGCCAGCGGCCTGCTCCAGTGCGTCGACAAACAGCGCCGCCACATCACAGCCGGCCTGATCAAAGATCTCCTGGAAGCAGGTGGGACTGGTCACATTGATCTCGGTGACGTTGTGGCCGATGACATCCAGCCCGATCAAGAGCAAGCCACGCTGCACCAGGCGCTCCCCAATGAACTCGGCAATTGCCTTGTCCTGCTCTGCCAACGGCTGGGCAACTCCCTTGCCGCCGGCCGCCAGGTTGCCGCGCACCTCATTGCCCTGCGGAATACGGGCCAGGCAAAACGGCACGGGCTTTCCGCCGATGATGAGCACCCGCTTGTCGCCATGAACGATGTCGGGCAGGAACTTCTGCACCATGACACTGGTGGAGCCGCCCTGATTCAAGGTTTCGATGATGCTGCCTAGATTGCGGCCGTCTTCGCCAACCCGGAAGATGCCCATCCCCCCCATGCCGTCAAGCGGCTTGAGGATGATGTCCTTGTGCTCTGCATGAAAGGTACGGATATCCTGGGCACTGCGCGTGACCAGCGTCGGCGAGATGAATTGCGCAAACTCCATGATGGCAAGCTTCTCGGGATGCTCGCGCAGGGCACTGGGCTTGTTGAAAACCTTGGCCCCCTCACGCTCTGCCTGGCCGAGCATGTGCGTGGCATAGAAGAACTCGGAATCAAACGGAGGGTCCTTGCGCATGACGATGGCGCCAAAGTCTGCCAGCACCGTCTGCGCAGACTGGGTTTCCTCGAACCAGCGGTCCTTGTCCCCGGTCAGGGTGATATGCCGCACCTGAGCCTTGACCTTGCCGCCGCTTTGCCAGGAGATATGGCGGGGCTCGCAGGCCACGATCTGGTGTCCTCGGCGTTGAGCCTCACGCATCATGGCAAAGGTGGAGTCCTTGTAGATGACAAAGGATTCCAGCGGATCGGCAACAAACAGTATTTGCATGGTGAAAAACTCTAGCGGTAGAGGTAGATACCGGCATCATGCCCAGCCGGGCAAAACACCACAATATGACGGCAGATACTCAGGCCTTGCGAGCCCGCAGACTCTGGACAAGCAAGGCAAGGCTGCCAGCGACCACACCCCAGAAGGCTGAGCCCACCCCTGCGATGACAACGCCGCTGAGCGTAACCAGAAAAGTGATGAGCGCTGCCTCTCGGTGCTTTTCCTCCTTGAAGGCCGTAGCCATGCCACCCCCTATGGAGCCCAGCAGGGCCAGTCCGGCAATGCAGGCCACCAGCTCCTTGGGAAAGGCCGTCAGCAGACCGGTGACCACTGCACCGAAGATGGCTATCAATATATATAGCAGTCCACACACTGCAGCAGCGGTATAGCGCTTGTTTCTGTCCTCATGCGCCTCGTCTCCCATGCAGATCGCCGCCGTGATGGCACTGAGGTTGAGGGCATAGCCGCCAAAAGGCGCCAGCAGCAAGGTCACCACGCCGGTCATGCTGATGACCCTGGACACCGGTATCGGATAGCCCGTGGAGCGAATCACCGCCACGCCCGGCAGATTCTGCGAGGCCATGGTCACGACAAACAGGGGCAACGCCAGACTAATAAGTGCCTGCAAAGAGAACTCGGGGGCCGTATAGACCGGCATGGCCAGCCCTGCGTGTACGGCCGACCACTGCATCTGCCCACGCAGCGCCGCCCAAACGGTTCCGGCCAGCAGGGTGATGATGACCGCATAGCGCGGAGCCATGCGCCGCGAAAGCAGATAGGCAAGCAGCATGACCAGCACTAGGGATAGATTGGTCTCGACCGCAGAAAAAGCCTGCATGCCGAACTTGGCCAGCACGCCGGCCAGCAGGGCCGAGGCGATTTCCATGGGGATGCGGTTCATGATGCGCTCGAACCAGCCGGTCACCCCCACCAGGATGATGAGGGCCGCGCTGACGATAAAGGCACCGATCGCCTCCCCCATGGAGAAACCGCCTGCCAGCCCAGCGGTCGCCAGCACTGCGGCCCCCGGAGTGGACCAAGCCACCATGACCGGCATGCGCAGAATCAGCGAAGGGACCAGCGAGCACAAACCCATGCCAAGCCCCAGCGCCCAGATCCAGGAAGTGATTTGCTCAGGCGTGGCATGAAAGGCCTGCGCCGCCTGAAACACCAGGGCAACCGAACTGGTAAAGCCCACAAGTACAGCCACAAAGCCTGCGGCCACGGCGGCAGGACTCAAGTCTTTGAAAAAGCGCATCCGTGCATTCTGTCACCACGCCTGTCGGAAAGGCTGCACCTCGTGCGACTGTTCATGGCGAGCACGGCCGTCACTTTTAATTCAATAGCATCAATCTCTTAACAGGAAAGCGATTGATGCATTTTTAGCTCACAGCATTTACAGCTCGATCTTGGAGCCCAGCTCCACCACCGAGTTGCTCGGCAGGTGCAGGAAATCAGCAACCCGGCTCGCATTCTTGTGCATCTGCGCAAACAGCTTTTCGCGCCAGTGCGCCATGGAGTTGTTCATGCGCGGGATGATCACATCACGCGACAGGAAATAGCTGGTGGACATGGAGTCCAGCTTGCAGCCCTGAGTACGCAGCTGCGCCAGCGCAGCAGGCACATCGGGCTCGTTCTTGAAGCCGTAGTGAATGATGACTTCCCAGCAATCGCCGCCCAGCGACTCTGCCTCCACCCGCTTGTCCATACCGACCCAGGGCACTTCATGGTTGCGCACGGTCACAAAGAGATTGCGCTCATGCAGCACTTTGTTGTGCTTGAGGTTATGGAGCAGCGCATGCGGCACGGTGCCGGGCTCCCCCGAGAGGAAAACCGCCGTGCCGGGCACGCGCGTGGGCGGATGACGCCAGGTGGATTCCAGAAACTGACGCAGATCCAGCGCATCCGCCTGCAACTTCTGGTGCAGCAACTCGCGCCCGCGGCGCCAGGTCATCATCAGAGTGAAGACCGTGCCACCGATCAGCAGCGGGAACCAGCCGCCTTCAAACAGCTTGAGCAGATTCGAGGCGAAGAAAGCCAGATCCACCATGAAGAAGAAGCCCGTCGCCAGCAGGCACAAGGCCAGCGAATAGTTCCAGCGATAGCGGATGACAAAGAAGGTCAGCATGGTGGTGATCAGCATGTCCAGCGTCACCGCAATACCGTAGGCCGCCGCCAGATTGCCGCTATTGCGAAACAGCAGAACAGCCAGCGCAATCGCCACAAACAGACCCCAGTTGACCAGAGGCATATAGATCTGGCCAGTCTCCTTCACACTGGTGTGGCGTACTTCAAAACGTGGGAAGTAGCCCAGCTGAATGACCTGACGCGTCACGCTGAAGGCCCCCGTGATAAGCGCCTGCGAGGCGATCACTGTGGCCATGGTGGCCATGATGACCAGCGGCAGCAGCGCCCAACTGGGTGCCATCATGAAAAACGGGTTCTTGACTGCCTCGGGATTGGCCAGCAGCAAAGCGCCCTGACCGAAGTAATTCAGGGTCAGCGCCGGCATGGCAATGCTGAACCAGGCCAGACGGATAGGCTTCTTGCCGAAGTGCCCGAGATCGGCATACAGCGCCTCGGCACCGGTCACACAGAGCACGACCGAGCCCAGAATGATGAAGCTGATGCCCGGGCTGTTCCAGATGAAGCTGACCGCGTAATGCGGACTGAGTGCTGCCAGGATTTCCGGGTGCCCCATGATCTGGTGCACACCCAGCAGGGCGATACAGGCAAACCAGATCAGGGTTACGGGACCAAAGAACTTGCCTATGCCTGCCGTTCCGCGCTTTTGCACGAAGAACAGCAGAAACAGGATCACCAGTGTCAACGGAATCACGGCCTTGGTGAAATGCGGCGAGATGACTTCCAGGCCCTCAACCGCCGAGAGCACGGAAATCGCCGGAGTGATAACACCATCGCCATAGAAGAGCGAGGTACCGAACATACCCACCAGAAACAACGTGCTGGACAGTCGCGGCTTGTCCTTGACCGTCTGCGAAGCCAGAGCCAGCATGGCCACCAGCCCGCCCTCACCGTTGTTGTCGGCGCGCAGCACCAGTGTCACGTATTTGAGGGAGACGATGACCGTGAGCGTCCAGAACAGTACCGATAGCACGCCATAGACGTTGGCCGGCGTGAACGGCACATATCCTGAGCCGAAAACCTCCTTGACCGAGTACAAAACACTGGTTCCGATGTCTCCGTAGACGACACCGATCGCGCCCAGGGTCAGGGCGCCTAGCGAGGATTTCGAATTTTGCACGGTTCAGGAAGCGACTCGTAAGGCAGTCACCGAGTGATGAAATTGTCGGCATTGTGCGCTGTCCTCAGCGCCTGCGAAATCAGTCGTAGATTTCTGCGTCGGGATTAGTGGCTTCCAACTCGTAGCTGGCCGCCAACATGGCCAAACGTGCTATCACGCCATACATATAGAAGCGGTTGGGTGCGCTGGCGCCCGGACGCGCGCTGACCTGAGGCAGATGGTTGCTCTGCTGGAAAGCCAGGGGCACGTAGCCCGCACCGGGGGCATTGAGGTTCTCATCCTCGCCACGCTCGGGGTGCATACGGTAGAAACCGCCCACCACGTAACGATCCATCATGTAGACCACGGGCTCGGCCACGGCGTTGTGCATGCGCTCATAGGTCAGCACCCCTTCCTGCACGATGACGTCGTGCACGGTCTGACCGTCCTTGATGACGCCCATCTTGTTGCGGCTCTTGCGCGGCAGCGCGGCCAGCTCCTTGGCATCGCGCACGGTCATCACGCCCATGCCGTATGTGCCGTTGTCGGCCTTGACCACGGCAAACGGCTTTTCCTTGATGCCGTATTCCTTGTATTTGCGGCGCACCTTGGAGAGGATCACGTCCACCTGCTCGGCCAGGGCCTCCATGCCCGTGCCTTCGGCAAAGTCGATGTTCTCCACATGACCGAACAAGGGGTTGATCAGCCAGGGATCGATGCCCAGCAACTTGCCGAAGCGCTTGCCGACTTCCTCGTAGCTCTGGAAGTGACGACTCTTGCGGCGCACATTCCAGCCTGCATGCAGCGGCGGCAGCAGGTATTGCTCGTAGAGCTCCTCGATGATGCCGGGCACGCCGGTGGAGAGGTCATTGTTGAGCAAAATGGTGCAGGGGTCGAAATCCTTGAGGCCCAGACGGCGCTTGCTGCGAATCACCGGCTCCAGCTTGATCTCGTCGCCAAGCGGCAGCGTGATGGACAGCGTCTTCTTGATCTCGGGGCTGATGGAGCCGATGCGCACATTGAGACCAGCCATGCTGAAGATGCGCTTGAGCTGCAGCACGCTGGCCAGATAGTGGGTGTTGCGCGTGTGGTTCTCAGGGATGATGAGCAGATTGCGCGCCTCGGGGCATATCTTTTCGATAGCAGCCATCGCAGCCTGGACAGCAAGTGGCAGCATTTCATCGGTCAGGTTGTTCCAGCCGCCTGGAAACAGGTTGGTATCCACCGGTGCCAGCTTGAAACCCGCATTACGAATGTCCACCGAACAGTAGAACGGCGGCGTGTGCTCCATCCATTCCAGGCGGAACCAACGCTCAATGGCAGGCATGGAGTCGAGAATGCGCTGCTCAAGTTCGTTAATGGGGCCGGTCAAAGCCGTGACGAGATGTGGAACCATAAATACCCTCAGGAGACGATGGTGGGGGGCAATTGTAGAGATTGAAGCATGAGATAGGTGTTTTCCCCAGTCTTTGTTTCAACGACGCCAAAACGCCGGTGACAGCAAAGCCATGAAACTCAGTATCTCGAGCCGCCCCAACAGCATGCCCAGAGTACACACCCAGATCTGGAAATCCGTCAACACCGTGTAGTTGGATGATGGGCCAACCGCGCCCAGTCCCGGCCCCATGCAGTGCACGCTGGCCAGCACGGCAGAGAACGCGGTCAGAGGGTCGAGATCGGTCAGCAGCAACACCATGCTCAGCACAATGACGGTGGCACCGTAAACCAGCATGTAGGCCAGCACCGAAAAAATCATCGGGTTATCTACCACCGCATCGCCCAGCCGCACCGGCTGCACGGCCCGCGGATGCACCAGACGTGTCATCTCGCGCCTGGCCTGCTTGACCAGAATCAGCATTCGCACCATCTTGATGCCGCCACCTGTCGAGCCCGCGCTGGTGGCAACCCCCGACAGCAGCAACAACAGAACGGGAATGAACACCGGCCAGGACAGATAGTCCGTGGTGGAAAAGCCGGTGGTCGTGGCGACCGAGACGGTATGGAACATGCCATTGCGCAAGGCATCCAGCGGCCCATAAACCCCCTTGACCCAGAGCAGCAGCGCCACCAGCAGGCCCGAGCCCAGCAGCACGCCGATCGTGGCGCGCATTTCGGGGTCGCGCATAAAACTATCGATGCGCCCCTTGCGCATGGCCACGAAGTACAGCGCAAAGTTGCAACTGGCCAACAGCATGAACAGCAGGGCTGCGGCCTCCAGCAGCGGTGAGTTGAAATAGGCAAAGCTGGCGTCGTGCGACGACAGCCCGCCCAGACTCACCGTGGCGAACATATGCATCAGCGCATCCAGGGGCTGCATGCCGCAGACCCAGAAGGCCAGGAAACAGCCAATGGAGAACAGCGCGTATACGCCCCACAAGCCCTTGGCCGTTTCGGTAATGCGCGGTGTGAGCTTGGTGTCCTTGACCGGGCCGGCAGCCTCCGCCCTGAAAAGCTGAGCACCACCGACACCCAGCAGCGGCAGCACGGCCACGGCAAGAATCAGAATCCCCATGCCGCCCATCCATTGCATGAAGGTACGCCAGACATTGATGGACACCGGCAGCTTATCCAGACCGCTGAGCACCGTGGCCCCGGTTGTCGTCAGACCCGAGACGGCCTCGAAGTAGGCATGGGTGAGACTGATGGAAATGCCCACCCGGTTCAGCCCCATCACCAGGGGCACCATGGCGCACAGCGGCAGCACCACCCAGACCAGCGTCACCAGAATCACCCCGTGGCGCGGCTGCAGATCCCGCTTGTAGCGGTGCAGACCACCCCATAGCAGCAGCCCCACGCCAACCGTCAGTCCGATCGACCAGGGGTAGATGCGCCAGATGCCATCCTGCGTGAACCAGGAGATGCCGAAGGGCAGCAACATGGCGCCGGCAAACATGATCATCAGCATGCCCAGCACACGCAGGACAGGGAGCAGGTCTTTCATGTGTGCAGCTTAGAAAAAGGTGGCGCTGACGCGGAACAGGTTTTCCACGTTGCGCACCAGTCGCTTGTTGGGCAGAAAGAACACCACATGGTCGCCGGATTCGATCACGGTATGGCTGCGCGGAATGATGACCTCGGTTTCCAATGCCGTGCCCGCCACTTCCTCGCAGGTCTTGCCTTCTGGAATTCCGCGCACGATGAGGCCGATGTGAACCTCCTCGGGCAGACGCAGCTCTTCCACCTTGCGCCCCACTACACGCGAACTTTTGCGGTCGCCGCGCGCCACGATCTCCAGTGCCTCGGCCACACCGCGTCGCAGACTGTGCACGGCCTGCACGTCGCCGCGGCGCACATAGGCCAGGAACTCGCCCAGCATGGCCTGCGCCGGCGACAGCGCAATATCGATCTGCGTGCCGTGCATCAGGTCCGCATAGGCGCGGCGATTGATCAGCGACAGTACGCGGCGCGCACCCATGCGCTTGGCCAGCAGGCTGGACATGATGTTGTCCTCGTCGTCGTCCGTCAGCGCGAGGAACAGATCCACCTCCTCGATGCCCTCTTCCTCCAGCAAGGCCTCATCGGTGGCATCGCCTTCCAGCACCAGCACTTCGGCAGGCAGCACCGACGACAGGCCCAGGCATTGCTGGGCATTGGACTCGATGATCTTGACGTGAAAGCGCCCGGGCGTCTGCGCCAGCTTCCTGGCCAGCCGCAGGCTGACCTGGCCGCCACCTGCAATCATGATGCGGAACACCGGGCGGCTCGGACGCCCCTCGGGCAGATTGATGGCCTTGAGAGCCTCGGACACATGCTCGGTCGCGGCCAGCATGAAGACCTCATCGCCGGGTTCTATGCGCGTAGCCCCGTCGCAGCGCACAAACCGGTCGGGCTCGTCCATGAAGCGGCGGTAGATCGCCACGATGCGCATGGCCAACTCAGGCATGCGCTCGCGCACCTGAGCGATCTGCAGACCCACGGCAGGCGCGCCAGCGCGCGCGCGCACCGAGGCCAAGGCAGCTCGTCCGCCCGCAAAGGCGCGAACCTGCATGGCTTCCGGGTATTCGATGAGCTTGCGGATGTAATGGGTGACCGATTCCTCGGGACAGATGATGCGATCGACCGCAAAACCCTCCTTGCCCAGCACCGGGTCATCCACCGCAAAGCTGGACGAGCGCACCCGCGCAATGCGGGTCGGAATGTCGAACACGGCCTGGGCAATCTTGCAGCAGACCAGGTTGGTCTCGTCCATGGAGGCGCAGGCGATCAGCAGGTCCGTGTCCTTGGCGCCCGCCTCGGCCAGGACCTGGGGATCGATGCCGTTGCCGACCACGCCGCGCAGGTCGAAGCGCGACTCCAACTCACGCAATGCTCTCGCATCCGTGTCGATGACGGTGATTCCGTTTTGCTCGGACACCAGACTTTCGGCCACACTCTGGCCTACGCGCCCGGCACCCAGAATAATGATTTTCATGGTGTTATGGAAAGGGATCCAAGCTGCGGCATTGAGTCATATCCGGAAAAGACCGCGCCTGCGGCTTCTACGGCAGACGGATTTCAGGAACGGACTTCGCCGTCGCCCAAGACCACGTATTTGAGCGAAGTCAGGCCCTCGATGCCTACCGGCCCGCGCGCATGGAACTTGTCGGTGCTGATGCCGATCTCGGCGCCGAGTCCGAACTCGAAGCCATCGGCAAAGCGGGTGCTGGTATTGACCATGACACTGGCCGAATCGACCTCGCGCAGGAATTTCTGTGCGTGCAGGTGATTGGTCGTCAGAATCGATTCCGTATGGTGGCTGGAGTACTTGTTGATGTGGGCAATGGCCTCGTCCACACCATCCACCAGCTTTACGCTGATGATGGGCGCCAGGTATTCCTCGTACCAGTCCTGCTCCACCGCCTGGGCCAGCTTGGCGTCCTTGACGGCCTGCAAGATGGCCAGCGCCTCGGCATCGCAGCGCATCTCCACGCCCTTGGCGGCATAGACAGCACCGATCCTGGGCAGGAACTCTGCAGCCACGGCGCGCGCCACCAGCAGGCTTTCGCTGGCGTTGCAGGGGCTGTACTTGTTGGTCTTGGCGTTGTCGGCCACCTTCACGGCCATGGCGATGTCGCAGGGGTCATCCACATAGGTGTGGCAATTGCCGTCCAGATGCTTGATGACGGGCACCTTGGCTTCGCGGCTGATGCGCGCGATCAGGCCCTTGCCGCCACGGGGAATGATGACGTCCACATAGTCGGGCATGGCGATGAGCTGACCCACGGCGTCGCGGTCGGTGGTCTCCACGAGCTTGACACCGTCTTCGGGCAGACCAGCCTCGGCCAGCGCCTGGGCCACCAGCCTGGCCAGCGCCTTGTTGGAGTCAATCGCCTCCGAGCCGCCACGCAAGATGCAGGCATTGCCGCTCTTGATCGAGAGGCTGGCCGCTTCGATGGTCACATTCGGGCGGCTTTCATAAATCATGCCGAACACGCCCAGGGGCACACGCATCTGGCCCACGCGGATACCGCTGGGCATTTGCTTGAGGCCACTGATCTCGCCAATCACATCGGGCATGGCAGCCAGCTGCTCGCAACCTTCGGCACAGGTCTCCAGCACCTTGGGCGTCAGTCGCAGCCTGTCGACCATGGGCGCCGACAGGCCATTGGCCACGGCACGCTCCAGATCGCGGGCATTGTCGATCTGCAGCGGCTCGACGTTCTCGCGCAGCAGACGGGCCAGCGCCTTGAGTGCTTTGTTTTTAGTAGCTGCAGACGCACGCGCCATCAGCGCAGAGGCAGCTTTTGCCTGTACACCGAGGTTGTGCATGTATTCGACGGTATTGAGCGCGTTCATGGCGTGATTTTCGCCGAGATAAGCAAGTTGCGCAGACAAGCCCGACCAAGAGGGGGTTTATGACCCTTCGGACACCTACACTCGGCCTCTGAATCGCAAGGAGACTTATGAGCCACAACACCACCGCGCTGCAGGAAAGCGCCCACCAGCTCCAGCAGCTGCGCAGCGGATTCGAGCAGCTCGCCCACTCTCAGATCAGCGCCAGCGCCCTCGGCCAGCAGGCACGCGCAGCAACCACATTGCTGCAGGCACTGCCGCCGCGCTATGGCGAGGTGCTGCTCAACCTGCTGGACCGGCTCGAATCCAGCGCGCTGTTCACCGAGGAAAGCTGCTCCTTCAGCCAGAAGGATCTGCTGGACAATCTGCGCATGTGGGCCGACAAGGCCCAAGCCCAGCTCGCGGCTAACCCCGGCTGAGCCGAAAATCAGCGCCCGGCCTGGGCCAGCTGCATGGCCAGCTG
The DNA here is from genome assembly GCF_003350425.1 of Comamonas sp. AG1104. Classification (NCBI taxonomy): domain Bacteria; kingdom Pseudomonadati; phylum Pseudomonadota; class Betaproteobacteria; order Burkholderiales; family Comamonadaceae; genus Comamonas; species Comamonas sp. AG1104. The sequence continues at coordinate 580,880 of NZ_QQAS01000004.1, read as the reverse complement.
CCGCAGGGCCTGCCAGCTGTCGCGCGGCCAGCCCTCGCTGGGCAAGCCTTTGACAATGCCATCCACGGCATGGGCAGCCTGCAGCAACTCGGCTGCGCGTGCATCACTGACACGCGGCAGCAGCCGCTCCATCAGCCTCTCCTTGGGGCCCCAGATGCGATTTTCGCGCAGCGCCATCGGCAGAGGCTTGCCGCCCGCCATGGCATCCTTCACGCGCTTGATGTTACGAATGTCCTCGGCCAGTGCCCAATGCACCAGCACCTCGGCCTCGCCTTCGGCCTGCAGGCCGTCCAGCATGCGCATGCTGCGCGCCACCTTGCCCGAGAGCACAGCTTCGGACAGCTTGAACACGTCATAGCGCGCCACATTGAGCACGGCCTGCTCCACCTGTGCCAGACTCAGCTCGCCCTCGGGGTGGAGCAGGGCCAGTTTCTGAATTTCCTGATGCGCGGCCAGCAGATTGCCTTCCACGCAGTCGGCAAAGAACTGCAGCGTACGCTGACCCTCTTCACCTGCCGCCACGCGCTGATTCTGCAGCGCCAGACGCTGGGCAATCCAGTGCGGCAGCGCACCGCGCTCCACCGGGTCGACCTGGATGGAGACGCCGTTGCCGTCCAGCGCCGCAAACCAGGCCCCGGTCTTGGTGGCCTTGTCCAGGCGCGGCAGACTGATCAGCGTCAGCGTGCTGTCGTTTCCCTGGGCACTGCTGGCCAGTTGCTGCAGCGCAGCACTGCCGTCCTTGCCGGGTTTTCCGCTGGGGATGCGAATTTCCAGAATCTGCTTGTCCGCAAACAGGCTCAGGCTGCCACCTGCCGCCAGCACGCCGCTCCAGTCAAAGTGCGCGCCCATGACGGTATAGCTGCTGCGCTCGGTATAGCCCTGAGCACGCGCTGCTGCACGAATCGCATCGGCCGCTTCCTGCTGCTGCAACGGCTCGTCGCCATGCAGCACATAGAGCGAGCGCAAGCCCTTGGCCAGATGGGAGGAAAGCTGGTTCAGCGCAAGCTGCATGGACAATGGTTTTCTATAAAAAGTATCTGAAACGCCCTGATTTCAAGCGCCAGCAGCTATCAAATTCACCTGGGTACACTGACGACTCGCGGCCTCCGCTCAGGGACGGCACAAGCGCCGCCCCGCCGCGCAGCGACTCAGGCAATGGCTTACGACACCTGCATGCTCTTCACTGCGCCGAGGCGGCGAATGATCTGCTGGACGATGTCGTTGCGCATATCCTTGTTCAGCATTTCCTCTTCTGCAGCTTTAGACAAGGCATTGGTTTCGTTATAGGTCACGTTGCGGATCTGGCGAATTTCGACCGGCTCGATCAGCGCATCGCCGCCGGACGTGCGCAGCGAGAAGCGCACAATCAGGCGCAGCTCGATTTCACGCACCTGACCGGCCACGTTGGAGCCGATGATCACGCGCTGAGCCTGCTCGCTGATGATCTGGCAGATCACTTCGGCCGTATCGGGCGAAGCCGGATCCTTGATCACGGTCAACTTGTCGCTGGCCGACTCCAGACTGCGACGCAGCAAAGTGCCCACGGGCGCACCACGCCCCGCCTGCACGTAAATGGAGCGAAACACAAAATTCGGCGCGCCGCGCAGGCGAAAGCCGCAGGCTCCCAGCAAAGGCGTCAAGGCCATCGCGGCCAGCAGCGTACGTTTTTGCATCAACTGTCCTTTTATCTTCAACCCGAGCAGCGAATTCGCCGCCCCGCTGCGAGCACCGCCTCTTGCACCAGGGATAGCAAGCAAGGGCAGCCCCGCAGCGAGGCTATCGTCCCCCTTGGGGGAAGGCGCGAAGCGCCTCAGGGGGAGTCATTTACACCACGATATTCACCAGACGACCCGGCACCACGATGATCTTCTTGGGCTCGCGGCCTTCGGCAAACTTCTGGTACTCCTCATTGGCCAGCGCCGCCGCCTCGATGGCAGCCTTGTCGGCTGTGGCGGACACCAGGATCGCACCGCGCAGCTTGCCGTTGACCTGCAGGACCAGCGAGATCTCGTCCTGCACCAGGGCCTTGGGGTCGACCTGCGGCCAGGGTGCATCGAGCAGATCGCCCAGGTGGTTGGCATAGCCCAGCTCGCTCCACAGCACATGCGCCAGGTGGGGCGTTGCAGGGTAGAGCACACGCAGCAGAATGCCGAAGCCTTCGATCAGCGCCACCTTGGCACCGGTGTCATCCAGGGCCTTGAAGTCTTCCAGCGCATTGATCATCTTCATCGCGCCGGAAACCACGGTGTTGTACTGCATGCGCGAGTAGTCGTACTCGACCTGCTTGAGCACGTTGTGGATTTCCAGACGCAGGGCCTTGGCCGCCTTGCCGAATTCCACATCGTCCAGCGACTTGGCACCGGCCACGCCCTGCACTGCGGAAGCCATGTCCATGCCTGTCAGCTTGGCGCCGAAGTTGTAGACGCGACGCAGGAAGCGATAGCTGCCTTCCACGGCGGCGTCGTTCCACTCCAGCGTCAGCTCGGGCGGCGAGGTGAACATGGTGTACAGACGTGCGGTGTCGGCGCCGTACTTCTCGATCAGATCCTGCGGGTCCACGCCATTGTTCTTGGACTTGGACATGGTGCCCACGCCCTCGTAGTCGATGGCCGTTCCCACGGGCAGCAGGCCGTCGGCGCTGTCCACTTCGACCTTCAGCTTGGCGCCGATGATCTTGCCGGAGTCGTCGAACACATGCTCCACATCCTTGGGCCAGAAGTATTCCTTGGCGCCCTTGGCCGTGCGACGGCTGTAGATGTGATTGAGCACCATGCCCTGCGTCAGCAGCTTGGTGAAGGGCTCGTCGATCTTGACCAGGCCCAGGTCGCGCATGACCTTGGTCCAGAAGCGCGCGTACAGCAGGTGCAGGATGGCGTGTTCCACACCGCCGATGTACTGGTCCATTGGCATCCAGTAATCGGCGCCGTCGGCCACCATCTGCTCGCTGTTCTTGGCGTCGCAGTAGCGCATGAAGTACCAGGACGAATCCACAAAGGTGTCCATGGTGTCGGTTTCACGGCGGGCAGGCTTGCCGCAGCAGGGACAAACCACGCCGGCGTGGAAGGCCTCGGACTTGATCAGCGGATTGCCGGAGCCATCGGGCACCAGATCCTGGGGCAGGACCACGGGCAGGTCCTTCTCGGGCACGGGCTGAGGGCCGCAATCGGCGCAATGAATGATGGGGATGGGGGTGCCCCAGTAGCGCTGACGGCTGATACCCCAGTCGCGCAGACGCCAGGTGGTCTTGAGCTCGCCCAGGCCCTTGTCGCCCACGATCCTGGCCACGGCCTGCACCGCATCCTTGTGGTTCAGACCGTCGAGATCGCCAGAGTTGATCAGTACGCCGCGCTCCTTGTCGCCATACCAGTCGCTCCACTGCTTGTCGTCATAAGCGGCCTGGCCTTCCACGGCCACTACCTGCTTGATGGGCAGGCCGTACTTGTTGGCGAAGGCGAAATCGCGTTCGTCGTGGGCGGGCACGCCCATCACGGCGCCGTCGCCATAGCTCATCAGCACATAGTTGCCGATCCACACCTCGACTTGCGCGCCGGTGATGGGATGGGTGACGAACAGGCCCGTGGGCTTGCCTTCCTTTTCCTTGACGGCCAGTTCGGCCTCTGTCGTGCCACCCTTTTTGCATTCTTCAATGAAGGCAGCCAGTTCGGGCTTGTCGGCAGCGGCATGCTGTGCCAGGGGGTGCTCAGGCGCCACGGCGCAGAAGGTCACGCCCATGATGGTGTCGGCACGCGTGGTGAAGACATACATCTTGCCGTCCTGGATCAGCTGGCCGTCAGTCCCCTTGATGTCATGGGTGAACGCAAAGCGCACGCCCGCAGACTTGCCGATCCAGTTTTCCTGCATCAGGCGCACCTTGTCGGGCCAGCCGTTCAGAGTGGCCTTCTCGTTGCCGACCTGCACATGGTCGAGCAGCTCCTGGGCGTAGTTGGTGATGGCCAGGTAGTAACCAGGGATCTCGCGCTTTTCCACCAGAGCGCCAGTGCGCCAGCCGCGGCCGTCAATGACCTGCTCGTTGGCCAGCACGGTCTGATCCACCGGGTCCCAGTTCACCACCTGGGTCTTGCGGTAGGCAATGCCTTTTTCCAGCATCTTGAGGAACAGCCACTGGTTCCACTTGTAGTACTCGGGGTCGCAGGTGGCGACCTCGCGGCTCCAGTCGATGGCCAGGCCCATGGCCTGCATCTGCTTTTTCATGTACGCGATGTTCTCGTACGTCCACTTGGCAGGCGGCACCTTGTTTTTCAGCGCAGCGTTCTCGGCAGGCAGGCCGAAGGCGTCCCAGCCCATGGGCATGAGGACGTTGTAGCCCTTCATGCGCAGCTGACGCGTGAGCATGTCGTTGATGGTGTAGTTGCGCACATGGCCCATGTGCAGCTTGCCGCTGGGGTAGGGCAGCATGGAGCAGGCGTAGTACTTGGGCTTGCTGCCGTCTTCGGTGACGCGGTAGGCGTCCTTGGCTTGCCAGTGGTCTTGCGCGGCGCGCTCGACCTCGATGTGGTTGAATTTTTCTTGCATGGTGCAGTGCAGTGGCCGCCAGCCCCACTTGGGACCCGGCAAGGTAGAAATCTGAAATCAGCAGGGATTTTAGGCTGCCCGACCGCTTGCGCCGTTTTAGCCCCGCATGACCGCAGAACCCGCTGCGCCATCCCTGCGGCCTTCCTGCACACCACGCTGGGAAATACGGCTTTGCGTAAGCTAGTGGTTGTTCACACATTGCTGAACTTTTTGCACGGCTGCCGGTCTGACCGGCCTGTTTCCGTGCCCGACGCCATCGCCTGCCTTCTGCCCGAAGTTGCCAGACTTGCGCTCCTGCCCCGGCCCATTCTTCTGAGGAGCTGCTCTTGCTTTCCCGCTGGTCTTTCGTTTCTGACTGGAATCCCGCCATGCAAATGCTGGCCTCGCTCTGCGTCCTGGCCCTGAGCGCTCTTGTGGCCGGCTGGCTGACCCAGTGGCTGGGGCTCAAGGTCTTTCGCCGTATGCGCGACACCCTCAGGACCGGCTGGGCCCAGATCCTCATGCACGACAAGGTGCTGCGCCGCCTGGCCAAGGTCGTGCCCTCTCTGATCGTGCAGTTCGGCGTCCAGGGCGTGCCGCATCTGGAGCCGCGCTGGACCACGCTGATCACCAATGTGGCGGTGGCCTTCACGCTCTACCACCTGGCGCGCGTGCTGTGCGATCTGCTCAATGCCACGAACGAGGCCCATGAACGCGACGAGGCACGCAAGGCAGCCGTCCAGACCCACTCCATCAAGAGCTATGTGCAACTGGGAAAGCTGCTGGTCTGCAGCTTTGCCGTGGTGCTCATCGTGGCCACGCTGATGGACCGCTCGCCCCTGCTGCTGCTCTCGGGCCTGGGCGCCATGTCGGCCGTGCTGATGCTGGTGTTCAAGGACACCATCCTCTCCTTTGTCGCAGGCGTTCAGCTCGGCAGCAACGACATGCTGCGCGTGGGCGACTGGATAGAGATGCCCCAGGTCGGCGCCGACGGCTTTGTGACCGATATCGCGCTCAATACCGTCAAGGTGCAGAACTGGGACAAGACCATCACCACCATCCCTACCTGGCGGCTGATGACGGACAGCTTCAAGAACTGGCGCGGCATGTTCGACTCGGGCGGACGCCGCATCATGCGCTCGCTGAACCTGGACGCCAACACCGTGCATCTGCTCTCGCCCGAGGAGCGCGCCGGCATGGGCCATATCGCCCTGCTGCAACCCTACTGGAGTGAACGCGACGGCCTGCAGGCCATGCCGGGTGCGGCCGAGGCCGCCATGCCAACCCAGGCCATCGCCGCCCACCAGGTCACGAACCTGGCCGCCTTCAAGGCCTATGCCTACGCCTATCTCATGGGCCACCCGCGCATTGGCAAAGGCCCGGGCATGTTCCTCATGGTGCGCACCATGGAGACATCGCCCACGGGGCTGCCGCTGCAGCTGTTCTGCTACACCAACACCACCGTCTGGGTGGAGTACGAAGGCATACAGGGCGAAATCTTCGACCATCTGATCGGCGTGCTGCCGCAGTTCGGGCTGACGCTGTACCAGCGTTCGTCGGACTACGGCACGCACTATCCGCCCGCCCGTCACGATGTAGTAGCCCGTTAATACCCGCAGCGCCGCTTGCCTGTCCACAATGGTTTGACACTTCAACAGGAGACAGACCATGGCAGGCAAGAAGATTTTGATGATTTGCGGCGACTACTGCGAGGACTATGAAACCATGGTTCCGTTCCAGGCCCTGCTGGCCGTGGGCCATACCGTGCATGCCGTCTGCCCCGACAAAAAGGCCAGCGACCAGATCAAGACCGCCATCCACGACTTCGAAGGCGCACAGACCTATAGCGAAAAGCCCGGCCACAACTTCACGCTCAACGCCACGTTTGCCGATGTGAAGCCCGAGCAGTACGACGCCCTGGTCATCCCCGGCGGCCGCGGCCCCGAGTATCTGCGCGGCTATGAAAGCGTGCGCGCCGCCGTTCGTCACTTCTTCGACACCAACAAGCCCGTGGCCGCCGTCTGCCACGGCGCGCAGTTGCTGGCCGGGGCCGGCGTGCTCAAGGGCCGCACCTGCTCGGCCTATCCTGCCTGCCGCGCCGAGGTGGAGCTGGCCGGCGGCAGCTATGCCGACATTCCCGTCGATCAGGCCCATACCGAAGGCAATCTGGTCAGCGCACCAGCCTGGCCTGCCCATCCTGCCTGGATCGCCCAGTTTCTCGCGCTGCTGGGCACGAAGATTTCACACTGAAATCGACCTCCAGGGCTTTCCCATCAGGCGCAGCAAGCTATCAATTCAAGAGTTCTCCTCTTGACGCCGCAGTCACCGGGCCACACCATGGCCCGGTTTTGTTTTGGAGAGTCGCGCCATGTGCCAGGTCTTTATCAGCGCCGATCCCCAGCTCTGGGCCCACCGGGCCCGCTCCATCCGGCTGCATGGAGTGGCGACCAGCATCCGGCTGGAAAACCTGTTCTGGCAGGTACTCGAAGAGATTGCCGCGCGGGACGGTTATACCGTTCCCCAGCTCTGCACCAAGCTCTACGACGAGCTGCTGGCCGAGCGCAAAGCGGTGGACAACTTCAGCTCTTTTTTGCGCGTGTGCTGTACCCGCTATCTGGCGCTGCAGCTGTCGGGGGAGATTCCGCAGGACATGGGGATTCCGATTCGCTCGCTGAATGCGGCTTCGGCAACCCGGCCTGCCGCCCGCCTGCCGCACTGAAACCTTGGCGCAGGCTTCAAACGCAGCAATTCAACGTAAATACACCGCCTCGAAACGCAGCAGCACCCGACCGTCGGCATCGCTCAGCGCCAGCTTCCGACCCTGCACCGCATAGCCGCTGACCTGCGCCAGCGTGCTGAGAAACAGCTGCTCCCTGCGCCCCCCCTGCACACAGGCCATGCGGGTGGTGGTCACCGCAGACAGGCGCAGCCAGCGCCCGTCCAGACTGTAGCTTCCGCGCAGCCGGTTGCAGCCACCCGCGCCGTGAAAGCGGCCGGTGCCGCTCTCCAGCACCAGATGCGGCTCGGGCTGATTGTCATAGGCACTGACATGCGAGCCATCGCCCAGTTGCACCAGCTTCCAGTAGGTATTGAGCAGCAGCGCGGGCTCTGCGGTCATGGCCTCGGATTCGCTCACGCCTGCGGATGGCTGCACCTCGGCCGCACAGCCCGTCAGCGCCCACAGCATCCCCAGAGCAGCCAGTGCCGGGCGAAGAAAGCCGCCGAAAGTAGATGTGACATGCATGGCCAAACGTATCGATAGATAAAACCGCCTGAAACGCTTATTGCAAAAGCGCTGGCTTCTTCTTAAGGAAGCTTTACATACCAGGAGCACCTGGCAATCCCGCATAGTAATGACCGGCGGTCATGCCGCCATCCACGACGATTTCTGCACCCGCCATATAGGAGGACTCGTCGCTGGCCAGAAACAGCGTGGCCGCCGCCACTTCAGCCGGATCGCCCACGCGCTGCAGCGCGATGTTGGCAAAGCCTTGATTGACCTCTTCACGCGCGCGCTGGCCAGGGTTGCCCATGGCGGTGTCTACGCCGCCCGGGTGCACGGAATTCACGCGCACGCCGCGATGACCGAGCTCCATGGCCGCCACCTTGGTCAGTCCGCGCACACCCCATTTGCTCGACGCATAGGCCGCCAGGCCATTCGCGCCCTTCATGCCATCGACGGAAGAGAGGTTGATGATAGAGCCGCGCCCACGCTCGATCATGCCCGGAGCCACGGCCTTGATACCCAGGAATTCGCCCACCAGATTGACCTTGAGCACGCGTTCGTAGTCCGCCAGCGAAGTATCGAGCAAGGTCCGGAACATCAGCACGCCCGCGTTGTTGACCAGCACATCAATGGCGCCAAGATCCTGCTGCGCCTGCTCCATCAGCCCGGCCCAGGATTCCTCGCTCGTCACATCATGGTGATAAAAGCGCGCGGCATCGCCAAGCTCGGCGGCCAGCGCCTGGCCTTCAACATCCAGCATATCGGCCACCGCAACCTTGGCGCCCTCCTGCACAAACAGGCGGCAGGTAGCCGCCCCCATGCCACGCGCACCGCCGGTGATGATGGCGACCTTGCCAGCCAATCGGTTCATGGATATGCCTCCTCGGTGGCAAGCCGGCATCTCGTTGCGCCGCTGCCTTGTCATGAATGAAAAGCCCGCAGCCTTGTGCGGCGCAGGCTTTTTGATTATTGCGGCACAAGGCCGCGCGACACCGGGAAAATACAGCGGGGAAATGCTTAGGCCAAATAGGGCTGGACATTCACGTCCACCTGCCCATCCAGGCGCACAAAGCCGCAGGCGGCAGCATTGCTGCAGCACCAGACTGCCTGCCCGGCCAGTGGCTCGCGCTGCAGAGCAGCTTGCGCAGCGGCCACATTCCGGCACCTTATCGTGGGCCTGGCAAGCGCAAGCACCGAAGGCTCGCCCGCCAGCCCTAGAAGCGCGGCGAGCGCAACACACCCAGCCACACCGTCAACAGCAGCGCCAGCCCCAGATACAAAAACAGGCCATTAAAGGCCACTGAAAAGATCTGATCCATCACGACTCTCATTCAACGCAAGCAGCAAAAACTGGCGTGCCCCAAGGCAAGGGACAGCGAGCAAGCGCCGCCGCGCAGCGAAGCTGTCGTCCCCCTCCCATAGCGCGAAGCGCGTAGAGAGAGGGGCGCCCGGCCAGGGGGAAGGCGCGGGGCCGCCCAGGCAAGGCGCCTCAGGGGGAGCCTTCAATTCAACGCCATGCTCAGCCTGCGGCGATAGCTGTTGACCAGCGCCGTGGCCTCGTCCTGCTCGGCGCTGTTCTTGCCCAGCAGCTCGATGCCGCCGCTGCTCTTGCCGGGCACGGCGTCCTGCTTCTTGGGCTTGGGCGGGGTCAGCAGCTCCAGCACGCCGACAATGAGCTTGCGCGCAGCCTGGTCGTTCCAGGTCTTGTCGCGCATGATGATTTCCAGCATTTCGTCCATGGCATCGGTCCACTGGCTGTGGGCCAGCAGCGCGCGCGCACGGCCAAAGCGGGCGTCGAAGTCGCGCTTGTTGGCGGCGATGGCGGCGTCGTACTTGGCCACATCGGCATTGTCGTCCTGCACGGCAAATTCCAGCGCCTTGAGCCACTGGTTCAGCGCTTCGAAGCGCAGCGGCTGGGGAATGCGCTTGATGGGTTCGGCCAGCAGGGCCGCAGCTTCCTCGAAGCTGCCGGTGGCGATCAGCAGGCGCACATAGTCAAAGCGCGCATCGTCGTTGGCCGGGTCGGCCGCCAGCGCATCGGCCAGCTTCTGCAGCGCCGCCTGGGTGTCGCCGGACTCCAGCAAGGCCTGGGCTTCGTCGGCGTCAGCCTCGGCCGCCAGCTCGCCCTCGGAGGGCAGATGCTTGTCCAGGAACTCGCGCAGCTTGCCCTCGGGCTGGGCGCCCATGAAGCCGTCCACGGGCTTGCCGCCGATCATCAGCACGCAGGTCGGGATGGAGCGGATGCCGAACATGCTGGCCAGCTGCTGCTCCTGATCGGAGTCGATCTTGACCAGCTTGAAGCGGCCCTCATAGGCGACTTCCAGCTTTTCCAGCACCGGACCCAGCGTCTTGCAGGGGCCGCACCAGGGTGCCCAGAAGTCCACCAGCACGGGCACGGCCATGGAGGCGGCTACGACTTCGGCTTCAAAATTCTCGAGGGTGACGTCAATCATGTGATTCCCAATGCTTGTGCGCTGCCACGCAGGCAGCGGCGCTGAAAAGTCTGCGAACCGGCCACTCCAGCAGAGTGCCCACCGCGCGATGCTGCGATTCTCCACGCAAATGCGCGAGCGCAAGCCATAGACCAGAACGGACCGGGTCTTTGCTACTCAGATGGGAGCAGTCTGCGCATGTTTCAAGGTCAATTCAAGGTGTTTTATGCCGGTAATCAATGAAAGATATGCGCTAGCAGCTACGGTTTCAAGAGTGACCGCCCCACAGGGCCTCGCGCCCCTGGGCTATATTGCTCGCGAACCAAGGAGCGCAGACTTGATTGAAGTTTCACAACTGGTGTTTGAATATCCGGGCCACCGCGCCCTCGACGGCGTGAGCCTGTCCATCGCTGCGGGCAGCGTGACGGCACTCGTCGGCCCCAACGGCGCCGGCAAATCCACGCTGATGCGCTGCATCGCCGGCCTCGAGCAGCCGCTGTCTGGCCATATCCGTGTCAAAGGCCTGTCGGTCGAGGAACAGCCGCGCGAGGTGCACCGCCACCTGGGCTATCTCTCGGACTTCTATGGTCTGTACGACAGGCTCAGCGTGATGCGCTGCCTGCAGTACTCTGCCCTGTCCATGGGCGTTGTACCCGGTGATGTGGATGTCCGTGTACGGCAGGTGGCCCAGCAACTGGGCCTGACGGAGCTGCTGCACCGTCACCCGACCGAGCTCTCGCGCGGCCAGCGCCAGCGGGTGGCGATCGGCCAGGCCATCGTCCACCAGCCCGGCGTGCTGCTGCTCGACGAGCCGGCCAGCGGCCTGGATCCCGATGCGCGCAGCAGCCTCTCGACGCTGTTTCGCCAGCTTCAGGCCCAGGGCATGACGCTGATCGTCTCCAGCCACATCCTCAGCGAACTGGACGAGTACTGCACCCATATCCTGAGCATCCGCGACGGCCGCATCGAAAGCCATGAGGCACTGCAAAACGCCCACGGCCCGGGCCAACCCGTTGCAGTTGGCCAGCAACCCCAGCTCTATGCGCTGGAAGTGGCCATGGAGCAAAGCGAAGGCCTGGAGGCCCGCCTGCGCCAGGCCTTGCTGAGCACCTCGGTGCAGGACTTCGACACCACGGGCCGCCGGCCGATCCAGCTCTGGCTGCCGGCCGCCGCCAGCGCTCGCGCCCAATGGCTGGCCCAGCTGGTGCAGGCTGGCATTCCCGTCGCCGCGCTGTATCCGGTGCGCGAGCGGCTGCAGGACCACTATGCCCGCACAGCCCAGGCCCGCGATACCGAAAGTCAGGAGCAAGCATGAGCCAACGCAACCCCGAATTCCAGCGCCAGCTCTGGCTGAACTGGCGCCCCTCGCTGCTGGCCTGGAGCCTGGGCCTGAGCCTGCTCATCCTGGCCCTGCCCTTCGCCCTGTCCTCTGCCAAGGGACTGCCCGGCACCCTGAGCATGACCGCCATTGCCGGCCTGTACCTGGCTGCCATCATCTATGGCAGCGTGCTGGCCGGACGCAGCCTGGCCGAGGAAGCCAGCCAGAACACCTGGGACTGGCAGCGTCTGTCCGTGCTCACGCCCTGGCAGATGGCCTGGGGAAAGCTGCTGGGCGCCACCTTGCCTGCCTGGCTCTATGTGCTGTGGTTTGCGCTGGCCGTAGCGGGTGTGACCCACTTCTGGGCGCTGGAGCCCCTGAAGTTGCAACACACGATTGGCTTGGCCGTGATCTGGGGCCTGGGCCTGCAGACCTGGGCCATGAACTCCGTGCTCATGAGCTGGGGACTGAGAGACAGGCCCATCAATCGCCGGCGAGCGGCACTGCTGCCTCTGCTGATCCTGTTCTTCGCCCCCGGCCCCTTTGTCGACCATGTCTACAAAGGCATGGTGGACGTCGACGCCGAGCCGGTGTTCTGGTGGGGCCTGAATGTGGGCGGCCTGGGGCTGGCCTATCTGGCCGGAACCCTGGTGCTGGGCCTGGGGCTGCTGGCCCTGTGGCGCCAGCTTTGCACCCGACTCGATGTACGCACCCTGCCCTGGGCCTGGCCTCTGGGCCTGGCGCTGACTGGATTTTTCGCAGCCGGCTCGCTCAATCTGGGCATTGCCGAATTTTTCAGCAGCACCGCCTGGATCGCGCTGATCGGCACCGCCTATGTCGCCCTGCAGCATATGGACCAGCATCTGCGCGCCTGGCGCCAGGTTCAATGGTCGGCCTCGCGCCAGCGCTGGCGCGAGGCGCTGGAGGCACTGCCGCTGTGGCCGGTCAGCCTGCTGCTGGGCTTTGCCATGGCCTTGCTGCTGCTGTTCGCCCCCCAGTCACTTGAGGCGGCCATCAGCGGCAAGCTCAACAGCTTTACCTTCTATCTGTGCCTGCATCTGCTGCGCGACTGCCTGCTGCTGACCGGCTTCGCCCTGCTGGCGGGCAAGCTCAAGTCCCCCCTGGCCTCGTTTGTCATCGCTTGGCTGATCCTCAACATCGCCGCGCCGCTGCTGGCCTATGGCATGGGCGGCCATACGGGTGCCATGTTTGTTCAGCCCGTGGTGGCCATGTGGATGAGCTCGCCGGACGGCATAGAGCAAGCCGGCGCCTGGGTCAGCTATGTGCCCTGGGCCTCTCTGAGCCTGCAGATCCTGGTCACGCTGGCCTGGGTCATCCATGTTTTCAGGGACCGCGTGCTGGGCTTTGCACGCGATAACGCGGCGGCCCACATTCGGGGGTCATAGTTGCTTTGCCCGGACGGCTATGCCCCACAGCCGGCCGGCAATGCAGCGAAACCGTAAAATCAGGGGTTCCACTAGGCCGGGCGGCAGCGCCCTGAAGAACATGAACCCCATCCAAGTTGGCGTAGTCATGGGTTCCAGCAGCGACTGGGACACCATGCAGCACGCAGTTGCCATCCTCCAGCAATTCGGTATCGCTTTTGAAGCACAGGTCGTATCGGCCCACCGCATGCCGGACGACATGTTCCGCTTTGCCGAAGCTGCGGCCGACCGAGGCCTCAAGGCCATCATTGCCGGCGCCGGCGGTGCTGCCCACCTGCCAGGCATGATTGCCGCCAAGACCACCGTGCCGGTGCTGGGCGTGCCTGTGGCAAGCCGTCACCTGCAGGGTGTGGATTCGCTGCATTCCATCGTGCAGATGCCCAAGGGCGTGCCCGTGGCCACCTTTGCCATCGGCAATGCCGGTGCGGCCAATGCGGCCCTGTTTGCCGTGGCCCTGCTGGCAAATGAAGACGCAGAGCTGTGCAAAAAGCTCGAAGCCTTCCGCGCCGAGCAGACCGAAGCCGCCCGCAATATGACGCTGCCGGTGAACGCATGAGCAAAGACACCGATGTGATCCTGCCCGGCGCGACGCTGGGCGTGCTCGGCGGCGGTCAGCTGGGCCGCATGTTTGCCCATGCCGCACAGGCCATGGGCTATTTCACCGCCGTGCTGGACAAGGACGAGACCAGCCCCGCCGGCCTGGTCAGCCACCAGCATGTGCGCACCGGCTACGAAGACCCCCAGGGCCTGGCCGAGCTGGCCAGACTCTGCGCGGCCGTGACCACCGAATTCGAGAATGTGCCCGCCGGCTCGCTGAACAAGCTGGCCGAGAGCCTGCCCGTATCGCCCGCCGGCTCGGCCGTGGCGATCGCCCAGGACCGAGCTGCCGAAAAAGCCCACTTCGTGAAGTGCGGCGTCCCCTGCGCCCCCTATGCCGTGATCGAGACAGCCGAGCAGTTGGCCGCCGTCAACGACGCACTGCTGCCCGGCATTCTCAAGACTGCACGCATGGGCTATGACGGCAAGGGCCAGATCCGCGTCAAGACCCGCGAGGAGCTGGTCAAGGCCTGGAGCGAGCTCAAGCAGGTGGCCTGCGTGCTCGAAAAAATGCTGCCGCTGGCGCATGAATGCTCGGTCATCGTGGCGCGCGGCCGCAATGGCGACATCGTCAACCTGCCCGTGCAGCGCAATCTGCACCGCGACGGCATTCTGGCCGTGACCGATGTCTACGAAGGCAACGTGCCCGCAGCGCAGGCAGAGCAAGCGGTAGCTGCTGCGAAATCCGTAGCTATCGGCCTCGACTACGTGGGCGTGCTCTGTGTGGAATTCTTTGTGCTGGACAACGGCCAGCTGGTGGTCAACGAGATCGCCCCGCGCCCGCACAACAGCGGCCACTACAGCCAGAACGCGATGGATGTGTCGCAGTTCGAGCTGCAAGTGCGCTGCATGACCAATCTGCCCCTGGTGCAGCCGCGCCAGCACAGCGCCACCATCATGCTCAACCTGCTGGGCGACCTGTGGTTCAAGAACGACGGCACGGCACAGGCTCCGGCCTGGGATCAGATCCTGGCTCTGCCCGGTGCCCACCTGCATCTGTATGGCAAGGTCGATGCCAAGCCGGCCCGCAAGATGGGCCACTTGAACATCACCGCGGCCAGCCCCGAAAAAGCGCGTGAAACCGCTTTGAAGGCCGCTGAAATCCTCGGCATTGAAGCGTTCTGATAACAACCCCTGAGCGGCTTTGCCTAGGCGGCCCCGCCGCTTCCCCCTCTCTCGCTACGCGGGAGGGGGACGACGCCCTCGCTGCGGGGCGGCCCTTGCTCGGCGTCCTTCGCTGATGCTCTGCAAGCGCAAAAGCACCGCACATACGGCGGCGCAGTGCATGAAAGAGGAATTGAAATGATCTTGGATGGAACGCTGGAAGCCTCGGTTCAAGCCGCTGCGGTTGCGCTGCAGCAAGGCCGGCTGCTGGGCCTGCCCACCGAGACGGTCTATGGGCTGGCCGCAGACAGCGACAACGACGCCGCCGTGGCGCAGATCTTTGCCGCCAAGGGCCGCCCGGCCAACCACCCGCTGATCGTGCATGTGGCCGACGCCGCCGCCATCACCCGCTATGCCAAGGAAGTCCCGGTCTTTGCCCAGCAACTGATCGATGCGTTCTGGCCCGGCCCGCTGACCCTGATCCTGCCGCGCCTGCCGCATGCCGCCAAGGCATCGACCGGCGGTCAGGACAGCGTGGGTCTGCGCTGCCCGTCCCACCCCGTGGCCCATGCGGTGCTGCAGGCCTGCCAGCAGCTCGATCCGCCAGTCTGGGGCGTCTCGGCCCCCAGCGCCAACAAGTTCGGCCGCGTCAGCCCCACCACGGCCGAGCATGTGGCCACCGAGTTTGGCGAGGAACTGCTGGTGCTCGATGGCGGTGCCTGCGAAGTGGGGATTGAGTCCACCATCGTCGACTGCACGCGCGGCGTGCCCGTGCTGCTGCGCCCTGGCGCCATCACGCGCGACGATATAGCGCACGCCTGCGGCCAGCGACCGCTCTCGAAAGAAGAGCTTTCTGCCAACACCCCGCGGGCGTCTGGCACGCTTTTGGCACACTATGCGCCCAATGCCAAGGTGCGACTCATGGATGCCAGGCAGCTGCAATCGGCCCTCGATATTCTGGGCAGCGAGGGCAAGAATATTGCGGTCTATCACCGCAGCCCCTTGAAGTGCACGGCCAAAGGCATCGCGCTGCGGGCCATGCCCCTGCAAGCGCTGGCCACGGCCCGCGAACTGTTTGGCACGCTGCGTGACTTCGACGAAACCGGTGCCCAGCTGATCTGGATCGAAACCCCACCCGACACTGCTGACTGGGAAGGTGTGCGCGACCGACTGCAGCGTGCAGCGGCTGCGGGCTGAGAGGCCTCTTAGCTGATTTTTAATTAAAGATACAAATTTTTATTCGTTTTCTTTATTAGACGCCTTCTCTAACCTTGTTTGCTTCAACAGCAACTTCAAAGGTTAGAACCATGGGAACCCGTCGCGACGCGCTTGGAAAGCTTCTGTCCATCAGTGCTGCATCCCTGGGCTTGGCGGCTTGCTCGCGCTCCGACAACCAGGCCAGCAGCGAAACCACCCGCACGGCACAAAATGGCAAGGTCGTTCCCTTCAACTATCCCGACAACCCCTCTTTCGACCTGATCTATCTGGCCGACAGACTGGGCTACTTCGACGGGACCTCCACCCGCCCCAACTACGTGGGCAAGATTGCCGCCCCCCAGATCATTCCGCTTGTCGGCACGGGCGACATCCATTTCGGCTCGCGCATGGTGCCGCTGGTGATTTCGGCCATTGCGGCCGGGGCCGACATGAAGGTGATTGCCGCCGGCAGCAAGACGCTGCAGGAGGCACCGCATATGAAGTACTTCGTGCGCAAGGATTCAGGCATTCGCACGCCCAGGGATCTGGAAGGCAAGACCATAGGCTTCAACAGCTTCGGCGCCTGCGCCGAGTTTGTCTCCAAGACCTATTTCCGCGAGCACGGCGCCGATGTCAACAAGATCAACTTCCTGGTCGTTCCCGACAACCAGGGCGAGCAGGCCGTGATCGGCCGCAATGTGGATCTGGCCATCATCCACCCACCCCATTCCGGCGGTGCCGAGGCCAACCCCGAGCTGCAGCGTCTGTGGACCGACTACGACCTGGACCGCGGCCTGGGCGGCATGGCCCCCTACAGCGTCAACGGCAAGTTTGCGCGCGAGAACCCGCAGGCCGTGCGCGATGTGGTCACCGCCATCGCCAAGGCCGGCAACTGGGTCAACGCCAACACCGACGAAGCGCGCCGCTACACGGCCGAGCGCCTGGGCATGGAACTCAAGCATGTGGAGCGCTATGCCTATGTGGACGACCAGATCATCACCGAGCCGCCCATCCAGTACTACATCGACGTGCTGGAGCGCGAAGGCAAGCTGCAGCCGGGCAAGGTGGCCGTCAAGGATGTGTACACCAACGAGTTCAACCCCTTTGCCAAGGGAGCGGCGACATGAGCACGGCCCTCGACGACTCTGGCTCCGCCATCAAGATCCGGGCACGCGATGTGCGCATGGATTTCGCCATTGCCGACGAGCGCGGCCGCAAGCAGCAGATCGCTGCCCTGCAGGACTTCAATCTCGATATCCGTGAAGGCGAGTTCTTCACCCTCCTCGGCCCTTCAGGCTGCGGCAAGTCCACGTTTCTCAATGTGCTCGCCGGGCTGGCGCGCAAGAGCGGCGGCAGCATCAGCATCGACGGCCAGCCGGCCAGCGGCATCAACCGCGAGCAGGGCGTGGTGTTCCAGGGCTATGCGCTGTTTCCGTGGCGCACCGTGCTTCAGAACATCGAGGTCGGGCTGGAGATCCGCAAGATTCCCAAACGCGAGCGCCGGGAGACTGCCGAGCAGTTTCTGCACCTGGTGGGCCTGGCCGGCTTCGGCCAGCGCTACCCGCACGAACTCTCGGGCGGGATGCGTCAGCGCGTGGCCATCGCCCGCTCCCTGGCCTATTCGCCCAGCCTGCTGCTGATGGACGAACCGTTTGCCGCCCTGGATGCCCAGACACGCGAAATCCTGCAGTCCGAGCTGCTGCGCATCTGGGAGCAGCACAAGACCACCATCGTCTTCATCACCCACAGCCTCGATGAAGCCATCTATCTGTCGGACCGCATCGCCGTCATGACGCACCGACCCGGTCGCATCAAATCCGTTCTGGACATAGCGCTGCCGCGTCCGCGCCCCGCCGAGATACGCCACGCCCCGGCCTTTGTGCAGCTGCGCGAACAGGCCTGGGATGTGCTGCGTGACGAAGTCGCCTTTGCCAGCGGCCACCGCCAGCAACCGCTGGCGCCGCTGCTGCCCACCGCCCCTGATTTCAGCCTGGCCTTGCGAGGATTTGCCATATGAGCCAACTGGCCGCATCCCCATCCCGGCGCCCCGCCAAGCCGGTGTCGCTGCTTTCCTCCCGGCAACTCGGGCTCCAATGGCTGGAACGCTCGGCCTGCGTGCTGCTGTTCTTTGCCATCTGGGAATTCCTGCCGCGCGCAGGGCTGGTCAATTCGGCCTTTCTCAGCCCGCCATCCGCTGTTGTGGCGGCCATCGTCCAGCTGGCGCAGACCGGCCAGCTGGGCAAACACGTGGCGGCAAGCCTGCAGCGCTCGCTGGCAGGGCTGATTCTGGCCGTCGTGGCAGGCGTGGCGCTGGGCCTGCTGATGGGTGTGGTGCGCCGCTTCGAGGCCTTTGTCGACCCCTTGCTGCAGCTGTTCCGCCAGGTCTCTGCCCTGGCGCTGTTTCCGGTCTTTCTGCTGTTCTTCGGCATCGGCGAGGCGTCCAAGATTGCCATCATCTTCTGGGCTGCCTTCTGGCCGGTGCTGCTCAACACCATCAGCGGCGTCAAGCAGGTGGAAAAGCTGCTGATTCATTCGGCGCTGTCCATGGGGGCCTCGCGCGGCTTCATCTTCTTCAAGGTCATCCTGCCGGCGGCGGCACCGTCCATCTTCACGGGCATCCGACTGGCGGGCGCCTATTCGATCACCGCGTTGGTCGCTGCCGAGATGATCGGCTCGCATGCAGGCCTGGGCTTTCTCACGCTGAACTCTCAGGAAATCTTCCAGATCCCCAGCATGTATGCCGGCATCGTGCTGCTGGCCATTCTGGGCCTGGCCCTCAACTATGGGCTGGCCTTGCTGGAAAAGCGCCTGACGCGCTGGCGCAGCGGACTGGAATTTCATGAGTAGCGCCACGCAATCCTGGCGACGCCTGGCGATTGCCGGTACCGCGCTGGCAGCCGCTGCCGCCGGCGCTGGCGTGCTGTGGCCGGCACTGCCGGATCTCGGCGGCACGGAGGCTGCAGGCCCGGTGCTGCAACAGGCCCGGCGCCAGGGCGTGCTCCATGTGGCCCTGCGCAGCTATGCACGCCCTTCCCTGCCCGGCGCCCCCCAGCCGCCAGAGCCCGATGTCTATGACCAGGCCCTGGCGGACTGGCTGGGCCGGCAACTGGGCACCAGCGTCCAAATCGCCCCCGCAAGCGATGCAGACCTGGTGCTCGAAGGCATGGCGCCGCAGGACAGCCCGGCCACTGCTGATCGACAGACCGGCGGCAGCTATATGCCGCAGGGCCTGCAACTGCTGGTGCTCAAGCAGCAGGCCTCACTCTGGAGCCGCCATGCCCCCGGCCACTGGAGCTCCTGGCTGCCGCATGTGGCGCTAAAGGCCGCCCCCAAACCCACGGCCTGCGTCGCCACGGGTCAGGCCTCTGCCAGTACCTTGCAGGCCCAGGGCTTGCAGCCTCTTTTCGCGCCCTCCAGCATTCATGCAGTCAGCGATTTCCTGGCCGGAAAATGCCATGTTCTGGCCGAGTCGCCCGAGGTCATCACGCGCCTGCTGCAACAGGACAGCTGGCGCTTCTACACCCGTCTGGGCAATCGCTTTCGCACCACGGATCAGGCCCATATCCGCCTGGCCAAGGCCGATGCGCAGTCCACCCGCTGGCTGCAGCACGCCGTCCAGCAGTGGCAGCGCAGCGGTCTGCAGCAACGTGCGCAGGACAACCGCGTCAGCACGATTGCTCTGGAAGCTTCCTTGCTGGAAGACGGAGCCATCTGCCACTGACCTTCCGCCTCTTTTCCGCCCTCCACCTTCTTGACCATGTTCTCCAGTCACTTCAACGATGTACTCGGCGCCCTGGAAAAAACCGCCGTCGCGCGCGACCGCCAGGGCGGCCATGCGGCAGCGGAAAAAGCCTTGCTGCGCGATGCCGGCCTGCTGCGCCTGGCGATTCCCCGCGAGCATGGCGGCGATGCCCTGAACTGGCCCGACATCTACCGCCATGTCCGGGCCCTGGCCGCAGTCGACAGCGCCCTGGCCCATGTGTTGGCGTTTCACCAGCTCCAGGTCGCCACCGTGCTGATCTATGGCTCGCGCCAGCAGCAGCGCCTCTGGCTGCGCCGCACCATCGATGAGAAGGGCTGGTGGGGCAATGCGCTGAACCCGCGCGACACGCGTCTGCAGGCCCAGCCCCGCAGCTCGGAGCTGGCCGGCGGCTATGTGCTCGACGGCCTGAAAGGCTTTTGCTCGGGCACGCGCGGCTCTCATTACCTGACGGTATCGGCCAGCGTCGCAGGCCATGCGCAGCCCATTCTGGGCCTGCTTGAAACCGCCTCGCCCGGCATTGCCGTCAAGGACGACTGGAACCCCATGGGCCAGCGTCAGACCGACAGCGGCTCGGTGCAGTTCAATCACGTGCAGCTTCCCGCCAGCGCCGTCATGCGCGACGAAAGCGCCGAGGTCACGGCCTTTCATACGCTGCGCAACTGCCTGGCGCAGCTGGTGCTGGTCAATCTGTTTGTCGGCGTGGCCCAGGGCGCGCGCCGACAGGCACGCGACTACGCGCGCGAGCATGGCCGGCCCTGGGTGGGCTCGGCGGTGGAGCGCGCCACCGACGACCCCTATCTGCTGCGCCGCATGGGCGAGATGCAGGCCCAGATTTCGGGAGCCGCCCTGATGGCCGACCACGGGGCAGAGCTGCTGCAAAAAGCCTGGGAGCACGGCCCTGGGCTGAGCGCTGCGGAACGCGCCGAGGTCGCCATCGCCGTCTTTGAAGCCAAGGTCATGGCGCATCGCTGCACCCTGTTCGCCACCCAGGAAATGTTCGATGTGGTGGGCTCACGCGGCACCCATGCCGACCTGGGCTTCGACCGTTTCTGGCGCAATGTGCGCACCCATACCCTGCACGATCCGCTGGACTACAAGCTCCAGGCCCTGGGCCGCTGGGCCGTGCATGGCGAGGAGCCTTCGGCGCAGCACTACAACTGAAGCCGCAGCCAAAAAGAAAAATCCGGGGCCCGCCCGGATTTTTCGTGTCGGCCGTACAGCCTCAGAAGCGGTAGCCTATGGCCATGGAAAACACATCGGGATTGAGCCTGACGCTGATGCTCTGGCCCGAAGACAGATGGATCTTGGTCTTCAGAAAGCTCTTGGAGTAGGACGCATCCACAAACCAGCGCTCGTTGAAGTTGTAGACAAAACCCAGCTGGGCCAGCGCACCGAACTTGTCGTCGAGCTCGGCGGTGGTCGGATTCGCCTGGGTGCCCCCTGTCAGACCGTTGAGCGTGGCCGTGGTCTTTTCGCCATAGAAGTGGGCATAGGTCACGCCGACGCCCAGATAGGGGCGAAACGCTGCCTTGGCCTCGTTGAAGCGGTACTGCAGCATCAGCGTCGCTGGTATCGCCTTGGTGCTGCCCAGCTTGCCCACGCCGGCAATCGCGCCGGCTCCCGACAGGTCATGCTTGAAGGGCGTGGCCAGAGGCACGTCCAGCGCCAGATTGTCGGTCACCATATAGGTGATGCCGCCGCCCAGCTGGGTATTGCTGCCGGCATCGACTTTGGTGTTGGGAAAGGATGGCGCCGACAGATTGCCGCTGTTCACATCAGGCGACAGATGGGTCACGCCCACACGCGCCATCCAGCTTCCGGCCGATTGGGCGCTGGCCAGACCGCAGGCCGCCAGCGCAGCAGCGGCTGCAATGATCCGCACAGAAATTTTCATGGTTTTATCTCCTTGTTATTGAGGTGCGGACGGATTTACAGCCAGCCCTTCTGGGCCAGAGAGCGGGAAACCAGCTGGCTCATTTGCTGATGGCCGTAAGGCGTGGGATGGAAGCTGTCGGCAAAGACATGGTGCTGCCACCAGTCAGGGCTGGATTTGCCCGGTGCAGCACTCAAGGCCGCTGCCGTGCAGGTGGGGAAGGTATAGGTGGGCAGGCCGCTTGCGTCCACGCCAGTGATCGGGCAGACCGGGTCCTTCACGTTGTCGAAGTCGTACTGGGCCGGGTTGCTGATCTGGCTCTTGAACTCGGTGTAGAAATCGACCACGACCACCTGGGACTGGCCTGCCAGGCTGGCAGCCAGCTGGTTGTTGAAGACCTGTACCAGGGCATCGAACGATGCTTCCTGCTTGGCGGCCACAGCAGCCCCCTGATCCCCGCCGCCTGCGGCCTGGGCAATGCTGGCCAGGACCATCTGGAAGCGCGGTGTCTTGGTGATAGCGGGAACATTCAGCACGGCCACACGCGTGGCGCCCTTGGCGACCACATTCTGCGCAATGGAGCCGGCCAGAGTCTTGGCCAGGGTCTGCAGATAAGCGCCGGCCGCCAGACCTGCAAACTTGGTGGCATCGCCTCCGGCCTGCGTCATCAGGGCCGTGGAAGTACCGGGAGCCTTGGAATCCAGCCAGGCCACCATGGCGTTCAGCGGCTGCGAATTGCCCTTGGCCGCAGCAATCAGCGCCCCGATCACATCGGCTGCATCGTTGGCACCACCATCAATGATGACGAGGTCATCAGCAGTGAAACCGGCCTTGGATGCGACCTGGATCTGAACCAGAACCGACTTGGGCGATGTCGGCGCATCCAGCGGGTTCACGCGGCCACCACCCACTGCGTAGTTGGTGCAGGTGGCGACTTCCTGATAAGTCGTGAGATTCTCGTCACCGGCACGAAAGTGGGCGCACAAGCTCTGGCTGAACTGGTCAGCAATGCGCTCAGGCCAGATCATGGTCGAGCCAGCACCGGTGAGCGCCGAGCCCTGTACCGTGAACTTGAAGCCGAAGGTGCCGCTGTCCGAGAGGCTGTCGCCCATGACCTTGACCGAGGTGACCTTGGCCTTGGGGGTGGTATCGGCTCCGCCTCCGCCGCCGCAGGCCGCCAGCAGGCCCACCGTTGCCATTGCAGCCGCCAAGAGTTTGAGTTTGCTTGCCAAGATGATGTTCTCCTGAGGTGTTGTGAATCGCACGGTCGTGCTTTTTTCCTCAGCGTCATCCTAGCGACACTCATCCAGGCGTTGTTATCGGGCAATTACCGATGGTCGGACAAAAATCCAACGCCCAAGAAACTGGTCATCAGGCTGTCACGCAACAAAAAAACCGGACCTGGGTCCGGTTTGTCGAGGCTGGCAAAGGGCGGCGATAGAGCGGCAATGGAGCGGCCGCCCCCGGGCGGCTACTGGGCCGCCGTCCAGTCCACCAGCGCATCCCAGGCCGTGCGCGCCGCGGCCGCATTGGCATGGTTGGCCATGGCCACCAGCACATAGCGCTGGCCGCTGGCACCGTCGACATAGCCGGCCAGCGCCGCCGAGTCGCGCAGGCTGCCGGTCTTGAGGTGGGCCGCGCCGGCAAAGCGGCTCTTGCTGCGGCGCAGCGTACCGTCCACGCCGACGATGGGCATGGAGGAGACGAACTCCGGCATCACGGGCGAGACCCAGGCGTTCTGCAGCATCTGCCCCAGTCCGCTGGCCGTGATGCTGGCATTGCGGCTCAGGCCTGCGCCGTTGTCCACCACGGGCTGCTCGGCATTGCCCCAGCGCGCGGCCCACCACTGGGCCAGCGACTGCCTGGCGGAGTCGAAGCTGGCCACGCCGGTGCGCTGCATGCCCAGGGTGAGCAGCACATGCTGGGCCATGATGTTGTTGCTGTATTTGTTGATGTCGCGCACCACTTCGGACAGTGCCGGAGACTCCAGCTGGAACGCCGGCTGCAGGCCCTGGGGCACGCTGCCGTCGCGCACGGCGCCGGTGAGCTTGCCGCCCAGCTCGCGCCACATGCCTTCTATGGCCTTGGCCGCAAAGCGCTCGGGCTGCGCCGGTGCGATGGACCAGCTCTTGTCGCCGCAGCTTGCCGGATAGCTGCCGTTGAAGGCAATGCGCTGCGGATTGTTCATGTCCAGCTGCATTTTGCTGCGCCAGTCGCCGCAATCAGAAGTAGGAGCAGCCAGCGCAACTGCCTGCTGGTTTTCCATGCCAAACATTGGTGGATCGTATTGAATACGAGCGATACCAGCTCCTGTATCAGGAGCAATATTCAGCGCCACGGCCTTGTAGTTGATCAGCAGCGCATCGGGCGAGGCGTTGTAGGGCCGCCAGGGCTCGTTGTCGAAGACCGCCGCATCATGCGCAGGCAGCTGAAAGGCGCTGCGGTCCAGCACGATATCGCCCACGATGACCTTGATGCCCATGCCTTGCAGGCGGCGCAGCATCAGCCACAGACGCTCCAGCACCAGCTTGGGGTCGCCCTGGCCCTGGATGTAGAGGTTGCCGCGCAGGGCGCCATCGACCACCGGGCCGCCCAGATAGACGGGCGTGCGCCAGACATAGGCGGGGCCGAGCTGGTCGAGCGCCGCATAGGTGGTGACCAGCTTCATGACCGATGCCGGATTCATGGCCTGGTGCGTGCGCCAGGCCAGGTTTGGTGGTGATCTGCCATCCACATTCATCACCAGCAGCGATACGGCATCGCGCGGAATCTTGGCGCGTTGCAGCGCCGCGTCCACGGCGGCGGGAATGCGGGTGTCGGCAGGCAGGGATTGCGACAGCGCGGGCTGGGCCAGCAGCGCCAGCAGTGATGCGCCCAGCGCGCTCAGGGTCTTGCGAAGAAAGAAGGGGGTCTGCAGCATGGGGCAAGAGTCTACGCCGGGCTTCGCCCATGCCGGGCATTGGCAGCACCTGCGGCAAGCTGACGGCGGGCGTCCGATAATGCAGGGCTACGCTGCCCTCTACTGCAGCCCAGTGCAGCCTGTATTGCGCTCCAGCCCATCTGCGGCTGACGCCCCGCCGAACATGAATCTTCTCGCCATCGACACCAGTACCGATACCTTGTTTGTTGCCGTCCAGCGTGGCGATGCCATCTGGCAGCACAGCGGGCCGGGCGCGCAGCAGTCGTCGGCCCAGTTGCTGCCGGCCATCCGCCAGCTCATGAAGGAGGCGGGGCTGAGCTTTGCGCAGCTGGACGCCATTGCCTTCGGGCGCGGCCCCGGCTCCTTCACGGGCCTGCGCACGGCCTGCGCCATTACCCAGGGTCTGGCGTTTGCCGCCAAGGTTCCCGTGCTGCCCGTGGACTCGCTGCTCACCGTGGCCGAAGAGGCCCGTCATCTGCATGGCTGCACCGAGGTCGAGGCCGTGCTCGACGCGCGCATGCACGAGGTCTATCACGCAGCCTTTTGCTATGTGGACGGCCAGTGGATCGAGCCCGAGGACTTCGGCCTGTGCGCCCCCGAGGCTCTGCAGGCTGCAGCCGGCCATGCCGTGGCGGGCAATGCCCAGCCCGTCTACCCCGAGCTGCTGGCGCCCACCGCCCGCCATGTGCACGCCATGCCCACGGCCACGGCCATGCTGCGCCTGGCTCCGGCACTGTTGGCAAAAGGCTGCGCGGTGCCGGCCGAAGAGGCGCTCCCGCGCTATATCCGCGATAAAGTGGCAAAAACCACGGCCGAGCGCGAAGCCGAGAAGGCCGCCGCTGCCGCTGCCTCCGACGCCGCCTCCTGATGAGCACCTCATGACCTTGCCCAGCAGCTCCACACTCGCCACCGACGCCAGCACCCAGGATGCGGCATCCCTGGTGCATTTCGAGCCGCTGTCTGCGCTCTGGCTCGACACCCTGCTCCCGATCGAGGAGCAAGCCTATGTCCACCCATGGACGCGCGGCAACTTCCAGGATGCCATGGTGGCCGGCTATCAGATACAGCTGCTGGTCGATGCCGATCACCAGTTGCTGGGCTACTTTGTCGCCATGCAGGCGCTGGACGAGGTCCATTTGCTCAATATCACCGTCAATCCGGCCTGCCAGCGCCAGGGCTGGGCGCGCGTGCTGCTCGATGCACTGGCGCTTTGGTCTCGACAGCAGAATGCCCAGTGGGTCTGGCTGGAAGTGCGCGAAAGCAATGCCCGCGCCCGCGAGGTCTACCTCAGGCACGGCTTCACCGAAGTCGGCCTGCGCAAGAACTACTACCCCAACCCCAACGGCCCGCGCGAGCACGCGGTGCTCATGAGTCTGAAACTATGGCCCTGAACCTGGACGCCCGCCAGCGGGCCATGCTGGAAGCTATGGGCATCACCGTCTGGTTGCCCGAGCCCGTGGAACCCGCAGCAGTGGCTGCTGTCACTGCCGTCGCTGCCGCACCGTCGCCGGTCGCCGAGCCCCAGCCCGTCGCGGCGCCAGCGATGCGCGTGGCACCGCCCGCCCCTGTCAGCCCGCCTGTAAGTCCGCCCGTGGCTCAGGCCGCTGCACCTGCGGCCGAGGCAGCGCCAACACCGGCCCAGCCGCCCGCCCAGACCGCCGGGCCCGCCAGCCCAGCGCCCCAGAACCTGTCCGCCCACCGGGCGCACGAGCCGCGTCAGTTTGTGCAGCAACCCGCAGCAGGCCCGGCCGGCGAGCCAGGCCTGGGCTGGACCATCAGTCCCGCCCAGCTGGTCTACCCCCATGCGCTGCAGCATGTGCAAAGCGCTGAGCAAGGCGGCTGGCTGATCCTGCTGGAGCCTGCCGCCAACCCGCCTCTGCTGAGCCCGGCGCAAAGGCCTGCGGCCGACAGCGCCCAGACGGCGCTGCAGGGCGATGCCGCCAAGCTGCTGGACAATATGCTGCGTGCCCTCGGACTGCAGGAAAAACCGCGTGTCTTCAGCGCCGCACTGCACCGTGCGCCGCCCGATGCCGACCTCAGCCATGCCCAGGCGCTGCAACCCGCCCTGGAGGCCCTGCTGCGCGAGCTGCGCCCGGACTGCGTGCTGGTTCTGGGCCTGGCCAGTGCCCGCGCCGTGCTGGGCCGCCATGATGCGCTGGGCCGGCTGCGGGCCGAGCCGCACCACATTGCGGGCGTACCCACGGTCGTGACCTACGACCCCAACTATCTGCTGCGTGCGCCTCAGGCCAAGGCCGGTGCCTGGGCCGATCTGGTGCAGGCCGACGCATTTACCAAGGGGCTGTGACAGGCTGGCGACAAGCCCCGCTTACCCACTCTCCCAACTATGCCGCACGCGACATGCTGCAGTGCAACGTAGCATAATCACTGGCTTCGAATTATTGAAAGACATCCGTGGAAACCTACCCTAGTTGGTAGCTTTCAGCTCCCGGTGAAGACTGTGGGGGTTGAAAGCGCCCTGATCCCTGCAGAACCTCAAGAACAACCGGGAGTGAGCTGATGCTCAACATCTTTACGCTAGCCAATGGTCGACTCGTTCAGGAAGAAATCGAGTCCCTGGCAGACCTTGAACGCTTTCGCCCCGTCTGGGTCGATCTGGAATCGCCAACCCTCGAAGAAAAGCGCTGGATCAAACAGCACTACGAGCTGTCCATCCCTGAGGATGCGATGGACGACGACATTGAGGAGTCGGCGCGTTTTTACGAAGAAGACAACGGCGAGCTGCATATCCGCAGCGACTTTCTGATCGACGACGACGAAGACCCCCGCTCGGTGCGCGTGGCCTTCATCGTCAACCAGCACAACGCAGCGCTGCGCAGCCATGGCGTGCTGTTCTCCATCCACGACGAGGATGTGCCGGTCTTTCGCCTGCTGCGCATGCGAGCGCGCCGTGCGCCCGGCTTGATCGACGATGCCAAGGACGTGCTGCTCAAGCTGTTTGACGCCGACGCCGAATACTCTGCCGACACGCTGGAGCGCATTTACGACGACCTGGAAAAAGCCAGCAAGATGGTGCTGTCCGGCGATGTGACCGACGAAATGGCCAAGGAAGTGCTGGGCGCGATCGCCCGCCAAGAAGACTTGAACGGCCGCATCCGCCGCAACGTCATGGACACGCGCCGAGCCGTGAGCTTTCTGATGCGCTCCAAGATGCTCAACGCCGAGCAGTTCGAGGAAGCGCGCCAAATTCTGCGCGACATCGAGTCGCTGGACAGTCACACGGCCTTTCTGTTCGACAAGATCAACTTCCTGATGGACGCCACGGTCGGCTTCATCAACATCAACCAGAACAAGATCATCAAGATCTTCTCGGTGGCCAGCGTGGCCCTGCTGCCGCCCACGCTGATCGCCAGCGTCTACGGCATGAACTTCAAGTTCATGCCCGAGCTGGAGTGGGAATTCGGCTACGGCTACGTGGTCGGCCTGATGATTCTGAGCGCCGTCGGCCCCATGCTGTACTTCCGCAAACGCGGCTGGTTGAAATAGTCCCCCTGTGGCGCTACGCGCCTTCCCGTTGCACGGCGCCCCACAAGGGGGACGACAGCTTTGCTGAGGCAGCCCATGCTCGGTGTCAGCTCAGATGCGTCGCACCAGGCTCAAGGTGTTTTCTATTAAAAATAGAGCTGTTTACGACTGACCAACAGTCATCTCAGACTCAAAATATGCTGAAACCCATGAAAAAGGAGCGCCAGGCGCTCCTTTTTTGCACGCGCATCACGATGACTGCGCTTCGGCGCTGCGCTCGCGCACCCAGAGCACGATGCCGCAGAGCATCACGATCACCTGCGTGCCTATCAGCGCCGCGAAGCCCGCAAAGAATCCCGCACCGACGCCGCCGCGGGCCGACAGCGCACCTATCACCGCTCCCATGATGGCCGGCATGAAGCCCGCAACCAGACTGCCCGCACCGTTGACCACGCCATAGGCGCTGGCCACATGCTCGGGCCGCGCACAATGCTGCACGGTGCTCGGAATGGCCGGGCTCATCAGTCCCCAGCAGAAGTTGGCTGCAATCAGGCAATAGGCTGCCGCATAGCGGTCTTCCATATGGATGGCCAGCCACACGGCGATCGCCACGCCGAGGCTGCCGAAGACAAAGATCAGCGGCACCTGGCGGCGCGCGATGCGATCGATGATCATGCCACCGACGAAGACCGCCGCCACGCTCGCGTATTGCGGCAGCGAAGCCAGCCAGCCCATCTCGCGCATGGAAAAGCCGCGCGACTCCTTGAGATAGGCGGGCAGCCAGTTGCTGCTGCCCCAGAGATAGGACAGAAAGGCCGCCGTGAGAATGGTGATCAGCCACAGATAGCGCGTGTGCATGGCACCACGCACGATCTGGCCGACCTGGCCCACGGCCTGGCCCAGCGACTGGGGCTTGGGCATGCCGGTCTCCACCTTGGGCATGCGCACAAAGGCCCAGACCAGCGGAACGCCGAGCAGCACGTTGATCAGGCCCAGCACATGAAACGAGGTCTCCCAGTTGTGGCCCACGACCAGGTAGCCGACGAAGGGATAGCCCACTGCCAGGCCCAGTCCGGTGCCCATATTGACCAGGGAGTTCGGTTTGCCGTTCTCGCGGCTCTCGAAATGAGCCTTGATGTAGCTGCCGGCCAGGGAGAACAGCGGCCCCTCGGACACGCCCAGCAGAACACGCGATGCCAGCAGCAGCCCGTAGCTGTTCATGGCCGGAGACAGAAAGGTCACCACACCCCACAGCAGCAAGCCGGCAAACAGGCTGCGGCGCACGCCGAACAGCGCCGCGCAGAACGGCGTGAGTACGAAGGACGAGACACCGTAGCCGACCATGAAGGCCGTGGCCAGCAGGCCCTGACGCGTTCGGTCGTCGGGCGTGAGGCCGATGTGCGACAGAAAGTCGTGATCGGTGATGAGGACCGAGATATTGATCCGGTCCACGTAGGAAATGGCGACGATCACGAACAGCGTGACCACGCCCCACCAGCGCAACGAGCGTGAGTCTTTCATGATAGGAGTCCGGCTAGCGTTGAGAGAGAAAAAAGCCGGGACCGGCACCCGCCGGCCCCCGCCAGGGCGCACGTCCTGGCGGGCGCGCGGTACGGCAGCCGTGCTGCCGCCGAAACCCCGGGGCCGGCCCATGCCGGCCCTGCGGGGCGGGGTCAGAAGAAGTGGCGGATGCCCAGTTCCAGGCCGTTCGCGTTGCCGCCCGGCGTGGTGCCGGGAGCGCTCAGCCCCTGCACGCCGATGGACTTTGCCGCCGAGCCCTTGTTCTTCAGGAAGGCATAAGTGCCATAGACCTGGGTGCGCTTGGAGAGGTTGTAGCCATAGCCCACGCTGATCTTGTTCCAGTCCGCATTGCTGCCGGACAGGTTGTAGTGGCCGAAGGAGGCACGGGCCTCGCCATTGCCCACGGGAGCGGTCACGCCCAGTTGCACGGCCGTGATCTTGGTGCCGCCGCGCTTTTCCGAAGCCCACAGCAGCATGGGCTTGGCCACACCGAAGTCGTAGGACAGGCCCACATTGTTCGCCGTCAGATTGGTGTCGCTGGTGTTGCCGTAGAGACGGCCCGTGGCCAGCGCGCCGTTGAACGCGCCCTGGCGGTAGCCCAGGCGCAGGCCGCGATAGTCGCCCTCGCGCTTGTTGGGCGCGCCGCTGGGCTGCTCGCCGAATGCCAGCTGGGCCTGACCGTAGAAGCCGCCCAGGTTCTGGGGCAGGAAATAGCTCACTGCATTGCTGATCTGTATGGGCGCGCCGCCGGTCGAGGGAACGCCCGGAATGCCCAGCATGGTGAAGGCACCCGTGCCGCCCACGCCGTTGGTCAGGAAGGGATCGAAGATCAGCGTATTCAGGAAAGTGGCCGAGTCGTCGCGCCCCAGGCGCACCTCGCCCCAGTTGCCCATCAGGCTCACGGTGGAGCGGCGGTTGAAGCTCAGACCGCCGCCCGTGGCCTTGCCGGCGCCGCTGTCCACGTCCAGGCCGGCCTCGAGCCAGAAACCCGCCTTAAGGCCGCCGCCCAGATCCTCGGTGCCGCGAAAGCCCAGGCGGCTGATGTTGGCGCCGCCTGTGGAAAGGCCGGTCTTGGAGGCTCCCGAGCCGCCCAGATGAGCCACGCCGACGTCGACGACGCCGAAAAGCTCGACCTTGGACTGTGCCGAAGCGGCGCCGGGCAAAGATGCCAGGCAGGCTAGCGCCACGCCGAGGGCCGGCGTATGGATGGATTTCATGGTTTGTCTCCTCTAGGGGTGGTGGGTTGTCTTCAGTTGCTGGCCCAGGGCCTCACTCGTCAATTCAGCATGGTCCAGCTCAGGGACACCGAGGAAGGTCCCGGGCCGGCCGCGCAGCCCCGCGCCGAGGGTGCCGCCCCCTCTCCCGCGAAGCGGATACAGAGAGGGGGGGAAGGCGCGAAGCGACTCAGGGGGTGTCATATATCCAGGACCAGGCGCTCGCTCTTGCAGCCGGAGACGCAGACCATCATGACCTTGTTGCCAGCGCGCTCCTTGGGGCTGAGCACCGAGTCGCGGTGGTCGGGAACGCCTTCCAGCACACGGGTCTCGCAGGAGCCGCAGACCCCTTCGCAGCAGCTGTGGTCCACATCGACACCGGCGTCCAGCAGCGTGTCCAGCAGGGACTTCTCGGGCGTGATCTCGATGAAGCGACCGCTGCGCTTGAGCTCTACCGTGTAGTTGCTGCGCGCATCGGACGATGCCTTGACTTCCACCGGCGTGAAGCGCTCGATATGGGCATTGGCATGACCGAGCTCGGCGCAGAACTTCTCGAAGGCATCAAGCATGGGCGTCGGGCCGCAGGAATAGTGGTGCAGGCCCGCCTCGGGGGCGCGCTGCGCCAGCAATGCCCGCAGGTCGGGCGGCCCGCCCGCCTCGGCATCGAAGTGCAGATGCAGTGGCATGCCCAGGGCCTGCAGCTCGGCCAGAAAGGCCGCACTCTTGCGCTCGCGCGCAAAGTACAGCATCTCGAACGAGAGTCCCAAGCTCTTCAAGCGGCGTGCCATGCACAGCATGGGCGTGATGCCGATGCCGCCAGCCACCAGCACCGAATGCGTCGCCGTCTCGTCGAGCGCGAAGTGGTTGCGCGGCTCGGAGATGGTGATGGGCATGCCCACGCGCAGCGACTCGTGCACGCAGCGCGAGCCGCCGCGGCTGGCGCGGTCGCGCAGCACGCCGACCACGTAGCGGTGGCGCTCGCTGCTGTCGTTGGACAGGGAATAGCTGCGCACCAGCCCGTTGGGCAGGTGCAGATCGATATGCGAGCCGGCCGTGAAGGCCGGGAACTCACCGCCATCGACCGGGCGCAGCTCCACGCTGATGGTGTCCTGGGCCTCGAAGCGCAGCGTGTGCACAAAGGCCTGCAAGCTGTTGCTCATGATGCGATGCCTTCGTCGATCTGTTCCTGGGCCTGACGACGCAGGTGACGGCGCAGGCGCACCAGGCCGATGTCATGCTGGTAGAGGTTCTCGCGCTCATTGGCGTCGGCTTCCATCTGCTCCATCATGATGCGGTCCTGCTCCAGCACGGCCCAGTGGCGTGCCTCAAGGCGGTTGCGGTAGAGGAAGCGCCAGGTGTCGCGCATCCAGCCCTGCACCTTGCGCGCGCGCCAGAAGAACACGGCGCACAGATCGGCGCTGATGGGCGTGACGCAAGCGACGATGGCGAAGTTGCCGCCGGGGCCGCCGGTCTTGGGGTACGGGATCTCCAGGCGCATCCACTGCACGCCGGTTTCGCCATATTCGGTCCAGTCGAAGTTCACGCCGCGCTGGCCGACCTTCTCGAACACGAAGCCGTGATCGGTGTCACGTACCTGGAAGCTGGCCTTGCTGTCGCCCTCGGCCATGGAGTGCGACTGCTTGTGCAGGAAGGTGCCGTGCATGGGGTCCATGACGTTGTCCAGCGCGTAGCGGTAGTCGCTGCGCCACTCGGCATAGCACAGGAAGTTCGAGTACTCGGGCGAGCTCAGCTCCTCGGGCAGGCTGAACTCGGGAGCCTCATCCACATGCTTGTCGCTGTTGTAGAGAAAGATCGCGCCGTGCATCTCGCGCACATGGAAGGCCAGCGCGGCACGCGAGCCTTCGAGCTTGCAGCCGGGGCTGCCGGGCACCTTGGTCACAGTGCCGTCGCAGCGCACTTCCACTCCGTGGTAGGGGCAGGCCAGGCGGTCGCCCAGGATCACGCCCTGGGACAGCGGCGCGCCGCGGTGCGGGCAGTGGTCTTCCAGTGCATGGACCTGACCGGCAGCGTCGCGCCACAGCGCGATCTTGCGGCCGAAGCGGCGCAGCGAGACGGGCTCGGTCTTGACGAAATCCGAAGGGCAGACCGCATACCAGAGGTTCTTCAGACCCGTGTTGAGCAAACGGTCCACCGGATCGATGGTGATGGTTTGTACGTTCATGGGGTACTCCTGTCCTGTTCTGTCTCAATAGCCCAGACGGGCCATCAGCGCCTGAAAGCTGTCTTCGGTCCAGGGCTCGCCGTTCTCGCCGGCGGGGCCGCTGCGGTTGATGTAGGCCACCAGCTCGGGCAGCGTCTGCACGCCCTCGCCGAAGGCGCGCTCAATGGAGTCGCCCAGCAGGTCCTCAAACAGGGTGGAGGCGCGCTCGCGCGCCTGATGCGGCTCGAGATATCGATCAGCGGCCATGGTTCTCTCCTTCGAAAACTGTCTTGAATCGTGGTTCGGTTTCATTGCCCGGAGCGCTGCGTGCCACCCGTATCGCGGGAAACTGGCGCGGCCCGACCTCAGGGACACCGAGGAAGGGCCGCCCCGCACCGAGGGTGTCGTCCCCCATGGGGGAAGGCGCGAAGCGACTCAGGGGGTTGGTCATTTAGTCGGCCCGGATATCCAGGTCCTTGATGAGCTTGCCGAAGCGGTTGTAGTCGGCAGCGTTGGTCTTTTCCAGACGTGCCGGCTCGCCGCCCGCAGGCAGGGCGCCGAAGGCCGCCATCTTGGCGACCACGTCCGGCATCCTCAGAATTTCATTGAGATGGGTGTTCAGCAGCTTGACGGTCTCGGGCTTCATGCCCTTGGGGCCGAACAGGCCTTGCCAGGCCGACACTTCCACATCCTTGACGCCCTGCTCGGCCAGCGTGGGCACATTCGGTGCCAGCGGGCTGCGCTGCGCATCGGCCACGGCCAGCACGTTGACCTTGCCGCCCGCGTAGGGCGCGATGGGGCCCCAGGTCATGAAGGTCGTGGGCACATGGCCGCCGATCAGGTCGTTGACTGCGGGCGCCACGCCCTTGTAGGGAATGTGGGACAGCTTGGTGCCTGCGGCCTTGTTGAACATCTCGCCCAGGATGTGCATGGGCGAGCCGCTGCCGGGGCTGGCATAGGTCAGTCCGTCGCGCTTGCCCTGGCTCGCCAGGGCCTTGATGTCCTTGATGCCCGAGCTCTGACTGGCGGCCACGAACATGGGCTGCACGCTGGTCTGCACGATGGGCGTGAAGCCGCCGAGCACGTCGTAGCTCGAACCCGCGTTGGTCTTGAGCACGAACTGGGCGATGGCAAAGGTATTGGGCGCCAGCAGCAAGGTGTAGCCGTCGGGTGCGGCCTTGGCCACATGCACGGTGCCGATGGTGCCGCTGGCACCGGGCCGGTTGTCCACCACCACGGGCTGCCCCAGTCGCTGGCCCAGCTTCTCGGCATACAGGCGTGCCATGGCATCGGTATCGCCGCCAGCCGGATAGGCCACGACGATGGTGATGGGCTTGCTCGGATAGGCTTGCGCCAGCGCGGAACCTGACATCTGGGCTGCAGCCAGCAATGCAGCAGCGATAACTACCTGGCGACGAATGTTTTTCATGAAATAGCCCGTGGGGTTGTGGTTAAGCCTCTAGCCAGCCAGAGGATCTGGAGAATTCGCTCACATCAGAGACACCAAGCAAGGGCCGCCCCGCAGCGAGGGTGTTGTCCCCCTCCCGCGAAGCGAGAGAGGGGGAAGGCGCGAAGCGGCTCAGAGGGTGTTTCATTTCTTGTCGGTCAGAAACTTGCCGTCGGCAGCGCCCACGCCCTTCTGGCGTCGGGTGTTGCCGTCCAGGCCGCCGTCAATGGCCCATTCGGCAAACACCGTCGGTCCGGGTTCGAACTCGCGCGGCTGCCAGTCGGCAGTCAGCTGGTCCTCATCGGCGTAGTACTCAACCAGCGCACCGGCCGGATTCTTGAAGTACCAGAAATAGGCCGAGGACACGGGGTGGCGACCCGGGCCGAGCTGGGTGTCCCAGCCGCAGCGCGAGATGTGCATGCCACCGCCGAAGACCTCGTGAATGTCGCGCACGGTGAAGGCCACATGGTTCAGGCCCGCATGCTTGTCGGGGCGCTGCAGCAAGAAGATGTCGTGGTGACCGCCATCGGGCGCGGTGCGCAGGAAGGCGCCTCGCTCGGGATAGCGGTCCGAGGCCGCAAAGCCGAAGTTCTCCACATAGAAGCGCTCGCAGGCCTGCACATCCTTGACGAAGAACACCACATGGCCGACCTCGATGGGCTGGGCGCGCTCATAGGCCGGGCTGGCCTGGTTGATACGGCCCTTGCGGTCCCAGGTGTTGTACTCGGCGCTTTGCATCTGCACATCGCGCTTTTGCGTGAGCTGCAGGCGCACGGCCAGGCCGTTGGGGTCGGTGCAGCCGATGCGGCCATTGCCCTGGACGAAGCCTGGAAGCGCGCGGATGCGATCTGCATACAAAGCCAGGTCTGCTTCGCTTTCCACTCCCCAGACCACCTCGCGCAGCGTGGGGCCGGGCTCGATAGCGGGCGGCAGATCAGGGTGATTGGTGGCAGCCACGATCACGCGGCAGCCGTTCAGTGTCTCGAACACCAGCCGGTCGGCCTGCTCGTCGACCAGGCTCAGGCCCCAGTCGAGGAAGAACTGGCGGCAGGCCGCCAGGTCGTCGGCGCCGTAGCTGATTTCGTCAATGCCCAGTACGCTCATGATCGCTCCTTAATTTGCCCAGGCCAAAGGGGATTCGTTGAGGCCCCAGTACAGGCTCTTTTGCTCCATGTACTGCTGGATGCCCAGGCGGCCCTTCTCGCGGCCCAGGCCGCTGTCGCGCCAGCCGCCGAAGGGCGTGGAGATGGAGAACTGCTTGTAGGTGTTGATCCACACGGTACCGGCCTGCACCGCGCGGCCTATGCGCCAGGCGGCCTTGTAGTCGCGCGTCCAGATGCCGGCAGCCAGTGCGTAGACGCTGTCGTTGGCCTGCTCAAGCAAGGCCTCTTCGTCGTCGAAGGGCATGGCCACGAGCACGGGGCCGAAGATCTCCTGCTGGCAGATCTGGTCGTTGTTGGTCACGCCTTCGAGGATGGTCGGGCGGTAGTAGTAGCCGCGCTCGTACAGCGCGCCCTCGGGGCGGTGGCCGCCGGTGCGCAGCCGGCCGCCTTCGGACAGGCCCAGCTGCACATAGCTCTCGATGGATTCGCGGTGCTTGGCGGTGATCAGCGGGCCCATCTGGGTGCGCTCGTCGGCCGGATCGCCCACGCGCAAGGCGGCGGCCTTGGCCGTGAGGCGCTCCGTGAAGTCGCCGTAGAGCTTGCGTGCCACGAACAGGCGCGAGCCCGCGATGCAGGATTCGCCCGAGGAGCTGAAGATGCCGTAGAGCACACCGTTGACGGCATGGTCGAGGTCGGCGTCCTCCAGCACCATGGTGGCCGACTTGCCGCCCAGCTCCAGCGAGACAGGCATCATCTTGTCGGCCGCAATGCGGGCGATGTGCTTGCCGGTGGAAGTGCCGCCCGTGAAGGACACGCGCTTGACCAGCGGGTGCTTGGTGATGGCGTCGCCGATCACCGAGCCACGGCCGGGCAGCACGCTGACAATGCCTTTCGGAACACCTGCTTCTTCGCAGATTTTGGCCAGCTCCAGCGCCAGGAGCGGCGTGGCTTCGGCGGGCTTGACGACCACGGCGTTGCCTGCCGCCAGCGCGGGAGCGAGCTTTTGCGCCTCGCTGGCGATAGGCGAGTTCCACGGCGTGATGGCCGCGACCACGCCCATGGGCTCGTAGACGCTCATGGTCATGAAGTCGCCACGCGAGGGCGTGATGGTCTCTTCCATGGTCTCGCAGGCTGCCGCGAAGAACTGGAAGGTGCCGGCGGCGCTGGCCACCAGGGCGCGCGTCTCGCTGATGGGCTTGCCGTTATCGAGGCGCTGCAGCTGGGCCAGAGGCTCGGCACGCTCGCGGATCAGCTGGGCCACGCGGTGCAGCACGGCGGCACGCTCATGGGGCTTCTTCTGGGCCCAGCCGCTGGTTCGGAAGGCCTGGTCGGCCTTCTCGATGGCCTCTTGCACATCGGCCAGGCTGGGGGCGCGCAGGCGGGCCACCACCTCGCCGGTCGCGGGGTAGAGCGTGGCGGATTCGTCGCCGCCGCCAAGACGCCATTCGCCGGCGATATTGATGGGGAGCAGTTCTAGGTTCGACATCGTGAAGCTCTTTCGTTCTTGCTGGTCGTGCTGGCTCACTGAGCCTTGGTGGTGGCCGGGATCTGGTCCAGCTTGTTCACCGGAGGGCCCGAGAACGTGGTCTTGAAGCTGCCGATGGCGCGCATGTCGATCTCGAGCAGGAAGGGGCCTTTCTTGCCCCAGGCGCCTTCCAGCACCGCAGGCAGATCCTCGAGATCGCTGATGCGGGCATGGGGCAGCTTGATGGACGCGCACAGCTGGGCGTAGTCGGGGGTGTGCAGCTCCACATAGCAGCGGCGGCCGCCGTAGGACGCATCCTGGATGTTCTGGATCACGCCATAGCGCTGATCGTTCATCAGCACGATCATGGTGTCGCACTCTTCCTGCACCAGGGTGGCGAGCTCGCCCAGGTTCAGGATGAAGCCGCCGTCGCCAGCCAGGCCCAGGGTCTTGCGGCCCGAGCCGCTTTCGGCAGCACCGATGGCCGCGCCAATGGCCATGGGCATGCCCATGCCGATGCCGCCGCCCGTGGCGTGCACGCCGGCGTTGGACTCGAAGAAGCGCAGCTCGCGGTTGCCCCAGGTGCTGTTGGAGACGGTCACGTCGCGCACCCAGTTGAAGTTGCGGCCCACGGCCTGCTGCAGCTGCTGCACCAGGGCGCTGTAGGGGCCCAGGCCGTCGCGCATGGTGGCCACGACTTCGTCGTGCACCTGGCGCAGGTCGGCCAGCAACTCGGGATCAGCCCTGTAGCCGCGCGCTTCCAGGCGGTCGGCCAGGCCGCTCAGGGCCAGGGCCGAGTCGCCGCAGACAAAGCCGTCATCCATATAGCAGCGGCCTTGCTGGGCGGCGTCCACATCGATGCGCAGCAGCGGGCGCGGCAGCTTGAGTTCGTACTTCAGGGTTTCGTTGCTGCGCAGGCGCGTGCCCACGGCCAGCATGGCGTCGCAGCGCTGATAGAAGGCCTCGACGGGCTTCTGGATGTTGTAGGCGCCCAGCGAGGCAGGATCGTCCTCGGGCACGATGCCGCGGCCCTGGCCGGTGCTCACGATGCCGAAGCCCAGGGCCTTCAGACGCTGCACGGCAGCGCCGGCATGGCGGGCGCCGCCGCCCAGCCACAGCAGCGGGCGCCTGGCCTTGGCCAGTTGCTCGGCCAGTGCATCGAGCGCGGCCTCGCCGGGAGCCAGCACAGCCACCGGCAGCGGCGACAGGTCGGCGGGCATGTCTATCAGCGCCTGCTGGATGTCGATGGGGATCTCCACGCTGACCGGGCCCGTGGGGGCGGTCAGCGCAGTCTGCACCGCAGCCTTGAGCGTGGACAGGCAGGTCTCGGCGCTCAGCACGCGGAAGGCAGCCTTGGAGACGGACTTCAGCATGGTCAGCTGGTCTGGCGCCTCATGGATATAGGACAGCTTCTTGTCCAGGTACTGGGTCTCGATCTGACCCGTGATGTGCAAGAGCGGCGTGCCGGCCGTATAGGCTTCCACCAGGCTGCCGGCGATATTGCCCGAAGCCGGGCCGGTGCTGGTGATGCACACGCCCAGGCTGGATGTAGAGCGCGCGCAGGCGTCGGCCATATTGCCCGCGCCGGCCTCGCCGCGTGCCATCACAAAGCGCACCTTGCCGCGAGCAAACATCGCGTCGAGGATGGGCATGTTGTGGATGGAGATCACCCCGAAGGCGGCCTTCACGTCGCAATGCTCGAGGAATTCGGCAACGACGGCGCCGACGGTGATTTGGTTTGCAGTGGATGTCATGTTCTGGTCTGAATTTCGTTGGTGGTCGAAGCCGGCGCGACTCATGCACGGGATGCCAAGCAAGGGCCTAGGCGGCCCCTCTCACAAAGGGTGAGAAGGAGGTAAGCCGCGCAGGGGGTGCTACGCATATCTCGAAAGGCCTCCGGAAACATCGATATGGCTGCCGGTCGTGTATGAAGACAGGGGCGTGGCGAGATAGAAAATGGCTCGTGCGGCTTCGGCGGGTGAGCCCAGGCGACCCAGCGGAATGGACTTCTTGCGGGCCAGCTCGGCGCTCCACTGCTCCCAGCTCTGGCTGCGGTCCTCACGGGCATCGAAGCGGCGGCGCCACTGGCCTGACTCGATGAGGCCGACCAGGATGCCGTTGACGCGCACGCCCTTGGGCGCGAACTCGGTGGCCATGGAGCGCACCAGGTTCTTGAGACCGGCGCGCGCCGCCGAGGTCGCGACCATGTGGGGCTCGGGCTGGGAGGCCAGCAGCGAGTTCACACAGACAATCGCCGACTCCGCGCCGCGCTCGAGCTGCGGCAGAAAGGCGCGCGTGGGATGCAGCACCGAGAAGAACTTCAGGTGCAGCTCCTCGGTCCAGGCTTCGTCGCTGGTGTTCTCGAAGGTCGAGACACGGCCCTGGCCGGCGTTGTTGATGAGGATGGAAGCCGGGCCCAGAGCCGCTTCGCTGGCGCGGGCGAACTGCTGCACCTGCTCGGCATCGAGCACATCGCAGGCCTGGGCGAACAGGCGCTCGCGGGCTTCGGGGTGGCGCTCGAGCAGCTGCTTGACGGCCTGCTCCAGGCGTTCGGGATTGCGGCCGCACAGAGCCACGCGTGCGCCCTGGGCCAGCAGCAGCTCCACGGTGGCCAGGCCTATGCCCGAAGAGCCGCCGGTGACGACGGCTGTCGCGTCGAGTTTGAAATCATGCATGGCCGCCTCCTGCGCGCCTTGAAGTGATGGACAGAACCTGCGCGCTGGACTGCGGCCGGTAGTTGAGCAGCTCCGACAGTTCGGCTGCCGCCGCGCAGACACGCGGCACCAGCTCCGTCTGGCGCTCGAGATCGATCTGGGCCGAGGCCAGGGTCACGCCCAGGGCCGCGATGACGCGGCCGCTGTGGTCGCGCACGGGAGCGGCGATGGTGGAGATCGAGCTTTCGTAGAAACCGGCACCAGCCACATGACCGCGCTCGCGATCGGACTGAACCAGGTCGAACAGCTCGACCACGGTCCTGGGCGTATTGGGCGAATGGCCTTCCAGATGCTCTTCGGGATAGAGGGCACGCAGCTCGGGCAGCGAGAGGTCGGCCAGCAGGATGCGACCCAGCAGCGTGGCATGGGCAGGCAGCCGCGTGCCCACGCGCACCGAGCTGGTCAGCGGCGTCGGCGGCGTGACCTTCGCCACATAGACGATGGAGCGGCCGTCGCGCACCACGATGTTGCAGGGGAAGCGGATTTCCTCGCACAGCCGCGCGATCACGGGCTGGCCCAGCTCGGTCAGGTCCATGGAGGACAGGAACTCGAAGCCCAGACGCAGCACGGACAGGCCCAGCCGGTAGTCGTTGCCGCCCTCAGCGCGCTGCAGAAAACCCATGCTCTCCAGCGTGTTGAGCATGCGGAACACCGTGGCGCGCGGCAGCTGCAGGCGACGCGCCAGCTCCGGCGCGCCCAGCGTGGCGTTGTCGCGGCCGAACTCCTGCAGCAGGCGCAGACCGCGCTCCAGCGCGGGCACCATGTACTTGTCGGAGCCGCCGTCCGGCGCGCCACCAGCATCTTCAGGAATAGTGGAAGCAGACATATCCAACTTTCGGTTCATTCCAGCTTGTTGCACCCAAGCTTGAAGCGCCCCCGCTGCATGCACCGTTTCCGTCGCCAGAGACAGCAAGCAAGGGCCGCCCCGCAGCGAGGCTGTCGTCCCCCTGGGGGGAAGGCGCGCAGCGACTCAGGGGGTAATCCATATCAATTCATGACGAAGCCGCCGTTAACGGGCAGCACCTGCCCCGTCACAAAGCGCGCACCGTCCGACAGCAGATAGGACACGGCACCCGAGACATCCTCGGGCCCCTGCTCGCGCTGCAGCGCGCGCTGGTCGATATAGA
Organism: Comamonas sp. AG1104; assembly: GCF_003350425.1. NCBI lineage: Bacteria > Pseudomonadati > Pseudomonadota > Betaproteobacteria > Burkholderiales > Comamonadaceae > Comamonas > Comamonas sp. AG1104. Next base: position 540,258 of record NZ_QQAS01000004.1, on the reverse strand, counting down.
GGCGATGGCGGTGCTCGGGCACGTACTCGGTGGCCTCGACCAGCACCAGGCCCGGCGCCACGGCATTGATGGTGATCGCATCCGCGCCCAGCTCGCGCGCCATGGAACGCGTCATGGCCATCACGGCACCCTTGCTGGCCACATAGGCCATCAGGTTGGGAGCGCCCCACATGGCAGTGTCGGAAGCCAGATTGACGATGGCACCACGACCGCTGTCCTTGAGAGCCGGGCGGCAGGCACGGGTCATCAGCCAGACGCCGCGCACGTTGACGTTCATCACCTGATCCCACTTTTCCAGGGCGATGTCGTCCATGCCCTTGCCGCCGGAGTCCGTCACGGCCGCGTTGTTGACCAGGCCGTCCAGGCCGCCGAGGGTCTGCACGGCCTGCTGTGCGCACTGTTCGATGGAATCCGGGTTGCTCGCATCAAAGGCGACGCCGTGAGCCTCGAAGCCCATGGCGCGCAGCTTGGCAACGGCTTCGTTCAGCAATTCAGCGCGCAGATCGGCCATCACAAGCTGCGCCCCCTGCTGGCACAGCGTCTGCGCAAAAGCAAAACCCAGGCCGCGCGCAGCGCCGGTCACAAGAATCCGGCGCCCAGCGAGCTGACCGGTGGAAGGCATGGTGTTGAGGGTCATCTTAAACCTTGTTTGTTTCAAATATGAAATGACACTTTTTTCTTGAAACAAGTCTGCAGTTTAGTGAGCCTTCTTTTGAGTCAATACCCGGAGAAACCCGTAGTCCCCACCCCACAGCGACACACGGGCGTAAAAAAACCGCGACAAGCGCGGTTGAAAGGAAAACGGGGCAACAAAAGGTATCCGATCCGAACTATCGGTGGACCGGATCAGAGGTCATCAATATCAATAGCTTATAGCGCTTATCAATGAATACTTTCAGACTTAAAACACCTTAAAAATCATATCTATCAATAGCTTACAGCTACTAAAAGATTAGCAAACAGCCTGCTTCTTCGCCGGTGTCTGGCGCAGAAAGTCCAGTACCACGCGTTGCGCGTAGCGGCTTGCCACCGTGCGCACGAAATCCGAGAAGTCCACATGGGCGCTGTCGTCCGCCCTGTCCGAGATGGTTCGCATCGCGGCAAACGGCGTGCCGTAATCCAGGCAGGTCTGGGCCACGGCGGCGCCCTCCATCTCCACGGCCAGCACGGCGTGGCCGGCAGCCTCCAGATCGGCTCTGAGCTGGGCGCTGGCCTGGCGCGAGCTGACAAACTGATCGCCGCTGGCAATCAAGCCCTGATGGACGCGAGCCGAAGCATATGAAGCCACGATGCCGGAGCGAACCGCAGAATCGGCAGCCTGCACCAGCCTGTCCGTCGCCGCCGCGTCGCAGGCCATGGTGCTGCAGCCGTAGCCGGGCAACTGCCAGCGCGGAAAGATCGGCGAGGCATCCATGTCATGCTGCAGGAAAGTCCGCGCGATGACCACATCGCCCACGTTCACGCCCGCGCCGATGCCACCGGCCACGCCGGTGAACAGAATGCCGCGCACGCCGAAGCGCTCGATCAGCGCGGCGGTGGTGGTGGCAGCGGCCACCTTGCCGATGCCCGACAGCGCACACACCACCTCATGCCCGTGCAGGCGGCCCAGCCAGAAGTCGCGCCCGGCATGGCGCAGGCATTGCATGCCCTGCATGGCGTCGACCAGGCCGTGTTGTTCTTCGGCAAGAGCGCTGAGAATGGCAAGCGTCATGGATGGGGATACTCCGGAACATGGGCCGGGCGGCCCTGGTGAAAGCACAAAAGAAAGTACAAGGAAAGCACAAAAGCGGCACCAGGCCGCTTTTGGGGGATGCGCAAGAGGCGCGATTAGAGCACGAGGGCCTACTGCGCCTCGATCTCATGACTTTTGATGATGGGCGCCCAGAGTCCGGTTTCCTTGCGGATCAGCTCGCCGAAGGCCTCGCCCTTGACCACCCAGGGCGTCATCCCCTGTGCCTTGAGCTGGTTCAGTGCTGCCGGGGTCTTCAGAATCTTGTCGATATCCTCGCCCAGTTGCTTGACCACCTCTGCAGGCGTGTTCTTCGGAGCCAGCACGCCATACCAGGAGGAAATGGCAATCCCCGGCACGCCAGCTTCGGCCAGGGTCGGCACATTGGGCAAAAAGCCCGAGCGCGAACCATCGGTCACGGCCAGAGCGCGCAGCTTGCCCGACTGCAAATGTGGCAGCACGGTGGGCAGATTGGCCACGATCATGGGAATGGTTCCGCCCAGCACATCGGTCACGCCCTGGGCCGAGCCTTTGTAGGCCACATGCATGATGTCCGCGCCCGACTTGTCCTTGAACAGCTCGCCGGCCAGATGCAGGCTGGAGCCCACGCCGGGCGAAGCGTAGCTGATGGAGTTGGGCTTGGCCTTGGACAGCGCCACCAGCTCCTGAACCGACTTGGCCGGCACCTGCGGATTGACCGCAATGACATTGGCCGTGCGCCCCATGGAAGCCACGGGCACGAAGTCGCCGAACACGCTGTAGGGCAGCTTGGGCATCAGCGTCGGATTGATGGTCAGATTGCCCTGCGGCACGACCAGCAGCGTATGGCCGTCGGGCTTGGCGCGCTTGACCATGTCTATGCCGATATTGCCGCTGGCACCGGGACGGTTATCGACGATGGCGGCCTGCTTGTAATGCTCGGTCAGGCCGGTCGCCAGAATGCGCGCCAGGATGTCCACAGGACCGCCGGCAGGGAAAGGCGCGATGACGGTGAACTGCGCGGCGGAAAGCTGCTCGGTGGCAGTCGCCGCATGGGCGACGGGCAGAGCCAGGACGCTGGCCAGCGCCAGGCAGGATTTGAGAAAGTCGGAGCGTTGCATGAGGGTTCCAGAGGAAGGAGATGTCAAGCCGGCCGAGGTTCGATGCGCAGCCCCTTTGATGATGCGCAAGGAAATATTCGCACAGGCGTGACACCATGCTGATGTGGGAAAGGTCTGCGTGCAGGTTTCAGCAACAAGCAAGAGAGGTGCCAGGGCCGGTGGCGCGCATGGCGCCCCTGGCCTGGCGCCGGATCAGATGGCCAGCGGCGCCACGTTGTTGAGCACCGAGCGCACGACGCTGTACACCGTCAGCGCCGAGGTCTTGGGATTGGCCGCCAGCGGCTTGCCGCGCATGGTCAGTTCCATGGCGCCGAAGGCGCCTCGGGCCTCGACCTGGTGCACGTTCTCGTGAACGCCAGGATCGGCAAACAGACGCACCATGGTCTTGTCCAGCCCCAGTCCGGCCAGCGACAAGGTGGCCGCCACATTCGCATTCTTGGGATAGAGCTGCGCGGCCTCGCGCGCCGATCCCTCGAAGATGCAGAAGGCCTCGGTCAGGCTGTCCAGGTCGCAGACCTGCTCGGCCGGGGTACCGCTCCAGGCCTTGGGCGGCTTGCGGCCCGTGTAGACCACCGTCTCCAGGCCGCCGACACGCGCCGCAGCCAGGGCATCAATGCCGCCGATGGCGCCCGACAACAGCTGGGCCTGTGTGTTGCCGGCCTCGGCCGCAGCCTGTACACGCTCGGCCATGCCCGGTGCGCTCAAGGCGCCTATGGATGCGATGACCGCAGGAATGCCACGCGCCAGCGCCGGCAGCACATGCTCCTCGATGGCGGCATGGCCTGCGCATTCCACCAGCAGATCCGGCACCGCATCGCTGGGCAAGGCCTGCAGCAGCTGCGCCTGTGGCGCCAGGCGGGCAGCCGTCTCGCGCACGGCTGGCGTGATCTCGGGAACCAGTACCCAGCCCACCTGCAACCGGGTATCTCCGCTCAAAAGCTCCAGAACACTGGAGCCAATCGCGCCGCAGCCAATCAAAGCAATATTTTTCATCTCTAGACTCCTGAAAAATGCGCTGGCCCGGCGTGATCTGGGTCAGCGCAAATGGTCCGGGTGCTGCTGGCGCAAATGAGCCGACAGAGTCTCTGCCGCCTCCAGCACCTTCTGCACCCAGAGCTGGGTTTTTTCGGGCCCAAGCTCGGTAAACGGAATGGCCATACCCAGCCCCGCAACCACCTGCCCGTCTGCGGTGCGCACCGGCGCTGCAATACTGGAAACGCCAGGCTCGTAAAAGCCCTCTCCCATGGCATAGCCGCGCACGCGATCCTCGGCCAGCAGACGCAGCAGCTCGTCGACATTGCGCGGCGTGCTCTCGGAGAACTGGGGCAGTTCCTCGCCGCCGAACACCGAGCGCAGCTGCGCGCCATCCATGTCATGCAGCAGGGCTCGTCCAAGCACCGTCGCATGCGCCGGCAGACGCGAACCCACGCGCACCGCACCCTGGAATGCTCCGGACGGAGTGACGCGCGCCACATAGACCACGGAAGTGCCGTCGCGCAATGCAAGATTGCTGGTCATGCCCAGCTCATCACACAAGGCCTGCAGCACAGGCTCTGCCAGTTGCGCCAGCGGCTGGGTGGACAGATAGTCATAGCCCAGGCGCAGCACGGCCAGACCGAGCCGGTATTCGGTTCCGCTGCGCTGCAGATACCCCGAGTTTTCAAGCGTGGTCAACATGCGAAACACCGTGGAGCGCGGCAGCTCGAGCTTGCGCGCCAGCTCGGGCGCGCTCCAGACCGGTTGCGTCGGACCAAAGCAGGCCAGCAGGCGCAGCCCTCGATCCAGAGCGGGCACGGTGTAACGGTCTTGTTCGTTGGTTGAAATCTCAGGGGTTTCGCTCATAGCAATCAGCTGGTATTGGGGCAATAGCTTTGGTTCAACAAAGATGCCAGCCTATGCGCGACCTCCATTGGTTGTTCCACGGGTGAAGCATGACCGGCAGCCGCAAGCGTACCGTAGTGCGCGCCCAGCAACTCAGACCAGGACTTGCAAGCTGCAGGTGTAGTCACCACATCGTGCTCGCCGACCCAAACCTCGACCGGCATGCCCAGCCTGCCCTGCGCCTGTGCCAGATCGCTGCCGCAAAGCAACTCGACCGCCTGCGCATAGCCCTGCGGCTGCATGCGCGCCGTATTCCAGCGCACCCAGGCACGCACGGCTTCAGGCGCCCCGGAAGACACCAGACGCTGGTCGATGACGGCCGCCAGGCCGGCGACGCCTTTGTCGGCCAAAGCCGCCAGCCGGCCCTCGCGCACCTTGGCTTGCTGCTCGGCCTTGGCCGCCGCGCCGTAGCCGCCTGCCGGACTGATGAGCACCAGTTGCTCGACCAGTCCCGGCGCGGCCATGAGCGCCAGCCTGGCCGCCATCAGGGCGCCCAGCGAGTGCCCGACCAGGATGCAGCGCCGCACGCCCAGCACAAGCAGCGACTGGGCCAGCGCCTGCGCATAGTCGGCATCGGCAGGCGCCGATTGGGCCAGCGGCGTCGACACGCCATAACCGGGGGCATCCCAGGCCAGGACACGCACTTTGTCAGCCAGCTGCAGCGCCACATCCAGCCAGGATGCGGCCCCGGAGCTGATGCCATGCAGCAGCACCACCGCGAAGTCGGAGCTGGCGTCGCCTGCCTCGCGCCAGGCGACCTGGACGCCCTGGGGAAGCTTCACCAGTCGCTCGGGAAAACCGGTCTGCAGCAGCTGCAGTTTCAGCGACAGCAAATCCTCGTGCATGACGAAGCTCAGCGCTTGATCTTGGCCAGAGGATGCTCGGGCGGATAGGTCGGGGTGACGGGCTTTTTGGCACCCAGCATCACGCACATCAGCGCATCTTCATCACCGACATTGATCTCTTCGCGGTACACGCCGGGCGGCACCGAAACCACATCGCGATCGGTCAGGATGGTCTCGAAACGCTCGCCGTCCTTTTCCAGCACCAGCTTGAGCTTGCCGCGCATCACGAAGAACACTTCTTCCACATCGGTGTGCAGATGCGAAGGGCCTTCATGGCCGGCAGGAATCACCATGGTGGAGAAGGTGAAGTTTTCCGACGGAATGGTGTTGCTGTCGGAGGCCACGCCCGTGCCGCCCGTGCCGATGTAACGCATCTGGCCGCGGCGGTATTTAGGATCAAAGTCGGCCTGGAACTTCAGGGCATCGAAGTCGTACTTGCGCGTGGCAAAGCGTGCAATGCGTGTGCTCATCCAGTCTTCAAAGCTGGAGCCCTCGGGGCGATCCCAAGTACGGGCGCTGTTGTCTTGTGCGATCTCGCTCATATGTCTCTCCTGAAACCGTTGGTGAACACAAAAAGCGATCTGCTTTTTGTTTTACTAATAAAACCAGGTTCATTTGGCGAAACAATTATAAGAAGACTTGCCCGATATCAACAAGCACATTTCCTTGTCGGTGCGGTGGAGACCGGTTTGGGCATGACGTTTCGCCCCGGCCAGCACAGGCAGCGAGCTGAAAAAAGGCGCAAAAAAAAGGAGCGCCAAGCGCTCCTGTGAACTCGCCTTGAAGGACAAGATGAAAACTCTCAGGCGTCGCGCAGCTCCCTGCGCAGGATCTTGCCCACGGGAGTCTTGGGCAGATCGGTGCGAAAGACGATGTGGCGCGGACGCTTGTAGCCGGTCAGATTGGCTTGGCAGTAATCGCGAATGGCCTGCTCGGTCAGTGCCGGGTCTTTCTTGACGACGACGAGCTTGATGGCCTCACCGGACTTTTCGTCGGGCACGCCGACCACCGCGCACTCCAGCACGCCGGGGCAGTTGGAGACCACGTCCTCGACCTCGTTGGGGTAGACATTGAAGCCGCTGACGATGACCATGTCCTTTTTACGATCGACGATCTTCACAAAGCCGCGCTCGTCCATGGTGCCGATGTCGCCGGTGAGGAAGTAGCCATCGGCCGTCATGACCTTGGCAGTTTCGTCGGGGCGCTGCCAATAGCCGGCCATGACCTGGGGGCCCAGCACGGCGACTTCGCCGGGCTGGCCGGGCTCGTTCACGTCCTGGCCGTCACTGCCGACCAGCTTCACATAGGTGCTGGGCAGGGGCACGCCGATGGTGCCCGAGTAAGCCGTGGCCGTGACCGGATTGCAGGTCACCGAAGGGCTGGTCTCCGAGAGGCCGTAGCCCTCGCAGATGGGGCAGCCGGTCTTCTTGAGCCACAGCTCGGCCACGGCACTCTGCACGGCCATGCCGCCGCCCACCGAGACCTTGAGGTGACTCCAGTCCACGGTGCCGAAGTCGGGGTGGTTGGCCAGTCCGTTGAACAAGGTGTTCACGGCCGGAAAGCTGTGGAAACGGTGCCTGGACAGCTCCTTGAGCGTGGCCTTGAGATCGCGCGGATTGGGAATCAGCACGGTTTTGCCGCCGGTGCGCATGGCCAGCATCATGTTCACCGTGAACGCGAAGATGTGATAGAGCGGCAGCGCGCAGATACTGGTGGGTTGTTCGCCGGCCGGCACCTTCTTCATGGCGGGCTCGTTCCAGGCTTCGGACTGCAGCACGTTGGCGATGATGTTGCGGTGAAGCAGCACGGCCCCCTTGCTCACGCCCGTGGTGCCGCCCGTGTATTGCAGCAGCGCCATGTCGTCGGCCTTGAGCACCGGCGCATTCAAGGTCGCACCGCGCCCCTTGGCCAGTGCGTCCTTGAAGCGCACGGCGCCGGGCAGGCTGAAGGGCGGCACCAACTTCTTGACGGAGCGAACCACATAATTGACCAGCATGCCCTTCAAAAGCCCCAGCTCGTCGCCCATGGCGCAGAGCACGATGTGCTGCACGGCGCTGCCATGCATGCCGTCCTGCAGGGTCTTGGCGAAGTTCTCGATGATGACAATGGCCTTGGCGCCCGAATCCTTGAGCTGATGCTCGAGCTCGCGCGCCGTGTAGAGCGGGTTGACGTTGACCAGCACATAGCCGGCACGCAGAACCCCGGCCACGGCCACCGGGTACTGAGGAATATTGGGCATCATCAGCGCCACGCGGTCGCCGCGCTGCAGTCCCAGGCTTTGCAGATAGGCGGCAAACAGCTTGCTCTGCGCATCGACCTGGGCGAAGCTCAGCTCCTTGCCCATGAAGGAATAGGCCACCTTGTCGGCATGCTTGGCAAATGCCTCCTCCATCAAGGCCACCAGCGATGAATACTGGGACGCGTCAATGTCCGCAGGAACTCCCTCTGGATAAGCATTCAGCCAAGGACGGTCACTCATTCTTCTGTCTCCGTGTCTTATCGTCTGATCCGGCCATTGTGATAAAAAGCACGGTCGTTCGATACTGTAGTAACCCTAGGAAACAAGCCTAGTCACCTTGGTAACAGAAGTCAAAACCCATGAAAAAAGCCCGCAGGCAACAGACTGCGGGCTTTGAGTGTTTTCAGCTTTCAGCGCCTACTGGCAAAGCACTGAAAGCTATCAAACTTGAGATTACTTGACCAGCTGGGCCAGATCGCCGGCGGCGTACTTCTTGGCCATTTGCTCCAGGCTGTAGCCCTTGATCTTGCCGCCCTGGCCTTCGCAGCCGAACTCGATGTAGCGGGCCTTGCAGACTTGCTTGGCCGCTTCGCGGGCCGGCTTGAGCCACTCGCGGGCGTCGAACTTGTCGGGGTTCTCGGCCAGGAACTTGCGCACCGCGCCGGTCATCGCCAGGCGGATGTCGGTGTCGATGTTGATCTTGCGCACGCCGTACTTGATGGCTTCCTGGATTTCTTCCACGGGCACGCCGTAGGTTTCCTTCATCTTGCCGCCGTACTGATTGATGATGGCCAGCAGCTCCTGGGGCACGGAAGAGGAGCCATGCATCACCAGGTGGGTGTTGGGGATGCGGGCGTGGATTTCCTTGACGCGGGAGATGGCCAGGATGTCGCCTGTGGGCTTGCGGCTGAACTTGTAGGCGCCGTGGCTGGTGCCGATGGCGATCGCCAGCGCATCCAGCTGGGTGGCCTTGACGAACACCGCAGCTTCTTCGGGGTCGGTCAGCATCTGGCTGTGGTCCAGCTTGCCCTCGGCACCGATGCCGTCTTCTTCGCCGGCTTCGCCGGTTTCCAGGTTGCCCAGGCAGCCCAGCTCGCCTTCCACGGTGGCGCCGATCTGGTGGGCCATGGCCACCACCTTCTGGGTCACGTCCACGTTGTAGTCGAAGGACGAAGGGGTCTTGCCGTCGCTCATCAGCGAGCCGTCCATCATCACCGAGCCGAAGCCCAGATTCAGCGCGCCCTGGCAGACTTCAGGCGTGGTGCCGTGGTCCTGGTGCATCACCAGGGGAATGTGGGGATACATCTCGGCAGCCGCCTGGATCAGGTGCTTGATGAAGGGCTCACCGGCGTACTTGCGGGCACCGGCGCTGGCCTGCAGGATCACGGGCGCGCCGACTTCGTCAGCCGCCGACATCACGGCCTGGACCTGTTCCAGGTTGTTCACGTTGAAGGCGGGGATGCCATAGCCGTTTTCAGCAGCATGGTCCAGCATTTCGCGCATCGAGATCAAAGGCATGGTGGGTTCCGTTCAAAGTTTTGAGAGGCAACGCCCCCGGCGATGAATCACTGCAGTGCGCCGCACGACAGCTGTGGCCCGGGGAAAGACCAGCGGCCACGCTTCTGTAACCGCTTAGTAACCGGGTATTTTAACCGGCTAGCGGTATTTCCATGCGATAGCAGGTGGTGAAGCCTTGCGGTGCCTCGGCCACCATGAAGCGCCCGCCATGGGCCTGCATGACACGGCTGACGATTTCATGGCCCAGATGCAGACTGTCCGCGGGCGGTACATGCTCTGGTGCAGCATCACGCCTGCCGTCATCGCAGACCTGCACCCAAGCCAGCGCCCGGATCGAATCAAGACCGGCCTGCACCTCGATCTGTGTGCCGCCCGGCGTGTGGCGCACGGCGTTTTCCACCAGATTGCGCAGGGCCGAATCGAGCAGCAGCGCATTGCCGCGCACAGGCAGCTCCTGCGGGGCATCCACGGAGATCATGTCTTCGCGCTGCCAGGCATGCTGAGCCTGTGCCGCCGCCACACTGCGCACCACATCGGCCCAGTTCACGGTCTGCAAAGGCGCATCCAGCATGCCGCGTCCGGCTCTGGCCAGGGTCAGCAACTGATCGAGCACATGGCCGGCATGCAGTGCGTCCTGACCGATGCGCTGCAGCGCGGCCTGCATGACAGCGGCATCGGTCTGCCCCCCCGACTTCAGTGCCTGGGCCTGCAAAACGATGGATGCCAGCGGCGTGCGCAGTTCATGGGCCACTTCATTGGCCAGATTGCGCTCGCGCTCCAGTGCCTGCTGCTGGCGGTCGAGCAAGGTGTTGATGGAGCTGACCATGGGCGAGAGCTCGCGCGGTACATGGGCGTCGGACAGGCGCTGGTCACGACTCAGATCCAGTGCCTCCACGCGTTGCGTGAGCTGATTGAGCGGACGCATGCCGCGGCGCATGGCAACACCCAGCGCAATCACTATCACGGGCAGCAGCCAGAAACCCGGCTCAATCATCTGCATGGCGATGTCGTCGGCCAGACTGTCGCGCTCGGCCAGGTCGATCATCACCGTGACCTTGGCTTTTCTATCTTGACTCCACTGGGTATAGCTGCGCCAGGCCTGGCGTTTATCCGCACCAATCGTGGCAAAGCCCTGCTCGATGCCGAAGTCCGGTAAAGGCGCCTGTCCGGTGCGCGAGATCAGCAGGCCTTGCGCATTCCAGAGCACCACGCTCAGCGACTCCTGATAGTCGTGGGCGTGCAGGCCTGCAGGCGGCTGGACAGCCGTGGTCTCTCCGGCCGGCACATCGTCCTGCACATGCCAGTTCAAGGTCAGCGCAGCCACTCCGGCCAGGTGTCCGTCGGTCAACTCGTCGGCCTCGTGCACCCCGGTCTGGTAACCCCAGATGACGAAGCTGCCCCAGACCAGCGCCAGCGCGCCCAGCATCCAGGCCAGCAGATTCAGCTGCAGCGAGCTGCGGCGCATGCCGGTCTGCGGCATGGCCTTCATTCCTGCTCCTGCGGCATGAAGTAGCCCACGCCGCGCATGGTCACAATGATCTTCTGGCCCAGCTTCTTGCGCAGATGGTGGACATAGACTTCGACGGCATTGCTCTCCACCGTATCGCCCCAGCTGTAGAGATGCTCCTCGATCTGCGGGCGTGACAGCACCCGCCCGCGCGCCAGCAGCAAGGCCCAGAGCACGGCAAATTCGCGCGGTGAAACCTCCACCTTCTGCCCCGCCTGCCTGATGGTGCGGGCAGCCGGGTCCACCTCCAGATCCGCATGGCGGATCACCGGCGATGCCTGACCGGCCGCGCGGCGCATCATGGCGCGCAAGCGTGCCTCCAGCTCGTCCATGTCAAAAGGTTTGACCAGGTAGTCATCGGCGCCCAGATTGAGCCCCGCGACCCGGTCCTGCACCTGATCGCGTGCCGTGAGGATCAGCACCGGCGTGGCCGGATCCGGCAGTTGCGGCACACCGGGACGGCCTGTCTGCAGGCGCAGGCGGCGCACGACCTCGCTGCCATCAGCATCGGGCAGACCCAGGTCCAGCAACACGGCATCGAAGCGCTCGGTGCTCAGGGCATGCCAGGCCTCGGCCACGCTGGTGCACACGTCCACCGCATAGCCGCGCTGCATGAGATTGGCTCGCAGCCCTGCTGCAATGCCTTCGTTGTCTTCGACCACCAGAATTCGCATGCACGCATTGTGCGCGGCAATCCGCAATCCGCTCAACTGGCTGGTCAACGCCGACGCCCACCTCCCCTGCTTGCGCATGGGCTTGACATCCGCAAGAGCGGATTTCGCTTTAACATCTGCCACCCTCCATTGCCGCAATCTGCCGCAGCGCCTTCATGTTCTTCTTCGATCCATTTCTGTTTGCGCTGTTCAATGCCGATGCCCAGACGCACTGGTTCAGCATCCAGCTGGCACGTGCACTCTCGGCCTGGTTGCCCAATCTCAGCGGCATTCTTGTCCTCATCGCCCTGGTGTTTGGCTCACCGGCAACACGCCGCACCATGTTGATGCTGCTGCTGTCCATGGCCACGGCCTGGCTGATCGCCAGACTCATACGCTGGGGCTTCCCGGCCCCGCGCCCGTTCCAGCTCAATCTGGGCACGCTATGGATTCAGCATGGCGGACGTGCCGGCTTTCCCAGCCTGCATGCCAGCGGAGCCTTTGCCCTGGCCATGGCCCTCAGCCTGGGCGCAACCCGCCACCGCAAGCCGCTGGTCTGGCTGGCCTGGATAGCCGCCATCGGCATTGCCTGGAGCCGCGTCCATCTGGGGGTGCACTTTGCCTCCGATCTGATGGCCGGCGCGCTGGTAGGCATCAGCGGCGCTCTCATCGTCTGGCATATCGCCTTCCAGCTGCGCCGCCGCCGTCACCTGCGCGTCGTGCCGCATCTCAAGCGCCTGCGCGGCGCATGGGCGGCCCAGGGCTGAGCGTGCTCTTAAGCGCTTGTTAAGCAGCGCTTTCTATCGTGGCGGGCATGAAGTCGTCCGCCCCCTCGATCCCTTACCCACCTCTTCGCGCCGCCTCCTCTCCAGCCCTTCTGGGCTGGACTGTCATCGCCCTGGCCTGTGTACTGGCCTGGGACATGAGCGGCCTGGACATGCCCATGGCGCACTGGTTTGGCAGCAGCCAGGGCTTTGCCCTGCAAAATGACTGGTTCATGGTCAACATTGCCCATGAAGGTGCACGCAAACTGGCCTGGGGCGTCGTGCTGGGGCTGAGCCTGATGATCTGGTGGCCCATCGGCTGGATGCGAAAAGTGCCTTACCCACGCCGGATACAACTGGTGGTGGGTGCACTGGTCTCGCTCATCATCATGGCGCTGATGAAACGCATCAGCGTGACCAGCTGCCCCTGGGACCTCGCCGACTTCGGCGGTGTAGGCCACTATGTCTCGCACTGGGCCTGGGGTGTCACGGATGGCGGCGGCGGCCACTGCTTTCCGGCCGGTCATGCCTCGGCAGGCTTTGCCTTCATCAGCGGCTACTTTGCTCTGCGTCACGATCTGCCGCGTGCAGCACGCCTGTGGCTGGCCGCAGCTATGGCCGCAGGTTTTGCCCTGGGCCTGGCGCAACAGATGCGCGGCGCCCACTTCATGAGCCACACCCTGTGGACCGCCTGGCTTTGCTGGACGGCCAGCTGGTTTTGCGATCTGCTGGCCACCCGCCGCCTGACACGCCAGGCACAGGCGGATGCAGCCCTGCCTCCCGACGAGCTGCTGGCCTCGGACTGAACGCTGCGCACACGCAAAGGTCATTCATGCTGCTCTTCGATGCCCCCGTATTTCACTTTCTGAATGCCACCACCCAGAGCCCGCTGTGGTGGATTCAGGCCTCGCGCTTTGCCTCCAACTGGTTGCCCGGCCTGTGCGCCCTGCCCGTGATTGCTGCCATGCTGGCGCTTGGCAAGGGCTGGCGGCGCAGCCTGCAACTGGCCTTGCTGTCCATGGCCTGCGCCTGGCTGGCCTGCCGTCTGATTCGCTGGGGCCTGCCCATGCCCAGACCTGCGCAACTGGGCATGGGCATGCAGTGGATAGCACATGGTGCCAGCGCCAGCTTTCCCAGCATGCATGCCGCTGGCGCCTTTGCCCTGGCGCAGGGCATCAATCTGGGCGTGGGCAGACACCAGCGCTGGCTGGTCGTTGTCGCATGGCTTCTCGCCACCAGCGTGGCACTGAGCCGCGTGGTGCTCGGTGTGCATTTCCCTTCGGACGTTCTGGCCGGCATGCTGGTCGGCTCCGTCAGCGCGGTAGTCGTCTGGCGCAGCGCATTGCAGCTCAAACAAGCGCAGCGCCGCAAACAACTCAAACACCGCCTGCAACCCCAGATCATCTGAAGCACGCTGCAAAAACAAAAGCTGCCAGCGCTTTATTCATAAGCACTGGCAGCTTTTTTGATGAGGCATGCTTCAAGTCAGAGGCATCGAGCAAGAGCCGCCTCGCAGCGAAGATGCCGTCCCCCTCGGGGGGAAGCGGCATAGCCGCTCAGGGGGCTCACTCCACCCTGCAGATCTTGAGCATATTGGTACCGCCGGGCTGGCCCATGGGCTCGCCGCAGGTGATGGCGTAGACATCGCCGGACTGCACAATACCGCGGGCCAGCAAATGGCCCTTGGCCTGGTCCAGCGCCATGTCGCGCTCGGCGCTGGTGTCCATCAGCAGAGGACGCACGTTGCGGTACAGCGCCATCTTGCGCTGCGTGGCCAGCTTGGGCGTCAGAGCGTAGATGGGGATGTGGATGCGATGACGGCTCATCCACAGCGCAGTCGAGCCGGAGTCCGTCAGCGCCACGATGGCCTTGGCACCCAGATGATGCGCAGTGAACAGCGCGCCGATGGCGATGGCCTGGTCGGTACGCTTGAACTGGCTGTTGCTGAAGTCGGCATCCTTGACGCGGTCTTCGGCCGCTTCCGCTGCGGCGCAGATGGCGGCCATTTCACGCACGGTTTCCAGCGGGTACTTGCCGGCAGCGGTTTCGGCGCTCAGCATCACGGCATCGGTGCCGTCCAGCACGGCATTGGCCACGTCGCTCACTTCGGCACGGGTGGGCACGGGGTTGGTGATCATGGACTCCATCATCTGGGTCGCGGTGATCACCACCTTGTCCATGTCGCGCGCCATGCGGATCATCTTCTTTTGCAGCGCGGGCACGGCGGCATTGCCCACTTCCACGGCCAGATCGCCACGGGCAACCATGATGCCGTCGGAGACCTTGAGAATCTCTTCCAGGCGCGGAATGGCCTCGGCGCGCTCGATCTTGGCGATCAGGCCGGGCTTGTGACCGTACTGGGCAGCGGCCACATTGCACAGCTGGCGTGCCATTTCCATGTCGGTGGCGTTCTTGGGGAAGCTCACGGCCACGTAGTCGGCCTGGAAGGACATCGCAGTCTTGATGTCTTCCATGTCCTTGGCGGTCAGTGCGGGAGCCGTCAGGCCGCCGCCTTGCTTGTTGATGCCCTTGTTGTTGGACAGCTCGCCACCCAGCTTGACGATGGTGTGCACCTCTTCGCCGCGCACCGCATCCACGGTCAGCACGATCAGGCCGTCGTTGAGCAGCAGCACATCGCCGGCCTTCACGTCACGGGGCAGCTCCTTGTAATCAAGGCCCACGCCATTGATGTCGCCGGGTTCGGTGCGCGATGCGTCGAGCACAAAGCGCTCGCCGGGCTCGAGCATGACCTTGCCCTCGGCAAACTTGCCGACACGGATCTTGGGACCCTGCAGGTCGGCCATGATGGCCACTTCGCGGCCCGCACGCTGGGCGGCTTCACGCACCATGGTGGCACGGTCGATATGGTCCTGCGCCTTGCCATGGCTAAAGTTCAGGCGCACGACGTTCACGCCTTCGCGCACCATTTGTTCAAGCAGTTGGGGATCGCTGGAAGCGGGGCCCAGTGTGGCGACGATCTTGGTAGCACGACTCACTTGCATGAAATGTCTCTCTCGCGATGGAATGTAATCGGGTTTCAATTCTGGCACGAATGCGGTTACATGACTGCATCTTGCACAGCGATGCGACACCAGACAAGCGAGCTGCAGAACAGAAAAAACAGTAGCTTCTTGCGCCCACCCATCTTAAATATCAGCATAAATAATGCTTGAAATGTCTATATTTCAAGCGCTTGCAGCTACTTATTCAGAAGCATAAGAGGGAAACTAGCGCGGGAGTCGACAAGCCTTGTGCAGCGCATCAATGAGCGCGTCGAAACAGTTTTGCCCGGCAGGTTCAAATGTGCAGGCCTCAGATCAGCCCGTGCGAGAGCAGATAGGTCACCACATGCGTGAGCATGGCGGCCTCGAGTCCGTAGCGCCAGAACACGATGCCCGCCAGCAGCCCATAGACGCTTTCACACATCAGCAGCTGCAGCACGACAGGCACCGACAGCTCGCCGGCCACGCTCCAGCCCAGAAACACCGGAATGCAGCCGGACAGCAAGGCAGCCAATGCAATCGCCGCCCAGCCCAGCCGCCAATCCGGGCGCTGCCGGGGGCTGCCGAAGACCTTCCACACCATCCACATCACGCCCGTGAGCATGCCCAGCCTCAGCAGCAGCTCTTCCGTGATCGCGCCGTAGAGCAGCTTGGGCCATAGCGGCAGGCCATAGACCGGGTCCACAAAAGACATGCTTTCGGGCCAGACCACGGCCAACGTCACCAGCCAGGCCGCGCCGATCACCCCGCCCGCCACGCCGGGCAGGCTCAGCACGCGCACGCCGCGCCAGGGCATGCGTCCCTCGGCCACGGCATGAATCAATGGTGCGCTCAAGCCCAGCCTCGGGCCCAGCCGGACCCCGAGACCCACGCTCAGCGCCAGCAGGACACTCAACCCCGCCGTCGCGGCCCAGCCAACCACAATGTCGGAGCTGCCACTCGCCAGAACGGCCAGCCAGGCCGGCGGCGTCGTCCAGGCCAGCGCCACCACGCCTGGCAGACCCAGCAACCAAAGCAGCATGCCCATGCGCGCGGCAGACTGTGGCCGGGCTGCTGCGCCATGGGACAGGTGGTTGAAGGTCTGCGGCATGCTGAACTCTGGCGCCCGTCGCTCAATCACGCATCAGAGCTTCGATCTCGTCGGGCTTGACGGGCACTCCGCGGGTGATGAGCTCGCAGCCGGTCTCGGTGACGATGGCATCGTCCTCAATGCGGATACCGATGTTGTGGAACTGCTCGGGCACGCCGGGTGCAGGTCGCACATAGATGCCCGGCTCTATCGTCGTGACCATGCCGGGGCGCAGGATGCGGCTGGGGCGATTGGCAATGGTTTCACCCGAGATCGGGTCCTTGCGCTCGCTGACCACGCCCAGCTCGCTGGGCTCCACATAGCTGCCGCAGTCATGCACATCCATGCCCAGCCAGTGGCCGGTGCGGTGCATGTAGAACTGGAAGTAGGCACGCGACTCGATCACATCCTCGGCCGTGCCGTACTTGGTACGGTCCAGCAGTCCCAGGTCCAGCATGCCCTGGGCCAGCACGGCCACGGTGGCCTCATGCGGGTCGTTGAAACGCTTGCCGGCCCTGGTGACGGCAATCGCCGCTTCCTGGCTGGCCAGCACCAGCTCGTACAGCGCGCGCTGCGCCCCGCTGAACTTGCCATCGGCCGGGAAGGTGCGCGTGATGTCGCTGGCATAACCATCCAGCTCACAGCCTGCGTCGATGAGCACCAGCTCGCCCGCGCGCACCGGCGCCTTGTCGGCCTGATAGTGCAGCACGCAGGCATTGGCGCCGGCAGCCACGATGGAGCCATAGGCCACGTACTGCGAGCCATGCTGGCGGAACTCGTGCAGCAGCTCGGCGTCCAGATGGTATTCGCGCACCTCCTCGCCATTGCGGATCATGCGGGCCGAGCGCTGCATGGCACGCACATGGGCCTGGGCACTGATCTGCGCGGCGCGGCGCATGATGTCCTGCTCATGCTCATCCTTGAGCAGACGCATCTCGTCCAGCAGCGCACAGGCGTCACCCTGCTGTGTGGGACAGAGCACGCCAAAGCGCGAGCGGGCGCGCACCTGGCCCAGCCAGCCTTCGACCTGTTCGGCCAGGCCCTTGTGGGTGGCGAAGGGAAACCAGACGCGCTCGCGGTTTTCCAGCAGGCGCGGCAGGCGGGAATTGATTTCATCGCTGGAGAACGCCTGAGCCATGCCCAGCCTGGTCCTGGCTGCCTCGGGGCCCAGGCGATAGCCGGTCCAGACCTCGCGCTCCAGATCCTTGGGCTGACAGAACAGCACGCTTTTGCCGTCGCTGGTCAGTACCAGGCAGGCATTGGGCTCGGAAAAGCCCGTGAGGTAGTAGAAGTAGCTGTCGTGGCGATACAGGTACTCGGTATCGCGGTTGCGATGCAACTCGGGAGCCGTGGGGATGATGGCGACACCGCCGTCGCCCAACTGGGCGGCCAAGCGTGCGCGGCGTTGGGCATATACAGAAGTCATGGGCATATCGTAATGCTGGCCGGGCATCTGTACATCAGCTTACATCTGCGGATGTCAGCTATTGCGCTCCTGCCCCTGTGTCGATCTGACTCCGGTGGTCAGCAGCGCCGTCGCGTCACCGGGCACCAGGGCCTCGGGCTGACTCGCGCGCCAGCCCGACCAGAGCAGGCTTGCCCCAGACAGGATCAGCAGGCCACAGACCAGCCATTCCACAAGCCTTTTGGGCCAGGCGGGCGGATGTCTGGCACTCCACCAGGTCACGCCCGTGACGACAGGAAAGGCCAGTGCCGTCCAGCCCATGACGGCCCAGTTCAGCTGACCCTCCACAGCCACCATGGCAGCGCGCAGCAAGGAACAGGAAACAAACATGGCAAACAGGCAGTGGCGCACCAGCATGCGATCCAGCGGCTGACGATAGAGGTGATAGACCATGGGCGGGCCGGGCGTGGCAAACAAACCACCGAGCAGCCCCGACGACACACCGGCCACCCACATGGAGACAGGGCCGGATGGCTGGTCCAACGCCTTCTTCTGCATCAGCAGCAACATGGCGCACAGCACGATCACCAGGCCCAGCAGCATGCGCAGACCGTTGAGCGTATTGCCGCTGAGCCAGTGCAGCAGCAGCACCCCGCCGACCACACCCAGCACGCTGCTGATGAGCATGGGTTTGAGCATGGCCCAGTCCGGCTCGAAGCGGTAGGCGCGCATATAGCTGACGCCGTTGATGATGGACAGCAGACAGGCCACATTGGCCGCATCGGCAATATTCATCAGGCCCGTGGCGCCTGCGACGCCCACAAAGATCAGCCCGAACGCGAAGCCCGTGAGGTTCTGGCAGAACGCGGCCAGCCCCACCAGAGCCATGAAGAAAACGATTTGCATGCACTCACCCGATGACGGCCACAAGAGGAACTGTGGATTTGCATCCGGTTGCGCCAGTCAGAAAATTAAAAAGCATAGCAGATGCTTGCCATGGCAAGCATTCGTGCAATCCACAGAGAGGCGCCTTAACTCATAGCTTCGTGCGCATTGCCGGCATGAGTTCCAAGGCAGTTTATGGAGCAAGTATTTTGATCTGCTGCGCCGACCACTCGACCAGCTCGCCGCACTGTGCATGCCAGCCTTGGGGCGCGAAATCCGGCCAGTGGCAAAGCAGCTCGCGGGTTGGCACATCCCAGAGCCAGCACTGCCCCTCGCCCACCACCAGCAAGCGACCGTTCACGCAGTGCAGATACCGGGCGCGCGGCAAGCCAGGCATTGGCCAGAGCTGGCCCGCATGGCCTTCCTCGGGCACAGGCGCATGGATATCGAAGATCACCACGCCCGGCGCATGCAGACAGTCGCCAAAACCATCGTCATCCCAGTTGCCGACGTTCCAGATCGCGACGCGCGAGTCATCCAGCCACACGCAGGGCTGGTCCCAGCCCTCGCCCTGCGCCAGCCGCTTGCGCGAGGGGCCGTCATCGGACTCCCAGCGGTTGCCATCCAGCCAGGCGGGCAGCGACCACACGGCGGGAATGCCCACGGGCGCCCAGACCCAGCCGTCGTCCAGCAACCATTGCTGCGCAGGGTTCGGCAGAAGACGACCATGAAAATAGTCCAGATAGTGTGGCTGCTCGAACGCCAGCCCGTCGCGCTCGGTCAGGTTCTCGCCCGTCGCGCAATCCATGGCATCGAGCCGGTTCCACTGCGTGCGGTGAATCAGCACATCGCGGCCCCGATGCTGGATAAAGGCGATGGAAAAAGGCACGGTTTTGGGATGGTAGTCGCCTCCAAAAAGCTGCACGATGCGCTCACCCGTACGCAAGTTCACCAACACACCAAACGTGCCGCCATCATCGGCAATCACCGCATAGTTGCCACTGAGCGCGCAATGTACTTTGAAGCCATGCGGCCAGTGCGGCGTAGGCGGTGTCGGCTCTGGTAAATCCAGCTGCGCCAGTTGCTGGCACTGGCCGCTCGGCAGCTTCAACGCATGCAAGCCGCCGTCCCGGGTCAGCAGCAGCAACTGGCCCCAGCCAGCCTGCGCAGTGCAGGCGTGGACGATGTGCGGGCCTTGCCAGTCGATGCTGCGTGCTCTCATGCCTCAGCCCTGATTCAGCTCAGCCAGTCGCTCGGGCGTGCCCACATCGACCCAGCGACCGGTGTAGAGCGAGGCACCCACCCGGCCTGCCTGCATGGCGCGGCGCAGCAGCGGTGCCAGCGGTGCGCGCAGGCCTTCGGGGTTTCCGGGCTGCACATCGAACCACGGTGATGCAAACAGCTCGGCTTTCAAGAGCGCAATCGTGCTGTAGGTATAGCGTGGTCGCTCATCGTCGGCAGGCAGATCCAGCGCCTTGCCGTCCTCGCTGAGACCGAAGTCGCCGCGCGGATTGTGTGCAGGATTGGGCACCAGCCACAGGTGGGCCAGTTCATCGCTTTGCGCAAACGCTTGGGAAGCCTTCGCCGCAAAGCTGAAATCCGGCGCATAGACATCGCCTGCGGCCAGCCAGAAAACCCGGTCCAGCTGCGGCAGGGCGCGACTGATGCCGCCAGCGGTTTCAAAGGCTTTCTCGGGCTCCGCCGAATAGGCAAGCAATAGCTTCGCGCTCGCGCCCGCATCGGGCTGCGGCACAAATTCATCGCCGAAATACGCGGGAATCTGCGCCCCCAGCCAGCCCGTGTTGATAACGGCTCGCGGCACGCCGGCAGCAAGCAGCGCCTGCATGTGCAACTGCAGCAGCGGCACGCCCTGCACCTTGAGCAGCGGCTTGGGCGTGACATCGGTCAGCGGCCTCATGCGCTCGCCCCGGCCTGCGGCCAGTAGCATTGCAGGGGGTTGCACCAGGAGGGAAGCAGCGTTTTCTACAGTCATTGCAATCAGCTTTTCAACACGGTTTGAGGTGCGCAAGACACCTGTTTCTGGGGTTGCACTGTAGAGCATTGACCCGCATGCCGCCTGCGAAAATTGGGCCTCCATTAAAATGATGGGCTTAGCAGAATTACCCCCTCCTTTTCGGAGCGCCCTGATGGCCAACACTCAAAATATGGCGAATGCAATCCGTGCACTCGCAATGGATGCCGTTCAACAAGCCAATTCCGGCCACCCCGGTGCCCCCATGGGCATGGCCGACATGGCCGTAGCACTGTGGAGCCGCCACCTCCAGCACAACCCCGTGAACCCTCACTGGGCCAACCGCGACCGCTTCATTCTGTCGAACGGTCACGGCTCCATGCTGATCTATGCGCTGCTGCACCTGAGCGGCTACGACCTGCCCATCGAAGAGCTGAAGAACTTCCGTCAGCTGCACAGCAAGACTGCCGGCCACCCCGAAGTGGGCATCACCCCCGGCGTGGAAACCACCACCGGCCCTCTGGGCCAGGGCATCACCAATGCCGTGGGCTTTGCACTGGCTGAAAAGCTGCTGGCTGCCGAGTTCAACAAGGACAAGCACGAGATCGTCGACCACCACACCTATGTGTTCCTGGGCGATGGCTGCCTGATGGAAGGCATCTCGCATGAAGCCGCCGCCCTGGCCGGCGCCTGGAAGCTGAACAAGCTGATCGCCCTGTACGACGACAACGGCATCTCCATCGACGGCAAGGTGACCCCCTGGTTCATCGACAACACACCCGAGCGCTTCGAAGCCTACGGCTGGAACGTGATCCGCGCCGTGGACGGCCACAATGTGGACGCCCTGGACAAGGCCATCGCCGCTGCCAAGAAGAGCGCCGACAAGCCCACGCTGATCTGCTGCAAGACCCATATCGGCAAGGGCTCTCCCAACCGTCAGGACACGGCCAAGGCCCACGGCGAACCTCTGGGTGCCGAAGAAATTGCACTGACCCGCGCTGCTCTGGGCTGGACTTACGGCCCCTTCGAGATCCCTGCCGACGTCTACACCGACTGGAACGCCAAGGATCTGGGCACCAAGGCCGAAGCCGCCTGGA
This sequence comes from Comamonas sp. AG1104, assembly GCF_003350425.1. Taxonomy (NCBI): domain Bacteria; kingdom Pseudomonadati; phylum Pseudomonadota; class Betaproteobacteria; order Burkholderiales; family Comamonadaceae; genus Comamonas; species Comamonas sp. AG1104. The sequence continues at coordinate 518,592 of NZ_QQAS01000004.1, read as the reverse complement.
ACGAAAAGTTCGCCGCCTATACGGCCGCCTTCCCCGAGCAAGCCGCCGAGTTCACGCGCCGCATGGCTGGCGATCTGCCCGCCAACTTCGGTGAAATCGCCGCCAAGATCGCCTCTGACGCCCATGACGCCGGCGCCACCGTGGCCAGCCGCAAGGCCAGCCAGCTGGCCCTGGAAGGCCTGACAGCCGCTCTGCCCGAGCTGCTGGGCGGCTCTGCCGACCTGACCGGCTCCAACCTGACCAACACCAAGTCCACTCCCGCTTTCCGCGTGGACGACAAAGGTGCCGTGGTCAAGACCGAAGAAGGCCAGATCGGCCGCCACATCAACTACGGTGTGCGCGAGTTCGGCATGGCTGCCATCATGAACGGTGTGGCGCTGCACGGCGGCTTCATTCCCTACGGCGGCACCTTCCTGACCTTCTCCGACTACAGCCGCAACGCCATCCGCATGGCGGCTCTGATGAAGCAGCGCGTGATCCACGTCTTCACGCACGACTCCATCGGCCTGGGCGAAGACGGCCCCACCCACCAGTCCATCGAGCACGCAGCCTCTCTGCGCCTGATCCCCGGTCTGGACGTGTGGCGCCCCGCCGACACCACGGAAACCGCCGTGGCCTGGACTGTGGCCCTGAGCCAGAAGAACAAGCCCACAGCCATGCTGCTGAGCCGCCAGAACCTGGCTTACTCGCCCAAGAGCGAAGACGCGCTGGACGACATCGCCTGCGGCGCCTACGTGCTCTCCGAGCCCAAGGATGTGGGCCTGAAGGGCAAGAAGGCCCAGGCCGTGATCATCGCCACCGGCTCCGAAGTGCAGCTGGCTCTGGCTGCCCAGAAGCAGCTGGCCGAACGCAAGATCGCCGTGCGCGTGGTCTCCATGCCCAGCACCACGACCTTCGACAAGCAGGATGTGAAATACAAGAAGGCCGTTCTGCCCGCCGGCCTGCCCCGCATCGCTGTGGAAATGGGCGTGACCGACTTCTGGTGGAAGTACGGCTGCGCCGCCGTGGTCGGCATCGACACCTACGGCGAATCCGCCCCCGCAGGCGTGCTGTTCAAGCACTTCGGCTTCACTGCCGAGAATGTGGCCGACACCGTGCAGGTCGCCCTGCAGAACGCTGGCAAGTAAGCGCAAAAGGGGCCTCGTGCCCCTTTTTTCCGGCTGAAGTTTGCTCACCCGCAGTCCTCAGCCATCCGGACCAGGCCCCAGGGTGCCGAGTCCGGGCACAATCCGCTCCGGTTTTTCATTACTCACTATCTACGAGGCAACTATGACGATCAAGGTTGGTATCAACGGCTTCGGCCGCATTGGCCGCAACGTGCTGCGTTCCGCAGTGCAAAACTTCTCTGACATCGAAATCGTCGGCATCAACGACCTGCTGGAGCCTGACTATCTGGCTTACATGCTGAAGTACGACAGCGTGCACGGTCGTTTCGACGGTGAAGTTTCTGTCGAAGGCAACACCCTGGTCGTCAACGGCAAGAAGATCCGCCTGACCCAAGAGCGCGATCCCGCCAACCTGAAGTGGAACGAAGTCGGCGCCGACATCGTGATCGAGTCCACCGGCCTGTTCCTGACCAAGGAAACCGCCCAGAAGCACATCGACGCCGGTGCCAAGAAGGTCATCCTGTCCGCTCCTTCCAAGGACGACACCCCCATGTTCGTGTTCGGCGTGAACCACGGCACCTACAAGGGCGAAGCCATCATCTCCAACGCTTCGTGCACCACCAACTGCCTGGCTCCCGTGGCCAAGGTGCTCAACGACAAGTGGGGCATCAAGCGCGGCCTGATGACCACCGTGCACGCAGCGACTGCCACGCAAAAGACCGTGGACGGCCCTTCCAACAAGGACTGGCGCGGCGGCCGCGGCATTCTGGAAAACATCATCCCCTCCAGCACTGGCGCTGCCAAGGCCGTGGGCGTTGTGATCCCCGAGCTGAACAAGAAGCTGACCGGCATGTCCTTCCGCGTGCCCACTTCCGACGTGTCCGTGGTTGACCTGACCGTGGAGCTGAACAGCGAAGCCACCTACGAAGAAATCTGCGCCGAAATGAAGGCCCAGTCCCAAGGCGCTCTGAAGGGCGTGCTGGGTTACACCGAAGACAAGGTCGTCGCCACCGACTTCCGCGGCGAGACCTGCACCTCCGTGTTCGACGCCGAAGCCGGTATCGCCCTGGACAAGACCTTTGTGAAGGTCGTGTCCTGGTATGACAACGAGTGGGGCTATTCCAACAAGTGCCTGGAAATGGTGCGCGTGGTGGCCAAGTAATCCTCAAGGATTACTTGCCAGAAAAGGCTCAATCGCTTACCAGATAAGCGATGACAGCTATCAAAAAGCCAGCATGGGACGCCATGCTGGCTTTTTTTCGTCCCGCAAGACCGGAGCCGGCCGGAGCATGTCTCGGATACATTTGTAACACGCAGCTGCCACCGGCTCCCAAGAGCGTAAAGCGCTGCCACTTCCTCGGACAAGGCCGCCATGTTTATTGCGATTCCTCTTGAGAACAAGCCTTCCTGGCGCTCGCCGCCCTGGATGACGGTGCTGCTCATCATCATCAACTGCGTGATCTTCTGGGGCTGGCAGGCACCCGAGGAAGATGCCGTGGAAAAAGCGGCCCGGCAATATGCCCAGACCGCTTTGCCAACGCTGGAGCTGCCACCGTTCCTGACCTATCTGGAGGAGCAATCCGCCCAGGGCAGCAAGCGCTTCGACCAGAAAACGCTGCAGGCCGTGCGAAAGCTCTATCAGCAAAAGGCCTATGCTCAGCTCTATGCGCTGCTGTGGCAGGAAAAGAAATTCCGCCAGCGCCTGCTGGACGGCCAGATCATCACTGCCAGCCACCCGCGCCATGCGCAGTGGCAGGCTGCACGTGCCGCCTTTGCGCCCCACGAGCCGCGCGGCAGCTTTACCGAGCGCTGGTCCATGAGCTATGAGAGCGGCGCCGGCTGGCAGCCCCTGCAGGCCTTCACCTCCATCTTTCTGCATGGCAGCACCAGTCATCTGCTGGGCAATATGGTGTTTCTGTTCCTGTTCGGCTTCACCCTGGAGCTGGCTTTGGGGGCCTTCACCTATCTGGCCTTCTACGTGATCGGCGGCATCGGCGCCTCGCTGTTCGCGCTGATGTTCTATGCCGGCATGGGCGGTTACGGCCTGGGGGCATCGGGTGCGATTTCGGCCCTTATGGCCATGTATGCGGTGATGTACCGCATGCGGCGCATCCGCTTCTTCTACATGCTGCTGTTCTACTTCAACTACGCAAGCTGGCCGGCCCTGATCATGCTGCCGGTCTGGATGGGCGTGGAGCTGCTGCAGCATCTGCTGGGTGGCAAGCAGGTGGCCTATATGGCCCACTTTGGCGGCCTGCTGACGGGCGCCCTGCTGATGTGGGGCTATATGCGTCTGCAGACCGTCGCGGCGCCGGTCAACGAAGAAGAGCAGGCACTGGCCGCCGCCCGGCCGCTGGCCGAGGCCGTGGCCCGTGCCCAGCGCCATACCGATGCGCTGGCATTTGACCGCGCTGCTCCGGCCTGGCGCGAAGCGGCACGTCTGGCTCCCTCGGACCTGACCATTCTGCGGGCCTGGTTTGAAAGCTCTCGCCATCAGCCCGCCAGCGAGGACTTTCATGCTGCGGCGCGACGCATCTTCAAGCTGCCGGCCACCACGGACGCCGAACGCCAGCTGCAACTGGCCAGCTATCGCAGCTATCAGCAGCGCGCCCAGCCCGGCATGCGCATGAGCGCGGACACCATGCATGGCCTGGTGCGCAGTTTCGTGCGTTTGGGGGCCCTGCCGGAGGCTGAAAAGCTATGCCGCTCCCTGCACAAGCTGGCAGACCACCCCCAATGGCCGGCAAGCTTGCTGCTGCTGGTCAACGGCATGGCCCAGGCCGGACGCATTCAGGATGCCAAAGTCTGGCTGCCCGTGCTGCAGCAATCGGCACCCGAGGAAGCTCTCACACGCTGGCTGGCACAGCAGCGCTAGCCAACGCCCTGTCGCGCTCAGGTCTTGGCCTCCAGCTCCTGCAGCTCATCACGCAGCACCCACTGCGCTTCCTGGGTGCTCGCGTGCTCGGGAAAGTGCTGCTTCATGCGCATGTACACCGACACCCCCTGCATGGGCTGCTCCAGGCCCTGCTTGTACGCTCGCACCACCAGCTCCAGCATGAACGGAATCAGAGTGCTGCCGGCAAAGCGCTTCTCAAAATCCTTGGCAAGGATCAACACATACCTGGGCTTGCCGGCCTTCCAGGCCTGCTGTGCCAGCTCGTAACTGAGCTGGGCCGAGTCGGGCTTGAAGTCCGGCTTGCGCTTGGCACAGCTCACCCAGGCTTCCAGGGCCTCGCTGGCGCGCTGCTGGGCGAGCAGCATGGGAATGAAACGCTGGCCCAGCTCCGCCAGGGCATCCGCGCGTTCCGTCAGCTTGAGCACCCGGAAGTAACGGCGGCAATCAGGCAGGCTCTCATAGTCCTGCCGCTGCCATTCGCGCGCCTGGTTCACGGCCTCGTCCATCTTGTTGTCCTGCACCAGTCTGGCCACCAGCGCATCGCGACGCTTGGCTTCCAGGGCCGCAGGGTCGATCTGCACGGTCGCAGGCCCCTCGGGCGCTTGCACGGGGTCGATATCCAGTGCCGCATGGTGCTGGTACATGACATAGCCGATCATGGCCGCCATCACCCAGCTGAAATAAATCATCACAAAGCTCACCAGGGGCAGTACCAATCCGGGTGCCGCAACCTTGAGCAGCATCGCCAGGACCATGGGCGAGCCCTGCTGCAGCAGAAACAGGAAAAAGCACAGCAGCAGATAGGACTTGCCGATACCGAAAATCGTCGCCAACAGCTCGAACGGATTAACGGCCGAGCTCAGGCTATTGGTATTGATCAGCACCATCCAGGTGGCAGGAATCAGGAAGGCCACCAGCAGATTGGCAACCACGCCCAGGGTCAGGCTGCGGGTCGCCATAAAGCCCACGAATATCCCGAAAACGACGAGTACCCCGAAGAATTTCCAGGGCAGCCATTTCCAGTCCTCATCGACCTGACTGGAGCGGAAATCGGAGCTATGGGTAATTCCACGAGATGCGAGTGCCGAAACCTTGAATGCATAACGGCTGACTGCCAGCATCAAGCCCAGACCCACAAACAAGACTCCAATCCACCCGAACATCAAGCCATAACTGCATGCCGACAACAGCAATGCATAGAGCAAAGGCTCGGTCTGCAGAGGAAACAGAAAAAAGCTATTGAGCTTTTGCCAGAACGGAGGGATTTTCCACTCGGAAGAATCACCTTTTTGGTGAACACCATGTATCGAATTCAATGCCTGCTCTCCCACTCTCGGTTTGATGAATCATCTGCAAGCCCGCTTGCAGTGACCTAATCCGCTCTGGTATTGCCCGATTTTTCTTTGAAATCGGGTCATTGCGGAATTCTGCGGTAGAAATTCGCGCTGAATCCAAATACCGATAAACAGCCGGCATATTGCTTTTTTCGCTTGCCAGAAACCCCGTAAATGCTTTTGCAGTCATGCCAGCCGGCCAAGCCGCCTTGACCTGATAACGGATATGACTGCAAGGATTGCAGGCAGCGCTTAAAGTGGCCCAGGTTTTATGGAGAAGCAGCGAATGATTCACAGCGCACACGCACAAAGCAGCCCCACCCCGTACCGCATCACTCTGACCGATGCCCAAGGCCACGTCTGGCATGCCGATGAACCCGTGAATGATGGCGGCGCCGACACCGCGCCCAACCCCATGCAGCTCATGCTCTCGGCCCTGGGAGCCTGCACGGCCATCACCCTGCATATGTACGCGGGCCGCAAGCAGTGGCCGCTAAGCCATGTCGATGTGGATCTGCAACTCAACCCCGATGGCAAGCCCGCGGATGCCAACCAGATCACGCGCAGCATCACCCTGCATGGCGAGCTGGACGACGAGCAGCGCCAGCGCCTGCTGCAGATTGCCAATGCCTGCCCCGTGCACAAGCTGCTGGAAGGCAAGGTTTCCATTCCCACCGCCTTGACCGAAGCCGCGCAGGCATGAAAAAAGGCACCTCACGCCCACACGGCATGAGGCTCGCCTCCTCCGGGAGGGCCGCCTTCATCTTGGGGACTGCCCGACGATAAAAAAAGCCCTGCAGTCACCTGCAGGGCCTTGGACGCCATTGTGTGTAACTTGATTACACCGTCACTTCCAGCGCACCCACTTCCACATAGTGTTCGAACTCACGTTTGGCCAGCGATGCAGTTTCGGGCTGCTGGTCCTCGGGGTCGACCCAGGACAGCACATAGCTGGCGATGGCGGTATCGACCTTCATCTCTATGCCCATGGGAATCTGCTCGGACGGACCATCTCCGACACGATGCTCCACCTTGCCAGTGACGCGAGCGGCAAAGTGCTCGGGATACAGCTGGATCTCGACTGCCGAGATCTGGTTGCCTTGAGTGCTGTGTTCGTTCATGTTTATTCCTCCTGCAGTTGTTAGGTCGCTGCGCACGAATTGCGCCACGTGAAAGCCACTGCTAGCGGCCTACGCCTTTAACTTAGCCGACTCCTGGCGGAGTCCCTGTCAGCCTATTGGCTGAATCCTCACGGTGATGTAACTGCGTGCAAGGCGTTGCTGCATTCTGCCGTCTGATTGCGCGAATACCGCATATCCCTGACACTCGAATCTCTTCGCCGTCAGGATTTGTCATGAGTGAATCAAAGAACTTACAACGTCTGCCCACCCGTATAGCCGATGTCGGCGGCATCCCCATCCACCGTGCCATTCCTCAGGCCGCGCTGCGCAAAGTGGGGGCCTGGTGCTTCCTCGACCACGCCGGCCCGGCCATCCCCCCTCCACCCGGCATGCAGGTCGGGCCCCATCCTCATATCGGCTTGCAGACTTTCACCTGGATGATCGAGGGCGAGGTACTGCACCGCGACAGTCTGGGCAGCGAGCAGATCATCCGCCCCGGCCAGGTCAATCTGATGACGGCTGGCCGCGGCATTGCCCATTCCGAAGAAGCCCAGACACTGGGCGTGCATGCAGCCCAGTTGTGGATTGCCTTGCCCGACAGCCATCGCAATACTGCGCCCCGCTTCCAGCATTATCCCGACCTGCCCAGGACCGAGATCGGCGACTTTGCCGTGACCGTTCTGGCCGGTGAAGCCCTGGGACTGACGGCGCCCGCAGAAGTCCACTCCCCGCTGATGGGCGTGGACCTTCTGGCCGACGGCACAGCCGGCCAGGCGTGCGCCGCCATGCCGCTGCGCGCCGACTTCGAGCATGCGGTGATGAGTCTGTCAGGCGAGGTGAAGGTTGAAGGCCAGGTGTTGCCCTCGCAGGAGCTGATCTATCTGCCCGTCGGCACCCGGGAGGTGCAACTGGAGTGCGCGCCCGGCAGCCGCCTCATCATCATCGGGGGCGAGCCCATGGATGAAGCCATCTTGCTGTGGTGGAACTTTGTGGCCCGCACCACCGAAGAGATGCAACAGGCCCAGCAGCAATGGGAAGCAGAGGCAGCCACCGACGCGGAGCTCGTCAACGGCCAGCCACGCCGTTTTGGCAAGCCCGTGGCCTCGCCTCTGAAGTCGCTGCACTCTCCATCACTGGCTGGCGTCAGCCTGCGCGCCTCCAGATAAGCCTGCGGCGCTTATTCAATTCGCACCAAATTGGTGCGAATTGAATTTCTCAAAAAGAAAAATAAAAGCATTTTTGCAAGTTTTTGATGGATTTTGGAAGCTTTTAGAAGCATCGCACTCTCTTCAAGAGAAGGCAATTCAGACGTTATGCATGAAACGTTTGGACTCATGCACGCCAAGCTTTCATAATCGAGCCAACGCCCTGGCCACGAGATTGCGACCGCCGCTTTTTCATCCAGGGCGTTGCCACGTCCTGTCCTTGGACCGGTGGCTCATTCAACTTTGCAAAGAAAGCAGATCGATGCGTCAAGAACATGACTTCATTGGCATCAAAACCATCCCTCCCGACGCGTATTGGGGCGTTCATTCCGCACGCGCAGTGGAGAACTTCCCCATCACCGGTCACTCGGTCTCGCACATGCCCGAGCTGATCCGCGCGTTTGCCTTTGTCAAAAAGGCAGCGGCCCAGGCCAATCTGCAGTTTGGCGCCATCAATCTCAAACAAGCCACCGCCATCTCCCAAGCCTGTGATGACCTGATTTCCGGCCAGCTGCACGAGCAGTTCGTGGTCGATGTGATCCAGGGCGGCGCCGGCACCTCCACGAATATGAACGCCAATGAGGTGATCGCCAACCGTGCACTCGAGCACCTGGGATTGCCCAAAGGCACTTACGACGTGATCCACCCCAACGATCATGTCAATGCTTCGCAGTCCACCAACGACTCCTACCCCACCGCCGTCAAGCTTGCCACCTACGCTGGCATCCAGAAGCTGCTGATCGCCCTGGCCGAGTTGCGCTCTGCTTTCGAAGCAAAGGCGGGCGAATTCGCCCATATCCTGAAAATCGGCCGCACACAATTACAAGATGCCGTGCCCATGACTTTGGGCCAGGAGTTTTCCGCTTTTGCAGCCATGATCGCCGACGATGAAAAGCGTCTGCGCGAGTCCGCCTATCTGATGACCGAAGTGAACATGGGTGGCACTGCCATCGGCACCGGCATCAACGCACCCGTAGGCTACGCCAGCGCCGTGACCAAGGCCCTGGCTGAAATTTCGGGCGTCCCCGTCGTCAAAGCCGGCGATTTGATCGCCGCCACGGGAGATACCGGCGCCTTTGCCGACATTTCCGGTATCTTGAAGCGTGTTGCCGTCAAGCTATCCAAGATCAGCAACGACCTGCGCCTGCTCTCCTCGGGCCCTCAAGCAGGTGTAGCAGACATCAAGCTGCCGGCGCGCCAGGCCGGCTCGTCCATCATGCCCGGCAAGGTGAATCCCGTCATTCCCGAGGTGATGAACCAGGTCTGCTTCGAAGTGATAGGCAACGATGCCGCCATCACCATGGCCGTGGAAGCCGGCCAGTTGCAGCTCAACGCCTTCGAGCCGCTGATGGCCTGGGCTCTGCACAAAAGCCTGAGCCACCTGAGCAGCGCCTGCAAGACGCTGCAAGTCAACTGCGTGGAAGGCATTGTGGCTAATGAAGCGCTGCTGGATTCCCGCATTGCCGAGTCAGTGACGCTGGTGACGGCGCTGAACCCTCTGATCGGCTACGAAAAGGCCGCCAGGATTGCCAAGACTGCGATTGCCAACGGCAAGCAGATTGCCGTGGTGGCGGAAGAACTGGGCATCATGAGCCGGGCCGAAATGAACAAGCTGCTGGTCGCCGACAAGCTGACCCAGGCCGGCGCCTTGACCGCCGCATAAGCACACTCTTTATCGACAATGTAAAAGGGCATGTTCGCCATGAACATGCCCTTTTTGATTGATATGGTTTTAATAGCTCTCTATGCCCGTATTCAAAGGGCAGGAAGCCAAAAACGCTTCATATTCAAGCCACTGCGGCATTCTCGTCACTGGGGTCATCCACGCCGCGTACGCTTTCACGCAGATTTTTGTCCTTGAGCTTGCCAAGATCGGTCTCCACCGCGCGCTTGAGCTTTTCAATCGCGGCACTGAAGGCCTCCTTGACCTTTTCGGCTTCCGCATTCACTGCAATGGGGGGACGACCTGTGGCCCGGGTCTCGAGCACACAGCGTTTGCCAGGGCCGCCCGTGGTCTTGAGGGCATCAACGCCCGTGAGGAAGACCTCCACACGCACCACATACTCCTTCAGGCGGGCCAGCTTGGCATTGATCTCCTCCTGCGCCCATTGAGCCAGAGACTCTCCACCCTGGATGGAATCGTCGGCATGAACCTGTACTTGCATGCAAATCCTCCTAGTCACCAAATGCCGCAACCGCTGCGGCGAAATCTGTAGGGGTGCCATAAAGGCAGGCGAAAACATCGTAACGCCAGAACCTTGTTCTGCCCATCGGGGCTTGTTACGCCAGCAAAGGACAGGGGCTTTGACCATTGTGGAGGCAGCTTCTCCCTGATTTGAAAGAGATAGCAACAAGGGTAGGCTCCACGAGCTTTGCCCTTGAGCCAAAGCAAAAAATGCTGCCCGGTGATTTGCAAAAAGTAAGCGTTCTTACGCCTCGGCCCGTCAGTTAATGCCAGCCTTCGATTCAGGCTCGGCCACAAAGCCGATGCGCGTCAGGCCTGCTGCGTGGGCCCAGCCCATGACCTGCACTACGCGACCGTAGGGAACGCTGGTGTCGGCACGCAACTGCACCTCGGCCTGAGGATTGCGCCGCCCCAGCTCTTCCAGTTGCTGCTGCACTGCCGCATCGTCCGCCACGGCCCCCTGAATCCAGATTTCGCCGGCAGGGCTGACCTCAATCATCAAGGCATCGCTCTTGTTCACGGCAGCCTGCTGCACTACTGCCTGCGCCTTGGGCAGTTGAACACGCAAGGTGGCTGCCAGCATGGGAGCAGCCAGAATGAAGATCACAACCAGCACCAGCATCACATCCACCAGCGGCGTGACATTGATGGTGTTGATCGGAGTTTGTGCCCCCTCACGGCGGCTCATGCGACCGAATGCCATGGCACCATCCTTTATGAAGCATCCACTCCGAACTGGGCATGCAGATCATGGGCAAACCCCTCAAGCACAGCCTCCAGCTGGCTGGCCGAACGCCCCAACAGGTTATAGGCCAGCACAGCAGGCAAGGCGACGGCCAGACCTGCAGCCGTCATGACCAGGGCTTCACCCACAGGCCCGGCCAGCTGAGCGATATCGACCTGACCGCTGCCCGCCAGCGTTCCGAGCGCATGGTGAATGCCCCAGACCGTACCCAGCAGACCCACAAACGGTGCCGTTGCACCAATGGTGGCGAGCAAGGTCTGACCCCACTGCAGCTGGACGGATGCCTGACCCAGAGCCTCACGCAGGCTGCGCAACAGTCGCTGCCCCTGCGCCGCGCTTTGTGCCAGAGAGCCTTGCGCAGCCATTGCGCCCTGCCCCAAGGCATCGGCCATGGCCTGCACCAGCCCCTGTCTATCCAGCGCCTTGACCTGCGCCATCGCCTGGACCAGATCGGGCATCTGCCAGAACGCAGCCACGGCCTGCGGCACGCTTCGGCGCGCTACGGCCATAAACCAGAGCTTGTAGAGGATGACCACCCAGCTGAGCACTGACATCAGCAGCATCAAGGCCGCCGTCGCCCATGTGACCGCATCGCCCTCTGCCAGCCATTGCCACATTCCTGCAGACATCTCTCACCTCGCTCCCAGAAACAGCAAGGGGCCGTCACGGCCCCTTTGCAAATTGCGCGGTCAGCGCAGCTTCAGCACATCGTACATATCGTACTGGCCGGTCTTCTTGTCGGCCAGATAGCCCACTGCTCGCAGACTGCCGTTGGCATAGCCTGCACGGCTGCTGGACTTGTGCGAGATCTCGATGCGTTCGCCCGTACCTGCAAACAGTACGGTGTGGTCACCAACGATATCGCCGCCGCGCACGGTGGCAAAGCCAATGGTGTCTGCCTTGCGCTCGCCGGTGTGGCCAAAGCGTTCATACACGGCTCGGTCGGCCAGCTTGGTGCCCTGGGCTTCGGCAATCACCTCGCCCATCTTCAGGGCCGTTCCCGAGGGGGCATCGACCTTGTGCTTGTGGTGGGCTTCGACGATTTCGATGTCGTAGCCACCTTGCTGCAAGGCCTTGGCCGCCATCTCCAGCAGCTTGAAGGTCACGTTCACGCCCACACTCATATTGGGGGAGAAAACGATGGAAGTTTTTTGGGCGAACTCGGCGATCTGCGTCTTTTGCTCATCCGAGAAGCCCGTGGTGCCGATGACCACGCCCACGCCCAGGTCGGCCGCAACGGCCAGGTGCTCCATCGTGCCTTCGGGGCGCGTGAAGTCGATCAGGCAGTCTGCCTTCGACAGGGCTGCGCGGACATCGCTTTCGATCTTCAGCCCGCTGGGCTTGCCCAGGAATGCAGAAGGATCGGTGCCGATGGAAGGGCTGTCGGCGCGGTCCAGTGCCGCAGCCAGCACGCAGTCGCTGCTGTTCAGAATCGCTTCGATCAGCATATGGCCCATGCGGCCGGAGGCACCCGCCACAGCAACGCGCTGAGGGGTGGAGGAATGGGTGGTGGATGCGGTCATGGCGCTATCACTCGATCAAATGAAAGACGGCAGGATCGCATCCACGCCGTCATAAGAAGAGAGCATCCACCGCTTTGTGCAAGCGGGGAACAACCTGTTTTGCTGCTTAACGCGATTCCAGTGATGGATAGCTGGCGGCGGCGGGCGGCAGATTGGCCGCTGCCTGCTCGGCTTCGGCGTTATTGCGTGCAGGGTATTTGGCCAGCTGGGCTTCGCTGGCTTCCAGCTGCGGAACCTTGGGTGTGCCCTTCATGCCTTTGAGGCTGGCCACGAACTCGGACTCGGACGGCATCTCGTCACCTTCAGCGCGCACAAAGGCATCGCCATTGAAGAAGACGGTGAGCTTGCGGATCTGCGACTCCACGCCGGGGCGTTTGATGGTGAACACGTATTCCCAGCGATCGCCGTGGAACACGCTGGTCACGAGGGGTGTGCCCAGGATGTCGCGAATCTGCTGACGGCTCATGCCTGGCTGCAAGGCCTCGACCTGCTCCTTGGACACGAAATTGCCCTGCACGACATCGACTTTATAGGGAGTGACGGCATTGGCGACACGGTGTGCGGCGCCATCGATACTGTTGCAGCCGGCCAGTGCCGCTGCGATTGCCAACGTCAGGGCCAGACCTGCGCGGCTACGGGCTTGAACATGCATGGGTAATGGCATAGGGATATGATCGGGTTCATTGTAGCGGCAGGCCCCGGAGACACTTGGAGATTCCCTTTATCTACGTGTAAAGCTTCTCCTTAAACCAGTGAGCCCAGCCTTCCATGTGCCCGTAGTCCACCAAGAGAGCCGACATGAAAAATATTGATGAACTCAAAAGCACGGGCCTCAAAGCCACTTTGCCGCGTCTGAAAATCCTGGAAATCTTCCAGAAGGGCGCCCAGCGCCACATGACGGCCGAAGACGTGTTCCGCGTGCTGCTGGACGAGCGCTCGGATATTGGCCTGGCCACCGTTTACCGCGTGCTGACCCAGTTCGAGCAGGCCGGCATCCTGATCCGCAGCAACTTCGAAAGCGGCAAGGCCGTCTATGAGCTCAACGAAGGCCAGCACCACGACCACTTTGTCTGTACCAGCTGCGGCAAGGTCGAGGAGTTCTATGACGCCGAAATCGAAAAGCGCCAGAACCTGATCGCCAAGGAAAAGGGCTGGGTGATCCAGGATCACTCCATGGCGCTCTACGGCCAATGCGCCGAATGCGCCACACGCGCCGCCAAGTAAGAACGCAAAGCGCGACACCGACCCCAGGGGCAGGACATGCAGATGTCTTGCCCTTTTTACATTTGGTGAAGACTTCTTTACATAGCTCCATCAAGCCTCAAGCCAATATCGGGCCGGACTGCGTATGCTGCAGTCATCCCCGCGCTTGAGGAGACCCGGTCCATGCGGCTGCTACCGTTTTCACCTGTCCTGGGCCTGCTCTGTCTGGCCGCCCTCGCCTTGACCGCCTGCGCACCGCTGGCCCCCTCATCGGGCCGCCCCAGCCCCGAGGTGCTGCAGACGCTGAGCAGCAGCGCCCTGCCCGACAAGCCCAGCACGCTGCAAAGCCAGCAATGGCTGGACCGGGTCACCTGGGGCGCCACCGACCATGATGAGGCCCTGCTGCAGCAGCAGGGCCTCAAGCGCTGGCTGGCCACCCAGCTCAGCCCGTCATCCGAGCCCATGCCGGCCGAGGTGCAGCAGCACATCGACGCCCTGGGCATCAGCCAGAAGCCCATGGTGCAGATCCAGCGCGAGATTGCCGACCAGCGCCTCGCCATTCGCAACAGCCAGAGCTCCGAGGAAGCCGCGAAACTGCGCAGCGAGCTGCAGCGCCAGCTCAATCAGCTGGGCGCCGAAGCCCAAAAACGCCAGATCTGGCGCGCGCTCTACTCGCCACACCAGTTGCAGGAGCAGATGACCTGGTTCTGGATGAACCACTTCAACGTCAGTACCCGCAAGGGCGATGTACGCCTGTGGGTGGCTGACTACGAGGAACAGGCCATTCGCCCTCATGCGTTGGGCAAGTTCCGCGAGTTGCTGTCTGCCAGCATGCGTCATCCGGCCATGCTGCTGTATCTGGACAATGCAAGCAATGCCGCCGGGCGCATCAACGAGAACTATGCGCGCGAGCTGCTGGAGCTGCACACCATGGGCGTGGGCAGCGGCTACACCCAGGCCGACGTGCAGGCCATGGCCCATGTGCTGACCGGTGTGGGCTTCAGTACCCGGGAAGCCGGTGCCCCGCCGCCCAGGCTGCGCCCCGAACGCCAGGGCGACTACGTTCGCCAGGGCTTCTTCGAATTCCATCCCGGTCGCCACGATTACACCCCCCAGGTCTTGCTTGGCAAGCCGCTGGAAAAAAGCGGCCTGGCCCAGGTCAACGAGGCGCTAGACCGCATAGTGGCTTCGCCAGTCACTGCACGCTTCATAGCACGCAAGCTGTCCGTCTATTTTCTCGGCGACAAGCCGCCCCCGGTCGTGGTCGAGCACACAGCCCAGGCCTTCGAGCGCAGTCATGGTGATATTGCCGCCACGCTGGCGGCCCTGCTGAGCGACCCTCAGGCTCAGCAATTCGGCAAGGGCTTCAAGGACCCGGTCCACTATGTGCTGAGCGCCACACGCCTGGCCTACGACCAGCGCGTGGCCAGTGATGTGGGGCCGGTACAGAACTGGCTCAATCAGTTGGGCCAGCCACTGTACGGCCACGAAACGCCCGACGGCTACCCTCTGGCCCAGTCGGACTGGTCCAGCTCCGGCCAGATGAATGCCCGTTTCGATGTAGCAAGGCAAATTGGCAGCCGCGGCGCGCTGCTGTTTCGCAACAGCCCGCAGCAGCCGCTGGAAAAGCCGCCGTATCCCGAACTGGACAAGCGCAGCAGCGTCCAGGCGCGTGTGCCGGCCTTGGGTGCCGCCACACGCGCCGCACTGGCCCAGGCCAGGAACCCGGTGGACTGGAACAGCTTTTTCCTCTCTGCCCCCGAAATGATGTACCGCTAAGGATGGCAGCCATGCAAAGACGTCAATTTCTCAGCCTCGGCGCTGCCCTGCCGCTGTTGTGCCAGCTGGGTCAAGGTCTGGCAGCACCCTTGCAAAGCGGCTCGCCCCGTTTTCTGCTGGTCTTCCTGCGCGGTGCCTACGACAGCAACAGCCTGCTGGTGCCGACCCATAGCGACTTCTACTATCAGGCCAGGCCCAGCATCGCCATAGCGCGCCCGGGATCGGCCGACGGTGCCCTGGCCCTGAACCCTCAATGGGGGCTGCATCCTGCATTGCAAAGCAGTCTGCTGCCTTTGTATGAGCAGGGCCAAGCCTGCTTTGTGCCATTTGCGGGCAGCAACGACCTCTCCCGCAGCCATTTCGAGACCCAGGACTCGATCGAGCTGGGACAACCGCAAGAAGGCGGCAAGAGCTTTCAGAGCGGCTTTCTGAACCGGCTGACCCGGGTGCTGCAGGCCGACAGTCAGAGCCGGATCAGTCTCAGCCCCATGGCGTTCACCGCCCAGTTGCCGCTATGCCTGCGCGGCAGCGCCCAGGTGGCGAACATGGCGCTGGCCTCCGTGCGCAAGACGGCCATGGACGAGCAGCGCAGCCAGATCATTGCCTCCATGTACCAGGGCTCGAGCCTGGAAGTCCCGGTGCGCGAAGGCTTTGCGGTACAGCGTGCCGTGCAGCGCAGCATGCAGGAGGAAATGGACCAGGCCGGGCGCAATGCCATCAGTGCCAAGGGTTTCAGCTTGGTAGCCCAGCGCATGGCGCACCTGATGCGCGAGCAGTTCGACCTGGGCTTTGTCGATATCGGAGGCTGGGACACGCATGTCAACCAGGGCGCCGCCAGCGGCAATCTGGCCAACCGGCTCAGCGATCTGAGCCAGGGCCTGGCGACTTTCGCCGAATCGATGGGAGCCGAGGCCTGGCGCCATACCGTGGTGGCAGTGATCAGCGAG
Source organism: Comamonas sp. AG1104 (assembly GCF_003350425.1). Lineage (NCBI taxonomy): Bacteria > Pseudomonadati > Pseudomonadota > Betaproteobacteria > Burkholderiales > Comamonadaceae > Comamonas > Comamonas sp. AG1104. The sequence continues at coordinate 502,548 of NZ_QQAS01000004.1, read as the reverse complement.
TTCGGCCGCACTTTCCGCGAAAACGGCAACAAGGGCACGGATCACGGCCATGGCACGGCTTACTGGTTTCTCGGCGGCGGCCTGTCGGCCCAGGCCGGCGGCAAGGTGCTGGGCGAGCAGATCGAAGTCACCGAAAAAGCGCTGTTCCAGAACCGCGACTACCCCGTGCTCAACGAATACCGCTCCTTGCTGGGCGGCCTGTTTGCCCGCATGTATGGCTTGAACGCATCGCAGCTGCAGCAGATCTTTCCGGCCTCGCAGCCCGGCAGGCTGCAGCTGGTCTAGAACGACTCGCCGCTTTCCATGGCGCGGCGGTGGCGCATCACGAATTCCTGGTAGGTGTCGATGCCGCGCAACTGCAGGATGGCATTGCGCACCGCAGCTTCCACCAGCACGGCGATGTTTCGACCCGCCACCACCTGAATCACCACTTTGCGCACGGGCACGCCCAGCACATCCTGGGTCAGCGGCTCGGCGGGCAGGCGCTCGTATTCGCGCTCCATGGTTTCCTTGCGCACCAGATGCACGATGAGCTTGAGCCGCATCTTGCGGCGCACCGCCGTCTCGCCAAAGATGGCACGAATATCGAGCAGGCCGATGCCGCGCACCTCAAGCAGGTTCTGCAGCAGCTCGGGGCATTTGCCTTCGACCGTGGTCTGGTTGATGCGGTACAGATCCACGGCATCGTCGGCCACCAGACCGTTGCCGCGCGTGACCAGCTCCAGCCCCAGCTCGCTCTTGCCCAGGCCCGATTCGCCCGTGATCAGCACGCCCATGCCCAAGATATCCATGAACACGCCGTGCATGGTGATGCGATCAGCGAAATGCTTGGATAGGTAGGCACGCAGCACGTCAATGACGAAGGCCGACTGCTCCTTGGTGGAGAACAGCGGGATGTGCGCGCGCTCGCACATGGAGATCAGTTCGTCAGGCGCATCCTGGCCGTCGGCCAGCACCAGCACCGGCGGCTCCAGCGTGACGATGCGGGCAATGCGGCGCAGGCAGTCCTGGGAGGTGGCATTGGTCAGGTAGGCGATTTCACGCTCGCCCAGCACCTGCAGCCGGTAGGGGTGGATGTAGTTGAGATAGCCCACCAGATCGGCGCCCGAGCGGGCCGAGCGCACGGCCATTTCGTCGAAGCGGCGCTCGGAAGCACCAAGCCCCGCTATCCACTGCCAGCGCAGGCTGGAGTTGCGAAATGCCTCGAACAGTACGTCGGCACTGATGGCGCTGGGTCTCATGGCAAGGCCCTGTCAGTCAGGAAGAAGGGCCAGGACTCAGGCCTGGGAGGTGATGGAGGACTGCCAGCTGTCGATCATGCCGTGCAGTTGCTGCGCATCGGTGGACGACTTCAGACGCTCTCGCAACTGGCTGTCGCTGAGCAGCTCGGCGATCTCGGAGAGGATTTCGAGGTGCTTTTGCGTCGCCGCCTCGGGCACCAGCAGGAAGATCAGCAGGCCGACCGGCTGCTCATCGGGCGCATCGAAGCCGATGGGGTTGGCCAGCTGGAACACTGCCGCCATGGGAGCCGTCAGGCCCTTGATGCGGCCATGGGGAATGGCAACTCCATGCCCCAGACCGGTGGAGCCCAGGCGTTCGCGTGCGAACAGGCTATCGGTGATCAGGGCACGAGACAGACCATGCAAGCTCTCAAAGAGCAAACCCGCTTCCTCGAAAGCGCGTTTCTTGCTGGTGACATCAACGCTCACAAGCACTTGAGCGGCGGGAAGGATAGAAGCTAGGCGATTCATGGTGTGATCAACAATTATGCACCGCAGCGCTGAAAACCGTGGGGAAACCCTGATCACCATCAAAAACCGCCCCGTAGGGCGGCGCTTTTAGCGTTGTAACAAGGCGACAGCCCTGCAACAAACCGGCGCAAAAGCTAGCTTTGCGCCTCGCTTTCATCAAGCTGACACCTGCGCCAGCTGCAAGCCCCCGGCATCGAGTCGCTTGGCTGTGGCACGCGGGCCTTGCTGACGAGTCTTGTAGCGCATCACCACACGGTCGAGTTTGTCGGCCAGGGCATCCACGGCGGCATAGAGGTCGAAATGCTGCGTCTCCACGAACAAGTCTTGCCCTTTCACGCGTACCGTGCAACCGGCGCGCTGTCGTTTGTCTTTTTCCTTTTGCTTGTGGACTGTGAGCAGCACCTTCACGTCCACGACCTGATCGAAGTGCCTGAGAATGCGTTCCAGCTTGGCCATGACATAGCTGCGCAGCGAGGGAGTGACCTCCAGGTGATGCCCGCTAATCGTCAAATTCATAACAAAACACTCCTTAGCTCTCGGTGAAATCACTGCGGTTTCACAGCGCCTGATGGCTGTGCCGCAGCCTGGCAGTTCGGAATGCGCATTCGTCTTTGCTGTGAATCCACTATGCGCCCGCCCCACGCCAAAGGCAACGAAATGACCGAGATAGCGCAGGCTCGCCAGGGGCCTTGTTTGACGGTTTGATGGCAGCCGGTTTTGCCGCCACAATGAGTGGCTTTGGCCCGCGTGCAAGGGATACGCCTGCATGCCCCAGGGCCTCGATCGCAGCAGGCGCGCAATGGCAAAGACCGTGACCGTCAAAACCCCTGCCTGCGCCATTAAAATCGCGTTTTTACGCAGCCGCCTCTCGGGCCTGCGACGCTGGCAGCCCCTTGGGCTTTCAGGCGCCTGCTGACCGACTGCACGCCTGAATTGCCTGACAGCCCCTATCTCGACCATGACCACCCAGCCCTCCGCCCTGCATACCTCCAACATTGCCTCGCTGCCCCTGCTCGCACGTGGCAAGGTCCGCGACAACTACGCCGTGGGCGATGACCGCATCCTGATGGTGGCCTCGGACCGCCTGTCCGCCTTTGACGTGATCATGGGCGAGCCCATTCCCGGCAAGGGCGTGCTGCTGACGCAGATGGCGCTGTTCTGGTTCGACAAGCTGGGCCATATCTGCCCCAACCACCTGACCGGCGAAGCGCCCGAATCCGTGGTCAAGCCCGAGGAAGTCAAGCAGGTCGAAGGCCGCTCCATGCTGGTCAAGCGCCTCAAGCCCGTGCTGATCGAAGCCGTGGTGCGCGGCTATCTGGCCGGCAGCGGCTGGAAGGAATACCAGGAATCGCAATCGGTCTGCGGCGTGAAGCTGCCCGCCGGCCTGACCAACGCAGCCAAGCTGCCCGAGCCCATCTACACCCCCGCGGCCAAGGCCGAAATGGGTGACCACGACGAAAACATCACCTACGAGCGCACCGTGGAGATGGTGGGCGAGCAACTCGCTGCCCAGATCCGCGACACCGCCATCCGCATCTACAAGGAAGCGGCCGAGATCGCGCTGACCAAGGGCATGATCATTGCCGACACCAAGTTCGAGTTCGGCCTGACCGAAGACGGCACCCTGGTGCTGATGGACGAGGTGCTGACCCCCGACAGCTCGCGCTACTGGCCTGTGGAAGGCTACGAGGACGCGCTGGCCAAGGGCGAGAACCCTCCGAGCTACGACAAGCAGTTCGTGCGCGACTGGCTGGAGCAGGCGCAGGTCAACGGCAAGGCCTGGGACAAGAAGGCTCCCGCGCCCCGCCTGCCCAAGGAAGTGATCGACAGGACGGCGGCCAAGTACCGAGAAGCGCTGGATCGCCTGACCGCCTGAGCGATCAGCCCCAAGCAGACAAAAGGCCCCCGGAACCGAAATCCGGGGGCCTTTTGTTTTGATAGCTGCTTGCGCTTTCAGACAAAGGATTTCAGCTAAAAATAATACTGAAATCCTTTATTTGCATACGCTTGCAGCTATGTTTTTAGTGATGGTGACCGTGGCCGCCGTGCACGTGCTTGTGGGCAATTTCTTCTTCGGAGGCCTCACGAACCTCGTTGACCACCGCGCTGAAGCGCAGCGCGAAGCCAGCCAGAGGGTGGTTGCCGTCCAGCAGCACCACGGGGCCCTTGATCTTCACGACGTTGTAGATCTGGGGCAGGCCCTGGTCATTGGTGCCGCGCAGCTGGCCGCCCACCTTCACGCCCGCAGGGAATTCACCCTTGGGAATGGTGCGCTGGAGGCTTTCGTCGCGCTCGCCGAAGGCATCTGCCACGGCCAGGTCCACGGTCACGGTATCGCCTTTTTGCTTGCCGTCCAGAGCGGCTTCGACCTTGGCGAAGATGTTGTCATAGCCGCCGTGCAGATAGGCCACATCGCCCTTGTCCAGCAGTTTGACGGCCACGCCGCCCGCGAGCAGCTCGTGAATCTTGTAGTTGATGGTGACGGCAGTGTCTTTGGTGATGTTCATGACAGTTTGGAGATTCCGCGAGCGACTCGCACCATTCGGCCCATCGCAGGCGGCGGTTTGAGCGGCTCCAAAACAAAGCCGCCACGGCCAGCATGGGTCATGGCGGTCAGGCGCACATTGTCGCAGCGTTTGAACAACCGCCTCCAGCAGCGCAATTTCAGACGATGGCCAGCACAGGAGGCTGCTCGTCGACATCGGCTCCCGGGTAGCGCGCAAAGCGGCGGTTCTCGGTGCCATGCACCGGATCACTGTCCTTCCAGGGCCAGCCGCCGAACTGGGTGCGGCGGTAGTCCTGCATGGCCTGCATGATCTCCTCCTGCGTGTTCATCACAAAGGGGCCATATTGCGCCACCTTCTCGCCGATCGGCTTGCCCTGCAGCAGCACCAGCTCTGCACTGACATCGCCGGTGTTGACCAGCTCCAGCTCGCGCTGAGCGTCGACATGCATGGCCAGATGCCCGTTCACGGCTTCGCCGCCCACAGTCATGCTCTTGCCTACGAAGAAGTAGAGCATGCGGTGAGTTTGGTCGCCTGCGGCCCTGGGCATGGTCCAGCGGGCTCCGGGCTCCAGCTCCAGCGTCCAGATGGCCACATCGCTGTCGGCCTGGGAGGCCCAGGACTCGGGCGGCGGCGGCAGGGCCGGGTCAGCGCCGTCCAGGGCTCCGGCCACCACGGTGACGGTGGTTTTCCTGCCCGCCGCATCGCTGTAGCTCAGGCGCGGGATCTGCTCGTTCCAGAACATGGTGAAGTGGGGCTCCACCATCTTGTTTCTCGCAGGCAGATTCAGCCAGATCTGGAACAGCTCCAGCGGATTGGGCTGGTCGCTGTTCAGCAGCGGAAACATCTCCGAGTGCTGGATGCCCTTGCCGGCCGTGAGCCACTGCACATCGCCGCCGCCGAAGCGCGCTGCCGCGCCCAGCGAGTCCGCATGGTCGATGCGGCCCTTGCGCACCAGGGTCACGGTCTCGAAGCCACGATGCGGGTGGCCCGGGAAGCCCGGAATCGGCTCGCCGTGGTACATCGAGAAACCGTCCCTGGCACTGAAATCGCTGCCCATTTCGCGTCCCTCGAACTCCACGGCCTGCACGCCCATCTTTCCGTTGCTGGCCGGATAGCTGTCATCGTGGTGAGCACAGAACAGGAAGGGGTCCAGGCAGGGCCAGCGCGGACCCAGGGGGGCACTTTCCAGAATGGGTGGGCGATTCGTGGTCATGGAGTTCTCCTCTTGAGAAGCCGCTGCCAGCTGCAGGGCCTGAAGTCTCGAAGATAAGGCCGGCCCACGGGTTTGAAAGACATCACCACTGGGACAGTACTTGCCGCTTTTGCAACAACGGCAAGCCTGCAACTGCCCGAGCCGGCGCTCAGCCGCGCGGCGGAACGTTCAGGCCTTTTTGCGTCGCCGGGCGGGCCATGAAGGCCTTGAGCACGCGCTGCAGCTCGGGGAACCCGCTCCAGCCCACCAGCTCGGCGGCGTTGTAGCCGTTCTCGTCGACCATATTGCGCACCCAGGGCCAGATGGCGATGTCGGCAATCGTGATCTGCTCACCCATGATCCACTCGCGGCCCTGCATGCGCTGCTCCAGCACGCCCAGCAGACGTTTTGACTCGTTGATGTAGCGGTCGCGCGGGCGCTTGTCCTCGAAGTCCTTGCCCGCGAACTTGTGGAAGAAGCCGACCTGGCCGAACATGGGTCCCACGCCGCCCATCTGGAACATCAGCCACTGAAGCGTCTCGTAGCGCGCTGCAGGGTCTGCGGGCAGCAGCGGGCTGCCGCTCTTTTCGGCCAGATAGATCAGGATGGCCGCCGACTCGAACAGCGCCAGCGGCTTTGCGCCCGGGCCTTGCGGGTCGATGATGGCGGGAATCTTGTTGTTGGGGAAAGTGCCGACAAACTCTGGTGTGAGCTGGTCATTGGTCTGGAAGCTGACCAGATGCGCCTCGTAGGGCAGCTGCATTTCCTCCAGCGCAATCGACACCTTCACGCCATTGGGCGTGGGCAGCGAGTACAGCTGGATGCGCTCGGGGTGCTGCGCGGGCCATTTGCGGGTCACGGAAAAATCGGCAAGGGTGCGGGTCATGCGGCTGGCTCCTGAAAAAGGGTTTGCCGCATCGTAACGGCAGAGGCCGCTCAGCGCAGCAACTGCCAGAACATCTGCACGCAGGGTGATGGCGCCTGTTGCATGCTCACCAGCGCAATGCGCGAGTGGCGCGCAGCATCGGCCAGCGGCTGCAGCACCACGCCGGGCGGGCAGATGCGCTCATAGACGCTGGGCACGATGGACAGACCCAGGCCGGCGGCCACCAACGCCAGCATGGTCGAGGTCTCGCGGGCCGGCTGGGCGATGCGCGGCACAAAGCCGGCCTCGCTGCACAGCGCCAGAATATGTTCGTGCAGACCGCCGCCGAGCACGGCCGGATGCAGCACAAAAGGCTGGTCGGCCAGGCTGCTCAGAGCCAGTGCTTCGCCCGCAGCCGCCTTGGCATGTGCCACCGGCAGGGCCAGCTTCAGCTCGTCGCGCCACAGTGTCTGCTCCCGGATCGGCACGGGGATGCGAAACGTCGGCGACGGGCGCATGAAGCCGATGTCGATCTGCCCTGCCGTCAGCGCCGCGATCTGCTCGCCCGTGGTCATATGCTGCAGATCCAGCTCCACCTGCGGGTGACGGCTGCGAAAGTCGCGCAGCATGGTGGAGAACTCGTCAAACAGCGGCACCGATGCCGTGAAGGCAATGCGCAACCGTCCCGCCAGGCCATGGGCTGCCATGCGCACCAGCTCGCCCGCCTGCTGGTGCAGCTCCACGATCTGCCGCGCCTTGTCCTGCAGCAACAGGCCTGCCGGCGTCAGCGCCACGGCGCGGCGCGAGCGTTCGAACAACTGCGCCCCCATCTCCTGCTCCAGCAGACGGATCTGCTGGCTCAGCGGGGGCTGGCTCATATGCAAGCGCTGGGCCGCACGGCTGAAATTCAGCTCCTCGGCCACAGCCAGAAAACAGGTCAGACGGCGCAAATCCATAGGACGATTTTCGTATCAAGTCCAGACGCAAACGGTATTGGACGCAATAGCCACAGCTTTTCACAATCCGGTCAGCCGCAGAAGCCATGACAACCGTAGCTGTATGCGTCGATTCAATAAGGGTTAAAGGCCTGACCAGGCCCGCCCAATACAGAGAGACATTGATGAAGCCGTTTGCCCTTTTCACCGCCCGCCGAGCCCTGCTGATCAGCGCTGTGGCGCTGGCCGCAGGATGCGCCCAGCAGCCAAGCAGCACGCCCAAGGAGCCTGTGCGTCTCATGACCTCGGGCGGCTTCACCGCAGCACACAAGCTACTGGCGCCGCAGTTCACGGCCCAGACCGGTCTGGCGGTGGAGTCGGCCTATGGCTCGTCCATGGGGGCCTCGCCTACCTCCATTCCCAATCGCCTGAGCAAGGGCGAGAAGGCCGATGTGGTGATTCTGGCGCGTGGCGCGCTCGACGATCTGGCCGCCAAGGGCCTGGTGCGCAACGGCACCCAGATCGACCTGGTGCGCTCTGCCGTGGGCGTGGCCGTGAAGAAGGGTGCCCCCATCCCCGACATCAGCAGCGAGGACAAGCTGCGCCAGGTGCTGCTCAATGCCAAGAGCATTGCCTACTCGGCCAGCGCCAGCGGCACCTACTACGAAACCCAGATGCTCAAGAAGCTGGGCATTCACGACCAGGTCATGCCCAAGAGCAGGAAGATCGTGACCGAGCGTGTGGGCACCATCGTGGCGCGGGGCGAGGCCGAAATCGGCCTGCAGCAGGTCAGCGAACTACTGCCCATTGAGGGCATCAGCTATGTCGGCACCCTGCCCGATTCGGTACAGCACTACACCATCTTCTCGGCCGGCACGGCCAGTACCTCCACCAACCCGCAGGGGCTGGAGCAACTGCTCAAGTACTACACCTCGCCCGCCGCCGCCAAGACGATTCGTGACACCGGCCTGGAGCCCATTGCCAAGTCCCGCTGAGCGCAGCACGGCCCCGCAAAAAAGCCCGCCAGGCATACGCCTGCGGGCTTTTTTGTCGCCTGGCAGCTCAGCGCTTGCTGCCCGGGCCGGCTTTCTGCACCAGGGCCACGGTCAGCCCCTGGGCAGTGACGGTAATGGCGCCAGGCTCCATCGCCAGCGCGTCGACCAGGGCCAGATCCTGGTCCTGCAGCTGATAGAGCACCACCTGGCCCATGGCCTGCTCGGCCAAGGCCGTGGCATAAGTGCCCAGCATATCGCTGAGCGCGGGCGACAGCCCGTCCATGCTGAGCTGGTTGACCTTGATCTGGTAGGCGCGCAAGGTGCGGTCGGTGGGTTCATAGCGCAGCGCGAAATCGACATTGAGCAGGCCGCTGTACTGCTCCTTGAGCACCTTGCCGCTGAGCTCGGCCGGGATCACGGCGTTGAGCATATTGCGCTCGGGCACCATGCTCAACTGCGGCGCCTTCAGATCCAGCTGCAGCAAACCCGCCACGGGAAACTGCCTGGGGAAACGCCTGGCCAGCATCTCCTGCAGCTTCTGCTGGCTCACGCTCACGCTGCTGGGCACGGACTTGCCCGAGCAGCCCGTGGCAGCCATTCCCAATCCCAATACTGTCACCGCCAACCATGAGCGCCGATTCATCACGACCACCGAACTCCGTAAAACCTGATTCAAAACCCGTGCAAACGCTTGATAAACCAATGCTTCAAGCTATGGTTTTTGAGCAATCCATTGTCTCCGAGCCTGCTATTCCACAGAGTCTCGATGGATGTTGGCAGTTCCCCATCTGACGCAATCTGCAGGTAAAAGACTGTTATCTAACGTCCGACGCCACCAGGGGTTGACCGTCGGCACATGGCGGCCGTGCATGCACAATGATTTGCATGACTGCATATCCTTCTTCCCTCAGCCATGAGGCACTGACCGCCGCCGCTCAGGACACCAGCCTGCCCGACCAGGTTCTGACCCAGTGGTTCGGCAGCGCCAGGCCCGGCAATGCCGATGCCCTCAAGCACAAGGCGCAGTGGTTCACCAAATCGGCGGCTTTCGACGAGGAGCTGCGCCAGCGCTTTGGCACTGCGGTGGAAGCCGCTCTGGGCGGTGCACTGCAGCACTGGGCAACCCAGGGTCCGTGGCAGCAGCTGGCACTGGTGATCCTGCTGGACCAGTTCACGCGCAATATCCACCGCAACACCCCCAAGAGCTTTGCCGGTGACGCGCAGGCCCTGGCACTGGCGCTGCAGGCAATCGACTCCGGCACCGACCAACGACTGCCCGAGGTGGCCCGCGTCTTCCTGTACCTGCCGCTGGAGCATGCCGAAGACCCGGCCATGCAGCAACGCAGCGTGGCCGCCTTCGAGGCTTTGCTGGAAAGCGCCACGGACGCCGGGCTGCGCGAATATCTGGCCGGAGCGCTGGACTACGCCCATCGCCATCAGGTGGTGATAGAGCGCTTTTGCCGCTTTCCGCACCGCAACCACATTCTGGGCCGCGCCAGCACGGCCGAAGAGGCCGAGTACCTGGCCCAGCCCGGCTCAGGCTTCTAGGGCAATCACGAGCCGCGCGTAGCCTCGCGCAGCGCGGGCTCCTGGCGCGGCTTGGGCTGGCGCACGGGCTTTTTGCCCGCCCCCAGGTCGCGGTGGCGCATGGCCCAGCGCTCCACCGTGTAGAACGACAGTGCCGACAGCGCAGTCGAGACCAGCAGGCCGACGACGACAGTCACAGGCCAGGAGTAATCGGCGCGCAGATAGCGCACCACCGGGTAATGCCAGAGGTAGATGCCGTAGGACAGCTGGCCCAGCTTGATGAGCAGCGGCGCCGTCAGCATTTCATAGACCAGACCCGTGGGCTTTTGCACAGCCAGCAGCACGACCAGGGCGGCGCATTCCACCACCGTGATACCCCAGACCATGGCGTGCTGGTTGTCCCACTCCAGCTCCATGATCAGCGGCACGGCCAGCACAAACCACATGGTGTAGGCCCGCAGCGACTGCAGACGCTCTATCCATTGGGGGCGCTCCATCATCAGCGCCGCCAGCAAGGCACCGGCCAGCAAACCCGAGGCCCGCGTATCAAAGCGGAAAAAGATTTCGTAGAACTGCTGACCCTGCACCACCCAGAAGATGCGCCACAGCGTGCTCAGCAACCACAGCGCCGCAAGCGGCGCCCAGACACGGCCAGGCGTGGCCTTGCGCAGCAGCAGAACCAGCAGCGGCGGCCAGATCAGATAGAAATGCTCCTCCACCGACAGCGACCACATGTGTAGCAACGTATCCGGACTGTCGAAGAAGGCAATGCCGTAATCGGCCAGGTAGAGGATGGAGACCAGAGCGTCCGAATAGATATCCGTGAGGTCTGGCCAGATAAAAGGCGCAAACACACAGTAGGCACCAAGGAACAGCGCCAGCGCAGGCATGAGACGGAGGAAGCGGCGACGGTAAAAGCGCCAGTAATCGAGCTTGCCATGCTGCCGATACTCCATCAGCAGCAAGGAGGTGATCAAAAAGCCGCTGAGCACGAAGAACAGATCGACGCCGAAGAAGGCGCCATCGAACATCGGGGCATGTGCATGCGAGAGCAGCACCAGCACAATGGCTATGCCTCTCAATCCATCGAGCGCTGGGTTGTAGCGCAGCTTGAACGCCGACTCCACCAAAACCGGACACCTTTCCTTTCGCCCAGGCACAGGCCGGGCTTGCAGACAAACAATCACAGCCATGCACAAGACATGGCTGAAGCAGTATTCAGAGTTTGAGCAAAGAGGCAGTAACAGCTCTTTGCAGCGACCCGGGGGTCACAGAGCGCATGAAAACGCGCTTGGGGGTGCCGGAACCTGGCAGGCGATTTGTCTGTTGCATCTCACCGGCGGTGAGGCCACAGAATGTTATGAATGCCCGCAGCCAGACGGCTTGGCGTCTGTTGACAGGTGAACAGACCGGGGTAATTTGAACAGATTTTTGCCACCTGCCCAAGCCAGTGGCAGAGCTTTCCGGGCTCTGGCAGGGTCTTGGCAGGCCGTGTTAACAATTAAGAACAAAAACAGCAGGCTGCGCTCCACCCATCGGCTCCATCAGCTATCAATTTCGAAGCTTCAGGATGACTTGCGGCGCCCGCAAGCAGGTGCACTCTGGTGCACATCGCGCCACAGCAGCATCTCGGCCACGCGCTCGGACTTGTCGTCATCAAAGCCCAGCTTCTGCGCGCGCTCGGCGGGGTTGGTCCAGGTGCCGAACAGCATGTCCCACAGCGGCAGGCCGTAGTTCTGCGCATGGTGGCCATGCTGATGGTGCACGGTATGCATTTCCGGGCGCTGCAGCACATAGCCGAGCCAGCGCGGCGTGCGCAGATCGGCATGGGTGAACAGATCGAAGGCCGCCGTCAGCCCCAGGGCCACGGCCGCCGCAGCCGGGCTGGCACCCAGCACCCAATAGCTGGAAATCACGCTCAGCAGCATGGCAGCGCAGGAGTCCAGCGGATGGGCGTAGAACGAGGTCAGCACCTCGATGCGACGTGCGCTGTGATGCAGCTGGTGAAACACGCGCCACAGCAGATCGGAGGCATGGGTGGCGCGATGCCACCAGTAAAAGACAAAGCTGGTGATGAAAAAGCTCAGCAGCCCCACCAGCAGCGGGTTCCAGCGTGCGCCCACATCCAGCAGCGCATGCTGGCGAATGCGCTCCTCCAGCAACCAGCCCAGCGCAAGCGTGCAGGCCAGTGTCAGCGCGCCCAGGGCGCTGCTGTAGATCAGCCAGCGCCGGTCGCAGAGATTGCGCGAGGCGGGCGCAATCACCTCACGCGTGAAAACCGCCACGAACAGCAGCGCAATCAGCGGATAGATCAGGTACTCCAGCACGGCAAACACTCCCCTTGCGGTTTGCCTTGCAGTCTATCGGCTGATGTGGGCCTGCCGCTTTATTGGGGCAATACGAACTGCTCCAGCGGCGTGTCGTTGGGCGCGGCCAGCTGCTTCTTGAGCACCTCGCCCATGGGCAGGTTCAGGTTCACGTTCTTGGGCGCAATGGGCTGCATGAACCATTTGTTGTAGAGCTTGTGCAGCTCGCCCGAGCGGATCATCTGCAAAATGGCGCCGTCCACGGCCTTCTTGATCTGCGGGTCGTTACGGCTGAACTGGATGGCAACCGGCTCGGCACCGATCACCTCGCCCACAATCTTGTAGCCCTTGGGATTCTTGCTCTGTCCGATCACGCCGGCCAGCATGTTGTCGTCCAGCACAAAGGCATCAACGCGACCCGACTCCAGCATCAGAAAGCTCTCGAACTGGTCCTTGCTCATCAGCGTCTTGAAGTTCAGCTCGTTGTCGCTGGCGTATTTGCGCAGAATCTGCACCGAGGTCGTGCCCGTGATGGCGCCCACATTGCGCCCCTGCAGTTGCTTGAAGGAGGTGATGCCCGAGTCGGCGCGCACGGCCATGCGCACCTCGCTTACATAGGTGGTCAAACCAAACGCCACCTGCTTCTGGCGCGTGAGGTTGTTGGTCATGCTGGCGCAGTTGAAATCGGCCGTGCCGTTGTTGATCAGCGGCATGGTGTTCTGTGGCGTCAGCACCATGTACTTGATCTGGGCCCTGGGCGCGATCGCATGCACCACGCGCTCGCAGAGGTCCATGTGATAGCCGACGAACTTCTCGTTGGCACCGATCGCGTAGGACATGGGAACCGCTGCCTCCCGTACCCCCAGCACCACGGTGCCGCCTGCCTGCCAGCGCTGCAGCGTGGGCGATGCGGACAGATCCACTGCCGTGTCGATATTGGCACCGATAGTGGAGCTCGCCGCTTCAGTCTTGCCCGCAGCCATGGCCGAACCCGCACATACCAGCGCTGCTGCCAGCCCAACCCATTTCAACGACTTGCCCATCACCACTCCCGAAAAACAAAAGCGCCGAGACCTCTGGTCATCGGCGCTCATCACCCACCCGATCCGGCACACACCTCATGCACTCATGAGGCCCTGGCACGATTGTCCGTGTTCGCTTATTGCTTTGAGTGGAATGCTTATGCCTGCACGGCGCTTCATACGCCGCGTTTGGCGCCCATCAGCTCACGCAGGCGCTGGTGGATACTGTCGGCCTCATCGACCGGCTGCTGGTGCTTGGCCTGCAGATAGTGCTCGGTGAACACGCCCAGATAGCTCTCCAGCACGCGGCCGGCCTGCATATCACCGGCATCTCCCACCAGTTCCAGACACAGGGCCGCCACCTCGCTGGTGCAGAAATGGTCGTCGCGCTTGGATCTGCGCAACTGATAGCGAGAGATCAGATCCGGGTGCAGACTGAGCACGGGAAAGCCATCGAGATACGGGCTTTTGCGAAACATTTTGCGCGCCTCGGACCAGGTCGCGTCCAGCAGTATGAACAGCGGGCGCCTGCCGGGCTGCAGCGCGCGGCTGTCGCCGCCGTCCAGCGTCTCCACCACACGCTCGGCAGGCTCGGCATATTCGCCGGGAAACACCACATAGGGCTGCCATTGCGGATCGGCCAGCAAGGCCTGCAGCTGCGGATCCACCTCGGTGCGCGACCAGCCAAAGGCATAGGTGTCCTTCACCACATCGGCAATCAGCCAGCCCGTGTTGCTGGGTTTGAGCGGCTCGGCATCATGCATCAGCAGGCAGAAGGCTGCGCGCGTGGCCAGCTCGGGGCGCAGCGCGCACATGCAGTGCGAGGGGCGCAAACGGCAGCCCTCGCAGCGTTCACCCTTGGGGCCGCCACGCGCTAGAAACGGACGCGTACTGCGCGCCAGCCGCGCCTGGCGCAAGCGCGAGACGGCATGCGGGGGCAGCGTGGAGGCAAGGGCTTTCTGCGGAGTCAGAGCGGCAGGGGACAAAGGCGTGGAAGCGGGCAAGACGGACACCAGCAGGTTCAGACAGATGCCCGGATTGTCCCGCCTTTGCCAAATCCAGTGCTGATGCTGCAGGAGCGCCGTTTACTCACAGCCCCCCTGCTCGAAGGTCGGACCACGGCCGAAGCTGAACACCGTGGGCCTGGCATTCCTGAGTCCGGCGGAAATCACGTTCCTGAAGCGATCCGGCTCGCAGTTGAAGCGCGTGTCCAGCACATAGTCCTCGGACTCTGCCTTGACCATGGCATCGCGCCAGGCGGCCGTCGCATCCAGCACCTTGCCGTCCACCATGGGGGCCTGCACCGAGTAATTGATGAAGTTGGTCAGACGTGAACCCTTGGCCTCCAGATAGACCACGGGGTCGGCGGCATTGCCGCACAGCGTCAGGCAGTCGGCGTAGTAACGGCTGTCCAGCAAAGGCTCGAAGCCGCCAAAGGTCAGATCGCCGAGCTTTATATCGGGCTGACCCTCGGACACATTGAGCACGCTCTTGAGCGAGAGATTGCAGCTGGGTGCGATATCGATCTCGACAGACTCGATCACCTTGTCGGCTTCGTCGCTGACCAGGGTGATGTCGCAGCCGTCGGTGCGGAACTGGTGGCGGTGGAATTCCGAGCGCATGGCCGGGCCGGCAATCTTTTCCACATAGGCCAGATTCATGCCTATGGTTTCGGTGCTGAACAACTGGTCAATCACACGCTGGGCCTGGGTGGCAGGCTGTGCAGGCGCGGGGGCCGGCGCAGCGGCCGGGGCCTGTGCCGGGGGTGCGGCGCCCTCGGTCTTGGAGTCCGAGCAGGCCAGCAGCAGGGCTGCGCCAGCCATGGCAACGGTCCAGACTCCGCAGCGTTTGATCCAGCAATGAGGCATCTGCATATCCTTGTGAGTTCGCAAGCCCCGCAATATAGGTGCAGGCCCCGAAATCACCAAGAACAAGAGGTTTCAGCCCCCAACGCACTCCAGTTCGAACAGCGGCATATCCGCCCGACGGCTCAGCCATACGCCGCCGCCCAGCTCCTTGAAGTAAGGCTGCAGGCCGCGGCGGTACAGCTCGGCGCGGTGACGATACAGGCGCGGGTCGGTCAGATCTTCGTCAATGATGTCGCGCTCGTAATCCTCGCGTGCCACCGCCTCTATGTAGAGAGCGCCGCGCGACAGCCGGCCCAGATTGGCCAGCGCCTTTTTCAGATCGGCCGGGCTCAGATAGGGCAGCACGCCCTGGCAAATCACCAGATCGAAAGGCTGGCCATCGTTGGGCTGCCAATCCACCACCGAGCCCTGCTCCCAACCATAGCGCTCGCACAGATAGGGGCTGAACTCCACGCCCTGATACTGAACGCCCGGGAAATGCCTCTGCACCGCCTCGCGCCACAGGCCTATGCCGCAGCCCACATCAAGCACCCGCTGCACGGGCACGCGCAGATACGCAAGATACGAGCAGACGAACGCACCCAGCCGCCGCGCGTGCTCGGGATCGATCACGCTGGTCTTCTTGTCAAAGTAAAAGCGCTGGTAATACGCCTCGTCAAACCACTCGTTGCTTGCTGATTGCACGCAGCCTCCTTCAAAAAACAAACGGCGCCCGAAGACGCCGAAACTTCAAAAACCGACGCTGGCTCAGGAAAGAGGCAGCCAGCAAGTGCCTGGGCGGCCCCACCACCCCGCAGCGAGGCTATCGTCCCCTGCCGGGGGCAAGGTGCGCAGCGGCTGAAGGGGTTAAATTCTGCCGACCACGGACCAGCCCTTGCGCTGGTCCTGCTTGTTGTTCTCGTAGTCCCACACCGTGCCGCAGCGCTCGCAGACATAACGGGTCACCGTCGCCGTGCTCGAGCCGCGCTCCTCCTTGCGGTTGCCGCGCTGCATCAGTTCGGCATGGCCGGGGGCTTTGCGCCAGTTGCGCTGAATGCCGGCACAGGCATCGCACAGATGGTCTTCGGCAGGAGTGGTGGTGTTGGTCATGAAAAAACTACTGAATGTGGTGCAGCAGCCAGACATCCGCCCGCGCTGCAAAGCAGCCATTGTGCCGCCTGCCCCGGTTTTGCACCGGCAGCGGGCGCAGCATCACCGCTTGCAGGTCGGGCATGAGCAAGCGTGAAGCCGGCCCAGGCCCGTCTTTTTCCATGCTTCTTTGCTTAGATTTGTTACCAAATGATTCAGAATCGCTGTTCGTCAGACTTGAGCAAACGAACAACAAGGGAGAGATTTGTGTACAAGAAAACGTTGCTGGCGGCCCTGGTGGGCACGGGGCTGGGCATGAATGCGCTCGCGGCAGACATTCGCGACCAGTGGGACATCCAGATAAGCAAGGCGGAACTGGTGTTCCCCGGCACGCCACCTCAGGATGCGGCCAATGGCATCAAGGACGCACTGTCCCAGTTCGCGATTCCCGCCAATCTCAGCTACCGCGCCATGCCGTCCACACCGCCCGCGCGCCCCGGCGCCCCCAGACTCAAGCAGATGTCGGGAGCCGTACCCTCGCCCGAGTACCTTTGCGAGGACGCCTATGCCGAGATCTATAAAAAGCCCCCACCCGTCAAGAACGCCTTTGCATTTATCGCCGAAGGCCATCAAGTCTGCCTCTATAGCTTTGCCCAGGGTGTCAAGGCCTATGTGGTGTACTACAGCATCAAGCGCACCGAGTCACTGACCTCGGGCCTGTTCAATGGCATTACCAAGGCCATACGCGGCAGCGACGAGGACCGGGCTGCGGGCCAGCTCAAGGAAAACATCGACGCCATTCGCACCAAGCTTCCCAAGCTGCTGGTGGAACGCATCGATATTCCCGGCCGTCCGCAGGAAACCCCGGATCTGCAGGCCGTGACCGCCCTGATTCCCCCGGCTCCCGAAGCCACCGCTACCGTCACCGTCGCCGCCTCGCAAACCGCCGCTGCGGTTGGCACGCCCTTGCAAACCAAGGTGGAAGCGCGCAAGAACCTCACCGCCATGGGCATGACCTATCACTCTCAGCCGCAGTTCATGGATGCCATACGACGCAAGGACGATGTGGCCGTTCAGTTGTTCATCGACGGCGGCGGCATCAATCTCGACGCCATCGACGGCAGCGGCAAGACGGCGCTGCAGATCGCGCAGGCCCAGGGCACGCCCGAAATCGTGGCCCTGCTCCAGCCCAGGACCAAGCCCGCAGCCGTGGAGGTACCTGCCTCGGTCGGAGCAACACCGGCGCTGCTGCAGCCCGCTTCAGCCGATGCCGCTCCTGTGGACTTCAGCAAGATCCCGCCTGAGCTGCTGAGCGAAATGGATGCCGAAGTGGCCAAGCTGCCTGTATCGGCGGAGCAAAAACAGCTGGCGCGCAACAATCTGGCGCGTCAGTACCTCAAGATCCAGGCCCTGGCCAACGCCCTCAAGTCCCAATGACGCGATCTGACTCCTGCCATGTAAAAGGGCCGCTTGCGCAGCCCTGATTCATGCGGCGTGGATCACGCCTTGGCGGGGCGATAGGCCAGACAGATCTTGTTGCCGTCGGGGTCGCGCAGATAGGCCAGATACATGGAGTCGCCGCGCCAGCCCGGCGCGTCCTCGATCGACACACCACCGGCTGCCAGACCCGCCGCATGGGCCGCGTTCACCTGATCGGTGGACTGGGCCAGAAAGCCCGTGGTCGCGCCATTGCCCGAGCTGGCCGACTCGCCGTTGATGGGCGTGGAGATGGCAAACACGCCCGTGGGGCTGCGGTAGAAGAAGCGGTTCTTGTTGGCAACGCCGGGGGCAATGCCCAGCTGACCCAGCAGCGCGTCGTAAAAGCGCTTGCTGGACTCCAGATCATTTACACCCAGCATGATGTGGCTAAACATGGTTGTCTCCTGGAAAAGCCCTGTTTCGGGCGAAGATGGGAAATCGGCAAGCCATCGTAACGGGAGCTTGCCGTCCTCTTCTGTCACCCATTTTCAGCCCACCATGCTGCCAGATCATTTCACCCCGGTTCCCCTGGACAAGTCCTACCGCCTGCTCAATCACGGCCCCACGGTCATCGTCTCGGCCCAGCATGCGGGCGAGCGCAATGCCATGAGCGCGGCCTGGGCCTGCGCGCTCGATTTCGCGCCGCCCAAGATCAGCGTGGTGCTCGACAAGGCCACGCGCACGCGTGCGCTGGTAGAGCGCAGCGGCCTCTTCGCACTGCAGTTGCCCACAGTGCCCCAAGCCGCCCTGACGGTGGGCATAGGCACGGACAGCGCAGTGACCGAACCTCACAAACTCGTCAAACATGGCGTGCAGCTTTTCGACGCCCCGGGCTTCGATGTCCCACTGGTGGCAGGCTCCGCCGCCTGGCTGGTCTGCAAGCTGATCCCCGAGCCGCACAACCAGCAAAGCTATGACCTGTTCATCGCCGAAGTCGTGGCGGCCTGGGCCGACGAGCGCGTGTTCCGCAACGGACACTGGGAGTTCGGCTCCGCGCCTGCCGAGCTGCGCACCCTGCACTATGTGGCGGGCGGGCAGTTCTTCGCGATTGGCGAACCGGTGCTCGTGAAATAGAAGGTCTTATGGCTGTATCGCTTATGTATCAAGCGCTGGCAGCTATCAAAATAATGCGCACTTGCCGTGACGGCCACTGACACCCTCAGGCCCCCTGGCCCGCAGCACCTGCACACCCAGGTCTTTGTAACAGCCTTGATTTAGACTGCATCACTGACTGACATATCAATCAACCCATGACTGCAGGTGCCGTACCGCCGCACAGGGCCGCGATCTCTGCTATCAATCACCGCGAAGTGACAGGCAATGGCGCAAGAGTTTTTTGATCCCGTGCTGTTCATCAAGGAAGAGGCGCCGACGTCGGTCGATCTGTCGCAGACACCGTTTTTCTGCAATATCCACGGGTTCCCGCACTATTGCGCAGAGCCGCCCACAGGCTTGAAGCTGCAAGAGCCTGCCACCAGTGACCCCGAGGTCGCCCTCGGCAACGCGTACCGCGTCCTTTCTGCGACCACCACCCGCCCAGACCCCAAGTACGGCAATCAGACCAGACTGGAGTTCCAGGCCGATCAGGTCGAGTACAAGGCCATTGCAGTCACGCATAAAACTGCAGCGGCATTCGGCATGACGCTGATAGAGCCGGGCCAGGGAATTCGCATCACCAGCCCGCAGCCGCATCTTTCGCTGGTCGACTATGAGTACGGCATGTTTGCCGGGCACCGCTCGCCCTATGAGGGCACCGGCTACCGCCTGCTGGGCAAGGTCTGCACCGACCTCGAACATCACGATTTCCCGCATGTCTTCACCTCCATCGACCCACACCTGCCGCTGGTGATTTCGGTGGGAAAGTACTGGCCACAGCAGCAGAAGATCTGTCTGGCCGACCTCTGGCTGCCGCGTGGCATGGCCTTGTATGTGCCTCCCCGGCCCAATCTGCCTGGACAGACTTGCCTGGATCTGCACGGCAACCGCAATTCGGCCCTGGCCTGCTGGCGCGGGATAGAGCGCTCCAGCGTCAAAACCCAGACCCTGCTGCAAACCGAAGGCGGCTATTTCTACTGGTTCTGGAACGAGCTGCCCACCACCCACCCTCTTCTCGATCTGACAGGAGCGTCCCATGCTTGAAGCCCGCCCCCGCCTGCGCACCCTCGAACCCGACACGGACAACGGCCTCTATCAGACGCTGCTGGAATCCACCCTGGCGATTCCCTTCAAGATTGACTGGACCACGAAGAAATACAGCTATATCGGCCCGCAGATCGCTGATCTGCTGGGCTGGAGCCCCGAGAGCTGGGAGACCGTGAACGACTGGGCCGAACGCATCCACCCCGACGAGCGCGAACAGACCGTTTCGCGCTGCGTGGAGCTTTGCCTGGCTGGCGTGGATCACGAGGCCGAGTACCGTGCGCTGACCAGCGACAACCGCTTTGTCTGGGTCAAGGAAGTCGTGCATGTGCTGTGCGACGAACAGGGCCAGCCCACAGCGCTGATCGGCTTCACCTTCGACATCACCGAGCAGAAAAAATCCGAGCATTTGCGGGCCGAGCTGGAGGCCCAGAAGCTCTCCAACGCGCGCCTGCAGGAGCGCCTGCGCCTGACCCACGACCTGCACGACGGCCTGGGCGGCGAGCTGGTCCACATGATTGCTTCCGTCGAGCAGGGCAGCGATGCCCTGACCCGGCCCCAGGTGCTGTCCATGCTCAAGCTCATCCGCAACGATCTGCGCCAGAGCATAGACAGCAACGCCTCGGCCCAGGTGCGCGTGCCAGCCACTCCACAGGAATGGCTGGCACCCTTGCGCCGCCGCTTCAACGACCTGTTCGAGGCCCTGGGTGTGCGCTGCGACTGGCAGTTTCCGCAAAGCTGGAGCCAGCCGCCCAACGCGCTGCAATATCTGGCTCTGACCCGCCTGATCGAAGAGGCGCTGACCAATGTCATCAAGCACAGCCAGGCCCGTCATGTGCGCCTGTCCCTGGTGCAGTCGCAGGCCGAGGAGCTGCTGCTGGAGATCGAGGACGACGGCGTAGGCTTTGATGTGCAGGCCGTGGATGCATCGGGCCTGGGCGTAGGCATGCGCTCCATGGCGGTGCGGATTGCGCGGGTCGGCGGATCGCTGGGGATTGAGTCGTCGCCGGGGCGGACGGCGTTGAGGGCGAGGGTGGTGCTGGGGGCTGAGGACTGAGGCTTCTGGGCTGTAGTGCTTATGCGGTAAGCGCTTGCGACTATCCATTTCCAACTGCGCTGAATTCACCACTTGCTGCGTTGCTGGCGACATAGGCCGGGATTTCGCCCCGGCGGGCGACCTTCTTTTCTTGCTCGTGCAAGCAAAGAAGGCAAAAGAACACGCCCCGACTGTCTGCGTCCCTGCGCTTCGCTACGGGCAAACCTGCGTCACGCCATTCAGGCTGCGGTGCGGCAAAACTCGCTTTGCGCTACGCGCGCCGCTCAAACAGGCTGCCGCAAATTTGTTCACGATGCATTGGCACTCTGCGGTGCCAATGCCCGCAGCCCGAACCGCGTGCCGCAGGCGCTGACACACGGGTGGGAGCGGATACGGGCAGCCTGCGAGAGTTGTGACGGAAGTGGCATCTAGCCCAATCACAGATTGCGGTAGCAGCTATCAAATCTGCAAGAAGCTATCTTTCGGTATCTCGCCCCTTGTGCCCACGCCTGCGACGGCGGCCTCTTGTGGCGCGCGGCTGCACCGCAGAGTGCAGACGCATCGTGCTCTGACTTGCGGCAACCTGTTTGAGCGGAGTGCTGCAAGCACGCAGCGAGTTTTGCCGCACAGCCATAAGAGCTTGACAGCGCAGGTTGCCCCGCAGCGCAGCGAAGGGGTCGTGGGCAACGCCGTCGCCTTTTCTTCAGCCGACGCTTCGATGACGAGGCAAATACGAGTAGCTCGACTACCGGGTCGAGCCCGCCTCAGCGGGCTAACAGGCATACACGAAAAATAGAAAAACAAGCCAAAAACCTCTGGCCCGGATACATCAAGCACAAGGAATTCAACGAGGCATTGCAAACTATGAAACTTCCACTATCTAGCGATAAGATAACTTATAGGGGTGGATATCATCCCCAATAAATTAA
This sequence comes from Comamonas sp. AG1104, assembly GCF_003350425.1. Taxonomy (NCBI): domain Bacteria; kingdom Pseudomonadati; phylum Pseudomonadota; class Betaproteobacteria; order Burkholderiales; family Comamonadaceae; genus Comamonas; species Comamonas sp. AG1104. Next base: position 480,929 of record NZ_QQAS01000004.1, on the reverse strand, counting down.
TCATCAGGAAATAAGCAACCTAGCATTCCTACAGCAGTATCTATAAATATATGCAATGCAGCGATTATTGCAAATACAGTGATTACATTTATATAAATAACATCTACAGAGCCACTTTTAATCGCATATAAAGAGCCAGATACAAAGGATAAAAATATCAGAGCGCATTGCTCATACAACGAGATTTTCACCTGAGCAATAGTTCTTGAAAAATCTATTCCTTCTTTCTCTGATACATCCTTGAGCCTAACCGCAATAATAACAATTGTTTGGATATTCACTGCAAGAATACCAACAACAATTGTCATTAAATTGCTGGCAAGCGTTTTTTCGATAAAATCTGAGTCAATCCATTTCAAGAATGAAACAGTAGCTACAGATGACAATATATACAATGCAACATTTTTCAGCCAATCAAATATCATAAATTCTCGTTAAGCAGTAGTAACGTATCTTGATTCAGCCCACTCAATGTCATTTCGTCAATTTCAACAATCTGAATTTTTTCAGAAGTTCTAATCTCTTTACGCACACCCTTTAACTTAACAACGATATCTCCCCCACCCAGAGAGGCATATTCTACACAGCCTTTAATCAACTCATCCTCAGGATCAATTTCTAAAGCTGTTTTTGGCAAGGACTCTAATTGCAAGCTAACCTTTTGGCAATTTGATTCTCTATTAAGCTGGCGCAAGTCAATTTTCAAAGCCTTTGTTATGCTCGCCATGTTAGGCGCAACCATCTCAAACCTAACTCGATCAACTCTTCCTTCGTTCTCCCTCATCAATCCCCAAAAATGGTTTGGATTAAATGTTTCTCTGATTTGAATAGTTAAGCCCATGTAATTCAAGGCTTGATCAAATGTTTTCTCCAAAATATTGGAAACAACTTTTGTTGTAGAAAATGCTTTTACGTTTCTAGAAATTAAAATTGTTTGTCGATCATCAAGATTATTTATGATCACCGTCACATTAGGCCAACTAGGTATTTTCTCTCTTTGAAAATCTTCATTATCTCTATCGACATTTTTATAAACACCAATCTTAAATAAATATAGATTACTCCCAATATTTTCCCTTATACATTTAATGATTAGGCCTTTGTGCTCAAAATTCATTTCTCCATTTAATATTTCAGAGAAATAATGGTTTTTTCTCAGTCTTAGCTCATCCGCAGAAACTAGTTCGTTAAAAAGTGACTGCTGCTGCTGGGATGCAGGCAAGATTTGGTATCGGTAAATATCAAACGTACTCATTTAGATCTCTTAGAATTCAGGAGAAAGTGATAATTTTTGTCGCCCGCGTCGAAGCCACATAAACCAACCTAGCCTCCAATGCCCCATCCTTCTTCACATCCCGAGCCTTGCGCTCTTCATCCGAAGTCACAACAGCCACCACCGGCCACTCCAGCCCCTTGCTCGCATGCATGGTCATGACCTTGATGGAGTCTTCTTCAGGCTTAAAGTCGCCCGCACGTTTACGCAGGCGATAAGGGAGGCTTTTGCGGCGCAGAGCATCGGCACATAGCTCCATTTCGTCGTAATGACGGCAAAGTACCGCCATCTCGCCCCAGGCATGGCCCTGCGCATGCTGATCGGCCAGCAACTCGGCCATGCGGGCAGCGCGTTCGGGCAGGGTGGGCAGGTCAATGACGATGGGCTCGGGGCCTTCGCGGCCGCAGCTCAGCGGCTTCAATAGCGGAATGCCGTCTTCGTCCTTGGCGTCTTCGGGCGTGAGCATGTCGCCAGCCACGCGATGGGCCAGTTGCAGAATCTGGCGCGTGTTGCGGTAGTTGATCTTGAGAATGGTGGTGCGGCCGGACGCCTGTATGCCCACACTTTTGAGGCTGAAGTTGCGCTTTTGGCCTCGGTCGTAAATGCTTTGCGCATCGTCATAGAGCAACAGCAGGCTGTTCGTGCTCGGGTCCACCATCTGCGTGACCAGCTTCAGCCATTCGGGCGCAAAGTCATGACCTTCATCGATCAGGATGGCGTGGTACTGGCCTGCGGGGATGTGCTTGTCATCCACGCCTTTGATGACGCGCAGCACAAACTCTTCCATGGCCTTGCCCACGGGCCATTTGTTGGCGTCTTCCGGCAACAGGTTGTAAGTCACCAATTGCTCGCGGCACCATTTGTGGAAGTGGCGCACATGGACGCGATCCTGCAGGCCTTTGGTCTCCATGCTGGCCGCCAGCTTCACGCCCAGCGGCTCGTTGTAGCAGAGCACCAGAATCGGCTTGCTACCCAGCCCTTGCGTCTGGGCCAGATGCTCGGCGCGGTAGCCGAGGATCATGGTCTTGCCCGAGCCCGCTACGCCGTGGATGACGCGGTGGCCGTCGCCTAGGCTGCGTGCCAGTTGCTCCTGCTGCAGGTCCATGACGCGCATGATGTCAGGCAGCTCTTCCTCATCCTGCGCGCCGTCTCCAAACAGGTTTTGCTGCTGGGGCACGCGCACCTCGGGAAACAGAATCCAGCGAATACGGTCGAGCTGTGGCAGGCTGATGGCGCGGCCAAAGCTGTGCGGGAACATATCCCAGAGACGCTGCTGAAAGGCCTCGGCATCCACGGCTTCGACCATTTCGTCCTGGCAGATGACCAGATGGCCGGGCAGTGCGTCACCCAGACCCGCCGCATCGAACTGTTTGCGCGTGATGCGCGTGAAGACCACGCCATGGCCCCAGGGGAAAGCCAACTTGCCTTTGTGATCGCCGTCGCCTTGCACCAGTTGCGGATCGCGCTCCAGTGCATTGATGACCTGAATCGCGCAGTGGCGCGCCTGCTGCAGCGGGCTCATCACCACCTTGGGCTGGCCGCTGCTGCTGTCGAGAATTTCGAAATATTCGCGCGTGGCCTTGCGAATGGTTTCCAGATGCCAATCCTTGGTTTCCAGAATCAGCGCACCCCGGCGCGGATGAACCACCACAAAATCGGGCCGCGTCTGTTTGGGACCAATTGGCACATCCCACCACAGCAAATAATCATCTTCGAGTTTTTGCTGCAAACGCTCGGCCAAACGTTTTTCACCGCTGGTCATACGCCCCGCGCAGCTTCCAAGCGCGGGAATTAATACCGCCATTGCCTCCACCTCTTACTTGTATCTTCTTGTTTCAGGAATGGAGGTATTTATATCCGATGAAGCCTTTCTGAATCTTGCAAAACCGATTAAAGCTGTCGCTCACGTTGGCTTCAATGCAGGCTTGGGTTTATTTCGAGTATCGGTTGCGAGCTGATATTCGGAATGGGCGGTTTTTTCTCTGTGTCGTCAAAACAGAGAATTCAAGCTAAATCAGGCTCTAGCTCAATCGAGTCAAGCGCTGGTAGCTATCAAAATAGATTCAATGTTGCCGTACACGACAGAGGCCGGGATTTCGCCCCGGCGGGCGACTCACTTTCTGTCGCCAGAAAGTAAGCAAAGAGCACAACCCGACTGTCTGCGTCCCTGCGCTTCGCTACGGGCAAACCTGCGCCACGCATTTCAGGCTGCGGTGCCGCAAAAGTCGCTTTGCGCTTTGCGCTACGCGCGCCGCTCAAACAGGTTGCCGCAGATTTGAAGACAAAGCATTGGCACTCTGCGGTGCCAATGCCCGCAGCGCGAACCGCGTGCCGCAGGCACAGACACACGGGTGAATTCGGGCGGCCTGCGAGAGCTATGAGCAAACCGGGCTGTAACGCTTATTCAGCAAACGCAAGCAGCTATCAAAAGTAAAAAGAAGCTATCCCGCATCCGGTATTGCCCCTTTTGCCCACGCCTGTGATGGCAGCCTCTTGGTGCGTGCGGCTGCACCGCAGAGTGCAGACGCTTCAACTTCAAATCTGCGGCAACCTGTTTGAACGGAGCGCTGAAAGCGCGCAGTGAGTTTTGCCGCACAGCCCCAAGAGCTTGACGGCGCAGGTTGCCCCGTAGCGCAGCGAAGGGGACGTGGGCAGCAGGGGGGCGGCTCTTTGCCAACTTTCTGGTGGTCCGGCACACCGGCAGAAGAAAGTAGGTCGGCTGGCGGGCCGAGACCCGACCTCTGAAAGCAAATAAGGCATGCGGCCCAACAAGAGCCACATGCCCCATCATCCTCAAACTCAGGCGCACAAAGCGCCATCAGCCATCAATATTCGAGGCAGATCTTGCCGAAATGCTTGCCCGCTGCCTGATGCTCGAAGGCCGCCACCATCTGTTCCAGCGGATAGCGGCTGTCGATCACGGGCTTCCAGCCGAAGTTCTCCAGCGCGCGCACCATGTCCTGCTGCTGCTCGCGGCTGCCGACGATCAGGCCCTTGAGGGTTTGCTGCTTGCGCATCATCTCCACCGTGGGCACGGCACCCGCAAAACCGGTCAGCACGCCGATCAGTGCGATATGGCCGCCCACGGCGCAGGCGCGAATGGACTGGGGCAGGGTGCCAGGGCCGCCGACCTCGACCACAATGTCGGCACCGCGACCGCCGGTGGCGGCCAGCACGGCGTCGCCCCATTCGGGCTGGTCCTTGTAGTTGATCACCAGATCGGCCCCCAATGTCTTGAGCTGCTCGGCCTTGGCCGCGCTGGATGTGGTGGCGATGACGGTGGCGCCCATGCTCTTGGCCATCTGCAGCGCAAAGATGGAGACGCCGCCCGTGCCCAGTACCAGCACGGTGTCGCCGGCTTTGAGATGCCCGTCCACCACCAGCGCACGCCAGGCCGTGAGGCCGGCCGTGGTCAGCGTGGCGGCCTCGGCATGGCTCCAGCCCTTGGGAGCATGGGTAAAGCTGGTAGCGGGCAGGTTGACCTGTTCACGCGCAAAACCGTCCACGCCGTCGCCGGGTACGAGCTGGAAGTCGGACGGCACATGGCGGCCCGACAGCCATTGCGGAAAGAAGGTGGAAACCACGGCATCGCCCACGGCAAATTCCGTCACGCCTGCGCCCACGGCCGTGACCAGGCCAGCACCGTCGGCCATGGGAATGCGGCCGTCGGCCGCCGCGCCGGGGCGGCGCACCACACCCAGGTCGTGGTAGTTGAGCGAGCTGGCGTGAATGCGTACCTGGATCTCGCCGGCGGCGGGTGCCGCAGGTGCAGGCAGGTCGACAAGCTTCAGATGTTCGAAACCGCCGGGGGCGGCCAGTTGCATGACTTTCATGGAGTGCTCCTCAAGAGGTGAAACAGATGCTCTGCATGGTGCCGCCAATGCACGCCAGCCGCCAGTACCAACATATTTGTTGGGTAGTATTAAAAATGTAAGTAATGCATGGGCGCTGGCTGGCGCTACGATGCTTGCAGTCCGGAACTGCAGCGAGGTGATCATGAAACGATTGAACAGCAAGAGCGGCTGCGCCGTGGAGGTGACGCTGTCGGTGATGGGCGGCACCTGGAAGCCCGTCATCCTGTTCCATCTGCTGCCCGGCAAAAAGCGCTTTGGCGAGCTGGGCCGCATCATCGGCGGCATCACCCAGCGCATGCTGACGCTGCAGTTGCGCGAGCTGGAAGAGGCCGGCATTGTCGAGCGCACGGTGTATGCCGAAGTACCACCACGCGTGGACTATGCGCTGACCGAGCTGGGCCGCAGCCTGCAGCCGGTGCTGATTGCCATGCGCAACTGGGGCATCGCATACAGCAAGAACTTTGCTCAGGCCGAGCCCATGCATGACACAGATCAGAGCAGCGCAAGCTGCCTTCCAGACTTGAAGCAGAAACAGGCTTGAACGCCTACCCATCAAGCGTCAACAGCTATCAATTCCAATAAATCAACAGCAAAAAAGCCCGCAGGCTGCAAAAGCTTGCGGGCTTTGTTCTAAAGCCGCAGGCTTACTTGCCGGCGGTCAGCGTGGTGTAGCTGTTGATCAGGTTGCGGTAGTCGGGGATGTGGTTGGAGAACAGAGTCCCCAAGCCCTCGATATCGTTGCGCCAATCGCGGTGCAGCTCGCAGGCCGCGCCAAACCAGGTCATGAGCTGGGCGCCGGCCTGCTCCATGCGGCTCCAGGCAGCCTGCTGGGTCATGCTGTGGAAGGTGCCCGAAGCATCTGCAATCACGAACACCTCGAAGCCTTCAGCCAGAGCCGACAACACCGGGAAGGCCACGCAGACCTCGGTCACCACGCCGGCCACGATGAGCTGCTTCTTGCCCGTGGCCTTGACGGCCTTGACGAAGTCCTCGTTGTCCCAGGCATTGATCTGGCCGGGGCGGGCGATATAGGGAGCCGCGGGGAATTTTGCCTTGAGTTCGGGCACCAGCGGGCCATTGGGGCCGGTCTCGAAGCTGGTGGTCAAAATCGTGGGCAGCTTGAAGTATTCGGCCATGTCGGCCAGGGCCAGCACATTGTTCTTGAACTTGTCGGGGTCGATATCGCGCACCAGGGACAGCAGACCGGTCTGGTGATCCACCAGCAGCACGGCGGCATTGTCCTTGTCGAGGCGGATATAGGGCTTGTTGCTCATGACGATCTCCTTCAGAGGTAGTGGAGGGGTGAGGAAAATCAAACGCGCTGGGAATCCAGCACTTCGTGGTTCTGTACCACTTCCTGTGCCTTGGCGTAGCTTTCGATCAGCAGCTGGTAGTTGGGGAAGATGCCGGTATAGGCCTGTGCCCATTCAGCCGCGTCTTCGCGGTTCCAGGTCTTTTGCAACTCCGAGGCCACGGCCGCGGTGTCTATGGGCACCACACCGGCCTGCAGCATGCGGGCCAGAGTGATTTCCTCGGCCATCTTGGAGTAGGTGCCCGACGCATCGATGACAGCAAACACCTGGTAGCCATCGGCCACGGCAGCGATGGAGGGAAAGGCCATGCAGACGCTGGTGATGGTGCCGGCGATGATGAGCTGCTTCTTGCCCGTGGCCTTGACGGCCTTGACGAAGTCTTCGTTGTCCCAGGCATTGATCTCGCCCTTGCGCGCCACGTAGGTGGCGTGAGGTGCGTTCTGGTGGATTTCGGGAATCAGCGGACCGTTGGGGCCCTGAGGCACGGAGGCTGTGGTGATCACGGGGATCTTGGCCAGCGAAGCGATCTTGGCCAGCGTGCTGGCCAGACGGCGCAGCGTGGTGAACGGCATGTCCTGCACGGTCTGGAACAGGCCGCTCTGGTGGTCGATCAGCAGCATGGCCACGTTGTCCGGATCGATCACGGGCTTGGCACCGTTGAAATTGGCGGGGATGGCTGCGGTCTGGATGCTCATGGAAGTCTCCTTGGAGTTGAGAGCGAAGGCAGAGGTCTCGCTCCCCGGCCGCATCGCTGCAGGGCCGGGGATACGGTGGCACTGAGGGCTCAGTGGTTCAGCACGGCCGTGGGCGCATGGCGCTCGGCTGCCGGAATGCGGCCGAACTGGCCGCTGCGGAAGTCCTCCAGCGCCTGCTGGATTTCCTCGTCGCTGTTCATGACGAAGGGGCCGTAGCCGACCACGGGCTCGTCAATCGGTTCGCCTGACAGCCACAGCAGCGTGACGTCGCTGTTGGCTTCCAGATGCACGCTGTCCGCAGCGCGATCCATATGCACCAGCTGTCCGGCGCGGGCAATCTCCTGTCCGTTGACCAGCAGCGTGCCGTGCAGCACCACCAGCGCCAGCGTGCGGCCGGCCCGGGCCTGCAGCTCGGTGGCTGCTCCGGCGTTCAGCCGCACATCCCAGACATCGATAGGCGTGAAGGTCTTCGCCGGACCGCGAGAGGCGCTCCCCTGGCTGCCAAGGTAGTCACCGGCAATGACACGCAGATGACCCGCACCGTCCGGCAGCGCGACCTGCGGGATGTCCGCATTCAGCAAGGTCTGGTAGCCGGGGGCGGACATCTTGTCCCTGGCCGGCAGGTTGACCCACAGCTGCACCATCTCCAGCGGGCCGCCGTTCTTGGCAAAGGCTTCGGAGTGGTACTCCTCGTGCAGGATGCCCGAGGCTGCCGTCATCCACTGCACGTCGCCGGGGCCGATGGTGCCACCAGCGCCGGTGGAGTCGCGGTGGGCCACCTCACCCTCGTAGACGATGGTCACGGTCTCGAAGCCGCGGTGCGGATGCGTGCCCACGCCGCGCCGTGCCGTGGTGGGCGTGAAGGTCTGAGGGCCTGCATGATCCAGCAGCAGAAAGGGGCTCAGGGCCTTGCCGTGGTCGCCATAGCTGAACAGCGAGCGCACGGGAAAGCCATTGCCCACCCAGTGGGGACGGGGAGCTTCGTAGACACCCAGGATTTTCTTGAGCATGACATTTCTCCTTGCGGCTGGCCTGCGGTTCCTATGGATGCCGCAGGCGTTGAACATGGAGAAAGTATGAATTTGGAACGATGACTTGAGTAGTCCACAATATTCAGCCTCAGAGTTCTATTTTTAAAACAATGAAGCTGCCCGATCTCAACGAGCTGTACTACTTCGCCCAGGTGGTGGAGCACGGCGGATTCGCGCCTGCAGGCCGCGCCCTGGGGTTGCCCAAGTCCAAGCTCAGTCGCCGCGTGGCACTGCTCGAGGAACGCCTGGGCGCGCAATTGCTGCTGCGTTCCACGCGCAGCTTTGCCGTGACCGAGGTTGGCAAGCGCTACTACCAGCACTGCCGCGCCATGCTGACCGAGGCAGAGGCCGCCGAGGAGTCCGTGGCGCTGGTGCATTCCGAGCCCTGCGGCAAGGTGCGCATGAGCTGCCCCGTGGCCTTGCTGGCCTCGCGCGTGGGCCGCATGCTGGGAGAATTCATGCGCCAGTACCCGCGCGTGGAGCTGCAGGTAGACGAGACCAACCGGCGCGTGGACGTGATTGGCGAGGGGCTGGATCTGGCCCTGCGCGTGCGCCCGCCGCCGCTGCAGGACAGCGATCTGGTGCTGCGCACGCTGGCCGAGCGCCGGCAATGCCTGGTGGCCGCCCCCGAGCTGCTGCAGCGCCTGGGTCAGCCCGGCGGCCCCATGGACCTGTCGGCCTGGCCCAGCCTGGATATGGGCAGCCTGCAGGAAACCCACCGCTGGGTACTGCACGGGCCCGAGGCCGTGCGCGCCGAGGTCAGGCACCAGCCGCGGCTGGTGACGCAGTCCATGCTGGCCCTGCGCGATGCGGCTCTGCTGGGCGCAGGGGTGGTTCAGCTGCCCAGCATGTTCGTGCGCGAAGACCTGCGCAGCGGCACGCTGGTGCAGGTGCTGCCGGGCTGGGAACCGCGCCCCGAAATCATCCACGCCGTCTACGCCTCGCGTCGCGGTCAGCTGCCCGCCGTGCGCGCACTGCTCGACCATCTGGCCCAGTCCTTCAGGACCTTGTCGGAAGACTGAGCATCAAAACCGCCTCCAGCACTTTCTGGGCAAGCGCTGTCAGCTATCGAAACGATAACGACAGCATCAGCCCAGAGCCGCCTGGATATCGTCCGACAGCTTCTCGGGCCTGTCCTGGGGCGCGTAGCGGCGTATCACCTGCCCGTCGCGGCCCACGAGGAATTTGGTGAAATTCCATTTGATGGACTTGGTGCCCAGCACGCCCGGCGCTTCAGAGGTGAGCCAGCGGTACAGCGGGTGCGCACCGTCGCCGTTGACCTCGATCTTGTGCATCAGCGGAAAGCTGACGCCGAAGTTCTGCTCGCAAAAGCTCGCGATCTCGTCATCCGAGCCTTTCTCCTGGGCACCGAACTGGTTGCAGGGAAAGCCCAGCACCACCAGGCCCCGGTCCGCATACTGTTCGTGCAAGGTCTGCAGACCCTTGTACTGGGGCGTGAAGCCGCAGGCACTGGCGGTATTCACGATCAGCAATACCTTGCCCTGGTACTGCGACAGAGGAGTGCTGCGCCCCTGGATGTCGGTGGCTTCAAAGTCATAAACGCTGTTTGCCATGCTGCTCTCCCGCCAATGCGAAGCCGCAAGCTTAAGGCAGTCAGCAACCGGTCTCACAGCTAGAAACAACCCTGCTTAACCGCGCCACGGAGACAATACCGGGGCTGCGACCATAGAAAAACCGATCCCCGCAAGCAGAGCGCCTGTTTTTTGGGCATTCTTCGCAGTCTTGCCTTCTTGCGGCCCTTGGCGGGCTGCCTTGCAACGTGCGTTTGTCCTTGAACGAATTGAAAGAAAAATGGGTAGCCCAGGCCACCGCTTTTTGGATGCGCGCGCGCGCCAGCACTGCCGGCCAGCGCATTGCGGCCATGCCCTGGTGGCGTCGCTGGCCGACGCGGCGTGAATGGCTGTGGTTTGCTGCGGCCTTGCCGGTGCTGTTTGTCGTCTATGTGCTGCTGCTGATTCCGTTCACGCCCAGTATCAGCGACATCCGCAAGGCCAAGCTCGAGCAGCCTGCGCAGATCCTGAGCGCCGACGGCAAGCTGATCGGCGAGTTCAAGCGCAGCAACCGCCAGTGGGTGCCGCTGGAGCAGATTTCGCCCGCCGTGGTCAAGGCCCTCGTGGCCACCGAAGACCACCGCTTCTACGAGCACCATGGCATGGACTTCACGCGCACCGTGGGTTCAGTCATCCATACGCTGGGCGGCAATCCCCAGGGCGGCTCCACCATCACCCAGCAGCTGGCGCGCAATCTCTATCCCACAGAAATCGGCCGCGCCCGCAATGTGAACCGCAAGCTCAAGGAGGCGATCACGGCCTTCAAGATCGAGGCGCTCTACACCAAGGACGAGATTCTCGAGACCTATCTGAACACCGTGCCCTTTCTCTACAACGCCTATGGCATAGAGATGGCGGCGCGCACCTATTTCGACAAGCCGGCGGCCAGGCTCACGGTGCTGGAAAGCGCCACGCTGGTGGGCATGCTCAAGGGCAATGCCTATTACAACCCGGTGATCAACCCCGACCGCGCGATTGCCCGGCGCAACACCGTGCTGAGCCAGATGGTCAAGCGCGGCGAGCTCAAGGACGATGAGTTCGAGCGCCTGAAGAAGCGCCCCATGCGTCTGGACTTCGAGCGCCAGGAAGAACCCACGGGCATGGCGCCGCATTTTTCCCAGCAGCTGCGCAAATGGCTGATCGCCTGGGCCGACAAGAACGACTACAACATCTACACCGACGGTCTGGTAGTGCGCACCACCCTGGATTCGCGCCTGCAGAACTGGGCGCAGCAGGCCGTGAACCGCCAGATGCATACGCTGCAGGGCATTGCCAACAACAACTGGAGCCACCGCGACGGCTGGAGCGCCGAGAACGCGCTGGTGCTGCAGCTGGTGCGCGAGACGGAGGCCTTTCGCAAGCTCGCCAGAAGCGGCAGGCCTTCCGATATCAGCGAAGAAGAAGCGCTCAAGAAGCTGCTGGCCGACAAGGCCTTCATGAGGCAGCTGCGCGAGGACAAGACCCGCGTGCAGGCCGGCTTTCTGGCCATAGACCCGCGCACCTCGGCCGTGCTGGCCTGGGTGGGCAGCCGCGACTATGCCCAGGATGCGTTCGACCATGTGGCCCAGGCGCGCCGCCAGCCCGGCTCCACCTTCAAGCCCTTTGTCTATGGCGCAGCCCTGCAGCGCGGCGCCAGACCCGACGACACGCGCAAGGACGAAGCCGTGGAAATCCAGTTGCCCGGCGGTGAGGTATGGCGTCCCAGCGATGCCGTCGAGCCCACGGGCGTGCCCATGAAGCTCAGCGATGCGCTGGCCTACTCCAAGAACACCATCACGGCCGAGCTGGGCCAGGAAGTGGGCATGGACCGCGTCATCAAGCTGGCCCGCGCTCTGGGCGTGCGCCAGAGCCCGCTGGAGCCCGTGCCTTCGCTGGCGCTGGGCTCCAGCCCCGTCACGCTGCTGGAGATGGTCAACGCCTACGGCAGCATTGCCAACTCCGGCCACTACATTCCGCCCCAGCTGGTCACCCGTATCGAGAATGCCGATGGCGAGCTGCTGGCCGAATTCACCCCGCCCAAGCCCGATCAGGTCTGGGACGAGGAAGAGAACTACGGTCTGCTGGAGATGATGCGCGCCGTGATCGACAAGGGCACGGGCCGCGCGATTCGCAAGCAATACGGCATTCGCGCCGATGTGGCCGGCAAGACCGGCACCACCCAGGGCAATGCCGACGGCTGGTTCATCCTCATGCACCCGCAGATCGTGGCTGGTGCCTGGGCCGGCTTCAACGATGCACGCATCACGCTCAAAAGCGACCAATGGGGCCAGGGTTCGCGCAGCGCCCTGCCCATGGTGGGTGACTTCATGTCGCGCGCCATGCGCAGCCCGCTGCTCAATGCCAAGGCCCGGTTCACCGAGCCCAACACCAGCCACTGGTGGAGCGATCTGGTGGGCCGCCTGCGCGACAAGGTTCAGGAATGGAGCGGGCCCGCAGCAGAGGGCAACGATCCTGATCGCACAGCGCCGACGACTCCTGCCCATCCAGCCCCCAACAGGAGCAATGGCAGCGAGGTCGACATCATCGAAAGCACGCCCGCAGCGCCGCCCTCGACCGCCGTCCAGCCGGCGCCCGCCGACAGCAGCGCCCAGCCGCCCGATCTGGACAGCAGCCCCGGGCTGGCGCCCGGCGAGATGATGCCGGCACCCGCCAGACCCCCCGCGCCGTCAAGCTGGAGCGATATAGGCACACCACTGCCGCCAGCGGCGCCACTGAATGCGCCGCAGGACAGCCAGTAGCGCGGTTTTCAGCCACATGCCCCACTGGGCTGTCGAATAACTGGTCCAATTGCGCACCGATACCCGCCAGCAGGCCTCCCACCAGGAGGCCGCTGGCGGATTTGTTTTCGCCGGGCATGTAACCCACATGCCGATAGCGCTGCGCCGACCCGGAGCCGACATGACCGCCAATACGCCAACCATCGTCACCTTTGCCATCTACCTGCTGGGCATGCTGCTCATAGGCTGGGCAGGCTATAAAGCCACGTCCAACCTGTCTGACTACATTCTGGGCGGGCGCAGTCTGGGCTCGGTGGTCACTGCTTTGTCGGCCGGGGCATCGGATATGAGCGGCTGGCTGCTCATGGGGCTGCCCGGGGCCGTGTTTGCCACTGGCCTGTCGGCCTCGTGGATCGCCATCGGCCTGTGCATCGGTGCCTGGCTCAACTGGCGCTTTGTCGCTGCACGCCTGCGCGTCTATACCGAGAAGGTGGGCAACGCGCTGACATTGCCCGATTACTTCACCAACCGTTTCGAGGATGGCAGCAGCCTGCTGCGCATCGTCACGGCACTGGTGATCCTGGTGTTCTTCACTGTCTACTGCGCCTCCGGCGTGGTCGCTGGCGCCCGCCTGTTCGAGTCCATGTTCGGCATGGACTACCAGACCGCGCTATGGGTGGGTGCCGTGGCCACCATGGCCTATGTGTTCATAGGCGGCTTTTTGGCCGTGAGCTGGACCGACACGATCCAGGCCTCGCTGATGATCACCGCGCTGATTCTGGCCCCCCTGATAGTGATCTATGCCGACGGCGGCGTGGGTGCCAGCGCGGCCATCATCGACACCGCCCGCAGCGGCGCCTTCGACATGTTCAAGGGCCAGGGGTCGATTGCCATCATCTCCTTGCTGGCCTGGGGTCTGGGCTACTTCGGCCAGCCTCACATTCTGGTGCGCTTCATGGCAGCCGAGTCGATCAAGACCATTCCCAACGCGCGCCGCATCGGCATGACCTGGATGGTGCTGTGCCTGGGCGGCGCCGTGGCTGTGGGCTTCTTCGGCATTGCCTTCTTCGCCAGCCGCCCCGAGATTGCGGCAAACGTCAATGGTAACCACGAGCTGGTGTTCCTGGAAGTCGCCAAGCTGCTGTTCAATCCCTGGATCAGCGGCGTGCTGCTGGCTGCCGTGCTGGCTGCCGTGATGAGCACCCTGTCCTGCCAGTTGCTGGTCTGCTCCAGCGCCCTCACGCAAGATATCTACAAGACCTTTTTGCACAAAAACGCCAGCCAGAAGCAGCTGGTCTGGTTTGGCCGCGCCATGGTGTTTGCCATTGCCGTGATAGCCATCCTCATTGCGCAGGACCCCAAGGCCAAGGTACTGGGCATGGTCAGCAATGCCTGGGCCGGTTTTGGCGCCGCCTTCGGCCCTCTGGTGCTGATCTCTCTGCTCTGGGGCCGCATGACGCGCAACGGCGCGCTGGCCGGCATGGTCGTGGGCGCGGTCACGGTGCTGGTCTGGCAGCATTACCAGTGGTTCAAGCTCTATGAAATCGTTCCCGGGTTTACGTTGTCCGCTATCGCAATCATAGTGGTCAGCCTGCTGGACAAAGCTCCTTCTGCCACGATCACGGCCAAACACCGCGAGGTGGAGGCTGAAATCGCTGCCCACGGCGAATAAAAGCTGCCACGCCCCTGCCCAAGCCCTGCCCGGCCATGCCGACAGGGCTTTTTTGTCGTCGAAAACCGCTCGACAGGCTGCACAAAAAATAGGCGCAACTTGCATTTTCGAGGCCTATCCGTCACACTTACGGGTCGAAATTTCAGGCATTACCTGAGATTCTGAAAGGTTTAGTGAATGCTCAAGGCCGCTGCAGCCAAGGTATATCAGACGGGTTTAGCGTTGATGCTGGGTGCCGCTTTTGCGCTGGCACCCCCTGCGGCTTTGGCGCGCAAAGCGCCCGAAGTCGGTGCCACCGTTCCCGGCTTTGAGACCGTGAGCCTGGCCGAACTGCCGCGCGAAGGCCGCACCACTTATGGTCGTATCCTTCAGGGCGGTCCGTTTTCCAGCGACAAGGACGGCACTGTATTCGGCAACCGTGAGCGCATACTTCCGCGCCAGGCCAGAGGCTATTACCGCGAATACACCGTGCGCACGCCAGGCGCGAAAAACCGGGGTGCGCGGCGCATTGTCTGTGGCGGCTTGCAGCCCCAAGTGCCCGATGCCTGCTTCTACACCGGCGACCACTACAACAGCTTTCAGCAAATCGTCCAATGAAGTTAAAAGACGCCCTCCAGGCCCGCCATAAAGCGGCTTTTGACCTCTTGAATTCCGCAGCGGCGGTTTGCGCAGACAGCCTACAGCGCTGTCAGTACCGACTCTGCCACCAGTTTTGATGTTTTTAGAAAGAATCACGGAGATGGACACGCCACTTCGTAAGCCCTCGGAAACACCGTTGCGCAATGTTCGCCCGAACATCGTGCAATCCATTCGCGCCTATCGCATTCCTGATCTTCAGGCAGCAGCAGAGGCACTGGGCTCCCATTTCCTCTATGCCAACCTGGCCCATGCCCAGACCAAGGCCGATGTTTTCGAGCTGCTGTCCACCCAGTTCTACCTGCCGGCACACTTTGGCAAGAACTGGGATGCGCTGTATGACTGCATGACCGACCCGATCAACAAATCCGGCCCGCAACCCGGTTTTGTGGTGGTGCTCGACCAGATTCCGACCACTCCCAAGTTCGACAAGGAAGTGCGCGAGCAGTTGCTGGACGTGTTCCGCGATACTGCGGACTTCTGGGCAGAGCGCAAGATTCCCTTCCGCTGCTTTTACTCATTCCTGTAGGCCGGCTGCTGCGGCGCACACAACACAAAATGCCCGCCTTGAATGCGGGCATTTTTGCTTTCAGCAACCCCAGGCTCAGGCAGTGCCGCCCTGCGCGGCAGCCTTGAGCTGCATCCACTTGCCCATTGCAATCACCAGCAAGGCGCCGCAGGCGGCCGCTGCGTAATGCGCCCAGGGATTGATCCGTACAAAACCTTCGAGCATATGGTCGCTGGTGATGGTTTCGCCGGCCACCCAGCCAATCAGTGCCGCGCCCAGAGTGACGATGACTGGAAAGCGCTCCATCAGCTTGATCATCAGCGTGGAGCCAAAGATGACCAGCGGAATGCTGATGGCCAGGCCCAGAATCAGCAGCAGCATATCGCCGCCCGCTGCCGCAGCCACGGCGATCACATTGTCCAGACTCATGACCAGATCGGCGAGCAAAATGGTGCGAACGGCAGCCATCATGCCCTGCCCGGCCACGCTGCCGGAGTTCTCTTCTTCATCTTCGCCCTTGAGCAGGCCCACGCCAATCCACAGCAGCAGCAGGCCACCGATCACCTCGACGAATGGCAGCTGCATCAGCTTGGCGGCCACCACTGTCAAGGCAATACGCAACACCACGGCGGCGCCGGAGCCAAACAGCACCGCTTTTTTCTGCTGCTGCGGCGGCAGGCCACGTGCGGCCAGAGCAATGACCACCGCGTTGTCACCCGAGAGAATGATGTTGATCCAGACGATCTTGAACAAGCCGATCCAGAAATCGGCACCGAGCATGGCATCCATGGAAAATAATCCTGAGTTCTCTGTCCGTTGCACCTTGAACGGACAAACGCCCAGCATTGCAAGGCCAGGCGTGATCAATGCAGGCAAGTTTAGCCAACTGCCTCTTGGAGCCGCCGCCGGCGTATTGCTTCTGACGTCATGGGAATTGCAGGCCACGGAGTTCGCTTGCGCTTTGGGCGCAGACTCCGCATGCACCTCAAATTACCAGTTTTCAGTGATAGCCAAGCGACCTGATCTCGGTAACAGTGGGACACGAAAACCAGCGGCACATCACACTATATGGCAGAGACTTTCTCCCTCCCTACAGAGTCCATTCTCCCCAGCCCCTTGATCGTGGTGGAGGATGAGCCGCTGATCCGCAATCGGCTGGAAAGCATTTTGCATGGTCTCGGATATGCGGATGATGCTCTCATCTTTGCTGCAACCCTGGGGCAGGCACGCGCCCGGCTGGCGGAGCATCCTGTCGCCATGGCACTGGTGGATCTGGGCTTGCCCGACGGCAGCGGCATAGAGCTGATCAGCCAGTTGCGCGCCGCCGACCCCGGCATGGGCATTCTGGTCATCTCCGCCTGGAGCACCGAGGACGCCATTCTGTCGGCGCTGCGTGCCGGGGCCAACGGCTATGTGCTCAAGGAGCGCGACGATCTGGAAGTCACCTTGTCCATACGCAGTGTGCTGCGTGGTGGCGCCCCCATCGACCCTTTCATTGCACGGCGCATCATTGCCGAGTTGCAGCCTTCCCAGCCTACGGAAGCGCACAAGGAGATGCCGCCCGAGGCCATACTCAGCGCCCGCGAAATCCAGATCCTCAAGCTGGTCGCAGACGGCATGACCAACCGGGAGATCGCAGAGTCGCTCTTTCTCTCCCGCTACACCGTGGAATGCCATGTGAAGAACATTTACCGCAAGCTGGCCGTGCCTTCGCGCACCAAGGCGGTCAGCGAGGCCCGGGCACGCGGTTTGCTGAGCTGAATGTTCAAGCGGTCGGCTCTCATGCTCCGCCTGATATTTGCGCTCGTCATGGGCGTCAGTTGCGGCGTGGCCTGGGCACAGGAGCTCAGGCCTCAGGATCTGCTCTGCGAACCGCGCATTGTGGCCCGCCAATCGGCCAAGGCACTGCCCGATGGGCCTCCACCCGATGCGGCCTTGCTGCAATGGGTGGATGTGCCGGGGCTGGATGACTGGAGTCAACGCTGGCCCGGCTATGACGGTGCAGCCTGGTACCGCATCGATTGGGAGAGCCCCTGCGGGCGCGATCAGCCCGTGGCGCTGGCCGTCGTCAATATCGTGATGGCGGGCGAGGTGTTCGTGAATTCAGAACTGATCTGGCGCGATCAATCGCTGGTGGAGCCGCTGAGTCGCAGCTGGAATATGCCACGCTACTGGCTGCTTCCCAAGGCGCTGCTCAAGGAACAGGGCAACAGCATCTGGGTGCGCGTCCACGGGCTCAGCACCCAGACGCCAGGCCTGGGGCGGCTGCGCATAGGCCATCCAGCCGAGCTCAAGCAATGGACGGCACAGGCAACCTGGAGCCTGCGCACCATTTATATGGTCTGCATCACGGTCAGCCTGGTGCTATGTCTGCTGTTTTCGTTTGCCTGGCTCCACAACCGCAATCAAAAACTCTATGGCTGGTACGCACTCAATCTGATGTGCTGGGCACTGATGCTCTGCTTTATGGTCATGACTGATCCCTGGCCCTTCAGCAGCACGCCGGCCTTTGCCAAGGGCAATCTGCTGGCTTTCATTGCATTTACCTACACCTTCTGCATTTTTACGCTGCGCTTTGGGGAATTACGCCTCATGCGGCTGGAACGTACGCTGGCCGGCATATGCAGCCTCTGTGCCGTATTTGCACTGTCTGTGCCCGATGCACAGATGGCGCTGAGCCGGGCCGTCTGGCTGCTGATGTTCTGTCTTTGCGCTTTAGTCTGCCTGCTGTTTCCACTGCGCGCGCTGCAGACACGCACGCCAGCCCACATCGCTTTCAGCCTTTGCTTCGTGCTCTACCTGGCCATCGGCGTGCACGACCTGCTGCTGCTGACCAAGACCCTGGATCACAATCTGACGCTGACTCCCTACACCACCTTGCTGAGCATGCTGGTGATCGCGTGGTTGCTCGGGCGACAGATCGTGTGGAATATGCGCCGCATCGAGCACTTCAACCACGAACTCAGTCTCACCGTCACACAGGCCTGCGACGACCTGAGCCAAACCCTGGAGAGGGAACACCATCTGGCTCTGAGCCACTCCCGCCTGCAGGAGCGTCTGCGCATTTCCCAGGATCTGCACGATGGCCTGGGCGGCTCTCTGGTGCGCTCCATTGCCCTGGTCGAGCAAAGCAGCGCCCCGCTGCCCAATGCCCAGGTGTTGTCCATGCTCAAGCTCATGCGTGACGACCTGCGTCAGATGATTGATACCGGCACCAGCACCGCCATCCAGGTTCCCGAGACACCCATGCAGTGGCTTGCTCCGCTGCGCCACCGCTTTGCACGGCTGTTCGAGGAACTGGACATTCAGGTGAAGTGGTGTCTGCCCGAATACTGGACCCACGCGCCCAGCCCCATTCAGTGCCTGACGCTGACCCGCGTGCTGGAAGAGGCATTGACCAATGTCATCAAGCACAGCCGCGCCAGTCAAGTCCAGGTTCGGCTGGAGATTCCCGATTCCAGGGAGTTGCAGTTGCAGATCGAGGACAACGGCACAGGCTTTGATTTGGATAGCACACAGATCAACAGCATGGGCGTGGGCATGCGCAGCATGCTGGCGCGACTGGAACGCCTGCAAGGCACTCTGGTCATACAGTCCCGCCCCGGTCGCACCGAGCTGCGTGCCAGCCTGCCGCTGTTCGGCAAGGTACAACGCCACACCGAAGTACAGAGCTCCGTGCCGTCTCCCCAGAGCATCTGGTAACTGCGCTAAGCTTTCTGCATGCCCCTGCTTATCGATGGAACACCGCATGAAGATGGCGTCTTCACCCTTGAGCTGACGCCTGACGCGCCGCACAGACTCAAAACCAGCCCCGGTCAGGGCAGCCTGACCCTTGGCCCCAGGACGCTGTTGAAAACAGCGGACCTGTGGCTGCCTGTCGACGCCTGCGTGCTCTGGCCCTGCTTTGACCCCTTTGCCACGCCCGCTGGCTCGCCCTGGCCGCGCAGCTTCTACTACACGGGCAATGACAGCGGCTTCTTCACGTGGGCGCAACTGCGCCCTATCGAAAACTTCAGCTGGCACCCGCAGCTGCGGCAGGATGTACATATCGACGCCAGCCAGTCACAGATTCGCGAGCTGAGCATTCATCTGCAAGCGGGCAATCAGGGCCACATCCACCTGAAGCTGCCGCAGCAGGGCATGCGCCTTCATCTGCATGGCAATCTGGAGCAAATCACCGTCACCGCAGGCCTGCCTGAAAGCCTGAGTTTGAGCCCGGCCACCAGCAAGAACCCGGCCGACGAAGCCTTTCAGCTGCCCGACATGGGCAGCCTGAAACAGGTCGCCACGCTGGAGCTGCGCAACGGAGCGGGAAAGCAACCCATTTCGCTGCAAAACCTGCTGCAGTTTTCGAAGCTGGAATCGCTCTCCCTGTGGGGTAACCACAGCGATTTGGCCCAGCTTTCATCATGTACGCAGCTCAAGGCGCTATCACTGCGTTTTATGCGCCATCTGTCGGGACTGCCTGCGCTGCCAACCTGGCCGGAGCTGGACTTCTTCATCGCCTACAACGTGGAAGAAGCCGCTGGCAAACGCCTGCGCCAGCAACTCAAGGACCGTGCCAAGGCTCGGCCCTGGGCTGACTACACATCCGTCAGCCAGTTACGCAAGCCTGAATGGTGGGCCAAAGAATATGGGCGGCCATTTGCGGGCTGGCCCGCAGCCCGTGCCAGGATTGCGCATGCAGCCTATGAGCTGGCCGAACAAGAAATTGGCACAGCAAGCAGCCTTGGCCATGTGCAAGCTGCACTGACGACCTTTACCGCCCGCTTCAACACAGTCAAGGGCATTGAAACCAGCGAGCGTGAAGACCTGGGGCTGGCCGTGCAGCAACTGGCACAACTGCCTGCGGCGCTGTCACTGAAGCTGACGGATGAGCAGGCCCAGCAGTGGTTTGATGAAAACCGCGACTACTAGCGCCTACCTGACGATTACCTAGCGGCCGCAGGATCGACCTGCGCAATGATGCCGCCTCCCAGGCAGACATCGCCGTCATAGAGCACGGCGGACTGACCAGGGGTGACAGCCCATTGCGCTTCGGGAAAGTCCAGACGGAAGCCGGCATCCGTGGCCTGGGAAATCAGCGCAGGCGAATCGGGCTGACGGTAGCGTGTCTTGGAGCCGTAGGCCTTGCCCTCGGCCGGGGCATGGCCGGCCACCCAGCTGACCTGATCGGCCAGCAGGGCATGCGACTGAAGCAGCGGATGGTCATGGCCCTGCACCACGCGCAGAATGTTCTTGTCCATTTCCTTGCGTGCCACAAACCAGGGCGCATGGTCACCCGCACCACGGGCGGCACCCTTTTCCTTGACGCCGCCGATGCCCAGACCCGAACGCTGGCCCAGCGTATAGAAGGACAGGCCCACATGCTTGCCCAGCTTGCGGTTGCGGTCGTCCAGGATGAGACCCGGCTCCTTGCTGATGTAGCGGTTCAGAAAGTCGCGGAACGGGCGCTCTCCGATGAAGCAGATGCCCGTCGAGTCCTTCTTCCTGGCGTTGGGCAGGCCGATCTCTTCGGCAATGCGACGCACCTCGGTCTTGTGCAGCTCGCCCACAGGAAACATCGCCTTGGACAGCTGGGCCTGGTTCAGGCGGTGCAGGAAATAGCTCTGATCCTTGCTGTTATCCAGGCCCTTGAGCAGCTCGAACAGCTGGGTGGACGGATTCTGGCGCACGCGTGCATAGTGGCCGGTGGCGATCTTTTCTGCCCCCAGGCGCATGGCGTGGTCCAGGAAGGCCTTGAACTTGATCTCCGCATTGCACAGCACGTCCGGATTGGGCGTGCGACCGGCCTGATACTCGCGCAGGAACTCGGCAAACACGCGGTCCTTGTAGTCTGCCGCAAAGTTCACATGCTCGATCTCGATGCCGATCACGTCGGCCACGGCCGCCGCATCGACAAAGTCGATATTCGACGAGCAGTACTCACTGTCGTCGTCATCTTCCCAGTTCTTCATGAAGATGCCGACGACCTCGTGGCCCTGCTTTTTGAGAAGATAGGCGGTGACGGCGGAATCCACACCGCCCGACAAACCCACCACGACACGCTGCTTGTTGCTCATAGGTATGCGATTATCCCAGCGCCCGTCAACTGCTGCGGGCGTGAGGATTTGCCATGGAACTGCGCCAGCTGCGCTACTTTGTACGAATTGTTGAACTGGGCTCCATGAGCCGGGCAGCGCTGGATCTGGACATGGTGCAGTCGGCGCTGAGCCAGCAGATCAGCCGCCTGGAGTCCGAACTCTCGACCCGGCTGCTGCAGCGCACACCACGCGGAGTCATCCCCACCGAGGCCGGCCAGGCCTTTTTCCACCAGGCCCAGCTGACCCTGCGCCATGCCCAGCAGGCCATTCACGCGGCCCAGCAGGCGCGGCTGTCGGGTGCCGTCAGCATGGGCCTGTCCCCCACGATTGCCAATGTGCTGGGCCTGCCGCTGATGCGTGCCATGCGCGAGCGCTACCCCGAGGTGAGGCTGCACATGGTGTCAGCCCTCTCGGGGCATCTGACGAGTCTTCTCAACGCCAGACAGCTGGATCTGGCTATCCTTTTCGATACTCAGAGCGCCCGGCGATGGAGCGTGATGCCTCTGCTGGAAGAGCAGCTGTTTCTGATCCAGTCGCGCCAGCAACCGGTGGCACCGCAGATTCGGCATGAAGTGCCCATCAGCCTGGAGCAGCTGCAGCAGGTGCCGCTGATCCTGCCCTCGGGCAGCCACGGCCTGCGCAGCTCCATCATGGCCTCGTTCACCAGTGCCGGTTTCCAGTCGCAGATGGCCATGGAGATCGACTCGCTGACCCTGCTGATGGAAGCGGTCGACGCCGGCATGGGCGCCACGGTCCAGCCCTGGTCAGCCGTGGGCATGTACCGTGATGCAGCCGAGCGTTTTCAGTGGTCCCAGATCGCCGATGACTCGGTGCGGCGCAAGGCCGCGCTGTGCAGCCTGTCGGACGACGAGCTCTCGCCCGCCGCCCTGGCGGCACGCGTTGTCTTGACGGACTGCGCCAGGCAACTGGTGCATTCCGGAGTCTGGCGGGGAGCATCGCTGACGGATTGAGCCCCCGCCTTCCAGGCAGAGGATGAATGCGAAGCTGGCTGGCCATGGGCGACGCCGGGAAATCAAGGCTCAGTCCTTACGTAATTTCCACAGCAACTTTGTTGTCATGTGAAGCTCATACCTCATGGCAAACCTAGATCTTCATTACAACATTGCTGTTGCGCCCCCTGGGCCGCATCTCGACATCCATCTTGCATCACGCCGACGGCGCCAGCCTACAGCGGGTGCGAGTGCGCTTTTTTAATATGAGCCTTGCCTCGTGCTGGATGTGAAGTGCGCTTCAGGACAGCCAGCCAAAACCAAGGTTCATTTATGACATCTCTCGATATTCAGTTGCTGCTGACCGCCCTGGTCAGCGTGCTGGTGCTGGTCGCCTTGATCGTTTCACGCATCAAGCTGCACCCGCTGCTGGCCCTGCTCATCGTCTCGGTCGGCGTCGGCTTTGCCACCGGCATGGATCCGGAAACCATCGTCAAGCAGCTGACCAACGGCGCGGGCAAAACGCTGGGTGCCGTGGGCGTCGTGATCGCGCTGGGCGCCATGCTGGGCAAGATCCTGGCCGATGCCGGCATCACCGAGCAGATCGCCGAAGCCATTCTCAGGCACTCCTCCGATCGCATGATCCCCTGGGCCATGACCCTGGTGGCCTTCATCGTCGGCATCCCGATGTTCTTCGAGGTCGGCCTGGTGGTCATGCTGCCGCTGATCTTCAGCGTGGCGCGCAAGCTGGAAGGCCAGGCCCGTTTCAAGGGCTCGGCCTATGTCTACGTCGGCGTGCCCGTGATCTCGGCACTGGCGGCCATGCACGGCATGGTTCCGCCCCATCCCGGCCCCCTGACCGCCATCGCCACCCTCAAGACCACGGTCGGCCCGACCATGCTGTACGGCTTTCTGGCCGCCATTCCGGCCATGGTTCTCGGTGGCCCGCTGTATGGCGCCTTCATCGCCCCACGCATGAGCACCAAGCCCGACCAGGCCTTGCTGGACCAGTTCACCATCACCGAGAAAGCCACTGCCGGCCAGCAGCCCAGCATCGCCCTGGGCGTGCTGGCGGCCCTGCTGCCCGCCATTTTGATGCTGATCCACGCTGTTGCCGAGATGCTGCTGCCCAAGGATGCGGCAGCCATGCATGTGGCCAGCTTTCTGGGCAATCCCCTGATCGCCATGCTGCTGGGCGTGCTGTTCGCCATCGTGGTCCTGGTGATGGCCCGTGGCGGCGATACCGAAAAGCTGCGCGACGCGCTGGGCAAGAGCCTCAAGCCCATTGCCTCCATCATCATGATCATTGCCGGCGGCGGCGCCTTCCAGCAGATGCTGACCAGCGCCAAGGTCGGTGATGCCATCGTCCATCTGACCCAGCAGTTCGCCTTCCCGCCGCTGATCCTGGGCTGGCTGATCGCCATGCTGCTGTCCGTCTCCACGGGCTCGGCCACCGTGGGCATCGTGGGCGCTGCCGGCCTGCTGGCGCCGCTGGCGGGGGCCGACCCCAGCCTGAACCTGCCCCTGCTGGCCCTGTCCATCGGCTGCGGCTCGCTGTTCTTCAACTATGCCAACCACGCCGGTTTCTGGATGGTCAAGGAGTCCTTCGGCATGACCATGGGCGAAGCCACCAAGACCATCTCGGTCGTGCAGTCCATCGTGGCCGTGGTGGGCCTGGTCATGGTGCTGCTCTTCAACGCGCTCGTCACCGTGCATTGAAGCCGGCCGTCCAGGCCACACCGGAGCTGCAGCGCAGCGGCCCCGGTGCCTTCCTCCGGGGTTGCAAGCCGTGGCGCAAGGCCGCATCGCGCCGCCTTCGGCCTGCGGCAGAACCAATCCATCACGATTGGTGATACCCCCATCCCCTCACCCCGCTGCACGGGTGAGGCGGTGCTCACTACAGTGGCGTTCAACTCCAATCTGACCCTGTCAACCGCGCTCCGGCAGCGGAAATGACAAAGGACACTTCCCCACGTTGAACCGCTGCAGGCACCGCCCCGTGGCAGCCCATCATGAAAACTGAAGCCTTTGACACCGATGTACTCGTCATCGGTGGTGGCAATGCCGCCCTGTGCGCCGCGCTGATGGCGCGCGAAGCAGGTGCCCGCGTGCTGCTGCTTGAATCTGCACCGCGCGAATGGCGCGGCGGCAACTCCGGCCACACCCGCAATCTGCGCTGCATGCACGATGCGCCCCAGGATGTGCTGACCGAGGCCTATCCCGAAGAAGAGTACTGGCAGGACTTGCTCAAGGTCACGGGCGGCATCACCAACGAGCATCTGGCGCGCATGGTGATCCGGGCTTCCTCGACCTGCCGCAACTGGATGCGCAGGCATGGCGTGCACTTCCAGCCGCCGCTGTCGGGCGCGCTGCATGTGGCGCGCACCAATGCCTTCTTCATGGGCGGCGGCAAGGCGCTGGTGAATGCCTATTTCCGCAGCGCCGAAAAGCTGGGCGTGGAAATCCGCTACGAATCGCCCGTGGACAAGCTCGAAATCGAGAACGGCCGGTTCCAGGCCGCATGGGTCAAAACCAAGGATGGGCGCCAGCGCATCACGGCAAAAAGCTGCGTGCTGGCGGCGGGCGGCTTCGAGTCCAACCGCGAATGGCTGCGCGAGGCCTGGGGCCAGAACGAGCGCGGCGAATGGCCGGCCGACAACTTCATCATCCGCGGCACGGCCTTCAACCAGGGCGTGCTGCTCAAGCATATGCTGCAAGAGCAGCAGGCCGACGGCCTGGGCGATCCCACGCAGGCGCACATGGTGGCCATCGATGCCCGCGCTCCGCTGTACGACGGCGGCATCTGCACGCGTATCGACTGCGTCTCGCTGGGCGTGGTGGTGAACCGCGATGCCAAGCGCTTTTATGACGAGGGCGAGGACTTCTGGCCCAAGCGCTATGCGATCTGGGGCCGTCTGGTGGCCCAGCAGCCCGGCCAGACGGCCTACTCCATCATCGACAGCAAGGCCATAGGCCGCTTCATGCCGCCGGTGTTCCCCGGCGTGAAGGCCGACTCGCTGCCCGAGCTGGCACAGAAGCTGGGTCTGGACGTGGACACCTTCATGGCCACGCTCGACGCCTACAACGGCAGCTGCAAGGTCGGCCATTTCGACCATACCGCGCTGGACGACTGCCATACCGAAGGCCTGGCTCCGGCCAAGACGCACTGGGCGCGCCCGCTCGATACCGGCCCCTACTACGGCTACGCACTGCGCCCCGGCGTGACCTTCACCTATCTGGGCCTGAAGGTGGACGACACGTCCGCCGTGCGCTTCAAGGATCAACCCAGCCAGAACCTGTTCGTGGCCGGCGAAATGATGGCCGGCAATGTGCTGGGCAAGGGCTACACCGCCGGTGTGGGCATGTCGATCGGCACAGCCTTTGGCCGCATTGCCGGACGCAATGCTGCTCTCGCGGCTGCCGGCAAACCCGCTATCCATGGCGCCGTAAAGGACGAGGTCTGAATCATGAGCATCCAATCCCTGCAAGAACTGGGCAAGGAAGCCCAGACCCTGGCCACCGGCAAGGTCATCCCCATCATTCCTGCACCGACGGAAACCGCCGCCGAAGACGAAGTCGCGCGCGTGATGCAGATCTGCAATGCCTGCCGCTACTGCGAAGGCTTCTGCGCCGTGTTCCCGGCCATGACGCGCCGTCTGGAGTTCGGCAAGGCCGATGTGCATTACCTGGCCAATCTCTGCCACAACTGCGGCGCCTGCCTGCACGCCTGCCAGTACGCGCCGCCGCACGAGTTCGGCATCAACATTCCCAAGGCCATGGCCGAAGTGCGCGGCCAGACCTATGCCGACTATGCCTGGCCGCCCGCCATGGGCAAGCTGTACCAGAAGAACGGCCTGACCCTGTCCCTGGCACTGGTCGCCGGCCTCTTCTTGTTCCTGGCGCTGGCCGTCGCGGCGCAAGGCGGCATTGGCCAGCTGTGGAGCGGCAATCTGGGCAACAACTTCTACAACCTGTTCCCGCACAACCTGCTGGTCGGCATCTTTGCGCCAGTGTTTCTGTTCGTGGTCTTCGCGCTGTTCATGGGCGTGCGCCGCTTCTGGAAGGATGTGAAGCCCGCCACCAGCAATGTGGATGTCAGCGGCCCCGCCGCTGCCGAAGCCACGCACGACGTGCTGCGCCTGAAATACCTGGACGGCGGCCACGGTGACGGCTGCCACAACGAGGACGACGAGTACACCTTGAAGCGTCGCCGCTTCCACCACCTGACCTTCTACGGCTTCATGCTGTGCTTTGCAGCCACTGGTCTGGCCACGGTCTATCACTATGTCTTCGATCTGCCCGCTCCCTACGAGCTGCCCAGCCTGCCCAAGATTCTGGGCGCCCTGGGCGGCGTGAGCCTGATGATCGGCACGGCCGGCCTCTGGATGCTGAACCGCGCGCGTCACCCGCTGCATGGCGACGCCAAGCAAAAGCCCATGGACCTGGGCTTCATCGCCCTGCTGTTCCTGGTGGCCGCAAGCGGCCTCGCGCTATGGCTGGGCCGCGCCACGCCGGCGCTGGCACTGCTGCTGTGCCTGCACCTGGGCGCCGTGATTGCGCTGTTTGCCACCCTGCCCTACGGCAAGTTTGCCCACGGCGTGTTCCGCACGGCTGCCCTGCTGCGCCACAACACCGAAAAGCGCGAGCCCAGCCCCATCGGCCTGGGCGCTGATTGAGCGAAGCCCCATGACAGGCACGCCCGCCGTGCCTGCTTTCAGAAAAATCAGCCGGAATACCGGCATTCCTTTCCGACCAAGGAGACATCCCATGATGAACAAACGCCATTTCCTGCGCGCCACGGCCGTGGCCGCCTCCCTGCTGAGCCTGGGCTCGGCAGCACAGGCCGCACCCGACTGGCTGCCCAACAAGCCCGTGACCCTGGTCGTGGGCTTTGCCGCTGGTGGCGCCGCCGACGCGGCAGCGCGCATGATTGCCAAGAAGCTGGGCGAGAACATCGGCCAGACCGTAGTGGTGGACAACAAGGGCGGCGCGGGCGGCAATATCGCCCATCAGTTCGTGGCCAAGGCCCCGACCGACGGTTCGGTGCTGCTGTTCGGCTCCATCGGCCCGCTGACGATTGCGCCCCACATCATGAAGGTGGGCTACAACCCCTTCACCGACCTGGCACCCATCTCGGGCGGCGTGAACTTCCCCAATGTGCTGGTGGTGCACAAGGGCGCTGGCGTGAAGAACCTGGCCGAGTTCGTGGCCAAGGCCAAGAAGAGCCCCGGCAGCGTGGACTATGCATCGACCGGCGCGGGATCGGCCTCGCACCTGGCGGGCGAGCTGTTCAACCAGCGCGCCGGCGTGGAGATGGTGCACGTGCCCTACAAGGGCGGCGCACCGGCCCTGCAGGACCTGCTGGGCGAACGCGTCACCTCCTACTTTGCCGCGCCCCCGACGGCCCTGCCGCATGTCGAGACCGGCAAGCTGATTCCGCTGGCCACCACCGGGCTGACGCGCCCCGCCTACATGCCCAATATTCCCACCGTGGCCGAAGCAGGCTTCCCTGGCTTCGAGGCGCTGAACTGGTATGCCTTCGTCGCCCCCGGCAAGACCCCCACGCCCGTGCTGGACCGCTGGAACCTGGAGATCGTCAAGGTGCTCAAGGACCCCGGCGTGGCCGAGGCGCTCAAGGTCCACGGCCTGACGCCCCAGCCCACGACGCGGGCCGAGTTCGCGGCCTTCATGAAGAAGGAATACGAGCAATGGGGCAAGGTGGTCAAGGAACGCAAGATCACCCAGAACTAAGGGCGGTGCGCCGGTGTTCAGACAGTGATGGGCTTCTTCTCCACCGGCGCCGCAAAGCCCACGCACAGACGGTTCCAGACATTGATGCAGCCGATGGCGTAGCTGAGCTCCACGATCTCGCGCTCGCTGAAGTAGGGGCGCAGGGCCTCAAAGTCCTGCGGCCCGGGATGGGCCTGGCTCAGCTGCGTGCAGCGCTCGGCCCAGTTCAGCGCGGCGCGCTCGCGCATCTCGAAGAAATCCACCTCGCGCCAGACCACCACGCTGTTGATGCGCTGCAGGTCCTCGCCGCGCGAGAGCAGCTCGCGCACATGCATGTCCACGCAGAAGGCGCAGCCGTTGATCTGCGAGACGCGCAGATAGACCAGCTCCAGCAGCTGCACACCGAGGCTGGAGCGCGCGATCTGGGCGTTGAGGCCAGCCTGCGCCTTGTAGAGCTCGGGGGCCAGCGCACGGAAGTCCAGGCGCGGCTTGGGGATGGCAATTGGGTTGGCGGAGGGGTTGGCGATGTCGGCCATGTGAATACTCCTTGAGGCATTGCAGGCCCGCCCCTGCGGCCGGCCCATACCTCTTAGACGCGGCAGCGGTGCGGTTTGTGACAGGCATCGTCATCCACCTCCGGACCATCAATAAACATAGCTGCTATCTCTCTGTAATAAATAAACTCAGCAACAAAACTATCTGAATCTATTGATTGACATGCGGTAACAGCTATTGTTTTTTCTCCTTCTACGACGGCATCGCCCATCAGGCAATCAGGCAGCCGGCACCAGCACGCGGGTCAGCTTGTCCGGATTGCGCAGCGTGTAGATGCGCCGGATCAGTCCGTCCTCGACCAGCAGCGTCTGCACCGACTCCACCTGGCCGTCCACACAGCGCACCAGACCCGGCAGGCCGTTGACGCGCGCCAGATGCAGGGTCTGCTCCTGCCCGTCGCGGCGCAGGCGCCGGGCCGTGGCGAAGTACAGCAGCGCCAGGCGGCGCCCGGTTTCCAGCACGCGGCCAAAGGATGCCACCTTGCCGCCGCCGTCGCTGATCAGCGCGGCGTCGGGTGCGAAGAGCGCCTGGATCTGCGCCAGATCGCCGCCCCGTGCCGCCTGGGCAAAGCGGCGCAGCAACTCGGCATGGGCTTGTGCGGGCGCCTCGAAGCGCGGCCGTCCGGCCTTCACATGGGAGCGCGCGCGGTGCACCAGCTGGCGGCAGGCGGCCTCGCTGCGGCCCAGCGCCTGGGCCACTTCGGCGTAGTCGGCATCGAAGACCTCGCGCAGCAAAAAGGCTGCGCGCTCCTCAGGCGTCAGCTGCTCCAGCACGAACAGCAGCGCCGTGGAAACATCATGGGCCTGCTCCAGCAGCTCCTCGGCCGAGGGAGCGGCCTCGGTCCAGGGCTGGACCAGCGGCTCGGGCAGCCAGAAACCCGCATAGTGCTCGCGCTCCACGCGCAGGCGCCGCAGCCGGTCTATGGCCAGCCGCGTGGCCGTGGTCACCAGCCAGGCCTCGGGCTGGGCAATGGAGGTGCGCTCGCTGTCCTGCCAGCGCAGCCAGACATCCTGCACCAGATCCTCGGCCTCGGCCCGCTGGCCCAGCATGCGATAGGCCAGCCCGAACAGGCGCGGGCGATGGCGCTCGAAATCCTGCAGTCCCGCATCGGCGGACGGCGCAGTGTGGGAAGTGGGGCTCACGTGATGTCTCCTGCAAATAGGCCAGGGGCCAGCCACCCAGTGTGACAGGCACCAGGCCTTAGACGCAGAACACGCAGCTTTTGTGACAACGCGCCAAGCTTAAAACCGGCGCGCCCCAAGCCAGAGACACCGAGGAAGGGCCGCCCCGCACCGAAGGTGTCGTCCCGTTGCACGTCGCCCCAGGGGGGAAGCTGCGCAGCAGCTCAGGGGGGACCTCAATAAGCCACCGCGCACCCGTCCTTGCGCGGATCGGAGCCCGCGACGTAGTGCTCGCCATCGCGCAGCACCAGCTGGGCGCCGCCAAAGGCGAACACGCCGTGGCCAGCCTCGACGCGGACCTCATGGCCGCGCGCGCGCAGCTGCTCAACCACGGCGGCATCGAAGGACGGCTCCACGGCCACGCCCTTGCCGCCGGTCACGCGCCAGCGCGGTGCATCGGCCGCAGCCTGCGGGTTCTGACCGTAGCGCAGCACGCGCAGCGCCATCTGCAGATGGCCCTGGCTCTGCATGGGCCCGCCCATCACGCCGAAGGTCATTTGCGGCGTGCCGTCTGCGTTCATGGCAAAGGCCGGAATGATGGTGTGCGAGGGTCGCTTGCGCGGGCCGACCTGGTTGGCATGACCGGCCTCGGTGGTAAAGCCGTGGCCGCGGTTCTGCAGGCTGATGCCCGTGCCCGGCACGACCACGCCCGAGCCGAAACCCATGTAGTTGGACTGGATGAAGGAGACCATCATGCCGCTGGCATCGGCTGCCGCCAGGTAGACCGTGCCGCCGGGCCGGGGCGCGCCGTAGGTGGGTGCGCTGGCCTGCTCGCGGTCTATCAGCTGGGCGCGTTCACGCAGGTAGTCGCGGTCCAGCAGCTGGGCGGGGGTGACGCGCATATGGTCCAGGTCGGCGTTGTACTGGTGCAGGTCGGCAAAGGCCAGCTTCATGGCCTCGATCTGCAGATGCACGCTATCCACACCGTCCAGCGGCTGCGATCCGATCGGAGCGCCCCCCGCACCCAGCTCGTCCAGCATGCCCAGCGCCATCAGCGCGGCAATGCCCTGGCCGTTGGGCGGTATCTCGTGGATCACCGAATCGCCGAACTTCTGCGACACCGTTCCCACCCAGTCGGCCTGGTGCGCGGCCAGGTCTTGCTCGGTCATCACGCCGCCGCAGGCCCGTGAATGCTCGGCCATCTTCCTGGCCAGCGCGCCGCGGTAGAAGGACTCGCCCATGGTCTCGGCAATCTCCTCCAGCGTACGCGCATGGGCTTCGCTCCTGAACACTTCACCGGCCCGGGGAGCGCGGCCGCCTGGCAAAAAGCACTCGGCAAAGCCGGGCTGGTCGCCCAGCTTTTGGCCGCCCAGCTCCCACAGCGTGGCAATCGTGGGCGAGACCGCGAAACCGTTGCGCGCATAGTCGATGGCGGGCCGGGCTACCTGCGCAAAGGGCAGCTTGCCGAAACGCTTGGACAGCGCCACCCAGGCCGACACGGCGCCGGGCACGGTCACGGCATTCCAGCCCTTTTCCGGAATGCCGCCCAGCTGGGCAAAGTACTCGGGCGTCCAGCCCGCAGGCGAGCGGCCCGAGGCGTTGAGGCCATGCAGCTCCTTGCCGTCCCAGACGATGGCAAAGCCGTCACTGCCGATGCCGCAGCCCGTGGGCTCGACCACCGTGAGCGTCATCGCCGCGGCCAGCGCCGCGTCCACGGCGTTGCCGCCTGCCAGCAGCATGGACAGGCCCGCCTGCGCGGCCAGCGGCTGCGAAGTGCTGACCACATTGCGCCCCAGCACCGGCGAGCGGTGCGAGGCATAGGGAAGCGTCCAGTCCTTGACGAGGTTGGTCATATCTAAGTCCGATCAGTGATTCATGGGCGCCGCGCTTAAAACTGGCGCACCCCTTCGACGCACGCCGAGCAAGGGCCGCCCCGCAGCGAGAGAGGAGGAAGACGCGAAGCGGCTCAGGGGGTGCTTTATTCCAATGTAATGTGGTTGTCCCGGATGACCTTGGCCCAGCGTGCGCTGTCGGCCTGCACCATGGCGGCGAACTGTCCTGGCGTCTGCGGCTTGGCGGGCTCCACGCCCTGCTTGGCCAGGCTGGCGATCACCTCGGGATTCTGGATGGCGCGGTTGAAGGCCTGGTTGATCCTGCCGACCAGCTCGGGCTTCATGCCGGCCGGGCCATAGAGGCCGAACCAGGTGACCGAGGAATAGCCTGGCAGGCCCGATTCGGCCACCGTGGGCAGATTCGGAGCCAGCGTGCTGCGCCTGTCGCCGGTCACGGCCAGGGCACGCAGGCGGCCGCTGGCCACATGGGGCATGCCCGTGGGAATGGAGTCGAACAGCAGATGCACCTGGCCTGCCGCCAGATCGGTGATCGATTGCGCGGTGCCCTTGTAGGGCACATGGGCGAGCTGTATGCCGGCCTGGGCGGCAAAGGCGGCGGTGTTCAGGTGCACGATGGTGCCGTTGCCGCTGGTGGCGTAGTTCAGCTTGCCGGGGTTAGCCCTGGCATAGGCGATCAGCTCCTGCACGCTCTTGACCGGCAGCGAGGGCGTGACCAGCAGCACGCTGGCCGCGTCCGCCGTATGCGCGATGGGACTGAAGTCCTTGTCTGCCTTGTAGGCCAGCCTGGGCATCAGATGCGGCGAGATGGCATGCGTGCTGCTGGTGGTGAACAGCAGCGTGTAGCCGTCGGCCGCCGCCTTGGCGGCCTCGGCCGTGCCTATGGTGCCGCCAGCGCCGGGCCGGTTGTCGATGACCAACTGCTGGCCCAGCTCCTGCGACACACGCTGCGCGATCACGCGTGCCACCAGATCGGTAGCGCCGCTGGCCGGAAACGGCACGATCACCCGCACCGGTCGGCCGGGCCAGGCAGCCTCGCCCTGGGCCAGGGCCGGCAAGGCCAGCAAGCCGCCGGCCACGACCGCAGCGGCCTGAAGCCACTGTCGGCGTGTCGTTGAAACAGTAAACCGTGCCCGCATGGCAACTCCCGGTGAAATGGCAGCTTGTTCGAAAGGGGGCGCCGCTGCCCGGCAACCATCGAACGGGACATCTTAAAAAGCCGAGGCATTTGCCGCTATCGGCAAATTTGCAAACCATCGTTGCCAAAACGGCAAACCGAGCACAATGGCGATTTGCTTTCACCGACTGCCATGCCCGAGTCCCGCCATCTGCTGCTGCAAGACACCGCGCTGCGCTACTTCCACGAAGTCGCGCAATGCGGCTCGCTGAGCGAGGCCTCGGCCAGACTGCATGTGGCGGCCTCAGCCATCAGCCGCCAGATCGCGGCGCTGGAGGCGCGCCTGGGCACGCCGCTGTTCGAGCGCCACCCGCGCGGCATGGTGCTCAACGCCGCCGGCGAGATCCTGGCCGATCATGCGCGCCGTGCAGGGCTGGACGCCGAGCGCGCGCTGGACGAAATCAAGGCCTTGCAGGGCCTGCGCAGCGGCAAGGTACGCATTGCCAGCTCCGATGCCTTCGCCAGCGAATTCCTGCCGCGCCTGTGCGCGGCCTTCCAGCGCCAGCACAGTGGCATCGTCTTCGAGGTGACGGTGCTTCCCACACACGAGGTTTCCGGTGCCGTGCGCACCGGCATCGCCGACATAGGCCTGTGTTTCAGCCGGGCCCCCGAGCCCGGCATCGCCGTCGCCTGCCGCGTGGCCGCGCCCGTGCTGGCGCTGGTGGCATCCGGCCATGAACTGGCGCAGGAGCGCAGCGTGGCACTGGCCAGGCTGGTGCGCTACCCACTGGCACTGACGCCGCCCAGCACGGCTGTGCGCCAACTGCTGGACGCAGCCTGCAGCCGCCAGGGACTGATGCTGGCACCGGCCCTGGAGAGCAACCACGGCAAGACGCTGCTGAACTTTGCGGCCCAGGGCATGGCCGTTGCCGTGGCCAGCGAAATCGCCGCCCGCGACATGGTGGCCACAGGAGCGCTCGTGGCCGTTGCGCTCAGCGACCGCGGCATGGATCTGCGCGATATCGAGGTGCAGACCCTGGCCGGCCGCACGCTGCCGCATGCAGCGCAGTCCTTTCTGGAGCTTTTGCAGCTTCGCCTGCCCGCGGCCTGGTGATACAGCAACCGCTAGCGCCGACTCAATCCGCCTTGGGGCGCAGCACCAGCCAGAGCGACAGCGCAATCAGCCCGCCCCCCATGGCATGAGCTGCGGTCAAGGACTCATCGAGCAGGGCCCAGCCCCAGAGCACGGCAAACACGGGCACGATGAAGGTCACGGTCAGCGCTTTTTGCGGACCCTCGTCGGCGATCAGCCTGAAATAAAGCACATAGGCCAGAGCCGTGCTCAGCAAGCCCAGCAGCGCCACATTGCCCCATGCCAGCAGCGGCGCGGCCTGCAGCCTGGCCAGCATGCCGGGCTCCAGCGCGATGTCGATGAGCAGCGCCGGCGTCAGCACCATCAGCGCGCCCAGCTGGCTGATGAAAACGGCAGCGCGCGTGTCCACAGACGCATTGGCACCGGCCAGCCTGAGCGTCAGATAGCTGGAAAACGCATAGCAGACCGTGGCCACAAAACAGGCCGCCATACCGCCCAGCACGGCTGTGCTGAGATCCAGCGGCCCGGCCTGGGCCAGCACCGCCACGCCGCCAATCCCCAGCAGCACGGCAGCCACACGCGCGGGCGTGATCGCCTCGGCAAACACCAGCGCTCCCACCACGGTGGCAACCAGCGGCGTGGTGGCATTGAAGATGGCGCTATAGCCCGATGGCAGCACCTGGGCCGCCAGCGCGTACATGAGAAAGGGGATGCCGGAATTGATGACGCCCAGCCCCAGCAAGGGCCACAGATAGCGCCCCGGCCTGGGCCGGTAGCCCATGGCAAACAGCGCCGCGCCAAGGCCCAGCGCCGAAAACAGGCCGCGCCCCACGGCCGTGGGCACAGCCCCCAGATGGGGTACGGCCACGCGCATGAATAAAAAACTGCCGCCCCAGAGGGCGGCCAGTGCCATGAGTCGGATCAGGCTGGCTACAGACATACAGGGCATTGTGCACAGCCCCGGCCTGCACGCCAGTCACAACTGCTGCATGCAGATAGGACTTACGCAAGCGAAAATGCAATGACGGCCTGCCTCATGAGGCAGTCGTCTTGCCTGAGCCCATTTTGCGTAAGTCGTCGCAGAAATCAGTGAACCTGCACCAGCACATCGTCCAGTGTCGCACCGGCCTCTTCAGGTACCGGGCGCGTGAGCTGCGGCACCTTGTAGATGCTGGCATCGGCATGGATCAGACCTATGTCATAGCGCTGGCCGGCCAGATAATCGCCCACCGACTCCAGCACGATGGGGCTTCGATGCAGATGCTCGGTGGCCTTGAGCTCGTCGAGCGAGAGCCAGACGCTGCGCACGATGCCGTCGTCCAGATGGCGCTGGGCATGGTGCATGCCCAGATCGCCCGTGAAGGCAAAGCGCAGATAGGTGATGTCCGATCCCGTGCGCGTGCGCACAAAACGGTTCATGTAGATGCCGACCAGAGCCGTGGGCGTGAAGCTGTAGGCCGTCTCTTCCATGACTTCGCGCACACAGGCATCCACAGGGCTTTCGGAAGGGTCGAGATGACCGGCCGGCGTGTTCAGACGCAGTCCATCCGCCGTTTGTTCTTCCACCAGCAAAAAACGGCCATCGCGTTCGATGATGGCCGAGACAGTCACATTGGGTTTCCAGCGATTGGGCATGGCGGGCATTATCCTTGTCCCAACCCGACGATGTGTCAGATAAATCCCACCATATAGAGCGCTCCTTCGCCGTAACTGTCCAAATGTTGTTGCTGCGCAGCATTTGTCACGGATTCGACCACATAGCCTTGACGCTCCCAGTAAAGCCGTGAGCCCTGCACCGAAACCAGTGCCGTGCGCTGCACGCCGCGTGCTCTGGCCTGCGCCTTCAGGGCCTGCACCATGCGCCGCGCCAGGCCCTGGCCGGCAGCGGCCTCGGACACGGCCATATCGTGCAGATAGAGCACGCTGGCGTCGTCATATTCGGCAAAGTCGCCATTGAGCGGCGTGATGGACCCGGGGCGCGACCAGTAGGCCGCCAGATAGGCTACCAGCTTGCCCCCTTGCTCGGCCGCCCAGGAACAATGCCCGGCGGTGCGCAAACGGCGCACAAACACTTCGCGCGGCTCGGCAAAGTCCGCGCCATAGCAATGCTCCTGTATGCGCAGCAGGGCATCCACATCATCCACGCCCAACGCGCGCAGCTGGATTGGCATCGACTCCGGCATCAAAAACTCTCAAATCAATAGCTGTCAACGCTTATCAGGCAATGGCTGACAGCCAATTTCAATCAAACCCCAGCACACAGCTTAGCAAGCCGCTCATCTCGCAGCAGCCTGTAGGCACTATCACAATGGTAATGATTCTCAATTGGAAATTCATCGCCCTCC
Organism: Comamonas sp. AG1104; assembly: GCF_003350425.1. Classification (NCBI taxonomy): domain Bacteria; kingdom Pseudomonadati; phylum Pseudomonadota; class Betaproteobacteria; order Burkholderiales; family Comamonadaceae; genus Comamonas; species Comamonas sp. AG1104. The sequence continues at coordinate 444,815 of NZ_QQAS01000004.1, read as the reverse complement.
TCCCTACCATTCATTCATCGCTCAGGGAGAAACAGATGACACGCTTGATAAAGACATTGCGCCAGAACCAGCTCACGCTGACCAAGACTGCCAGTTACTACGTGATCCACATCACCGTGGCCGCCTGCGTCGCCTATGCCGTGACCGGCAATCTGATTGCCTCGCTGACGCTGAGCCTGCTGGAGCCCACGGTACAGGCCTTTGCCTTCTTCTTCCATGAAAAAGTCTGGGAGCGCCGCCTGAAAAAGCGTGAGCAACAGGTGCTTGATGGACAAGCGCTGAGCGCCTGAGAGCCGCCTATGAACACCGACCACCCCGCCACTTTTGCGCAATGGCTGTTGCGCTCCCTGGCCACGCTGGGCGACTGCAACGGCCATCTTCATGATCTGTAGAAATCATGTGCACAAGCCTTTGCATAAGCCATTAATAAATATTGCGCATCCCAGGATTTTTCTGGTTTTTTGACAACTCACGACTGGAAGTCATAGGGGATCAGCTCTACAAAACCAGCGGCGTCTGTGGATAAGTCATGCAGAACATGCCAATTCGGCCTCACGCCCATGGGTTTGCGGCTATTTGCCAAACCGGCCTCAAGGCCAACAATGGCCGGGAATCCAAGGAGTTCCCATGCAGCTTGCAGACCGCCAGACTTCCGCAGACCTCAATCGCCACGACGAGCAATGGCTGAGCGCCCACTGGATGCCGTTCACCGGCAATCGCAACTTCAAGGCCAGGCCCCGCATCATCACGGGCGCCCAAGGCGCCTACTACAGCGATGCCGATGGCCGGCGCATTTTCGACGGCCTCTCGGGCCTGTGGTGCTCGGGGCTGGGCCATGGCCGCCGCGAGATCGCCGAGGCCATTGGCCAAGCCGCGCTGCAGCTCGACTACTCTCCCGCCTTCCAGTTCGGCCACCCTGCCTCGTTCGAGCTTGCCAACCGCATCGTGGCGCTGATGCCCCAGGGGCTTGAACATGTGTTCTTCACCGGCTCGGGCTCGGAAGCCGCCGACACCTCGCTGAAGATGGCGCGCGCCTACTGGCGCGCCAGGGGCCAGGGCAGCAAGACCCGGCTGATCGGGCGCGAGAAGGGCTATCACGGCGTGAACTTCGGCGGTATCTCGGTAGGCGGCATGGGGGGCAACCGCAAGATGTTCGGCCAAGGGGTCGAAGCCGACCATCTGCCGCACACTCAGCCGCCACCGGGTTCGTTCTTCAAGGGTCAGCCCAAGACCGATGGCCGTACCCTGGCAGACCGGCTGCTCGATCTGATCGCCCTGCATGACGCCAGCAATATCGCCGCCGTGATCGTGGAGCCCATGTCAGGCTCGGGCGGGGTGGTGATTCCGCCCGCTGGCTATCTGCAGCGTTTGCGCGAAATCTGCACCCAGCACGACATCCTGCTGATCTTCGATGAGGTCATCACGGGCTTTGGCCGCCTCGGCGCGATGACGGCGGCCGAGGCCTTTGGCGTGACGCCGGACATCATGAATATCGCCAAGCAGGTCAGCAACGGCGCCCAGCCGCTGGGAGCCTGCGTGGTCACTCCCACCATCTATGACCAGTTCATGGCGGCCGGAGGGCCTCAGTACATGCTGGAATTTGCCCACGGCTATACCTATTCGGCCCATCCCGTGGCCTGTGCGGCAGCCATTGCAGCACTGGATCTGCTGGAGCGCGAAGACGGCCCGGGCCGCGTGCGCGCGCTGGCCCCTTTTTTCGAGCAGGCCGTGCACAGCCTCAAGGGCGCCAGGCATGTGCTGGACATCCGCAATATCGGCCTGGCGGCAGGCCTCACGATTGCATCACTGCCTGGCGAGCCCGCCAGGCGCCCTTACGAGATCGCCATGAAATGCTGGGAGGCCGGCTTTTACGTGCGTTATGGCGGCGACACGATTCAGCTGGCACCGCCCTTCATCAGCGAGCAGGCCGAGATCGAGCGGCTGATCAATGCACTGGGCGATGCGCTGCAGGCCACTGACTGAACTATTAAATCAGTAGCATCAATCGCTTACTCAGCTAGCGATTGATGCATTTTTATTTAAATTCAGGAAAGCTGTGCCGCCAGAGCTTCGAATTCGGCGACCGGCACTTCTTCCGCACGGCGCTGCAGATCGAACTCGCCGGCAAAGCCCTTGGCTTCCAGCCACTTGCCCAGGGTGTTGCGCAGGATCTTGCGGCGCTGGCTGAAAGCGACCTGCACCAGCTCTTCCAGCAGCTTGGGATCGAGATCCGCAGGCTGCTCGCGCGGAATCATGCGTACCACGGCACTATCGACCTTGGGAGGCGGATTAAAGCTGCCCGGCGGCACGAACAGCACATCCTCCATGGCGTAGCGCCACTGCAGCATCACCGACAGACGGCCGTAGGCCGAGGTGCCGGCGTCGGCCACCATGCGGTCGATGACTTCCTTTTGCAGCATGAAGTGCTGGTCCTGCACCACATCCACCTGCTCCAGCAGATGGAAAAGAATGGGGCTGGAGATGTTGTAGGGCAAGTTGCCGACCACGCGCAGCTTGGCCACGCCCAGACGTGCGGCCAGCGCGCGGAAGTCCACCTTGAGCACATCGGACTCGACCACGTCGAGATCGTCGCGCAGACGCAGACGGGCCGCCAGGTCGCGGTCCAGCTCAATCACGGTGAGCTTGCCCAGGCGCTCGACCAGGGGCTGCGACAGCGCCATCAGACCAGGGCCGATCTCGACCATGGGTTCGCCCGCCTTGGGATCGATGGCCTGGACGATGTTGTCGATGATGGCGCCGTCGGTCAGAAAGTTCTGGCCAAAGCGCTTGCGGGGAATATGTTTCATGAATGCGAAAGCGGTGCCTGGGCACCGCTTGGAATGGGGGGAGCTCCGATGCCCGGTGCGCAATGATGACATTACCGGGCACTTCAAGCGGATTGAATGGGCTTATTGGGGTGGCTCTCGGTATTCCACAAAGGCCTTGCCGCGCAGTTCCTTGAGCCAGGTTTCGTAGTCCTGCTCGGCCTTGCGCTCGCGCACCACGTTGCGCACCATCTCGCGCTGCTCGCGCTCGGTGAGCTTTTCCTGGCGGCGCTCGATCAGCTGGATCAGGTGCACGCCGAAACGCGACACCACGGGGTTGCTGATCTGGCCCGGCTGCAGGTTATCGAGCACGCGTTCGAACTCGGGCACGAACTGGCCGGGCGAGGACCAGCCCAGATCACCGCCATTGCGCGCGCTGCCGTCCTTGGAGAACTCCTGGGCCAGTTGCTGGAAGGTGGCCTGACCGGATTCAACACGACGCTTGTAGTCCTCCAGACGCTTGGCAGCCTGGGCTTCGGTCATGCCATTGCCTACGGTCAGCAGAATATGGCGTGCGTGGTTCTGCGTGATGTATACAGGTGCTCCGGCCTGAGATTTTTCCAGCACCTTGAGCACGTGGAAACCAGCGCCCGAACGAAACGGACCGACGATGGCGCCTACTGCCGCGTTGCCCACCTGCTGAGAAAACAGCTCGGGATAATCGCTCATGGGGCGCATACCCATGGCGCCGCCGCCCTGGCCATTGGGCACATCCGAGAACTCACGCACGGCAGCGATGAAGTCGGGGTTCTTGCGCGCCGCTTCTGCAGCCTGCCTGGCCTTGGCTTCGCGCTCCGCTACCACGGCAGGGCTGGCGTTTTCCGGCACGGTGATCAGGATATGGCCCAGATTGGCTGCGGCACCCGCCGCCGCATCGCCGGGGCGCTTTTGCTCCTTGAGATAGCGATCGATGTCGGCTTCCGTGACCTTGACGCGGCCGTCCACATCACGCTCGCGCACGCGCTGCATCAGCATCTGGTTGCGGATCTCCGAACGGAACTGCGCTTCGGAAATCCCTTCGGCCTTCAGGCGCGACACCAGGCCGGCCTTGTCGGTATTGTTCTGACGTGCCACATTGGCCACGGCCTGATCGACCGTCATGTTGTCAATGTTGATGCCCGTGTCCTTGGCTTCCTGCAACTGCACGCGCTCGACAATCAGGCGCTCCAGAACCTGGCGGGCCAGCTCGCTCTGGGAGGGCAGCTGCCCGCCCTGCTCGGTCACGTTCTGCGCCACGCGCTCCATGCGCGCACGCACTTCGTTGTTGGTGATGGGCTCGGAATTGACCACGGCCACGATGTAGTCGGCCGAGCGAACACCCTGTGCGGCTGCCGGAGCCTGACGCCCCGAGGGCTGGGCCGTAGCCTCCAATGCGCGCGAGATGGAGGAGTCATTGGCAGCCTTGGCCTTGCTGCCGGGGCTCTTCAGGCCCTGGGCCTGCACACCGGCAGCCATTACAGCCAGTGCCACGGCAACAGCACATGCATTGGATGTCTTGGAGAAAAAACGCATGAAAAAAGCCTTGATTAGTCGTAATTGGTAAAGCGGCTGGGCGGAGTCACCGCCTCACGCAAATATTGATAGCGCGGCACGTTGCGCTTGAGGCTGGCCGTAGGATCGGCACCAAAGCTCAGGCGCGAGAAGCCCACGAACTCCATCTGGAACAGCAGACGCAGATTGGACTGGATGACCGAGCTTTGCAGACGCTCCAGCACTACACGGCCAATCCAGCAGCAACCGTCGTATTCCAGGCCGACCACGGTATCCACCAGCTTGTTGTCCTTGATGGAATAGTTGAGGCGGCCCACGGCATACCAGCGGCCGCCGCCCTGGCCGCGACCGGCGCCCAGATCCTTGCCCTTGTCACCCCAGAGGTCGTTGATGGGCCATTGCCAGCCCACGTCCACCAGTTCGCTGGAGGGCTTCTTGGTGACCGTATCCAGCTGCGTGCGGTAGCCGATGTTGAAGGTGCGATAGTTGCCCGGGCTGTACCGCGCGGTGGCCGTGGTACGGACCGTGCGATTCAAGTCCTTGTTGTACTGGGTCGTGCCTTCCAGCGACCACTTGTCGGTCCAGTTGAAGGCCGCGCCCAGCAGGATATCGGACAGCTTGCTGGTGGCTGCCACCTCTCCAGGCAGCAGCACGCGCTGATCGGACAGGCGAACGCGCTGGGCCACGGCGAACTTGAGCTTCTCGGCACCGCTTTCGGGGTCGATGAAGCGCGAAGTCGCGCCCAGGGTCATCAGGTGGTTGTCGGCAATGCGGTCCTGGCCGACATAGTCGTTCTCGGAAAAAATGCTCGCGAAGTTGAAGTCGCTGCGACCCGTGTCATAGAGCGGCAGCATGCTCTGGTCGCGATAGGGCGTATAGGTGTAGAAGGCCCGGGGCTCGAAGGTCTGCAGCAGATTCTTGCCGAACCAGGAGGTGTCGCGCTCGAAGATCAGGCCGCTGTCCAGGCTGAAGGTGGGCAAGGTCCGGTTGGCGCTCTTGCTGCCGTTGCTCATCAGCTGATCGGTCTGATACATGGAGGTATGCAGCATCAGCTTGGGCGTGATGAAGGCGCCGGGAGACAGGAATGGCCGGCTCAGCTGCGCCTGCACATAGCTTCGCTGGCCGTTGTTGCCGACCTGTCCCGTGATGGGGCGGATCAGCTCGAAACGCGTGGTGTCGGCCACCACGGAGAAATCCAGCCCATGAGGCAGGTCCAGCGGCGTATAGCGGTACTGCAGTTGCGGCACCATGCTGTAGGGCGGCGCAATCGGCGAAGTCACATCCTGCTGCACCTGATAGCGCAGCACATTCAGGCTCAGCGCCCCATCGCCCTTGGCCCAGCTCAGATTGACCGTGCTGGGCAGCAGGCGCTGGCGCAGCGCCACGGGAGCCAGGCGGAAGTCGCGCCAGTAATCACCGTCGCTGACGCGGTTCAGATTGAGGTTCAGCCCCAGGCCACCGACAGGTGTATCAATGGTCGTGCGATGCTGCCAGGAATAGCCCCAGCGATCACGGTTGCGCAGATTGTCGCCCGGCATGTAGCTGGCATAGGTCTCGCCCGAATAGCTGGGCTCCAGATAGCGGAACTGTCCCGTCAGGTTCACGCCGCGCTTGGTCATCAGCGAGGGCGTGATGGTCATATCGCGATTGGGGGCGATATTCCAGTAATAGGGCTGCGAGTACTCGATGCCGCCGAGCTTGTCCATGCCGATCATGGGTGGCAGCAGGCCCGATTTGCGCTTGTCAGAGAGCGGAAAGCTCATGCGCGGCACGGGCAGAACGGTCACGCCCTTGAACTGCAGTCTGGCGCCTTCGGCCACGCCCACCTCTTCGTCCATGTCCAGGTGAATGGTCTTGGCCTTGAGCACCCAGCTCGGCTCCCAGCTGGCCTCGTCATCGCGCTGGCAAGTGGTGTAGGTGGCGTCATGGACGACCGAACGATCCTTGTCGATAAAGTCTACGCGCGACGATTCGCCATGCCCCCCCGTGGCCAGAAAGCGATAGTTGGCATTGTCGAACTGGCCCTTGAAGGCATCCATCTGCAGGTCCAGCGCTGTTCCCTCATAGACATTGCCGGCCTGGTTGATGTGGACCGAGCCCACGGCGTTGATCCTGTCGTCCGGCACCGCATAGTCGAGCTTGTCCGCTCGGATCATGGTGTCACCGCGGCGCAGCTCGGCCTCGCCATGGACCGAGGCCTTGATATCGGGCTGGCCGGAGAGGCTATCACCCTTGATATAGGTGGGCTGCTGGTCGCGCACTTCCTGAGGATAGCTCTCCTGCAACAGGCTGCTGGACTTGAGTTGCAGCGCGGGCAACTCGCCCGCAACGTTGGCGGAGGACGATGCTGTCGTTTCAGTCGACTGGGCATAGGCCTGCATGCCAGCACCCGCCCATGCCAGTGCCACAGCCCATGCCAGAGGACGAATCACCGGCCGAGCAGCCCCCGCACGCGTTGAACGGGCAGGGTAGGCAGGTAGGAAATCTCGCGGATGGGATGGGGATTGCACGATGATCTTGAACGTCAAAAGCGCGCGTGCCCAGGCACACGTCAACAGAAAACCGAGAGCCTAGCACCACTGTCCACAGATGCGGCGGCATCGGTTTGTAAAATCCGATTATCCATGACCGCTCCTATCACCCCCACAGTTGGCGTTGCCTGGGCAGATTCTGCCCGCCACGCCGCATTCGACGCCTGGCTGGCACCGCTGGCTCAAAAGCACCAGCTGCTTCCCGCAACCCTGCGCCCCGCTTCGGCCGATGCGAGCTTTCGCCGCTATCTGCGTCTGGATCGCAGCGATGGCAACAGCCTGATCGTCATGGACGCGCCGCCCGACAAGGAAGACTGCGCGCCTTTTGCCAAGGTTCAGGGCCTGATGAACCAGGCCGGCCTGTGCGTGCCGCAGATTCTGGACTGGGATGCCGGCCACGGCTTCATGCTGCTGAGCGACCTGGGAGGTCAGACCGTCATCGAGGCTCTGAACCCCGAAAAGCCCCAGGATGCCGAAGCCTGGTACCGCTCCGCCATCGAGGTCCTGCTGGACTGGCAACTGGCCTCCAAGGCCGGCAATACCGGCAGCTTGCCTCTCTATGACGAAGCGCTGCTGCGCCGCGAGCTGCAGCTGTTTCCCGACTGGTACATCGCCAAGCACCGTCAGTTCACGCTGGACGACAAGCAGCAGGCCCTGCTCGACAAGACCTTCGATCAGATCGTCGCCCATAATCTGCAGGCTCCCAGCGTCTATGTGCACCGCGATTTCATGATGCGCAACCTGATGCAGCCTGTGGCAAGCGGCGCGCCGCTGGGCGTGCTGGACTTCCAGGATGCCGTCTACGGCCCCATCACCTATGACATCGCCAGCCTGCTGCGCGATGCCTTCATCAGCTGGGAAGAGGATTTCATCATCGACATCACCATCCGTTACTGGGAAAAGGCCCGCAAGGCCGGCCTGGTGGGCGCCAACAGCGCCAGCGGCTGGGGTGATGACTTCGGCGAGTTCTACCGTGGGGTCGAATGGATGGGTCTGCAGCGCCACCTCAAGGTTGCGGGTATCTTTGCGCGCCTGACGCTGCGCGACGGCAAGCCCAAGTATCTGGCCGATGCGCCTCGTTTCATCCACTACATCCGCTCCACCTGCAACCGCTACCGCGCGCTGGGCCCGTTCCTCAAATTGATCGACGAGATCGAGGGCATCCAGACGCAGGTCGGTTACGCCTACGGAAGAATGTAAACACCCCCTGAGCGGCTTTGCCGCTTCCCCCTCTCTCGCTTTGCTTCGCAATCCGGGAGGGGGACGACGCCCTCGCTGCAGGGCGGCCCTTGCTTGGCGTCCCTGAGGTGATTCAGCGCCAGTTTTGCGAGCTACGGACTCTGCGTGGCACCATGAATCACGAACCCCGAATTTTTCCCTATGCCGCGCTATCACTGCCCTATTCCACTGCACATCGGCAATGAGCTGGACCTACCTGCAGGTGCTGCCCGCCATGTGCAGGTGCTGCGCCACCAGCCCGGCGATGTCATCACCCTGTTTGAGGGCCAGACTGGCAACGGTTTTACCGGTGGCGAGTTTCAAGCCACTATCACCCATATGGGCCGCAGCGATGTCGGCGTGCGCGTGGACAGCCACAGTCCGGTCGAGCGTGAAGCCGCCCGTGCCATTCACCTCGTCGTGGGCATGCCCGCCAACGAGCGCATGGACTGGCTGGTGGAAAAAGCCACCGAGCTGGGCGTTGCCAGCATTCAGCCCGTGATGGCGGCTCGCAGCGTGCTCAAGCTCAAGGGCGATCGCGCCGACAAGAAGATCGAGCGCTGGCAGTCGATTGCCGTCTCGGCCTGCGAGCAATGCGGCCGCAACCAGGTGCCCGAGATTCACGCGCCCCAGTCGCTGGCCGACTGGCTGCGCAGCAAGCAAGCGCCTGCGGCCGACGCAGCGCGTCTGGTGCTGTCGCTGCGCGAGGGCAATCAGCCGCTGCGCGCCGCCGCCGGCGATGCCCAAGCAGTCTGGGTGTTGCATGGCCCCGAAGGGGGCCTGACCGCCCAGGAAGAAGACTGGGCCCTGGAGCAGGGCTGGAAACCTGCCAGCCTCGGCTCCCGCGTGCTGCGCGCCGAAACGGCATCTGTTGCCACCCTGTCCCTGCTGGCCCTGGAGTAAATCAATGAGCAGCTGTCACCTCTCTCTGGCCAAGCCCGAGTTTTATCTGCAGAACTTTCGCGTGGAGGCTCCCGAGTCTCTGCCCGAGGCCGTACTGACCCCGCGGCGCATGGGTCTCATCATCGTCAATGCAGCCGCAGAATCCTCCGCAGCACTGCACGGCCGAACGTTTACAGCTCCCGAAGAAGGAGCGCCTGCACTGCCGGTGGAACGTGTGCTGGTGCCCGCCAGCTTCGGCCTGGTGCCGCACTGGGTCAAATCCGCGTCTGACGGCCGCCTGCGCGCACTCAAGCTGGTGAATGCGAAGATAGACAATCTGACCACGGGAACGGCGTTTCGCGATGCCTGGCTGGCTGGCCAGCGCTGCATCGTGCCCATGCAGGCCTTTCAGGTCGACGACCTGCGCCCCGGCAAGCCCCTGCCCACCCGCATCACCCGTGTGGACAACCAGCCCATGGGCGCCGCTGGCGTCTGGGCACGCTGGGTGGGCGAGGACGGCGAGGTCATCGTCAGCTACGCCCTCATCACCATCAATGCCAATGCCCATGCGCTGATGAACCGCTACGGCCAGCCCGGCAACGACAAGGCCATGCCAGCCATCCTCAACGAAGGCGCATACGACGCCTGGCTCAATGCCAAGGTCAACAAGGCCAAGGAGTTTCTGCGCCCCTACCCGGCGGAAAAACTGCGTGCCAACCCCGTGGAAAAAGGCCGCAAGCAGCCGCAGCCCCTGCTGTGATCTTCAAGCCGTGGGAAAGCGCTGGTCCAGCCACTGCTCGAGCCGCGCAAATACCGGCGCGGCAAGTTCAGGGCTCTCGTTGAAGATCTCGTGATAGGCCGTCTCAAAGCACTGGGACTGCACCAGATCGCGTGGTGCCTGGGCGGCAAAGGCGGCGCTGCCGGCCGGGTTGACCAGCTTGTCCTCCCCCGCCCACAGCAGCAGCGTGGGCACGCACCAGGCCGGCGCCTTGGACAGCACATGGCGGCCGCCCTCGGCCATATAGCGCGCCAGCCGGGCGCTGATGCGCCGGTGCTGCAGTGCGTCGGCGTCATAGGCCAAAGCCACATCCGGATCATGCGAGAGATGGGCGGACTGCACGCCATTGGCCACGCGCAGATTGGGCAGCAGTCTGGGCAGGCTCGCCACCAGCGCCTTCTGCACCGCCGAAAGATGCAGGGCCAGCGCCGGAGAGGACAGCACCAACCCGTCCACATGGCGCAGCCCCGAAGCGACAAAATCTGCTGCCACCAGTCCACCCAGGCTGTGCCCCAGCAGCACCAGGGGCTGATGCTTGGGCATGGCGGCACGCGTGGCGTCCAGCACCACCGCCAGATCATCGAGCAAGCGCATATCGCTGGTCAGGCCGCCCTGCGGCCCGCCCGACAGGCCGTGGCCGTACTGGTCATAGGCCCGCACCGCAAAGCCGAGGTTGTTGAGCCGCTGCGCCAGCGCGGCATAGCGGCCGCTGTGCTCGCCCAGGCCATGCACCAGCAGCACCTGGGCTCGGGGCTTGACGCCCGGCGCCAGCGGCCAGTCGCGCAGCGCAAGCTGGGTGGCGTCCGATGCGGCCATATGCAGCAGCCGGGACGGATGAGTACTGGAGTCGGTGGGCGTCATGCACGATCTCTTCAGGCTGGCAAGAGTTTGCAGGATGCAGCCGCCGCCAGCGCGCGTCAACAGTGGCTGCCCCCTGTCCGACCACGGAAACCGGCCATGCCGCTATCAAATAAGATAGCGCCAGATGCTTTGGATACAAGCGCCAGCGGCTGTCTTCTCAATGTTTCCGTCAGGCCTGCGCCGGCTCCGTCTGATGGCGGGCCATGGCGGCAATCACCTCGGCCACCGAAGCCGTGAGCTTCTTGGCATAGGGCACATGGAGGAACTCGTTGGGGCCATGAGCATTGCTCTTGGGGCCCAGCACGCCGCAGACCATCATCTGCGCCTTGGGAAAGCCCTTGCTCAGCATGTTCATCAGCGGAATCGTGCCGCCCTGGCCGATATAGCCGCAACCGGCGCCGAAATGGGCCCGGCTGGCGGCATTGAGCGCATTCTCGAACCAGCCGTCCATGCCCGGCGCATTCCAGCCGCTGGAGCTGGACAGGCCTTCCCAGGTCACCTTGGCCTCATAGGGCGCGTTGTCCTCCAGCAGCGCCTTCATCTCCTGCACGCAGGCTGCGGCATCGACCAGCGGCGGCAGGCGCAGGCTGAGCTTGAAGGCCGTGTAGGGGCGCAGCACATTGCCGGCATTTTGCAGATTGGGCATGCCCTCCACACCGGTCACGCTCAGCGTGGGCTCCCAGGTGCGGCGCACCAGAGCCTTGACGGGATCGGTGGTCGTGGGCAGAGACACACGGGCCGAGCCGCCACAGTCGTAATGCGCCCAAGGAAAGCGCGCATAGGCGTCCTCGCCCAGGATCTCCGCCGTGGCGCGGATCTGCGCCATGCGCTCAGCCGGCACCTCGCAGTGAAAGCTCTGCGGCAGCACGCGGCCGTTCTTGCTGTCCTCGAGACGATCCAGCACCTGCCGCATGATGCGAAAGGACGAGGGCACCACGCCCGAGGCATCGCCCGAGTGCACGCCCTCGGTGAGGATCTGCACCTTGAGCGTGCCGCTGGCCATGCCGCGCAGGCTGGTGGTCAGCCACAGCTGGTCGTAGTTGCCGGCGCCGCTGTCCAGACAGATCACCAGACCCACATCGCCCAGGCGCGGGCGCAAGGCATCCACATAAGGCAGCAGATCGGCCGAGCCGCTTTCCTCGCAGGTCTCGATGATGGCCACGATGCGCGGATGAGGCACGTTCTGGCGCTTGAGCTCCTGAATCGCCGCCACGCTGGCATAGACCGCATAGCCGTCGTCGGCTCCGCCACGGCCATAGAGCTTGCCGTCCTCGTATTTGGGCGTCCAAGGACCCAGGTCGCTGCGCCAGCCTTCGAACTCGGGCTGCTTGTCGAGGTGGCCGTACATCAGCACCGTGGGGCTGGTCGAGGCCTTCTCGGCCGTACCTTCCACCTCGAAGAAGATGACCGGCGTGCGACCCGGCTGCTGAATCACTTCCAGCTTCAGCCCGGCCACTTTTTGCGCTTCCACCCAGGCTGCAGCGTTGCGCAATACGGTGGCGATATGGCCTTGCTGCTCCCAGTCCGGGGCAAACATGGGCGACTTGGCAGGGATGGTGATGTAGTTCGTCAGCTCGGGGACGATGCTCTGGTCCCACTGCTCGGTGATGTGCTGCAGCGCATCCTGTGGCTGCAGCAGATTGGTGGGAGTACGTGCGTTCATGGTCGGCTCCTTCAGTGACGGGGCTACGAGCCATGACGGGCTCGCGCCATGCCCGTGATTGTGCGCCAATGCCGGTGCCTGCGCCTCAGGCATTGACATGCTGGATCAGGGTTTAGTGCAATGCCAGCGCCCCGCGCTCCAACTGAAAGCGGGAAACCTCTGTCAGCAGGCTTTCGGCCTGTTGGCGTAGCCCCTCGGCAGCGGCTGCGCTTTCCTCCACCAGGGCAGCGTTTTGCTGCGTGGCCTGGTCCATCTGCATGACAGCCTCGCCGACCTGGGCCACACCTGCGCTCTGCTCGTTACTCGCTGCGCTGATCTCGCCCATGATGTCCGTCACGCGGTGAATGGCAGCGACGATCTCGCCCATGGTGTGACCTGCCTGGTCGGCCAGCGCACTGCCGTCTGCCACGCGTTCCACGCTGGCAGTGATCAACGTCTTGATTTCCTTGGCCGCATCGGCGCTGCGCCCCGCCAGGACGCGCACCTCGCTGGCCACCACGGCAAAGCCTCGGCCCTGTTCACCGGCGCGTGCAGCCTCCACGGCCGCATTCAGTGCCAGGATATTGGTCTGGAAGGCGATGGCGTCTATGACGCCGATGATGTCGGCAATGCGTGAGCTGCTGGTGTTGATGTCCTGCATGGTCTGTACCACGCGCGCCACCACGGCACCGCCCTGCTGGGCCACCTGAGAGGCGTTTTGCGCCAACTGATTGGCCGTCTGGGCACTGTCGGCGTTCTGGCGCACGGTGGCGTTGAGCTGCTCCATGCTGGCCGCCGTTTCCTCCAGCGCGCTGGCCTGGCTTTCGGTACGCGCAGACAGGTCGGCATTGCCCTGGGCAATCTCGCTGGAGGCATGTTGCATCTGCACCGATGCGCCGTGCACGCGCTGGACCAGTTCGCGCAGCGCGCCGCGCATGGTTTGCAGATCGGCCATCAGGCCCCGTGCCATGCCCCCCGAGCTCCCATCGGTCAGGTCGCCATCGGCCACACGGCGCAACGCCTTGCGCGCATCGGCCGGGTCTCCGCCAAGCTCGCTGCGCAGCGTGCGCACCATCACCCAGAGCAGCGCGGCCGAGATGGCCACGGCCAGCAGGGCCAGCAGACCCGACCACAGCTGCATGCGCTGGGCGCTGGCACGAGTGGCCGCATGCGATGCTTCAGCCGCATCACGGGCCGCCTTGAGCTGTTGCAGCACGGCTTCGCGCAGCTTGCGCCAAGCCGGAGTTTCCCGGGTCTTGAGCGCGGCAGCGGCGGTGTCATAGTCCTCGGCCGCCAGAGTCACGATCTGGTCCTGCGCTTCGGACTGGGCCTGGCGCAAGGCCTGCAAGCTCTTGACGGCGACTTCCATGGCCGTGCCCTGCACGCGCCGGCTCAGATCGTCATAGGCGGCGTCATAGGCCCGACGGGCATTGCCAAGATTCTGCACGGCCTGCCCGTCCGACGGATCCATCACGATATTGCGCAGTGCCTGGCCCGATTGCAGACCCTGGGCATACAGCTCCTGCAACTGCGCCACCACGGCCTGGTTGTTCCTCAGGTAGTCGTTGAAATCGGACTGCGTGCGGGTCAGTCCCCACTGGCTGCTAAGCAGCGCCAAAACAAACAAGGCTGCAGGTGCAGCCGAGCAAAAAATGAGACGGGAACTAAAACGCATGGCAAGGCGCGCACCTGCCGAGGCTTCGGCGCATTGATTCAGATCAAAAAATAAGCAGTTGATTATGAATCAAATGCTTACATTTTTGCATTGCGGCGGCAGCAGCACCGCCGCTTTGCCGCAGGAGTGCAGCCGTCTCAAATTTAAGAGCTACCAGATATTGTCAGACAATGAATTCGATGTGAATCAATACTCAATTCATTGCCAATGAATCGCCATTAGCTACTGTTTCAAGAGCAGCAATCAGGCATGCTCGAAGTGGAACACCGCCGTTGTCGCCAACAGATTGGGCAGGCTTCTCACCACCTGACCGTTTTGCAGACCGAAGGAGTCGCGAATGCGCAAGCGGTTCTTGGTGGCCAGCACCTCGAAGTCCTTGTAGGTGCCCACCCGGATATTGGGCGTGTCATACCACTGGTAAGGCAGGCGACGCGTGACCGGCATGCGCCCGCGCAGCACGGAGAAGCGATTTTGCCAATGTGCAAAGTTGGGAAAGGCAACCACGCCTTGCTTGCCGATACGGGCCGTCTCCTGCAGCATCACCTCGGCATTGCGCAAGTGCTGCAACGTGTCGATCTGCAGCACCACATCGAAGCTGTTGTCGCCGAAGATGGCCAGGCCGTCCTCCAGGTTGAGTTGCAGCACGTTCACGCCGCGGCGCGTGCAGGCCAGCACATTGGCGTCGTCCAGCTCTACGCCATAGCCCGTACATCCGCGCTCGCGCACCAGATGCTCGAGCAGCGCGCCGTCGCCGCAACCCAGGTCCAGCACGCGTGCGCCCTCGGGCACCAGCTGGGCAATGGCTTTCATGGTGGTCAACTCGGTCATGCGGTGTCTCCTGCGCGCTCGGTGGTGTTCAGTTCTCTGGCAATGCCTTCAAAATAGGAGCGCATCACGCCCATATAGCGTGGGTCATCAAGCAAAAACGCATCATGACCATGGGGGGCGTCGATCTCGGCATAGCTGACGTCGCGGTTGTTCTCCAGCAGTGACTTGACGATCTCTCGGCTGCGCGCCGGGGCAAAGCGCCAGTCCGTCGTGAAGCTCACCAGCAGAAACCGGGCCTTGGCCACGGCCAGCGCCCGGGTCAGATCGCCATCATGGGAGCGGGCCGGATCGAAATAGTCCAGGGCGCGGGTGATGAGCAGATAGGTGTTGGCGTCAAAGTAGCCGCTGAACTTCTCGCCCTGGTAGCGCAGATAGCTCTCGATCTGGAACTCCACGTCCTGGGTGCTGTACAGGTAATCGCGCCGATCCGGCGCCGGGCCGCCCCGAGTCGGGTCAGCCCCCTCAGCGAGGAGCGCGGGGGCCCTGAGACTGCGGCCGAACTTCTGGTTCATCACGTCATCGCTCAGATAGGTGATGTGACCGATCATGCGCGCGATGCGCAGGCCGCGCGCGGGCACCACGCCATGCTCGTAGAAATGGCCGCCGTTGAAATCCGGGTCGGTGACGATGGCGCGACGCGCCACCTCGTTGAAGGCAATGTTCTCGGCGTTCAGATTCGGCGCGCTGGCCACCACCACGGCATGGCGCATGCGCTCGGGATAGCGCAGCGACCAGGACAGGGCCTGCATGCCGCCCAGACTGCCGCCCAGCACAGCGGCGAGCCTCCCGATGCCCAGGCGGTCCAGCAGACGCGCCTGCGCATCCACCCAGTCCTCCACCGTCACCACGGGGAAATCCGCACCATAGGGCTTGCCCGTGGCCGAGTTGGTGTGCATGGGGCCGGTAGAGCCGAAGCAGGAGCCCAGATTGTTGATGCCGATGACAAAGAATTTGTCGGTATCGACGGGCTTGCCCGGGCCGATCATGTTGTCCCACCAGCCTTCGCTCTTGGGCTGGCCCTCGTAGCGGCCTGCTACATGGTGGGAGGCATTGAGCGCATGACAGACCACGATGGCATTGCTCTTGTCGGCATTGAGCTGGCCATAGGTCTCGAAGGCAAGGTCGTAATCGGAGATGGAGCCACCACTTTGCAAGGGCAGCGGCTCATCAAAATGCATGAACTGAGGCGTCGCGATGAAGGACATATGAAAAACCCGGCATCGCTAAAAACGAGGCCGGGTCGGTGTACTGTCACTTCGCGGACGGGTCTTTAGCTGGATTTATAAAGCGCCCGCAAGCTTTGGCAAATCGGCGCGTGAAAGTGCAGTGTACTGCATTCATTGCACCGAACTCAAAAGGATCCTGTCAAAGCTGTCCAAGCCTTTTGAGCCTTGTACGAATAGATATGCTTTTGGTAGTTTCACACTTTGGTCAGGAGCGCCGCCACACCCAGCACCAGGAAGATCACGGCGCACACACGATGAATCGTCTTGATCGGCAGCTTCTTGGTGATCTTCTCGCCAAACCACACCACCGGCGCATTGGCCAGCATCATGCCCAGCGTGGTGCCAGCCACCACCCAGTAATACGACAGAGGGTACTTGGCGGCCAGGCCCACCGTGGCCAGTTGGGTCTTGTCCCCCATCTCGGCCAGGAAGAACAGCATCAGCGTCGTACCGAAGACACCCCAACGCCCGGCGCCATTGCCGGTATCGTCATCGTCTAACTTGTCGGGAATCAGCATCCAGCCAGCCATGAGGATGAATGAAATCCCCAAGATCCAGCGCAGCACGTCGGGACCTAGCATCGTGGTGATCCAGTTGCCCACGGCGCCGGCCAGCGCATGGTTGACCAGTGTCGCGGCAAAAATGCCGGCCACGATGGGCAGGGGTTTGCGGAACTTGGCTGCCAGTACCAATGACAGCAGTTGGGTCTTGTCCCCCATCTCGGCCAGGGCGACGATGGAGGTGGATATGAGAAAGGCTTCCATGATGGGGATAGACGGCCGGAGTTGCCAGAACGCATTGATCACGCACCGACTCCGGCCTATCTCTTCATAGGTTTTCTCGGTACGTAATCAATGGTCTCGGCCGGTCGCACTGCGCATTGCACGCTGTGCCGCATGCGCCATAGGTCACGAGGACCCAAGTCTGTTGACGCATGCATCCGGCAGACGGCTGCCGAACGGCCTACTCCCCAAAGAAAGTAGCCGTCATTCTACATGCTTAACCTTGTAAGGCATCTGCGTATTTGGATATTCAAAATTTTGTATTTCAGGGTAACTCCCATCAGGACAATGTTGTTACAAGCACGAAATTTGATCTTTTCGTAATACTACGGCTTCTCTTGTGACTCATAATGCTTGAGTCTTTGTCTGGAAAGCAATTTCTGGATGGGGCAAGTGCGTTAGCGTCTCTAATGTTGTCATCCAAGGCTGACTCCCTAGGGCTCCATCGCGTTTTCAAGTTTTTTCAGGAGTCCAGCATGGGCAACAAGCTTTACGTAGGCAATCTGCCTTATTCCTTCCGCGACCAAGATCTGCAAGACAGCTTCAGCGAATTCGGCACTGTGAACAGCGCCAAGGTGATGATGGAGCGCGACACCGGCCGTTCCAAGGGCTTTGGCTTTGTGGAAATGGGCAGCGATGCCGAGGCGCAAGCCGCTATCCAGGGCCTGCACGGCCAAAACCGTGGCGGCCGTGACCTGGTCGTGAACGAAGCACGTCCCATGGAACCCCGTCCTCCCCGTTCCGGCGGCTTTGGCGGCGGTTTCGGCGGCGGCCGTGAAGGCGGTGGCGGTTTCGGCGGTGGCCGTGGTGACGGCGGCTTCGGCGGTGGCCGTGGCGACGGCGGCTACGGCCGTCGCAATAGCTACTAATCAGTTATTGCCAATAACAAAAAAAGGATCTTCGGATCCTTTTTTTGTTGCTAAACGTTAGCAATGCGGTTTTCGAGCATTTATTTTTTTCATTGTTCTCCGTCATAATTCCTTTCTCGGGGATTTCCCGTTCACAAGCGAATAAGTGTTCAGGACTTTTTGCATGTTTTCCCATGGATATGCAGTGGACATCCTGAATTCGATCGCGCCATTGAAGCATTGAGGAGCTAGGAGTTATTAATGGGCAATAAGCTGTATGTCGGCAACCTTCCTTATGGTGTGCGTGACAACGATCTTGAGCAGGCGTTCAGCCAGTTTGGAGCCGTAGCAAGTGCACGCGTCATGATGGAACGAGACACCGGCCGCTCCAAAGGCTTTGGTTTTGTGGAAATGGCCAGCGAAGCAGAAGCACAAGCTGCCATTCAAGGCATGAATGGTCAGCCACTCGGAGGACGCAGCCTCGTCGTGAATGAGGCACGCCCCATGGAACCCCGCCCCCCTCGCACCGGCGGTTATGGCGGCGGCTTCCGCAGTGAAGGCGGTTTTGGCGGCGGTAATCGCGATGGCGGTTACGGTGGCCGCAGTGAAGGTGGTGGCTATGGTCGCGGTGATGGCGGCGGCGGCTATGGCGGTGGTGGTCGTGGCGAAGGGGGCTTCCGCAGTCCCTATGGCTCAGGCCCACGCCACGGTGGTCGCGGCGGCTACGGTGGTGGCAATAACCACGGCGAATGAGCTTCTTTTAGCAGCTCAGCAATAAAGGCACGATAGCGTGCCTTTATTTATTTTCGAAGACATTCAAATGCATAGTCATTTTCTCAATGTCTTCCACTCAATCCTTTTTTAGGTGCCTGGGCTTTCTGGTTTTCCCCTGAGTCAATCTATCCCACAGATAAGCGGGCAGCATCCGCATTACGCTGCCGACAATCCTCATCTGCCAGGGAATAATCGCATATCTGGCTTTGCGCTCGATAACCCGAAAAGCACGCTTTGCGAACTCCTCGGACGAGAGCAGAAAAGGCATGGAATACGGATTATTTTTCGTCAACGGAGTGTCCACATAGCCAGGCAATAAACTGGTCACAGAGACTCCGGATCTCTGCAACTCAACGCGCAGACTCTCACAGTAAGCAATGGCTGCCGCTTTACTGGCCGAATATGCAGCATGGCCGGGCAAGCCGCGAATACCGGCCACACTGCAAATACCCACCAGACGCCCGGAGCCGCGTCGCACCATGGGTGCAATAAACGGCTGGAAGCTTGCAGCCAGCCCCATGGTGTTGCTGGCCAGCACCTGCTGCATGACCTCAAGATCCTCGCGCAAGGAGGTATCCACGCCCCAGCTGACACCCGCGTTGGCAATGACAACATCGGGCAGGCCCTGGCGCTCAAGACATGCATTCGCAGCACTGCAAGCACTTGCTATGTTCGTGACGTCCGCAGCATAAACGGCGTAGCGGGATGCATCCATTCGCATGGACTGCGCCCACTGCTCCATGACTGCGGTACGTCTTGCCACCAGGGCGATCGACCAGCCCAGCTGGTAGTAGTGCCAGGCCAGGGCCTGACCTATGCCACTGGAGGCACCAGTGATGTAGACGAGTCCGGCCCCACGTCCTGCCATGGCTTATGGCTTCTGGCTGGGCTGGATGACGCCCTTGACTCGTCCCTGCATCTGCAGAATCTGATCAAGGTGCGCGTACTGCATGCTGTCACCTGTAAATCTGTCGTTGCCACGGGTCATGACCACAGACTTGTTGGTGCTGACGCGCTCGTCATTGGGCCAGATTTGCAGGAATTCGCTCTCCAGCCGCATGACAGGCAAAGCCTTCTGGGTTGCAGTTGCAGGTACCGGCTCGCGCTGAATGACTGCCTGGCCGAACATCTGGATTTCCGAGCCATCGCCATTGCTCAACGCCCGGTTGGAGCTGCCCACGGTCTTGCGTCCATCAGGCGTGAAGCTCAGCATGCGTGCGTCGTAGACTTCCAGCGTATCGGTATCGGGAAAGTGCTCACCAGTCGTGCCATTCAGTCGATTTTTGAGGCGGCCCGATGCTTCGAAATTCTTGATGACGAAGTCTTTGAGGAAATAGTCCGGATCGTGCCGCACGGCCTTCTCCGCGCCACTGACAATCGGCTTGGGAGCATTGCGCACCAGCCACCAGGTGCCCAGTGCCAGCAGGCCCATGATGAGCACGGGGAGGTACATCGAGGCCTTGTCGCCCACACGGCGCCATTGCCCACTCATGAGCCATACCCCGAAAGCAGCGACACATAAGCACCATTGGCGGCCAGGAGCAGATCGCAG
Organism: Comamonas sp. AG1104; assembly: GCF_003350425.1. Lineage (NCBI taxonomy): Bacteria > Pseudomonadati > Pseudomonadota > Betaproteobacteria > Burkholderiales > Comamonadaceae > Comamonas > Comamonas sp. AG1104. The sequence goes on along the minus strand of NZ_QQAS01000004.1, from coordinate 424,902 downwards.
AACTGCCGCACAGCCCCCTCTCCGCCATTCTTGGCACTGACCCAGTCCGCCACATGCAATGCCTCGTCATGGGCATTGGCGGGTGCGCAGGAAAAGTGGCTGCGACGCATGACGGGAAGATCGGGCCAGTCGTCCCCCATGGCGGCGGCCTGCGGCCATTGCAGACCCAGTTCAGCCAGGATGGACTCGGCAGCCGGCACTTTATCCTCCGTGCCAAAGCGCGCATGTTCAATGCCCAGTTGCTTCAAGCGCAGACGCAGCGGCGCGGAGTCTCGCCCCGTCACCACGGCCGGCGTGATGCCGGCCTTTTGCAACATTTTCAGGCCATGACCATCCAGCGTATGGAAGCGCTTGAGGACCTCACCCTCGCCCGAGAAGTAAAGGCCGCCATCGGTCAGGACGCCATCGACATCGAAGAAGGCCACACGAATTCCCTGGGCCTTGAGCAACAGCTGTGGATCCCATTGCTGGCGGGGTGTCAGAGCAGGTCGGTTCATCAAATCACCTTGGCACGCATCAGATCGCGAATATGCACCACCCCTTGCAGGCGCTGGTTGTCATCAGCCACCAACACTGCGGTAATGCCATGTTCTTCCATCATGCGTGCCGCAGCAACCGCCAGCAGATCAGGCTTGATGGTCAAAGGCCTGGAATGCATGACCTCCTGCGCCGTGCGGCTGCGCAGATCCACGCCGGCTTGCACACAGCGGCGCAAATCACCATCGGTAAAGATCCCCACCAGCTCACCGGATGCGTTGACCACAGCGGAGCAGCCCAGGCCCTTGGCACTCATTTCACGCATCAGGTCCACGCTGCTCACGTCCTGGACAACCTGGGGCACATCGACACCACGACGCATCACATCGCGCACATGGGTCAGCAGGCGTCGACCCAGAGCTCCTCCGGGATGCGAGCGCGCAAAATCCTCGGCACCAAAGCCCCGGGCATCGAGCAAGGCCACGGCCAGCGCATCTCCCATGGCCAGCTGAGCCGTGGTGCTGGCAGTGGGAGCCAGGTTCAAGGGACAAGCTTCCTTGTCGACATGGGTGTCCAGCACCCAGTCTGCATGCTTGGCCAGTGTCGATTGCAGACCGCCGGTCACGGCCACCAGGGGCACGCCCATGCGCTTGATGGCGGGCAACACGCCCGTCAGCTCATCGGTCTCGCCGCTATTGGACAGGGCCAGCACCAGATCGTCCTGCGTCAGCATGCCCAGGTCACCATGACTGGCTTCTGCGGGGTGCACGAAAAAGGAAGGGGTCCCTGTGGACGCGAGCGTCGCTGCCACCTTCCGGCCCACATGCCCGCTTTTACCCATGCCCATGACCACCACACGACCCGGCAGCTGCAGAATGCGCTGAACCACCGCCGTGAATGCGCCATTGAGGCGCGCCGACATCGCACGCAAGGCAGCGGCCTCTATATCCAGGGCCTCGCGGGCCAGGTTCAAAGCTCGCGGTGCGTCGATCGGACGCGAATTGGCAGCATCAGAATTCATGCCCGGATTTTAGCCAGCCCATGCTTGCCGGGCAGCGGGCAACATCCCTTTGACCCGCATTTCAGGCCCGAGCCCATACACTGGCGAGCATTCAAAAACTCAGGCGGCCCCATGCAAACTTCCACCAGCGTCAACGACTATCTGCGCGACCATATCCGCACCGTTCCGGACTGGCCTGCGCCGGGCGTGCAGTTCCGCGACATCACTCCCCTGCTGCAAGATCCCAAGGTCTTTCGCATCATGACCGACGCCTTTGTGCACCGTTACATGGACCCCAAGCTGCGCCCTGACGTCGTGGCCGGCCTGGATGCGCGCGGATTCATTCTGGGTGCAGTGATCGCTCACGAGCTCAACGTCGGCTTTGTGCCCATTCGCAAAAAAGGAAAACTGCCCTTCACCACGGTGGAGGAAACCTATGAGCTCGAATACGGCAGCGCTACCGTGGAACTGCACACCGATGCCGTCAAGTCCGGCGACCGTGTGCTGCTGATTGATGATTTGATCGCCACCGGCGGCACCATGATGGCCGGCAAGAAACTGCTGGAAAAGCTGGGGGCTACCGTGGTGGAAGGCGCAGCAATTGTGGATCTGCCGGAACTGGGCGGCTCCAAGCACCTCAAGGACAGCGGCCTGCCCCTGTTCACTCTGGTTGACTTTGCCGGGCACTGAGCAGCCCCCGCAACAGCCCTGAATCAGCGCAGCTCTCCGTACTGCGTCGTGCCCAGGGAGCCCAGCCCGGACACGGCAAATTCGCCGCCTTCCTCATGGCCAGAGCCAGGGCCCAGCAATGGCGCCTGGCGTGATGGGCGCACACTCGCAGGCGATGCAGCAGCCATGGCCACAGCCTGCTTGAACGCGTCCATTTCCTGCGCGTCAATGGGCTCGAAAGAACGGCCTGAATGTGTCGCAATCGGAGCATGACGTGGCGCCTTCATCGGGGGTACAACCCCGTCAAACTGCGTCTGCACAAAATCAGGGCTGGCAGCGCTTTGAAGCTGCCCGTTCACGCGCCAGTAAACGGCGTGAACCCCTGCATCCATACGGGTCCTGGCGAGCTCGGCAATCAATGCCTCGATACGTCTTTGCTGCTGAGCATCCGCAGCGTATGCAGGAGCCAGATCCACCATCACGACAAAGCGCTGACCAACGCTGTCTAGCGAGAGCACCTTGAATTTGTAGCCGGCAGAGAGAATGCCGACCCTGACCATGGCTTCGCGCACGATGACGTACAACTGCTCGCGTCTGGCAGAGCGCTCACGGCGCTGCGACTGACGCGCTACGGGATCATCCTGGTGGCGCGGTGCTTGCGTGCTACCTTCTCGGCGAGGCCCGCGAGAAAACCATCGGAACAGGGACATGAGCACACTCGAACAAGCAGGATTTACAACAAGACACATTCTGCCTCCAGGTCTGGAGCAGCTCGTGACATTTACCGAAATATTAGCCTTTGTCCGACGTGGATCAAGCACCCGGCCCGGTCGAAACACAAAAAATCTTCACTCAGGTGCTGGCCACCCGGCGGCGACTGTCTCCCGCGCGGCGGGCCAGCACCTGGCCTGCCATGGTCAGCAGCGCCAGGGCCAGAGCAGGCTGGCGATTGGCAATTTCGGAGTAACGCAGCGCCGTCAGACACCATAGACGGCTGGGCGCTGCGGCCTGCACCGTGGCCTTGCGTGGTCGATGGGCGAAGAAGGCTCCCTCCCCCACAATCGCCCCCGGTCCCACCAAGGCCAGGCGGATTCTTTCCTTCGAATCCTGGTAATGCACGCTCAGCGAGCCGTACTCCACCAGATACAGATTGCGATCCAGCGCCCCTTCGGCAAACAACACCTCGCTGGCCGCCAGATTGATCGGCTGCAGATACGGCGCCAACAGCTCCCATTGAGCGGCACTGAGCACGTTTTGGGCGGTATCGGTGGCAACCGAGGTCGTCATCGCCTGGATCAGCGCCGACAAATCCTGAGGTGTTGAAGCGAACATAAGCAGTGGGTAGAACGCGAACGCCGCATGTCATCCGGGTGGACAAATCCGGATACACATCCCGGCCGCTCAGGGCAAAAGAAATTCATAGCGCGCCATGGCTCACCATCAACGCAGGCTGAATGCTAAGCGACTCTGACAGTCCCGCCAATCACTTGCGGTGCGGAGTTACTTTTACTTCCCCAAAGTGTCTGCATCTTCATCCGCGTCAAAGCAAAAAGGATCGACTAGTCGATCCTTTTTTGATAGCTGATATGGCTCTAGCCATATAGGTTAGAGACCTATTTCAAAAAATCAGCCGTTGGCGCGCTTTTCAAGGATCTCGAAGGCGGGCAGCTTCTTGCCCTCCAGCACTTCCAGGAAGGCGCCGCCGCCAGTAGAGATGTAGCCCACATCCTTTTCAATGCCGTACTTGGCAATGGCGGCCAGAGTATCACCGCCGCCGGCAATGCTGAAGGCGGGTGACTCGGCAATCGCCTGAGCGATGACCTTGGTGCCATTGGCAAACTGATCGAACTCGAACACGCCCACGGGGCCGTTCCAGACGATGGTGCCGGCCTTTTTGAGCTGCTCGGCCAGCAGGGCTGCGGTTTCGGGACCGATGTCCAGAATCATGTCGTCGTCTGCCACTTCGGAGGCTTTCTTGACGGTGGCCACGGCGTCGGCAGCAAAGGTCTTGGCGGTGACCACATCGGTGGGCACGGGCACATTGGCACCACGGGCAGCCATGGCGTCGATCACGGCCTTGGCATCGGCCACCAGATCGGGCTCGGCCAGACTCTTGCCGATCTTCAGGCCGGCAGCCAGCATGAAGGTGTTGGCAATGCCGCCGCCCACGATGAGCTGGTCCACCTTGTCGGCCAGGCTCTTGAGGATGGTCAGCTTGGTGGACACCTTGGAGCCGGCCACGATGGCGGCCAGAGGGCGTGCAGGCGCAGCCAGGGCCTTGTTCAGCGCATCGATCTCAGCCGACAGCAGCGGGCCGGCGCAGGCGATGGGGGCGTATTCAGCAATGCCGTAGGTCGTGCCTTCGGCGCGGTGAGCGGTGCCGAAGGCATCGTTCACAAAGATGTCGCAGAGCTTGGCCAGCTTCTGGGCCAGCTCGGGCTTGTTTTTCTTTTCGCCCACGTTGACACGGCAGTTCTCCAGCAGCACGACCTGGCCGGGAGCAATCTGTACGCCATCCACCCAGTTGGCGACCAGGGGCACATCGCGGCCCAGCAGCTCGGACAGGCGCTTGGCCACGGGGGCCAGCGAGTCCTCGGGCTTGAATTCGCCTTCGGTGGGGCGACCCAGGTGGCTGGTGACCATCACGGCAGCGCCGGCCTTCAACGCCATTTCAATGGCCGGCACGGAAGCGCGCACACGCGTGTCTTCGGTGATCTCACCGGCGTCGTTCAAGGGCACGTTCAGGTCGGCACGGATGAAAACACGTTGTCCCTGGGCTTTGCCCTGGGCGCACAGATCGGAGAAGCGGATGATGTTCATGCAGCAAAAAAGCGACTCCGAAAGTCGCCCATACAAAGGTTGGAAAACAAAAAATCTGCCTGCATTCTAGGGCGATCACCTCTTTCAGGCATCGCTTTTACACGCTTACTCGACTCAAAAACAGGAGCATCTAGCGCGCTCTGTAACTGGGTTTCAAGCCTTTTTATCGATGGCTCATATGAAAACAGGAGCACGCAGCTCCTGTTCTGTCTGGTCTTGAGGCTACCAACCCAGACCGATATGCAGCGGCAGATAAATCGCCATGCCCAGAGCAATGGTGCCAAGAATGCTGCGCTTGTAAAAAAAATACACCACCGAAGCAGCCAGCGCAGGCAATCGCGCATCGGCCAGACTGTCTATCAGTTGACCATTGCTCATCACGATCTCGGGCGCAATCACTGCCGCCAGGGCCGCCAACGGTGCGTATTTGAGCCCGCGCTTGAGCCAGTTGGGCAGCGGCAGTTCACGCTCGGGGATCATGAAGAAAGCACGCGTGATCAGCGTGATGAGGGCCAGACCAACACAGGCAACGATGACCCAGAAACTGCTCATCATTACCGCTCCTCCTCATTCTTCACCGCAGGCAGCTGGCTGGCATGCTTTTGCAGCTGCTCGGCCGTCAGGCCTGCAGCCACGGCGGCGGCGATCGCCACCAGGATATTGAGCTTGAGCGGCAGCGCAAAGGCCGCCACGGCTGCCGTACAGGCCACGATGGAGGCCACCCAGGTTGCGCGGTCCTTGAGCATGGACAGCAGCACGCCCAACAGAGCCAGCACGCCGGCAAAGCCCAGCCCCCAGGACAAGGGAATCTGGTCGGCCAGGAAAATGCCCAGCGTGGACGGGATCTGCCAGGCCAGCCAGTTGGTCAGCGCCGCCCCCCAGAAATAGGGCAGTTGCTCGGGCTGCGGCCTGGCCTCTGGGTAGCGGCGCATGAAGTTCACGAAAATCACATCGCCGCTGAAATAGGCGACCGCCAGGCGGTGACGCAGACTCAGGTTGGCGAAATAGCTGCGCCACATGCTGGACAGGATCACAAAACGCAGGTTCACACAGATGGCGGTGAACCAGACCACCCACAGCGGAGCTCCCACGGCCATCAGCGGCAGCACGGCCAGCTGGGCACTGCCCGCATAGACAGTCAAACCCATGAGCAGCGCCAGGGGAACGGACAGACCGCTTTTGACCATGGCCACGCCGGTCACCAGACCCCAGGCGGCAATGCCCAGAGCAGTGCCGCCCATCTCTTTGGAGCCGACCCAGAAAAACGGATCCCTGACTATCGATTTCGCACGCTGGCCCAGCGTGAGCGCCATATCCGTCATATCTCGCCAGCACCCTCACCCAGTTGCGCGCCTGCGGGCAGCTCGAAACCGCGCAGAAAATCGCCTGCGGCCAGGCGTTTGCCACCCGCGCGCTGCAGCAGCGTCATATTGAGCACGCCGCTACCACAGGCCACGCGCACGCCGCGGGCATCGGCTGACAGCACGCAGCCGGGCGCGCCGCTGCCTTGTTGGGCCTCTGCTTCCCAGACCTTGATGGCTTCACCACCCAGGCTGGTGGCGCCGCCGGGGAAGGGATTGAAGGCACGCAGGCGGCGCGCAATGACATCGGCGCTTTCTCTCCAGTCGATCAGGCTCTCCGCCTTCTCGATCTTGTGGGCATAGGTCACTCCATCGGCAGGCTGCGGCGTGCGACTGAGACCTCCGCAGGCCGCCATTTCCAGCGCTTCCACAATCAGGCGGCCGCCCAGCGCGGCCAGCTTGTCGTGCAGACTGGCCGTGGTATCGTGCGCAGCAATCGGCAGGCGCTCGATCACACACATATCGCCGGTATCCAGGCCGGCATCCATCTGCATGATGGTGACGCCGGTTTCGGCGTCACCGGCCTCGATGGCGCGATGAATCGGCGCTGCACCGCGCCAGCGCGGCAGCAGGCTGGCATGAATGTTCAGGCAACCCAGGCGCGGCGTATCGAGCACCCATTGGGGCAGGATCAGGCCATAGGCAGCCACCACCATCACATCGGCCTGAGCGGCATCGATAGCGGCCTTGGCGGCAGCGGCGTCTTCGGGATATTTGCCGTCCAGACGCAGGCTCAGCGGCTGGGCCACTGCAATGCCATGCTCCAAGGCGCACTGCTTGACGGGAGAGGCTTGCAGCTTCATGCCGCGCCCGGCGGGACGATCCGGCTGCGTCAGCACCAGCGGAACTTCAAAACCTGCAGCCAGCAGACTCTCCAGGGCCACGCGCGCAAATTCGGGCGTGCCGGCAAAAATGACTTTCATGGGACTCACAAATTAAAAAGGCAGCCGCCGGCTGCCAAGTCTTCAACGGTGCGGCTCTCGGAGGTACATGCTCTCATCGGTGAACATGACCTTCTGAACCACTCCTTGCGGGTCTATGTGCACATGGGCACGCCGAGCAAAGGTATTGTCCAGAAAACGGTAGGTCCAGATGTCGCCTTTGAAGCTGTAGACCCCCTCGACTATGGCGGGCGGGCCGAACATGCGATAGACATCGTCGCGGGTGTCCACGCCATTGCGCAGCGCAAAAAAGTGCGCCGTATCCAGCACCTGCTCCACGCGCACCAGCTTGTGCCGGGCATCGAAATCCATGTGATAGACCTGCTGGCCGGCCGGCTGCTGGCTATAGACCAGGCGCTGGCCGCCGTCTGGCAGAGGCACGACCAAAGTGGGTTTGCCCATGCCTTTTTCTACCTCGGCCTGAGGCATGCCGGGCTTTTGCCACTGGGGCACCATACAACCCGCCAAACCCAACGTCAGCAGACTGGCAGTCAACAGTGTTTGCAGGCGAGGCAGTGACATGGGACTCCGATCAGGCCCTCAGGGCTTGCTTCTGGGCCTTGACCAGCTTGGTCTTGATGCGATTGCGCTTCAGCGGCGAGAGGTATTCGACAAACACCTTGCCCAGCAGGTGATCCATCTCATGCTGGATGCAGATGGCCAGCATGCCTTCGGCGTCGATCTCGCGGCTGTTGCCGCGCTCATCCAGGGCCTTGACCTTGACGGCAATGGAGCGCTCCACGCCGTCGTAGATGCCGGGCACGGACAGGCAGCCTTCCTCGCCCAGCTGCTTTTCCTCGCTGGCCCAGAGAATCTCAGGGTTGATCAACGCCATGGGCTCGTTGCGCTTCTCGGACACGTCAATCACGATGACGCGCTCATGTACATCGATCTGCGTCGCGGCCAGGCCGATGCCCTGGGCGTCATACATGGTCTCGAGCATGTCTTTCACCAGAGTCTGGATGCGCTCATCCACCTGCGCCACGGGCTTGGCGACCTTGTGAAGACGGGGATCGGGATAGCAGAGGATGGGAAGAATGGCCATGGTGTGTCGGTAAATCTGTCGTTATTGTCCCAACATTTGACGCCAAACGCTTGTCACGCCCTCAATAAACATTGATCTATCGAGGCCTTGCATCGAGAATTTCGACACATTTGTAAGACTTGTTGGCTGGCTATGCCAAGATCGGCCACAGTGCGGCGACGCGAGGGACGCTGCAGCAAACGAATCCCGCCAGAAGGAATTTCATGACCGCATTTGCCACTGCACGGGCCTTGAGCATTGGAGCCACATTGCTTGCAGCCCTGACTTCGGTCCATGCCCAAAGCTATCCTGTGACCGCCACCCAGCGCTCCACCGCACAGCAAGTCGCTCAGCAAGGCATCCCCGAGAACGAACTGGCGCCCAACGCTCCCGCGCAATACACCGTCAAGCGCGGCGACACACTATGGGGCATCTCGGGCATGTATCTGCGCCAGCCCTGGCGCTGGCCCGAACTCTGGGGCATGAACCTCTCCAGCATCGCCAACCCTCATCTGATCTACCCTGGCCAGGTGCTCTATCTGGTGCGCAGCAACGGCTATGCCCGCCTGTCGACCACGGCCCCCAACGGAGATTCCGAGGTAGTGCGTCTGTCGCCGCAAACGCGTGAATCGTCGCTGAACGACCTGGCCCTGCCCACGCTGCCGCCGCATCTGATCGAGCCCTTCCTGGCCGAGCCGCTGGTGGTGGACAGCCAGGCCCTGGCACAGGCACCGCGCATCATCGCCACCCAGGACAAGCGCGTGCTCATGGCCAATGGCGATCGCGCCTATGTGCGCAACTCCGGCGGCGCGCTGGTCACCACCGGCAAAGGCCAGCCCGCGAGCTACCGCATCTTCCGAGATGCCACGCCCCTCAAGGATCCCGTCACCGGGGAAATCCTGGGCTACGAGGCCAAGTACCTGGGCAGTGCCACCGTGGCACGTAGTGAAACATTGCTTGAGTCCGCGCCAGGCCAGCCTGTACAGACCGCGCCTGGAACAGTGGACATCATCCGCTCCAAGAACGAAATCCGCGCCGGCGACCGTCTGCTGCCCTCGCCCGAGCAGCAGTATCTGAGCTATGTGCCCCATGCCCCGCGCCAAGCGGTGGATGCCGCCGTGGTCTCCATCTACGGCGACTCGGTGGGCTACAACGCGGCTCAGAACCAGGTCATTGCCATCAACAAGGGGGCTCGCGAAGGCATGGATGTCGGTACGGTGCTGGAACTCGTCAGCAAGGGCAATGTCATCGTGGACAAGACCAGTCCCAGCCGTGACCGGGTGAAGCTGCCCGATGAGGCCAATGGCTATGCCATGGTCTTCAAGGTGTTTGACCGGGTTTCCTACGCGCTCATCACCACGGCCCGGCGCGGAGTGATTGTGGGCGACGGCCTGCAGTCACCCCTGCCCTGAATGGAGCGTGAGCATGGTGTCGCCCCCTTCGCAAGATGCGCACCATGCCCTGCCCGATGCCGAAACTCTGGCCTGGCTGCGCCTGCTGCTGACACCGGGTCTTGGACGCGCCACGGCACGCCGCCTGCTGGCCAGCGCCGGTAGTGCAGACGCGGTCTGGCAGCTGCCGCTGTCAACATGGGCTGAATGCGCCACTCAGACTCAGATCAAGGCTCTGACAGAGCTCCCGAAAGACTGGGAAAAGCATTGCAGCACACTGGCTCGATGGCTGGCCTCGCCCGCGCCGGGTACCTTGCACACCGTGATCCATCTGGGCAACTCTCAATATCCGGACTGCCTGCTGCAGACCGAAGATCCGCCCCTGCTGCTGTTTGTCCAAGGTCCAGCGACGCTGCTGGCATCTGCCCGCCCCTGGTTCCCCTATCCCGCCACCCTGGCCATGGTGGGCAGTCGCAATCCGTCAGCCCAGGGCGTCATCAATGCACGTAGCATGGCGCAGGCACTGGCCGAGCAAGGGCTGTGCATAGTCTCAGGCCTGGCACGCGGCATCGATGCAGCCGCCCATGAGGGAGCACTCCGGGCCCGCTCAGGCCCTAACCCCTGCACAATTGCCGTCGTCGGCACCGGACTCGATCAGGTCTATCCGCGCGCGCACGCCAAACTGGCGCAGCAAATTGCGCTCCATGGGCTGATCATCAGCGAATACCCGCTGGGCAGCGAGCCCTTGCCCAGGCATTTCCCTCAGCGCAACCGCATCATCTCCGGCCTGTCGCAAGGCACCCTGGTCGTGGAAGCCGCCTTGCAGTCTGGCTCGCTGATCACGGCCCGTCTGGCCAACGAGCAGGGGCGTGAAGTCTTTGCCATTCCCGGCTCCATCCACGCGCCGCAGGCCAAGGGTTGCCATGCGCTGATACGCCAGGGGGCCAAGCTGGTGGAAACTGCTGACAATGTGCTCGAAGAGCTTCAAGGACTGAAGCTCGTGCCAACCACGGCCGGACAAGCGCAAGAAGCTATCAAAAATAAAGCGCCGACACCTGAGAGCCCGTTGCTGCAGGCGCTGGGCCATGACCCGATGACACTGGAGTCCTTGAGCGATCGCACGGGCTGGGATGCCGCACATTTGCAGGCGCAGCTGATGGAGTTGGAGCTCGACGGCCTGGTCGCGCGCCTGCCTGGCGGCCTTTACCAGCGACTTGCTCAAAGCTGAGACGCCCCAAAACCGGCATATCCCGACAAACGACGCCAAGCAAGGGCCGCTCGGCGCCGAAGGTTTCGCTCCCCTTCCCTGGCGCAGCGAATAGAGAAATGGAAAGGATGCAAAGCACCTCCGGTGCTTAGGCCAGTCTTTCCGGATTCGCCTGAATTTTCTGCAGTGCATCGCGCGTGGCGCGCACCGTCAGTGCTTCGGCATCATGCACCGCGAGCAAGCCGGCCTGAAGATAGGTGGCCATGCGCTGCGCCTGCAGCAGATAGCAGTGTCCATCCAGCGAGGCGAACAAATGCAGATGCTTGCGACGGCTATGCCAGACATATTGCACCTGTACACGGGCACCATTGTGGTCCAGCGTGAACCAGCGACCGCTTTCCAGCGACTGGGCCCACTCCAGCATGGCGGGCTCCACCGGGCTGTCCGTGTTGGCAATGACGTTCAGATCGCCCGCATCCACGCCCAGCATCAGCTCTATGCTCTCGCTGGACAGCGGCATATCGTCGAGCTTGCCGTCCTCGCTGATGTATTTCTCCAGCTCCGCCAGGCGCTTGGCCATGGCCTCGATACGCTCGGTCGGAATGGCTGCCGTCTTGGACATGAAGGCCTGTGCCAGCGTATCGGTCAACACCTTGATCGCGGTCGACTGTGCATCGCCCGTCACACTCACCAGCTCCAGTCCTTCACGCAAGGTCTGCAGCAAGGTCGGCAAGCCCTGGATGACACGCGCACGCTCCTGACGCAACGGCTTGGCGCTGGCCGACCAGACCAGCTCGCTGGCCGCCTGCTTGAGGCGCATGGCCCGCGCATCCTTGGCGCCATAGCGCACGGTGGCCATGGCCAGCACATCGGCCCAGGATTTGAAGAGAAAGTCTCGCACCTCTTCGCGCACCGGCATGTCGGTGAGCATATTGCGCAGCTCTATGGTGTATTGGATGGCCAGCGTCTCCTTTTGCTCCACCTGCTGAGCCACACTGGTGATCTTGGCCGTGGACCGATTCTGGGCAAAGTGCCTGGTGAGGAATTCCTCGAACTCGCGCAGCACCAGGGCGAAGACCTTCTGCCCGGTTTCAGGGTACTGCTCTATCACCTGAACCACACGGCGGATCTCGGTCTCCAGCGCATTGCCATTGATGCTGCTGGCATCAAAGCCCATGACGCAGGAGCCCATGCGGTCGATCAGCTTGCGCGCCGGGTGGTTGAGATCGCTGAAGAACTGCGGCTCGGCCAGGGCCACGCGCAAAACCGGGACCTGCAGGCGCGCGAACCACACGCGAATGGACGGCGGCAGACGGTCTTCCGAAAGAATGCTCTGGAACATCAGCGCCACCACCTCGATGGTCGCCTTCTCGCTCTTGGTCTCGGCCTTTTGCTTCCAGTCAGCCGAGCGCTCGCGCACCAGATTGACCAACTGGCCGATCGCCGCCGGGCTGTAGTCCATGGCAGGCATGGCCATGACCATGGCCGAGCCGGCCCCCGCCGGATACTGGGCCTGGAGCTCGGCCGCCATCAGCTGTTGCTGCTCCTGCAGCGCCTGCGCCAAAGCGGCAGACGCCGGAGGCATGGGAACGACAGGTGCGCCGGGCATCAGACCTGGCATGCCGACCGCAGGCTGGCTCAGCACCTGGCGCAGCTGATTCATGGCATCCAGCGCGCGATGTCGCGCCCGCGCCAGCATGCCCAGGCCGGCGCTGGCGCCTGGCGGCAGGGCAATGCCCGGAGCCATCCCAGGCCCGGCGCCCAGGCCGGCAGCCATACCGGCCGGCATGTACTGCATGGCAGAGTTGGCCCAGCCCGCATCGGATGCATTGCCATAGCCACTGCTGGCGCCCAGATGCATGGCCCCGGTGGACGGGCCGCCCTCGGTACGTCGCACGCGCAACGGAGCATCCTGGGCCTTGCTGACGCCCTTGGCATCCAGCAGCTTGTGAAGGATGCTGTACTCGGACTCCATCAGCGGTGCCAGCGCATTCTGCAGGGGCTCCACGGCCCTGAGCAAATGCTTGCGCTCCATGCCGCTGCCCAGCCATTGCTCGACCAGATGCAGGCAGATGGTCTCTGCACGGAACATGTCCTGGGAGGCCAGTTCATGGCCCTCCAGTGCCTGGATACGCAGACGCATGGCCTCGAAACCGGGCTGCAGCGTCTCTCCCATGGCCAAGGCCATGCGGGAGGCAAGAATCTTGTTTTCGACGACCTCGTCGCTGAGCAGCTCGAAGGTCAGCGGAGCCGAGCCCGACGAGTTGCTCTCCGAACTGCCAGAGGGCGGCTTGCGCGCGGCCTGCTGCAGCGCCTGAGCGCCAGCCTGCGACCACGCATCCTTGTGCTGCTGAAAGCCAACCCAGGCCTCGCGCCACTCCTGCATCTCCTTGGCAGTGGAGACGGCACTGCTCTGGTTGGAGAGGAATTCATCCAGTTGCTGAGCGACCTTGGGCAGGCCCTGACAAATGCCATGGACCCAACGCAAGCGCGCCTGCCAGCCCAGCTGTTGCGGGGCCGCAGGCGCGGTGGAGGAAGACTGCGAGAGAGCCATTCCGTAAGTGTAATGGCGGCAGAAGCAGTTATGCACCCGCCGCAATGGTCAAAGCGTCAGACCACGGCTCCCGCGTTGGGATCGTTGGGATCTTGCGACCCGGGCTTGGCTGGAGCCTTGACCAGATCTTCGCGCTTGACGCCCAGCCACATGGCAATGGCAGCCGCCACGAACACCGAAGAATAGATACCGAACAAGATACCGATCGTCAGCGCCAGCGCAAAGTAATGCAGGCTGGGGCCGCCAAAGAAGAACATGGACAGCACCATGGCTTCGGTCGAAGCGTGAGTGATGATGGTCCGGCTCATGGTCGACGTGATGGCGTGATCGATCACCTCGTGGGTGCTGAGCTTGCGGAACTTGCGGAAGGCCTCTCGGATACGGTCAAAAATCACCACGGACTCATTGACCGAGTAACCCAGCACGGCCAGCACGCCTGCCAGCACGGAGAGCGAAAACTCCCACTGGAAGAAGGCGAAGAAGCCCAGGATGATGATCACGTCGTGCAAGTTGGCAATGATGGCCGCCACACCGAACTTCCACTCGAAGCGGAAGGCCAGATAGATGATGATGCCCAGCACCACCATGCCCAGCGCCATCAGGCCGTTGTGCATCAGCTCATCGCCCACCTGCGGGCCGACAAACTCGGTGCGGCGCAGCGTGACCTCTGCATCCTCGGCCTTCAGTGCAGTGATCACCCGCTCACTTTGCTGAGCAGTCGTCACGCCCTTTTGCACGGGCAGACGAATCATCACATCCTTGGATGTACCGAAATTCTGCACGATCACATCGGCATAGCCGAGCTTGGAAACGGTTTCACGCACCTTGCCGATGTCGGCGGGCTGGGTATAGGCCACTTCCATGACCGTACCGCCCGTGAACTCCACGGACAGATGCAGGCCGCGCGAGAACAGGAAAAAAACGGCCAGCGCAAAGGTGATGAAGGAAATCGCGTTGAAGACCAACGCGTACTTCATGAACGGAATGTCTTTTTTGATGCGGAAGAACTCCATGATCTTCCTCCTTAGTTGTTGCCGCCGCGGCCGGCCACGGAACGGTGACCCTCACCCTCAGGCTTCCAGACCTGACCGATGGCGAGGCTCTTGAGCTTCTTGCGACCGCCGTACCAGAGATTGACCAGACCACGCGAGAAGAACACCGCCGAGAACATGCTGGTCAGAATGCCGATGCAGTGCACCACGGCAAAGCCACGCACCACACCAGAACCAAAGGCCAGCAGTGCCAGACCCACAATCAGGGTGGTCACGTTCGAGTCCAGGATGGTGTGCCAGGCATGCTCGTAACCGGCATGAATCGCCGCCTGGGGCGAAGCACCGGCACGCAGCTCTTCGCGAATGCGCTCGTTGATCAGCACGTTCGAGTCGATGGCCACACCCAGCGCCAGCGCCATGGCGGCAATGCCGGGCAGGGTCAGCGTGGCCTGCAGCATGGACAGAATGGCCAGCAGCAGCAATACGTTGATGCCCAGAGAGATCGTGGAGATCACGCCGAACAGCATGTAATAGACACACATGAAGGCAGCAACAGCCACCATGCCCCAGACCACGGAGTGAATACCGCGGTCGATGTTGTCGGCACCCAGACTTGGGCCGATGGTGTATTCCTCGATGATCTCCATGGGCGCGGCCAGCGAACCGGCGCGCAGCAGCAGCGAGGTGTCGTTGGCTTCAGCCGTAGTCATGCGACCCGAGATCTGCACGCGGCCGCCGCCGATTTCACCGCGAATCACGGGAGCCGTCACCACTTCGCCCTTGCCCTTTTCGAACAGGATGATGGCCATGCGCTTGCCCACGTTCTCGCGCGTCACGTCCTTGAAGATGCGCGCGCCCTTGGCGTCCAGCGTCAGGTTGACGGTGGGCTCCTGGGTCTGGCTGTCAAAGCCGGGCTGGGCATCCGTCAGGTTCTCGCCGGTCAGCGTCACCTGCTTTTGCACGATGATGCTCTGGCCGTTGCGGTCCAGATATTTCTCGGAGCCGAAAGGCACGGGGCCGGAGCCCATCTCGGCAGCACGCGCTTCGGCGGACTCGTCCACCATGCGCACTTCCAGTGTGGCGGTACGGCCCAGAATGTCCTTGGCCTTGGCCGTGTCCTGCACGCCAGGCAGTTGCACCACGATGCGGTCCAGGCCCTGCTGCTGGATCACGGGCTCGGCCACGCCGAGTTCGTTGATACGGTTATGCAGCGTGACGATGTTCTGCTTGAGCGCCTGCTCCTGCACCTTGCGCAGGGCCTCGGGCTTGATCGAGGCCACCAGCTTGAAGCCCGTGCCATCGGGCGAGGAAGTAGCCGCCAGATCGGGGAACTGGTCCGCGATCAGGTTGCGCGCCGCCGTCAGCGTGGCTTCGTCGCGCACGCGGATGGTGACGTTGTTGCCGTCGCGGCTGACACCGCCGTGACGGATGTTCTTGTCACGCATCGAAGAGCGCAGATCGCCCGCATAGCTCTCGGCCTTCTTGGTCAGGGCCGCTGCCATGTCCACCTGCAGCATGAAGTGCACGCCGCCGCGCAGGTCCAGGCCCAGATACATGGGCTTGGCGCCGATGGCCGTGAGCCAGTCGGGCGAGCGCGACACCAGGTTCAGCGCCACGATGTAGGAGGGGTCGGTGGGGTCGGAGATCAGGGCCTTCTGGATGACGTCCTTGGCCTTGAGCTGCTCATCAGGCGTATCGAAGCGGGCGCGCACCGAAGTGCCTTCCAGCGACATCGATGTGGCTTTGACGCTGGCCGCGTTCAAGGCGGACTCCACCTTTTGCAGCACAGCGTTGTCCACCTTGACGGTGGACTTGGCCGAGGACACCTGCACGGCAGGCGCTTCACCAAAGAAATTGGGCAGGGTGTAGAGCACCCCCACCAGCAGCGCGATCACGATGATCGCGTACTTCCAGACCGGGTATCGGTTCATGATCGCGCTCTTTGTTTTACAGCAACGCACAACGGGTACGCGCACTCTGTTCGAGCGCCGTACCCCTCAAAATCCACAGCAGACAGGCTTACTTGGCCGTGCCCTTGGGCAGCACCTGCACCACAGCAGAGCGCTGGATCTGGACTTCCACGCCGGATGCCACTTCGATGTAGATGAATTGCTCGGCCATGCGGGTCACGGTGCCGATGATGCCGCCGGCGGTTGCCACTTCATCACCCTTGGCCAGCGCGTCGATCATGGAGCGGTGTTCCTTCTGGCGCTTCATCTGGGGACGAATCATCACGAAGTACAGCACCACGAACATCAGCACCAGAGGCAGCATGCCGGTGAGCGAACCCATGAAGCCGCCTTCAGCAGCGGCGGCAGGAGCGGTCTGGGCGAAAGCAGAAGAAATGAACACGAAAAAGACTCCGAAAGAGTGAATTTGTCAGGAATAGGTCCCGGCAGGCGCGCACTTGCACGATCTCGCCAGGTCAGCGGGACATTGTATTCGGCTGGCTTGTACCCAAGATTGGCATGGGCAGCCGCGCAGCACAGGCATTCCCTGATGCGATGCGGACCTCCCGTCCCACATCAACAATGCCCACAAAAAACATAGCTATCAGCGCATTGCTTGCATTGTTTTCTGACTGTTTTATATTTGAATATCAGTAAATACATGCGTTTGCAGCTATCAATCAGATAGTGCCGCCAGCGTCGCGCCTCTGGCCATGAATACAAAGGCCGGGTTGCCCCGGCCTTGTTGTGATGCACTTCGGCGCAATTAGTTCACTGCCAACAGCTTGACCGCTGGCGCAGCGGGTGCAGCCGAGCCATTCCAGCGAGTCATCAGCGTCTGCCACTTGATGCGCGCGGCCGCCAGATGGTGCTCCTTCACATGGCCGTAGCCTCGAATGTCTTCGGGGATGGAGGCGATCTCCACGGCCAGCGCCAGCTTGTCGGTCGTCAAACCCGTCAGCAGGGTTTCGATGCACTGGCGGTATTCGACGATCAAGGCACGCTCGGTGCGTCGCTCCTCGGTGCGGCCGAAGGGATCCAGCGCCGTGCCGCGCAACCCCTTCATGCCGGCCAGCCAGCCCATGGCCTTGCGCATCCAGGGGCCATAGGACTTTTTGAGCAGATGGCCCTGCTCGTCCTTCTTGGCGAAACCGGGGGGCGCCAGGTGATGCACGAGCTTGTAGTCGCCCTCGAACATGTCGCTGATCTTCTGAGTGAACGCCGCCTCGGTGTGCAGACGCGCCACCTCGTACTCGTCCTTGTACGCCATCAGCTTGAACAGATAGCGCGCCACGGCCTGGGACAGGCGCGTGCCCTGGGCCAGCGGCTCTTCCGCCGCGCGCACCTTGGCCACGAAGTCGCGGTACTGCTGGGCATAGGCCGCGTTCTGGTAGGCCGTGAGGAACTCCACACGCTTGTCCAGCATTTCCTCCAGCGACGGCTTCTTGACGAACTGGATCACCTGCGATGCCTGATACAGAGCGCGCACAGCCTCCAGATCATGGGCGCAGCGGCGGCCCCATTCAAAAGCCTCCTGGTTGCGTGCCACCTGCACGCCGTTGAGCTCCATGGCGCGCATCAGCGAGGCATGGCTCAGCGGCACCCTGCCTTTTTGCCAGGCGTAGCCCAGCATCATGGGGTTGGCGTAGATGCTGTCGCCCAGCAGGGCCGTGGAGGCCTTCTCGGCGTCGAAGCTGCCCAGGGCGCCATGACCCACGGCCTCGGCCAGCGCCGTGGCGCAGCGTGCGGCCGGCGACTGCCAGTCGGGGTTGCCCACGAAGGTGGCAGTGGGCGCGGCATGGCTGTTGAGCGCCACATAGGTGCGTCCCGGCTGCATCACGGACAAGGTGGTGGGCGTGGCCGCCACGATGGGGTCGCAGCCGATGACCAGATCGGCCTTGGCCATGTCCACCTTGGTGGTGTAGATGGCATCGGCGCGGTTGGCGATCTGGATATGGCTCCAGGTGGAGCCGCCTTTTTGCGCCAGGCCCGCAGCATCCTGCGTGACCACGCCCTTGCCTTCCAGGTGTGCGGCCATGCCCAGCAGCGAACCGATGGTGATCACGCCCGTGCCGCCGACACCGGCCACCACGATGCCCCAGGCCTGCTCGGCCACGGGCAGCACGGGCTCGGGAATGTTGGGCAGGGCTTCCAGGCTGCCCTTCTTCTCCTGCTTGGGCTTCTTGAGCTGACCGCCCTCGACGGTGACGAAGCTGGGGCAGAAGCCCTTGACGCAGGAATAGTCCTTGTTGCAGCTGTTCTGGTTGATGCGGCGCTTGCGCCCGAAATCGGTTTCCACGGGCTCCACCGACAGGCAGTTGGATTGCACCGAGCAGTCGCCACAGCCCTCGCAGACCAGCTCGTTGATGACCACGGTCTTGTCGGGCGTGGAAAGCGTGCCGCGTTTGCGGCGGCGGCGCTTTTCGGTGGCGCAGGTCTGGTCGTAGATGATGGCCGTGCAGCCCTTGAGCTCGCGGAACTGGCGCTGGATCGCATCCAGCTCGTCGCGGTGGTGCACGGTCACGCCCTCGCCCAGCTTCACGCCATCGTATTTCTCGGGCGCGTCGGTGACGATGACCAGCTTGCCCACGCCCTCGGAGAGCAGGCTGTTCATGATCTGCAGCACCGAATGGCCTTCGGGCCGCTCGCCCACGCGCTGGCCGCCCGTCATGGCCACCGCGTCGTTGTAGAGCACCTTGTAGGTGATGTTGGTGCCGGCCGCAATGCTCTGGCGTATCGCCAGCAGCCCGCTGTGGAAGTAGGTGCCGTCGCCCAGGTTGGCGAAGACATGGGCTTCCTTGGTGAAAGGCGCCTGGCCCACCCAGGTCACGCCCTCGCCGCCCATCTGCGTGAAGGTGCTGGTGCGGCGATCGGGCATCCAGGTGGTCATGTAATGGCAGCCGATGCCGGCCACGGCGCGCGAGCCTTCGGGCACGCGTGTCGAGGTGTTGTGCGGGCAGCCGCTGCAGAACCAGGGCGTGCGGTCGCCCGTGGAGACCTCCTTGGCGGCCTTGATCGCCGCTTCGCGGGCGTCAAGCACGGCCAGACGCTGCTGCATGCGCGTTTGCACATGCTCGGGCACGCCCAGCTTTTTGAGGCGCTGGGCAATGGCGCGCGCAATGATGGCGGGGGTCAGATCGGCCGTGGGGCGCAGCAGCCAGTCGGTGCTGGGGTTGGGCAGCGACCATTCGCCGCCATGCTCGTCGCTGAACTTGCCCACCACATTGGGGCGCACGTCGTCGCGCCAGTTGTAGAGCTCTTCCTTGATCTGGTATTCGATGACCTGGCGCTTTTCCTCGACCACCAGAATCTCCTGCAGGCCGCGTGCGAAATCGCGAGTGATCGTGGCCTCCAGCGGCCAGACCACGTTGACCTTGTGCAGCCTGATGCCCAGCTGGCGGCAGGTGTCCTCGTCCAGCCCCAGATCGGCCATGGCCTGGCGCGTGTCGTTATAGGCCTTGCCGCTGGCGATGATGCCGAAGCGGTCGTTGGGGCCCTCGATCACGTTGTGGTTGAGCTTGTTGGCGCGCACATAGGCCAGGGCCGCATACCACTTGTAGTTCATCAGCCGCGCTTCCTGCTCCAGCGGCGGATCGGGCCAGCGGATATGCAGGCCGCCGTCCGGCATCTGAAAGTCTTCGGGCAGGATGATGTTGACGCGATCCGGGTCCACCAGGACCGAGGAGGAGGACTCCACCACCTCCTGGATCGTCTTCATGCCCGACCACAGACCCGAGAAACGGCTCATGGCAAAGGCATGCAGGCCCATGTCCAGGATGTCCTGCACATTGCTGGGGAAGAACACCGGCGTGCCGCAGGCCTTGAAGATGTGGTCGCTCTGGTGCGCGGCCGTGGAGGACTTGCTGATGTGGTCGTCGCCCGCGATCGCAATCACGCCGCCATGCCTGGCCGTGCCCGCCATATTGGCGTGCTTGAACACGTCGGAGCAGCGGTCCACGCCCGGCCCCTTGCCATACCAGATGCCGAAGACACCGTCGAACTTCTTGGTTTCGGGGTAGAGATCGAGCTGCTGCGTGCCCCAGACGGCCGTGGCGCCCAGCTCTTCGTTCACACCGGGCTGAAAGACGATGTGATTCGCCTCCATATGCTTTTTGGCGGCCCACAGAGACTGGTCGTAGGTGCCCAGGGGCGAGCCGCGATAGCCGCTGATGAAGCCGGCGGTATTGAGCCCGGCCTGCGCATCGCGCAGGCGCTGCAGCATGGGCAGCCGGACCAGGGCCTGCACGCCGCTCATAAAGGCGCGGCCGCGGGCCAGGGAATATTTGTCGTCCAGAGTCACAGACTCCAGGGCACGACGGACTTCATCGGGCAAAGGGGCATTCATGGCTTGTCTCCATGTGGGTGACCACCCGTGGCAGCTGATGGCTACCAGAGCAGCATATTGCTTTGGGCATTCCTGCGCCAGAGGCACGGAACGCAAGTTGTTTGAGCAAAGTTTACGGAAAACGCACTGAATAGAGCTTTCTTTTTATTGCCGGGATTAACCTAGTTTTTGAAAGAATCTTGCTGTAAATTGCGGCTCATGAATCAACTTGATCGCTTCGACTGGGCCATCCTGAATGAGCTGCAGATGGATGGGCGCCTTACCAATGCCGAGCTGGCCCAGCGCGTGGGCCTGTCCGCCGCGCCCTGCTGGCGGCGCGTGCGCGCGCTGGAGGAGTCGGGCTACATCACCGGCTATCACGCCACGCTGGACCGCCACAAGCTGGGCCTGGGCGTGCTGGCCTTTGTGCGCGTGGATGCCGCACAGAACACGGCCGACATCACGCTGCGCATGGAGGAAGCCATTCGCCTGCTGCCCGAGGTCACCACCTGCCACTACATCAGCGGCGCGGGCACCTTCGAGCTGCAGGTCGTTGCCAGGGATCTGGAGAGCTTTTCCGGTTTTGTGCGCAATGTGCTGCTGCGCCTGCCCAACGTCAAAGACGTGCACACGATTTTTTCGCTGGGCGAAGTGAAGTCCAGCAGCGCGCTGCCGCTGCCCAGCACGCTGACGCACGCCTGAGTGCCGCCTGAGTGTTGCCTGCGCCAGGCCGGCGGCACTCAAAAGTGAAGCATGTGCCGCTTTGGTTCATCGCAAATGCAGACTCAATCCATATTGAAATCCTTGTTCATCAAGCGCTGAAAGCTCACTTATCAATAGCATTCAGCGCATGAGCAGCACTGGGCGCCGAGCCGGGCAGGTTTGAGAAACTACGTATTTGTCAGCACAACTTTCCTGCTACAGAATCGTGTCCCATGGCCCACGATGATTCCGCAGCACGCGCTCCCCAAAATCCAATAATTTCAGAATCCGGCCAGGTCCCTGCAGGCAAGCTGCTGGAAGATCCCTCGGCCATGCATGACGGCGGCGCGCCGCCTGCCGCGGCCCCGGGCCTCTGGACGCCGCTGGCCACACCCACCTTCCGCATGCTGTGGATGATCTGGATGACGGCCAATATCTGCATGTGGATGAACGATGTGGCGGCCGCCTGGCTGATGACATCGCTGACCACCTCGCCCGTGCTGGTGGCGCTGGTGCAGTCGGCCTCCACCTTGCCGGTGCTGCTGCTGGCCCTGCCCAGCGGGGCACTGGCCGATATCCTGGACCGGCGCCGCTACTTCATCGTCACCCAGTTCTGGGTGGCTGCCGTGGCGCTGCTGCTGTGCCTGGCCGTGCTCTCGGGCCGGCTGACGCCCTATCTGCTGCTGGCCCTGGTGTTTGCCAACGGCATCGGCCTGGCCATGCGCTGGCCGGTGTTCTCCGCGCTGATCCCCGAGCTGGTGCCCAAGCACCACCTGCCCTTTGCCATGGCGCTCAACGGCGTGGCCATGAATGCCTCGCGCATCATCGGCCCGCTGGTGGCGGGCGCCCTGATTGCCAGCCTGGGCAGTGCCTGGGTGTTTGTGCTCAACGCAGCTCTGTCCATCGTCTCGGGCTTTGTGCTGCTGCGCTGGAAGCGCCAGCAGCCCGCCAACCCGCTGGGCCGCGAGCGCCTGGGCTCGGCCATGCGGGTGGGCCTGCAGTTCATCCAGGAGTCCCCGCGCATGCATGCCGTGCTGCTGCGCACCGTCTGCTACTTTCTGCAGGCCGCCGCCATCATGGCGCTGCTGCCGCTGACGGCCCAGCGCCTGGACCACGGCACGGCCAGCAGCGGCAGCGCCGGCACCTTCACGCTGCTGCTGGCGTCCATGGGCGCGGGTGCCATCCTGGGCGCCATGCTGCTGCCGCGCATACGCCAGATGCTGTCGGGCGAGCGCACGGTGCTGGCCGGCGTGGCCGCGCAAAGCCTGGCCACGCTGACCGTGGCCTTCGCCCCCCATATCGCCGTGGCCGTGCCGGGCATGATGCTCTCGGGCCTGGCCCTGCTGGCCACGGCCAACACGCTGGGCGTGGCTGCGCAGATGGCCCTGCCCAACTGGGTGCGGGCACGCGGCATGTCCATATACCAGATGTCCATCATGGGCAGCACGGCCATTGGCGCCGCCATCTGGGGCAAGGTCGCCAGCCTGAGCTCGGTGCAGATCAGCATGGCCGTGGCGGCCGTCAGCGGGCTGACGGCCCTGCTGATCGTGCAGCGCCTGAACCCGGACCGCGACATCGAGGAAGACCTCAGCCCTTCGCGCGCCTTCACGCCGCCGACGGCCGCGCTGCCGCCCGAAGCCGGCCGCGTGGTGGTGACCATCGAGTACCTGATCGATCCGGCCAGGGCCGGCGCCTTCCGCGATCTGATGCAGCTGAGCCGGCGCAGCCGCCTGCGCCAGGGCGCTCTGTCCTGGAGCCTGCTGCACAGCATGAGCCAGCCCGAGCGCTTTGTGGAGCAGATCACCGACGAGTCCTGGACCGAACATCTGCGCCGCTTCGAGCGCGTGACGACCGCCGATGTGGCGCTGCGCGACCGCAAGCTGAGCTTTCACAAGGGCAAGGAGCCGCCCGTGGTGCAGCGCTACTTCACCGATGCTCTCTAAAAGAGAGCTGTCAGCACTCTCAACACATGAATTTCAGATAGCTACCCATTGAAATTCGTTGACTGACAAGCGCTTGCAGCTCCTGTTTTTGCATCAGCGCAGATGCGGCGCCGATCCGGCCAAGGCCTTGGGCCAGAAGGCCCAGAGCTTGAGCGGCTGCTTGATGCGGCCAGCCACATCGCCGGCCTCGGCCCCCCAGCCCATGAAATAGTCGGCGCGCACGGCGCCCAGAATCGCACTGCCCGTATCCTGCGCAAACACCAGGCGGTTGAGCGAGACCGTAGGGCCGGGCGTGGACAGCCAGACCGGCGTGCCGTAAGGGATGCTGTTACGGTCCACGGCAATGGAGCGGCCCGGCGTCAGCGCCACGCCCTGCGCGCCCTTGGGGCCGAACTGGGCATCGAAGTCATTGAGCGCCTCCTCGCGGAAGAACACATAGCGCGGATTGCTCCACAGCATCTCGTTGACACGCGAGGGATTGGCGGCAATCCAGGCGCTGATGCCGGGCCAGGTGGCATCGCGCACCAGGTTCTGGTCGAGCAGCCAGCGGCCCACGCTCTTGTAGGGCTGATCGTTGGTGCCGGCATAGGCCACGCGGATCATGCGCTGGCGACCGTCGGCCTCGGTCAGCATCAGCCGGCCCGAGCCCTGGATATGCAGCACCAGCATGTCCACCGGGTCGCGCAGCCAGGCAATGGCGCGGCCGGCCAGGGCGGCCTGCGCCTCGGGGATGGTGTCGATCTGCTGGCGCGTGAACCAGGGCTTGCGCTTGCCAAAGCCCTGCGGGACCTGATAGATGGGCACATTGAAGCCGTTGCCCTGCACCCGGCGCGCCTCGTACAGGGGCTCGTAATAGGCGGTCAGCATGCCGTCGGGGCTGCCCGTGGTCGCTTCGATGCGATAGGGCTGCAGCGTGTTCATCATCCAGCTGCGCTGCTCGTCTTCCGAGGCAATGCTCAGGCGGCGCACCTCGCCGCACAGATTGGCAAACACGGTGCTGGGACGCTCGCAGTTCTTGATCCAGGCATTCCAGGCCTCATTCAGAGAATCCTGGGGCACGCCGGGCAACTCGCCCCAGTCCACCGCCACCCAGCGGCTTTTAGTCGGTACATTGGCGGTGAACGGCGGCTTGGCTGCGGAAGCCGGCCCGCCATGCGGAGCCATCTCTGGCACCGGTGCCGGGTCGTTTTGCTGCTTGGTGGTGGTGCATGCCACCAGGGTTCCTACAATCAGCGCCAGTGAAGCTCGGCGCAGGAGATGGAAATTCATGGGTCTGATTTTGCTTGAAGCACTGCTGGCGTTGGCCATTTTGGTCGCTATTGTGTGGTGGACCATGTTCTCGGGTCGAAAAAAGGGTGAGTTGCCGGCCCCGGTCGAGCCGGCGCCGCACAAAGAAGTGCTTGCAGACCCCGAACAAGATCGCTCTAATCGAGCTTAGCCCATGGCGCTGCAGCCACTGCAGCGCGGGCCGGATGTGACAATCTTTTGCATCAGAAACCGCTCGCTGGCCCGCGTCCTACTTTTTTTGCCTTCTCTTGGCAGTACGCTCGTGGCCTTGCAGCTTTTACGCGAAGCTGGTTTGCAAGACCCTCCGGGTCGTTTATCAAACTAAGGAGTTTTCTATGCGCAAGCAAATGGCTGTGACGGCCGCTCTGGCCTCTGCATTGTTGATCACCGGCTGCGCCAATACCGGCGGCATGTCGGACACCACGCGTCGTACTGCCACCGGTGCAGGCGTGGGCGCACTGGGCGGCGCTGCCATCGGCGCCATTGCTGGTGGCCATGCCGGCAAGGGTGCACTGATCGGTGCCGGTGTCGGCGCCCTGGGCTCCTATATCTGGTCGCAGAACCTCGAGAAGCAAAAGCGCGAAATGGAAGCCGCGACCCAGGGCACAGGCGTGGGCGTGACACAGACCGCGGACAACCAGCTCAAGCTGGACATCCCCAGCGATATTTCCTTTGACACCGGCCGCGCCGACATCAAGGGCAACTTCGCTCCCATCCTCGATCGCTTTGCCGAAGGTCTGCGCAACAACCCCAACGCAGAAGTGCGCATCATCGGTCACACCGACAGCACAGGCTCCGATGCCATCAACAACCCTCTGTCGCTGCAGCGCGCCGAGAGCACCCGCAACTACCTGACATCGCGCGGCGTCAACGGCGCCCGCATCCAGGTGCAGGGCATGGGCTCGCACCAGCCCGTGGCGTCCAATGCCACCAACGAAGGCCGTGCGCGCAACCGCCGCGTGGAAATCTTCGTGGGTGAGCGCGCTCCTCAGTAAGACAGGCACCAGCCAGCAAAAAGCCCCGCAAAGCGGGGCTTTTTTCATGCCGCGAAGGTTTGCGCTCAGGCGTTGCGCAGCAGATTGGCCAGCTCGACCGCCGACTTGACCTGCATCTTGTCGAAGACACGCGCCCGGTGCACTTCCACGGTGCGCACGCTGATATCGAGCTGATCGGCAATCAACTTGTTCGGCACACCCTCGACAACCAGTTTCATCACGTCCTTTTCCCGATCGGTCAGCTCGTCCAAGCGGCTGCGCACCTCTTCGCGCGCCTGCAAGGCGGCCAGATGCTCGGCAGACAGCGCCAGCGCCTGCTCCACCCGGTCCACCAGCGCGTTGTCGGAAAACGGCTTCTCGCAGAAATCGAAGGCACCGCGCTTGACCGTATCCACGGCCGTCGGAACATCGGCATGTCCGGTCAGAAAGATCACGGGCATGGCCTCGATCTGGCCGCGCTCCAGCATGCGGTTGAACAGCGACAGGCCGCTCATGCCCGTCATGCGCATATCGAGCAGCAGGCAACAGGGCCGGCGCGTCACGGGGCTGGTCTGCAGCACGGCCTGCTCGAATTCTTCGGCGTTGCGATAGCACTCGCTCAGCAATCGGCGCGAACGCAGCAGCCATGCCAATGCCTCTCGGACATCGGCATCGTCGTCCACCACGTAGACGGTAGCGTCGGTTACAGGTTCCATGAAGCCTAGTTCTCTCTGGGTTCCCAGTGGGCCGGCAGCGTGAAGACAAACTCCGTGCCCTGCGGGAGGTGCGGGCGGTAATCAAGATGACCACCATGTTGCTCCACCACCGTGCGGCACAGGCTCAGGCCCAGGCCCATGCCTTCGGTGCGCGTGGTGAAGAAGGGGGTGAACAGCTGCTCGGCGACTTCCGCAGAAATGCCTGCGCCGCAGTCCATGATGGAAAATTCTACCCAACGCGCGTTATTACCGTCAGAACTGCGCCTGACAGCCATGGTCAACACCCTTTCCTTGAGCTCGGGCAGGTCCATGGCCTGCATGCCGTTGCGCGCCAGATTGAGCAGCACCTGCTCGACCATGGTGACATCGCACAGCACCCCCGGCAGATCGGGCTCCAGCTCCAGCTGCACATGTGCATTGAGCTTGTGTGCCTGCAGATAGACCAGGGGCATGACGGCATCGATCAGCTCCACGGGCTGCACCGTCTCTCTGGACTTGTCGCGCCGGCGCACGAAATCGCGCACGCTCTTGATGACCTTGCCTGCGCGGTCGGCCTGAAAACTGATGCGCTCCAGAGCCATGCGCAAGTCCTTGAGATGCGGAGCTTGAGGATCAGTCGACTCATGCTCCAGCAGATTGAGCGAGCCTGTGGCATAGCTGGAAATGGCGGCCAGCGGCTGTGTCAGCTCATGGCTGAGCATGGAGGCCATCTCGCCCACCGTCGCCAGGCGTGCCGTAGCCTGCAGGCGCTCCTGGGAGGCACGCGACAGCTCCTCCATGCGGCGCTGCTCGCTGATGTCGATGAAGGCGCTCATCCAGCCCGTGTGCTGGCCCTGGGCGGTGATCAGCGGCGCCTCGAAAATCAGCACCGGAAAGCGCGAGCCGTCCTTGCGCATGAAAACGCTCTCGTGACCCTGGCGCGGTGTGGGCAGCAAGCCGGCAAGGCGCTGATCGCGCCGGCTCACGTACTCCTGGGCCAGCTCGGGCGGCCAGTAAGGCGCCACATTGAGGCCCAGCAGCTCCTGTGCGCTGAAGCCCACCATATTGCAAAAGGCCGGGTTCACATAGGTGATGCGGCCCTGGAGATCGCGGGCACGCATGCCCGTGACCAGGGAGTCCTCCATGGCCTTGCGAAAGGCCAGCGCGTCGCCCAGATCGCGCTCCGCCCGCAGGCGGCGGCGGTTGTCGCGCACCAGCACCACCACCACGGACACCAGCGCGATCGACATGCCGGTCACCAGCGCCGTCATCACATTCGGAAAGACGCTGGGCGCGTGATGCCAGCTGTCCATGCGCAGCACCAGGGTGTTGCCGGGCAAATCAAGCAGTTGCTGGGCCGTGAACATGCGCGAGCCGCGCCAGGCCGCCCCCACCATGGCCAGACGCGTGCCGTCCGGCTCGGTGAACGAAACCTCCTGGGTGCGAGGCAGGGACTTGCCCACCTGGGCCATGAGAATGCCTTGCAGGCTGTAGGTGCCCAGCACATAGCCCACCACATGGCCGTTCTCCGTCAGCGGCATGCAGACCTGCATGGTCTCCGTGCCCAGGCCCTCGCCCAGCAGCTGGAAGCGGCTGGGGGAATACGATGGCCCGTTGACGCGTCTGGCCTGGGTACAGGTCAGTGCCTCGCCCGAATGCAGCTCGGGCAAATGGCTTTCGTCTTCGACCAGCAGGGTGCGATAAGGCGTCTCTGCATGCTCGATGAGGCGCATGTTTTCGCCCCGCCACTCAATGCGCATCAGGTCACGGCGCTGCTGCAGCAACTCGGTCGCATGCTCACGCCAGGCCGAGTGCTTGCCGCTGTAGGCGCTCAGTGCCAGCAGGTCCTGCAGATTGCGCCCCAGCGCTGCACGGATATCGCCAACGGCATTGGCGGTATCGCGCTCCAGCTTTTCCTGCACCTGCGATGCTTCATAGCGCCCGGCCAGCCAGACCATGGTGACCAGCATGCTCACCACCAGTGCCACCAGCAAGGTCCATAGCGACCAGCGCTTCCAGGCCATGCGCCAGCGCCGCCAGGGCCAATGGGCAGGATGGTCCTCGGGCAGCTCGTCAAGAGCGGTATTCAGCGGATCAGTCACAGCACACGATGGCTCAAGGCCGGCAATTGCTGGCGCACTTGCAGCAAGCGGTCACGATTGAGCTCTCCCGCCACCACGCCGGCGCCGCTGGCCTGCAGGCCCTGCACCTCGCCCCAGGGATCGATCAGCAGACTGTGGCCCCAGGTGCGACGACCGTTTTCATGCACGCCGCCCTGGCCCGGTGCCAGCACATAGGCCAGGTTCTCTATCGCCCGCGCCCGCAGCAACACCTCCCAGTGCGCCTGGCCCGTGGTGTAGGTAAAGGCACTTGGCACCAGCAGCAGATCGGCCCCCTGTGCGCTGAGCGCGCGGTACAGCTCGGGAAAGCGAAGGTCATAACAGACACTCAGGCCCAGACGCCAGCTCACGCCATTCCTGGCCTGTACGTCGCAGACCACGGGCTGACTGCCCGCCTGCACCACGGCGGCCTCGGTATAGCTCTCGCGCCCGTTGTCGAACTGAAACAGGTGGATCTTGTCGTAGCGGGCCACGCATTCGCCGTCGGGTGAAAAGACCAGACTGGTGTTGAGCACATGGTTGTCGTCAGCGGCCTGCAGCGGCAGCGTGCCGGCCACCACCCATAGCTGCAGCTGCCTGGCGGCAGCGGCCATGAAGTCCTGGATCGGCCCCTGACCAAACACCTCGCGGTAGGCCAGCTTGTCGGTGTCCCTGGCTCCCATGGCACAGAAATACTCGGGCAGCACCACCAGCTCCGCGCCCAGGGCAGCGGCCTGCTGCATCAGGCTGCGCGCCTGTGCCAGATTGGCGGCGACATCCTGACCCGAGACCATTTGTAGAGCGGCAATCTTCATGGCTTCTCCTCTGAGCTTGGGGCGGCAGCGGGCTGCTTGCCGACACCGTCGGCACCGGCCTTGGGCACGCTGCGCCTGGGCAGCTCGGTCACCTGCGGGTCTTCCCAGCTGCCGTGGATATGGAACTCCTTGGTCGTGGCCGCAATCAGCGGGCCACGCAAAATCATCTGGGCCAGAAAGCTGCTCAGCCCCACCACGGGGTTGATGGCCGTGGCGACCAGGGAGGCGGACAGGGCGTTGATCTCCGGCACCACCACCACATGCAGGTCCTGGGTTTCCTTGTCGATATCGGCAGAGCCCTCCATCAGCACGGCCGCGTTCACGCCCTTCATCTGCATGTTATTCGTCTTGGCTATGCCGCGCTCTATGGTGACATCGCCCCGCATGAAGTCGAACGAGAAGCCGTTGCGGAACACGTCGCGGAAGTCCAGCGTCAGCCGCCTGGGCAAGGACTGAAGGCTGAGCACGCCCAGCAGCTTGGCCAGTCCCGGATCTGCCTTGAGGAACTGGCCCTTTTGCACCTCCAGATGCACGGCGCCGGACATGGTCTTGAACTCCGGCGTCACGGGCGCTCCTGTCCAGCTGACTTCACCCTGCAGCTGACCCTGTCCATTGGCAACCACGCCAGGCATGTCAAAGCGATTGAGCAGCTTGCCCACATCGCGCAGATTGAGCTGGAACTGCAGCTGGGTCTGACCCGGGTGCTTTTTGTCACTGGAGCGCAGCCCCCAGGAACCCTGGGCCGTCAATGTCGCCTCGGGCGTGCTGATATTGAAGCGCGACAGCTGCCATTCGCGCTGCCCTGCGCCTACGGACAGCCCGTGATTGCGCGCCACCACATCCAGCTTGCCCAGCGAACGCTTGCCCAGCTGGAAGTCGTCCACGCTGACCTGCAAGGCCGGTAGCTCGCGCACATTGCCGGTCTGTTCCGCAGCAGCATCCAGCCCTTCGTCCGGGCCATCGGGAATGCTCAGACGCGAGAGCTTGGCGATGACAAGGCCGCCCGGCTCCTGAGCAGATGACTCGCGATACTCCACACGCCCCGCCAGCTCGCGTGACTGGATCTGACTGGTCCAGACCTTGTTGGCATGGCTGAGCTGCAGCGACACATCATTGAGCGAGCGGCCATGGAGCTTGACCTCGCGCGCCTTGAGCGCCAGCTGCTGCGGCACAAACTGGCGCCAGCTCTCTTCCCCGGTACCGGAGCCATCGGCAGCGCCCCCTGTTCCATCGGACCACAAACGACTCCAGGCATCCAGATCAAGCACCGGCAGTTGCACCCTGGCCTGCAGGCCCGCAAGCGGCAAAGCGGCTTCCGCCTTGCCCGCCTCCACCAGCTCCAGGCTGCCGCGTGTGATGCGAGCCTGCGCCCCGGTGATATCGCGCTCCAGCAAGGCTGCTAACTGATTGCCCCATTGCACGCCGAACTGATCGGTCAGCGGCTTGGCCACGGCTGGCACTGTGCGGTTGACACGCAAGGCCAGGGAGCTGTCAGCCGCCTTGCCCAAAGGAGCTGGCAACATGACCGCCATGCCTTGCAGGTCGGACTGCAGACTGATTTCCGGCACGCTGTGCAGCACCTTGATCTGCAAGCCATAACGGGCCTGGCCTTGCAGATGCTTGCCCAGAGCCGCCAGTTCGCTCATCTCCTTGGCATCTCGCAGGCCCTGGGCCGTGGCAACACCGTCCACACGCACTTGCACCGGAGCCGTGGCGGCATCGGCGGCAGGCTTCATGCCGCCCTCTATGCGCACATCACCGCCCAGCGCTTTGGCCTGTACGCCCGAGAGCTGAAAGCCGGTCTCCGAAAACTGCACATTGCCGCGAAGTTGGCTGAGTGTGGGCACATCGGGCATCAGCTGCAGCGTATTGCCCGCCAGCGCCACTTCACCCTGTACCTTGCTGCGCTCCATATGCATGGTGGGCAGATGCAACCGGAGGCTGAGCTTGGCATTGCCCGTGGCCTTGCTGCTATCCAGAGCATGGGCAGTCAGCGCAGACAGGGCAGAGCCTTGAACCAGGTTCAGCATATCGCCCAGGGCTCCATGAGCCTTGGCGTTGACCTCCACCTCGGTCAGGTTCCAGTCGGCCACGCCGGCCTGCGCTTCATCAACCACGATGGCGGTATGCCCCAGAAAGCCCTTGGCCTTGCGCACCTGCATGGAGTTGCGGTCGAAAACCAGCTCGCCCGACAGCCTGGTCAGCGGCGGCCAGGGCTTTTCGCCGGGGCCGAGCAGATAGCCGGGCACGAACTGGTAGTTCACGTCATGTACCTGGGCACTGATGTGGAATTCGCCCTTGCCCGGTTTTTCAAACGGCACATGCTCGAGCTCGCCCTTGACGCGGAAGTTCACCGCGCTGGCCTGCCCCGTGGTGATGGCCTCGCGCACATAGCGCAGCGCATCGCTGCCCAGATCCTGGGGCAGATAGCGATAAATGCGCTCCCCCTTGGCGCGGCTGAGCTGCCCCTGCAGATCCAGCAGCCCCGGAAAGCGCGGCTGCTCCTTGGTCCCGGCACCGGACTGCCAGCTGGCCTGGGCCTGGCCTGCCGTGTCCTCATTGGCGAAACGCAGCCGGGGCACCTGCACCTTGATGGACTGGCCCTTGTCCAGCACCTGCCAGCGCACCAGGCTGTCGAACTGGTCGAACGGAATATCGGGGTCTTCAAACACTCCGGGGAAGCTCAGCATGGCCTGATTGGCGGCCGCTGTCTTGGTCAGCGTTGCCTCGCCGCTGTCCTGGTCCAGGCTGAACTTGCCGCTCAAGCCCCGCACGCCTGGAATGCCTATGCTGTGCGGGCCATCCTGCGAAGCCTGGGAACGCAAGCCCAGCTGCTCGAAGCGCCCCGAAGCCTTGTACTGGGCCAGCTGCTGCAGAGGTCCGCGCCATGACAGCTTGAGATCACTCAGCAGTCCTGCCGGCGCAAGCGCCTTGAGCTGGGTCTGCACGGCCTGCGGCAGGGGCAGACGCTGCAGCATCTGCGCCGCAATGGCCAGGTCGATGCCATCGGCCTGAACGTCGCCATGCTCGCCCTGGCTGCCCTGCTCGGAAGCGCCAGTCGGCACATAGCGCAGGCTGAAATCACCTCTAGGCCAGTTCAGGCCGTCATCGGCCGTGAACTGCAAACCCTGGACGGAAAACTGGTAACCGTTCTGGTTCTTGGCCCGCAGACGCCCCCGCAAGGCCTGCAGGGCCAGGGGCTCAGGTCTGTCCCGCCATTGAAGTTGCAGCGCCTGCACGGCGACATCGGCCACCCCGCCCACGGGCTGTCCGTGCTCCACATCCAGCCAGGCCCTGACCGAGCCCTTGCCCTGCTGCAGCTTCCAGTCCTGCGGACCCAGATACTGGCCAAGATGGGACAGGTCGATATGCGTGAAGTCCAGATAAGCCTGTCCGCTCCAGCGCTCCAGACGCCCTTCATGCACCGACAGCAAAGGCTCCTTGAAGTTGCCCATGACCGTAAAGCGCTGGCCCCAGTCCTGCGGCGGCGTGGCATCCAGCCGCAGGGAGTGATGCCAGCGCTTGTTGCGCAGCACCAGATCCACATCCTGCAGCTGCAAGGGCGCAGCATTGCGCAGCTCGTCCACCCACTGCAGCTTGCCGCTGCGGATGGCGATTTCGGGCTGGGAGAAGATCCAGTCAGAGTCGGTTCCCTGCCCCGGATCGGATGACACGGCAATACCGGCGACAAAGATCTGACCGTCGGCATCGCGACGGACCGTCAGATCCGGCCCCTCCAGATATATCTGCTCGACTCCCAGGGTCATCAGCGAATGGGCGGAGACCGCCACCACCACTTTGGGCAGCAGCAAGGCCTCACTCTTGTTCGCGGGGTCATGCAGGACTACGTCGCCCAGCTCGAAAGTCGGCACCAGACCCGATCGGTACGCATGCAGCCGGCCTATGGAAACCGGTACACCCAGGCTGCGTGAGGCCAGGGATTCCAGCTCGGGGCGCCACTGTTCGATTCGCGGCACAATCCAGAAATGGAGCCCCCCCCACACGGTGGCCAGAAGCAGCCACAGGCTAAGGACCAGTCCCAGAGACCACCGTGCCAAGCTGGCCAGCCTATGAATTTGGCGAGTTGGGAGTGGTTTCGGTTCGATCATCGGTGGCCTAGCAATGGCAGGAATTATGACCGGCGCCCCCGTGCGCGTTTCGGTAACCACACGTTGCCGAGCTGATTACCTGCCTGCCTGACACCATTTTTTACGGTCCGCATGCAGTCCCCAGAGCAAGCAATGGCAGAAAACGCCCTCAATGTTCCTTCCCCGGCCCAGTACTCGCGCTTTGTGCAGCGCCTTCACCGCCGTTACGAGAACTGGTTTGATGCCTTGCCGCCGGGAGCCCCCGACCGGTCTCTGATGGAGCAGGCCCTGGGCACGCTGCACTCGCGCGGCCTGGATCTCTCCGCTTCACTGCGCGTGCTGCGCCAGCTGGTGATGGAGCGCATCATCGTGCTGGACTGCGAGCAAGGCGCTTCTCTTGGCGTGGTGACCAAGGCCGTCACCGAGCTGGCCGAGCTGGCCCTGGACCGTGCCTGCACCCAGGTCCGTGCCGAACTGGATGCCCGGCACGGCGCGCCCCAGGGGCCGACAGGTCAGGAAGTCCAGTTCTGGGTCATAGGCATGGGCAAGCTAGGCGCCCGCGAGCTCAATGTCTCCAGCGACATCGACCTGATCTACGTCTACGAACATGACGGCGACACCCGGGGCCAGGCCGACGGCCGCGGCGTGATTTCCAACCACGAGTACTTCGGCCGTGCCGTCAAAGGCATCTTCAGCCTGATCGGCGACACCACCGAGCACGGCTTTGTCTTTCGCGTCGACCTGGCCCTGCGGCCCAACGGCAATTCCGGCGCCCCCGCCGTCTCGCTGTCCTCGCTGGAGGAGTATCTGCAGATTCACGGCCGGGAGTGGGAGCGCTTTGCCTGGCTCAAGAGCCGCATCGTGGCGCCGCTGGCCGATATCCAGACCCCCAACGTCCAGGCCCTGCGCGGCGTGGTGCTGCCCTTTGTGTTCCGCCGCTATCTGGACTATGCGGTGTTTGACTCGCTGCGCAGCCTGCACCGCCAGATCCGCGACCACGCCTCCAAGCGCAGCGCGGGCCACCCCGAGCGCGCCAATGACGTCAAGCTCTCGCGCGGCGGCATCCGCGAGATCGAATTCATCGTGCAGCTGCTGCAGGTGGTGCGCGGCGGCCAGTTCCCCGAGCTGCGCCGCCGACCCACGCTGGAAGCCCTGCAGCGCCTGGTGCAGGCCAATCTGATGAGCGCCGAGATTGCCGATGCGCTGAGCCGCGCCTACATCTTCTTGCGCCAGGTGGAACACCGCATCCAGTACCTGGACGACCAGCAGACCCACGTGCTGCCCACACGCGACGATGATCTGCTGTGGATTGCCCGCACCCTGGGCTATGCCGATGCCTGCGGCTTTCTGCACCAGCTCGACGAGCACCGCGAACTGGTGGCGCAGGAGTTCGACACCTTGCTCGGCGGTGACTCCCAGCAATGCAGCAACGGTCACTGCAATGCCGCCAAGGCAGCGGCAGGCGGGCCGCCCACGCCCAGAGACATCGAAGACCTGATCGAGGCCCTGCCCCCCTCACTGGCCGGGCAGGTCGCCGACTGGCGCAGCAACACCCGCATCAACGGCCTGCGCGACGAAGCGCGGGCCCGCTTGTTCAGACTGGTGGAGCGCACCTCGCAATGGGTGGAAAGCGGCCAGTCCAGCGAAGAAGCCGCCAAACGCTTTCTGCAGTGGCTGGAGCCCCTGCTGCGCCGTGAAAGCTACCTCGCCTTGCTGCTGGAGCGCCCGGCAGTTCACGAGAGACTGCTACATCTTTTGGGGGCGGCACGCTGGCCAGCACGTTACCTGCAACAACACCCCGGCGTGATCGACGAGCTGGCCAGCGATGCCATCCTCAAGGAGCGCTTTGTCGCAGCAGACTTCGAGCACGAGCTGGCCATGCGTCTGGCAGCATTGCAGTCCACGGGCGAGGACGACGACGAAACCCTGCTCAATCTGCTGCGCCGCGCCCACCATGCCGAAGTCTTCCGCACGCTGGCTCGCGATATCGAAGGCCGCATTACCGTAGAGCAAGTGGCCGACGACCTCAGCGCCCTGGCCGACAGCGTGCTTCGCATCACGGCCCAATGGTGCTGGAGCCGGCTCAAGAGCCGCCATCGCGATACGCCACGTTTCGGCATCGTGGGCTACGGCAAGCTGGGCGGCAAGGAACTGGGCTACGGCAGCGATCTGGACATCGTCTTCGTCTTCGATGACGACGATGACCGCGCGCCCGAGGTCTACGCGGCCTATGTGCGCAAGCTCATCAACTGGCTGACCGTCAAGACCGGTGAAGGCGATCTGTTCGAGATCGACACCGCGCTGCGCCCTAACGGCAACTCGGGCCTGCTGGTGACCAGCTTCGAGTCCTATGCCAATTACCAGCAGCAGCGCGGCAGCAACACTGCCTGGACCTGGGAACATCAGGCCATGACGCGTGCCCGCTTTGTGCTTGGCAGCCGCGACTTTCCCTCGCCTGCAGGCGAACCTGCGACCGATCTGCACCTGCATCAGCGCTTTGATGCGGTGCGCGAAGCCGTCATCACCGCACCCCGCGATGCCGCTGCTCTGCGCAACGAGATTGAAACCATGCGTGAGCGGGTGCGCGGCGCCCACCCGGTACGCGGCGGCCTGTTTGACGTCAAACACAGCCCCGGCGGCATGGTGGATGTGGAATTTGCCGTCCAGTACCTGGTGCTGGCCGAATCCGGCGCACACCGCGAGCTGATTGCCAATGTGGGCAATATCGCCTTGCTGCAGCGCGCCGAAGACGCGGGCCTGCTGCCCAAGGCAGTGGGCTATGAAGCAGCCAAGGCCTACCGCGAGCTGCGCCGCCTGCAACACGTGGCAAGACTGGATGAGCGCTCCGGACAGCTGGAACCAGAACAGGCCCAAGCCCAGCGTGAAGCGGTACTCAAGCTCTGGACTGCGGTGTTCGGGCCTGTCGCCTCAGCGCAAAGCAGCTAGCTGTCTCAAGGGACCGGAGATTGGTGGGCACCTGCTTTTCGAGGCGCTGGCAGCATCCATCAAGATTTGCCTACAGGCATTGCCAAATTGTTACAAAAATGAAACCCACGGGGGCTGGAACTTCTGCAACAGTGTCTTATCTGATAGTCAAGTGCAATGAACTGACAGGTCTGCATTCACCAATTTCCAGTTGCGAAGCCCTTGGGTACGCCCATTGAATCATCCCCGGAGCGCTTCTCCTCCCTCCCTCTCTTAATTCGTTTCGGGATGCTTCGCAGCTTTTTTATGCCCCAAAAAAGGCCACTTTCGAGTGGCCTTTTCTTTGACGGCATGCACCCACTCAGTGGGGCACGGTGTTCACAAAGCTGGGGCGCGCCGCCAGCTTGGCCAGCAAGGCAGCCAGGTTCGGATGCTCGGCGCGCCAGTCCATCTCGGGAAAGCGGAAATCCAGCCAGGCCAGGGCGCAGCCGACGCTGATATCGGCCAGCGTCAGATGCGTGCCTCCGCAGCAAAACGGCTTCTCGCCCAATCCCTGAGACATGACCTTGAGCGCGGCCTGGACCTTGCCCATCTGGCGGTCCATCCAGGCCTGGCTGCGCTGCTCTGCGCTGCGGCCGGGCCAGGTGGCCTCCAGCCGCACCAGAACCGCAGCGTCCAGCATGCCGTCAGCCAGGGCCTCCCAGGTCTTGACCTCGGCGCGCTCGCGGCCCGTGCCCGGAATCAGCTTGCCAACCGGCGAAAGTGTGTCCAGATATTCGACGATGACGCGCGAATCGAACATCGCCTCCGTGCCGTCCATCACCAGACGCGGCACCTTGCCCAGAGGATTGCCCGTACCGGGTGAAAGCGCTTCCTCCCAGGGGTTCTCTTCGACGAATTGATAGTCCAGCTTCTTTTCGGCCAGCACGACGCGGACTTTGCGCACAAAGGGGCTGGTGGTGGAGCCTATTAGTTTCATAGCAGCGGTTCCATGACACGAGTCACCGGCGACGGGCCGGTGCAATGATTCTATGCGCTGGCATGACGGCACGGCTGCCGTCGCAAAGGGCTTGCATGCATGCCAGCCACGGCTGCCGAGCAACCCAGCGCTGCGTGCGACTGATGCAGCGCACCTACAATTGCGCCACCATGAACCTGTCCTCCCTCACCGCCATCTCTCCCTTGGACGGCCGCTACGCCGCCAAGCTGTCCGCACTGCGCCCCATCATGAGCGAATACGGCTATATGCACCGCCGTGTTCAGGTCGAGGTGACCTGGTTCATCGCGCTGTCGGATGCCGGCTTTGCCGAATTCCCCGCGCTGTCGGCCGAATCGCGCGACTATCTGCACGCTCTGGTCGCCAACTTCTCCGAAGCCGATGCAGACGCCATCAAGGCCATCGAGAAGACCACCAACCACGACGTCAAGGCCGTGGAGTACTGGATCAAGTCCAAGTTCGACGGTCGCGCCGAGCTGCAAAAGGCCGCCGAGTTCGTGCACTTTGCCTGCACCAGCGAAGACATCAACAACACCAGCCACGCCCTGCAGATCCGCGTCGGCCGCGACACCGTGCTGATGCCCGCCATCGACGGCATCATCGCCAAGCTGCGCCAGATGGCCCACCTCTACGCCGAAGTGCCCATGCTCAGCCGCACCCACGGCCAGACCGCCTCTCCCACCACCGTGGGCAAGGAACTGGCCAATGTGGTCGTGCGCCTGCAAAAGGCCGCTGCCAACATCGCCGGCGTGAAGATCCTGGGCAAGATGAACGGCGCCGTGGGCAACTACAACGCCCACCTGTCGGCCTGGCCCGAGTTCGACTGGGAAGCCTTCAGCCAGAGCGTGGTGGAATCGGCCGAGCCCAAGGGTCTGGGCATCAGCTTCCAGCCCTACTCCATCCAGATCGAGCCCCATGACTACATGGCCGAGCTGTTCGATGCCATGGCTCGCACCAACACCATCCTGATCGACCTGTCGCGCGACATCTGGGGCTATGTCTCCCTGGGCTTCTTCAAGCAGCGCCTCAAAGCCGGCGAGATTGGCTCGTCCACCATGCCCCACAAGGTCAACCCCATCGACTTCGAGAACTGCGAAGGCAATCTGGGCATGGCCAACGCCATGCTCAAGCATCTGGCCGAGAAGCTGCCCATCAGCCGCTGGCAGCGGGACCTGACCGACTCCACCGTGCTGCGCAACATCGGCGTCGCCTTTGGCTACACCACGCTGGCCTACGCCTCGCTGATGACCGGCCTGAACAAGCTCGAACTCAACGAAGAGCGCCTGCAGGAAGACCTGAACCACGCCTGGGAAGTGCTGGCCGAGCCCATCCAGACCGTGATGCGCCGCTATGGCGTGCAGGGCGCCTACGAAAAGCTCAAGGAAGTCACGCGCGGCAAGACCGTGCTGGCCGAAGACCTGCACCGCCTGATCAACGGTCTGGAAATCCCCCAGGCCGACAAGGACCGTCTGCTGGCCATGACGCCTGCCTCCTACATCGGCAAGGCTGCCGAGCTGGCCAAGCGCGTTTGATTCGCAAGTTTGATCCGCAAAAAAGGATAGCTGCTATCGCTTGATACTCAAGCTTTTCAGCATCAAAGAGCTGCCAAAGCCAATGTTGATTGGCGATGGCAGCTCTTGTTTTTGATAGTTTTCAAAAGGACTGCCTGCGGGCAGCACCGCCATGGCCATCAAGTCCACCATCTTCAAAGCCAATCTGTCGATTGCCGACATCGACCACAACTACTACGCCGACCACAACCTGACGCTGGCGCGCCATCCCAGCGAAACAGATGACCGCATGATGGTGCGCCTGGTGGCCCTGGCGCTGAACGCCTGGAAGCTGCAAGACCTGTGCAACGGTGACGGCACGCTGGGCTTTGGCATCGGCTTGTCCGACCCTGATGATCCGGACGTGCACATCACCGACTACACCGGCCAGAAGCGTCTGTGGATCGAAGTCGGCCAGCCCGACGAAAAGCCCATCACCAAAGCCTGCAACAAGTCCGACCATATGCTGGTCTACCCCTTCAACCACGCCGCCCATGTCTGGTGGAAGGGTCTGGAAGGCAAGCTGGCCCGCCAGAGCAAGCTGGAAGTGCATTACATCGACTCGGAAGTGGCCCAGCAACTGGGTGCGCTGGCCGAGCGCAGCATGCAGCTGCAAGCCACGATTCAGGAAGGTCAGCTCACCCTGTCCAGCAATCTGGGCACGGTGTTTGTCGAGCCCACGCGCTGGAAATAAGCTTCAGAAACTCTGGCCGCGCCGCTCCGCCGCGCGCTCCGCATAGCGGGTGAAGCGCCAGGAGTCGCCCTCGACCGTGATGCGGCGCCATACGGCCCGCTTCTCGGCGGGCTCCATGGCCGTCCAGTACTGCACCTCGTCGAAACTGCGGCCGCAGCCCTTGCATTTCTCGTCGCCCTGGCTGGTGGAGCAGATAGCAATGCAAGGCGTATCGGGCATGGTGTCGAACCAGGCCAGCCAGGCAGCCATGGCATGTGATGGGAAACCCTCCACCGCCACCTCGGACTCGCAGGCATAAATCATCAGCGCATACACCTCGGCCAGGGCCTTGACCTCGGGTGCCAGCAGCACGCCGTCGGGCGATGGAGCACGACCTCGCCAGTAATTGATGGCGGCTTCGATGTCGGTGATGTGAATAGCAGTCATGGAGCAGGCATCATAAGCCGCTGCCATGAGGCCTGCGTCAGCAAGGTTGCTTCGTTTTTGGTAGCTGCCTGCGCTTTGTGCAAAGGCGCTGCAAGACGACTACTCAATATAAAACCTGTGAACTAGATGGGGTTTGAAACTTGAAATCCCATGCCTGCTGTGTTGAAATGCGCAGCTTCGAAGGGGAGTAGCTTATCGGGCGCATGCTTTGCGTCATGAGCGGATGGTCGTCAATACGAAGCGCAAGCTTCCGGCCATACGGTTTGCAGCCAGGCTGCAATCGAGCAAGACCTTTGATAGGCCGATGACGGTCAATCAAAGTGTCTGCCCCTGCACGATTCCTCGCGCGGGTTTGCGCTTCGACTTACGTCACCTTGGTCTTCACCCGCTGGCGTCAAGTGCCAAACCTATGCAGACTGCACCAGCGGCATTCCACAACGAGGAAAAATCACATGGATCTGGACTTTCTGACCCACACGCCCTTCTGGATTGCGCTGGGCCAAATCATCATCATCGACATCCTGCTCGGCGGCGACAACGCGGTCGTGATCGCACTGGCCTGCCGCAAGCTGCCACCCGAGCAGCGTCGCAAGGGCATCATCTACGGTACTGCCGGCGCCATCATCTTGCGCATCATCCTGATCGCCTTTGCCATGGTGCTGCTGCAGCTGCCATTCCTGAAGGTCGTGGGTGCCATACTGCTGATCTGGATCGGTATCAAGCTGATTGCTCCCGATGACGAAGGTCACGACAACATCGAAGGCAGCGACAAGCTGTTTGCCGCCATCAAGACCATCATCGTCGCCGACCTGGTGATGTCCGTGGACAACGTGATCGCCATCGCCGGCGCCGCCCAGAGCTCGGGCGACCACCAGATGCTGCTGATCGTGCTGGGTCTGCTGATTTCCGTGCCCATCATCGTCTGGGGCTCGCAGCTGGTCATCAAGCTGATGGAGCGCTTCCCCATGATCATCGTGGCCGGCGGCATGCTGCTGGGCTGGATCGCGGGCGGCATGTTCGTGACTGACCCCGTGTTCGTGAACACCGACAAGTGGCTGTGGATGCCCAAGCTGGGCACGACCGATGCACAAGGTCTGGCCGAGATCTCCAAGACCCTGTACTGGGCAGCCCATATCGGCGGCGCATTGCTGGTTCTGGCCCTTGGCAAGTTCATTGCCAGCCGCCGCCCTGCGGTTGCAGCCCACTAAGTCTGGAAAATCCAGCAATTCGTGAAGGAATGCGGGAACTGACCGCAACCTTCACGACTCACAATAGAAACAAGTCGGCACATTCCTACAGATGTGCCGCATTCTTCAACCTTCGTTCCCGTTAGGACGCACTTTGAACCCCATCATTGTTTACGTGGATGACGCCACATACGCCCAGCCTATGCTCGAGGCACTGGCGGGATCGAGCCAGGCGGCTTCCTCCCACTGGTTGCTGGTGGCCTGTGCTCCGCGCATGACCCACCGTGTGAGCAAATGGGTCAGCCATCGCGCTCGCGAGAACTGGCGCGGCAAATGGGCCGACAAGCTGTTTGCGGCGCTGATGCCCGTCATGGCGACGAGCGGCGGCAAGGTCACGCCCGTCTTGGCCAAGGGCCCGCTGACCGAGCTGGTTACCGAGCTGCAGCAAGAACATGGCGCAGCACAGATCATCGACGCCCGCCGCCCCAAGCAGGAGGCTGTACAAGCCGCTCCCGTCAAGGCCAACGCCAAGACAGGCGCCACCGGCGGCCGCTGGAATCTGCCTGGCACCATGGCGGCGATTGCCGCCATGATGGGCTTTGTGATCGACGACTCGCTCTCGATTTAAGAGCGCCAAGCACTCTCTGAATAAGCCTTGCGCGGCCAAAGCCTCGCAAGGCTTTTTTTATGATGTGCCGCGATGACCGCAGACACAGCCTGCTGCTATGCTGGTCAGCATGAAAATCCTCGTCAAATGGCTTCTTTGCGCGGCGGCTCTTCTCGCGGTCGCCTATGTCTACAGCGGCGTACAGGTACAGAGCTTCGGCTCGGCCATGATTGCGGCCCTGGTCATCGGCCTGCTCAACACCATCATTCGCCCCATCCTGGTGATACTGACGCTGCCCGTGACCATCATCACCGTGGGTCTGTTCCTGCTGGTGGTCAACGGCCTGATGTTCTGGATGGCCTCCGGCATCCTTGGCGGCTTCCATGTCACCGGCTTCTGGGCCGCCATGCTGGGTGCGCTGATCTACTCGGTGCTGGGCCTACTTATTGACCGCCTTGTCGCGCAGCTGTTCCCGGAGTAACTCTTCCACGGCACGCAAACGCGTGTCGATGATGGAAGCCTCGAAGTAATCGGCACCTGCACCAGCCTTGCGGGCCAGATCCTGCGCAGCCTTGAAGCGATCCACCGCTGCTGCATAGTCATAGTGCGCCACCTGAGCCTCGGCTTCGGCCCGCAGAGCTCGCATTTCCTGGCCCTGGCTGCGCCATACGCGGGCCAGCGTCTGCCAGGCAGAGCCATCGCGGGGATGGTCCGTCACCCAGGTCTGCAAGGGGCTGGCCATGGAGCCAGCCTGGTTGAGCCTGAGCAGGATTTCCGTCTTGAGCAACAGCTCTGGCCTGCGCGGTGCGACCCGCTCCACCACGTCAATCGTGGCCAAGCTCGGCCCGGCCTCGCGCGGCCCGGCCAGATTGCCGCTGGCCGTGACCCTGGGCGCCGCCTGGGGCGCATTGCCGGAGTGCAGCGGCAAGGCCGCCAAGGCCGCCTGCGGGTTGTCGGCCTTGAATTCGAGTTCGGCATTCAGCCATCTGGCCTGAATATTCGCTGGCGCATTGCCCGCCGTCGCCACGAGCAGCCGCTGCACCATCTCGCGCGCCAACGGCCAGTCGCGCAGATACATGGCGCTGAGAGTGGCTGCATAGAGCTGAGCGACCTGCTCGAACTGGCTCAAAC
This sequence comes from Comamonas sp. AG1104, assembly GCF_003350425.1. Lineage (NCBI taxonomy): Bacteria > Pseudomonadati > Pseudomonadota > Betaproteobacteria > Burkholderiales > Comamonadaceae > Comamonas > Comamonas sp. AG1104. The sequence goes on along the minus strand of NZ_QQAS01000004.1, from coordinate 382,073 downwards.
TGGAAAAACTGCCGGAACGCGGCAGCCTGGCCCATTGGCGGCGCACCTCGACACCGGGATTGGAAATCACACGGGCGCGGGCCGACATCATCACATGTTCCAGCGTCGGCACAGGCTCCGCCGCACGCTTGCCCGGCGGAATGCGTGAATCCATGTCCGCGATGCGCTGGGTGGTCAAGGGGTGGCTGCGCAGATAGGGCCAGCTGCCGTTGTCATTGAGCCGGCTGGCCTGCTGCAGCTTGCCGAACATGCTCACAAAACCCTGGGGGGCAAAGCCGGCGGGAGACATCAGGCTGTAGCCCATGCGGTCCGCCTCGCTCTCCATGGCGCGCGAGAAATTCAGCTGGTTCTGCATCACGGCCGCCGGGCCTCCCATCATGATGGCCATGGCCGCATCGGGGCTGCGCGTGGCCGCCAGGGCGCCCAGGAGCATGGAAGCCAGCATCAGCGGCGTCTGCTTGCCTTGCTGCGCCATCATGCGGGCAATGTGGCGCTGGGTGATGTGGCTGGTTTCATGGGCAATGACCGAAGCCAGCTCATCGCCGCTGCTGACCACGCCAATCAGTCCCAGGTAGACGCCCATATAGCCGCCGGGCAACGCAAACGCATTGACCTGACGATCCTTGCCCAGCAGCAGCGTCCAGGCAAAGCGCTCCTCCAGCTCGTGCGACAGCTCGCCATTCTTGCGCGCCGCATCCTGCAAATGCAGCCAGATGCCTTCCACATACTCCTGCAGCACCGGGTCATCCAGATAGTCCGGGTCGCGGTACAGCTCGCGGGCGATGGAGTCACCCAGACGCCGCTCCTCGCCGGTGGTCAGCGACGAGGCACCGTCGCCCAGAGTCGGCAAACCCGCCGCCTGCGCAGAGGAAGCCAATGGGGAAACGGTCTGAATAGCTATCAAAACAGAAGCTGTCAGCGCTTTTAGAATATGAGCTGTACGCAGTTTTTGTATCAAAAATGGCATGGCAATCATGGCATTGCCGGCATACAGATCTCTGATATGCCGGCCGTTCAACACCCCACTATGATGCCTTGATTGATGGATGCGGCGAGATGCCCGCCTGTGATGCCCAGGTATAGCCGCCCTCCACCACCCACTCAACCTTGATTGAGCCGCAGAGCCGAACCCATCTGCTGCAGGAAAGAACCACCATGTCCTCTCTTACCCACTTCGACGCCCAAGGCCAGGCCCATATGGTGGACGTCGGAGCCAAACCCAGCACCCACCGCATTGCCGTGGCCGAAGGCCGCATCACCATGAAGCCCGAGACCCTGGCCATTGTGCAGGCCGGCACAGCCAAAAAAGGCGACGTGCTGGGCGTGGCCCGCATCGCCGCCATCATGGCCGCCAAAAAGACCAGCGACCTCATCCCCCTCTGCCACCCCCTGGCCCTGACCCGCGTCGCCGTGGAGTTTGAGCTGGAGCCAGAATCCAATTCCATCCTCTGCACCGCCACCGTCGAACTGAAGGGCCAGACCGGCGTGGAAATGGAAGCCCTGACCGCCGTACAGGTCGGCTTGCTGACTATCTACGATATGTGCAAGGCGGTGGATAAGGGGATGGTGATGGAGGGGGTTAGGGTGCTGGAGAAAAAAGGAGGGAAATCAGATTAGTCCCATTTTTTCAATCGCTCAGATTCCTTGTCGGAAAGTAATTTCCCCATTGGGAATCATACGTCTTGATTTTTTTCTCGAGATGCATACAGCTATCTCTCCCAAAAAAAAGACAGTAATTTATTATTTCCTTTTTTACTCTAGAATAATCTTTTTCATTTATTGATATAAATATTGAAATTTCCATTATTTTTGGAGTTGGCAATGACCGAGACAAATCAATCAAATATTGATTTTTATCTCCTGTAACTTTATTCAGCGATGGCATATCCGCAATAAGATGTGCATCCAAAAAATCACAGTACATTTTAAGAAAACACTTGCCAGACCCCGTAAATGGGGCACTTAACTCAACATTCAAATTTTGCAGTCTTAATTTTTTGAAATTTTTCTCAATTGAATAGAAATCAAATATTGAATAGATAGTAAGAGAAGAAATAGTGACATACACAACATAAAAAACGACAGACTTTATTTTAGTAACCTGCGTATCATTTATCAATGGATTTGCAAGCCCAATAAATAATGAAAGTGGAAGTAAGAAGTAAGCATAGTTCTCAGGATACTCAAGCATTGAATGCGTAATAATTGGTATTATCGCCAAATATGCGTACCCAGAAATTGATTCTTTGGCTTCTTGAAATGCTTTAATTATTATTTTTATCAAAACCAATGAAAATATCAATGCAAAAGGAACACCAAACATCAAGGCAATATCTACAATAATATTGTGACTACTACTTGGAACACTTCCCTCTGCAAAGCCCAAGTGACCTGGCAGCACTTCTTTATACATACCAATGATATTTCCAGGGCCATAACCGAGTAAATATTTCTCTTTTAAACCATCCCAAGCCATAGACCATAGGAGATATCTACCTGACTCAAGGCCACGGTCCCCCTGGGATGCAAAAGACAAAGGCGATATATCCATCCACCAAGGAAATGTTTGAGCAATTAAAAATAATGAAATTAACGGCAAAAAACCCAGAAAAATATATTTCTTCTCAAATTTCTTGATGCAGGCGTAATATATCCCAACAAGAAATAAAGATATATAAGCTGTTCGCGAGTACGTCAGATATATGCAAAAACTAGAAACCGAAATAAACAACGAGACGACTACAACATTTTTTGCGTTTCTAGAAAAATAAAGCGCTGCGCAGATGCCTAGAGAAAGCAATGTAGCCAAATGATTTGGCTGAGCCAAATTAGCAGAGAATCTATCGCCGGAAGCAGGATAAATCCAGATATTTGTTATTAGCTCATTGTTAGCATAACCTAGCCATTGATAAATGACGATGAAACTACTGATTGTCGATGCGAGAACTATTGCAATCAATAGAGATTTAAAAAAATCTTCTTTACTTTTACTGCCATCATTGATAGAAGCTGCGACCGTATAAAAGATCAGCGCATTTCCAGCATACAGCAAATATGTAAGATTTTTTGTTCCCCAATACCTCTCTCCTTGCGCATTGAATAAACTTATTACTAAGCTTCCAACAAAAAGATAAAATATCAAGTCATGCTTAAATATTAAATCTTTTCTCAGAAATAGCAGCACCAATAAAGATATTGTGATATATGAAACCACCTCGTTATTTATTGACGAGATTAGTGGTGACTGTACACTCCATAAAAAACAGGTAGAAATTGCAAAAGAGATCAATAAATAACATATGGATCTGCTAAAGAAAAAGGCCCTGTCTAGGGCCTTTTTCTCGCCAAGCATTTTCAGCTTAAGCCACATATTAACTAGCTTAACGGCACTCAGAGGGAACGTACTTCTGCTTTGTAGTGTCAGAAATACCGCATCTCCAAGAGATGTTGCCGTCGGGCACAGTACCAGAGGCAATTGCACTCCCTGCAACTGTAGGTGTCAATGTCAGCGTAATGTTCTTTGCCGCAGAGGAGGTAACAACAGTAATAACACCGTTATTAGATGCCACAGACAAGCTTGCTACATTGCTGGTCGCGGAAATTCCTGTAAAACCCAGGCTCAGGTCACGGCCAGTAGCTGCATTTTCAGAAACCAGTGTCTTAGCGGCAGCAGCTTGCACCAAGCCTTCAGACACACGTGCGCGCACGGTGTAATCCTGATAAGCAGGCAGAGCCACAGCAGCCAGAATACCGATGATCGCGACAACGATCATCAGTTCGATCAGGGTGAAACCCTTTTGAATGGAACGCTTCATTTCAAACTCCCTAGTTGGATGAGACCTAAGGTATCAAGCAAGCTGCATGCCAACAATTTGGCAAAGGCAGGCTGCATTCAAGACGACACCTTTGGCAACATTCACGCGAGTCTGAGTAACAATTTTGGCGATCCAATCGCAAGCGGTGACAAATTTGTCAGATGCTTAACACCCGTCAAGCCGGTCTGTCACTCCACGACGAAGCGCATGGTGCTGCCCGCCAGGTCCACCGTGTCGCCATTGAGCAGCGGCACAGACAGAGGGCCCACGACCTGGCCATTGAGCTTGAGGTCTTCGCTTGCGCCCTCCAGTTGGGTGAGCACAAAGCCATGAGGTTTTTGGGTGATGGAGGCGATGGCTACACCAGGCTTGCCCAGGGTGGTGACGACCTTGAAAAGAGGTATTTCCCTGCCGGCCAGGCTGCCAGTGAGCATGCGAATCACGGCGTGGCGCTCAGGCAGCGCGGCGAGCGAGCCCTGGATGGTGGAGCTGAAGCTGGAGATTTCACCAAACCCGGAGGGGCTGGCAAGCTTGGCGTAGCCGCTGTCTGCCTCTTCGGAAATATGCGCCAGCGCCTTTTTGCCGCCTTGGGCCGCTGGCGTATTCGTGTCGGCAATCACGGTATCGAGAAAGCGGATCTTGTAGCGGCCAATGTCCAGCAGGTCGCCGTTGAGTAGGCCCTGCTTCTGGATGGCACGACCGTTGACATAGGTGCCGTTGGTGCTGCGCAGGTCTTCAATGCTGACCTTGCCGCCAGAGATGGTGAGCACGGCATGCTCGCCGCTGACCGCCAGATTCTCGATCACGATGTCGTTGTAAGGACGACGACCCAAAGTCGTGCGCTCCTTGGTGAGCTGTACTTCCTTGATGACTGCGCCGTCGATTGAGATGACCAAAGTCGGCATGCTCGAAGCTCCTGAGGAAACGCCAAGTCCTGCTTGGCTGCACTGGCTAGGACCACTCCCACTTGAGTGTGTGATTCAGCGCTCGATCATCAATCGTAACTGGATGAAACGCGCCCGCATGCAGCATCTTATTTCACTAATTCGATGACGCCAGCTAACCGATTGAAATTTTCAACCTGGCTGCCATTCACCTGCAACTTCTTGGGAAGCACTTCGGCAATCTATCGAGTCGCCACATAAAAAAACCCACGCTGATTGGAGCGCGGGCTTTTTGCAAATCTTTGCAAAGTGGCGGCAGCCACCTGTCCGTGATTTAGAAGGGGATGTCGTCATCCATGTCGTCAAACCCCGAAGCTGCGCGCTGGGGAGGAGGAGCCATGGGTGCAGGAGCAGAACGCTGCTGCATGGGTGCCGGTGCGGGGCGCTGCTGCATCGGAGCGGGAGCCTGACGGCGGGGTGCTTCGTAGCTGCTTTCGCCATAGCCATCATCGCTGCCATAGCCGCCTTGCTGCTGGCCACCACCCTGGCGGCTGCCCAGCATCTGCATGGCGTCAGCACGGATTTCGGTGGCGTAGCGTTCCTGGCCGGAGGCCTGGTCGGTCCACTTGCGGGTGCGCAGGCTGCCTTCCACATAGACCTGGCTGCCCTTGCGCAAGTACTGACCCACGATTTCGGCCAGTTTGCCGTTGAAGACCACGCGGTGCCATTCGGTGGCTTCGCGGTTCTCGCCGGTGTTCTTGTCGCGCCAGCGGTCTGTGGTGGCGATGGTCACATTGGCCACCTGATCGCCGCTGGGGAAGGTGCGCATTTCAGGGTCACGACCCAGATTGCCGACGATGATGACTTTGTTGACGGATGCCATAGAGATACCTTTTCAAAAAGTGGCCCGGGTAGTCAAGAAAGGTCCCGAACCAATGAACCTCGTATTTTGCCCCAAGCCAGCCATGAAGAGCACGGGATTGCCCTATATCCCATCACGGCGATACATGGTGCCCCAGCAGGAAAGGGGCCACTGCACGCGAGCAGCCGAGCAAGGGCAGCCCCGCTGCGAGGGCTGCGTCCCCCTCCGCGTAGCACAGAGGGGGAAGGCGGGGGCGCCTAGGCGCACAGCGCCTCAGGGGGTGTTGCTGTAATTCAGTGGCGCCCCACCGGACGCAGCGGCCAGGTCACGACCAGCCACAGGGCAACCAGCACAGCCGTCATGATGAACAGGCCCGGCACGCCCGCAAACTTGGCGACTGCACCACCGACAGCGCCGCCGGCAAACAGCCCCAGCGACTGGAGCGTGTTGTAGGCCCCCAAGGCCGCACCGCGCAGCGGCGCCGGCGCCATGCGCGAGACCAGACTTGGCTGGGTGGCCTCAAGAGCATTGAAGCCGCAGAAAAACAGAAACATCAGCAGCGCCATACACCAGACCGTAGGAATAGTGCCGCTGGCGGCCAGCATGCCCAGACCGATCTGCACGACCAGTACCAGACCGATGGCCCCCAGCAAGGCTGTGCGCAGCCTGCCCTTGCGCTCCATGGAAAACAGCAGGCCCATGGCCACAAAGGACAGCAGCACGGCCGGCAGATAGATATGCCAGTGCTGCTCCTTGGCCAGACCGGCCTGCACCAGCATGGCAGGCACGGCCACCCACATGGACATCTGCACGGTATGCAGAATGAAAACGCCAAAATTCAGGCGCAGCAGATCGGACTGGCCCAGCAGCTCGCTGAACCGGCCCTTGGGCGCATCGGCATGCTGCCTGGGCTCGGGCGGCACCACCCACAGCACCACGGCAATGCCGGCCAGCGCCAGCGCGCAGGTCAGGCCGAAGATGCCGGACAGCCCGATCCAGGCGTTGAGCAGCGGCGCCAGCACCAGCGCCAGCGCAAACATCAGCCCAATGCTGCCGCCGACCATGGCCATGGCCTTGGTACGCACGCCGTCGCGCGTCAGATCGGCCAGCAGGGCCGTGACGGCGGCAGACACGGCGCCTGCGCCCTGAATGGCACGTCCGGCCATCAGGCCGGTCAGCGAGTCAGCCATGGCCGCAATCAGGCTGCCTGCCGCAAATACCAGCAGGCCGGCGACGATGACCGGCTTGCGGCCGATACGGTCGGAGGCCAGGCCGATGGGCAACTGGAACAGGGCCTGAGTCAGGCCATACAGACCCATGGCCAGGCCGATCATGGCCGGGTCGTCACCGCCCGGGTATTTGCGTGCCTCCAGCATGAAGACGGGCAGCACCAGGAACAGGCCCAGCATGCGCAGCGCAAAGATCAGCGCCAGGGCGCCGCTGGAGCGGCGTTCCTGGGAGGTCATGGTGGAGGAGGATTTGTCCGTGCCCTGCGTGCCCGCGCTGGGGGAGGTAATGATTTTTTTCACGCTCAGATTTTGCCAAGAGTCAAAGTCTTATGCCCAGGTTAACTAAATCACTGCCGGGCAAAAGAGAGGAAATAAAACCGTAGATTGTCCGTGAACCTGGATCATCTAGTCACGCACAAGCCCGTCTGACTATCATGGAGAGTTTTCCCCGTCTGGAGCGCCCGTGTCCCTGAAGCCTGATTCGCCCTCTGAAGTCCACGATGACAGCCTCTATCTGGGCCGTTCTCTGGCGCAGACACGCATCGCCATTCGCGGTGCACGCACGCACAACCTCAAGAACATCGACCTGGACATTCCCCGCAACCAGCTGGTGGTGATCACCGGCCTTTCGGGCTCGGGCAAGTCCAGCCTGGCCTTCGATACCTTGTACGCCGAAGGCCAGCGTCGTTATGTGGAGAGCCTCTCGGCCTATGCACGCCAGTTTCTGGGCCGCCTGGACAAACCCGACGTTGATCTGATCGAGGGCCTGTCGCCCGCCATTTCCATCGAGCAAAAGGCCACCAGCCACAACCCGCGCTCCACCGTAGGCACGGTGACCGAGATCAACGACTATCTGCGCCTGCTCTACGCCCGTGCTGGCACGCCGTTCTGCCCCGACCACAATCTGCCGCTGCAGGCCCAGACCATCAGCCAGATGGTGGACAGCGTGCTGCAGCTGCCCGAAGACACCAAGCTGATGATCCTCGGCCCCCTGGCGCGCGAGAAAAAGGGCGAGTTCGCCGAGCTTTTCGTGCAGCTCCAGGCCCAGGGCTATGTGCGCTTTCGCGTCGACGGGCAGATCTACGATGCACAGTCCCTGCCCAAGCTGGAGAAGAACGAGCGCCACAACATCGACGTGGTGATAGACCGCGTCAAGGTGCGCGAAGACGTCAAGCAGCGCCTGGCAGAAAGCTTCGAGGCAGCCTTGCGCGCCGGCGGTGCCGATGCCGGCGGCCGCGTCATCGCGCTGGAGATGGACGGAGGCAAGGAGCATCTGTTCAGCGCCAAGTTCGCCTGCCCGCTCTGCGACTACTCCCTGCCCGAGCTGGAGCCGCGCCTGTTTTCCTTCAACTCGCCCATGGGAGCCTGCCAGGCCTGCGACGGCCTGGGCAACAGCGAAGCCTTCGACCCCGACCGCGTCGTGCCCTTCCCGTCGCTGAGTCTGGCCAGCGGCGCCATCAAGGGCTGGGACAAGCGCAACAACTACTACTTCTCCATGCTGGAGAGCGTGGCCAAACACTATGGCGTGAGCACCGAGACGGCATTCGAGGAACTGCCCGAGAAAGTACGCAACGTGATTCTCTTTGGCTCGGGCGACGAGTCCATGGAATTCAACTATGTTTTCGAGAGCGGCGAACGCAAGGGCGAAGCCTTCATCAAGTCGCACCCGTTCGAGGGCATCATCCCCAACATTCAGCGCCGCTTTCGCGAGTCCGAATCCCAGGTGGTACGCGACGACCTGGCCAAGCTGCGCAGCGTTCGCAAATGCCCCGAATGTGAAGGCACGCGCCTGCGCCGAGAAGCACGCTTTGTACGCGTGGGCGATGGCGAGCAGGCCCGCTCCATCTATGAAGTCAGCCATGCCACGCTGGCCGATGCACTGGGCTGGTTCAAGCAGCTGAGCATGGCCGGAGCCAAGGCCGAAATTGCGGACAAGATCGTGCGCGAGATCGCCTCGCGCCTGCTCTTCCTCAACGATGTAGGCCTGTCCTACCTGAGCCTGGACCGCAGCGCCGACACGCTCTCGGGTGGCGAAGCCCAGCGCATTCGCCTGGCGTCCCAGATCGGCTCGGGCCTGACGGGCGTGATGTATGTGCTGGACGAGCCCTCCATCGGGCTGCACCAGCGCGACAACGACAAGCTGATTGCGACACTCGAGCATCTGCGCGATATCGGCAACAGCGTGATCGTGGTCGAGCATGACGAAGACATGATGCGCGCAGCCGACCAGATCATCGACATGGGCCCGGGCGCCGGCGTGCATGGCGGTCGCATCATGGCCCAGGGCAGCTACGAAGACATCAAGGCCAGCCCCGATTCGCCCACAGGCCGCTACCTGAGCGGCGTGCAAAGCATCCCCGTGCCCAGGCAGCGCACCGCCTGGCTGCCCGTGCTGCGCAAGGAAAGTGAAGCCGAGGCCGCCCAGAGCACATCGCGCTTTCCCGTTACTGCCGCCAAGAAGCGGGAATCTGCGAGCAAGGCGCGCACCGACCTTCAGGCGCTGACCGTGCAAGGCGCGCGCGGCCACAACCTCAGGAATGTGACGGTGGACTTCCCCGTCGGCCTGTTCACCTGCGTGACCGGCGTCTCCGGCTCGGGCAAGTCCACCCTGGTCAACGACACGCTGTATGCCGAAGCGGCACGCCAGATACACCGCGCAGGCACCGAGCCGGCGGCGCATGACGACATCGCCGGCATCGACTATTTCGACAAGGTCATCAACGTCGACCAGTCACCCATCGGCCGCACGCCGCGCAGCAACCCGGCAACCTATACCGGCCTGTTCACGCCGATCCGCGAGCTGATGGCAGAAACCAATACCGCCAAGGAGCGCGGCTACGGCCCCGGGCGTTTCTCGTTCAACGTCTCGGGCGGCCGTTGCGAAGCCTGCCAGGGCGACGGCGTGGTCAAGGTGGAAATGCATTTTCTACCCGATGTCTACGTGCCCTGCGACCTCTGCCACGGCCAGCGCTACAACCGCGAGACGCTGGAAGTGCAGTGGAAGGGCAGGAACATCTCGCAGATTCTGGAGATGACGGTCGAAGACGCTCATGCCTTCTTCAAGGACGTGCCCAGCATTGCGCGCAAGCTGCAGACCCTGCTGGACGTGGGCCTGTCCTATATCCGCCTGGGCCAGAGCGCGACCACGCTGTCGGGCGGCGAGGCCCAGCGCGTCAAACTCGCGCAGGAACTGTCCAAGCGCGACACCGGCCGCACGCTCTACATCCTCGACGAACCCACCACGGGCCTGCACTTTGCCGACATCGCCCTGCTTCTGAAAGTGCTGCACCAGCTGCGCGATGCGGGCAACACCATCGTCGTGATCGAGCACAACCTCGACGTCATCAAGACCGCCGACTGGCTGATCGACATGGGCCCCGAGGGCGGCTCGGGCGGTGGCCAGGTCGTGGCCCAGGGCACACCCGAAGACATCGCAGCCAACCCGGCCAGCGTGACGGGCCGCTACCTCAAGCCCTATCTGGACAAGGCTCCCGCAAAATCCAGAGCCAAATCGACCACAAGCCAGGACTGACCAAACGCAGCCAGCCATGCAGGACCATGACCGGCGACACAGAGGAGAGAATCAATGCAGAAAGATGTCTGGGATTTCGTCATCGTGGGCGCGGGCATGGCCGGAGCCTCCGCCGCCTGGCAATTGGCGCAGTCGGGTGGCGAAACTCCGCCTTCCGTCCTGGTGCTGGAGCGCGAATCCCAGCCCGGCTATCACACCACCGGCCGCTCGGCCGCACTGTTTGAAGAGCATTACGGTCCTGCCCAGGTACAGGCCCTGACCCGCGCCAGCCGCGCCTTCTACGATGCGCCGCCGGCCGGATTTGCCGAAGCCCCTATCCTCACGCCGCGCGGCGTGCTCTATGTGGGCACGGCCGATCAGCGGGATCTGGTGGATGCCGCCTACTCCGAGGCCCAGATTCACTCCCCGGATGCCCAGCGCCTGAGCGCCGCACAGCTCAAGGCGCTGGTTCCCGTGCTCGACACCGAGGTGCTGGTGGACGGCTTTCTCGATACTGGTGCGCGCGACATCGACGTGCACGGTCTGCACCAAGGCTATATCCGCGGCCTGCGCCAGCGCGGCGGCGACCTGTGGTGCAACGCCGAGGTCCAGGCCATCACCCGGGTCAACGACTGCTGGCATATCGCCCTGCCCCAGGGACTGAGCCTTCGTGCCAAGGTCATCGTCAACGCCGCCGGGGCCTGGGTGGATGTCGTGGCCGCCATGGTGGGCGCGGCTCCCATCGGCATCACGCCCAAGCGCCGCAGTGCCTTCACCTTCCCTGTCCCCGAAGGCTTGGACGCCACGCACTGGCCCGCCATCATCAGCGCCGATGAAAACTGGTACATCAAGCCCGACGCCGGCCAGCTGCTGGGCTCGCCGGCCAATGCAGACCCCGTGGCACCGCACGACGTGGTGCCCGAAGAGTTAGACATTGCCACCGGCATCTATCACATAGAGGAAGCCACCACGCTGGAAATCCGCCGCCCCTCGCATACCTGGGCCGGTCTGCGCAGCTTTGTCGCCGATGGCGAGCTGGTGATCGGCTGGGATGCCTCACCCACGCCCGTGCCGGGCTTTTTCTGGGTCGCCGCCCAAGGCGGCTATGGCATCCAGAGCGCCGCTGGCTACAGCCTGCTGGCGCGCAATCTGCTGCTTGGGGAAACGCTGGATGCGGCGCTGGCCGCGCAGCAGGTGAATGTGGGGGCGGTGTCGCCTGCGCGTTGTCAGCTGGCGCCCCAGAATTGAGAGCTGGTTGCGCTTTTTAGGACTGCGCTTGATGCCGATTTGATTCAATTATTACGGCTTGCTTGATTGGCACTCAGAGGGCGGGGCTCGACCCGCCAGCCGACCTACTTTCTGGCGTGCCAGAAAGTAGGCACAGAGCCGGCCCCTACTGCCCACGTCCCTCCGCTACGCTGCGGGCAACCTGCGTGGGCACAAGGGGCAATACCGGATAGCTTCTTTGAGAATTGATAGCTGCTACCGCAATCTAGATAAGCGTCGGAAGCCAATTTCTTCACATTGCCTTGAGTTCACCCGCCGAGGCGAAACCCGGCCCCTGCCAACAAATCAAGCACGACACCGAAAAAACGCAAAAACAAAAACGGCCTGCGCCCCAAAGACACAAGCCGTTTCCCAACCGAGGCGACCTCAGGCCGCCGCCAGTCAAAGTCAGATCAGTTCTCGATATGCGCGAACTGAACAATCTTTGCGTACTTGGCAATCTCGGTGTTGATGTACTTGCCGGCATCCACCTTGGGATCGGCCACCACATTGCCGGTCTCTTCCATCTTCTTGCGAAACTCGGGCGAAGCCATGGTTTCTTCCAGCGCCTTCTTTAGCTTGGCGGCGATGGGAGCGGGCAGGCCCTTGGGGGCCATCAGTGCAAACCAGCTGTTGATGTCCACGTTCTTGAACTGGGGCAGTTCGGACAGGGCAGGAATATCGGGGGTGATGGCCGAGCGCTTGGCTTCGGTCGTACCCAGGGCCACGACCTTGCCGGCCTTGATATGGGGCAGGCCCGAGGACAGCACGAACACGCCGAACTCGATGTTGTTGCCCACCAGGTCGGTGGTCAGCGGAGCCACGCCCTTGTACGGAACATGGGTCATCTGCAGCTTGCCCTGCTCCTTGACCAGCTCGCCAGCCAGGTGCAGCGCCGTACCCACGCCGGAGCTGCCGTAGCTGAACTTGTCGGGGTTCTTGGACACCAGGCTCACGAACTCGGCCGCGTTCTTCACTCCGGCCTTGTGCGATGCGACCAGCACCATGGGCTGGGACCCCACCAGACCGATGGGAGTGAAGTCGCCGATGTTGTACTTCACGGCCTTGTTGATGAGCCTGGCGATGGCCAGCTCATTGTTGGCGCCCACCATGATGGTGTAACCGTCGGCAGGGGCCTTGGCCACCTTCTGCGCACCGATGGCGCCACCAGCACCGCCCAGGTTTTCCACCACCACGGGCTGGCCCAGGTGCTTGGCCAGGCCGTCGGCCACCAGACGACCGACCAGGTCGGTGCTGCCGCCGGCCGGGTAGCCCACAACCATGGTGATGGCCTTGCTGGGATAGTTGTCGGCGGCGATGGCAGGCACTGCCACGGCAGCGCCCAGCAGCAGGCCCGCGGCGATGGCGGTACGGCGGAGGATGTTTGTGTTCTGCATGAAACTATTCCGAATCTGTATGAGGCAATTGTCCGAATACGGAGAAAACCTTTCGGTGCCGATCTGGCACATTTCCGTGCCATTTCAGCACATCAATGCGTTTTTGAGCAAATCGAGAGAGAGCAATGTCGCCAGGAGTCCGATGCCCACTGTTGTTTTTCCAGCTTCAAGTCTGGCCGCAGGCAAAAAAGGAGTGACTGCTCATTTACTGGCCAGTGATATCGGTCCAGAACTGCTCCGCAGCGGTGCTCAAACGGCGTTTGGGCCGATAAAGCCGCACATCGAAATGCACGTCCAGGCTGCCGTCCCCGGCCAGCGCCAGACGACCGTCCTGGCAGTCGCGCTGCACCATGGACCAGGGCATCCATGCCACGCCCAGCCCCTTGAGCACGTACTCGTAATTGGCATCCGCCGAATCGCATTCGATGCAGCGGCGCAGACGCGGCCACAGCGGATGGCTGGCCAGGTGGTCTTCAGCCAGTCGCCCCAGCGCCATGCTGTGCGAGAAGGCCAGATAAGGCACAGGACTGGCACCGGGCAGCAGAGCCTGCGCCAGTGCAAACAAGGGCTTGCCTTCGGCATCGGCACGCGCCACGGGCACCAGTTTGTCGCTCATCACCGTCAGATAGCTGAACTGACGGCCATCCAGCCGCACGGCAATGGCCGCATGGTGATAGAGCAGAGCAAAACTGACCTCGCCGCGCTGCAGCATGTGCACGGTTTCGTCGAGTGTGCGGGTAACGATGCGCATCTGCGCTGTCTGCAGCACGCTGCCGTAGCGTGCCAGCCAGTCGGCCACGATGGTGCGCGCCAGGGTACGCCCCGTGGCCAGCGTGATCACATGGGCCTGCCGGCCGGCCACGGCCTGCAACTCGTCATGCGACTGGGCCAGTGTGCGCACCATCTGCTCGGCGGTGTCGCGAAAGGCTTCACCGGCCGGGGTGAGACGAACCGGCCCGCCACCTGCCTCGATCAGCGGCGTTCCAGCCCATTCCTCCAGCGCACGAATGCGCCGGCCGAAGGCCGGATGGGTGACATGGCGCAGCTCTGCCGCACGGGTGAAGCTGCGCTCCTGAGCCAGAAGCAGGAAGTCTTCCAGCCATTTGCTTTGCATGGCCAGAGCCTACCCTGGCTCAGCTCTGGGCTGCAGCCTGCAGCGTGGCGCGCGTAGCGATGGCGGCTTCGCGTGCAGCCTTGGCAAAGTCATCGCCCTGCCCTGCGTACAGAATGGCGCGCGAGGAGTTGATGATGATGGGTCCGCCGCCGATGCGGGCCGCCTTGACGGTTGCCACGGCATCGCCCCCCTGTGCACCCACGCCGGGAATCAGCAGCGGCAAGGTGGGGGCCACGGCACGCACGCGCTCGATCTCGTTGGGACGGGTCGCACCCACCACCAGGCCCAGCTGGCCGTTGGTGTTCCAGGGGCCCTGGGCCAGCTTGGCCACATGCTCGAACATATGGGGGTTGCCAGGCACATCGGCCAGGACCTGGGCCTGCAGATCGTCACCGCCGGGGTTGGAGGTGCGGCACAGCAAAAAAGCTCCCTTGCCCTCGTACTTGAGATAGGGCGTGATGGAATCGAACCCCATGAAGGGCGAGAGCGTCACGGCATCGGCGCCATAGCGCTCGAAGGCTTCCTTGGCGTATTGCTCGGCGGTGGAGCCGATATCGCCACGCTTGGCATCCAGAATCACGGGCACATGGGGTGCCACGCGGCGCATGTGCTCCATCAGCTTTTCGAGCTGGTCCTCGGCGCGGTGGGCTGCAAAGTAGGCGATCTGGGGCTTGAAGCTGTTGACCAGATCATGGGTGGCATCGACGATGGCTGCGCAGAAGTCGTAGATCTTGGACGCATCGCCCTGCATGGCGCCAGGAAAACGGCTGGGTTCAGGGTCCAGACCCACGCACAGCATGGAGTCATTGCGCGTGGACGCGTCGCGCAGCATGTCGATAAAAGTCATAAAGCGTGATTTTAATTGTTCGCCCCTTCCAAGCCTTGCCACAGGTTTTGCAGCAAGGCGTCAAACCAGGCACACACCAGCAGAGAGACAGCGAGCAAGGGCCTGGGCGGCCCCGCCGCCCCGCAGCGAGGCTGTCGTCCCCCTCCCATAGCGCGCAGCGCGTAGAGAGAGGGGGAAGGCGCGAAGCGCCACAGGGGGAGAAAGTCATTTCGGGGGGAGATAATCCACCCCCATGCCTTCGTTCACGCCCAAACAGCTCGTTCTTCTCGTCTTGCTCACCATCGTCTGGGGCCTGAACTGGCCGGTGATGAAACTCGGCGTGCAGCATTTCCCGCCCCTGAGCTTTCGCATGGTCAGCATGTGGATAGGCCTGCCCATTCTGGCCCTCTTTGTCGTCGGCAGGGGCTTGCCGCTGACCATACCGCGCAGCTACTGGGGCCAGCTGGCCAAGCTCACGCTGTTCAATATGGTGCTCTGGCACTGCCTGATCATCATCGCCATTCCCACGCTGTCCAGCGGGCGCGCGGCGATTCTGGGCTACACCATGCCCATCTTCTCGGCCGTGTTCGGCAGCATGTTCTTCAAGGACCGGCTGGGCGCGCGCGCCTGGGCAGGCGTGGGAGCGGCCTTCGCTGGCGTGCTGCTGCTGCTGTGGCATGAGGTTGGCGCTCTGGGCAGCAAGCCCCTGGGCGTGATGCTGATGCTGATCGCCGCCGCCGGCTGGGCCTGGGGCACGCAGCTGCTGCGCCGCACCGAGGCGCCGGTGCCGCTGATGACGCTGTCGCTGTGGATGGTGGCCATCACCACCGTGGTGCTGACCCTGCTGGCCTTTGTTTTCGAGCGCCAGCAATGGCATGTGCCCGACCAGAGCGCTCTGGCTGCGATCGCTTTCAATGGTGTGCTAGTGCTGGGCTTTGCCCAGGCCGTGTGGTTCTATCTGGCTCGCAGCCTGCCGCCCGTGGCCTCCACGCTGAGCGTGATGATGATTCCGGTGCTCGGCGTTTTTGTGGGCGCCTGGTGGCTGGGCGAGGTCCTGCATTGGCAGGACTGGACTGCTGTCTGCCTGATGCTGGTGGCAATTGCCTCGGTGCTCTGGCCTGCCAAAAACAGCCGTTAATTCCCAGGCAGCTGCGTCTTGCACACGGTGTAGCGCAGCTCCGCCATGCCCGCGCCCATCTGCTGTGCGGTCTGCAGCTGCAGCACAGGGCTCAGCACGCGGCGCGGAAACAAAGGCTTGCCACGGCCCAGAGTGGCCGAACCGATCTGCACAATCACCTCATCGAGCAGCCCCGCGTCATGGAACTGACCCGCCAGATCACCGCCGCCCACAATCCAGATGTTCTTGTCGCCGGCTGCAGCTCTCATGTTTGCCAGCACGGGCCGCACATCGCCGCTGACAAAGCGCACATCGGCTCCCTCTATCAACGGCAGCTGACGGCTGGAGAACACCCAGGCAGGCTGCGCATAAGGCCAGGCCGCGCCGGTCTCCTTCTTCACCGCATCGGCATTGCGGACCATCCACTCGTAGGTGGATGAGCCCATGGCCAGCGCGCCGACCTGCGCAATAAAGCCCGGATAGCTGGACTGCGTCAGGCTGCCCAACGGAAACAGCCAGTCCAGTGAGTCGTCTTCGGTGGCGAGAAATCCGTCCAGGCTGGAGGCGGTGTAGTACTGGGTTTTCATGATGGGCTGTAGTTTGCCTTGAAGGCGCTGACTCGGTCGGTTACAGGCCAGCTATAGAGAAAAATCTATCTCGATAGCACCCAGCATCCGCCGTTCAGGCGCTACAGCACCGAAAGCCTCCCTACTGTGCAGGCGCCAGGTTCCGCGCCGTGGCCAGCATGGTGGCGCACAGCAGCTCCCGGCCCGCCTTGCGAGAAAACACATCCGCCCTGGCAACCGTCAGCAGCTTGCTGGTCTGGATGACCCGGCCACGGGCCAGCAATGTCTCGCCATCGGCAGGAGCCAGGTATTTGATGCTGCAGTCGATCGTGGCATTGAGCCAGCCGGTCGGCAGCAGTGTCCCTGCGGCCGATACGGCGGCGAAGTCCGCGATGGCAAAGACCGGCGTTGCCTGCAACTGTCCGGGTCTGAAGCTCAGGCTTTCCTGGTATGGCAGGCAGAGATCGACCTCGCCTGGCTCCATGCGCTCAAAGCGCAGCTTCAGCATTTGCGCCACCGGCATGGAAAGCACCAGGGCCTGTACGTCACGGGCGAAATTCTCGTTCTGTGGTGTCATCACTTCCTCCTGCTCCGACCGGATAAACCGGCCTCGTCACTGCCGCGCGCACGAACACGCGGAAATCCTGGCTTCGAGGCTGGCTGCGGCTCGCGCTCGCCAAACCATGCGATATGTGAAACCAGGTGCTTGCGCAGTGCGCGCCGCTGGGCAATCTCCGCATCCAGTTCGGCAATGCGCTCCTCAAGCCTGGCAATCATCTGGGCCGCCGTCAGCGTCTTGCGACGATAGGCCGGCAGCACTTCGGCGATCTGCGCCAGGGAGAAGCCACATTGCCGCGACATGGCGATGAATCGCAGCTCGCGGATCACGCTGTCATCGAACTCGCGGTAGCCGGAGGGGCGCCGGGCGGCGGCAATCAGGCCCAGACTCTCATAGTGGCGAATGGCGTGCACGGACACACCCGACAGGCTGGCAAGTTCCGATATCTGCATGGCAACAAGGCTAACAAGCCTGGGGTTACACGAAGGTTGGAGGCCATGTTCACACAGTTTGTCATCCGCGCTGCAGCCAAAAAAAACGCACCGTGAAAGCACGGTGCGTTTTTTGGGGAAAGACTTCCGGGGCAATCAGGCCGCGGCGACTTCCTTCTTGGCAGAGCGTGCCTGCATGAGCTTGCCCAGTCCGACCACCAGCACGGCGCCCGCTGCAGCAGCGGCATAGTGCAGCCAGGGGTGAGCCATGGTGTAGCCATGCAGCAGGTTGTCGTTGACGATGGTCTCGCCGCCCACCCAGCCGATCAGCGCCGCGCCCAGCGTGACGATGACGGGGAAGCGTTCCATGAGCTTGATCATCAGCGTGGAGCCGAAAATCACCAGGGGAATGGAGATGGCCAGACCCAGGATCAGCAGCACCATATTGCCCTGGGCGGTAGCGGCCACGGCAATCACGTTGTCCAGGCTCATCACCAGGTCGGCAATCAGGATGGTGCGGATGGCGGTCATCATGGAGCCATGGCCCTTGGATTCGCCCTCGCCGTCTTCGTCGCCAGTCAGCAGCTGATAGCCGATCCACAGCAGCAGGCAGCCGCCCACGACTTGCAGGAAGGAGAGTTCGAGCAGCTTGGCAGCGACCACGGTCAGCACGATACGCAGCACCACGGCGGCGCCGGAGCCGAACATGATGGCTTTCTTTTGCTGTTCAGGGGGGAGGGAGCGCGCGGCCAGCGCGATGACCACGGCGTTGTCGCCGGAGAGGATGATGTTGATCCAGATGATCTTCACCAGGCCGATCCAGAAATCGGCGCTATTGAGCATTTCCATGTTGACTCCACTGTTTTGAATATGAAAGCGCCGCATTGCGCGGCGCTTTCTTTTAAGAGTGGAGGCAGTGTAGGGCGCGAAGCCCACCTTGCCAGTTCGTAATACTGCGTAAATTCAACGCGGTATCACGAACTTTTGCACGGGCTTACTTCTTCAGCAGGCCTTGCAGCAGGCGACCCATCTCGGAAGGGTTGCGGGTGATGGTGAAGCCGCACTCTTCCATGATGGCCAGCTTGGCGTCAGCCGTGTCGGCACCGCCGGAGATCAGGGCACCTGCGTGGCCCATGCGCTTGCCGGGAGGCGCAGTCACGCCGGCGATGAAGCCGACGATAGGCTTCTTCATGTTGGCCTTGCACCACTGGGCAGCTTCGGCTTCATCGGGACCGCCGATTTCACCGATCATGATCACGGCATCGGTGTCGGGATCGTCGTTGAAAGCGCGCATCACGTCGATGTGCTTCAGACCGTTGATGGGGTCGCCACCGATACCGACGGCGGAGGACTGGCCAATGCCCAGTTCGCTCAGCTGAGCCACGGCTTCGTAAGTCAGCGTACCGGAACGGGACACCACGCCAACGCGGCCCTTCTTGTGGATGTGACCGGGCATGATGCCGATCTTGATTTCGTCAGGCGTGATCAGACCGGGGCAGTTGGGGCCCAGCAGCAGAGTCTTCTTGCCGCCAGCAGCTTCCTTGGCCTTCATCTTGTTGCGCACTTCCAGCATGTCGCGAACGGGGATGCCTTCGGTGATGCAGATGGCCAGGTCCAGATCGGCTTCAACCGCTTCCCAGATGGCAGCAGCAGCACCTGCGGGAGGCACATAGATCACGGACACGGTAGCGCCGGTTTCCTTGGCGGCGTCCTTGACGGAACCAAAGATTGGGATGTCGAAAATCTTTTCGCCAGCCTTCTTGGGGTTCACGCCTGCCACGAAGCAGTTTTTGCCGTTCGCGTATTCCTGGCACTTTTCAGTGTGGAACTGACCGGTCTTGCCAGTAATGCCCTGGGTGATGACCTTGGTGTCTTTGTTGATAAAGATCGACATGTTTCTATCTCCGGGGCGTATTACTTAACGGCAGCAACGATCTTGGTCGCTGCTTCAGCCATGGTGTCAGCAGCGATGATGGGCAGACCGGAATCCTTGAGGATTTGCTTGCCCAGCTCTTCGTTGGTGCCCTTCATGCGCACGACCAGAGGCACGGACAGGTTCACGGCCTTGCAGGCTGTGACCACGCCGTTGGCGATGGTGTCGCACTTCATGATGCCGCCGAAGATATTGACCAGAATGCCCTTGACTTCGGGGTTCTTGAGCATGATCTTGAAGGCTTCGGTCACCTTCTCGGCCGTAGCGCCACCGCCCACGTCCAGGAAGTTGGCAGGTTCGCCGCCGAACAGCTTGATGGTGTCCATGGTGGCCATGGCCAGACCGGCGCCGTTCACCAGGCAGCCGATGTTGCCATCCAGGGAGATGTAGGCCAGATCGAACTTGGAGGCTTCGATTTCAGCAGCGTCTTCTTCGTCCAGATCGCGGAAGGCCACGATTTCGGGGTGACGGAACAGCGCGTTGGGGTCGAAGTTGAACTTGGCGTCCAGGGCCATCAGGTCGCCCTTGGAGTCGCAGTTCAGGGGGTTGATTTCCACCAGCGACGCGTCGGTGTCCATGTAGCACTTGTAGATCTTGGCGAACAGATCCACGGCCTGGTCCACGGACTTGCCTTCCAGACCGATGGCAGCCGCCACCTTGCGCGATTGCGCTTCGGTGATGCCGGTCAGGGGGTCGATCATCTCGGTGATGATCTTTTCGGGAGTGGAGTGAGCCACTTCCTCGATGTCCATGCCGCCTTCGCTGGAAGCGATCAGGGCAACCTTCTGTGTGGCGCGGTCAGTCACCAGCGACACATACAGCTCGTTCTTGATGTCGGCGCCGTCTTCGATATACAGGCGGCGAACCTTCTGGCCTTCGGGGCCGGTCTGGTGAGTCACCAGCTGCATGCCCAGGATCTGCTCGGACAGCTTTTGCACGTCCTCGATGGACTTGGCAACCTTCACGCCGCCGCCCTTGCCGCGGCCGCCAGCGTGAATCTGGGCCTTCACCACCCACACGGGTCCACCCAGCTTCTGGGCTGCTTCAACAGCCTCTTGCACGGTAAACGCAGGAATGCCACGGGGAACGGGCACACCAAATTGGCGCAAGATTTCCTTGCCTTGGTATTCATGAATCTTCATGACTTTGTCTCTCTGAACTGAGGGGAAATACCCGCTTGCCACCGACTCGGGGGAGCCTGGCCATCGGGTTCATATGACATGGCGAGCAGGAATGTACCATGCTGCACCGCGCAAAACGACACCTGAACATGCGCAAAATCCACAATTTCGCGCAACTTTGTCGTGTTCCGGAAACAGCTGCAATGCCTTGAATTCTTTAGGGAAATTATTCCTACACGATATCTTTTCTTCCCGCAACTTTCTTATGTCTTATATACGAGTTAAAGGCATTGAGGCAGCGGCTGGCAATGTGCTGACAACTGCGAATAGCTGCTACGTCTACTGGGCCATTCGCGCAAGACTTGCCTAAAAGACAGGCAATGCACATCCCTGACGAGATTCAAGGACAATCACCGCTCGGAAAGCGGCAATGGTGCCGCAGGCAGCGGCATATAAACCAAGAAATGCGCGCGCCGGTGCAGGAGAAAATGCAATGGCAAAAGTCTTTATTGACGGAGAAGCAGGAACCACGGGTCTGCAGATCCGTGATCGTCTGGTCGATTGTGCAGGTGTGGAGTTGGTCAGCATCGACCCCGCACTGCGCAAGGACCCGGCCGCCAAACGCGCTCTGATTGCCGGTGTGGATCTGGTCATCCTCTGCCTGCACGACGATGCCGCCCGTGAAACGGCAGCCATGGTGGACTCCATCACCGCAGAAACCGGCCGCGCCATCAAGATCATCGACGCCTCCACCGCCCACCGCACGGCCGCAGGCTGGGTCTACGGCTTCCCCGAACTGCGCGTCGGCCAGCTCGACGCCGTGAAGAGCGCCACCCGGGTCTCCAACCCCGGCTGCTACGCCACTGGCGCCATCGCCCTGCTGGCACCGCTGGTGGCTGCCGGCCTGATTCCCGCCGACTACCCCGTGAGCCTGCCTTCCGTGTCCGGCTACACCGGCGGCGGCCGCACCATGATCGAGGCCTATGAAGGCGGCGATGCTGCACCTTACGAAGCCTACGCTCTGGGCCTGTCGCACAAGCACATTCCCGAAATCCTGCACTACACCGGCATGACCCGCCGCCCCGTGTTCATCCCCGCCGTGAGCAACTTTGCCCAGGGCATGCTGGTGCAGCTGCCGCTGCACCTGGATCTGCTGCCCGGCGCGCCCAAGGCCGCCGACCTGCACGACGCGCTGGCCAGCCATTACGCCCAGACCAACACCAGCGCCAACTGGGTCAGCGTGCTGCCGCCCACGGACGACAACAAGCTGGCCGCCGACACCCTGGCCAATACCAACAAGCTGGAGCTGCGCGTGTTTGCCAACGAGCAATATCGCCAGGCCGTGCTGATCGCACGTCTGGACAATCTGGGCAAGGGTGCCAGCGGTGCCGCCGTGCAGAACCTGCAGCTCATGCTGGGCCTGTAAGCGCGGGCCCGGCCTGGGCTTCGACTCGCTACGGTTGTCATAGCAGCAGGCGCTTGTCCGACGGGAGCCTGCGTCTGCATTCGCTCCATATCCCTGATGCCTGCCCAGCACCAGCCCGGATTCCAATACCCCTGATGCCATAGACCGGCTTGGTTTATCCTTGCCGACTCCTAGGATTTCAGGTTTCCTGCCAGCCATTGCGGTCCGGCGCCGCAGCGGCGGCGTTGCCGTTCGTGGCGACGGCAACTTTTGCAAAGGTTTCCCTCAGATGACTCGCAAGGCATCAGGCGCGCCGGGCCAGGATGGCCACGACCACCTGCAACGCAACCTCACCAACCGCCACATACAGCTGATCGCCATCGGCGGCGCCATAGGCACGGGCCTGTTCATGGGCTCGGGCAAGACAATCAGCCTGGCCGGGCCGTCCATCGTCTTTGTGTACATGGCCATCGGCATCATGCTGTTCTTCGTGATGCGGGCCATGGGCGAGCTGCTGCTGTCCAATCTGCAGTACCGCTCCTTCATCGATTTCTCTGCCGATCTGCTGGGCCCCTGGGCGGGCTTTTTCACGGGCTGGACCTACTGGTTCTGCTGGATCGTCACCGGCATCGCAGATGTGATTGCCATCACCGGCTACGCGCAGTTCTGGTTCCCCGACATCCCGCAGTGGCTGCCTGCCATTGCCTGCGTGCTGCTGCTGCTGGGCCTGAACCTGCTGACGGTGAAGCTGTTCGGCGAGACCGAGTTCTGGTTCGCCATGATCAAGATCGTGGCCATCGTGACGCTGATCGGCGTGGGCCTGTGGATGGTGTTCTCGGGCTTTGTATCGCCTGCGGGCCGTCAGGCTGCGCTGGCCAATCTCTGGAATGACGGCGGCATGTTCCCCAACGGCCTGATGGGCTTTTTCGCGGGCTTCCAGATTGCGGTGTTCGCCTTTGTCGGCATCGAACTGGTGGGCACCACCGCCGCCGAGGCCAAGGATCCGGAGCGCACGCTGCCGCGCGCCATCAACTCGATTCCCGTGCGCATCATCGTCTTCTACGTGCTGGCGCTGGTGGCCATCATGACCGTCACACCCTGGCGCGACGTGGTGCCGGGCAAGAGCCCGTTTGTGGAACTGTTCGTGCTGGCCGGTCTGCCCGCCGCCGCCGGCATCATCAACTTCGTGGTGCTGACCTCGGCCGCCTCCTCGGCCAACAGCGGAGTGTTCTCCACCAGCCGCATGCTCTACGGCCTGTCGCTCAAGGGCGATGCGCCCAAGTCCTTCGGCACCCTGTCCTCGCGCAGCGTGCCTTCGCGCGGCCTCATGTTTTCGTGCATCTGTCTGCTGGCAGGCGCTTTCCTGATGTGGATGATTCCCGATCTGATGGAAGCCTTCACCCTGGTGACCACGGTATCGGCCATTCTGTTCATGTTTGTCTGGTCGCTGATTCTGCTGTCCTACATCGCCTACCGCCGCCAGCGTGCAGCGCTGCACCTGGCCTCCCGCTTCAGGATGCCCGGCGGCGTTCCCATGTGCGTGGCCTGCCTGGCCTTCTTCGCGGGTATTCTGGTGCTGCTCACGCTCAAGGACGATACGCGCCAGGCGCTGATCGTCACCCCGCTGTGGTTTGTGCTGCTGGGCGTGGCCTACCAGTTCGTGCGCAAGCGCGCCGCAGCCGGCGTGGTGGCCATTCAGTAAGCTCGGCGCACAATGCGCGGCATTCTTGTTTTGGATAGCAGCTGACGCTTTCCCAGCATGGAATTTCAGGTGTTTCACCTGAAATTCCTTATTTGACGGGCGCAAGCAGCTATTGTTTTGATAACCCGGCCGGTCCTATGTCCCAGAATCCCAACCTTCAGCACCGCGCCACCCCGATAGGCCTGCTGGCCGTGCTCTGCTGGAGCTGCACCGTGGGTCTGATGCGCGCCGTGGCCGAGCCGCTGGGCCCGGTCGGCGGCGCAGCCTGCCTCTACACCATGGCCGCGCTGTGCATCGCCGTGGCGCGCGGACGCAAGGGCTGGCGCGAGCTGGCCCGCTGGCGCAGCATGCATCCGGCCTATCTCTGGGGCTGCGGCCTGCTGTTCGTGGTCTACGAGATCTGCCTGTCCGTGGCCGTGGGCCTGGCTCACGATCGTAACCAGGCCATGGAGATCGGGCTCATCAACTACCTCTGGCCCAGCCTCACCATCGTGCTGGCCGTGCTGTGCGGCCAGCAGGCGGCACGCTGGTGGCTGTGGCCCGGCGTACTGATCTGCCTGTGGGGCCTGGCGCGCGTGCTGGGCGGCGAAAGCTTCAGCCTGCCGGTCATGTGGAGCCATGTGCTGGGCAACCCGCTGGCCTATGGCATGGGTTTTGCCGCCGCCCTGCTCTGGCCGGCCTATTCACTGCTGGCGCGCCGCCACGGTGCGGGCTTCAACGCCGTGGGCCTGTTCGTGACCTGGACTGCCCTGGCGCTGTGGCTCAAATGGCTGATGCTGGGCGACCCACAGCCCATGCACTGGACCTGGCTCACCGCCGGCCAGGTGGTCCTGGTCGGCGCACTCACGGCGCTGGGCTATAGCTGCTGGGAGCATGGCATCCAGCATGGCAAGCTGGCCCTGCTGGCAGCGGCGTCCTATTTCACGCCCGTGCTCTCGGCGCTGATGGCCAGCGCCCTGCTGCAGGTGCTGCCGGGCTGGAGCTTCTGGCAGGGCGTGGCCCTGGTCACGCTGGGCTCGCTGATCTGCTGGTGGGCGACGCGCAGCAGCCGGGACTAGGCCTGCACCGCGCCCGCCCGGGCCCTCAGGCAGTCAGCCAGATGCCAAAGCCGAGCACGGCGGCATGTCCGGCCAGCAAGATCCAAAGCAGCGTCCAGGGCGGCTCGGTCAGGCCCTGCAGCATCTCCTGGATGCGGGCGCCCAGAAAGGCGCGCAGCGCCGGATCGTCCTTGCCGCCTTCGCTGCCCCACTGGGCGCGCGTGTGGCCCCATTCCTCGAGCAGATCGGCCAGCGGCAGACGATTGAGCACGCTGCGCACCACGAACTGCACGGCACGCCCGTTGCCGACCCAGGGCTGCAGATGCTCCATCGCAGCGCCCACGGTGAGCAGGTCGGCCGCCTTGTGCAGGGCCTTGTGAGCGCTGGGCAGGGCCTCGATGCGCTGCGCCAGCATGGCCGCCAGACGCTCGGCCAGGCCCTGACCGTAGCGCGCCACCAGCTTGCCTGCCGCGCGAGCGCGGCCCAGCTGCAGACCGACCATGAGATAGGCGGGGATGATGAAGATCAGCACCACAGCCACCAGCAGCGGCGGCGACATCAGCAGGCTGATCACGGCGCCGTAGATGCCGGTATGGGCCGAGGCATGAATGCCCTGGCCGGGGTCGGCCATCAGGCGGGAAAAATAGAACACGGCCGCGCCGCAGCCCAGCACCAGGGCCAGCAAGGCACCGAGCATCAGGCCGCCCAGCAGCGATTTGCCGGCACTCAGGCCCACGCGCAGGGCGGATGGGGCATCAGGGGGTTGCGAAGCAGTCAGCACGTGGGTCCCTCCGGTGTAAGAAGCTGTTGCCGCCGCAGGCGGGCGGGGACCGGGTGGCCGCCTCAGTCCTCGTCCTCGCAGTCGGGTGCAGGGGAGTATGGGGCATCGCGCAGCACGCGTGAAGCCACATCTGCCGAAAAGCCGCGCGAAGCCAGAAAGCGCAGCTGCCTGGCCTTTTCCTTGAGGTCGACGGGCACGCTGCCAAAGCGCTTGCACCACAGCGCGCGCGCGCGCTGCAGCTCGCTGCCGCGCAGCTGCTCGCCCGCCTGACGCACGGTCTCGTCATCAAGCCCCTTGCTGCGCAGATCATGCACCAGACGCGCTGCACCATATCGGCCGGCCTTGCTGCGCAAGACAGACTCGACCACGCGCTCCACGCTGATGAAGCCCCGCTGCTCCAGCTCGTCGAGCACGGCATTCAGATCATCGCCCTCCTCTACATGGGCGGCCAGCTTGCGCTGCAGCTCCAGCCGCGAATGCTCGCGCTGCGCCAGCAGCTTGAGGGCGCGGCCCTTGAGTGAAAGCTTGGCAAAGCTCACGACGCATCTCCAGAAACAAAAAGGCGCAGGACGAACCTGCGCAAAGATGGCAAACCTTTTGAGCAATGAGGCCCGTACTCAGACACTGGCGTTCATCAAGCCAGGGACATCAAGCAAGGGCCGCACCGCAGCGAGGATGTCGTCCCCTTTCGCGAAAGGCGCAAGCGCCTCAGGGGGAAGAATCAGCCTTCAATCACTCCGTCCTTGTCCACCTTGCCCTTGCCGCCCTTGGCAGGCTTGGCTTCGGCAGCCGCAGCACCGTCCACGGGCAGCAGCTTGATGCCCAGGCTTTCGCGGACCTTGTTTTCGATCTCAATGGCCAGCGCGGGGTTCTCGCGCAGGAACTCACGCGAGTTGTCACGGCCCTGGCCGATTTTTTCGCCGTTGTAGGCATACCAGGCACCGCTCTTTTCCAGAATCTTGGCGTTCACGCCCATATCCAGAATCTCGCCTTCGCGGCTGATGCCTTCGCCAAACAGAATGTCGAACTCTGCCGTCTTGAAGGGGGGCGAGACCTTGTTCTTCACGACCTTGACCTTGGTTTCGTTGCCGATGGCCTCGTCGCCCTTCTTGATGGTGCCGGTGCGGCGGATATCCAGACGCACGGAGGCATAGAACTTCAGCGCATTGCCGCCGGTGGTGGTCTCGGGCGAACCGAACATCACGCCGATCTTCATGCGGATCTGGTTGATGAAGATGACCATGCAGTTGGTCTTCTTGATGGTGGCCGTCAGCTTGCGCAGGGCCTGGCTCATCAGGCGGGCCTGCAGGCCGGGCAGGGCGTCGCCCATCTCGCCTTCGATTTCGGCCTTGGGCGTCAGTGCGGCCACCGAGTCGATGACGATCAGGTCCACGGCACCCGAACGCACCAGACTGTCGCAGATCTCCAGGGCCTGCTCACCGGTGTCGGGCTGGCTGATCAGCACGTCGCTGAGGTTCACGCCCAGCTTCTGGGCATAGCTGGTGTCCAGCGCATGTTCGGCGTCGATAAAGGCGCAGGTGCCGCCCTGCTTTTGCATCTCGGCAATGACCTGCAACGTCAGCGTGGTCTTGCCCGAGGATTCGGGACCGTAGATTTCAATCACGCGGCCACGAGGCAGACCACCTACGCCCAGCGCGATGTCCAGACCCAGAGAGCCGGTGGAGACGACCTGAATGTCTTCGATAGCCTCACCTTCACCGAGCTTCATGATGGTGCCCTTGCCGAACTGCTTTTCGATCTGGGCCAGGGCTGCAGCCAGGGCTTTGGCTTTTTCGCTGTTGGCGTCGTTGGTCTTGGCGATGGCGTTCATATCAGGCTCCGAAGTAGGTGAATGACTGTCTGTGGCCAGCCCTGTTGTTGCATTCAGGCTGGATGCTTGAACAGTAGTTTAGAGGCTGATACTGCGAATTTATTTAAATATTTAGTCAGTTTGCCTTACTATTTATTCATGTCAGAAATCGCCCCCGTCACCCCGCCCGCCGATGCCTGGCGCCAGACCCATCTGGGCCGTCTGCTGGGCCATGCCATGCGCCGCTTCGATGCGCGCGTGCTGCAGCTCATGGCGCGTGCAGTGGAGGTGCCGCTGGCCCTGTCCAATCTGGCGGCGCGCGACAAGGTGGGGGCAGCCCATATCCACATCACGCGCCATCTGTCGCTGGCTGGCGACCGGCTCACCGATCTGGCCGACAAGGCCGGCATGACCAAGCAGGCCATGGCCGATCTGGTGACGCAGTGCGAAGCCTGGGGCCTGGTCACGCGCGAGGCCGACCCGCATGATGCGCGCGCCAGGCGCGTGCGCTTCACCGATGCGGGCCTGGCCTGGCTACAGGCTTTTCACGACGCCGTAAGCCAGGCCGAGGCCGAGTTTCGCGAAGCCGTGGGCGCGGATGTGGCCACCGTGGTCGCGCTGGGCCTGGAAGCCTATGCCGAAGGCTACTGAGATTCGACGCCTGTAAGCGGCTGTCGAGAATTGCCCCGAACAGCCATGGGCCATCCCTACAATGGCAGCAAAAGTGCAAACAGGCACACATAACAAGCAGGAGACACACATGCGCATACTGATTGCCGAAGACGACCAGGTGCTGGCAGACGGCCTGCTGCGCACGCTGCGCAGCTCGGGCGCCGTCGTCAGCCATGTGGCCAATGGCAGCGAGGCCGATACCGCCTTGCTGACCAGCAGCGAATTCGATTTGCTGATTCTCGATCTGGGCCTGCCCAAGGTGCACGGCCTGGAAGTGCTCAAGCGCCTGCGTGGGCGCGGCGATGCGCTTCCGGTGCTGATTCTCACGGCCGCCGACTCGATCGAAGAGCGCGTACAGGGCCTGGACTATGGTGCCGATGACTACATGGCCAAGCCGTTTGCGCTGTCCGAGCTGGAAGCGCGCGTGCGCGCCCTCACGCGTCGCGGCATGGGCGGCGCCAGCTCCACCATCAAGCACGGCCCGCTGGTCTATGACCAGACCGGCCGGGTGGCCACCATCGACGGCAAGATGGTGGAGCTGTCGGCGCGCGAGCTGGGCCTGCTGGAGGTGCTGCTGCAGCGCGCGGGCCGTCTGGTCAGCAAGGACCAGCTGGTGGAGCGCCTGTGCGAATGGGGCGAAGAGGTGAGCAACAACGCCATCGAGGTCTATATCCACCGCCTGCGCAAGAAAATCGAGAAAGGTCCGATCCGCATCGCCACCGTACGCGGCCTCGGTTACTGCCTGGAAAAAATCACCCCCCCCTGAGCGGCTTTGCCGCTTCCCCCCAGGGGGACGGCAGCCTTGGCTTCGGGGCGGCCCTCGCTGGCTGCCTCTTGCATGAGATAGCGCCCCACCCATGAAGATCTTTCAGCGTGAGCAGCGATCCCTCTTTGGCGAGATCCTCGACTGGATGCTCACGCCGCTGCTGCTGCTCTGGCCCGTGAGCCTGGCGCTGACCTGGCTGGTGGCCCAGGGTCTGGCCAACAAGCCCTTCGACCGCGCGCTGGAGTACAACGCCCAGGCCCTGGCTCAGCTGGTCATCGTGCAACGCGGCAAGGTGCAGTTCAATCTGCCGCAGTCGGCCAGCGAGATCCTGCGCGCCGATGAATCGGACACGGTGTTCTTCCAGGTCAGCGGCACCAGGGGCGAATATCTGGCGGGCGAGCGCGACCTGCCCCGCCCGCCCGCCATCGACGAGGACCCGCCCACCGGCACGGTGCTGCTGCGCGACGAGGAATACAAGGGCATCGATCTGCGCGTGGCCTACATCTGGGTGCGCATGCCGCTGCCCGGCGAGCCCAGCGCTCTGGTGCAGGTCGCGGAAACACGCGAAAAGCGCAGCGTGCTGGCCACGGAAATCATCAAGGGCGTGATGCTGCCGCAGTTCGTCATCCTGCCGCTGGCCGCCCTGCTGGTGTGGCTGGCACTGGCGCGCGGCATCAAGCCGCTGCACCGGCTCGAAGAGCGCATCCGCGCGCGCAAGCCAGAGGATCTCTCGCCCATCAACCACAAGGATGTGCCGCTGGAGGTGGTTCCGCTGGTCGATTCGGTCAACGATCTGCTGCAGCGTCTGCATGACTCCATCGCCACGCAAAAGCGCTTTCTGGCCGACGCCGCCCACCAGCTCAAGACCCCGCTGGCGGGGCTGCGCATGCAGGCCGACCTGGCCCAGCGCGAGGGCACGAATACCGAAGATCTGAAGCGCTCGCTGGCGCAGATCGGCCGCTCCAGCATGCGTGCCACCCATACTGTCAACCAGTTGCTGGCACTGGCACGGGCCGAGAGCGCCGTGCCCGCCATGCAGGGCTGCAACCTTGTGCGCATCGTCACCGACGTGGTGCAGGACTGCCTGCCGCGCGCCATGGACAAGCACATCGACCTGGGCTACGAGGGCGCCGACGCCAGCACGCCCGGTGTCTGGCTCAACGGCAATGCCACGTTGCTCGCCGAGCTGGTGCGCAATCTGGTGGACAACGCCATCAACTACACGCCATCGACCAGCGAACAGCCAGGCGTGGTCACCGTGCGCGTGCAGGCCGATCATTTCGGCCAGATTCTGCTGCTGCAGGTCGAGGACTCAGGCCCCGGCGTGCCGCTGGCCGAGCGCGAACTGATCTTCCAGCCCTTTTACCGGGCGCTGGGCTCCGAAGCCGACGGCTCCGGTCTGGGCCTGCCCATCGTCATGGAAATCGCCCGTCAGCATGGCGCGCAAGTGCTGTTGCAAGATGCCAGGCCCGGTCATACCCCGCCGGGGGCGCTGTTTACCGTGCGCTTCAAGGCCATGCCCGGACAGCAGTGAAGCGCAAGCTCGAAATGCACCAATTCGGTGCCAGCCAAGGCTCAGAAGCCGCGCCAGACTTGGCTTTGCGCCCGTTTGCCCCGATGCGGATATCGGAAACTGCGTATTTGGCAAGTTCTCGCTTACCCTAGAATCAATTCGATCATGGGTTGTCTGAAGAGTCGCTATTTGTGCTCTGCAGGACAACAATTTGGAATCACTGGATCCTGGGAGCTTTTTGATGCAACGACGTCAATTCATCTACACCGCCGCTGCTGCCGCAGCCGCTTCTTCTTTCTCCGGCATGAGCATGGCGCAGGACACATCGCGTCCTCTGCGCATCGTCGTGCCCTTCCCCGCAGGCGGCCCTACCGACATGGTGCCCCGCAATATGCAGGACGTGCTGATCAAGCTGCTGGGCGGCCAGGCCGTGGTGATTGAAAACAAGGCCGGCGCCGGCGGCTCCATCGGCATGGCCGAAGTGGCCCGTGCCACCGATGGCGTGACCTTCGGTATCGCCACGCTGTCCACCCATGGCGTGAACCCCGCCGTGTTCAAGAAGCTGCCTTACGACGCGATCAACGACTTCGTGGGCGTGACCGAGATCGTCAAGGCCCCCGGCGTGCTGGTGATCAACCCCAAGCTGATTCCCGTGAAGACTTTTGCCGAGTTTGTGGCCTACCTCAAGGCCAACCCCGGCAAGGTGTCCTATGCCACCCCCGGCAACGGCACCATCGGCCATATGTGGGGCGCCCAGTTCCTCAAGAGCACGGGCACCGAAATGCACCACATTCCCTACCGTGGCTCGGCTCCGGCCATCAACGACGTGCTGGGCAACCAGGTTCCCGTGTACTTCGACCAGGTGAACTCGTCCCTGCCCCATATCAAGTCGGGCAAGGTGCGCGCCCTGGCCGTGTCCTGGCATGAACGCCTGGACGTGCTGCCCGATGTGCAGACCTATGCGCAGGCCGGTCACCCCGATCTGAACGAGCCTTCCTGGTTTGGCCTGGTGGCCCCCAAGAACACGCCCGCCGCACAAGTGGAACGTGTGCAAAAAGCCATCATTGCCGCACTCAAGGATCCCGCCGTCAAGCAGCGCATGGCTGCTCAAGGCCTGTACCCCTCGGGCACATCGAGCGCCGACTTCACCAAGCAGATCGCCAGCGAAGTGGCCAAGATGAAGAAACTGGCCGCTGTTGCCAATATTCATCTGGACTAAAAACAGGAGCTGGTTACGCTTGTCGCAACTGGTTTTCCAATGCAAAAGGCCTGCAAATGCAGGCCTTTCTTGCGATAGCAGCTACGAAAATTACTTGGCACAGGCCTGCAAGGCCTTGGGTACCAAGTTCTTGCCGGCCAGCGCGGCCACTTCGTTGCGCAAGGTCGGTGTGGCCTTGGGCAGGCGCAGCGCATAGGTCGTCACATCGGGGCGCTCCTGCACCACGCGCGCCGTGCGCACGCCCTGGCGCGCGAAAGTGGCCAGTTGCCGCTGGGCGGCTTCTTCCGTCGAAAAACGCCCCAGCGACAGACCGGGCTCGAAGCTGCCGCCGGCGCGGTCGAAGTCGATATTCATCAGGCGCAGCTCGCCGCGCTTGCGGTCCATGAACTCGGCGTCTGGGAACTTGCCCATATAGACCATCCAGCGCCCCCCCTGATGGCTGGCCACCAGCTCCCAATCGCTCTTGGACTTGCCCGCCAGCGCACGGCGAATGCTGTCGGCCTGCGCCTCTTCGATGCCGTTGGCCTGATAGCAGGCCTCAGGCTCCTTGATGGCGGTCTTGGCATCCTTGGCATCCTTGGCATCCTTGGCATCCTTGGTGTCCTTGGCGTCCTTGGTTTCCCTGGCCGCGACGGTTGCAGCTTCAGGCTTGCCATCCGACTTGCTTTCGGGAGCGGCGGGCGGCGCGCTGTCGTCCACCGCAGGCGCTTCAGGCTCCGAAGTCTTTGCGGGTTCAACGGCCGGAGCTTGCGCCGCTTCGGGCTGTTGCAGCTCCAGGGCATCCGGTCTGATCTGCTCCTGAAGGCGCTGCGGCTCGGACTGCAACTCCGGCGCCAGTCCCATGCCGGCCAGATAGCCGTGGCTCCACAGGTAGTAGCCGGCATTGCCCAGTACCAGGAGCAGAAAAACGATTCTCAGCATAGGTTTCTCACATCAGTTATCCATGGGCTGCAGCCGCTCGCGGGCAGCCGGGCAAGGGCCTGGGCGGCCCCGCCGCCCCGCAGCGAGGGCTGCGTCCTTCTCCCCTAGCGCGCAGCGCGTAGAGAGAGGAGGAAGGCGCAAAGCGCCTCAGGAGGTGCTTCATTTCAAGCCTGCAGCGGGCTGCCAGCCGGACGCACGCTGATTTCGGAACTGGTCACGGCTTGCAGCCCGGTCGCGGTACGCACCAGGAAGCCGCCATCGGCAGCCACACCCTGAGCCATGCCGCTCGTGCCGTCGCTCAGATTCACCTCGCGTCCAGCCAGCAGATCGCGCTGGGCAAAACGCTGCATCAGCGGAGCAAAGCCATGCAGGGCAAAGCTCTGCACCTCGGCCACCAGGTTGGGCAATATGCAGGCCAGGGCCGTGGGCGCATCCAGTGCGGCATCGAGTTCCTGCAGGCAGGCCGGGGCCGTGCGCATGCCGTCACCGGGACGCGGACGTACATTGATGCCGATACCGATCACCACATAGCGCGGCGCTGTCATATCGTGCTGCTGGCCGCCGACAAAGCTGGCGGTCTCGATCAGAATGCCGGCCAGCTTGCGGTCGCCTTCCAGCCACAGATCGTTGGGCCATTTGATGCCGATCCTGGGCGCAGCCCCCGCTGCAGGAAGCTGGGGCTGCAGGCTCTCGGCCACGCTCACGCCCACCGCCAATGACAGCCCCGACCAGTCGCGCGGTGCCAGCGGCAGGCCCAGCGAGAACATCAGCGAATCACCGACGCCGCTGACCCAGTTGCGGCCCAGGCGGCCTCGGCCCTGGGTCTGCTGCTCGGCAATCAACAGCACCGGGTCCGTCAGCCCGTCGCGCGCGCGGCGCATGATTTCGGTATTTGAGGAATCGATGGTCGGCAGCACCTCGACCGTAAAGCCCGGCAACTGCGGTGCAATGGCTTCCCACAAGGCTTCGGCATTCCAGTGAATCGGCTGAGTCATTTTTTATCTATCCAAATCTAAAAACTGGCGCAACGCAAGTCAAAAACTGACGCGACCCACACCAGAGGCGCCAAGCAAGGGCCGTCCCGCAGCAAGGCTGTCGTCCTCCTACGCGAAGCAGAGAGGGGGAAGTGGCAAAGCCGCTCAGGGGGAGCCTTGGGGCATCGGAGGTTTCCAGCCCCTTTTCGGCGCCAGCATGGTGCCGCGGCAGTTCGCAGCGCCGCAGTAGCAGGCATATTCAGCCTTGAGCTTGGCCGTATAGCGCTCCTCCACCATCAGGCCATAGTCGTAGTTCAGTTCCTCGCCCGCTGCAATATTGCGCAGCGCCACGATATAGACGCGACCGTCGATCTCGTCGGTGTAGCAGTTGGGCGCGCAGCTGTGGTTGATCCAGCGCGAAGAATTGCCCTTGTGCGTGGCATCTATCACCCGCTCATCATCGACCTGAAAGTAAAAAGTGTGATTGGGCTGGCTGGGATCATGCGGATGACGGTCCTGCGCCTCCTGCCAGTCAATCACTTCACCCACGTACTCAATAATGGTTTCGCCTTCCGCAATATCCTGCGCGGCGAAAACGCCTTTGCCATGAACGCCAGAGCGCCGGGTCTGGATGCGGCGACCCGTTGAAGAGGCCAGTGATGTGCGGGGCATGTTTTCTCTGATACTTTGAATATGCACACATGTGCGCATGCGCGCGCGTGAGAAGCGAATTGTATGAGCCTGAGTTTTGATTCGGGTTCAGGTGGTTAATGACGACGAGAACACACAATGACTAAAACCCTGGTGATTGCAGAGAAGCCTTCTGTCGCACAGGACATCGTCCGTGCGCTGACCCCGGTGGCAGGCAAGTTCGAAAAACACGATGACTATTTCGAATCCGACAGCTATGTGGTGACCAGTGCGGTCGGCCACCTGGTGGAAATTCAGGCGCCCGAAGAATTCGATGTCAAGCGCGGCAAATGGAGTTTTGCCAATCTGCCGGTCATTCCCCCGCGCTTTGATCTCAAGCCCGTGGACAAGACCAAGACCCGCCTGAACGCCGTGGTCAAGCAGGCCAAGCGCAAGGACGTGACCGAACTCATCAACGCCTGTGACGCGGGCCGCGAAGGTGAGCTGATCTTCCGCCTGATCGAGCAATACGCGGGCGGCGCAAAGGGCGGCCTGGGCAAACCAGTCAAGCGCCTGTGGCTGCAATCCATGACGCCGCAGGCGATTCGCGACGGCTTCAACAATCTGCGCAGCGATGCCCAGATGCAAGGCCTGGCCAGCGCCGCGCGCAGCCGCTCCGAAGCCGACTGGCTGGTGGGCATCAACGGCACGCGCGCCATGACGGCCTTCAACTCGCGCGACGGCGGCTTCTTCCTGACCACCGTGGGCCGCGTGCAGACGCCCACCCTCTCCCTGGTGGTGGAGCGCGAGGAAAAGATCCGCAAATTCGTCAGCCGCGACTACTGGGAAGTGCACGGCACTTTCGACGCCCAGGCCGGCCAGTACCTGGGCAAGTGGTTCAACCCGCAGTGGAAGAAGTCGGACGATGCCGAGGCCAAGGCCGACCGCCTGTGGAACAAGGCCGATGCCGAAGCGATTGCCGCCGCCGTGCAAGGCAAGCCGGCCACCGTCACCGAAGAGAGCAAGCCCACCACGCAGGCATCGCCCCTGCTGTTCGACCTGACCAGCCTGCAGCGCGAGGCCAACGGCAAGTTCGGCTTCTCGGCCAAGACCACGCTGGCGCTGGCGCAAAGCCTGTACGAACGCCACAAGGCCCTGACCTACCCGCGTACCGACTCGCGCGCCCTGCCCGAAGACTATCTGCCCGTCGCCAAGCAGACCTTCGACATGCTGGCCACCAGCGGCATGCGCCATCTGGCACCCTTTGCCCAGCAGGCCATCAACGACAACTACATCCGCCCCACCAAGCGCGTTTTCGACAACAGCAAGGTGTCGGATCACTTTGCCATCATCCCGACCACACAGGCCCCTTCCGGCCTGTCGGAAGCCGAACAGAAGCTGTACGACCTGGTCGTGCGCCGCTTCATGGCGGTGTTCTTCCCCAGCGCCGAATACCAGGTCACCACGCGCATCAGCAAGGTGGAGCAGCACAGCTTCAAGACCGAGGGCAAGGTGCTGGTCAAGCCGGGCTGGCTGGCCATCTATGGCAAGGAAGCCGCCAACGAGGTGGAGGACGCCAAGGAAGGCGACAAGGGCCAGCCCCTGGTGGCCGTGCAGCCCGGCGAGCAGCCGCGCACGCACCACGCCGATGTCAAGGGCCTCAAGACCAAGCCGCCGGCACGCTACTCCGAAGCCACGCTGCTGGGGGCCATGGAAAGCGCCGGCAAGCAGATCGACGACGACGAGCTGCGTGAAGCCATGCAGGAAAAAGGCCTGGGCACGCCAGCCACGCGCGCGGCCATCATCGAAGGCCTGCTGACGGAAAAGTACATGCTGCGCGAAGGCCGCGAGCTGATCCCCACGGCCAAGGCCTTCCAGCTGATGACGCTGCTGCGCGGTCTGGAAGTCGAGGAACTGTGCCGCGCCGACCTGACCGGCGAATGGGAATTCAAGCTGTCGCAGATGGAAAAAGGCCAGCTCTCCCGCGAAGCCTTCATGCAGCAGATCCAGGCCATGACCGAGAAGCTGGTCAAGAAGGCCAAGGAATACGACCGCGACACCATTCCCGGTGACTACGCGACGCTCTCCACGCCCTGCCCCAACTGCGGCGGCGTAGTCAAGGAAAACTACCGCCGCTACGCCTGCACGGGCGCCAATGGCGCCAGCGAAGGCTGCGGCTTCTCGTTCACCAAGTCGCCGGCCGGGCGCACCTTCGAGACGGCCGAAGCCGAGCAGCTGCTGCGCGAGCGCCGCATCGGCCCGCTGGAAGGCTTCCGCTCCAAGGCCGGCTGGCCGTTTGTGGCCGAGGTCGCCATCGTGCGTGACGAGGAAAACAGCAACTTCAAGCTGGAATTCGACTTCGGCGACGACAAGGACTCCGAGGACACGGGCGAGATCGTGGACTTTGCCCACCAGCAAAGCCTGGGCCCCTGTCCCAAGTGCGGCTCGCCCGTCTTCGAGCATGGCGCCAACTATGTCTGCTCCAAGGCCGTGCCCACGCTGGCCCAGACCACGCCCAGCTGCGACTTCAAGAGCGGCCAGATCATCCTGCAGCAGCCCATCGAGCGCGAGCAGATGAGCAAGCTGCTGCAGACCGGCAAGACCGATCTGCTGGAGAAGTTCGTCTCCAACCGCACGCGCCGCAACTTCAAGGCCTTCCTGGTCTGGGATGGTGCTGCGGGCAAGGTGAACTTCGAGTTCGAGCAGCGCGAAGGCAAATACCCGGCACGCAAGACGGCGGGCGCTGCAGCGGCCAAGACCACGACGGCTGCCGCCAAGAAGACAGGCGCAGCAGCCAAGAAGACCGCCGCCAAGACAGCGACCAAGGCGACGACCAAGACCGCTGCGGTGAAGAAGCCCCGCACCG
Organism: Comamonas sp. AG1104; assembly: GCF_003350425.1. Lineage (NCBI taxonomy): Bacteria > Pseudomonadati > Pseudomonadota > Betaproteobacteria > Burkholderiales > Comamonadaceae > Comamonas > Comamonas sp. AG1104. The sequence goes on along the minus strand of NZ_QQAS01000004.1, from coordinate 345,146 downwards.
TGAGCGCCACGCTCAAGCCCAGCGCCGACCTGGCCGCCGTGATCGGCAGCGAGCCCACCTCGCGCCCCGACGTGATCAAGAAGCTCTGGGACTACATCAAGGCCAACGGCCTGCAGGACGCCAAGGACAAGCGCGCCATCAACGCCGACGCCAAGCTCAAGCCGGTGTTCGGCAAGGAGCAGATCAGCATGTTCGAGCTGGCCGGCATTGTGGGCAAGCATGTGAGCTGATCGCCAGCCCTGCCGCAATGACCAACCAAGACCGCCACGGCTTGCCGCTGGCGGTCTTTTTCATTTCAGGCAGCGCAGCGCAAGGCGTTCAGATAGCCGGATATGGCCGTGTTGGCGCGCTGGCGCAGCAAGTCCAGATCCGGCGGTGCATCGGCGGCCAGATAGCTGTGATTGAACAGGCCGTACAGAATGCACTGACTCACCCGTGCAGCATCGCGCACCGGGTAGTCCGGGGGCAGATCGACGGCCTGCTCCATGGCTGCGGCCCAGGCATCCACAAAGCGCTCGAACATCTTTCGGTAGGCCTCGGAAGTGGAGTAGTGGCGCTCCAGCAGATAGTGGGCACCCCATTCATCTGCCCGCTCACGGTGCGCCTGCAGCTGTGACTCGATCACCGCCTCGGTAATCTGCATCAGCGGCTGGCCCGAATGGCTTGCGGTCACGCCGCGAATTCCCAGCAGCAGTGACTTGGAGCGCAGATGCAGGCAAACCTTGGCCAGGTCTTCCTTGCCCGAGAAGTACTCGTAGAAGCTGCCCAGCCCGGTGCCCGCCACCAGGACGATCTCGCGCACGGTGATTTCCGCGTAAGTGCGCTCAAGCAAAAGCCGAACAAAGGCGTCCTGCAGGGCCTGAAACGTCTGCCGCGCACGGGACTGCAAAGGGCGGCGACGCCCTGCTGTCGCGGTCGAAGGAGTGCGTGGTTTCATGCTGGCCAAATCCGAACACCTTTTTTGCACGGTTTCCTAGAATTTTTGACAGGTACTTCGATGCCATTGTGCATTGCGGCCTGGTGAATAAAAAATTCTTATGAGAAGACGGAGACAAGCATGCACCCTCGTATTTCCACTCCCTTGGCGGCAGTGGCTCTGGCCTGCGCATCACTCGTTCACGCGCAGCCGGCCACGGTGGTGAAGATTGCCTCGCTGGATGCCATGAGCGGCCCCATGGCGGGGCTGGGCCTGAATGTGCTCAAGAGCTTCCAGTACAGCGCCAAGCTTGCCAACGAGCAAGGCTGGGCCGGTGCCGTGAAGTTCGAGGTCGTGCCCTTCGACAACCGCCTCTCCGCACAGGAGGCGCTGAGCCAGCTCAACTCCATCATCGGACAGAACATCCGCTATGTGGTGCAGGGTGCCAGCTCCTCGGCCGTGGGCCTGGCACTGCAGGAGGCCATAGAAAAGCACAACAGCCGCAACCCCGGCAAGGAAATCATCTACCTGAACTATGCAGCCCAGGCGCCGCAGATGACCAATGCCAGGTGCAGCTACTGGCACTTTCGCACCGATGCGAATTCGGACATGAAGGTGGCCGCGCTGACCTCCTACCTGGCCGGGCAAAAGCAGGTGAAGCAGGTCTTTTTGCTCAACCCCAACTATGCCTACGGCCAGGAAGTCTCGCGCGCCGCACGCAGCATGCTGGCGGCCAAGCGCCCCGACCTGAAGATCGTGGGCGATGACTTCCACCCTCTCGGACAGGTCAAGGATTACTCGCCGTATATCGCCAAGATCAAGCAATCCGGGGCCGATGCCGTCATCACTGCGGACTTCGGTGCCGATCTGGCACTGATCGTGCGGGCTGCGCGCGAAGCGGGTCTGAACACGGACTTCTACACCCTCAACGGCAACAACTTCGGGGTGCCCAGCGCCATGGGTGCGGCAGGGCAAGGCCGGGTCAAGCTGATCTCGGCCTTCAGCCCCAACTCTGAGCCGCTGATGAGCAGCCCGCTGCTGCCGGGCTTCAAGCGCCAGTTCAACGAGGACTTCATCAACGGCCTGGGCCACAACGCCATGCTGATGCTGGCCCAGGCCATGCGCGAGGCCAAGTCCGTGGAACCTGGCGCCGTCGCGGCCAGGATGTCGGGCATGCGCTTCGAGGGCATCAACGGCCCCGTGGAAATGCGCAAGAGCGACCACCAGGCCCAGCAACCCATCCATGTGCTGAGCTGGGAAAAAGTGGACGGCAAGACCGTGGTGCATGACCAGGAAGGAACGGGCCTGGGATGGAAGCCCGTCAGCACGGTTTCCGCACAGGCATCCAGCCTGGACACCAGCTGCACTATGAAGCGGCCCTCCTGAAGCGCCTGCCTGGCGCCTCCTAGAAATCACAACGCCCTGAGCCCCTCTGCGAACAGGGCCACCCACCTCAGAAGGAAGAGACATCATGACTGGCATCCATCCCCATAACCAGGCTCCAGAGCTCAAGGACTACAACGTCTACACCTGCGACCCGGTGCTGCAGCGTGCCGTGACACGCGGCGGCGCACAGTGGCGCGACCCGGAGCTGCAACGCCAGGGCGCGGAATATGGCGCCGAAGCCACGCTGCGCGCCGCAGAAGAAGCCAACCACTTCGAGCCCGAGCTGCACACGCATTCGCCCTCAGGCGACCGTATCGACCAGGTGCGCTTTCACCCCGCATGGCACCAGATGATGACGATTGCACGGCGCAACGGCATCTCCAACCTGCCCTTCACCGACCAGCGGCAGACGGCCTGGGCCGCCTATGGCGCATCGCTGTTCATGCACAGCCAGATCGAGTCCGGCTCGACCTGTCCGACGACCATGACCAAGGCCAGCATTCCGCTGGTGCGCATCAACCCCCAGCTCAACGCGACGCTGGGGCCACTGCTGGAATCCACCGACTATGACGCACGCGACATTCCCACCGAGGGCAAGCGCTCCATCACCGTGGGAATGGGCATGACGGAGCGCCAGGGCGGCAGCGATGTGCGCAGCAACACCACTCGTGCCGTGGCCCTGAACCCGTCGGGCAGCAGCGGCCCCTGGGGCGAGGAATACCTGATCACCGGCCACAAATGGTTCTTCTCAGCCCCCATGTGCGACGGGCATCTGGTGCTGGCCAAGACCGAGGAGCGGGGCCCCACCTGCTTTTTCGTGCCACGCTGGCGGCCCGACGGCAGCAAGAACGCCATTCACATCCAGCGGCTCAAGGACAAGGTGGGCAACCGCTCCAACAGCAGCAGCGAAGTAGAGTTCGACAACGCCTGGGGCGTGCTCATCGGCCAGGAAGGCCGGGGCATTTCCACCATCATCGAAATGGCCACCTACACCCGTCTGGACTGCGCGCTGTCCAGTGCAGGTTTCATGCGCCAGGCCCTGGTGCAGGCCCTGCACTACACGCGCAACCGCCATGCCTTCGGCCTGCCGCTGGCCGAACAGCCGGTGATGACCGGCCTGCTGGCCGATATGGCACTGGAATCCGAAGCCGCCACCTGGCTGGCCATGGATCTGGCCGCACGCTTTGGCTCCGAAGACCCGCTGGATCAGGCCTGGCGCCGCATCGTCACGCCTGCCGCCAAGTTCTGGAACTGCAAGCGTGCCGTGGGCTACACCGGCGAAGCCATGGAAGTCTTCGGCGGCAACGGCTATGTGGAGACCGGCCCCATGGGGCGCTTGTTCCGCGAAGCCCCCGTCAACTCCATCTGGGAGGGGTCGGGCAACGTCATGTGTCTGGATGTGCTGCGCGCCATTGCCCGCAACCCCGACGACGCCCATCTGCTGCTGGACCATCTGCGTGAAGTCGGCTCAGAAGAGGCCGTGCTGCGTGCGCAGGTGGACAAGCTGCGCCAAGCCATCATGCTGCCGCCTCAGGATCTGGAGCGCGAGGCACGCCGCTTCACCCAGCGCCTGGCCATCACGGTACAAGCCACACTGATGCTGCAGCATGCGGGCAGCGACAGTGCCTCGGCCTTCATCGGCAGCCGCTTCGATCCGGACTGGGGCCCGGTGGCCGGTGTTGCCTGCGCCAGCAGCGACCCGGCCGCCCTGCTGCGTAATGCCTGGGCCGGCTGAGGAGGACGTCAGCAATGATGAATTTCATTTCCCTGCTCGACCAGCAGGCACGTACGCGCCCCGAAAAACTGGCGCTGCGCGCGGACGGCCTGGACTGGAGCTATGCCGCGCTGGCCGAGGCCAGCCGCCGAGCCGCCACCGTGCTCCGCGCGCAAGGCATGCGCCGGGGCGACAAGCTAGGTCTGCTGTGCTTCAACACCCCGGGCTTTGTGTTCGCCCTATTCGGCGCCTGGCGGCTGGGCGCGGTCGTCGTGCCCATCAACCACAAGCTGCAGGCCCCGGAAGTCAGCTACATACTGCGCCACTCGGGTGCTCAACTGTGCCTTGTGGATGGTGCGCGCGCTTCGCTGATCACCGCCATCCAGGCCGAACCACAGCCGCTGGCGGACATGCAGTGGCTGAGCACAGCTTCTGCCGCCGAAGGCCTGGACTGCTTCGATGAGCTGCTGGCGCAGGCTGCGCCCTGCGGCGACGAGCATGGCCGACCTGCGCCAGACGCGCTGGCCGAGATTCTCTACACCTCCGGCACCACGGGCCAGCCCAAGGGCTGCCTGCACAGCCATGCCAATGTCTTCCATGCCGCCCTGTGTGCAGCGGCGGCCACCTCGCTGACTCCCACGGAGCGCACGCTGATCGCCATGCCCATCTGGCACTCGTCGCCGCTGAACAACTGGTTCCTGGGCACCTTGCTCATGGGCGGCACCGCTGTGCTGATGCGCGAATATGCGCCCAGGGAGTTTCTGGAAACGCTGGCGCAGGAGCGCATCAGCTTCACCTTTGGCGCACCGATTGCCTTTCTTGCTCCGCTGTCCGTGGTGCCCGATGTGGCCAGCTACGACTTCAGTGCCATGCGTTTGTGGGCCTACGGCGGTGGCCCACTGGGCGCGGACATGGCGCGCAAGCTGGCTCAGGCCTATCGCAGCGACCGCTTCATGCAGGTCTATGGCATGACCGAATCAGGCCCTCTGGGCACCGTGCTCTACCCCGAAGAGGCTGTGGCCAAGGCGGGCTCCATAGGTCGCTGCGCCATACCCGGCGTGGAACTGGAGGTGCGCCGTCAGGACGGCGGCATGTGCGGCCCCGGCGAAGTGGGCGAGATCTGCCTGCGCTCTGCGGCCATGATGCAAGGCTATCTGGACAACCCCGAGGCCACGGCCGCCGTGCTGGACGACCAGGGCTGGTATCGCAGCGGCGACTTGGCGCGCGTGGACGAGGACGGCTATCTCTACATCGTGGACAGACTCAAGGACATGATCGTTACGGGTGGCGAGAACGTCTACTCCAAGGAAGTGGAAGACGTGCTCTGCACCCACCCCGATGTGCAGGACGTAGCCGTCATCGGCCGCCCTCATCCCGAATGGGGCGAGACCGTGGTGGCGGTGCTGACCCTCAAGCCCGGCAAGTTGCTGGACCAGGAGGCCCTACTCCAGTTCATGGCGCCGAAGCTGGCGCGCTACAAGATTCCGCGCTTCTTCGAGGCCCGTGACACGCTGCCACGCACCGCGACTGGCAAGCTGCTCAAGCACATGCTGCGGGGCAGCACGGCCAGCCATTGAGTGCGAAGGCACTGTCGCAAGACCGCTTCGGACAGGTTCAGCGCCGCATGTCCTGGGCATGCGGCGCTTTCCGTTCGGGCCGACGCTCCTGGCGCCGCACCCGGGTAACACGGATGACATGGATGGGTCTTTGCAATCCGCTATAAGCAGTGATATGCAACTGAACCACGACCTGCTGACGGAGCGCCCGGCGCGCCAAGTCTCCCTCTCGGGAGCCTCCAATTTCCGTGATCTGGGCGGATATCGGGGCCTGGACGGCCGCCGCCTGCAATGGGGCAAGCTGTACCGCTCCGCCCATCTGGCGCATCTGACGCAGCAGGACCTGGAACAGCTGCAAAAGCTGGGCATCCACCGCAGCGCGGACTTTCGCGGCGAAGGTGAAAGCGCGCATCTCTCCTATGACTGGCCCAGAATCGAGCGCCATGCCCTGGTCGTCGAGCCCACGGTAGTGCAGCGCGCCCAGTCCATGATGGAGCAGGGCCGCAACCTCAGCAGCCGCGATACCGAGGAGCTGATGCATGACACCTACCGCAGCTTTGTGAACGTGTACGGCAATCGCTTTGCACAGTTCCTCGCGCTGCTGCAGCTCAGCGATGCGCCGCTGGTCTTTCACTGCACGGCCGGCAAGGATCGCACGGGCTGGGCCGCTGCCCTGCTGCTGACGGCCCTGGGTGTGGACGAGGAGCAGATCATGGAAGACTATCTGCTGACCAATCAGTACTTCAAACGCCCGGCCCAGATGTACGGCCAGCTGTCGGAAGAGGCACTGGATGCGCTGTGGCGCGTGCAGCCGTCCTATCTGATGGCCTCTGTCGATGTGGTGCGCGCCCAGCATGGCAGCGTGGACCGCTATCTGAGCCAGGTGCTGGGTATAGACGGCACTGCACGCGAGCGACTGGCCGAACTGTATCTGGAGACTTGATCAACTTTGATAGCTGTCAACGCTTGTCCTGAATTGGTTTCACACCAATTTCAGGCATAACAAGCTGTTACGGCAGGATATCCTCGGCCCGCTACCATGGCCCATAAGCCGCAATGGATGCGGACAAGGAAATGCAGATGCGCAAATGGCTCTCCCTGGCCGCAGCAGCCGCCACGCTGGCGCTGACGGCCTGCTCCGGCACCATGCCGGCCTCCTCCAGCTCCAGCGGCTCCGGCAGCTCCGGCGGCGTGGAAATCTTCGGCACGGTGGACGCAGGCGTCAGCCGCACCTGGTAAGCCCCGCCGCAAGGCACAAAAAAGCCCGCCGTGCTCCCTGCACGGCGGGCTTTTGTTTTTGCCCCGTAATTAACGGCTGACGTTGGCGTCAGCCACGGTCAACGCCGTCATGTTCACGATACGGCGCACCGTGGTGCTGGGCGTCAGCACATGCACGGGCTTGGCCGCACCCAGCAGCACCGGGCCCACGGCAATGCCACCGCCGGCCGCCTGCTTGAGCAGGTTGTAGCTGATGTTGGCGGCGTCGATATTGGGAGAGACCAGCAGGTTGGCATCACCCAGCAGCGTGCTGTTGGGCATGAGCTTGGCGCGCGCCTTGCCGTCCAGAGCCACATCGCCGTGCATTTCGCCATCCACTTCCAGCCAGGGCGCCTGCTCGCGCAGCAGCTCCAGAGTCTGGCGCATCTTGATGGCGCTGGGCTGGTTGCTGGAGCCAAAGTTGGAGTGGCTCAGCAGCGCAGCCTTGGGCTTGATGCCGAAGCGCATCATTTCCTCGGCAGCCATGATGGTGATCTCGGCCAATTGCTCGGCCGTGGGGTCGTAGTTGACGTGGGTGTCGACCAGGAACACCTGGCGCTCGGGCAGCAGCAGGCCGTTCATGCAGGCATAGGTGGCCACGCCGCTGCGCTTGCCGATGACCTGATCAATGTAGTTCAGGTGCACATTGGTGTTGTTCCAGGTGCCGCAGATCAGGCCGTCGACCTCACCCTTGTGCAGCAGCATGGAGCCGATCAGCGTCAGGCGGCGGCGCATTTCGATCTTGGCGATGGGCGCGGTGATGCCCTTGCGCTCCGTCATGCGGTGATAGCTCTGCCAGAAGTCGCGGTAGCGCTCGTCATGCTCGACGTTGACCACGTCGTAGTCGGCACCTTCCTTCATGCGCAGGCCGAACTTCTCGATGCGCTGGGCAATGATGGTGGGACGGCCGATCAGTGTCGGGCGCGCAATGCGTTCGTCCACCACGATCTGGGCCGCGCGCAGGATGCGCTCTTCCTCGCCCTCGGCATAGGCCACGCGCTTCTTGGTGGCCTTCTTGGCGGCATGCACGATGGGCTTCATCATGGTGCCGGAGGCGTAGACAAAGGTCTTCAGGTGCTCGCGGTAGGCATCCATGTCCTGGATGGGGCGCTTGGCCACGCCGGCTTCGGCCGCTGCCTGGGCCACGGCGGGTGCCACGATCAGCATCAGGCGCGGGTCGAAGGGCTTGGGAATCAGGTACTCGGGGCCGAAGCTCAGCACTTCGCCCACATAGGCGGCTGCCACTTCTTCGGACTGCTCGGCCTGGGCCAGCGCGGCAATCGCGTGCACGCAGGCGATCTCCATCGAAGTGGTGATGGTGGTCGCACCGCAGTCCAGCGCGCCACGGAAGATGTAGGGGAAGCACAGGACGTTGTTGACCTGGTTGGGGTAGTCCGTGCGGCCCGTGGCGATGATGGCGTCGTCGCGCACCGCCTTCACATCTTCAGGAATGATTTCCGGGTTGGGGTTGGCCAGCGCGAAGATGATGGGCCTGGCCGCCATCTTCTTGACCATGTCCTGCTTGAGCACGTTGCCGGCGGACAGGCCCAGGAAGGCGTCGGCGCCCTCGATCACCTCACCCAGCGTGCGCAGCTCGGTCTTCTGGGCAAACAGCGCCTTGTCCGGGTCCATCAGCTCGGTACGGCCCTCATAGACCACGCCGGCGATGTCGGTCACGAACACGTTCTCGCGCTTCAGGCCCACTTCCAGCAGCAGGTTCAGGCAGGCCAGCGCCGCGGCGCCAGCACCCGAAGCCACCAGCTTGACCTCTTCGATCTTCTTGCCCGCCACCTTGAGCGCGTTGACCATGGCGGCAGCCACGGTGATGGCCGTGCCGTGCTGGTCGTCGTGGAAGACGGGAATGTTCATGCGCTTGCGCAGTTCGCGCTCCACGAAGAAGCACTCGGGCGCCTTGATGTCTTCGAGGTTGATGGCGCCGAAGGTGGGCTCCAGCGCAGCAATCACGTCGACCAGCTTTTGCGGGTCCTTCTCGTCGATCTCGATATCGAACACATCGACGCCAGCGAACTTCTTGAACAGCACGCCCTTGCCCTCCATCACGGGCTTGGAGGCCAGCGCACCGATATCGCCCAGACCCAGCACTGCCGTGCCGTTGGAGATCACGCCCACCAGGTTGCCGCGGCTGGTGTACTTGAAGGCTGCAGCCGGGTCCTTGACGATTTCCTCACAAGGCGCAGCCACGCCAGGCGAGTAGGCCAGAGCCAGATCATGCTGATTGGCCATGGGCTTGGTTGCCGTGATGGCCACCTTGCCGGGCTTGGGGAACTCGTGATACTCCAGTGCCGCCTGACGCAGCAACGCACGTTTATCAATCGAGGTAATGGGCTTGGTGTCGGACATCAGCGGTCTCCAGCTCGCAAAGTAAGTCATCCGCAGTAAGGACTCTCTATGGGCACATTACCCGGCCCCTGTGCTCTTGCGGACGATGAAATCGGATTTTGGATTGTAGGCCGAGCGCTATCAAAAAAAGAGGGGTTGCAGCTCGGCGTTTAAGGTCAAACAGCCATGACCGTTCAATAACAATGCAAACGAAATCATAGCATTATGCAAATATTGCATGATGCACAGAGATATGATTCTTGTTGACCTTTGTTTGCCTGCCTCTCTGAAAGCTTCTGCCCATGCTGCCCCGCCACAACGACCCGATTGCCGCCATCGCCACCGCCCCCGGGCGTGGAGCCGTTGGCATTGTTCGGGTCTCCGGCAAAGGCATTGCTGCGCTGGTACAGACGCTTTGCGGCAAGGCGCTGAAACCGCGCGAAGCGACTTATCTGCCTTTCAGGGACGCAGGCGGCTCGCCCATAGACCATGGCCTGGCCATCTATTTTCCCGGCCCGCACAGCTACACGGGCGAGGATGTGCTGGAGCTGCAGGCCCACGGCGGCCCAGTGGTGCTGCAGCTGCTGCTGGCGCGCTGTCTGGAAGCAGCACAGAGCGCCAATGAAGATGGCAAGCCAGTGCTGACTGGACTGCGCCTGGCCCAGCCCGGCGAGTTCACCGAGCGCGCCTTTCTTAACGACAAGATCGACCTGGCCCAGGCCGAGGCGATTGCCGACCTCATCGATGCAAGCACCGAAGCGGCCGCGCGCAGTGCCAGCCGCTCGCTGTCCGGCGCGTTCTCGCAGGAAATCCATGTGCTGCGCGATGCTCTGGTGCATCTGCGCATGCTGGTGGAGGCCACACTGGACTTCCCCGAAGAGGAAATCGACTTTCTGCAGAAGGCCGATGCCTTTGGCCAACTCGAGCGCCTGCGCGCCCAGGTCACTGCCGTGCTGGCACGCGCCCACCAGGGCGCGCTGTTGCGCGAAGGCATCAAGGTGGTGATCGCCGGCCAGCCCAATGCGGGCAAAAGCTCGCTGCTCAATGCGCTGGCAGGGGCCGAGCTGGCCATCGTCACTCCGATTGCCGGAACCACGCGCGACAAGGTGCAGCAGACGATTCAGATCGAGGGCGTGCCCCTGCATGTGATCGACACCGCAGGCCTGCGTGACAGCGATGACGAGGTGGAGCGCATCGGCATTGCACGCGCCTGGGACGAGATTGCAGCAGCCGATGCCGTGCTCTTCCTGCATGACCTGACCCGCGTGGAACAGGCCGACTATGCGGCAGCCGATGCCGATATCGCCCGCACCCTGCAGGACAGGCTGCCCGCGCAGGTGCCGGTCATTCATGTCTGGAACAAGACCGATATGGCGGCTGCCGACGTGCAGTCCCGCCACACCGCCCAGCTCAATGCCGAGCAGATCGCCCTGTCTGCCCGTACCGGCGACGGCCTGGATGCGCTGCGCAAGCGCCTGCTGGAAGTGGCGGGCTGGCAATCCGCCCCCGAAGGCCTGTACCTGGCCCGCGCCCGCCATGTGGAAGCCCTACAGGCCGTGGATGCCCACCTGGAGATGGCCGACGAGCAGTTGGCTGCGCAATCCGCCCATCTGGACCTGCTGGCCGAGGAGCTGCGCCTGGCCCAGCTGTCGCTGAACTCGATTACCGGCGAATTCAGCTCAGACGACCTGCTGGGGGTGATCTTCTCCAGCTTCTGCATCGGCAAGTAAGGCAGCAGGCCGGCTCGCCGCCCGTTCGAGTGGGCATAAAAAAACGCCACCTTTTCAGGTGGCGTTCTTGTTGGCGCTGGCGCCGTGCTTACTTGCCTTCGGCAGCCTTGCCGAACTTGGGCAGGTTGAACTGAGGCGGCACGCCCATGCGCTTGTTGATGATCCACTGCTGAGCGATCGACAGAATGTTGTTCGTCAGCCAGTACAGCACCAGACCCGAGGGGAAGAAGAAGAACATCACGCTGAACATCAGCGGCATGATCCACATCATCTTGGCCTGCATGGGGTCAGGAGGAGCGGGGTTCAGGGCGGTCTGCAGCAGCGAGGACAGAGTCATCAGCAGCGGCAGGATGAAGAAGGGATCCGGCACCGAAAGGTCATGAATCCAGCCAATCCAGGGTGCGTTGCGAATTTCCACGCTGGACTGCAGCACCCAGTACAGAGCCATGAAGACAGGAATCTGAATGACGATGGGCAGACAGCCGCCCATGGGGTTGACCTTCTCCTCGCGGTAGATGCGCATCATCTCCTGCTGCATCTGCTGGGGCTTGTCCTTCAGACGCTCGCGCATTTCCTGAATGCGGGGGTTGATGGCCTTCATCTTGGCCATCGAGGAGTAAGCCTTGGCGTTGAGCCAGTAGAAGGCGATCTTCAGCAGCACCACCAGGGCCACGATGGACCAGCCCCAGTTGCCGATGAACTTGTGAAGCTCGGACAGCAGCCAGTACAGCGGCTTGGCCAGAATCGTCAGCCAGCCATAGTCCTTGACCAGTTCCAGACCGGGCGAGAGCTTTTCCAGCATGGGCTCAATCTGAGGACCCGAGAACAGGCGCGAGCTCACGGTCTTGGTCTGGCCGGGCTCCACCGTGCCCACGGGCGTGATCATGCCCACTGCATAGAGGTTGTCGCCCACCTTGCGCACGAAGTTGTCGCGCTGGATGCCGTCGGCCAGCAGCCAGGCGCTGGCGAAGTAATGCTGCACCATGGCCACAAAGCCATTGGGAGAGGCCTTGTCGACCTCGGCCTTGCCGCTTTCGATGTCCTTGAACTCGACCTTGTGGTACTTCTTGGCGTCGGTATAGACGGCAGGACCGGTGAAGGTGGAATAGAAGCTGGACTCATGCTCGGGCTTGTTGCCGTCGCGCACCAGCTGCATGTACAGCTGGGGGTTCACGGCGGTCGAGCCAGTGTTGACCACATCGTGCTGCACATCGACGGCATAGGAGCCGCGCTTGAGCGTGAAGGTCTTGATCAGCTTCACACCGCCCTGGTCGGCGGACTCGAAGCGCACTTGCACGCTGTCCTGACCATCCTTGAGCTCGCGCTCGCCGGGCATCACGGTCATGGGAGTCTTGTGCGTGGGGAAGTTGCCGCCGATCAGGCCGGTCTGACCCAGGTAAACGCGCTTGGCGTTTTGCTCGAACACCTGCATGAGCTTCTTGTCATCCGTGGTGTCGGAGTACTTGAGCAGCTCGGAAGCTTTTAGCGTGCCGCCTTCGCTGTCGAAGGTCAGACGCATCACATCGCTGCCCACGATCACGTCCTGACGGGGCGTCACGGCTGCTGCGGGCTGAGCCGCGGCATTGGCAGCACCGGGCACATCGCCGGCAGAAGCGGCAGCGGCGGGCTGGGGCACGCTGACGTCAGCAGGCTTGGCATCAGCCGCAGCAGGCGCGCTGACCGTCTGCGGCGATGGGAAGAAGGTGGGCTTTTTGCCGTTATGGATTTGCCACTTGTCCCAGAGCAAAACCATGGAAAAGCCAAATATCACCCACAGTATGGTGCGGCGAATATCGTTCATGAAGACTTCTTAGGTGAGGAAGGTTGGGTGGTCGCGGAAGAGTCCGAGGCATTGTCCAGAAAGGAAAACAGCCTGGGCTTTTGCTGTGGCACGGGATCATGCCCTCCGTCACACCACGGATGACAACGCGCCAGCCGGCGCACCGTCAGATAAGAGCCTACCGCAGCGCCGTGTTGCTCCAGCGCTTGAAGGGAATAGGCCGAGCAGGTCGGCTCGAAGCGGCAGGCCGAGCCCAGCCAGGGACTGAGCAGCAGCCTGTAGCCACGCACTACAGCCATGAGCAGTCGCTGCATCATGGCTGGTTCTCCGGCTGATTAGCTATTGAATCAGTAGCTTCTTGCGCTTTGCCATCAATGGCTTGAGGTGTATTCTTCTTCAAATCCACCTCCGCCTCAGCGGCCTGACGGGCCTGCGTCAGGCGGCGCGCCCCGGTCGCAAAAAGCTGTTGCAGTTCCTTGCGGACCGCTGCCTTGAGCTGATCCGAAGTTGCACTGACGAATTGCTTACGGTCAAACCCCGAGCGCAGGCGCACCACATAGGAAGCACACAGCAGGGCGTCTTCGTAGTCCGAGGACACCGCATAGATCTGGCGCTTGATGGTGTGGCGCGTGACAGAGCGGCGTGCCCAGCGCTTGGGCACCATGGCACCCAGCCAAGCCTGCTTGCGCACGGCACCAATGCCAAACAGGGCCTGCGGATCGTTCGATCCGGGCCCTGTCCTGGGGTTGGCAACCATGTCGGGAACCTCGGCCACCAACTCCATGCGATGCAGGGCGAAGTGCGGGGTACGGGCAATCGTGCCCGCGGACATGGTGGCCTGGAATTGCGGACGCGTTTTCAGCCTTTGCATAGGAGAGCCTCCGTTCAGAGGCCTTCAGCGCAGCGAATGAGCAGACCGCTAGCCAACGCCGGCCTTAGACGGCCAGACGCTTGCGGCCCTTGGCGCGACGTGCGTTGATCACGGCACGGCCACCCTTGGTCTTCATGCGGACCAGGAAACCGTGGGTACGGGCGCGGCGGATCTTGGAAGGTTGGTAAGTACGTTTCATGTTGGTTCCTTGAGAAGGTTCAGTATTTGCGTCGGCAAGGCGCCATGTTCGCGCCCGACCATTCCGGTTTTGCGCCGCACACTGTCACCGCCAAACCCGATATTTTTTCACATGCTGTGCATGTCATCGGGCCAGAGGGCAACAAACGGAACAAAGCACCCGCCACAGCTCCTAAAGCAACTGGGCGCGCGCGCACAAAAAAGGCGCCCGGCTCATATCACCCTGAACACATTCAGGGAAACCGGGGATTATCACAGCGTTGCGCCTTTGATGCAATGACCCTTGAATTTGCTAAGGACTCGCGGGGTATCCCGTCAAGCACCTGCGTGGCCCAGAGATTCTTTACAAACAGCAGGCTGCCAATCTATTAGGATGTGCAGCCTATAACGCACCGGAGTCGGGGACAGCCTTCTGATATTTTGTGGATAACTTCCGCAAAAGCTACAATACCAACCCCGCAACTGTTCCTCCTATTCACAATTAGACTTTTGACAATGACAGAGGAACCAACCAATGATGCAGGCCAGGCCCTGTGGCAGGTCTGCGTTGAGCAACTGGGTCAGGAGCTGCCAGAGCAGCAATTCAACACCTGGATCAAGCCGCTGACGGCACTCGTTGCAGAAGATTTTTCCAAGGTCACCGTCTATGTGGCCAACCGCTTCAAGCTGGACTGGATCCGTGCCCAGTATGCGGGCCGCATCTCGGCCATGCTGGAGTCGCTCTACGGCCAGCCCGTCACTCTTGAGTTAGCACTCGCTCAGCGCGAAAGCGTTGTACGCACTTATGTGCGCCCTCCGTCGTCGACACAACAGGCTGCGCCTCAGACGCACAATGTCGCTGTGCCCACCGTCACCAGCGAAGAGGCCAGCGCACCGGTTTTCCGCACCCGATTAAACCCGGCTCTCACCTTCGAGACACTGGTCGAAGGTACGGCCAACCGCATGGCGCGCTCGGCCGCCATGCATGTGGCAGGCTCGCCCGGCCACCTCTACAACCCGCTGTTCATCTACGGCGGTGTCGGTCTCGGTAAGACCCACCTGGTGCATGCTGTGGGTAACCAGCTGCTCAAGGACAAGCCCGACGCCAAGATTCTCTACATCCACGCCGAGCAGTTCGTCTCGGATGTGGTCAAGGCTTACCAGCGCCGTACCTTCGACGAGTTCAAGGAACGCTACCACTCGCTCGACCTGCTGCTGATCGACGATGTGCAGTTCTTCGCCAACAAGGACCGTACGCAGGAAGAGTTCTTCAATGCCTTCGAGGCCCTGCTGGCCAAGAAGAGCCATATCGTGATGACGTCCGACACCTACCCCAAGGGTCTGGCCAATATTCACGAGCGTCTGGTCTCGCGCTTCGACTCCGGCCTGACGGTGGCCATCGAGCCGCCCGAGCTGGAAATGCGCGTGGCGATTCTGATCAACAAGGCCCGCGCCGAGAACGCCGACATGCCTGAGGAAGTCGCCTTCTTCGTGGCCAAGAACGTGCGCTCCAACGTGCGTGAGCTCGAAGGCGCGCTGCGCAAGATCCTGGCCTATTCGCGCTTCAACCAGAAGGAAGTGTCGATCCAGCTGGCGCGCGAGGCGCTGCGCGATCTGCTCAGTATTCAGAACCGCCAGATCTCTGTGGAAAACATCCAGAAGACGGTGGCTGACTACTACAAGATCAAGGTAGCCGACATGTACAGCAAGAAGCGCCCGGCCAGCATTGCCCGGCCGCGCCAGATTGCCATGTACCTGGCCAAGGAGCTGACGCAGAAAAGCCTGCCCGAGATCGGCGAGCTGTTTGGCGGCCGCGACCACACCACGGTGCTGCACGCCGTACGCAAGATTGCGGGCGAGCGCCAGACCAACACCGAGTTGAACCAGCAGCTCCATGTGCTGGAACAAACGCTCAAGGGTTGATGAAAACTCCCCCATGAATGTCACTCACACAGGGCAAAATGGGGAATTCACGCGGCATGAGGGAGCGTCCGCCCTGCCCTGCGGACGCCGCCGCGTCAAAACAAATGCGCACTTAAATCACTGAGGTTGACATGATCGTCCTGAAAGCCACACAAGACAAAGTTCTCGCGGTCCTGCAATCGGTGGCCGGCATTGTCGAGCGCCGCCACACGCTGCCCATTCTGGCCAATGTGCTGATCAAGAAGACCGGCAATGCACTGCAGCTGACAACCAGCGATCTGGAAATCCAGATCCGCACCACGGCCGAGCTGGGCGGCGACGCCGGCGACTTCACCACCACCATCGGTGCCCGCAAGCTGATCGACATCCTGAAGACCATGCCCGGCGACCAGACCGTGAGCCTGGAGACGCAGCAGTCCAAGATGATTCTGAAAGGCGGCAAGAGCCGCTTCACGCTGCAGACCCTGCCCGCCGAAGACTTCCCGCTGGTGCAGGAATCGGCCGCCTTCGGCCCCGCCTTCAGCGTGCCGCAAAAAGTGCTCAAGGACCTGCTGGGCCAGGTCTCCTTTGCCATGGCCGTGCAGGACATCCGCTACTACCTGAACGGCATTCTGTTCGTCGCCGAAGGCAACACCCTGAGCCTGGTGGCCACAGACGGCCACCGCCTGGCCTGGGCCAGCGCCACGCTGGATGTGGAAGTGCCCATCAAGCAGGAAGTGATTCTGCCGCGCAAGACCGTGCTGGAGCTGCAGCGCCTGCTGTCGGACGCCAGCGGCGAGAACCAGCCCGTCATCGAGATGCAGTTCGCCAACAACCAGGCCAAGTTCACCTTTGGCGGCATGGAGTTCGTGACCAAGCTGGTCGAAGGCAAGTTCCCCGACTACAACCGCGTCATCCCGCGCAACCACACCAACAGTGTGACCCTGGGCCGCGCCCCGCTGCTGGCATCGCTGCAGCGCACGGCCATCATGACCAGCGACAAGTTCAAGGGCGTGCGCCTGTCGGTCGAGCCCGGCACGCTGCGCGTGGCGTCCAACAACGCCGAGCAGGAAGAAGCCATGGACGAGCTCGACATCGACTACGGTGGCGACACCATCGAGATCGGCTTCAACGTGACCTACCTGATCGATGTGCTCACCAACATGAGCCAGGACATGGTCAAGATCGATCTGCAGGACGGCAACAGCTCGGCTCTGGTCACCATCCCCGAGAACGAAAGCTTCAAGTACGTCGTGATGCCCATGCGCATCTGAGTGGACCGAACGCAGCCAGCCATTTCATTGCCTGAAATAACAGGAGCAGCTACCACTCGTCCTGTAATGATTTCAGGCAAGTATTCATTTGAAAGTTATGCAGGTCAGGCGCCAACAGCTCCTGATCTTGTAGCAGCAAGGTAATTTCATGACCGAAGAGAACAAGCCAGACACCCAGACCGCCGCAGATGCAGGCGGCTATGGCGAAGGCGCAATCCAGATCCTGGAAGGCCTGGAAGCCGTGCGCAAGCGCCCAGGCATGTACATCGGTGACACCTCGGACGGCACCGGTCTGCACCACCTGGTCTTTGAGGTCGTGGACAACTCCATCGACGAAGCGCTGGCCGGCTACTGCGACGACATTCTGGTCACCATCCACGCCGACGGCTCGCTGTCCGTGATCGACAACGGCCGCGGCATTCCTACGCGCGTGAAGATGGACGACAAGCACGAGCCCAAGCGCTCGGCGGCCGAAATCGCCCTGACCGAGCTGCACGCCGGCGGCAAGTTCAACCAGAACAGCTACAAGGTCTCGGGCGGCCTGCACGGTGTGGGTGTGTCCTGCGTGAACGCGCTGTCCATCTGGCTCAAGCTCACCGTCAGCCGCGACGGCGTGCGCCATGAAATCGACTTCTCGCGCGGCTTTGTGCAAAACCGCCTGATCGAAGTCGTGGACGGAACCGAAGTCTCGCCCATGCGCGTGGTCGGCCCCAGTGACAAGCGCGGCACCAAGGTGCACTTTCTGCCCGACCAGGAGATCTTCAAGGAGAACTTCGAGTTCCGCTATGAAATCCTGGCCAAGCGCCTGCGCGAGCTGTCCTTCCTGAACAACGGCGTGCGCATCCGCTTGAAGGACGAACGCGACGGCAAGGAAGACGACTTCTCGGGCGCCGGCGGCGTCAAGGGCTTTGTGGAATTCATCAACGGCACCAAGAAGGTCCTGCACCCCACCACCTTCTACGCCGAAGGCACACGCCCGGCAGAGACCTATGGTGGCATTCCCGGCACCGAAATCGGCGTCGAAGTCGCCATGCAGTGGAACGACAGCTACGCCGAGCAAGTCCTCTGTTTCACCAACAACATTCCCCAGCGTGACGGCGGCACCCACCTGACCGGCCTGCGCGCCGCCATGACCCGCGTCATCGGCAAGTACATCGCCGACAACGAACTCGCCAAGAAGGCAAAGGTCGAAGTCACCGGCGACGACATGCGCGAAGGCCTGTGCTGCGTGCTCAGCGTGAAGGTGCCCGAGCCCAAGTTCTCCAGCCAGACCAAGGACAAGCTGGTCAGCTCCGAAGTCCGTGCGCCCGTGGAAGACATTGTCGGCAAGCTGCTCGCCGAGTTCCTCGAAGAAAAGCCCAACGACGCCAAGATTCTCTGCAACAAGATTGTGGAAGCTGCCCGCGCCCGTGAAGCCGCGCGCAAGGCCCGCGAAATGACGCGCCGCAAGGGCGTGCTGGACGGCATGGGCCTGCCCGGCAAGCTGGCCGACTGCCAGGAAAAAGATCCTGCGCTGTGCGAAATCTACATCGTCGAGGGTGACTCCGCCGGCGGCTCCGCCAAGCAGGGTCGCGATCGCAAGTTCCAGGCCATCCTGCCGCTGCGCGGCAAGATCCTGAACGTGGAAAAGGCCCGCTACGAAAAGCTGCTGTCCAGCCAGGAAATCATCACCCTGATCACCGCCCTGGGCACCGGCATCGGCAAGGTCAGCGAAGACTCGGGCAAGAGCAGCAGCGACGACTACAACCCCGACAAGCTGCGCTACCACCGCATCATCATCATGACCGACGCGGACGTGGACGGCGCCCACATCCGTACCCTGCTGCTGACCTTCTTCTACCGCCAGATGCCCGACCTGGTCGAGCGCGGCCATATCTACATCGCCCAGCCGCCGCTGTACAAGGTCAAGAACGGCAAGGAAGAGCTCTACCTCAAGGACGGCCCTGCCCTCAACAAATACCTGCTCAAGATCGCGCTGAACCATGCCAGCGTGAACACCGGCGGCGACAATCCGCGCACCGTGGAAGGCGAAGAGCTGGCCAAGCTGGCCAACATGCACCTGGCCGCCGAAACCGTCATCGAGCGCCTGTCCAACTTCATGGATGCCGAAGCCCTACGCGCCATTGCCGATGGCGTGCAGATCAAGCTCGACACCATCGAGCAAGCCCAGGAGTGCGCCCCGATTCTGGAAGCCAAGCTGCGCGAGCTGACCACCACCGGCGTGCCTGCCGATGTGACGGCCGAGATCGACCCCAACAGCGAGCACCCCATCCTGCGCATCAGCCGCCATCACCACGGCAATATCAAGAGCTCCATCCTGACCCAGGAGTTCGTGCGCAGCCATGACTACGCCGCCCTGTCCGACGAAGCGCAGAACTTCGTCGGCCTGCTGAGCGAAGGCGCCAAGGTCACGCGCGGCGAAGGCGAGAAGGCCAAGACCGAAAAGGTTGGCGATTTCCGTCAGGCCATGGCCTGGCTGATCTCCGAAGCCGAGCGCACCACGGGCCGCCAGCGCTACAAGGGTCTGGGTGAAATGAACCCCGAGCAGCTCTGGGAAACCACCATGGACCCCAATGTCCGCAGTCTGCTGCAGGTCAAGATCGGCGACGCCATCGAGGCCGACCGCGTCTTCACCATGCTCATGGGCGACGAGGTCGAACCGCGCCGCAACTTCATCGAAGACAACGCGCTGCGTGCGGGGAATATCGACGTTTGATTTTTGCCCAGGCGTAGGGCGCCAAATTAATTGCGACTGGGTGACACAGTTGCCGCGAATGGGCTAGCTATTGGTGGGTGAGCATCAAAAAAGCCCCGCAACTCAACAAAGTTACGGGGCTTTTTTGCGGTGCGAGGTCTGAATTACAGGTTGGCTGCAGCCGTCGCCTATCGACTGTGGATTCAACCGATGGATGCAACACATTCGTTAAACATCTTTTCCAGAGATCCCACATCAGGGCCTTCTGAGCTTCGGTGTAGTAAGTCCGCGGTCTTTGCTTCATGCCAACACTCCATCCGCCAGATGGCAGTCATTGTGTTGCATTGACCAGTTAAATCCACAACCCAAATCAGACAGCCAAATTACTAACGATTGAGTTAAGCGGCGCAAAGCAGTCCGCCTTGAACGAAATGTTAGGCCTAAGCGGACTCGCTGATCCGTAGAATTTTTGGTTCGTCCTCGGAAAGGACACTAACGCAATCAGCATCTCCGGCAACCAGATATTCCTTGATGCTTGAATAGAAACCAGACTGCATGAGTGGTGAGTGAGGAAGTTGCTGGCTAAGCCAGCCACCTTCAACTACTTCATATACGACCGAGTTACTTGTGCCATCCAAGAGCTCAACAGAGATATGCCAGAACTCGGGGGTGTCTCGCTCGTCGAGCACCCTAACGCCAGTCGGGTTGTTAAAGATGACTCGCCACTGTCCATCCCATGGAGAGAATGTTGCGACGGTGATTGTCAGTGCACCATCCAGCTCAACACTCAGCACTCGCTGTTCTTTGGAGGGAGTGGGTGAGCCCAATCCTCGGAGCTTCGTTGTTTTTTTCATGAGGCTAACGAGATTCAGAGGACACGCAACAGGCAAGTCTAGTTCGCCTAATACTGTATGAGTGCGCAACTTGACAGGCAAATTAGCTGTTGTCATGTTTAGACAAAACTAAAAATTTGATCTCAGTCTTGGTGTGAATGCTGTAAGCCACGGTCCGAAGGACTGCTCCTGGCCGGTCTGAGACATTCACCAACACAGCAGCCTGAGTCGCACTAACTGTGTCACATCCTTGCCCAGTCTCAGCAACTTTGGCGGCTTGCGAGCTGATGCTGTGGCGTCGTCACGCATCTCTACAGTGAGGACAGTCTCACTATTTGTGGCGGCTTACGCCTGGTGCAAAACCCGAAAAAAGGCCAGCGTCAGCTGGCCTTTTTTATTTCAGCCTCTGCACCGAAGCCCTGGCCTTCACGCGCTCGAAATGGGCCGCCACACGCGGGAATTCGGCGATGTCCACGCCGTCGCCCTTGAGCCAGCCGGCCACGGTGTAGAGATAGCCGTCGGCCACGGTGAACTGCTCGCCCATCACCCAGGTCTTGTCGCCCAGATAGTGCTGCTCGATCACGGCAAAGCATTCGCGCATGTTCTGCGGCACCTTGGCGCGCATGGAGGCCTGGGCGGCCTCGTCGTCGGCCCAGCGCGAGGCGCGCGGACGGTGAGCGTGGGCGATGTGCGCGGTCGATGCCAGATAGGCATTGAACTCCTGCATCTGCGCCAGCGCAAAGGGATCATGGAGCGGAGCCAGTCTTGCCTGCGGATGGGTCTGCGCCACGTACAGCAGCAGCGCAGGAGTCTCGGTCAGCACGCCGTGTTCCGTGGCCAGCGCGGGCACTCTGCCCTTGGGGTTGATGCTCAGGTATTCGGGGCTGCGCTGCTCGTTGTCGGCAAAGCTCAGCGTCTTGAGCGTGAACTGGGCATCGGCCTCATAAAGCGCAATCAATACGGCCTGCGCGCAGGTGCCAGCTGCGTAGTAAAGCGTGGTTTGGCTTGCCAAAATCGTTCTCCCGTGGATGGTGATGTGCCTATGCAGTGTAGGCTGCTGCGCAGCCGGCTCAATCCCATGAACCGGGTCTGCTCATAGCAATGGCGCAAGGCAGACATCGACATCTCATGGCAGCATCGCGCTTCTGCCAGAAGTGCCCCACCCGAAATGAAATCCTCCATCCGCATTGTTGACGTCGACCGCCTGGAAACCTGGAGCAAGTACAAGGCCGGCATGTGTGACAGCTGCGCGGCCAATTGCTGCACCATGCCGCTGGAGGTACGCCTGCCGGATCTGGTGCGCCTGGAGCTGGTGGACCCGTTTGAGGTCGAGAACATCGAGCCCAAGCTGATCGCCAAGCGGCTGCTGAAGATGCGCCTGATCGACCACTTCAACCCCAAGCACGAGATCTTCACCATGGCCCGCCGGGCAGGCGGAGACTGCAATTTCCTGGACAAGAACACGCGCCGCTGCACGGTCTATGAAAAGCGCCCGGAGACCTGTAGATTGCATCCCAAGAAAGGGCCCAAACCGGGCTTCTGTGCCTACGGTAACAAGGCGCTTTCATAGCAGCAAGCCGCCTTCAATTCCTGGCAAGATCGGGGCATGGAGACATCACAAAAGGGCCAGCCTTGGAGCACAACAGAAGTTCGGGCAACCGTCCAAAGTTATCTGAACATGCTGCAGCAAGAGCTGGCCGGGCAACGCTACAACAAGGCGGCTTGCCGACAGCTTCTATTCCAGCAACTGAACGGTATCCGATCGCCTGCGTCCATTGAATTCAAGCACTGCAATATCAGTGCAGTCATGCGTCTTCTTGGCTACCCTCACATCAAGGGTTATCAGCCGCGGTTCAACTTCCAGTCGCTGCTGATGGAGGAAGTCGAATCCCAGCTTCAGCAATGCCAGGCGCTGGAGGCCATCGTGCAATTTGCCGTGACTCAACCGGCAGTTGAGTACCTCGCTCCGGCATTCGACACTGTGCAGCAAGAGCCCCCGAAGCGCACGCCCAAAGCGGCTGAGCCCACCGCGACTTATGCCCTGCACAGTGCCGCTAAACGTGACTATCTGGCTCAGGAAGCACGCAATCGTTCACTGGGTTTGGCCGGCGAAAAATTTGTGCTGGCTTATGAGCAATGGCAGCTTGAAAAGCAAGGACTGCACAAGCTGGCAAGCAGGGTCGAGCATGTTGCCGAGTCGCTGGGGGATGGACTGGGTTTTGATGTGCGATCCTTCGACCTGCACGGCAAGGAAAAGCTGATCGAAGTAAAGACCACCAGCTTTGCCAAAGAAACGCCATTTTTTGTCACACGCAATGAGCTGCAGGTGTCACAGCAAGAATCTTCTCGCTTTCATCTATACCGTCTTTATGACTTCAGAAAGCGCCCTCAGTTGTTTGATCTCCCAGGAGCGATCGACAGCCATTGCCAGTTGGATGCACAAAGCTATCGCGCCAGCTTCTAACGACGAGACTCCGATCTCACCCTTACGCCACGGCAGGCAACCAGATGCGCGCCACCATGCCTGGATGGGCGTTGTGAAAACTGAGCTTGCCGCCATGCAGCTGGACAATGGCCAGCACGCTGGCCAGGCCCAGTCCGTAGCCCGGGCGATCCGATTCCGCGCGGTAGAAGCGGGTAGTCATTTTCTCCAGGGTCTGAGGATCTGCGCCCGGTCCCTGGTCCTGCACGGTGATCTCCACCCCCCATGCGCCATCGCTGCCCTGCTCCTGCGCAGGGGCCGCACGCAGCAGCACGTCAGCGCCATGGATATCGTCGGTTGACGCTCCGTATTTAATAGCGTTATCAACAAGATTGGAGACAGCACTGGCCAACAAGTCACCATCGCCCAGGGCCTGCACACCTTCCTGCACATCCAGCCTGAGAATGCCCCCGGCGTCTTCCACCAGTGGCTCGTAGAAGTCCACCACATCGACCAGCAAGGCCTGCAGATCAACCGGCGCAAAGCTCTTGCGACTGGCTCCGCTTTCCACTTCGGCAATCTGCAAGAGCTTCTCGAACACCACACCGAGTTCAGCGACTTCTTCGGCCACCAGCGCCAGCGTGGCGGACTGCATTTCGGGGCTGGCCTGCTGCGCGTTGCGCAGGCGCAGCAATATGCGCGTCAGCGGCGTTCTGAGGTTGTGCGCAATGCTGTTGGAGACATGGCGTATGCCTTCCATCAGCTGCTCGAGCCGATCGAGCATGGCGTTGATATCGCGGTTGAGCAGCGTGAATTCATCACCGCGCTGATCGACCGGAATGCGCTGTCGCAAATCGCCCGCCGCAACGCGCGACATGGTGTTGCGAATGGCTGCCGCGCGCTCATCCACCACACGCCTGAAGACCATGGCACCTATCAGGGCCATGATGCAGGCAGCAACGGCCGCCAGCAAGCTGGCCTGACCGAACAGCTCCTCCATGTCGCGCTGCAGCTGCATGTCGCTGCCTACGGCCAGCAGATTGCCATTGGGCATTTCGACCACGGCAACCCGGCCCACCATCAGCCGCCCGTTGCGCTTCACGGTCAGCTCACGCACACCCATGATGCTGAGCTTGCGCGGAGGATAGACCTCGGCATTGCTGACAATGGTCTCGCCTTGCGGGTTCATGAGAATGAGGATTTCCGTGTCGGTATTCACACCGTCACGAATGGTCTGCAGTATCTCGCTTTCCAGCGCTCCAGGGCCGTATTTGGCCGAGTGCTCGGTCAGTCTGCGCACATGGTTCTCGGCCTGCTTGTCGAGCCTCACCCGCACCACGCCGACGGTCTGGACATAGAAGACGGCCAGCACAATGGCCATGGTCAGCACCATGAGGCCGCCATAGCTGAGTGCCAGCCTGAAGGCCAGTGAACTCCAGGGTCTGGAGCGCATCATCAGACCACCTCGGGCAGGTCTTGCGGCTGGTCCGAAAGGCTGTAGCCCACACCGCGCACGGTATGGATGAGAGGCGTGGCAAAGCCTTTGTCCACCTTGCTGCGCAGGCGGCTGATGTGCACGTCGATCACATTGGTCTGCGGATCGAAGCGGTAATCCCAGACCGACTCCAGCAGCATGGTGCGCGTGACGATCTGATGCGCATGCTGCATGAGAAACGCCAGCAGACGGAACTCGCGCGGCTGCAGCGAAAGCGGCTGGCCGGCGCGCTCGGCACTGCGTGAAATCAGGTTGACGCGCAGATCGGCCACCTGCATCTCGCGTGTGGGAGCTGGTATCTGTGCGCGGCGCACCAGGGCTTCGAGCCTTGCCGATAGCTCGGAAAATGCAAAGGGCTTGGTCAGATAGTCATCGCAGCCGGCCTTGAGCCCGCGCACTCTCTCATCCGTGGCAGACAAGGCGCTGAGCACCAGCACCGGCGTCTGCTTGCCCATGGAGCGCAGTGTCTGCAGAATCTGCAGCCCGTCAAAGCCATTGGGCAACATGCGGTCGAGGATGATGACATCCCAGTTCTCGCCAACAGCCTGTGCAATGCCTTGCACGCCGTCACCGCAGACGCTGACATGCGCGCCTTGCTGGCGCAACCCTTCAGCGATGTAACGCGCGTTGAGCGCATCGTCTTCGATGATGAGGTAGCGGTACATGCTGAGTCTGTCTCTGGCCGTTGGTGGACAGACACTATAAGCCGTTGCCTCCACCTTCGCAGCCGGAGATGCAGCGGCATCAGGAGGTGGTACAGGGGTTTGTGCCATCTCCCTCGCCTCGCTCAAGGCTGCACCTGTGGCAGATCGCCGCTGGCCTGACGCACTTCCCACTCGGCATCCAGCATGTCCTTGACCAGCTCCAGGTGCTCCAGCCTGTGCTCGGTAATCGAGCCCAGCGCATCGATCAGCTCCAGGATCGTACCCTTGCCCAGCTTGTAGGCGTCTTGTGCCATCTGGTGCAGCGGC
The DNA here is from genome assembly GCF_003350425.1 of Comamonas sp. AG1104. NCBI lineage: Bacteria > Pseudomonadati > Pseudomonadota > Betaproteobacteria > Burkholderiales > Comamonadaceae > Comamonas > Comamonas sp. AG1104. The sequence continues at coordinate 319,827 of NZ_QQAS01000004.1, read as the reverse complement.
GCGATCTGCGCCAGCCCTTCCTTCTCGTAGTCGCGCACGGCCGTTCGGCGCAGCGACAGCTGCTGCAGGGCGCGCTGCAATTCGGACTGAGCGGCAAGCACGACCGCATCACGGCGCAGCTCGGCCTGGTCGGCCTCCACCTTGGCGCGCTCGATGGGGCCCTGGCGGCGGTCGAAAAGCGGGATCTCCACGCTCACGCCCACCTGGTTGAAACTGCCATCCACGCTGTTGCGGATACGGGAGAGACCAAAGGATGGCGTGGGCAATGCTTCACGCTGCTCCAGCTGGATTTTCTGGCGCGACCTGTCGAGCTCGGCCTGCGCGGCACGCAGACTCGGCAACTGGGTCTGCGCCTGGTTCCACAGCTGCTCGTAGCTGGCTGCCTTGCGAATGTCAGTGGCCTGCAGGCTGCCTTCCACACGTACCTGCCATTGCGGCAAGGCCGCAATGCTGGCCACGCGTGATGCTGCATCCCGCAAGGCGGCCTGAGCCTTGCTGACCTGCATGCTCATCTGTGCCTGTTGCAGGTTAAGGCGCGCGCCGTCATAACGGCTGCGCGTGCCTGCTTCGATCTGGCCCTTGACGATGTTGCCTGCCTTCTCCAGCTCATCACGGGCAGCCAACCACACCTGATAGCGCTGCTGTGCCACCAGCAGCTCATTGAAGGCATGGGCTGCATCGCTCATGGTGACGGCGACTGCGACATCGGCATTGGCCGCAGCGGCCTTCTCGCCCAGCCTGGCGTTCTCGATGCGCATGCCGCGCTGGCCGAAGATGGGGATGGCCTGCTCCACACCCCATTCCTTTTCGCCGCGCTTGCTGGAGTAGTGCATGGCGGGATTGGGTATGGTGGCAGCCGTCTTGCTGTCGGCCTTGGCCAGATCCAGCTGCATGCGATCAGCCGCCAGATTGGGCTGGTTCTGCACGACGATGCGCAGATATTCCTGCAGGGTCACAGGCTGTGCAGGGGCCGCCAAACGGCCCGCTGCAGCATTGCTCTGCACGGCTGCATCCATAGTCTCGGCAGCATGGCCCATGCCGCTGAAAGCACCGCAGCACAGTGCAGCGGCCATGGCCAGAGAGTGCCACTTATTCATCTTGAGCGCTTTCATCACGTTCTTCCTGCGTCAACATGTTCTTGGGGCCCAGCAAGGCATACAGCACGGGCAGCAGCACCAGTGCCACCAGTGGCAGCACCACCATGCCGCCGACGATGACCGAGGCAAAGGGGCGCTGGGTTTCGCTACCCACGCCGGTAGACAGAGCCATGGGCAGCAGGCCCAGCAGCGCCAGCAAAGCCACCAAAATGATGGAACGCATGCGCTCGGCTGCACCTTCGATCAGCGCCTGCATCAAGGGCATGCCCTGACGGCGCAAATCCTCGACCGCAGAGACCACCAGCAAGCCCGCCAGGGCCACCTGACCCAGCAAGGCGATAAAGCCGATGGCCGCGCTGATGGACAGCTCGATGTGTGCCAGATGCAAAGCTGCGATGCCGCCCACCATGGCGAACGGCGCGCACAGCAGGATGATGCCGGCGCTGCGGGCCTGGCCCAGCGCGCCAAACAGCAGGGCATAGACGATGACCAGAGACAGCGGCACCACCACCTTCAGGCGTGCAGCCGCACGCTGCTGGTTCTCCCACTCGCCGCCCCAGACGGCCTGGTAGCCTTCGGGCAGCTTCACGTTCTGCTTGAAGGTGGCCAGCGTGTCCTTCACCACCGAGCCGATATCCCGGCCTTCCACGTTGAATTTGAGCGCCATGTAGCGCGCATTGCCTTCGCGGAAGATGGAGGAGTTGCCGATCTTCATGCTGACCGTACCGACCGATCCCAGGGGGACCGAACCACCATCGGGCAGCGGTATGGCGATGTTGCGAATGCGCTCCTCGTCCATGCGGTCCACATAGGGCAGACGCACGCGCACCGGCACGGGGAACTCGCCCTCCCACAAAGTGGTGGCCACATTGCCTGCCAGGGCCACTTCCAGCGTCTTTTGCGCGTCTTCCATGGCAATGCCCTGGCGCGCCAGTGCCTGGCGATCGAACTGCACATGCACCTGGGGTGCCGGAGCATCGCGATACAGATCCAGGTCAACCACGCCATCGATGCCTTTCACCAGCGACTTGGTCTGCTGAAGAATGCCGCGCAGGGTGGGAATATCGGGGCCGAACAGCTTGAGCACGACCTGGCCGCGCGCGCCCGATGTGGACTCTTCCACGCTGTCGCGAATAGGCTGCGCGAAGTTGAAGGCCACGCCGGGAATTTCACCCAGCGTCGCACGCATTTCCTCGATCAGCGCAGGCTTGGTCAGGCCCTTGCGCCAATCGCCGTGGGGCTTGAGGCGCACCAGCACCTTGGCCAGATTGAGCGTCTCGTTGTCGGTGCCCGATTCGGGACGTCCCTGCTCAGTGGTGACGGTAATCACCTCGGGGAACACCTTGAGGCGCAGACGCACATCGCGCAGCACTTCCTGGCCTTTTTCCAGCGAGATGGAAGCCGGCATCTGCACCAGCACATAGGCATCGCCCTCATCGAGCTCGGGCAGGAACTCGGTGCCCAGCCATTTGGCTGAAACCCCGGCCACCACCAGCACGCTCACGAACACGGCAATCACGGCCGTGCGACGCTTGGCTGCGCCCAGCACCTTGGCGATCCAGTGCTGGTAGCCATGGTGCGCGCGGTCGAAGATCTTGGGCTCTTCCACCATCACATGCTTGGGCTTGAGCATCAGGGCGCACAGCGCAGGCACCAGTCCCATGGCAAACACCAGCGCGCCCAGCAGGGCAAAGCTGTAGGTCATGGCCAGCGGGCGGAAGATGCGGCCTTCGATGCTCTGCAGCGAGAACACGGGAATCAGCGCCGCAATCACGATGGCCATGGCGAACAAGGTGGGCTTGGCCACGGCAACGGCCGAATCCACAATGATGTGGCGCATGTCATTGGCCGTCTGCGGCTTGCGCTGGCGTGCATTGCGGATGATGTTCTCGGCCAGCACCACGGCACCGTCCACCATGATGCCGAAGTCGATGGCTCCCATGGAGATCAGATTGGCGGGCATGCCCAGCCAGTGCAAGCCGATGAAGGCCACCAGCAGCGACAGCGGAATCACGGTGGCCACGATCAGCGAGCCACGCAGGCTGCGCAGGAACAGCCACAGCACGGCCACGATCAGCGTGGCCCCGAACAGCAGGTTGTGCTGCACGGTCTTGAGCGTATGGCCCACCAGATCGGAGCGGTCATAGTTGGTGACCATGTGCATGCCTTCAGGCAGGCCGCCACTGTTGAGCTCCTCGACCTTGGCATGAATGTCATCGAGCACGATGGAAGGGTTGGCCCCGCGCTTGAGCAGCACAATGCCCTGCACCACATCGTTCTGGTCGTCCATGCCCACCGAGCCCTGACGCGGCGTATGCGACTGCGCGACACGCGCCACGTCACCGATGGTCACGGGAGCCTTGCCACGCATGGCAACGACCACATCCTGAATCTCCTGCGGATTGCGCAACAGGCCGATACCGCGAATGATGAAGGACTGCTCGCCGCGGCGCATCAGGCCACCGCCAACATTGCGGTTGGACTTGGACAGCGCATCGCTCACATCGTCCAGCGACAGGCCCAGGCTGTAGAGCTTCTCGGGATCGACTTCAACGTGGAACTCCTTGACGAAGCCGCCAATGCTCACCACGTCGGCCACGCCCTGCACCTGCTTGAGCACGCGCACCACATGCCATTCCTGCTCGGTGCGCAGTTGCGCCAGGGTGTGTCTGTCGCTTTGCAGGCGATAGTAAAAAATCTTGCCCAGCGGGGTGTAGTCGGGCGCCATTTCAGGCGTCACGCCGTTGGGCAGATCTGCCTGCGGCAGACGCTGCGAAACCTCGGCACGCGCAGTGAAGCTTTTCGCGTCGTCGTTGAAGACCAGGTTGATCATGGAGAGACCGAAATAGCTCTCCGAACGCAGCGATATCAGACCCGGCGTGCCGTTGAGTTCACGCTCCAGCGGCTGCGTGATCTGGCGCTCCACTTCCTCGGGAGCCAGGCCAGGAGCCTGGGTGATCACGCCGACCTGCACATTGGTCACGTCAGGATAGGCTTCGATGGCCGTCTGCAGATAGGCGTAGACGCCATAGATGGCAATCGCCAGCGTGGCGCACAGCGCCAGCAGTCGGCGATGGACGACAAATGCAATAAATGAACGCAGCATGGTTCAGACTCCTGCCGGGACTACAGCAGCTGACTGGCCGCGCCGTCGAGCAGCAGGCCACCACGCACCACGATCTTCTCACCGACCTTGAGGCCGCTGATCACCGGCACCATGCCGCGCGATGGACGCCCCAGCGTCACTACGCGAGCTTCGAACTGGTTGTTCTCATGCTGTACATAGACCACGCTGCGGCTCTCATCCTTGATAAGCACGGCAGTGACGGGAATCAGCATCTCCTGCAGATTCGACAACTGCACGCCCACCTTGGCCTGCATGCCGGGACGCAGCACCGGGTTCTGTTCGCTCAGCTCCACCACCACGGCAGCGCGGCGCGACTCCTTGTCCAGCGTCGCCCCCAGATGACGGACCGTGCCCTTGATCGGCTTGGGCAGCTGCGGTACCTCGACCTGTACGGAGCTGCCCAGACGAATGCCGGGCAGATCGGACTCGAATACCTCTGCGACCACATTCATGGCCTGGGGGTCGCCAATCATGAACAGCGCCGCTCCCGGCTCAGCAGCAGTACCCACCACGGCCTTGCGCTCGGCCACGATGCCGGCGCGCGGTGCGCGCAGCTCGATCCGATCGCCGCCACCGGAGCCCAGCAGCGCTGCCGTGCCCTGTGCACGGCCCAACTCCTGCGAGGTTTCACGCAGCTTGGCCTGCGCGGCACGCAGATCGACCTCCACACCCACGCCCTTGTCCACCATGGTCTGCTGGCGCTGGGCTTCCACCACAGCCACGTCGTGTGCGGTCTTGGCCGCAGCCACGTCATAGCGGGTGCGCAGTGCATCGGGGCTGACCAGCGTCGCCAGCAAATCACCGGCCTTGACCATATCGCCCACATGCGCATTGACAGCCACGACACGCGCCGATAGCGGCACTGCGACCGAAGCCACACGATCCTCGACAAACGCCACATGCGCAGGAGCCCAGGCCATCTGCACCCCCTGCGGATCGGCCACGGGCGCGATCTCCAGCATCTTCACGGATTCTGGCTTGACCTGAATAAAGCCTTTGGGCAGCTGCGCAACCGGCTTCTTCGCTTCCTCGGTGGCCTTGGAGGCATCACAGCCACCCAACAGACCCGCCACGGCAATGGCCGCAGCCACCACCGGCAGTCTTGCCCATGTCCAGTTTGGTAAATGTGCCGCTCCCGGCAGTCCCACAAGGCTTTTGTTCATCGTTCACCCTTTTCCATGACTGGCAAGTGACGAGCTGGTCCGCGGCCTCACTTGCAGTGATGCCACCATGCTAGGAACAGCCCCCAGCGGCGTGGATGACACACGCATTACGGTTTGGTAAGACCGGGCACGGACTGGAACGGGGCCGCAGAGCAGGCCAGGCCCCGCTGATGGCCTGACACCAGGCAATCAGCCTTCAGACAGGCTGCATTGCCCATTTTTCAGGCAAATCACGCATACCTTCTGCAATTTGCTCAAAAAACAGGCATTTCTCATGTATTTTTTCATACATGAGTACCAAAAGCATCATCATTTCATGGTCGAGGGCCGAAGCATGCCTTGTCTCTGAATTTCAGGGAAAACACAGTCAAACCTTTGATAGTCAATGAATATCTACTATCAAAAGGTGAGCTTTAAAGTTATCCACGCGGTGGATAGATTTCGCCCTCCTCCTCCTTTGCCACCAGATTTCAACAGAAACAGGCGCTCTTGCATACAAACCAGTGCGACGAGCATTGCCGGTGGGTAATCTTGCGCCTCCAGCCGCACCAGCGGGCTTTCATCAAACTTGTGGATAAATTTGCTTTTTCACCACTGGCAAGAGCGAAGAAAGCCATGAACAACCTTACCCACAGCACTTGAAAACCATGGCATTTCTGCAAAATTACAGCAAAGTCGCAATCTAGAAAAATCTTTTTGTTCATAAAAATTTAACAACCATATCCACAGGGATTGATACATGGTTGTCTCCAGGATATGTACAGGCCAATCTTCAACCCATTCTGTGGATAAGTTTCTTGGTAACTGCACTCGGCAGAATCCACAACTACAATGAACAAGTCATATACAAGTAGTGGAAAAGTTCTGCCCACCGACTCCCTCGGATACAGCTGTAGAACATACAAACTCCCCTGATTTGTATGCCGTATTGCATAAGAAATTCAATCTTATTTAATACATATCTCTGTACGAATACTTATAAGTCGCAAAAGCACAGCGTCTTTGCGTCTCGAAAAACGCTGAAATGCATGAAAAAAAGTGGGCTGAAGAGGCCCTGAATTCCTTTGATGCCGTGGTCGGGGCCATGCCGGGATTTCGCAGTCGTGATGGACAGCGAAAAATGGCGGCCCAGATCGCACAAACGCTGAGCCAGGCCCAGCTCGGAAAAGTCGATGAAGATGAGCCGGAACCGCGTCGTGCCATCGCTGTCGTGCAGGCTGGAACCGGAGTCGGAAAATCGCTGGCCTACAGCATTCCGGCCATCCGCATGGCGCTGTCGCGCGGCACGCGCGTGCTGATCTCCACAGCCACGGTGGCGCTGCAGGAGCAACTGGTGAACAAGGATTTGCCGGCCCTGGCGCAAAAGCTGGACCAGCCTTTCAAATTCGCGCTGGCCAAGGGGCGTGGCCGCTTTGTCTGCAAACTCAAGCTGGAACGTCTGGCGAGCACGGGGGAAGCACAGGACGAGATGGACGACCTGTTTGGCGATGAGCAGGGTCAGACCAAGTTCAGTCGTCCTCAGCATGAACTGCAGGCCCGCATGCAGTTCTACAAATCCATGGCCGATGCGCTGGCCACGGAGGCCTGGAACGGCGACCGCGATTCGCTGGAGACCCCGCCCGAAGCCGAGGCCTGGAGTCCCGTGGCTGCCGAGTCCTCTTCATGCACCGGAAAGCACTGCCCGGCCTTTGGCAACTGCGTCTATTACGAGCGCCGCAAAGACCTGGTGGCAGCGCAAGTCATTGTCGCCAATCATGATTTGCTGCTTTCATCGCTGGGCTCCAAGCTGCTGCCCGAGCTGGACAATTGCCTGCTGGTGCTCGATGAAGCCCACCACCTGCCCTCCACGGCTCTGGACCAGTTTGCCGGCGAGATGGATCTGAGCCGCCTGGGCTGGATCGACAAGCTGGCCAGCCGTGCGCTGCGCGTGAACCAGGTCGCCGAAGTGGAGGAACTGGCCGACGTGCCCAAGCATGCGGGTCAGCTGCGCCAGCAGATGCAGGAGCTGGCGCGACTGGTCATGGAGCACTACGGAGAGACGCTCAAATCGCAAAAAGACAGCTATGGGCCAGCCAGGGTACGGGCACCCCGCGGAATGCTGCCAGAGGCCCTTCTGGAACCTCTGGGACAGATTGCGCACCATGCCGACGGCTTTCTGGATGCGCTGCGTGCCGTCTCCAAGGCCCTGCGTGCCGAAATCAAGGAACAACCCGAGCAAGCACAGCGCCTGTCCACCGTCTATGCGCAGGTAGGAGCCCTGGCTCCCAGGCTGGAAGCCATTTTCAACACCACGCAATTGCTGCTGCAGAACAACGAGAGCGACGGCGACGGCAAGATGGTGCCCCATGCCAAGTGGTTCACGCTGGAGATGGACGGCGAGTTCATCGTGGTCAAGGCCCATGCCAGCCCCATACAGCCCGGCTCCACACTGCGCCAGCATCTGTGGTCGCAGGTGCGCGGCGCGGTACTGACATCCGCCACGCTGACCAGCTGCGGCCATTTCGACTTCTTTTTGCGTGAGGCGGGGCTGGCCAATGACGCCTCTGTCACCACGCTGGAAGTGCCAAGTCCCTTCGACTATGCGCGCCAGGGCACGCTGGTGGCCCGTGAAACGGTCTCAGACCCGCGCGAAGCCGCACGCTTTACCGAGGAGATGGTAGAGGCCCTGCTGAACGATCTGAGCCGCATAGAGGCCGGCGCACTGGTCTTGTTCACATCCCGCGAGCAGATGCGCCAGGCCGTGGATGCGCTTTCCACCAGCATGCGCAACCAGGTGCTGGTGCAGACCGCCCTGCCCCGCCAGACACTGCTGGCACGCCACCGCGAGGCCGTGGCGATGGGTGAGCCCTCCATCATCTTCGGCATGCAGTCCTTTGGCGAAGGACTGGACCTGCCCGGAGCACTCTGCGAGTCCCTGTTCATCACCAAGCTGCCTTTTGCTCCGCCTGACGACCCCGTTGGCGAAGCCAGAGCCGAATGGCTGCGCAGCAGCGGCCGCAACCCTTTCAACGAGCTGGTGGTGCCGGCCACGGCCATTCGCCTGGCGCAGTGGGTAGGCCGCGCTATCCGGACCGAGGAAGACCAGGCCCATGTGTACTGCTATGACCGTCGCCTGACGGGCACCAGCTACGGCCAGCTGCTGATCAAGGGCCTGCCGCCGTTCACGCTGCAAAAGCGCCCTGTTTCAATGCCTTGAAGTCCTGAGCGAAGCGCGCCTTTCACACTGCTGATCCAAGGCCGTTTCGCTGCTCTTTTGCGTCATTCCTGAGGCAGGTTTTCAGCGCTCCAGGCCTTCGCAGCATGGCTCTTTTCTGCACTGCTGCCGCGCCCTTCCTGAGCACGTTCACTCAGTCCCGGCGCACTCCGCGCATTTGTAATTTTTCTAACACTTGCCGGGACTGCGAGCAGCATCTGCAGCGATGCGACGCACTGCGCGGCAAGCCCATTCCCATGCAAGACGCGATACCCGATACGCCTGCGATCCGGCCCTTTCCTCTTGGACGACCTCCATGGCGGGTGCCCAGCTCGAGCATTGACGCCTGCTGCAATGCCTTTGCACCTGCCTGGATGCCAACCGTATCCGGCCCAGTCCTGGTTCGGACTCCATAAAGTAGTCAAAAAATCCTTTGAAAACAATTATCTACGGATCATTGAATTTTTTTGAATGAATAACAAGCCATCAGCCGCTGGCATCGGCTGCATGCATGCGTGGCAAGTTTCCCCCAGCTGTTCATAACATTCTGTGGATAACAAGCGCTTCACAGTCTCTGCCACTGGAATTTATCCCCAGCTCGGATCTTTGAGGAGGCGCATCTTACGCCAATTTTTCGAGATCTGGCGCGTCAATTTTCATCAAGGGCTTTTTTTCTGAACTTCCCTCTGAAGCAAAGGGATTGAAGCGGCTGAACACGCGCAGTTCCAGCTTCCTCCAGCCCCTGTCCGGGAGTTTGCCTTCAGTTGTTCTTTAGAAGTTTTATAAAAATATAGTCGTAGTAGTAAGACTTGGCATCTGCTGTTGATAACTTCAAAAAAACAAGACAAATCAAGTCTCTTGCTCGATGACAAACATGGAGACAAACGAGGGTCGCTGCTGTCCTCCGTTCATGAACAACTTCGCCGATCTCTTGATTTTTGTGGAAAACCCAAGAGTTGGTATCTTGTTATCCACAGAAATTCATTTCTTCCTTGATAAGCATTAAATTCTATGATTGTGTTGCTATATAAGCATAGTTAGCTATGTTTTTTATAGTGAACAACTGATGTAAGCATGCTTGGGCACATTGGATGTCAGAGGTGTGGTGAAGCAAGAACCTCCTGAACGCGATCTGATCGGCCGGTTTTTTTATCCAGGCCCTCTCAGATTGCTGTGTACACTTCGGCCAAAGTTGTTATTTCTACTCTTATCTTTTTACTTAGTAGTAATAGTAAGTAGTCCACTTAATTGTTGATAAGTAATTAAGTTCATTGAAAATCAACAACTTGCACTTATTAAAAGTCTGTGCCCTTACATGGGCTGCCGATGTCCTTGATTTGGGAACAACTTTCCAGAAGCTTGCCTGTCTGTGGAGAACTGAAAATTTCCTTGGCTTTTATCACCATGTTTATTAACAGGTCACGCAAATGCTGCAAAGCATGAAAAAAGCCGCCCGTTGGGCGGCCTGGTCGACCCGGATCGCGCTGGCCCGGGAATTCAGAAGTGGCGTGCGTATCGCAGCTGAAGAAAGTTCTCTCCCGGATTGGGGCGCTTGATGCCTGCATTGGACTGATGCTCGAAGCGCAGGCTGATCTCGTTTTTCAGTTGCTCGCCAAACAGGTAGCCGATGCCTATATGGCTGGCAAAGTTGTAGCGGGTCGAAAATTCCTTGTGATCGGTGATGAAGCGGTGGTTGATGGCATAGCTCACGCCCAGGCCGGCTTGCAGGAACCAGGGAGACTGGCCTTGAGAGGGGCGCCAGCGCAATGTGGGTTGTGCACCCAGAACCCAGCTTGAACGATTGCCGCCCTGATAGTCGGCCGACCAACGGCTGACAGAGAGATCCCAGTAACCCGTCATCCGTCCCGAGCCAAGGGCGTAGCTCCAGTTCCAGGGGAGGATGACGCCGCCCGTCCAGCTGTCGGTGCTGTGCTCCGCCGAGCCGTACTGCAGATAGATAGCTGTTGTCGATGATGGCGCAGGCTGTGCATGAAGCATGGGGCTTGCCAGGCTGATCAGCGTCGGGACTACAAGATTTGTTGTCAATTGCAGTTTTTTCATGTCAATTGCCATCTAAATGTTTTGAATATGGTCGCGACATCGATGCTTGGGTATTGCCTGGATTTCGCTCCCTCTGTGGATATGAATCTAGAAGCTTGTGAATAAATGTTCTGTCGGCAAGCGCTTGCGTTGGTAGTCAGCCAATTGATATCGAAATGAAAAAAGCCCCCGGTCATGACGACCGGGGGCTTTTATGGAGAAGGCGATTGAGCTCGGCTTACTTTGCCGCAGGGGCTGGAGCTGCGGGACGCTCCTGGCCGGGTTTGCCGCCATGGTGGCCGTGATGACGCTCACCACGCTGGTGATGCATGTGCAGGGTGGCTGCATCGAAGGTCTTTTTCTGCTCGGCATTGAGCTGGGCGTAGAAGGCCTTGGTGGCTTCGGCACGACGGTCCATCTCGGCCATGCGCTTGCCGCGCATTTCACGCATCTTGTCGATGCGCTCTGGCGTGGTCAGCTTGGCAAAGGCTTCGCGGTCGCCGGGGGCAGGGCGTTCACCGGGCTTCATGGCCTGGGTGTAGGTGGTCCAGGCCGCTTGCTGCGCAGGCGTCAGCTTCAGATCGGCCTTGAGTTTTTCCATGCGCTGCTTCATATGCTCCATGCGGTCGCCACGCTTGTCCCCACGCTGGTGCTGGTGCGGCTCGGGCGCTTTTTGAGCGGCTGCGGGTTGCTCGGCAGGGGCGGAGGTCTGGGCAAAGCTGGGCAGGCTCAGCGAGGCGAGCAGGGCGGTTGCAACAGCGGCGCCGGTCAGTGTCTGGCGAAAGCGGGTCATGTCTGTTTCCTTTTCGGTTGAAGTGGAAGAAGTGGCCGCCTGGTCTTGCTCCTGAATGGGCATTCGGTAGCGGATGACTGAAGTGTGGCCCCCCCATGTTTCTGAGACGTGAGGTTTTGCAGCCGCTCTGTAAAGATTTGATAAGTTTGAGTGGCTGCGACTGCGCAACAATGCATGCATGGGCTGCATTGGCGGCCGATTTTTTTCCGCGAGATCCAGCTGCAGGAGCTGGCGACGATTGAAGGTTTAGCAAAGGTTTTTGATGTTCAAGAACATGATTGTTTATCGCATTGCCGAGAGCTGGCAGGGCGATCTGCAGCAGCTCGAAGATGCGCTGCAAAAGACGGTGTTTGAGGAGTGCGGCGCGACCCAGGAGCGCTCCGTGGGCTGGGTGCCGCCGCGCGGCGAGGCCCATGGCCCGCTGGCGGAAAGCGTGGCCGGCCAGTGGGTGATGCGCTTCATGAGCGAGTCCAAGATGCTGCCGGCCAGCGTGCTCAATCGCAAGGTCAACGAGAAGGCCGAGCACATCGAAAAGACGGAGGGTCGCAAGCCCGGCAAGAAGGAAAAGAAGGAGCTCAAGGACGAGGCCAAGCTGGACCTGCTGCCCATGGCCTTCACCAAGCAGGGCAGCATGTGGGTCTGGATCGATGCGCAGGCGCGCACGCTGGTGCTCGATACCAGTGCGCAAGGCCGTGCCGACGAGATCGTGACGCTGCTGGTCGAAGGCCTGCCAGGCTTTGCGGTGGCGTTGCTGGACACGCAGACCAGTCCGCAGGCCGCCATGGCGCACTGGCTGATGACGCAGGAGCCGCCCGCAGGTTTTTCCATCGACCGCGAGTGCGAGCTCAAGGCCGCCGATGAGTCCAAAGCCGTGGTGCGCTATGCGCGTCACCCGCTCGATATCGACGAGGTGCGCCAGCATATCGAGCATGGCAAGCTGCCGACCAAGCTGGCCATGACCTGGGATGACCGCGTGAGCTTTGTGCTCAGCGAAGGTCTGCAGATCAAGAAGATCGCGCTGCTCGATGCGGTGATGGATGGCCAGTCCCAGGATGACGGCGGTTTCGATACCGATGTGACGATTGCCACGGGCGAGCTGTCTCGCCTGATTCCCGACCTGATCGAGGCGCTGGGTGGGGAAGGGCGCACGGGTCTGGGCGAAGGCCTGCCTGCATCGCTGTCGTCGGCGCCTGCGGCAGAAACTTTGCCCGTGCGTCTGGCACAAGGGCGCAGCCAGGGAACGGTCACAGGGCCGGCCACGGCGCCCGCCGATACGGCCCCGGAAGAGGCGCCGTTCTGATGCTATGAATGATGTAGCTTCTTACGCATGTAAATAAAGGATTTCAGTATTTATTGACGCTGAAATCAATGGCTAGCAAGCGCAAGAAGCTATCAAAAAAAGGCCTGCCAGATGTCTCCGGCAGGCCTTTTTCATGGGCGCTTCAGGCGCCCGGAAACGCGGTATCAGACGCGCTCGAAAATCGCGGCAATACCCTGTCCGCCGCCGATGCACATGGTCACCAGCGCATAGCGGCCGCCAGTGCGCTGCAGCTCATAGAGAGCCTTGGTGGTGATGATGGCGCCGGTAGCACCCACGGGGTGGCCCAGGGAGATGCCGGAGCCGTTGGGGTTGACCTTGGCAGGGTCCAGAGCCAGCTCCTGAATCACGGCGCAGGCCTGGGCGGCGAAGGCTTCGTTGGCTTCGATCACGTCCATCTGTTCGATCTTCAGACCAGTGCGTGCCAGCACCTTCTGCGTGGCGGGGACCGGGCCGATGCCCATGTATGCGGGCTCGACACCGGCGTGGGCGTAGCCGACCAGGCGGGCAATGGGCTTGGCGCCGGAAGACTTCAGCGCCTGCTCGCTCATCATCAGCACGGCAGCCGCGCCATCGTTGATGCCGGAGGCGTTGCCGGCGGTGACCGTGCCGCCTTCCTTCTTGAACGCGGGCTTCATGCCGGCCAGGGTGTCCAGCGTGGTGGCGGCGCGCACATGTTCGTCGGTGTCGAACAGCACCACGCCCTTGCGGCTGGCAATTTCCACGGGAACGATCTGCTCCTTGAAGCGGCCGGCCTCGATGGCGGCAGCGGCGCGCTGCTGGCTGATGACGGCCAGTTCGTCCTGCATCACGCGGCTGATCTTGTAGCGTTCGGCCACGTTTTCAGCAGTGATGCCCATATGCATTTTTTGCCAGGGGTCGTGCAGGATGCCCAGCATGTAGTCGATGCTCTTGGCATCGCCCATGCGTGCGCCCCAGCGCGCGGACATGTCGAAGTAGGGGCCGCGGCTCATGGATTCGGAGCCGGCGCCAATGGCCACTTCGCAGTCGCCCAGCGCAATCGATTGCGCTGCCGAGACGATGGCCTGCAGGCCAGAGCCGCACAGGCGGTTGACGTTGAAGGCAGGGGTTTCGATGGGGCAGCCGGCGTCCACCGCAGCCACGCGGGACAGGTAGGCGTCGCGCGTGTCGGTGGGGATGACGTTGCCCATCACCACATGACCCACGGTGTCGGCAGCGATGCCGGCACGCGCGATGGCGGCCTTGACCACGGTTGTGGCCAGCTGGGCGTTGGGAACGTCCTTGAGGCTGCCGCCAAAAGTGCCGATGGCCGTGCGCGCGGCGCTGACAACGAAGATGTCTCTGGTGCTCATGGTTTGTCTCCTGCATCGCGTCGGCAATGCTTGTGCTTGAATGATTTGAAAAGATGAATGAGAGCAACCGCATTCATCGCACAGAGTATTCTGCAGTATTTGCTGCAGTGCAACATGTCTCGTTGTTGACGCTGCCCTGCGTGGGTGGCGATGGTTTCACGTGAAACCCGCAAGCCGCCGCAATCCGCCTCAGGCCGCAGCCCTTCGCCTGCTTCTCGGAGTGGGGGCCGTGGGCTCGTGATGAGCCGGCGTCAGGTCGGTGTCCGCGCTGGCCAGGTCGTCGAGGATGGGGCAGTCAGGCCTGTCATCGCCGTGGCAGCAATGCACCAGAGTCTGCAGCGTGCGCTGCATGGACTGCATGGCGGCGATGCGCTCGGTCAGAGTGGCAATGTGCTTTTGCGCGATGGCCTTGACCTGGCTGCTGGCACGGCCCTGGTCCTGCCACAGGCCGAGCAGGGTGGCGATCTCGTCCATGGAAAAGCCCAGATCGCGCCCGCGACGTATGAAGCGCAGAGCATGCACATCGGCTTCGGTGTACTGGCGATAGCCGCTGTCGGTACGGTGCACGGGTGGCAGCAGGCCCAGTGACTCGTAGTGACGCACCATGCGCGCAGAAACCCCGGCGCGGCGTGCGGCCTCGCCGATGACGACAGGCCAGTTCTGAGCGATTTTTTGTGTCGGTGGGTGGTTGGGCATGGCTAGTCCTGAAAAAACGCGCCAGCAGCCTTCTGATGGCTTGCATGGGGTGCTGGCGCGGTGGGAGAGGCTTCGCTCAGGCTACCTTGTAGCCCTCTTCGGCAATGGCGGCTGCCACGGCTTCGCGGCTGGCGCCGGTTTCGACTTCCACACGGTTGGCGGTGCGGTCGATCTTGATCTGTGCCTGGGCATCGACGCCCTGGATGGCATTGGTGACGGCGCGTTCGCAGTGGCCGCAGGTCATGCCTTGAACTTCAAAAACTTGTTGCATGGATGGCTCCTTCAGAAAGTGAGTCGGCCGGACTGGCGGACTCCATGTCTTGAATGGTCAACCCTAACATCATGGCAAGGTCAAGCCTTTGACAAGACATGAAGCCGGCAGGGTTGATAAGCCGCAAAGACTGCCGATAAGAACTTGTCATATTGCACATCGCCATGGCTTGGGCATCGCAGTCACGGGTTTTTCTCGGTGTTGGTGACAATCTGAAACAATTTGCAAGTTCTGGCCCGACAATGCCAGTCGTTCAAAGTGGAGAGAGATTCATGAGTCTGTTGGAAATGATGCGGGGCTTCACCATCCGCACGCGCATGATGGGCGCCATTGGTGTGGTGATGGTGTTGCTGGGCTTGCTGGGGGGCGCCGGGATGTTGGGCATGTTCCGCATCCAGGACATGAGCCAGGAGTTTCTGAGCAACGCCTTTGTCAAATCGGGCCATATGGCGCAGCTGCGCACCGAGCTGGGTGGCATCCGTTCCAGCGAGAAGGACATGGTCATCCAGTACGAAAAGCCCGAAGAGGTGCGCAAGGCCTATCAGCAATGGGTCATGTTCATCGACAAATCCAAGGTGACATTGGGCAAGTTTGTGACCGACCAGAATGCACAGGACGCACAGCTGACCAAGAGCATCATTGGGCATATCGACGCTTATCGAAAGCTCTTCGAGCCTGTGGCGCGCCAGCTGGAGGCCGGTGGCTATGATTCGGCCACCACGGCCAACCGCATGAGCGGCAAGGCTCTGGCCGAAGTCATGGAGGCCGACAAGCTGCTGGCGCAGCTGGACAAGCTGCTGCGCCAGCAGGCCGACGCACTGGCTGCGGCCGAGCGCGACGTGGCCGACCAGACACGCTGGATGTTTGTGGTGGCCGTGATCCTGGCGCTGGTGGTGGTGATTCCGCTGACTTTGCTGAACATGCTGTCCATCTGCCGTCCGCTTGAAGTGGCCCGTCAGATGGCACTGACGATTGCTGGCGGCGATCTGTCGCACAAGGTCGAGGTCAGCGGCAAGGATGAGCTGACGGATCTGCAGCGTGCGCTGGACCAGATGCAGCAGTCGCTGGGCACCACGGTGGCCCAGGTGCGCGATGCCAGCGGCAATATCGCCACGGCCAGCCAGGAAATTGCCACGGGCAACCAGGATCTGTCGGCCCGCACCGAACAGACGGCCAGCAATCTGCAGGAAACCGTCGCGTCGCTGGCTCAGCTGACGGCCACGGTGCAGCAGACCGCATCGTCTTCGCAGCTGGCCAACCAGCTGGCGGCCTCGGCCTCTTCGACGGCCGTGCAGGGCGGCCAGATCGTCGGCCAGGCCGTCAACAGCATGCAGGAGATTTCGGCCTCCAGCCGCAAGATCGGCGACATCATCGGCCTGATTGATTCCATTGCTTTCCAGACCAATATCCTGGCGCTGAATGCCGCTGTGGAAGCGGCCCGTGCCGGCGAGCAAGGCCGTGGTTTTGCCGTGGTGGCGGCCGAGGTTCGCAGCCTGGCCCAGCGCTCGGCCCAGGCTGCCAACGAGATCAAGTCGCTGATCAACACCAGCGTGCAGACCGTGGACGTGGGCGCGCGCCAGGTGGAGAGCGCAGGCAAGGCCATGCAGGAGACCGTGGACAGCGCACAACGTGTGGGCGACATCATTGGCGAGATTACAGCGGCGTCCAGCGAGCAGTCGCTGGGCATCAGCCAGGTCAACCAGGCCGTGGGCGATATCGACCGCATGACCCAGCAGAATGCGGCACTGGTGGAAGAGTCTGCCGCCGCCGCAGAATCGCTGCGCGAGCAGGCGGCGCGACTGGCACAGCTGGTCAGCCAGTTCAAGCTGGCCGGCGGCGCGCTGCATGCCGCACAGCGCAGCCCCAGAACTGCCGCCCATCCCGGTATGGCGCCTGCCCAGGTGGCCTCTGCCCAGGTGGCTTTGCCGGGCCAGAAGCAGCAGTTGCTCGAACAGGCCTGATCCTCGGGCGGAGCACGCCCACAAAAAAGCCCGGTTGCTGCGCTGCACCGGGCTTTTTTCTTTCGTTCAACAGCTGCTGTCGCAAGCGGCGACGGGGCCTGCAGCCCGCTCGCGCTTACTGGCTGGCGAGCGCAGGGTAGTCGGTATAGCCGTCGGCCCCGCCGCCGTAGAAGCGTTCGCTGTTCCAGGCATTGAGCGGCAGATCGTCGCGCAGACGGTGTACCAGATCGGGGTTGGAGATATAGGCCTTGCCGAAGGCCACGACATCGGCATAGCCGCTTTCCACCGCGCGCGTCGCCAGCTGGCGGTCATAGCCGTTGTTGACCATCCAGACTCCCTTGCCGCCCGCAGAGCGATAGGCCTGCTTGAGTGCCTGGTAGTCGAAGGGGCGATCCGCGAGTTCGCGCGGGCCGCCAGTTGCGCCTTCGATCACATGGATATAGGACAGGCCCAGCGGCGCGAGCTGGCGCACCAGATGCTCAAACAGTGCCTGCGGGTTTTCGTCCACGATGTCGTTGGCTGGTGTGACCGGAGAGATGCGGATGCCGACCCTGCCGGCACCGATGGCATCGGTCACAGCGCGCACGCATTCCAGCACCAGGCGGGCCCGGTTTTCGATGCTGCCGCCGTAGTCGTCGCTACGCTGGTTGGTGCCGGTCTTGAGGAATTGATCGAGCAGATAGCCGTTGGCTGCATGCAGCTCCACGCCATCGAAGCCCGCCGACTGCACGGCCTCGCGCGCAGCGGTGGCGAAGCTGTGAACAATGCCCGGCAGCTCCTTCTGCTCGAGTGCGCGCGGCGCCGAGGTGGCGACAAACTGGCCTTGTCCCGTCTCGCGGTCGATCACAAAAGTCTTGGAGCGGGCCGTCAGCGCCGACGGCGCGACCGGCGCCTGCAGGTCGGGCTGCAGCACGTTGTGGGAGATGCGGCCCACATGCCAGAGCTGGGTGACGATGCGCCCGCCCTTGGCATGCACGGCATCGGTGACTTTCTTCCAGGCCTGCAGTTGCTCTTGGCTGTACAGACCGGGTACGTCGGCATAGCCCTGTCCCTGGTGGCTGATGGCCGTGCCTTCGCTGATCAGCAGGCCGGCAGAGGCGCGCTGGACATAGTAGGTCTGCATCAGCGGCGTGGGTACCGCGTCGGGAGCGCGGTTGCGCGTCAGCGGTGCCATGGCAATGCGGTTGGGCAGGCGCAGGCTGCCCGCTTCAATCGGGTCGAACAATGAGGTCATGCAGAACTCCAGATGAAAAAAGCTCGGTGGGTACCGAGCTTTTGAGTTTGCATGGGTGTCAAAAAACTTACTTCAGCAAGCCTTCTGCCTTCATGGCGGCCTGTACTGCGGGGCGCGCCAGAATGCGCTCGCGGTAGGCCTGGATGTGCTCGAGCTCGGAGATGTCCAGGCCCACAAACTGGGCCCAGCCCGTGACCGTGAAGAAGTAGGCATCGGCCACGGTGAACTGGTCGCCCATCAGATAGGTCTTGTTGGCGAGTTGCTCGTTGACCCAGGCCAGGCGCTTGAGTACGCTGGCGCGTGCCAGGGGCTTGTAATCCTCTGGCGTTGCAGGATTGAACAAGGGGCCGAAGCCCTTGTGCACCTCGGTGCTGATGAAGTTCAGCCATTCCTGCAGGTGGTAGCGGGCCACCGTGCCGTTGGCGGGCGCCAGGTTTTTCTCGGGGGCCAGGTCGGCCAGGTATTGAACAATGGCCGGGCCTTCGTGCAAGGTGTCGCCGTTGTCCAGCACCAGAAAGGGCACATAGCCCAGAGGATTGATGCCGTAGTAATCCGTTCCGTCCTGGAGCTTGTGGCTCTTGGTGCTGACCATCACAGTTTCATGCTGCAGGTCTGCTTCATGCAGCACGATGTGCGGAGACAGGGAGCAGGCGCCGGGGCTGTAGTAAAGCTTCATGGTGAGTGGCTCTCTATGCAATGAAAAGACAAGCGCCCATGCTAAACCGGTTGCATGTCATATGCATATGCAGCCGACAGCAAGTAGTCCGTATCCGTGGGGGATTGCTCAGCCCAGGCGCCCTGCAGCCCACAGCACCTGCTGCACCAGTGCTTCCATGCCTTGCTGGTTCTGGGCGCGCAGCAGATGACCCTGGCCATCGAAAGCCTCGCCCGCCTGGCTCACGGCATGGCTGCGCGGTGCCACCCAGCATTCCAGGTTCAATAGCAGCGCAGCGAGGTGTGACTGCGCTCTCAGGCCGCCAAGACCGCCAGGCGAGGCACTGGCCATGCCGACGACCTTGTTGCGAAACGGCAGGACGCCATCGGACCACTGAGCATCGCCCTTGACCGGGCTGGAGGCCCAGTCGATCGCGTTCTTGAGCAGGGCAGGGTAGCTGCCGTTGTACTCGGGGCTGCAGACAATCCAGGCAGCATGGCTGTGCATGGCTTGCTTGAGGCGAATGACATCGGCTGGAGTGCCCTGCGCTTCGAGGTCGGCGTTGTAGAGGGGGATGTCGTAGTCCGACAGCTCCAGCAGGCTGGGCTCTGCGCCTTGCTGCCGGGCGATGGAGGCGGCCACCTTGGCCAGTTTGCGGTTGTACGAGTCTTGGCGGGTGCTGCCCGCAAAAATGAGGATTTGCATGCAGGCATTGCAGCACAGAGCGATTGCACTTTTCATGCGTAGGCAGGGTGATCAGGGCAAACATCTAGGCCTTGGCTCTGGCTGCCATGTTTCACGTGAAACCCCCCTGGCAAGGCATTGTTGCGCCAATGGTGGGAAAATTGCAGGTTCCCCGCAGGGCTGGACATGGCGCGAAAACATGTCCGCCTGCCATGAGAGCCGAGGCATGGTTGCTTCGTGCAGGGGCAAGGGCCGGGCTTGGCCCGGAGCAGAAATATGTTGTACCCACAGGAATTTGACGTGATCGTGGTCGGTGGCGGTCACGCCGGCACCGAGGCTGCGTTGGCCGCTGCGCGCATGGGCAGCAAGACATTGCTGCTGACCCACAATATCGAAACCCTGGGGCAGATGAGCTGCAACCCCAGCATCGGCGGCATCGGTAAGGGACACCTGGTCAAGGAGGTCGATGCCCTGGGCGGAGCCATGGCCCTGGCGACCGACAAGGGCGGCATCCAGTTCCGCATTCTGAACAGCTCCAAGGGACCGGCCGTGCGTGCCACGCGAGCCCAGGCCGACCGCATTCTGTACAAGGCCGCGATTCGCGAGATGCTGGAAAACCAGCCCAATCTCTGGCTCTTCCAGCAGGCCGTGGATGATCTGATGGTGGAGGGCGACCGCGTGGTCGGTGCCGTCACCCAGGTGGGTCTCAAGTTCCGCAGCCGCACCGTGGTGCTGACGGCGGGCACCTTCCTCGACGGCAAGATTCACGTGGGCCTGAACAACTATGCAGCAGGCCGTGCGGGCGATCCCCCCGCTGTGAGCCTGTCGGCACGCCTGAAGGAGCTCCAGCTGCCGCAGGGGCGCCTGAAGACCGGCACGCCCCCGCGCATCGACGGCCGCAGCATCGACTTCAGCCAGTGCGAGGAGCAACCCGGCGATGGCATGCCAGGCGGCGTGAACGAGGGCGAAGTGCCCGTGTTCAGCTTCATGGGCAACCGTGCCATGCATCCCCGCCAGATGCCTTGCTGGATCACGCACACCAATGCGCGTACGCACGAGATCATTCGCAGCGGCTTTGACCGCAGTCCCATGTTCACCGGCAAGATCGAGGGCGTGGGTCCGCGTTACTGCCCCAGCGTGGAAGACAAGATCAACCGTTTTGCGGACAAGGAAAGCCATCAGATCTTTCTGGAGCCCGAAGGCCTGACCACGCACGAGTTCTACCCCAATGGGATCTCCACCAGCCTGCCGTTCGACATTCAGTACGAACTGGTGCGCAGCATGAAGGGGCTGGAGAACGCCCATATCCTGCGCCCAGGCTATGCCATCGAGTACGACTACTTCGATCCGCGCTCGCTCAAGAGCAGCTTCGAGACCAAGCAGATCCAGGGTCTGTTCTTTGCGGGCCAGATCAATGGCACGACCGGCTATGAAGAGGCGGCCGCTCAGGGTCTGTTCGCGGGCCTGAACGCAGCGCTGCAGTGCCGTGGCGAAGGCCCCTGGATGCCGCGTCGCGACGAGGCCTATCTGGGCGTGCTGGTCGACGATCTGATCACCAAGGGCGTGACCG
Organism: Comamonas sp. AG1104; assembly: GCF_003350425.1. Classification (NCBI taxonomy): domain Bacteria; kingdom Pseudomonadati; phylum Pseudomonadota; class Betaproteobacteria; order Burkholderiales; family Comamonadaceae; genus Comamonas; species Comamonas sp. AG1104. The sequence goes on along the minus strand of NZ_QQAS01000004.1, from coordinate 298,691 downwards.
AGCCCTATCGCATGTTCACCAGCCGCGCCGAGTTCCGCCTGCAGCTGCGCGAAGACAATGCCGATATGCGCCTGACCGAAGCGGGCCGCCAGATGGGTCTGGTCGATGATGCGCGCTGGGACTCCTTCAGCCGCAAGCGCGATGCTGTTTCACGTGAAACAGAGCGCCTCAAGTCCACCTGGGTGAACCCGCGTGTCGTGGCTGCGGAAGAATCCGAGCGCGTGCTGGGCAAGGCCATGGAGCGCGAATACAACCTGTTCGACCTGCTGCGTCGCCCGGGTGTGGACTACGACAAGCTCATGGGCATGAACGAGGGCAAGTACGCCAGTGCCGATGTGCAGCCCGAGGCGCTGGGCGAACTCAGCGCCCCGGTGATCGAGCAGGTGGAGATTGCCGCCAAGTACTCTGGCTATATCGACCGTCAGAAGGATGAGGTGGAGCGTGCCGCGCATTTCGAGCGCCTGCGTCTGCCGCTGGAGTTTGACTATATGCAGGTGGCGGCGCTGTCCTTCGAGGTGCGCCAGAAGCTGCAAAAGCACAGACCCGAAACCCTGGGTCAGGCTTCGCGTATTTCGGGGGTGACGCCTGCTGCCATCTCGCTGCTCATGGTGCATCTGAAAAAAGGCGGCTTCAAGGGCTTTGCCAATCAGAACGAAGAGGCTTCCGCATGAGCCAGGTTTTGCGTACTCAGCTGGAGCAGGGCGTTCAGGCACTGAAGCTGGATCTGGCTCCGGCCCAGATCGATCTGCTGATGTCCTTCATGGATCTGCTGCAGAAGTGGAACAAGGTCTACAACCTGACGTCGGTGCGTGATCCCCAGGAGATGCTGACGCATCACCTGCTCGACAGCCTGGCTGCCGTGCCCGCTTTGCTGCGGCATGTGAGCAGCCTGCCGCTGGAAGAGGGCAAGCGCCTGCCGCTGCTGGACGTGGGCTCCGGCGGTGGTCTGCCTGGTGTGGTGTTTGCCATCTGCTGCCCGCAGATCGATGTGAACTGTGTGGATACCGTGGGCAAGAAGGCCGCTTTCATCCAGCAGGTGGCTGCATCCTTGCGCCTGCCCAATCTGCGCGGCATTCATGACCGGGTGGAAAACCTCAAGACCCAGTACCCGGTCATCAGCTGCCGCGCCTTTGCGTCCCTGGTGGACTTCACCACCTGGTCGCGCAAGGCTCTGGCCGAGGACGGAATCTGGTTTGCCATGAAGGGCAAGCACCCCGATGAGGAAATTGCTGCGCTGCCTGCCGACGTGAAAGTGTTTCACGTGGAACCTTTGGTCGTGCCCGGCCTGGATGCCGAGCGCTGCGTCATCTGGTTGAAACTGGCTTCTTGAGCAGTAAAGCTTGGTCGGGCACTTTGTTTCCAAGGGGAGCAAAGTGCCTTTTTACATACTGTGTCAGGCAACATCTGTGCAATGCAGATGCACCGGTCATGACCCTCGCATAAACTTGCTGTTTTCCATCGCGCAGGGTTTGAATGTTTGGCATCTCTGATTACGGCGCTTTTGCAGCCGCCGTTACCGTTTTCTTGCTGATCCCTGGACCAGGCAATCTGGCCTTGATTACCTCCACGGGCAAGGGCGGATGGAGAGCGGGCCTTGCATGCTGCTTGGGTGTGATGGCTGCCGACCAGGTGCTGATGTGGCTGGCCGTGGCCGGTGTGGCGGCGGTGCTGGCCGCCTATCCCGCGGCCTTCCATGCCGTGCAATGGGTGGGGGCGGCCTATCTGGCCTGGCTGGGCTACAAGCTGCTTACGGCCAGGCCCGGCGATGCACCAGCCATCGAAATCCAGCCGCGCCAGTATTTCCGTCAGGGTGCTCTGATCACTCTGATGAACCCCAAGGCCATCGTGTTCTACATGGCGTTCTTTCCCATGTTCGTAGACCCTGCCAATCACCAGGGCGCCGTCACCTTTGGCGTGATGGCTGCCACGGTGGCGGCAATTACCTTTATCTACAGCGTCATTGTGGTGACGCTGACCACGGTGTTGGCAGAGCGTCTGCGTGCCAATCCGGCCGTGGTGAAGTGGCTGGAAAAAACAGCCGGTGTGTTTCTGATCGGTTTTGGCCTCAAGCTGGCCGCCAACTAAAAGAGAAGTTCAATGGCCAAAATTTTCTGTGTTGCCAATCAAAAGGGTGGAGTGGGCAAGACCACGACCACGGTCAATCTTGCCGCCGGTCTGGCCAAGGTCGGCCAGCGTGTGTTGCTGATCGACCTGGACCCGCAGGGCAATGCCACCATGGGCTCCGGCGTGGACAAGCGCGCGCTGGAGCTGACGGTCTACGATGTGCTGCTGGAAAACGCCAGCATCAAGGAGGTGGCCCAGAAGTCCGAGCAGGTCGGCTATGACGTGCTGGGCGCCAACCGCGAGCTGTCGGGCGCCGAGATCGAGCTGGTCTCGCTGGAACGCCGCAACGAGCGCCTCAAGACCGCTCTGCAGGCCGTGGCCGCCGACTATGACTTCGTGCTGATCGACTGCCCGCCTTCGCTGTCCATGCTGACATTGAACGGTCTGTGCTCGGCGCATGGCGTGATCGTGCCCATGCAGTGCGAGTACTTTGCACTGGAAGGCCTGACCGATCTGGTCAACACCATCAAGCAGGTGCATGCCAATATGAATCCCGACCTGCAGATCATCGGTCTGCTGCGCGTGATGTTCGATCCGCGCACCACGCTGCAGCAGCAGGTCAGCGACCAGCTCAAGGAGCATTTCGGCGACAAGGTGTTCGATACCGTGATCCCGCGCAATGTGCGCCTGGCCGAAGCCCCCAGCTACGGCCTGCCGGGCGTGGTGTTCGACGCCTCGGCCAAGGGCAGCAAGGCCTTTGTCGAGTTCGCCGAAGAGATGGTGCGCCGTATCAAGAAAATGTGAGTGTTTCACGTGAAACAGCTCCCCGTCTCCTATCCAGCCATCGCCAACGACCATGACCTCTGAAGCACTGAACCCGCAGCATGTCTGGCTGCTGCCCGGCTGGCAGAACTCCGACCCCGGCCACTGGCAAAGTCTGTGGCAGGAGCAGTACGGCTACCAGCGGCTGGAGCAGCACAGCTGGCAGCATCCGCTGCGTGGTGACTGGAGCATTCGTCTGCAGGAAACCGTGCTCGACGCTCCGGCTCCCGTCACTCTGGTGGCGCACAGCCTGGGCTGCGTGCTGGTGGCCTGGTGGGCGGCACATTCTCAAGTAGCCAGGAGCAAGGTGCGCGGTGCGTTGCTGGTGGCCCCCGGCGACACCGAGCAGGAGAGTCTGCGCGGCGTCCTGCCGGGCTGGTCGCCCGTGCTGCTGCAAAAGCTGCCCTTCCCGTCGATACTGGTGGGCAGCGAGAACGACCCCAACTGCTCTGTAGCGCGTGCACAGGCCATGGCACAGGGCTGGGGCTGCCGCTTCGTGAATGCGGGTGCCGCAGGCCATATCAACACGGCCAGCGGATTGGGACTGTGGGAAGCCGGGCATGAGCTGCTGCTCTCCCTTTAAAGAAAGAATTCAGCAATGGTGACTAAGAAACCCAAGGGCCTGGGACGTGGTCTGGAAGCCCTGCTGGGCCCCAAGGTCAGCGAAGCAGAGCAGGCCGCAGCGAGCGGGTCTCAGGCCAATCTTCCGAGCACCCTGGCGCTCAATGTGATGGTGGCCGGCCAGTACCAGCCGCGCACCCGAATGGACGAAGGCGCCTTGTACGAGCTGGCCGAGAGCATCAAGGCCCAGGGCATCATGCAACCGATTCTGGTGCGCCAGCTCTCCCGGGGCGACAACGCCGGCAAGTACGAAATCATTGCCGGCGAACGGCGCTTCCGTGCCGCGCATATCGCGGGGTTGTCCGAGGTGCCGGTGCTGGTGCGCGAAGTGCCTGACGAAGCCGCTGCGGCCATGGCACTGATCGAGAACATTCAGCGCGAAGACCTGAATCCGCTGGAAGAGGCGCAGGGGCTGGCCCGCCTGGTCAAGGAGTTCGGTCTGACCCACGAGCAGACCGCTCAGGCCGTGGGCCGCTCGCGCAGCGCCGCCACCAATCTGCTGCGCCTGCTGAATCTGGCCGAGCCCGTGCAGACCATGCTGATGGCCGGCGATATCGACATGGGCCATGCGCGGGCGCTGCTGACGCTGGACCGTGCCACCCAGATCACGGCAGGCAACCAGATCGCGGCCAAGAAGATGTCGGTGCGCGAGGCCGAGTCGCTGGTCAAGAAGATCGGTGCCGAGTTCAATCTGACGCGCCAGAAGGCCAAGAAAGATGGCAAGTCGCGCGATGTGAAACGCATCGAGGAAGAGCTGTCCGACCTGCTTACGGCCGATGTAGAGGTGCGCATCAAGAAGACCGTGCGTCGCCACGGCAAGCAGCAGGAAATGGGCGAGATCGCCATCCAGTTCGGCTCGCTTGACGAGCTCAACGGCATCATCGAAAAGCTGCGTGGTGAAGCCTGAGAGCCTGACCACGCCAAGGCTGATTCTGCGGCAATGGACGCCGCAGGATTTGCCGGAGTTTGCCGCGCTCAATGCGGACACGGAAGTCATGCGCTACTTCCCAAGCGTGCTGGACAGGCAGGCCAGCGATGCCCTGGCCGCCAAGGCCGAAGCTCTGATTGCCGAGCGTGGCTGGGGATTCTGGGTTGCGCAGGATAGAGCCACCGGGCACTTGGCAGGGATGATTGGCTTGCACACTCCCGCAGCAGAGCTGTCGTTTTCACCCTGCGTGGAAGTGGGCTGGCGGCTGGCCCGGCCATACTGGGGCAAAGGGCTGGCGACAGAGGGTGCAAAAGCCGCGCTGGATTTTGCGTGGAATGAGCTGCTGCTGGATGAAGTTGTGGCGTTCACGGCGGTGCCGAACAAGCCCTCGCAGGCCGTAATGCAGCGCCTGGGAATGCAGCCCGATGCGAAGACATTCATGCACCCTGATCTGCCAGCTGGGCACGCGCTGGCTGAGCACTGTCTCTACCGTATTCGCCGCAGCTGATGCTGCAAAAAAGGGCATCCATCTGGATGCCCTTTTTTGATTCCGGAGCGGTGTTCTAACTGCGGTAGCCGGGGTCGATTCTGTCGAGCTTGCGCAGCAGGGCGGGCCAGGCAAACTGGCCGCCCATGCCGCCGGTCTGTACCTTCATGGCATGGGCGATGCCTTGCAGAATCTGCGGGTCGACCTCGGTGAGTTCGGTGCCGCCCGACTGGGCCGCGATCTGGATCTGGCAGGCGGACTCGAAGACGTACATCGACAAAAAGGCATCGGCAATCGTGGCGCCGCAGGTCAGCAGGCCGTGGTTGCGCAGCATGAGGAAGTTGGCCTCGCCCATGTCGGCCAGCAGGCGCGGCTTCTCGTCCTCGCGAAAGGCCACGCCTTCATAGACGTGATAGGCCAGGGACCCCAGGACAAAGGTGCTTTGCTGGCTGATGGGCAGCAGGCCGTTCTTCTGGGCCGCCACGGCCACGCCGGCGCGCGTGTGGGTGTGGATCACGCATTGCGCATCGGCACGCGCCTCGTGCACGGCGCTGTGGATGACGAAGCCTGCCGGGTTCACGGGGAAGGGCGAGTCCATGAGTTTGTTGCAGCCCAGGTCCACCTTGATCAGCGAGGAGGCCGTGATTTCGTCAAACATCAGCCCGTAGGGGTTGATGAGGAAGTGATGCCCGGGGCCCGGCAGCCGCGCGCTGATGTGGGTGAAGACCAGATCGCTCCAGCCGTACAGCGCCACCAGCCGGTAGCAGGCGGCTAGGTCCACGCGCAGCTGCCATTCCTCGGGGCTGACCAGATGCTGCACGCTGGGGATGTTCAAGGGCTCTTGGCTCACGGGCGGCTCTCCTTCATCGTTGATTCGATGAATGTAGACACTCGTGCGTTAGCGGTCTGTTGGCTAGGCGACAGAAGCCTGGAAACGCGGGCGAGGCCGGTTCGGATCAGGCGGGGTGGCAATGCTTATGGGGCAAAAAACAGGAGCTTGCATCGCAAGCTCCTGTTGATTTGTAGATCGTTTTTATACTGAAATCGAAGCTGATCAGGCGAAAGCAGCTATCAAAAGCGCTTACTTGATCTGGCCGCGCGACAGGTCCTGGATCATGCGGGCGGCCAGATACAGGCGAGGTGCGATGGTGTTGATCTGCACATATTCGGCATCGTTGGAATGCGCGCCATAGCCCGACAGGCCGAAGCCCTCGATCACGCCGCCTTTGGCCTTGAGGGCCGCAAAAGCCGCATCCGTGCCGCCGCCCGTGGCCTTGTCCATGACCTTCATGGGCAGCTTCAGCTCCTGCTCATAAATGCCCTGGGCATGGGCCGCCAGCTTGCGCGCCGTGGCATTGGCCTCCAGCGGCGGGCGGCGCACTTCGAATTTCAGCTCCACCTTGCTGGCGGGGAGCAGCTTGTTGCCGATCTTGTCCTGCATGGCTTTTTCCAGCGCCGTGAAGTCGGCCACGCGCAGCGCGCGGGCATCGGCCTGGGCCGAGGCTTCGGCGGGAACCACATTGCGGTTGGTGCCGGCCTTGGACACCGTCCAGTTGAGCTTGAGGCCGTCCTGGGGCTGGGACAGATCCTTCATCTGCAGCAGCTGGTGCGACAGCTCGTACAGCGCATTCACGCCGTCTTCGGGCTTGGCGCCCGCATGCGATGCCTTGCCCGTGACCTTGAGGTAGGCGGCGCCGATGCCGCTGGTGGCCAGGCGCAGGCTGCCGTCGGTGCCGCCGCCTTCAAAGCTGAACACTGCGTCCTGCTCGGCCCCCAGGCGGGTTATGGTGCTGCGTGCTCCGGGCGAGCTGATTTCCTCGTCGCCGTTGATCAGCACCGTGAGCGTGCCGTAGTCCTCGATGCCCAGCTTCTTGAGCAGGGGCACGATATGCATGATCAGGGCCACGCCCTGCTTGTCGTCGGCAATGCCCAGGCCATAGGCCTTGTCGCCGTCGATGCGAAAGGGCTGGTCCTTGAGCATGCCGGGCAGATAGACGGTGTCCATGTGCGCGATCAGCATGATGCGGCTGCTGCCCTTGCCCTTGAATTCGGCATGCACCATGGGGCCGACTTTCTCGGGCGTGTCATCGAGGCGGTAGATGTCGCTGGGCTCGATCACCTCGACCTTGCCGCCCTGCGCGCGCAGCTTGCCGGCAATGTATTCGGCAATCTTCTTCACGCCCGCCACATCCTTGCTGCCGGACTCGATATGCACCAGATCGCGCAGCGTATCCAGGTAGGGCTGCTGCTCCTTTTTCGCATGCTCCAGCCATTCAGTCTGAGAGGCAGCCTGGGCAGAGCCGAAGGCCAGCACCAGGGCCAGGGGCAGGGCGCGCAGCAAAGGGGCAGAGGGCGTGTTCCAACGCATAGAAATTCTCCTTGAGGGGGGCGAGCCGCTCCCGGATAGGGCCACGGCAAGAAAAGGCGGTGTGATGCACCGCTCAGGGAATTCAGCTTAGCAGCCGTGTTTGTGGCCTCAGCGCTGAGCCACTAGGGATAAATACCAGGGTAACTTGATCTCTCGCGCCGACAAAAAAGCCCTGCAGCTTGCGCGGGCAGGGCTGGGTGGGTTGCGCCTGTTGCTCAGGCGGCTGCCAGATGGGATTTGGTCTTCTTGCTCACGCCGTCGCCGACGATGACGGCCGAGACCACCGACAGCACCAGCGCAATCGCCGAGCCATAGAACACTGCGTTGGTCATCTGGTGGTCCAGCATGTAGCCGAAGACCGGCGCGGCCAGGCAAAAGCCCAGATCCAGGCCCGAATACACCGTGCCGTAGACACGGCCCGTGGCGCCGGGGGGCGCTGCGCGCTTGATCAGCATGTCGCGCGAGGGGCCGGCCAGGCCCGTGCCCAGACCGGCGACAGAAGCCACGATCACGGCAGCCATGCCGGGCAGCCAGCCCGTGCCGACGACAAACAGCAACAGGCCCGAGCCCAGCATGCAGATGGAGATCACCTTCTCCAGCCGCTGCACGCGGCCGACCAGAAAGCCGCCCACGACCATACCGGCAGCGCCGCACAGCATATAGCCGGTGACGATCAGCGCCGTCACGGAAAGCGGCAGCCCGTACATGGATTGCAGGGCCGGGCTGGCAAAGCTCTGGATGGCGCTGAGCGCGCAGGTGCTCCAGAAGAAGAAGGAAAAGCACAGCCACACCGATGGCAGCTTCATGAAGGCCATGGGGTGTTCCTGAGGTGCGGCAATGGCTCCGGCAGCCGGCTTGGCGGCAGCACCTGCGGATTCGGCGCGATCATCGAGCGCGTCACGGTTGAAGACCATGATGGCCAGCACCACGGCTGCGCAGAGGGCGCCGCCCAGGCAGGCCAGACGCCAGGAGCCCGTGGCCGTGGTGATGCCCGCCATGAACAGCGGTGCCAGCGCCCAGCCCAGATTGCCGGACAGGCCATGCACCGAGAACGCATGACCTATGCGCTGCTGCGACACGCGCTTGTTGAGGATGGTGAAGTCCACGGGGTGGAAGGGCGCATTGCCCAGGCCCGCAAAGAAGGAGGCAGCCAGCAGCATGCTGTAGCCCTGGGCCGTGCTGGCAATCAGGCCTGCCACCACAAAGCTGCCGAGGGCGGCAAACAGAATCGGACGTGCGCCAAAGCGGTCCACCGCAAAGCCGGCCAGTGCCTGGCCGGTGCCGGAAACAATGAAGAACAGCGAAACCATGACGCTGAGCTCGGCATAGCTGTAGCCGAAGTCCTTGATCAGCCAGGGAAACAACGGCGGCAGCAGCAGGTGGAAGAAGTGCGACGAGCCATGGGCCAGACCGATGAGGCTGATGGTGCGAGCGTCACTGCGCAGTGTCTCTGGCGCCTGGTTTTGAGGTGTTGTGGAGGCAGGGCGGTTCATATGTCGCATCTTAGGCAGACTGCTTGCGTCTTGTATGCGATAGTCTGCCAATTGCTATCGCAAGCCAGCCAACCATCATGTACAGCCTCCACGACCCCGAGCCCCTGCGTGCAGGCAAGGCCACCGCCTATGTGGAGACGCTGACACCCCATCTCTACATTCCCTCGGCACAGCGCCCGGTGCGCGCCAAATGTCGCTGGCTGGAGGCCGACACCCAGGTCAAGCCGCACCGTCATCCCTGGGGGCAACTGGCCATCTCCACCACGGGCACCATACGCCTGACAGTAGCGCAGGGCACCTATATCGTGCCGCCATCCCGCGCGCTGTGGGTGCCGCCGGGCATGGAGCATGCGGTGACCATGGTGGAAAGCGCCGATCTGCGCACCTTGTACTTCTTTCAGACCCAGGGGCGTTGCGGCCCCGATGTCAGCCCTGAGCAAGAGGCGGCCTGGCGCCAATGCCGGGTGCTCAACGCGTCGGATCTGCTGCGCGCCGTGGTGCGCGAGCTGCCCACGCTGCCCGATGACAGCCTGCAGCTGTCCGAGCAGGACAGGGCGCGCGAGCACCATTTGAGCCAGCTGCTGCTCGACGAGCTGCGCCGCGCCAGTGCCGTGCAACTGGGCGTGAACCTGCCCCAGGACAAGCGCTTGCGCCTGCTGTGCGAGGCCGTGCTGGCCGACCCCACGCGCAACGAGACGCTGGAAGACTGGGCGCGCGATACCGGGGCCAGTCCGCGCACCGTGGCGCGACTGTTTCGCCAGCAGCTGGAATGCAGTTTTACCCAGTGGCGCCAGCAGGTGGTGCTGGCCCATGCCGTGAGCTTGGCGGCGCGCAACTGGCCGATTCAGCGCATTGCTGCCGAGCTGGACTACAGTCCCAGCGCTTTCAGCGCCATGGTGCGCCGCACGGTGGGCATGCCGCCTGCGCAGTTCTTTGGCATGCACACCAAGGTCATGGCTGCCAGCGATTGATTGAACAGGGCTGCAAGCCTCATCTGTATTTGCCGGGTGGCTCCAGAAAATATTTGCAGCGACATGGAATGAAAGCAGCAGGCCTGCGCTCTTTATCACCATGATCTTCTCTGCCGAGTCGCGCTACAACCAGTGGGTGCGCGAGCATTACCGCTTTTTGCTGCGCAGCGCCTGGGCGCTGACGGGCTCGCGTGCCACGGCCGAGGATGTGGTGCAGGATTGCTTCACCAGCGCCTGGCGCTTTCGCCACCAGCTGCGCGACCAGAGCATGGCCAGAGCATGGCTGTTCCAGATCATGCGCCGCCATGCCTTCAGGCACTTCGATCCTGTGCAATCACAGACCGAGTCTCTGGATGAAGCCTGCGAGCAGGGCGTGAATCACCACGATGCACTCGATGCGCAGCTGGACGTGGTCAAGGCGCTGAGCCGCATTGCCCCGATCCATCGTGAAGTGCTGGTGCTTTACTACTTTGACGACATGCCCACGGCCCAGATGGCCGAGGCGCTGGATATTGCACCGGGCACCGTGCTCTCTCGCCTGGCGCGGGCCCGTGAAGCGCTCAAGACGGCACTGCAGGAGCCTGCGCGCCGTCCCGCAGGGGCCACCACCGAATCTTCCGCAGCTGCCGGCGTGATACCGCTGAGAAAGCGCGCACCATGAAACACCAAGACCGCCCCGAAGACACCGATTTCGACCTGCGTGCCCGTGCCGAGCTGGCACTGGCTTTCGAGCCCGGCGAGCTGCCGACCCATTTGCTGCGCCACACGCCCTGGTACGCCCGTCGTGGCCTGCATGCACTGTGTGCCGCCGTGATGGTCGGCAGCGTTGCTGCGGGCGGCGTGCTGAGCCTGCGCCCGCCGCAGATGGTGCGCTCGGCCATCGAGCATGAGTATTACGAACGCACGCTGCGGGGCCAGTTCATCCCGGAGGCCGAGATTGCCAGGCATATGGACTGGCCTGCCGACCAGAAGCTGCCCGGCTACACCCAGCTCATGCGGCCCTGCGATATCGACGGCAGTCGCGCCTATCACCTGACCACTTTTTTTGAAAAAGGCGGCATAGTCACCGTGCTGGCCTTCGAGCAGCCCCAGCCGATTGCCGACGGCCAGGGCTGGTGGGCCAACAGCTACTGGCAGGTGGTGCGCTCGCGCGAAGGCCGCCCTCTGGTGCTGATCGCACAGAAGAAACAGGCTCTGGCCGTGGCATCACGCGCTCTGGGGGCACCTGAGAAAGCCGATGGCTGAACCGGATTTTTCGCGCTGAGCATTCACCACAATTACCAAGGAGACACCATGCAACAACCCACATCCCTGCCGCGTCGTCGCCTGCTCGCCGGTAGCGCCAGCGCGCTGGCTGCAGCCGGTCTGGCCAGCTTCCAGAGCCAGGCCATGGCTCAGGCGGCAGCGCCCGCCGCCAAGCCTCTGCCCGGCTATGCCAGCTTCAAGAATGCCGATGCCGTGATCGTGCACAGCTCCACCACCATCGAGACCAAGCGCAGCGCGTTTGGCGCCGGCGTGGTCACGCCCACCAGCCAGCTCTATGTGCGCAACAACCTGCCCACGCCTTCCGAGTCCATCGTGGCCGATCGCGATGCATGGGCGGTGCAGATCGATGGTGTGAAAAAGCCCAGACAGCTGAGCGTGCGTGAACTCAAGACCATGGGTCTGGAGACCGTGACCATGGTGCTGCAATGCTCTGGCAACGGTCGCGCCTTCTTCCCCTCCAAGCCCAGCGGTACGCAATGGACGGTGGGTGCTGCTGGTTGCGTGGTCTGGAGCGGTGTGCCCGTGCGCGATGTGGTCAAGGCCCTGGGCGGAGTGGCCGACGGCATGGTCTACATGACGGGAACGGGCGGAGAGGTGCTGCCCGCAGGCCTCGATCCCAAGAGTGTGCTGGTGGAGCGCTCCGTGCCCCTGTCGGCCATGGAGGACGCGCTGCTGGCCTGGGAGATGAACGGCGAGCCCGTGCCTCTGGCCCATGGCGGCCCGCTGCGCCTGATCGTGCCCGGCTACACCGGCGTGAACAACATCAAGTACATCAAGCAGCTGGCCTTTACCGCCAAGGAAAGCGAAGCGCACATCATGTCCCACGGCTACCGCATCTCGCCTCCGGGGAGCAAGGGAGATCCCAGCCAGCCTTCGGTGCAGGAGATGAGCGTCAAGTCATGGATCAACAGCCCCATCCCCGAGGACGGCAACCAGGCCTCCGGCCTGGTGCAGATTCAGGGCGTGGCCTTCGGCGGCATGAACGCCGTCAAGGGCGTGGAAGTCTCCATCGACGGCGGCAAGACCTGGAAGCAGGCCCGTCTGGTGGGCCCCGACATGGGCAGGTACGCCTGGCGCCAGTTCGTGCTCCAGGCCCAGCTGCCCAAGGGCTCCTACCAGCTGGCCAGCCGCGCGACTGATGTGAAGGGCAATGTGCAGCCCGAGACGCGCGGTGAAAACCAGAGCGGCTACAACAACACCAGCTGGGCCGACCACGCAGTGACGGTCACCGTGGCCTGAGCGTCGCAATCACTGCCCATGCCCGGTGCCGGAAGAAGGGACGCAGGGCATGGGATCCAACCCCGATGCATCGCATTTCTCCAAGAACAATGATGAAGACAAACCACATCCTCGCCGCCCTGTTGTTGACCGCCTTTGCGGGCACTGCCGCCCATGCCGATCAGGCTGCCCAGATGGCGCGCGGCAAAGAGCTGTTCACCACTGCTGCAGTCCCTGCCTGCGCGGTGTGCCATACCCTCAAGGACGCCGGCACCGAAGGCGCCATCGGCCCCGTGCTGGACGAGCTGCAGCCCGATGCGGCCCGCGTGGCGCGCGCTCTGAAGGACGGAATCGGCTCCATGCCCTCCTTCAAGGCCACAATGAGCGAAGCCGATATCGCTGCCGTTGCTCTTTACGTGAGCAAGGCCAGCGGCGCAGCCAAGTAAAGCGCCTCAGCCGCGCTGCGCGCCATCCAGCGGCATGGCGTAGATCCATACCTTGTGGCGGCTATTGCCTTGCAGGCATGCCGTCGCTTCCACGCCGGGCAGTTGGAAATCCAGGCTCACCAGCCAGCTGCCGGGCTGCATCTCGGTGGCCGCCTTGACAGCGGCGCGGCCCATGCTTTCGGGCCGCTGGAACAGATAGACCAACTGATAGCCGCTCCAGTCGGCCAGCCAGATATCGCCGCGTCGCACGCGTGCCCAGGGGCAGCGCAGGGCGCAGGCAATCGCCAGTGGCCAGCTCCATTCCAGACCATGGAGGCGGGCCTGCGGCAGCGCGCTGCGCAGCGCGCGCAAACCATCGCCCATGCCGCAGCCGGCGTCCAGCACCAGCGCCTGCACCGGCAACTGCACGATCTCTGCCAGTCCTTTGAGCGCATTGAACGGCGTTGGAAAGACCGGGGCATCACGCCAGGCATTGAGCGGGTAGATCAGCAGCAGCAAGCCCAGAGGCAGCAGCCAGCCCCAGGCGGGCAACTGGCTGGCGCTGAGCACCAGAAACGACAGCGGAAACCCGGCCGCAATGATGAGCCTGCGCCACCAGTTGGGCCCGCAGAGACTGGCTGCCGTGCTGAAGCTGCCGGCGACCAGCAGGGCCAGCCACCAGGGCAGCAGGCGCGCCAGTCCCGCAAAGATCATCCAGGCCAGCAGCCAGACGAGCAGTGCAGGCAGAGGCCAGGTAGAGGCAAGCCATTTTTTTGTCATGAGTTTTGAAATGTATCCGTCATACACAGGCGTCAAGACACCGAAGCGCAGACAAGGCCTTGTCGGAGTTTTGCATTTTGTGCGGGATACCCCTCTTTGGTGGGGTATGCGTGTTGTCAACTCGTCGTAAAAATTACTGATTTTTGCTTATGTATACTTTTCGGCTTTCAGTGGCTGAGAATTCAGAGGAGACATCCATGCGCCTGCTCGCCCCCACCTTTTCATTGGCGGCTCTTGCGTTGACAGCATGCGCGGTACAGACACCGCAGGAGCAGTTGGCACCTGCTTCGCCCACCGTGCGCCTGTGCGAAGGCAATAACTGTTCCGAGCTGCCGCGCAATGTCGCGACTTTCCGCGGCGAACCCGTCAATCCCGAGGCGGAGCGCCGCCTGGCGGCACTGGTGCAAAAAGCCGAAGCTGATCCTCGCGCAGCCTATGACCTGGGCCTGCGCTATCTGCGCGGCGATGGCGTGGAGCGCAACAGCTATCAGGCCATCGAGTGGATGCGCAAGGCCGGCGATGCCGGTAACGGTCAGGCCCAGTTTGCGTTGGGTCGTCTGTATCTGCTGGGCTTTGAAGAAATGGGCCCGGACCCTGCCGAGGCCGAGGCTTGGCTTTCGCGTGCTGCCGCCAAGGGCTTCAAGGAAGCCAAGCGACTGCTGCCCCAGGCGCAGGCCGCCAAACAGAATGCACATGCACGCTATCAGGCCATCGAGGACGAGCGCAAGTCCTGGAACGGCTGGTATGTGGGCGCGCCCTACTACATGGTGTGGGGCTCGTCGGGTTGGTATTACCGCTGAGGCGCCGTGAGCGCAGCAGCATTTTTTATTTTTTAGAAAGCATCACTATGTCCAAGAAGACAACGCTGCGTCTGGCAGCCATCGCATCGGCCCTGGCACTGGGCGGCTGCGTGACCCCCGGCGGCGGCACCATCTCCACGGGTACGGCTCCCACGGCTGCCACCGGCGCAGCGGGCGGCGCAACCAGCGTGAATGCGAACCCTACGCTGGAGCGTTGCGATGCCCCTCTGGGCACGCTGGCCGTGGATGACGGTCGCGGCAAGGATTGGTATGCCAGCTTTGGCGCTGCCACCAAGATCACGACCATCGAACCCCTGATCCGTCTGGCCGTGCAGCAGTCCAACTGCTTCGTGATCACCTCCATCGGCAACAACCGCACCGAAAGCAAGATGTCGGCGATCACCGACAAGCAGCGCAATTCCGGTGAATTCCGTGCCGGCTCCAAGCAGCAAAAGGGCCAGCGCGTGGCAGCCGACTACTACATGGAGCCTTCCATCATCATCGACAACGATGCAACCGGCCAGCTGGCAGCGGGTGTGGGCGGTCTGTTCGGCAATGTGGGTACGCTGATCGGCGGCGCCATGCAGAGCAAGGCTTCGGTGGTGACGCTGAGCATGTTCGACATCCGTTCTGGCGTGCAGATCTCCATCTCCGAAGGCAACTCCACAGCCACCAACTTCGGCGCTGCCATGGGCGCGTTCGGCGGTGGCGTGGGTGGTGGTCTGGGCGGCTTCTCGCGCTCACCCGAAGGCAAGGCCACGGTGGCCGCCTTCATGGATGCCTACAACAACATGGTGATCTCGCTGCGCAACTACAAGGCGCAGGAAGTCAAGGGCGGCCTGGGTCGTGGCGGTCAGCTCAAGGTCGGCAAGTAAAGCGCCGATCCGAGAACAGAAAAGGGCCTGCAGCTGCAGGCCCTTTTTTCATGGTTTGCGCGTCTTCAGCAAGCGCCTCGAGCGCTGCTTACTGCAGCTGAAAGATCTTGCCCGGGTTCAGGATGTTCTTGGGGTCCAGAGCCTGCTTGATGGCGCGCATCATCTGCACCGCACCAACGCCAGCTTCCTCCAGCAAGAAGCCCTGCTTGTGGATGCCGATGCCGTGCTCGCCCGTGCAGGTTCCGCCCAGTGCAATAGCGCGTGCCACCAGCGTATGGTTGAGTTGCTCGGCCTGCTGGCGCTGGGCTTCGTTGTCGGGGTCGATCAGATAGCCGAAGTGGAAGTTGCCGTCGCCCACGTGGCCGACCAGGAAGTAGGGGATGCCGCTGGCATCGGCTTCGGTCACGCACTCCAGCAGCGCATCGGCCAGGCGGCTGATGGGCACACAGGCATCGGTGGTGATGCAGCGGCAGCCGGGCACGCTGGAGACGGCCGCGAAATAGGCATTGTGGCGTGCGGTGAACAAGCGCGTACGGTCTTCGGGGCGCTCGGCCCATTCAAAGGCATTGCCACCGAATTCATGGGCAATGTCCTGAACCATCTCGGCCTGTTCCTTCACGCCCGTGGGCGAGCCGTGGAACTCCATCAGCAGCATGGGCTCCTCACGCAGGGACAGCTTGCTGTAGGCATTGACCATGCGCACTGAATTCACATCGACCAGTTCCACGCGGGCGATGGGAATGCCCATCTGTATGGTCTGGATCACCGTGTGCACGGCGTTCTCGATGCTGGAAAAAGAGCAGATGGCTGCGCTCACCGCTTCGGGCAGCGGATAGATGCGCAGCGTGATCTCGGTGAAGATGCCCAGCGTGCCTTCGCTGCCCACCAGCAGGCGGGTCAGGTCGTAGCCGGCAGCGCTCTTCTTGGCGCGGTTGCCGGTGCGCACCACTTCACCGCTGGCTGTCACTACCTCCAGGGCCAGCACGTTCTCGCGCATGGTGCCGTAGCGCACGGCATTGGTGCCGCTGGCGCGGGTCGAGGTCATGCCGCCAATTGAAGCGTCGGCGCCGGGGTCGATGGGAAAGAAGAAGCCGGTGTCCTTGATGGCCTCGTTCAATGCCTTGCGCGTGATGCCGGGCTGCACGGTGATGGTCAGGTCTTCGGTGTTGACCGAGAGCACCCGGTTCATGCGGCTGACGTCGATGGTGATGCCGCCTTGCACGGCCAGCAGATGGCCTTCCAGCGACGATCCTGCGCCGTAGGCAATCACGGGCACGCCGTACCGGTCGCAGAGCGTGACGGCATCCTGCACGTCCTGGGTGGATTCGGCAAACACCACGGCTGCCGGAGGGGGCGCAGAAATCGCGCCTTCGTCGCGGCCGTGCTGCTCGCGCACGGCCAGCGCCGTGGAGCACTGGCCGCCGAAACGTGTTTGCAGAGCCAGCAGAAATTCTTCGGGGATAGGGCGCTGCACGAAATCGGGCTGCAGCGAGGTATGGGCAACAGGTGCGTTCATCGGGGTCTCCAGAGGAGAAAAAGAATACCACCTGGCCCGATCCGGACGTGTACGTATTGGGTACTAGGCCGTGCCGCTCAAGGTCGCAATCGCTGCGCTGGCGCATACCCATTGGAGCTGGCAGAGATCGCGGTTTCGTCGTGGCGCAGCCGTCTGCCGCGAGCACATAGATAAGTTGCGCCCTAGCTAATGAGAAATCAGTGTTTAGGGTTTGTGCCTGGTGTGCCTATATTGGCAAGCCTCATGGCGTGCGCTGCAGAGCTCGCTTCAAACCAAAAGCAGTTCGGAGGGCGGAGCTATGCGCGATACGGGTCGCAGATCATTCATTCAGGGGCTGGCCGGGGTGTCGGCGGCAGGCATGCTGGGCGCTGCATGGCATGTGCGTGCAGCGCAGACGCAGGCCTGGCCGGCGCGGCCCATCAAACTGGTCGTGACCTTCCCGCCCGGCGGTTCCAGCGATATCGTGGCGCGGGTGCTGGCTCCTGCGCTGGCCGAGAAGCTGGGCCAGAGCGTGGTCATAGACAACAAGCCCGGCGCGGGCTCGTCCATTGGTGCGCAAATCGTGGCGCACAGCGCCAACGACGGCTACACGCTGCTGGTATCCAATTCGGCGGCGCTGTCGATAGCGCCATCGCTGCTGCAAAGCCCTGGCTACGACCCTTTGCGCAGTTTCGAACACCTGGCCTACATCGGCGCCGTGCCCACGGTGTTTGCCGTGCATCCCTCGGTGCCCGCCAACAGCCTGAGCGAGCTGGTGAGCTGGATCAAGGAGCAGCCTGCTCCCGTGGCCTTTGGCAGCGGAGGTGCTGCCTCGGTGGGACATCTGGTGGGCGAGCAGTTCGCGCAGACGCTCAAGCTGTCCATGGAGCATGTGCCTTATCGCGGTGCCGGTCCCATGCGTGCGGATCTGCTCAGCGGCCATATCAAGCTGGCGATCGACGCCTTGCCGCAGAACATCGCGCTGCACAAGCAGGGCCGGCTCAAGCTGCTGGCGCTGACATCGCCACGCCGCGTGGCGCAGGCACCGGCGGTGCCCAGTGTGGCCGAACTGGGGCTGGCACAGCTGGTCTCCGAAAACTTCGTCGGCATCTCGGCCCCCGCCGGTCTGCCCGGGGCGCTGGCCGAAAAAATCGCCAGCGCGGTGCGGCAGATCAGCGCGCGTCCCGAGTTTGCGCAGACGCTGCAAGCCCAGGGATTCGTGACCCGGGATATGGAATCCAAAGCCTTCACCCAGCTGATTGCAGACCAGCATCTGGCCTGGGGCGACATCGCGAAAAAGACAGGCGCAAAACTTTAACCAGTCAGGACAACGATGAGCAGCGAGAAACTGTATTCACCCCGTAAGCCGCGCTATGCCGTGGTGCTGTTTGGCCCCGAAGGGCAGGGCAGTTTCAATGAGTCGGGACTGCGCGGAGCCCACAAGGCCAGAGATGCCGGCCATGAGGTCGATGTGCTCTGGGTGGCCGGCCAGTCGGCCCAGCAGCGCGCCGCAGAAATGTCCGCATTGTGCGGCGGCCGCTATGCGCTGATTCTTGCGCATGGCGGTCAGGGCGACGGTCCGGTGCAGATCCTGGCCGAGCGCTGGCTCGAGCAGGCCTTTGCGGTCACGCAAGGCAGCTGGGCAGCACCCAATGTGGCGCGTTACGAGGTGCTGCAGGAGCAGTCGGCCTTCCTCGCAGGCGTGCTGGCCAGCCAGTGGAGCAAGACGGGCAAGGTGGGGCATTTTTCGGGCGAGAAAGTGCCGCCGGGTCTGCGTGGTCGCGCGGCCTATGCGGACGGACTCAGGCGTGCCGGCTTCGAGGGGCAGCTCGTCACCCAGTTCTGTGGCCACCAGCATCGTCCGGGCTGGGCCCGCAGCTGTGTCTCGGCGATGGTCGAGCAGACGGATCTGGACATTGTGTTTGCCATGCTCGATGGCGGCCGCCCCGGTGTGACACAGGCCTGCCGCGAACATGGCGTGGTGCAGATCGGCAATGTGCTGAACTGGGTGGAGCGCGACCCCGAAGTGTTTGTGGCCTCGGCGATCTCAGATTCCGGCGAGGCCTTGTTTCGCGCCGTCGAGGACCATGCCCGGGGTCTGCTGCCGCTGGGTGGCTATCGAGCCTTCGGCCTCGAGGAGCCGAGCCTGGTGCGGCTGGAAATGGGGGCAGGGGTGAGTGCTGCGCAGCGCAGCCTGGTCGAAGACTGGGCGCAGCGCCTGCTGCGCCGCGAGTTCGAGATTCACCTGGACTATGCCGGGCCCGAGTTCGCCTTGCCGCAGGAGGAACTCAGCGCTGCGGCGTGATCCGGAAAGCGCCGCGGCAAGGCCTCAGTACTGCTGAGCGCCCTTGTCGAATTCGGCGCGTGACAGCTGGCCGTTGCGGTCGCTGTCAATCTCTTCGAAGCGCTGGGAGATGACAGGCAGCTGGCGCGCTTCCTGCGCACTGAGCTGACCGTCGCGATTGGCGTCGGCACGCTCGAAGGCCGCCTGCACGCTGTTCTTGACGGTAGGGGCCTGCTGCACGCCGGTGGCCGCGCCCGATTGCACGATGCGCGCCGGCTCCTTGTTGCTGCCGACATTGGCGTTGCCAGTTTGCGCAAAAGCCATGCCCCCGCCGAGGGTGAGTGCGGAGAACAGCACCACGCTGACGACTTCGAATGACGAGATCTTGCAATTGAGCAGATTCTTCTTGTTCATGAATGGCATTCCTTCTCTATGCGATAACAGGAGTGCATTGCACCCTGTGAGACGGCAAAGGGCCAGCACTTTTGCCTGCTGTTGCCTCAGACTACATTTGCCTGCGGGCTGTAACGCACAATGGCGGCCGTATCTGAGGGCCGCGCCGGCCCCGAAAAATTCGCAGCTTTGACAAGGGATGACCCATGGGCAACCGCCTCACGCAAATCGCCACCCGCACCGGAGATGACGGAACCACCGGCCTGGGAGACAACACCCGCGTTTCCAAGAACAGCGGCCGCCCGCATGCCATGGGCGATGTGGATGAACTGAACTCGCATATCGGCCTGCTGCTGTGCGAGCCTATGCCCCAGGATGTGCGCGACCTGCTGATCGACATCCAGCATCAGCTGTTCAACCTGGGCGGCGAGCTGTCCATGCCGGGCTATGAGCTGCTCAAGGACGATGCGCTGCTGCAGCTCGACAACGCGCTGGCCCACTACAACGCACAGTTGCCGCGCCTGCAGGAGTTCATCCTTCCGGCCGGCACGCGCGCTGCCGCGCAGGCCCATGTATGCCGCACCGTGGCGCGCCGTGCAGAGCGCCAGGTGGTGGCGCTGGAGCAGGCCGAGACCATGCGGGCCGCTCCGCGCCAGTATCTGAACCGCCTGTCCGATCTGCTGTTCGTGCTGGCCCGCGTGCTCAACCGCATCGACGGCGGCGACGATGTGTACTGGAAGAGCGAACGCCTGGCGCGAGCACAGTCCGAGTGAAGCGGAGGCAGGAGGCCGGGCATGCGTCTGCGACATATCGAAGTCTTCAATGCCGTGATGCAGACCGGCAGCGTCAGCGCGGCCGCGCGCCTCATCAACGTCACCCAGCCAGCGGTCAGCCGCACGCTGCAGCATGCCGAGCTGCAGATGGGCTTTGCGCTGTTTCAGCGCGCGCGGGGGCGGCTGACGCCGACCAATGAGGCACTGGCCCTGTTTCCGCATATCGAGAAGCTGTTCGAGCAGCTCGACGAGGTGCAGCGCCTGGCCGCCAACCTGCGCCACGGCCAGTCGGCCGACCGGCTCAATGTGCTGACGGTGTTCGCGCTCAGCCGCGAGGTGCTGCCGCGCGCCGTGGCGGGCTTCAGGCGCCGCCATCCGCAGGTCCAGGTGCACGTGCAGGCGCTGCACACGCCGCAGGTGGTGTCGGCCCTGCTGCTGCAGGAGGCCGATGTCGGCTTCGTGATCAGCTCCGCGGGCCAGCCCGCGCTGGAGCACGAACTGCTGGCCGAGGTCGACATGTTCTGCGTGTTGCCCAAGGGGCTGCTGCCGCCTTCGCGCGTGCGCGCCGAAGGCATGGAACTCAAGGATCTGGCCGAGCTGCCGGTGGTCGCGCTCGATGCGCGCGACCCGCTGGGCATGCGCCTGGGCCAGGCCTGCCGCGAGCATGGCGTGGGGTTGTCGCCCGTGGTGACGGTGCAGACCTACCATGCGGCGCTGTCCATGGCCGAATACGGGCTGGGCGCGGCCATCATGGACGGCTGCACGGCACTGGCAGCCGACCGGCGCCGCGTGCACGTGGTGCCGCTGTTGCCGCGCATCACCGTGGGCGTGAATGCGCTGAGCCTGCCCCAGCGCCCGGGATCGGTGCTGGCGCGCGCCATGACCCAGGAAATGAACAAGGCTCTGCAAGAGCTTCTGAGCGCCTCCTGAGCAGGCCCGTGTTCAGGCTGCGCGCATCTGCGCGGCCAGTCGCTGCGCCGAGCCGAAGGCCAGCGTCAGGCCCAGCGCGCCATGGCCGGTCTGCAGCCATAGATTGCGCGGTCCGCCGCGCTGGCGGCCGGTGATGGGCAGGCCCGTGGGTGTGGCCGGGCGCATGCCGCTCCAGGGATGCAGCGAGCCCTGCAGCGGCAGCTGGGCAAAGACCTGCTGCGTGGAGCGGCGCAGGCTGTCGATGCGGGCGGGATCGATGCGTGTGTCGCGGCCGATGATCTCCACCATCCCTGCCACGCGCAGGCGCTCGCCCAGGCGCGCGAACACCACCTTGCGCGCGGTGTCGGTCACGCTCACGCGCGGCGCTGCATGGGTGTGGTCGGAGGGGATGTCCACGGTGATGCTGTAGCCCTTGAGCGGATAGACGGGAATGCGCAGGCCCAGCTGGCGCGCATGGGCCGGGCTTTCCCAGCCGCTGGCCAGCACGTAGTGCTCGGCCTGCAGCAGGCCGGCGGCGGTGCGCAGGCCGGTGACGGCGTCGCCCTGGCGCTCGAAGCCCAGCACCTCGGTGTCGTAGCGCAACTCGGCACCGCGCGCTGTCAGCAGCGCTGCCAGCTGCTCGCACAGCTGGCGGCAGTCGGCAGCGCTTTCACTGGGGGTGTGAACGGCGCCCGCCATGCGGCCCGCGTAGCCGGCCAGCGCGGGCTCCAGGCGCACGGCGGCGGTGGCATCCACCACCTGCTGGCTGGCGCCGCCAAGGCGCGATTGCAGGGCCACCTGCCGGGCCGCGGCATCCAGGCCCTGCTGCGTTTGGTACAGCACCAGCTTGCCCGGCGTGTGCAGTGCGCAGCTCAGGGACTCCTGCGCCTGCAGGCTCTCGAAGGCCTGCCGGCTCTCGGCGGCCAGCCTCAGCAGTGCCTGCGTGCCGGCCATGGAGGCACGTGCATTGCAGGCGCCCAGAAAGCGCAGTCCCCAGGCCCACTGGGCGGGATCGGCGCGCAGGCGAAGGGCCAGCGGCGAGTCCTTTTCCAGCAGCAGCTGCGGCAGCATCTTCCAGATGCCAGGATCGGCCAGCGGCTGCACGTAGGAATAGCTGAGCTGCGCGCCGTTGCCGCCGCTGGCGCCCGCTGCCGGGCCGGGCCCGCGCTCCAGGATCGTGACGCGGCAGCCCGCGCGCTGCAGCGCATAGGCAGTGGCCAGGCCGACGATGCCGGCGCCCACGATGCAGATATGCATTGATCGTTTCTCCATGCTGCAGCACTGTAGGCGCGTACGGAGCCAGGCAGCCATGGCATTTGGCTTGCAGGGTATGCACTCAGGTTATGGGCTGCCCGAGTGATGAGTGCAGCGGGCTGGCCCCCGGTCGCGGTGTTTACCCGGAGCATGGCGGTGCCTGCGCTGCCACCCATAAACCAGGGGCATGGATCAGCCCGATATTGTCATCCCCCGGAGCCGGGCGCGCTTTCTACACTGGCGGCACATCCACCACCGAAGAGGAGACACCGCATGCAACTTCACTCCACCGTGCTTTGTGCGGCACTGGGCCTGGGTTTTCTGGGCGCCGCGCATGCCGATACCCTGGCCAAGGTGCGCGACAGCGGACGCATCACGCTGGCCTACCGCGAGTCCTCCGTGCCCTTCAGCTACCTGGACAACGGCAAGCCCATCGGCATGACCGTGGAGCTTTCGCAGGCGGTGGCCGAAGCCGTGAAGAAGGTGCTGAACCAGCCCGCGCTGGAGGTGCGCTGGCAGGCCGTGACCTCGCAGAACCGCATGCCGCTGCTGGCCAACGGCACCATAGATCTGGAGTGTGGATCGACCACCAACAACACGGTGCGGGCCAAGGAGGTGGGCTTTGCGATCAATCACTTCTACACCGGTACGCGGCTGCTGGTGAAGAAGAGCTCGGGCATCCAGAACTATGCCGACCTCAAGGGCAAGACAGCGTCCATCACCACCGGCACCACCAATCTGCAGGTGCTGCGCAAGGCCAATGCCGAGCAGGGCTGGGGCATGAATATCGTCATGGCCAAGGACCATGCCGACGGCTTTCTGCTGGTCGAGAACGACCGCGCCGCAGCCTTCGGCATGGACGACATCCTGCTCTACGGCCTGATCGCCAACGCCAAGAATCCCAAGGATTTCCACGTCGTGGCCGATGCGCTGCAGGTCGAGCCCTATGCCTGCATGCTGCGTAAGGACGACCCCCAGTTCAAGCAGCTGGTGGATGGCGTGATCGGCGACATGATGAAGTCGGGCGCCTTCGCCAGGCTCTACGACAAATGGTTCATGCAGCCCATCCCACCCAAGAACGCGGCCCTGGGCCTGCCCATGAGCGAGCAGCTGCAGCGCAACGTGCAGGAGCGCGGCGACAAGCCGGCGTTCTGAGATGCGGGCGGTGGGCATTCTCGGCGGCATGGGGCCTGCTGCGGGCGCGGATTTCGTGCGCCTGTTCGTGCAGGCCTGCACCCGGCACCTGCAGGGCCAGGGCTTGCCCGTGCATGACCAGGCCTATCCCGAGCACTGGCTGGTGCAACTGCCCGTGCCCGATCGCACACAGGCGCTGCGCCGCGATCCGCAGTCCCCTGCGGGCCCGGCCCCACATCTGCTGCAGGGCGCGGGCCGGCTCGCGGCCCTGGGCGTGCGCAGCGTGGCCCTGGCCTGCAACACGGCCCATGCCTGGCATGGGCAGATACAGGCGTTTTTCCCGCAGTTGCGCGTGCTGCACATCGCGCAGCAGACGGCGCTGCATCTGAAGGCAGGTGGCGCGCGCCAGGCCCTGGTGCTGGCCACGGACGGCACCTATGACAGCGGGCTCTACGACGCGGCACTGGCCGATTGCGGCATTGCCGCATTGCGGCCAGGACCGGCGGGCCGGGCCCGGCTCATGCAGGGCATCTACGAGGGTGTGAAACAGGGCGATATGCCGCTGGCCGTGCAATGCTTCGGCGAGGCGCTGGCGCCGCTGCTGCAGCGCCATGGCGCCGTGCCCGTGATCATGGGCTGCACCGAGATCCCGCTGGCCCTGCCGCAGGCGCCGCAGGCACGCGGCGCCGAGCTGGTAGACCCGGCCTGGATACTGGCCTGTGCGCTGGCGCAGGACGCCTACGCGCATTAGCTGCGGTGGCAGCACGCATGGCGGAGCAGGCCAATACTCATCAAAAAGATGAGCTGCAATCGCATGTTGTAAAACAAACATGGATCGAATCATTGCCAAGTTTGTTGATGGACAGGCGATGACAGCTCATTTTTTAAAGGGTCCTGCAGACGCCATGCCGGCGCGTGCTACGACTTCCGGGCGTCCTGCATCTCCGAGTCCATGGCGGCCTTGTAGATGCTTTGCCGGGGCCGCTGCATCAGGCGGCGCAGCATGGGTTCGAACTCGCTCAGGGGCAAGGTCTCGCCCCGGGGATCGAAGGCCGGGTTGTCATAGAGTTCGCAGAACTCAGCCGTGCGCGTGTAATGCGGGTGCTCGCGGAACTGCTCGCGCATGTCTCTGTCCAGGCCGATGTGATGGAAGAAATAGTGGCCCTGGAAGATGCCGTGATGCTGGACCATCCAGTGGTTGGCCTCGCTCACAAAGGGCTGGAGAACTGCGGCGGCAATGTCGGGGTGGTTGAAGGACCCGAGGGTGTCGCCAATGTCGTGCAGCATCGCGCACACCACATACTCCTCGTCGCGGCCGTCGCGCAGCGCGCGCGTGGCGGTTTGCAGGGAGTGGGTATAGCGGTCCACCGGAAAGCCGCCATAGTCGCCCTCCAGCAGCTTCAGGTGGGCCATCACCCTGTCAGGCAGACCGCTGGTGAAGTGTGCGAATTCGCCGCCGATCAACTGCCAGTCTTCACGCGTGCTGTCTTGCATGCGCAGAAAGTTCGCCCGTGCATTCATGCCATGTCTTTCGTGGGTTATGGTCGTTGCACTGTAGGGCGCTGGCAGGGGCTGCGCTGTCAAGGGCATGACATGCAGCCGCTGCGTTGATGGGCGAATCCTGTTTGCCGCAGACGGGGTGCGCGAGGGCTTCAGGCGTCAGTAGGTTTCCAGGTGCAGGCGTCCTTCGCGCTTGAGCCTTGCGCCCAGCTCTTCCCAGCCCAGGCCTGCTTGCTGGGCTACGTCACGCAGGGCCAGCACGACGCCGTCCTCCATGCTTTTGAGACCGCAGACATAGATGTGCGTGTTGTCGTCGCGCAGCAGCTCCATGAGATCGGCCGAGCGCTCGCGCATGGCATCCTGCACATAGCGCCTGGGCTGGCCGGCCACGCGCGAGAAGGCAAAGTTGATGTCGATGAAATCCTTGGGCAGGTTCTGCAAGGGGCCGAAATAGGGCAGCTCCTGAGGCGTTCGCGCACCGAAGAACAGCAGCAGTTTGCCGCTGTCGAACTTGCCGCTCTTGCGAAGGCGGCGCCGCCATTCCGTCATGGCGCGCATGGGCGCGCTGCCCGTGCCGGTGCAGATCATCACGATGTGCGAGCGCGGGTGATTGGGCATGAGAAAACTGCTGCCGAACGGGCCTATGACCTGCACCTTGTCACCCACCTGCAGATCGCAGAGATAGTTGCTGGCCACGCCGCGCACGGGCTGTCCCTGGTGATCCTCGACCACACGCTTCACGGTCAAGGCCAGATTGTTGTAGCCGGGGCGCTCGCCGTTGCGGGCGCTGGCAATCGAGTACTGGCGCGCCACATGGGGCTTGCCGCCGGCATCCACACCCGGCGGGACAATGCCCAGCGACTGGCCTTCGAGCACCGGAAAAGGCATGGCGCCGAAGTCCAGCACGATATGGTGGGTCTCGTTGTCGAAGCCGGCTTCCGTGCAGTTCAGATTGCCCACCACCGTGGCCGTCACCGCAGTCTTGGGACCATGCAGATTGGTGTAGGCATGGGCGGCAGACCAGGGCGGCGTGGTGGCGCCATAGCTGGCGGCGCGAAAGACTTCCGCAGCGCCGCTTTCGGCCAGACCGGCAGCGGCCGCAATCACGGCCTGGGCCTGGCTCAGATCCTGCACATCGACGGCATTTTCGGCTGTCTGCGCGGCGGCCAGCTCATCGGCGCAAAGTTCTTCGGGCAGGCTCTCCCAGCCCAGCTGCTCGGTCACGCTGTAGGGCTTGCTGGCCGACACCAGCCGCCAGTTGTCGATGGAGCCGGTGGGGCAGGGCGAGATGCAGTCCATGCAGCCGTTGCACTTGTCCGCCATGACCACATAGTTGTTGTCGTCATGCGTGATGGCATCCACGGGGCAGGTCGCCTCGCAGGTGTTGCAGCGAATGCAGATCTCCGGGTCGATCAGATGCTGCTTCAGGATGCCGTTTTCAATCAGCGTGATGGTGCTCATTTTGTTCTCCAAACCGGGGCAACCCAACTCAGTGACATCGAGCAAGGGCCGCCCCGCCGCGAGGATGTCGTCCCCCTCGGGGGACGCGGCGTAGCCGCTCAGGGGGATCAGAATTTCACGTACTCGAAGTCCACGGGCTGGCGATTGATACCCATGACCGGCGGGGCAATCCAGCCGGCGAACTTGCCCGGCTCCAGGCATGGCTTCATCAGCGATGCGACAAAGTTGCGGTCGTCGTCGGTGGCCAGCCACTCGTTCTTTCTGGCCAGCCATTCCTGCTCGCTCACGGGACGGCCGTCGGGGCTGATGCGCACGCCTGCCAGCGCGCCGATCTGGCGGTTGAAGGCCTTGTGCGGCACCGTCAGGCGAAAGTCGATGCCGGCCTTTTCCATCACCTTGTTCCAGCGGCCCACACCGGCATTGCTGTCCTTGATGTAGTCGTCGCGCAGCACCTCGTTCAAGGCGTTGAGCATGGGCACTTCCTTCTCCTGCAACTTGCCGTCCACCACCTCCAGCACCTTGTAGTTCTGGTCGTGCAGCTTGTGGTCGTCCTCGCGCTTGCCCTCTTCGTAGCGGCCCTTGAGGCCCGAGCTGTAGAAGGTGGCGGCATTGCTCGACTGGTCGGCGCCGAACAGGTCGATGGTCACGCTGTAGTGGAAGTTCAGATAGCGCTGGATCGTGGGCAGATCGATGACGCCCGCGCTGCGCAGCTTGTTCACATCGTCGGTCTTGAGCTCGTTCATGACCTGGCAGGTGCGGGCCAGCACGCGCGAGACGCCGGACTCGCCGACAAACATGTGGTGCGCCTCTTCGGTCAGCATGAATTTGGTGGTGCGCGCCAGCGGATCGAACGCGGACTCGGCCAGTGCTGCGAGCTGGAATTTTCCGTCTCTGTCGGTGAAGTAGGTGAACATGAAGAACGCCAGCCAGTCCGGCGTTTTTTCATTGAAGGCGCCCAGAATGCGCGGGTTGTTTTCATCGCCGCTCTGGCGCTCCAGCAGGGCCTCGGCCTCCTCGCGTCCATCACGCCCGAAATGCTTGTGCAGCAGGTAGACCATGGCCCAGAGATGGCGGCCTTCTTCCACATTGACCTGGAACAGATTGCGCAGGTCGTACATGGACGGCGCGGTCAGGCCCAGGTGGCGCTGCTGCTCCACCGATGCGGGCTCGGTATCGCCTTGCGTGACGATGATGCGGCGCAGGTTGGCGCGGTGCTCGCCGGGTACGTCCTGCCAGGCTTTCTCGCCCTTGTGATCGCCAAAATGAATGCTGCGTTCCTGATCCGCCGGGTTCAGGAAAATGCCCCAGCGATAGTCACGCATCTTGACGTAGCCGAACTGCGCCCAGCCCTGCGGATCCACGCTCACCGCGGTGCGCAGATAGACCTCGTGGTTGGTCGATCCTTCGGGGCCCACGTCGTCCCACCAGCGGATGAAATTGGGCTGCCAGCTCTCCAGGGCGCGCTGCAGTGTGCGGTCGCCGCTGAGGTCCACGTTGTTGGGAATCTTCTGGCTGTAGTCGATGCTGCTCATGGGGAGTCTCCTGTGATGTTTTGCCGATTCATGAAGCCGTGTATTCGCTGTGAAACTGGTGCAGCCCAGGCGAGTAACGCCGAGCAAGGGCCGCCCCGCTGCGAGGGCGTTGTCCCCCTCCGGCACGCAGTGCCAGAGAGGGGGAAGCGGCATAGCCGCTCAGGGGGAGTTTCCTCATACCCGGTTGAAATCGAAGCCGGCTTTCTGTCCGGTGCCGTAGAGCTTCAAGGCCCCTTTTTCTCCGACCGCGTTGGGGCGGTTGAAGATCCAGTTCTGCCAGGCGGACAGGCGTCCGAAGATGCGTGTGACCATGTTTTCCTGGCTGGCAAACCGCAGGTTCGCTTCCAGACCCGTGAGCGCATCGGGCGACATGGCGGCGCGCTCTTCCATGGCGATGCGGATCTCGTCTTCCCAGTCGATATCGTCAAGCGCGGCGGTGACCAGTCCGAGCTGCTGCGCCGCATCGCCGTTGAGCGGCTTGCCCACGGCAGCGCGCGCGGCTTCCAGGGGCTCGGACTCCTCATAGAAGCGACGCTGCAGACGGCTTTGATCGTTGACCAGCGGCAGCAGGCCGAAGTTGAATTCATCGAGCTCGATCACGGGCTCACGCTCGGGCTCGTCGGGCAGCACCAGCATATAGGCGCGGTCGGCGCAGAAGACCAGCTCGGCCAGCATGCCGGCAAAGCAGGAGCCAGGCTCGATCAAGGCGAACAGCGAGCGCGACGACACATCGAGGCGTGCAAAGGTGCGGCGCAGCAAGCCCAGGGTTTGCTGCACCAGCCAGTGATCCTTGTGCGCCATCAGAGACTGGTCTGCAGCCAGCACGGCGCGCGGATCGCCCTCGGTCCTGAGAATCCAGGTGCCCACATCGAGCTCGTTGGTGCGCAGATGCAGGATGGCGTCGTCCAGCTCGCGGCCCATGGCCAGCGGCCACCAGGCAGCACCTGCGTTTTCAATGGCTTCAATACTGCCGGGCTGTTCACCCCTGGGGGCCTTGACCGTGATGGTGGCGCTGCGCTTGCTGCGATCGATCTGCACGCTGACGTGGCGATAGTGCAGGCCCTCCGGGCTTTGCTCGCGCTGCAGCCTGGCGAGCTGTATGCCTTGGGCGGAAGCCGGGCGCGGGCTGCCCTCGCCCAGCGCCATGGCACGTTGCTGCACCACCTCGGCAAACTGCGCGGGCTTGGCAATCGCGTCCACCAGCCGCCAGTCCACGGCGCGCTGGCCGCGCACGCCTTCCACGCTGGTGCAGAAGATGTCGGCCAGGTCGTGGCGCACATGGCGCTTGTCGGTCACGCGCGTCAGCCCGCCGGTGCCGGGCAGCACGCCCAGCAGCGGGACCTCGGGCAGCGACACGGAAGAAGAGCGGTCGTCGATCAGCACGATGTCATCGCAGGCCAGAGCCAGTTCGTAGCCGCCGCCTGCGCAGGCCCCGTTGACAGCGGCAACGAACTTGAGTCCGTCATGTCTGGAACTGTCCTCCATGCCGTTGCGCGTCTCGTTGGTGAACTTGCAGAAGTTCACCTTCCAGGCGTGGGACGAGACTCCGAGCATGAAGATGTTCGCGCCCGAGCAGAAGATGCGTTCCTTGCCGCTGGTGACGATCACGGAGCGCACCTGCGGGTGTTCGAAGCGGATGCGGTTGAGCGCATCGTGCAGTTCCACGTCCACGCCCAGGTCATAGCTGTTGAGCTTGAGCTTGTAGCCGGGGCGTATGCCGCCGTCCTCGGCAATGTCCAGCTTGAGCCGGGCGATATTGCCATCCACTTCAAACGACCAGTGCCGGTACTGGCTGGGCTCGGTGCGGTAATCGACGTTGGTTTGCTGCTGCATGCTCGGCTCCTGCTGAGATGAAAGATAGTGCAGTTACTGACTCGGTGTTGGCACAATTATGCAGATTCATCGAAAAAAAGCACGTCGATTTAGGCACTATGTTGCATGTTTTGCTGAAACCAAGGGAAATCCTTAGATGCTCACAGTTTGCAGAACGGCGCCGGATTAGAAGTGCTTTGACGGCTATTTCCTTGCCAGGAAAGGACGAGTAGCTAGCAATTACTGAGCAAGTGATCCGGATGCCCTCGATTCGCAAACCCAGCACTGGCGCGGGGTGATGAGCTGCTTGCAAAATGGATCCACCATGCTGACCTTTGCAGATATCCAAGCCGCCGCTGCGCGCCTGAATGGCGCCGTCCTTCAAACCCCTTTTGTGGAATCACGCACGCTCTCGCAGATCACGGGGGCGCAGGTCTATCTCAAGTTCGAGAACCTGCAGTTCACTGCATCCTTCAAGGAGCGTGGCGCGCTCAACAAGCTGCTCATGCTCAGCGATGCCGAGCGCGCACGCGGCGTGGTCGCCATGAGTGCGGGCAACCACGCCCAGGGCGTGGCCTATCACGCGCAACGCCTAGGTCTGCGTGCCGTCATCGTCATGCCGCGCTTCACGCCCGGCGTGAAGGTGGAGCGCACGCGCGGCTTCGGTGCCGAGGTGGTGCTGCATGGCGATACATTGGCCGAGGCGCGAGCCCATGCCTATCAGCTGGCGCAGGAGCAGCAACTGACCTTTGTCCATCCCTATGACGACGAGGCGATCGCCGCCGGCCAGGGCACGCTGGCGCTGGAAATCCTGCAGGCACAGCCCGATCTGGATGCGCTGGTCATTGCCATTGGCGGCGGTGGTCTGATTGCGGGCATTGCCACGGCGGCCAAGGCCATCAAGCCCGAGATCGAAATCGTGGGTGTGCAGACTCAGCGCTTTCCCTCCATGGTCAACGCACTGCGCCACACCGATCTGCCCATGGGTACATCGACGATTGCCGAAGGCATTGCGGTGACCCAGCCCGGCGTCATCACCCAGGAGGTGGTGCAGCGCTGCGTGGATGACTTGCTGCTGGTGGACGAAGGAGATATCGAGCAGGCCGTGCTCATGCTGCTGGAGATCGAGAAGACCTTGGTCGAAGGTGCGGGGGCGGCGGGCCTGGCGGCCTTGCTGCGCTATCCCGCTCGCTTCAAGGGCCGCAAAATAGGTCTGGTGCTGTCGGGCGGCAATATCGACCCCATGCTGCTGGCTGCCATCATCGAGCGCGGCATGGTACGCTCCGGTCGTCTGGCGCGTGTGCGTGTCAGCGCGCGCGACGTGCCAGGCGTGCTGGCCCAGATCACGGCGACGGTAGCCGGAGCTGGCGCGAATATCGAGGAAGTCCATCACCAGCGTGCCTTCACCATGCTGGCTGCGCAGAATGTGGAGATCGAGTTCGTGCTGCAGACACGCGGCCACACCCATGTGAGCGAGGTGCTGGAGCAACTGCGCCGCGCAGGCATGGAGGCGGCCCTGGTGTGAGGCTTGAGCCACAGGCCTTGCTCAGGCCTGCAGGGGCGTGATCTTCTTGATCAGCGGGGTCACCAGGTCCATGGGCAAGGGGAACACCACGGTGGTGTTCCTGTCCGCGCCGATCACGGTCAGCGTCTCCAGGTAGCGCAGCAAGATGGCCTGAGGCTCCTGCGCCAGAACTTTTGCTGCCTGAGACAGTTTTTCCGAAGCCTGCAACTCGCCTTCGGCGTGAATCACCTTGGCGCGGCGTTCGCGCTCGGCCTCGGCCTGGCGCGCGATCGCCCGGATCATGGACTCGGTCAGATCGACCTGCTTGATCTCCACGTTCGAGACCTTGATGCCCCAGGTGTCGGTTTGCGCATCCAGCGCCTGCTGGATGTCCAGGTTCAGCGATTCGCGCTCTGCCAGCATTTCGTCGAGCTGGTGCTTGCCCAGTACGGAGCGCAGCATGGTTTGCGCGAGCTGACTGGTCGCCTCCAGATAATTGACCACCTGGATCACCGCCTTTTCCGCATCCACCACGCGCAGATAGATCACGGCATTGACCTTGACCGAGACGTTGTCGCGCGAGATCACATCCTGCGCCGGGACCTCCAGGACCACGGTGCGCAGATCCACCCGTACCACCTGCTGAATGGCGGGAATGATGAAGATCAGTCCCGGCCCCTTGACCTTCCAGAAGCGACCCAGCGTGAATACCACGCCGCGCTCATATTCGCGAAAAATCCGGATCGACGCCGTCCCCAGGCCAATCACCAGCATCAGCAGGATCAGCCAGAACAAGAAAGAAGCGCTAACCATGGAAGCCATCCTTTCAGCGAGGGACTTCGGCGCTGCGATCTGACGCGGAACAGTGCACATCGATTTCGCAATCGGCGCCGGGTCGTCCGCAAGCCCAGCATATGCTGTTGCAATCCGAGTGCGAACTTGTCTGCGCATGGTCGACATCGAAGAAGTGCTGTTCTCCATTGGCGGCGCATGAGATGCGGGTCTGAGCGCCAAGAGCGGCTATGGCTTTCCCTGAGCCATGTCGCCAGGGCTGTGCCTAGAATGGCTGCAGAGCTTGCTTGTTTCACCGCTTGCTTTCAGGAGGAGCATTGATCACATGTCAGATGATTCCGCAGTGAACCACGAGGCACAGGATGCGGCCGAAGCCGTTGTGCCCTATATCCCCATCATCATTCCCGCCGCTGGCGCCGTGATGATGTTCCTGCTGGCCTTTATCGCCGTGAACATGGCCTAGGCATTCCAGCCTTCTCGAGCCCAACCCCGCGACGCGGGGTTTTTTTACGTCTGTACAGGTTATGAATGAAGGTTAAATGCATACTTTGATGCGCAGAATGCATAGATATTGCCGGTGATTTGCTGACAAATTCAAGGCTCCTACCTAAAATCGATCTCCCGCTGCTATTCAAAACAAGGTTGTTTTGACTATTTCAGACGGATTTCAGGCGCCAACAAGCGCTAGGGAAAGCAAGCGAGACACCTTCAAAAGCCTTTTTTCAAAGACGCAGCCGGTAGGGACTGCAGAGGATGCTTCTTTGAAAAATTGGTTTTTTAATTGAAGGACTTCCCCCATGAACGCCGCTGTGCAAAGCCTGAACATCCAGGCTCCCGACTACGTCAAGAACCCCAAGCTCATTGCCTGGGTTGCCGAAATGGCCGCACTGTGCAAGCCCGCCCAGATCCACTGGTGCGACGGCTCGCAAGCCGAATATGACGCGCTGTGCCAGCAGCTGGTGGACGCCGGCACCTTCAAGCCCCTGGCCAAGCGCCCCGGCTCCTTCCTGGCCTGGACCGATCCTTCGGACGTGGCCCGCGTGGAAGACCGCACATATATCTGCTCCGCCAAGAAGGAAGACGCAGGCCCCACCAACAACTGGATGGAACCTGCGGAAATGCGCGCCACGCTGAACCCGCTGTTTGACGGCTGCATGGCTGGCCGCACCATGTACGTGGTGCCCTTCTCCATGGGCCCGCTGGGTTCGCCCATTGCCCACGTGGGCATCGAGCTGTCCGACAGCCCCTATGTGGCCGTCAACATGAAGATCATGACCCGCATGGGCAAGGCCGTGTATGACGTGATCGGCACCAGCGGCGAGTTCGTGCCCTGCGTGCACACCATCGGCGCACCTCTGGCCGCAGGTCAGAAGGACGAAACCACCTGGCCTTGCAGCAAGACCAAGTACATCGTTCACTATCCCGAAACCCGCGAAATCTGGTCTTACGGCTCGGGCTACGGCGGCAACGCGCTGCTGGGCAAGAAGTGCTTTGCGCTGCGTATCGCCTCCACCATGGGCCGCGACCAGGGCTGGCTGGCCGAACACATGCTGATCCTGGGCGTCACCAACCCCGAAGGCAAGAAGTACCACGTGGCTGCGGCCTTCCCCTCGGCCTGCGGCAAGACCAATTTCTCCATGCTGGTGCCGCCCAAGGCCTTCGACGGCTGGAAGGTCACGACCATCGGTGACGACATCGCCTGGATCAAGCCCCAGGCCGACGGCTCGCTGCGCGCCATCAACCCCGAAGCCGGTTACTTCGGCGTGGCTCCCGGCACCAATATGCTCACGAACCCGAACTGCATGTTGAGCCTGGACAAGAACGTGATCTTCACCAATGTGGCCCTGACCGATGACGGCGACGTGTGGTGGGAAGGCATGGAAAAGGATGAGGGCAAGCTGCCCGATCACCTGATCGACTGGCAGGGCAAGGACTGGACGCCCCAGATCGCCAAGGAAACCGGTGCCAAGGCCGCTCACCCCAATGCCCGCTTCACCGTGGCTGCCACCAACAACCCCGCGCTGGACGAAGCCTGGGATGACCCCGCTGGCGTGAAGATCGATGCCATCATCTTCGGCGGCCGCCGCTCCACCACCGTGCCTTTGGTGACCGAAGCACGCGACTGGACCGAAGGCGTGTACATGGCTGCGACCATGGGCTCCGAGACCACCGCCGCCGCCTTTGGCGCGCAAGGCGTGGTTCGTCGCGACCCCTTCGCCATGCTGCCCTTTGCCGGCTACAACATGAGCGACTATTTCCAGCACTGGCTGGACCTGGGCGCCAAGATCGAAGGCCAGGGCGCAACCCTGCCCAAGATCTTCACCACCAACTGGTTCCGCAAGAACGCCGAAGGCAAGTTCGTCTGGCCCGGCTACGGCGAAAACATGCGCGTGCTGAAGTGGATGATCGACCGTCTGGAAGGCCAGGCTCAAGGTCAGGAAACCGCCTTTGGCATTGCGCCCCAGTACGCTGAAATCAACTGGAACGGCCTGGACTTCAACGCTGCCCAGTTCGACAGCGTGACCAATATCGACAAGGCTGCCTGGGCCGAGGAAATGAAGCTGCACGGCGAGCATTTCGACAAGCTGGCCTACAACCTGCCCAAGGCCATGCTGGATACCAAGGCTGAGCTGGAAAAGCGCTTGAGCGCTTGATTCTCCCCCTGAGCCGCTGCGCGGCTTCCCCCTCTCTCTCTACGCGCTTCGCGCTATGGGAGGGGGACGACACCAGTGCGGCGGGGCGGCCTTTGCGCGGTGTCCCTGACCGAGACTGTGCACATTAAAAAAGCCCTGCTGATTTTTTTCAGCAGGGCTTTTTATTTGCTTTTATTTTTGTAGCTATAAGCGCTTTCTGAATCTGGGATAGAGGCTTGTTTGACTCTATTCCCCCATGCAAAAAGCCGCTGGCCTTGTGGGCAGCGGCTTTCTTCGGAGAGGCGCGGAGCTTAGCGGCTCTGGCGATCCATGGCACGGGCCAGATCGGCCATCAGGCGGGCATCTTGCAGCGCAGCGTTCCAGACGCGTTCATCGGCAGCAGCTTGCTGGCGGCTCTTGACCCAGGCGCGGTAGCCGGTGCGCACCAGATTGATGGCGCGGCGGGCGGGCTGGGAGAACAGGGCGATGCTGGCGAAAGCCATGGCCCACAGAACCATCCAGGCGGCCATCATATGACCGTCGCTCCAGGTCTCGGTAGCCTGGAAGACGCCGGCGGCCAGGGCTGCCAGCACTACGGCCAGCACCATCCAGTACGACCTGGACTGGGATTGCGCCTCGTGCTCGGCGGCAATGGCGGCCATGCGTTCATCGCTGGCTTGATAGATACGCACCACACCAGGGTGCTCGACACAGTAGGAGTTGTAAATAAAGTTGCTCATGGCAGTTAACCCTTTGACCCACGCTTTTGGCGAATTGCCCGGGGAATAGGTGTAACTATAGGGATTACCCTAGGTGTGTTCAAATTTATATTTTGAATCTGTAGCATTCACAGCAGTGATGTATTGGGTGATGCCATGTCTTTGAACTTTCGTTCTCTGGATCTCAATCTGCTGCGCGTCTTCGACGAGGTCATGTCCGAGCGCAGCCTCACGCGCGCGGCGCACAAGCTCAGCATCACCCAGCCTGCGGTCAGCAATGCCATGCGTCGGCTGCGCGATGTCCTGGGCGACGAGTTGCTGGTGCGCCAGGGACAGGGCGTGGAGCCCACGCCGCGCGCCCAGGCCCTGTGGCCGGTGATACGCGAGGCCCTGCAGCATCTGGAGGGCGCTCTGGCTCCCGATGAGTTCGATCCCGAGACGGCCGCCACCACATTCGTGATCGCCATGGCCGACGCCACGGCGGCCACGCTGATTCCGCCGCTTTACCCGATTCTGGCGCGCGAGGCTCCGGGCCTGGGCATACGCCTGCTGCCGCTGACCACGCGCGATCCAAGGTCCTTGCTCGATGATGGCGAGGCCGATATGGCCGTGGGCTATTTTCCCGCCGTGCTGGCCGATCTGACGGCGCGTGCCCAGGCTGGCGGTCTGGTGGCGTTTGACAGCCGTCGTCTGTATGAGGGCGAGTACCTGTGCGTGATGCGCAAAGGCCATCCGCTGGCGCATGTTCCGCTGACGCTGGACAACTATTGCGCGGCACGCCATATGCTGGTCAGCTTCTCGGGCCGCTCCTTCGGCTTCATCGACGAGGCCCTGGCCTCGCTGGGGCGCTCGCGCGAAGTGGTGCTCACCGTCAACCAGTTCTTCACCGCGGCGCGCGTGGTGATCAACTCCGATCTGCTGACCATCCTGCCGCGCCATTTTGTGCCCGTGACCGGCATGAGCGAGCAGCTGGAGCTGCGCGATCTGCCCTTCGATGTCACGCCCGTGCATGTGGATGCACTGTGGCGTCGGCGCGGCCCGCATCCGCAGGCCTATGACTGGCTGCTGAAAACGCTGACGCGCTCGGCCGAGATCACCTTTGCCAACGGTTCGGCCCAGGTCACTCACCATGGTTGACTAAACTAGCCACATGAAGATCCAGCTGCTGTCCGACCTGCACCTCGAAGTCCACCCCCAATTCGTGGCCCAGCCAGCCGCGGGCGCCGATGTGCTGGTGCTGGCCGGCGACATCGGCTCCTACCAGAGCAGCACCCAGGTCGACGGCGAGAACTTCGGGCTGGAGCGTTTCTCGCCGCTGCCGCAATACGCGGCCTGGCCCACACCCGTGCTGTTCGTGCCCGGCAATCACGAATACGACATGCAGGACTTCGATGAGGCACGGCTGCGCCTGCAGCGTGTGTGCGACAGGCTGGGCCTGATCTGGCTCGACCGTGAAACCGTGGTCATGGACGGGGTGCGTTTCATCGGCACTACGCTGTGGAGCGACTTCGACGCCATGGCCATGCATGAAGGCGTGAGCGATGCCACGCGCTTGCACAAGCTGCGCGAGAAGGCCTTTCGCGCCGCCAATTTCTATCTGCAAAAGACCGGCGGCAGTCGCCAGGGCGAGCCGTTTCTGGCCGCGCCCATGCGCGAGGAAAGCCTGCTTTGCCAGGACTGGCTGCGCGTTGCGCTGCAGCAGCCTTTTGACGGACCCACGGTGGCCGTGACCCACTTTGCGCCCAGCCTGCGCAGTGCCGATCCGCGCTACGGTCTGGTGCCCGGTACGGCCGGTTTCTGCAATGTGATGGACGACTTTCTGCCCCATGCCCAGCTCTGGCTGCACGGCCATCTGCATTGCGCCAGCGACTACATCGCGCGCGGCCAGCGCGAGGACGGCAGCGAATGGCAATGCCGTGTGGTGGCCAATCCTCTTGGTTATGCCCGCAAGGGAGAGCAGGAGGACTTTCTGCCGGCATCGACAATTGACTTGAGCCAAGTCAAGATGCTGACTGTCCCCAGCCCTTAGGCTTGGGACATCAACAAGGAGAAATTGGTATGAAGATCTTGCTCGCTGTGGACGGAAGTGCCTACACCCAGAAAATGCTGGCCTATCTGACCTCGCATCAGGAGATGCTGGGCACGGGCCACGAGTACACCATCATCACCGTGCAGCCGCTGCTGCCGCCTCGTGCACGCGCTGCGCTGGGCAAGGAAGTGGTGGAGCAGTACTACGACGAAGAATCCGCCAAGATCCTGCAGCCCGTGCTGGAGTTCCTGAAGGGGCGTGGCGTCGAGGCGCAGAGCATCGCCAAGGTCGGCCCCATTGCCGACACCATCATCCATGCTGCCCAGGACGGCAAGTTCGACCTGATCGCCATGGGCACGCACGGCCACGGTGCGCTGGGCCGTCTGGTCATGGGCTCGGTCAGTTCGCAGGTGCTGGCGGGCTGCACCATCCCCGTGTTGCTGATTCGCTGATTTTCATAGCTGCTTACGCTTGATATGCATACATATCAGGCATAAATCAGCTTCAAATCAAGGATGGATGAGCGTCCACAGCTACAAAAACCAAAGTACCTCCGTTTGACATCAAGCTCTCAAGGCCGCGCTGCAAAGCACGGCCTTTTTTCTTGTCAGCATCAAACAGCTTGCAGCACTTGCCGGGCCTTACCCAGCAAGGCCTGGCTGACACGGGCCAGCACGCGTGACTCCAGATTCCAGCAATGCCAGAACAGCGCGATGGACAGCACATGGCCTGCTGCCACGTCGATCAGCTCACCGGCATCCAGCGCGGGCTGCACCAGCAGCTGCGGCAGCACGCCCACGCCCCAGCCGGCACGCACGGCGCGCACCTGCGCCTCGCAGCTGGGCAGCAGAATCTGATGCTGCAGCGACACATTGCGCAGACCCAGGCAACGCGCCACGAACTCGGCCTGCATATCGTCCTTGCGGTTGAAGGACAGATAGGGCAGCTGGTTGAAGTTCTTGCGCGTCAGCCCCTGCGGCAGTCTTTGCCGCGCAAACTCGGCCGAGGCCACGGCCACATAGCGCATGGCGCCCAGGGGCTGCACCGTGCAGCCGCGCATGGCCTGACTCAGCGTGGTGACGCAGCCCATGACCTGGCCCGATCGCAGCAGCTCCTGCGTGAAGTCCTGGTCGTCGACCACCACCTCCAGCGGCAGGCCGCTCTTCACCAGCTCGTCCAGAGCCGTCATGGCCCAGGTGGCAATGCTGTCGGCATTGATGGCGATGGAGACGATTTCGCCGGCCAGACTCTGCCCGGTCTGCGGTGCCAGCTCCTGCAGCTCATGCGCGAGATCGGCGCGCAGCAGGCGTAGCTGTTTGGCATGTTTGAGCAGCAGCCGCCCGGCGCTGGTGGGCTTGACGGGGCGCGTGCGCTCCACCAGCACCGAGCCCACCTGCGCCTCCAGCGCCCGCAGGCGCTGGGACACGGCCGACTGGGTGATGTGCAGCTTTTGCGCCGCGCGCTCGAAGCCGCCTTCCTCCACGATGGCGGCCAGGCATTCCAGCGCAACAGGGTCCCAGGAACTCATGGCAATTCCATTAGCATTTCTGATGAAACTGCTGAAAATTTAATGCTGCTTTTGTTTGCCTGCAAGAGTGCAGACACTGGCTGCATGAACATCATCGTCCTGGGCGCCGGCATCATCGGCATCAGCACCGCCTGGCATCTGCGCGAGCGCGGTCATCAAGTCACCGTGGTGGACCGCCAGAGCGGTCCGGCCCTGGAGACCAGCTATGCCAATGGCGGACAGATCTCGGTCAGCTACTGCGAGCCCTGGGCCAATCGCCAGGCGCCCTGGAAGGCGCTCAAATGGATGTTCGACAAACAGGCGCCGCTGCTGTTTAGGCCGCAGCTCGATCCTGCCCAATGGCGCTGGAGCCTGCAGTTCCTGGCCCAGTGCAACGACCGTGCCTTTGCGCGCAATGTGCAGCAGATCGTGGCCCTGGGCGCCTACAGTCATGTGGCGCTCAAGGACATGGTCCAGAAGACCGGTATCGAGTTCGAGCGGCTGGAGCGCGGCATTGCCCATTTCTACAGCAGTCCGCAGGCGTTTGCCGAGGCCGCCGAGGGCGTGGAGCTGATGCGGCAATACGGCGTGCAGCGCCGTCTGGTCAGCCGCGACGAGCTGCTGGCCATCGAGCCCGCATTCACGCCCTATGCGGCGCAGATTGCGGGTGGCACGTTCACCGCCACCGACGAGTCCGGTGATGCGCGTCTGTTCACCGAAAAGCTGGCCGGTCTCTGTGCCCAGGCCGGTGTGCAGTTCCTCTACGGCCACGACATTCTGGGCCTGCAGCCGGCGCGCCGGGGCAGGCCTGCCCGGGTGCAGATTCGCGACGGCAGCGATGGCGCTCGGCGCATGATGAGCGCGGATGGCGTGGTGGTCGCCTGCGGCTCATACACACCGCTGCTGCTGGGGCCTCTGGGTGTGAAGGTTCCCATCTATCCGGGCAAGGGCTATAGCGCTACCTTGCCGCTGCTGCTGCCTGAAAAGGCTCCCATGGTCTCCACCATCGACGACAGCCGCAAGGTCGCCATGAGCCGTTTGGGCAACCGCCTGCGTGTGGCCGGCACCATAGAGCTCGGTGGCTTCGATCTGAGTCTGGACACACCCACGGCCAGGGCGCGCTGCGAGATGCTGGTCAGGCGCGTGGAGGAGCTGATGCCCGGCGTCTGCGACACGCGCCTGCCCGAGCAGGGCGGCGATCCGCAGTTCTGGTGTGGTCTGCGGCCCGCCACGCCCAGCAATATTCCCTGCATCGGAGCTACCCAGGCTGCCGGAATCTGGGTCAATGCCGGGCATGGCACCCTGGGCTGGACACATGGTGCGGGTTCGGGCAAGGCCATGGCGGCGCTGATGAGCGGCGAGCGCCCGGCGCTGGATTTCCGGTTCTGGGATGAGCCGGCACCCGAGGTCGCTCGCGGCGCGCGGATTGCGTCCGCCTGAGACAGGGCATAGGACTGCAGGACGAGTACGGGCTGGCTGACTCTTTTGCCCGGATTGACGGTATCGCTGCGTGGGGCTCTTACATACAATCACGCCAGCAACTCGTCCATGCCATGATCCAGCACGACATCACTCCTGCCCTTGAAACCTCACGTTCCTTTGCGCGCTCATTGCCCATGGCTTTGCTCAAGGCCCGCGAGGCGGTCATGGTGCGCTTTCGTCCCTCGCTGCGTGCGCACGGCCTGACCGAGCAGCAATGGCGCGTGCTGCGCACCATGTGGGTGGCCGACAGGCGCCTGCGTCCCATGGAGCTGTCGCAGCTGACCTTCATCAGCATGCCCAGCCTCTCGCGCCTGCTCAAGACGCTGGAAGGGCGCCTGCTCATCAAGCGCGGCCGCCATGTGGCCGACCTGCGGGGCTCCGAGTTTGCCCTCACGTCTGCCGGCCAGGAGATGGTGGCGCAGATCGTGCCGCACTTCGAGACCATCTACACCGAGATCGAGGAGCAGCTGGGCAGCGCCGAGAGCGAGCAGCTGTTCCGCATCCTCGAGCATGTGGTGCAAAGCCTGGGTCTGCCCGGCGAAGACGAGCTGGGCCAGGACTGAGGCTCTGGTCACGGCACAATGCAGTCATGAGTGCTGCGATTGCCGTCATCGACTTTGAAACCACGGGCATGACGCCCGCCCAGGGCGCCAGGGCCACCGAGGTGGCCATCGTGCTGCTGGAGCAGGGCCGCGTGGTGGACCGCTTCCAGAGCCTGATGCAGACCGGGGCCTGGGTCTCGCCCTTCATCACCGAACTTACCGGCATTACCAACGCGATGCTGCGCACGGCGCCGCCCGCCGCCGAGGTGATGCGCGATGCGGCCCGCTTTGTGGGCGGCGCGCCCATGGTGGCCCACAACGCATCGTTCGACAGCAAGTTCTGGCAGGCCGAGCTGGCGCTGGCGGGCGAAGCCGCCCCCCAGCTTTTTGCCTGCACCGTGCTGCTGTCGCGCCGCATCTACCCGCAGGCGCCCAGCCACAGCCTGGGCAATCTGGCTCGCTATCTGCAACTGCCCTCCACGGGGCGCGCCCACCGGGCGCTGGCCGATGCCGAGATGGCGGCGGCCTTGCTGGCGCGCATGCAGCAGGACCTGTGCGAGCGCCATGCCCTGCCCTGGCCCGAGCACGAGCTGCTGATGCAGCTGCAACGCTGCAGCAAGGCCAAGGCCGGCAGCTGGCTGGCGCAGCAGGCCGGTCAAACGCTGCTGGCAGCTCAGACCTAGTATTGATAGATTTTGGCCTGCAGGCCTTTGTATTCCTGCGCAAGAAGCTATCAAAATTGATTATTCTGGCCTTAAGCCCTTACGGATTGTGACCGGCAAGGTTCAAGTTGATAATTGATCAAGTCCTGCAGATGCTCTTTGGATCTGCTGATCTTGAACCGTGGCGCACCGTTGTGGGCGCTGACCTGAGCTCTGAATTTCGTGAACTCCGCCTTGCCTACCTCCGTCTTGCGTTCGGCCTTGCCTTTCTCGCAGCGCGAATTTCGCGATGCGCTGGGGCAATTTGCCACCGGCGTGACCATCATCACGGCGCGCAGTGCAGAGGGCCATGCAGTGGGCTCCACGGTCAGCTCCTTCAACGCGCTGTCGCTGGCACCCTCGCTGGTGCTCTGGAGCCTGGGTCTGAAGGCCAACTCATTGCCCGTGTTCCGCCACAGCACGCATTACGCGATTCATGTGCTGGCGGCTTCGCAAAAGCCGCTGGCCGAGCTGTTTGCACGCAAGGGTGCGGACCGTTTCAGCCATACGCCGCATCATGACTCCGAGCATGGTGTGCCGCTGCTGGAGGGCTGCAGCGCCGTCTTCGAATGCCGCAATCTGCGCCAGCATGAGGAGGGCGATCATCTGCTCTTCATTGGCGAGGTGGATCGCTGCGAGCACCATACCGACCGCGCACCGCTGCTCTACCACTCGGGCCATATGCACGCCCACGGCTTCGTCAGGTAGTGCCTGCTGCCGACTGGGAACCCTACCTAGTCGGCTTGAACGATACCGATCTCCAAGGCCCGCCCTAGATTGCCCCCAGGCCTGCTGTGTCAGGCCCGAGGACAGTGGTTGCAACGCTTTGGAGACACATCATGATCGATTGCGAAGACAGGCCGGCCCATACCCAGCGCAAGGTGGCCGCGGCAAGCAGCACGGGGATCGAGCTCAGGCGCATCTCTCCCGCCATAGGCGTGGAGGTTTCGGGCATAGACCTGCGCCAGCCCATGAGCGAGGAGCAGGCGCGCGAGCTGCGCCAGGCGCTGGTGGCGCACAAGGTGCTGGTGTTTCGCGAGCAGAACATCACGCCTGCCCAGCATGTGGCGTTTGCGCGCTGCTTCGGCGAGCTGGAGCTTCATCCGGTATTTCCCCATCACCCCGACCATGCCGAGCTGGTGCTTCTCGGCGGCAACAGCAAGATCCCTGGCACCGAGAACGTCTATCACACCGATGTCTCCTGGCGCGAGAGGCCTTCCATGGCCTCGGTGCTGCGCTGCGTGGAGTGCCCCGAGGTCGGCGGCGACACGGTCTGGATCAATATGGAGCAGGCCTACGAGCAGCTGCCCGAGGCGCGCAAGCAGCAGATTACCGGCCTGTACGCCGTGCATGACATCCTGCCCTCGTTCGGTGCGCGCATGACGCCTGCAGAGCAGGCCCAGGCCCGCGGCAAATACCCGCCCGTGGTGCACCCGGTGGTGCGTACCCACCCCGAAAGCGGGCAGAAGATTCTCTACGTCAACGAGACCTTCGTCACGCATTTCGCCAACTTCAGCTCGAACTTTGCCAGCTTCCGCTCGGCCAACGAAATTCATGCCCAGCAACAGGATCTGATGAACTATCTGCTGCGCCAGCCCGCGATTCTGGAATACCAGATGCGTCTGCGCTGGGAGCCCAACACCATCGCCATGTGGGACAACCGCTCCACCCAGCATTACGCGATTCAGGACTATTTCCCGGCCGTGCGCCGCATGCACCGCGCCACGGTCATGGGCGACAAACCGTTCTGAGCCGCCCGCCAATCAAACTGGGTCGGGCAGGTGGTTTAACGCTGCGTTAAACCACCTGCGGCAGTCTTGTCTTGTAGAGTTCAAAGCAGCAAGCATCTGCTTTGAACCTCCCAAACAGCGAGACAGAACATGCAGCAACAAGACTTTGATTACGACTTTCTGGTCATAGGCGGTGGCTCGGGCGGCGTGCGCGCCAGCCGTGTGGCAGCCGGTCTGGGGGCCCGTGTGGCTGTGGTGGAAGCTGCCCAACTGGGCGGCACCTGCGTCAACGTGGGCTGCATCCCCAAGAAGCTGCTCAGCCATGCCGCGCATTTCAGCCAGCTGGCCGAGGAGGCCCGGGGCTTTGGCTGGCAGCTGGAGCATCCCCAGTTCGACTGGCCCACGC
The DNA here is from genome assembly GCF_003350425.1 of Comamonas sp. AG1104. NCBI lineage: Bacteria > Pseudomonadati > Pseudomonadota > Betaproteobacteria > Burkholderiales > Comamonadaceae > Comamonas > Comamonas sp. AG1104. The sequence continues at coordinate 254,981 of NZ_QQAS01000004.1, read as the reverse complement.
TGATTGCCAACAAGGACCGCGAAATCGAGCGCCTGAACGGCGTCTACGGCCGCATGCTGGCCGGCGCAGGCATTACCCTTGTCCACGGCCGTGCGGCGCTCTCGGGGCCGCACAGCGTGCTGGTGAACGGCCAGACCATCCATGCCCGCCATATCCTGATTGCAACGGGCGGAACGCCCAGCCTGCCCGATATTCCTGGTGTGGAGCATGCCATCAGCTCTGACGAGGCCTTCCATCTGCCGCATCTGCCCAGGCGGGTGGTGGTCGTGGGCGGAGGCTATATCGCCGTGGAGTTCGCCTCCATCTTCAACGGTCTGGGCGCCGAGACGACCCTGCTGCACCGCCGCCAGCAGCTGCTGCGCGGCTTTGATGCAGACCTGGGTCTGCATCTGGGCCAGGAGATGGCCCAGTTGGGCGTGAACTTCCGTTGGGAGGATGAAATTCAGGCCATTGACAAGCAGGCGGACGGCCTGCATCTGCAGCTCAAGAGCGGCGAGCAACTGGTCGTGGACTGCGTGATGTATGCCACGGGTCGCGTGCCCCTGATCCAAGGGCTGGGGCTGGAGGCTGCGGGCGTCAAGGTCAACGACAAGGGCGCCATCGAGGTGGATCAGCATTTCTGCAGCAATGTGCCATCCATCCATGCCGTGGGCGATGTGGTCGATCGCATGGCTCTGACGCCCGTGGCGCTGGCCGAGGGGACAGTGCTCGCCCATCACCTGTTCGGCCAGGGCGGCAAGAGCGCTCCCGACTACGAGCTGGTGCCGACGGCGGTGTTTTCCCATCCGCAGGTGGGCACCGTGGGCCTGTCAGAGGAGGTGGCGCGCGAGCGCTTCGGTGCGGTGCAGGTTTTCCAGTCCGGCTTCAGGCCGCTGACCAACCGCATGGGGGCCGAGCCCGAGAATGTCTTCCTCAAGCTCATCGTCTCCACGGCCGACCAGCGCGTGCGCGGCGTGCATATGGTGGGCGAGGGTGCGGGCGAACTGATGCAGGGCTTTGCCGTGGCGCTGCAATGCGGCGCGACCAAGCAGCAGTTCGATTCGACCATAGGCATACACCCGACCGTGGCCGAGGAGCTGGTGACCATGCGGGAGCCGGTGCGCGAATAAGAAACGACACTCCGCGCAGTTCGCACTGCGGGGCGCGCAGGGCGACACCGCAATGAAAAATGGGCCTATTCAGGCCCATTTCTTATCCATCAAGCGTCATGCATACGCTTGAGAGAGTGAGTCGGCATCAGCCGCGCGCGGCGTCCGGCAGCTCGATCTTGACTTCCAGAACCTCAAGGTTTTCCTGGCGCTCCAGCTGTACCTTGATGTCATTGGGGTTGATGTCCACATACTTGGAAATCACGGCCATCAGCTCTTTTTGCAGGGCCGGAAGATAGTCGGGCTTGCCGCTTTCGCCGCCCACGCGCTCGCGCGCGAGAATGATCTGCAGACGCTCCTTGGCGACCGAAGCGGACTTCTTCTTCTCCCCGAGCAGAAACGACAACATGGACATAAGGCTTACCTCCCGCCAAACATGCGCTTGAAGAAACCGGGTTTGACGGCTTCGGTAAAGCGCATGGGTTTTTCTTCGCCCAGAAAGCGTGCCACCACATCCTGATAGGCCTCGGCCACATCCGTGCCCTGCATGTGCACGGCGGGAATGCCCTGGTTGGAGGCCTGGAGCACGGTTTCGGATTCGGGGATCACGCCGATCAGCTCGATGCGCAGAATGTCCTGGATGTCCTCCAGCGACAGCATCTGGCCGTCTTCGACGCGATTGGGGTTGTAGCGCGTGATCAGCAGATGCTCCTTGATGCGCTCGCCCTTGACCGCACGCTCAGTCTTGGAGCTGAGCATGCCCAAAATACGGTCGGAGTCACGCACTGAAGAGACTTCGGGGTTGGTCACCACCAGGGCCTCTTCGGCATAGTGCATGGCCATCAGCGCACCGCTTTCAATGCCGGCGGGCGAGTCGCAGATGATGAACTCGAAGTCCATGGCGGACAGGTCGTCCAGCACCTTCTTCACGCCTTCCTGCGTGAGGGCTTCCTTGTCTCGGGTCTGCGAGGCGGCCAGCACGAACAGGTTCTCGCACTGCTTGTCCTTGATCAGGGCCTGGTTCAGATTGGCTTCGCCCTGGATGACATTGATGAGGTCATAGACCACGCGGCGTTCGCAGCCCATGATCAGATCGAGATTGCGCAGACCCACATCGAAGTCAATCACTGCGGTCTTGTGGCCGCGCAGTGCGAGGCCGGATGCGAAGCTGGCGCTGGTGGTGGTCTTGCCGACACCGCCTTTGCCGGAGGTCACGACGACGATTTTGGCCATGTTTGCACGATTCCTTTAAGACAAATGGGGCAGGTTGATAGGGTGTCCGGTGTGTCTCTCATACCGGCTCGATAACGATGCTTTCTCCCTCCAGGCGCACCTTGGCTGCTTTGCCGGCGACTTCTTTGGGGAGATCGGTTTCAATTGTGCGGTAGATACCTGCGATGGAAAGCAGTTGCGCCTCCATGCAAGTGCTAAAAATTCTTGCGCTGGTATTGCCGCTGGCCCCGGCCACGGCGCGGCCGCGCAGAGGCGCATAGACATGGACGTTGCCGTCTGCAATCACCTCGGCACCATAGCTGACCATGTCCAGAACCACAATGTCGGTGCCTTTGGCATAGACGCGCTGGCCCGAGCGCAACGGCCTATCCACGATGACGGCATCGGCCAGCGGAGCAGGCACCTCGACCTCCACTTCGCGAATGATTTCGTGGACTTGGGGCTCGGCGCGGCGCGTCAGCATGGCATCGGGGGCTGCACTCAGACCCAGGGCCTTGGCTGCTTCCATCTGGGCCTCGCTGCCGCTGCGCACGGCAACGGGCACGGTGCGGTGGTTGCGCAGGGCCTCGACCAGGGCCGGGAAGTCGATTTCTTCCTCTGCTTCGCGCACCTGGCTGAGATCGATCAGCACGGGGTCGTTGTCGAAGAAATCCGGGTCGTCGGCAAGACGGCGGGCCAGATCCTGGGCCAGCGCCTGCATGTCGGTGCTGCGAAGTACCACGGAAAGCACCGGCAGTTGTGCGCTCTTGAGGTCAAAGCTGGGGCGCTCGGCGCCGGTCGATTCAACAGACATGGATGGGATCAGCGCACATCAGGTGCTCTATGAGGACGACAAAGTGTACCTGCCTACCGGCAAAAGATATGGTCACCGAGTGTTTGCACTGCAACACTTGATGCACCTCAGAGGCCTCTGTTTGTGCTGGTCTGGATGAAAATACAGTCATGTCTCCAGAGCTTTTGATCCAGGGCGCCTGTGCCAGCATCACCTTGCGCCGCCCCGAAGTTGCCAACAAACTGCTGCCCGAAGACCTGATCGTGCTGCGCCGCCAGATCGATGAGGTCAACGCCAGCCCTGCGGTGCTGGTGCTGACGCTGCAGGCGGTGGGTAAGCATTTCTGCAGCGGTTATGACATTGGCGAGATTGCCAACAGCCAGAACGAGGGCAGCTCCTTCGGTGAAATGGTGGACGCCATCGAGAACTGCCGCCCCGTGACCATCGCCGCGATTCAGGGCGGCGTGTTTGGCGGCGCCACCGATATGGCGCTGGCCTGCGATTTCCGCGTCGGTGGGGGCAACAGCCAGATGTTCATGCCTGCCGCGCGGCTGGGCCTGCATTTTTACCGCTCGGGCCTGGAGCGCTATGTGACCCGCCTGGGCCTGGATACGGCCAAGCGCCTGTTCCTGAGCTGCGAGAAGCTGCAGGCCCAGGCCATGAAGGACTGCGGCTTTCTGACCGATCTGGTGGACGGCACCGATATCTGCGAGCACGTGGTGCAGCTGCAGACTACGTTGGCCGGCATGGCGCCGCTGGCGCTGCTGGGCATGAAGAAACACCTCAACGCCATTGCTCGCGGCGTGCATGACAGGGCCGCCATCGATGCCGCCGTGCAGGCCACCATCGAGTCGGCCGATCTGAAGGAAGGCGGTGCGGCCTGGCGCGAAAAAAGAGCCGCCCGCTTTCAGGGGCACTGAGCCCCAAGAAGGGACGGCATTTCTTTGCAAAGCGGTGGGGCCGCCCAGGCCCTTGCTCCGCGCCTGCCGCGTCAGGACACCGCGCCTGCTTCGGCCCTGGCCAGGTATTCCCTGGCAAAGCCCTCATACCAGTCCAGGCAGCCGGGGTTGGCCATGGCGTCCTTGTTGACCACCTTGGCCAGGGGCTGGCCCAGCAGCAGCTTCTTGATGGGCAGCTCCTGCTTCTTGCCGCTGAGCGTGCGCGGTATCTCGGCCACGGCGAAGATATCGTCGGGCACAAAGCGGGGCGACAGCGCCGAGCGGATGGCCTTGTTGATGCGCTCGCGCAGGGCCGCATCCAGCTCCACGCCGGGTCGCAGGGCGACAAACAGCGGCATATAGCTGTCCTTGCCCAGATATTCGAGGTCCACCACCATGCTGTCCAGCACCTCGGGCAGGGCCTCTACGGCGCTGTAGATCTCGCTGGTGCCCATGCGCAGGCCGTGGCGGTTGATGGTGGCGTCGCTGCGGCCGTAGATGATGCAGCCGCCCTCGCCGAGCAGCTTGATCCAGTCGCCATGGCGCCAGACCGGCCCCATCTCTTGCGGGCCGTCGCCGCCGCCGGGTTGGCGGCCATGACCGGCGGGATACATGTCGAAATAGCTGGACAGGTATCTTTTCCCGTCCGTGTCTCCCCACAGGAACAGCGGCATGGACGGAATGGGCTGGGTGCAGACCAGCTCGCCGACCTCGTCCATCACGGGCAGGCCCTCTTCGTTCCAGGCTTCGACGGCCGCGCCCAGCTGGCGGCATTGCATGACGCCGGGCACCAGCGGCAGATCGCGGTTGCCACCGATAAAGGCACCAGCAAAATCTGTCCCTCCAGACAGGTTGTTCCACCAAATATTGGCGCGGCCCAGTTTCTCGAATTGGTCTGAACCCCATTGCTGCACTTCGGCAGACAGCGGCGAGCCCGTGCTGCCCAGCCCGCGTATGCGTGACAGATCGCCGCAGGCGGGCAGATCGATACCGGCCTTCATGCAGTTGGCGTAGAAGGCCGCGCCTGAGCCAAAGCTGGTCACGCCGGTCTCTGCCGCGAAGCGCCACAGCGTGCCCCAGTCGGGCTTGTCCTTGCTGCCGCCAGGGCTGCCGTCAAAGATCACGCAGGTTGTGCCGCCCAGCAGGCCCGAGACCTGGGCATTCCACATCACCCACCCCGTGGAGCTGTACCAGTGGTAGCGCTCGCCCCAGCTGTTGGGCTCGTAGCTGCAGCCGATGTCGTTGTGCAGACCCTTGAGTTGCAGGGCCACCAGCACCATGCCGCCATGACCGTGGACTATGGGCTTGGGCAGGCCGGTGGTGCCGCTGGAGTAGACGATCCACAGCGGATGGTCGAACGCCAGCCATTCGGGCTCAAAGGCAGCGGTATCTGCATCATTTCTCGCTGTAACGCTGGTGTAGTCTGCGGTGTCAGCTATCTTTATCGAGGTATCCAGATTGGGCACCAGCACCACGTGCTGCACGCTGGGCAGGCCTCGGCGCAGCTCCTGCAGGACCTCGCGGCGGTCTATGTCCTTGCCAGCGTAATGCACGCCGTCCACGGCGATCAGCGCCTTGGGCGCTATCTGCTTGAAGCGGTCGAGCACGGCATGGGTGCCCATGTCGGGTGCGCAGATGCTCCAGATGGCGCCCAGGCTGGCACAGGCCAGAAAGGCGACCATGGCCTCGGGAATATTGGGCAGATAGGCCGCGACGCGGTCGCCCTTGGCGACGCCCTGCGCGCGCAGGTGCAGGGCCAGGGCCGCCACCTGGCGCTGCAGCTCGGGCCAGCTCAGCTCGCGCTGCAGGCCCTGCTCGTTGCGGCTGATGACGGCCGGCATGCCGGCGGCATGGGCCGGCTGGACATGCCGCAGCACCTGCTGCACATAGTTCACCTGCGCGCCCGGGAACCACTGAGCGCCGGGCATGGTGTTGCTGGCCAGCACCGCGCTGTGCGGCGTGGGCGACTGCAGGTCGAAGTAATCCCAGATGCTTTGCCAGAAGGCATCGAGATCGCTGGTCGACCAGCGCCACAGCGCGTCGTAGTCGGCGAAGCTCAGGCCGCGCGTTTCACGCAGCCAGTTCTGGTACAGCCGGATCTGGGGAATATAGGGGGCGGTGTTTGGGGAGGCACAGGACATGGCCTCAGCCTAGCGCTGCAGTCCGTGCAAGTCATTGGTGGTGGCCCCCGCAGATGTCACCTGTGCAGCACGGATGCGCGGTCAAACCGATAATCAGGGCCTGTCTACACCGTCAACGGCGCATGCCGGCGACCCGCACCCCATGTCCGCTTTGCCCACCCGCGTGCTGGCCGTCATTCCGCCGATGACGCAGCTCAACACTCCCTACCCCTCCACGGCCTATCTGACCGGCTTTCTGCGCTCGCGCGGCATCACCGCCATGCAGGAAGACCTGGCGCTGGCTCTGGTGCTGCAATTGCTCTCGCCCGATGGCCTGCGCGCCGTGGCCGAACGCATCCAGAGCCTGCCTGCCAAGCAGCACACGCCTGCCGTGCAGTCCTTTGTCGCGCAGCAGGAACGCTATCTGGCCACGATTGCGCCCACGATTGCCTTTTTGCAGGGGCGAGACTCCACGCTGGCCCACCGCATCGTGGGGCGCCACTTTCTGCCCGAAGGCCCGCGCTTTGCCACGCTGGACGTGTACGAGGACGAGGAAGGCGGCGATCCGCTGGGCTGGGCTTTCGGGGCCCTGGGACTGCACGACAAGGCCAAGCATCTGGCCACGCTGTACCTCAACGATCTGGCCGATGTGCTGCGCGATGCCGTGGACGAGCGCTTCGAGTTCGTGCGCTATGCCGAGTCGCTGGCCGGCAGCCAGCCCACTTTCGATCCGCTGGCCAATGCCCTTGCGGCAGAGCCCAATCTGGTGGACGAGGTGCTGGAGCGCCTGACGCTGGAGGCCGTGGAGCGTCACCAGCCCACGGTGGTGCTGCTGTCCGTGCCCTTTCCGGGCTCGGCCTATGCGGCGTTTCGCATTGCCCAGACCATAAAGCGGCGCTTCCCGCAGATTGCCACCGTGCTGGGCGGCGGCTTTGTCAACACCGAGCTGCGCGAGCTGGCAGAGCCGCGCGTGTTCGACTACTTCGACTTCGTGACGCTGGATGCGGGGGAACGCCCGCTGCTGGCGCTGCTCGAGCATCTGCGCGGCGAGCGCGGCAGATCGCGCCTGGTGCGCACCTTTGTGCGCGGCGACGACGGCAAGGTGCAGTACGTGAACATGATGGAGTCCGACATTGCGTTTGCCGAGGTCGGCACGCCCACCTGGGATGGCCTGCCGCTGGACAGATACCTGTCGCTGCTGGACATGCTCAACCCCATGCACCGTCTGTGGAGCGACGGGCGCTGGAACAAGCTCACCGTGGCCCATGGCTGCTACTGGAAGAAGTGCAGCTTCTGCGATGTGAGCCTGGACTATATCGGCCGCTACGAGGGCGCCAGCGCCGCCGTGCTGGCCGACCGCATCGAGGCCATCGTCGCCGAGACCGGCCAGACCGGCTTTCACTTTGTCGATGAAGCCGCACCGCCCAAGGCTCTCAAGGCGCTGTCGCAGGAGCTGATTGCGCGCAACGCCGGCATCTCCTGGTGGGGCAATGTGCGCTTTGAGAAGACCTTCACGCCAGAGCTGGCCGAGCTGATGGCCGACAGCGGCTGCATCGCCATCTCCGGCGGTCTGGAAGTGGCTTCCGACCGGCTGCTGGCGCTGATGAAAAAAGGCGTGACCGTGGACCAGGTGGCACGCGTGACCAAGGCGTTCTCGGAGGCCGGCATCCTGGTCCATGCCTATCTGATGTACGGCTTTCCGACGCAGACCGTGCAGGACACGGTGGACGCGCTCGAGTATGTGCGCCAGCTGTTTCTCAACGGCTGCATTCAAAGTGGCTTCTTTCACCGCTTCAGCTGTACTGTGCACTCGCCCGTGGGTCTCAACCCCGAGGAATACGGCATCGAGCTGCCGCCGCTGCCCGAGGGCAACTTTGCCAAGAACGACCGCCCCTTCATCGATCCCACGGGCGTCGATCACGACGCACTGGGCGCGGCGCTCAAGAAGGCCATCTACAACTTCATGCACGGCATCGGGCTGGAGGAGGATGTGCGCATGTGGTTCCCGTTCAAGGTGCCCAAGCCCACGGTCAAGCGCGACCGCATTGCACGTGCGCTGCAGCAGAAGCAGTGAATTTGATAGCTGCTAGCGCTTGCTGATAAACAACATTAGATCTGTTTATTGATTAATTCTTTGAAGGCATTGCGCTGCAAGCTATGTATTTGATAGTTTGATCTGGCGCAGCCGTTTTCCTGCGTGTGCGAGAGACCACAGTCCCTGGTTTACCAGTGCTTGCACGGCCCCAGCGGGCAAGCACTGCTTGCCATAATCTGCTCCGTTTTTTATATCTCCAAGGAGCGATGGGATGGGAATGTTTCAATGGACGGAGCGATCGTCCGATGTCTTGCAGGGCGGTGGCGTCATCGGCCCAGATGAGCGACTGCCCTGGACGCAGACCGGTTTGATGGGTATCCAGCACGTGATCGCCATGTTCGGCTCCACGGTGCTGGCTCCCATCCTCATGGGGTTCGATCCCAATCTGGCGGTGTTGATGAGCGGCATCGGCACGCTGATCTTCTTTCTCATCACCGGCGGCAAGGTGCCCAGCTATCTGGGCTCTTCCTTTGCCTTCATCGGCGTGGTCAACATCGCCACCGGCTATGTGGCCAGCCAGGGTCCTGCCAACGCCAATATCGGTGTGGCGCTGGGCGGCATCATTGCCTGCGGCTTTGTCTACATGCTGGTCGGCCTGCTGGTGCAGATGGTGGGCACGGCCTGGATCGAACGCTTCATGCCGCCCGTGGTGACGGGCGCCGTGGTGGCCATCATCGGCCTGAACCTGGCCTCGATTCCCATCAAGAACATGGCCTCCAACAACTTCGAGTCCTGGATGCAGGCGCTGACCTTTGTCTCCGTGGCGCTGGTGGCCGTGTTCACGCGCGGCATGCTGCAGCGCCTGCTGATTCTGATTGGCCTGATCATTGCCAGCGTGCTCTACGCCGTCTTCACCAACGGCCTGGGCTGGGGCAAGCCCGTGGATCTGAGCGGCGTGCTCAATGCCGCCTGGTTCGGCATTCCCAGCTTCCATGCACCGGTGTTCACCAGCAACGCCATGCTGCTGATCGTGCCCGTGGTCATCATCCTGGTGGCCGAGAACCTGGGCCATATCAAGGCCGTGACTGCCATGACGGGCAAGAACCTGGACCAGTACATGGGCCGGGCCTTCATCGGTGACGGCGTTGCCACCATGGTCTCCGGCGCAGCCGGCGGCACGGGTGTGACCACCTATGCCGAAAACATCGGCGTGATGGCGGCGACCCGCATCTACTCCACGGCCGTGTTCTTCGTGGCGGCCCTGCTGGCCGTGCTGCTGGGCTTCTCGCCCAAGTTCGGTGCGCTGATCCAGGCCATTCCCCTGCCCGTCATGGGCGGTGTCTCCATCGTGGTGTTCGGCCTGATCGCCATTGCCGGCGCCAAGATCTGGGTGGACAACAAGGTGGACTTTTCCGACACCAAGAATCTGATCGTGGCTGCCATCACCCTGATTCTGGGCACCGGAGAATTCACGCTGAGGTTCGGCGAATTCGCGCTGGGCGGCATTGGCTGCGCCACCTTCGGCGCCATCATCCTGTACGCACTGCTGACCATGGGCGAGCGCAAATCTGAAACCAAGGTACAGGCTAAGTGAGTGCCAACATGTAATCGGGGGAACATTCCCCTGACAGCAGCGCGGGGCCTTTGCCGAGAGTTCCGGTATTAATGTTCCGCGCTGGTAACATTTCTCGCTGGAGATATGCCGCCCTACCCGGGCGGTTTTTTTTAGTTGGAGCATGCAATGTCCATCGCAGATCGCGTACGTTACCCAGAATTCCTCTCGCGCGTCATGACGGCCGAAGAGGCCGCCGCCCTGATTCCCCACGGTGTCAATGTCGGCATGAGCGGCTTTACCGGAGCCGGCTACCCCAAGGCATTGCCCCAGGCCATTGCGGCCCGCGCCAAGGCCGAGCATGCCCAGGGCAAGCCCTACAAGATCAATGTCTGGACCGGCGCGTCCACCGCCGCCGAGTGCGACGGCGTGATGGCCGAAGCCCATGCCCTGGGTCAGCGCCTGCCCTTCAACACCGATCCCATCGCGCGCAAGGCCGTGAACTCGGGTGAGATCGACTTCATCGACATGCACCTGTCCCATGTGGCGCAGCATGCCTGGTTCGGCTTTCTGGGCCATATGAACATCGCCGTGATCGAGGTGCTGGGCGTGACTGCCGACGGCCTGCTGATCCCGTCGACGGCCGTGGGCAACAACAAGACCTGGCTGGAGATCGCCGACAAGGTGATTCTGGAGGTCAACACCAAGCCGCCCGCCCGGATGGAGGGCATGCATGACATCTACTACGGCACGGCCATCCCGCCGCGCCGCATGCCCATCAACATGACGCATGCCGACGACCGTATCGGCGATGCCTACCTGAAGGTGGACCCCGCCAAGGTTGTCGCCGTGGTAGAGACCCACAAGGGAGACCGCGACAATGTGTTTGCCACACCGGACGAAAACTCCCAAAGAATAGCCGGCTACATCATCGACTTCCTGGCCCACGAGATGAAGATGGGCCGCCTGCCCAAGGAAATGCTGCCCATCCAGTCGGGCGTGGGCAATGTGGCCAATGCCGTGCTGGCAGGCTTGCTGACCGGCCCGTTCGAGAACCTGCTGGGCTTTACCGAAGTGCTGCAGGACGGCATGCTGGATCTGCTGCGCGCTGGCAAGATGAGCAAGGCCTCGGCCACCTCCATCTCGCTGTCTGCCGCGGCCTACAAGGATTTCGAGGACAACATCGACTTCTACCGCGAGCGCATCATCCTGCGCCCGCAGGAAATCTCCAACCATCCCGAACTGGTGCGCCGCCTGGGCATCATCGCCATGAACTCGATGATCGAGGCCGACATCTACGGCAACATCAACTCCACCCATGTCATGGGCACGGGCATGATGAACGGCATCGGTGGCTCGGGCGACTTTGCCCGCAACGGCTACCTGTCCTTCTTTGTCACGCCTTCGGTGGCCAAGGACGGCAAGATCAGCTGCATCGTGCCCATGTGCTCGCATGTGGACCACACCGAGCATGACACCCAGATCATCGTCACCGAGCAGGGTCTGGCCGATCTGCGCGGCCTGTCGCCCAAACAGCGTGCGCAAGTCATCATCGACAAGTGTGCCCATCCGGACTACCGGGCCCAGTTGCAGGATTACTTCGACCGCTCGCGCCAGCAGGGTGCGCAGCACACGCCGCACATCCTGACCGAGGCGCTGTCCTGGCATCAGCGCTTCATGGACAAGGGCGATATGCGTAGCTGAGCTACCCCCTGAGCCGCTGCGCCGGGAGGCTCCGCGGCTTCCCCCAAGGGGGACGACACCCTCGCTGCGGGGCGGCGGGGCCGCCTAGGCCCTTGCTTGGTGTCTCTGACTCGGGGTGTGGGTGCACTGTCCGCTATGCCACATGGCTTGAGGCATTGACTGGGAGCTGCTGCCTAGTCCGCTTGGTGCTGGCGTCTGTTGCTCCAAGTCCTTAGCATCGAAGGACGCTCTGCAAGGAGCGTCCTTTTTTCATGCACCACAAGGACTGGTATGGCGATCTGGACCCGAGAGCTCGATCTGAAAGCGCTGAACGCAGGCAGCGCAAACACTGCAATTTCCCATCTGGGCATTGAGTTCACCGAATACGGCGACGACTATGTGCGCGCCCGCATCCATGTGGATGAACGCACCTGCCAGCCCTACGGCATCTTGCACGGCGGCGTCAGCGTGGTGCTGGCCGAGACGCTGGGGTCGATGGCTGCGGCCTGCAGCATTCCAGAAGGCTACCGCTGCGTGGGCCTCAGCGTGACCGCCAACCATGTGCGCGCAGGCCGCAAGGGCAGCTGGATCACCGCCACGGCGCGGCCCACGCACCTGGGGCGCACCACGCATGTCTGGGCGGTGGAGCTGCGCGATGAGGAAGGCAAGCTGACCTGCAACTGCAGCCTGACGATGGCGATCCTGCCGCCAGATGCCGCAAAGAATGTGCGACTGGATGCGGCTTCGTTGGGCGGGGTGCAGTAGGTTTTGGTTTGTGAGACCGCTTTGTTTTTAGGGCAGAGGCCGGGACTCGCCCCGGCAGGCGAGTTACCTTTCTTGCTCGCACAAGAAACGTAACCCAAAGAATGCGACCCGGATGTCTGCGTCCCTGCGCTTCGCTCCGGGCAAACCTGTGTCACGCAATTCAGACCGCGGTGCGGCAAAACTCGCTGTGTGCTGGCGCACTCCGCTCAAACACGTTGCCGCAGCCTGAGCTGCGTGCCGCAGGCGCAGCCAGACGGGTGAAAGCAGGGTCGGACGGCCTGCAAGAGTCATGACGAAATTGGCTTCTAGCGCTTATACAGATTGCGGTAACAGCTATCAGTTTGATAAAGAAGCTCTGCTATTGCCCATTTTGACGGCGCAGGTTGCCCGTAGCGCAGCGGAGGGACTTGGGCAGCAGGGGCTGTTCTTTGCTTACTTTCTTGGGGGCGGCCTTCCGTCACCAGCAAGAAAGTAAGTCGGCGAGGCGGGCCGAGACCCGCCCTCTGCCTCATATCAAAGAGAAGAACTCTGCCATGTAAGAAAGACGCAAAACCTTTCCCCGCTCAAACCCCCAGTAACGCCGACAACTTCTCCGGCTGCTGTTGCAGATCCGCAGACTCAGCCTGCAAGGCCAGTCGGCCTTTTTCCATCACCACGGCCTTGTCGGTATGGGCCAGCACCTTTTTGTAGTCGCGGTCCACGATCAGCGTGGAGATGCCGGTCTCGCGGATCTGGGCAATCACGCGCCAGATTTCGGCCACCACCAGCGGAGCCAGCCCCTCGGTGGCTTCGTCGAGAATCATGAGGCGCGGGTTGGTCATCAGCGCGCGGCCGATGGAGACCATCTGCTGCTCGCCGCCCGAGAGCTGATCGCCGCCGTTGGACAGACGTTCCTTGAGGCGAGGAAAGGTTTCAAGCACGCGCTCGTAGGTCCAGCCCCGGCTGTCGTCCAGGCCGGCTCTGGCACTCATCAAGAGGTTTTCCTTGACGGAGAGGTTGGGGAATACGCCGCGCCCTTCGGGGACATAGCCAATGCCGAGACGCGCCATTCTTTCGGGGGCGGAATTCGTGACTTCCTTGCCATCGGCAAACACCCTGCCCGAGCGCGCCGCCACATAGCCCATCAGCGTGCGGATCAGCGTGGTCTTGCCCATGCCGTTGCGGCCCAGCAGGCCCACGGCCTGGCCCTGAGGCAGATCCAGCGAGACGCCGTGCAGGATATGGCTGTCGCCGTAAAAGCTGTGCACCTCCTGCAGGCTGAACATGGCATGGTTCGAAGCCCCGGAAAGTGGGCGCGTGTTTGTGCCGTCCCCCTCCCGCGCAGCGAGAGAGGGGGAAGCGGCAGAGCCGCTCAGGGGGTGCCTTGTTTCAAGCATGCTCGTCCTCTCCCAGATAGGCGGTGCGCACGACCGGGTCGTTGCGAATCTGATCGGGCGTGCCCGTGGCCACCACGCTGCCGTTGACCATGACGGTGATGCGATCGGCAATGCGGAAAACGGCATCCATATCGTGCTCCACCAGCAGCACGGCATGCGCGGACTTGAGCTCCTGCAGCAGCTCCAGCATGCGTTCTGTCTCTTCGGCGCCCATGCCTGCCAGAGGTTCGTCCAGCAGCAGCACACGCGGCGCCGTGGCAAGGCACATGGCGACCTCCAGCTGACGCTTGGCACCATGGCTCAGGCTGCCGGCAATGCGCGCAGCTTGCTGCGCAAGACCGGCGCGATTCAGTGCAGATTGCGCCCGCTGCATGCTGGCCGCGCAATGCTGGGCCGACTCCCAGATGCGCCAGGGCCTGGGCAGCGCCTGGGCCTGGGCTGTGAGCCGGCAGTTCTCCAGCACCGTGAACTCGGGGAAGATGGTGGTGCGCTGGTAGCTGCGGCCGATGCCGGCCTTGGCGCGCTGCGGCTGCGGCATCTGGGTGACGTCCCGGCCTTCAAGCGCAATGCTGCCGCTGCTGGCCGCTATCTCGCCTGAGAGCATGTTGATCAGCGTGGACTTGCCTGCGCCGTTGGTGCCGATGACGGCATGGACCTCGCCCTGGTGCAGATCCAGGTCCACATTGTTCACGGCCACCAGCCCGCCAAAGCGCCGCGTCAGGCCGCGCACGGACATCTTGGGAGCATTGCCTGTATCAACCACGGTCTGCTCCTTGCTCGATAGCTGCTGGCGATTTATCCGTCTGCGCTGCTACCTTCTTCTGCCATTTGTCGTTGATGCCTACCAGCCCCTTGGGCAGCAGCGCGACCAGCGCGATGATGGCAAGGCCCAGCGTCAGTTGCCAGTGATCCGCGGCATTGCCCACGATGGCATGGGTGCTCAGCAGCTCCTTGAGCAGCACAAAGGTGATGGTGCCCAGCACCGCTCCGCGCAGCGAACCCACGCCGCCCAGAATCAGCATCAGCAGGACTTCACCGGAGTGGTGCCAGGCCAGCAGCTCGGGGTTGACCACGGCATCGCGTGCGGCCAGCAGAAAGCCCGCCAGCCCCGCCAGCGCACCGGCAATCACAAAGCCGGCGAGCTTGTAACCGTAGGTGGTGAAGCCGGCAGCGCGCATGCGCTGCTCGTTGACCCGGATACCGGCCAGCGCATGCCCGAAGCGAGAGTGGCGCAGCATGGCGATGAAGGCGTAGACCAGCGCCAGGGCTGCCAGCACCACGTAGTACTGCGTGGTGCTGCTCTCCATGTCCAGTGCTCCAATGGCCGGTCGCTGCATCAGGTAGATGCCGTCGCTGCCGCCAAAGTAGCCCACGTCGTGCACGACAAAAAACGCCAGTTGCGCGAACGCCAGCGTGACCATGATGAAGTACACGCCCTTGGTGCGCAGACTCAGGGCGCCGACCACCAACGCATACAGGCCAGAGACACCGACGGCGGCGCCCAGCATGATGAGAAAGTTGCTGCCGTCCTGGCCGGCGGCCTTCACCGCCGCGTAGGCGCCGAGGCCGAAGTAGGCCGCATGGCCCAGGCTGACCAGCCCAGCGCCGCCCACCAGAATGTGAAGACTGAGTGCAAAGATGGACAGGATCATGATCTTGACGACCAGATCGGAGAGATAGGCCGACCAGAAGGGCTGGGCGGCCGCCAGCAGCACTGCGGCGGCCAGCGGCAGCGCCGTGCTCACCCAGGGGCTTCTGGAGCGTATGGGGCGGCTCTGGTTGGTGACTGCAGGAGCCTCGGCGTAAGCCTGGTTGGTATTGGGCAAGGGAGTGGAGGATGTATTGCTCATGTTCAGCTCCGTTTTCCGAGCAAACCCTCAGGTCGCCATACCAGGATCACGGCCATCAGCAGATAGATGCTCATGCCGCTGAGTTCCTGAAAGAACACCTTGCCGAAGGTATCCACAAAGCCCACCAGCAGCGAGGCAATCAGCGCGCCGGTAATCGATCCAATGCCGCCGATGACCACCACCACAAAGCAGATGATGAGCACGCTGGAGCCCATGTTCGGATAGACCGAACTCATGGGAGCAGCAATCATTCCGGCCAGGGCTGCCAGGGCCACGCCCACGGCGAAAACGATGCGGTACAGGCGCTTGATGTTGATGCCCAGGCCGCGCACCATGTCGCGGTTGCTGGCACCGGCGCGAATCATCATGCCCAGACGCGTGCGGTTGACGGTGTAGTACATCAGCAGCGCCACCAGCAGGCAGGCGGCGGCGGCAAACACGTTGTACCAGGGGTACTGCATCATGCCCATCAGAGGGAAGCTGCCAGCCAGCCAGGCCGGCTTTTCCACGCCATGCACATCGTTGCCCACAAGGATGGCGCGCAGGCCTTCAAACACGAGGATCAGACCATAGGTCATCAGCACCTGCTGCAGGTGATCGCGCTCGTAGAGAAAGCTGAAAAAAGCCCATTCGAGAAAATAGCCCAGCACCACAGCCAGCACCACGCCGACCAGCAGCATGGCGATGAAATGCTGGCCCAGATAAGGTGCGAGCGAGAACGCCACATAGGCACCGATCATGTAGAAGCTGCCATGGGCGAGGTTGATCACCCCCATGATGCCGAAGATCAGCGTCAGGCCGGAGGCCAGCAGAAACAGCAGCAGTCCGTACTGAACAGAGTTCAGACACTGCACCAGAAAAGTGGCGAGATCCACGGCAATCCTTGTTGAAGCGGGAGGGCTGAAGCAGCGGCAGCTACCGCCCGGCGAATCACGGATTCGCGTTGGAGACGAGGCGCTCTGTCTGGGCCGGCACCGAAGGTGCGGCAAGCGCAGAGCTGCGACGTATCCAGGGCGGCAGGGCCTGCGTCTATTACATGCGGCAGCCGCGGGCCGGGTCCGCCAGCGCCTTCACCGCTACGCTGATCTTCTTGTTTTCCTTGCCATCGACCTTGCGCAGATAGATGTCCTGCACGGGGTTGTGTGCCTTGCTCAAGGTGAAGTCGCCGCGCGGGCTGGCAATCGTGGCTTTTTCGATGGCGGTGCGGAAGACATCCTTCTTGCCGATGTCGCCGCCGGCCGCCTTCAGGCCCACGGCCAGCATCTGCGCAGCGTCATAGCCTTGCACGGCATAGACATCGGGCTGCAGCTTGTAGTTCTTGGCGTAATTGGTGCGGAAGGCCTGGTCGCGCGCCGTGCCCAGTTCGTCGGCATAGTGCAGCGTGGTCAGCATGCCCTGGGCGGCTTCGCCCTGAGCGTCCAGCGTGCCGTCGGTCAGAAAGCCCGGTCCGTAGAGCGGAATGGTTTTGGACAGGCCCGAGGCGTGATAGTCCTTGACGAATTTCACGGCACCTGCGCCCGCAAAGAAGGAGAACACCGCATCGGGCTTGGCCGCTGCGATCTCGGTCAGCAGAGCCTGGAATTCGACGTTGGGAAACGGCAGCGTCAGCTGCTTGCTGACCTTGCCGCCGCTTTTCTCGAAGCCTTCCTTGAAGCCGTTGACGGCCTCTTCACCGGCAGCGTACTTCCAGGTCAGGGTCATGGCATTTTTCTTGCCTTCCTTGGCCGCTACCACGCCCATGGGGTAGGCCGTCTGCCAGTTGGAGAAGGAGCTGCGGAAGATATTCGGAGCACACATGGGGCCGGTGACTGCATCGGCACCTGCATTGGGCACGATGAGCACGGTGCCGCTTTCCTTGGCGGCCTTGGCCATGGCCATGGCCACGCCGGAGTGCACGGTTCCGATGATCACGTCGACCTTGTCGCGCTTGATGAGGCGGTTGACGTTGTCCGTGGCCTTGGCGGGATCGGATTCGTCGTCGACCTTGAAGTATTCGATCTCGCGTCCGCCCAGCTTGCCACCTTGCTCGGCTACCTGCATGCGAAAGCCGTTCTCGATCGCCACGCCCAGCGCTGCATAAGTGCCGCTGAAAGGCAGCATGAAGCCGACCTTGATCTTCTCCTGCGCCATGGCGCTGCTGCCGCTTGCGGCGGCAGCCAGTGCGATTGCGCTCCATATTGCCCATTGCTTGCTCATGCTTGTCTCCTGCTGGTTGATGGACGAATGCCGGCTTACTCTCAGATCAACGGTTATGACTGGCTGTGGTGCTGGGGTTGGCACTGATGCACGAGCGCACTCTAACAACTTTAGGTTTAAAGCAATACCAGCGATTGCCCTAGTTTGTGACTACTGTTTTGATAGCTTCTTGCAACCTTGCGATAAGCAATTAGCGTGGCTTGGATTCCAGCTCACGCAAGCGAAAGCGCTGGATCTTTCCGGTTGCGGTCTTGGGCAGCTCATCGACAAATTCAATGAAGCGCGGGTATTTGTAGGCGGCCAGCCGGCTCTTCACAAAGGCCTTGAGTTCGTCCTCGCTGGCGCTCTGCCCGGGCTTGCACACCACATAGGATTTGGTCTTGGTCAGGCCCTGCTCGTCGGTCACGCCGATCACGGCCGCTTCCAGCACCGCGGGGTGCTGCTGCAGCGTGGATTCGACCTCGAAGGGCGAGACATAGATGCCGCTTACCTTGAGCATGTCGTCGCTGCGGCCTGCATAGGTGTAGTAGCCCTCTGCATCGCGCACATATTTGTCGCCGCTCTTGAGCCAGACGCCCTGGAAGGTGTCGCGTGTCTTGTCACGGTTGGCCCAGTACATCAGGGCGGCGCTCGGGCCCTTGATGTAGAGGTCGCCAATCTCGCCATCGGCCACGGGCTGGCCGTCCTCGCCGCGCAACTCCACCACATAGCCTGGTACAGGCTTTCCTGTGCTGCCGTAGCGTATGTCGTCCGGGCGGTTGGAGATGAAGATGTGCAGCATTTCGGTGGAGCCGATGCCGTCCACGATATCGGCACCGAAATGGGTCTTGAAACGCTGGGCAATCTCGGCCGGCAGGGCTTCGCCGGCCGAGGAGCACATGCGCAGGCTGACCTGTTCGCGTGCCGGCAAGGCGGTGTGAGCCAGCATGCCTGCAAAGCCCGTCGGCGCACCGAAAAACACCGTGGGCTGGTGTTCGGTCCAGCGCCTGAAGGTGGCTTCCGGCGTGGGGCGCTCGGCCATCAGCACCACGCTGGCGCCTACGCTCAAAGGGAATGTCAGGGCGTTGCCAAGACCGTAGGCGAAGTAA
Organism: Comamonas sp. AG1104; assembly: GCF_003350425.1. Lineage (NCBI taxonomy): Bacteria > Pseudomonadati > Pseudomonadota > Betaproteobacteria > Burkholderiales > Comamonadaceae > Comamonas > Comamonas sp. AG1104. The sequence continues at coordinate 236,285 of NZ_QQAS01000004.1, read as the reverse complement.
AGCTTGGCGGCGGAAAAGCAGACATCGCTTTCGCTCAGGCCCAGCACCGGCTTGCCATACAGCTCGGCCGTCCAGTAGGGGTTGGCGTGGGTATGCACTGCCCCCTTGGGCTTGCCGGTGGAGCCTGAGGAATACAGCCAGAAGCCGGGGTCGTCGCCCATGGTCCTGGCGGCATGGGCCAGCGGCGTTTGTTGCTGCAGCCAGGGCTGCAGCGGCTCGAAGGCCGGTGGCAGGCCTTGCGGTGCTTCATCGGGCCTGGCGACCCAGATATGGTTGACCTCGTGCTGCGCCTGCTCCAGGGCCTGCTGCACCACGGGAACCAGCGCGCCATTGGTGAAAATCGCCTGCGCACGGCAATGCTCGAGCATATAGGCGTAGTCGGCAGCAGTGAGCAAGGTATTCACCGCCACCGGCACCACGCCTGCGTACATGGCTCCGAGAAAGGAGATCACCCACTCGCGCATATCGTGCATGACCAGCAGCACGCGCTCCTCACGATGGATGCCGGCGGCGAGCAGGCCATGCGCCAGGCGGCGCGCCTGCTCCTGCAACTGCGCATAGCTGAGCGTGCCCTGGTCATCGGTGTAGGCGTTCTTGTCACCCCGGCCCTGGTTGATCTCAAACAGATGCTGGGCGAAGTTGAAGGGCTGGCTGAAGTCGGTCATGGCTCATGCTTTCGTCGTTTCGGCCAGTGCCTGCAGAACCTGCGGTGCAGCTTGTATGGCGCTTTTGCGATGATAGAAATCCAGAGCCCGCAGGCCGCCGAGTTCGGAGCCGCCTCCGGCGCGGCCCGGACCGCCATGCAGGGACTGGGGCATGACATTGCCGTGACCGGTATGCAGCTTGGCGACAGCGGGTGTGACCACGTGCACGCGGCCGTGGCTGGCTGCGAGATCGGTGGCGGCTGCGGCCAGTGCCTTGTCGTCATCGCCGTAGATTGAGCAGACCAGCGAGCCCTGTCCGCGATGTGCAAGTGCCAGGCCATGGGCCAGATCGCGGTAGGGCAGGAGCGTGGCCACGGGGCCAAAGACTTCCATGTCATGCACGAGTGCACTGCCATCGGGGTCCTGTGTTCCCAGCAGCACGGGCTGGGCGCAGGCGGCAATCGCCGGGTCGGCATCGAGCAGCGCATTGCGCCGGCCGTCATGCAGGACCGTGGTGTGTTCCAGCAAGCGGCCCAGGCCTTGCTGCACGCTGTCGTACTGCTCGCGGCTGACCAGAGATCCCATGCGCACGGCGTCGTTGCGCGGGTTGCCCACGGAGATCTTCGCCAGCTGCGCACTGATGGCCTGGGCCAGGTTGTCATACAGGGCCTGCGGCACCAGCACGCGGCGTATGGCCGTGCATTTTTGGCCGGATTTGACCGTCATTTCGCGCACCACTTCACGCGCTAGCAAGGCGGCGGCTTCGCTGTCCGGGCCATGGCCGGGCAGCAGCAGCGCGCAGTTCACGCTGTCGGCCTCGATATTGCTGCGCACCGAATGGCGGCTGATGGCCGCGTGCGAGCGTATGGTCGCAGCCGTGTCCGCAGACCCTGTGAAGGAGACCACATCCATGGGTTGCAGCTGATCGAGCAAGCCGGCGGCACTGCCGCAGACGATGGACAGCGCTCCCGGCGGCAATATGCCGGCATCGATCACATCCTTGACCATGCGCTGAGTCAGCCAGGCGGTGGCCGTGGCCGGCTTGACGATGACGGGCACGCCCGATAGCAGGGCCGCAGCCGCTTTTTCCCACAGCCCCCAGGCAGGGAAGTTGAAGGCGTTGATGAACAGCGCCACGCCGCGCGTCGGGACCTGGATATGCCTTGACAGAAAAACGCCGTCCTTGGCCAGTGCCACGGCCTCTCCATCGCTCAGGTGCCGGGTAGCGCCCAGCGCTGCCCCCCATCTGGCGTATTGGCTCAGCGTGTAGATGCCGCCATCCACATCGACGGCGGTATCGTTTCTGACGGTGCCGCTGTTGGCGGTGGAAATCTCGTAATACGCATCGCGCCGGCTTTGCAGCACGGTCGCGATATCGGCCAGCAGCCTGGCGCGCTCCGCGTAGCTCAGCGCGCGCAGCGCCTTGCCGCCAGTATCGCGTGCGAAGGCAAAGGCGGCAGCCAGATCAAGCCCGGTGGCATCGACACGCACCAGCTCGGCCCCCAGTACCGGGTCGCGTAACAAACTGCCCGGGCCGCTGCCGGTTTGCCAGCGGCCAGCCACATGGTTGGCCAGTAACTCAGTCATGGGGGTCTCCTGAAGTGCTGTTCTGATCAGCATCAAATCTTCGGTGAAACATGCAATATTGTGCGTGCAATCAAAAGATAAATACGAGACAATGCAGTGTCAAGCAATATATTGCATGATTCGCGTTAACCCCGACTGTTTATCATTCACGGCCTCTGAGGAGCTTTATGGATCAGTTAGACATGGCATCCGCGTCGGTTGCGGAAGGGGATGAGGCGGGCAAAAGCCCGCTGCTGCAGGCCTTGGGCGAGAGGGTGCGCAATCTGCGCGCGCGCCGCGGTCTCACGCGCCGTGGGCTGGCCTCTGCCGCCGTGGTGTCGGAGCGGCATCTGGCCAATCTCGAATACGGCACGGGCAATGTCTCCATCCTGGTGTTGCAGCAGATTGCCAATGCACTTCAGTGCAGCATGGCCGAGTTGCTGGGTGATGTGACGACTGCCAGTGCCGAATGGTTGCTGCTGCGTGAGCTGCTGGAAGGCCGCAGCGAAGCCGACTTGAAGCGCGTGCGACTGGCCGCCGGGGAGATTCTGGGTACCGCACCCATCGGTGATCCGCACCGGGCTTCGCGCGTTGCCCTGATAGGCCTGCGCGGCGCGGGCAAGTCCACGTTGGGGCGCATGCTGGCCGAGCAGTTGAATGTGCCGTTTCTAGAGCTGAACCAGGAGATCGAGCGAGTGGCGGGTTGCAGCGTGCGCGAGATTTATGACCTCTATGGAGCTGGCGCCTATCGTCGTTACGAGCGCCGCGCACTGGAAGAGGCCGTGCAGATCTACAGCGACGTGGTGATTGCCACCCCGGGCGGCATTGTCTCGGACCCCGCAACCTTCAACGAACTGCTCAGCCACTGCACCACGGTCTGGCTGCAGGCCCAGCCCGATGAGCATATGAGCCGTGTCGTGGCCCAGGGCGATACGCGGCCCATGGCGGCCAACCCCGAGGCCATGGATGATTTGCGCCGTATTCTGGACGGTCGATCGGCCTTTTATTCCAAGGCCGATCATGTCTTGGACACCAGCGGAAAGAGCGTGGCGCAAAGCCTCAAGCAGCTGAAGGCGCTGGTCGCTGCCTGACTATATTCAGGCGGGCAGGGCGCGCTCAAGTATGGCTGCAATGTCGAGCCCAGCCGGGTCGAACGCTCCGACCACCATGGCCCCGCCTTGTGCGCCCAGGCGGGTGTGGATGAAGCCATTGGCCATGGCCGCGGGCGCGTGCCTGTGCATCAGGCAGGCCTGGGCCAGCAGACACAAGTCCTGCACCAGTCGGCGCGCTTGCGGCTCCAGTGCATCAGGGGGCGCAGACAGGCGCCTGGCCAGCGATTGCGCCATCGCCGCCAGCAGGGGCTGGTCGGCAGCCATGTCGCTGAGATCCTGCAACAGCAGGCGCGTGGCTTCGGGCTCGCGGCCCATGGCGCGCAGCACATCGAGGCACATCACATTGCCCGAGCCTTCCCAGATGGAGTTGACGGGCGCTTCGCGGAACAGGCGCGCGACGATGCTGTCCTGCACATAGCCGTTGCCGCCAAAGACCTCCATGGCTTCACCCGTGATCTCCACCGAGCGCTTGCAGACCCAGAACTTGGCGGCCGGAGTCATGATGCGCTTCCAGGCGCGAGCCTGCAGATCGCCTTCGGCCTCCAGCTCATAGGCCTGCGCCAGATGCATGGCGAGCTGCATGGAGGCTTCGCTTTCGAGGGCCAGGTCCGCGAGCACGGTAGCCATCAGCGGCTGATCCGCGAGATGTCTGCCAAAGGCCGATCGCTGGCGCGCATAGGCAATCGACTGCACAGTGGCGCTGCGCACAATGGCCGCACTGCCCAACACGCAGTTCAGCCGCGTGTAGCTGGCCATCTCGATGATGGTGGGAATGCCGCGTCCTTCCTCGCCCATGAGAATGCCCCAGGCATCCTGCAGCTCCACTTCCGAGCTGGAGTTGCTGCGGTTGCCGACCTTGTCCTTGAGGCGCTGCACACGCACAGGGTTCTTGCTGCCATCGGGGCGCCAGCGCGGCACGAAAAAACAGGCATGACCGCCGAGCTCACCGCTTGCCGTGGCCATGCGTGCCACCACCAGATGGGCGTCGCACATGGGGGCCGAGAAAAACCATTTGTGGCCGCGCAGCAGATACTCGCCGCCGCGGCCGCCCTCATGCACGGGATGGGCCACCGTGGTGTTGGCGCGCACGTCCGATCCGCCCTGTTTTTCCGTCATGCCCATGCCTATCCAGATGGATTTTTTCTGGCTCAAGGGCAGATCGCGCGCGTCGTACTCGTGGCTGAACAACTGGGCTTGCAGCTGGCTCCAGAGCAGGGGCTCTTTTTGCAGCACAGGGATGGCCGCCGTGGTCATGGTGGCTGGGCATAGAGTGCCTTGCTCCACCTGGCCATGCAGGTAGAAACCGGCGGCCCAGGCGCTCCAGCGACCGCGGCTCGGGCTCTCAAAGGGCAAGGAGATCAGACCCTGCTCGCGATACAGCTCCATGAGGCGATGCCAGCTGGGGTGGAATTCCACGGCATCGAGCACACGTCCGCGTGCGTCAAAACGCTGCAGCTCGGGGGTATGGCGGTTGGCGAGTTCGGCATGCTCCCAGTTCTGCTTCTCGCCAAGCTGCTGCGCAAAGCGGCTCAGGGCCGGAGCAAAGCCCTGGGCCTGCTGGCGCTGCAGCACTTCCTGCAAGGCCGTATCGACCTGCAGCAGGTTGATGTCGGTCAGCTCATCGAACTGGTTGAAGACGTCATGGGTGTCCAGGGCCTGCATGCGATCACTCCTGTGGCTGTGCGCTTGTCACAGGCCAATATAGAGCGCCGCATGGCCGAAGCAAAGCGGGTTTTCAGCCGCTGTGCCGCACAGGCCTACCGCCTGCGTGCCTGCTCGTACAAGCCCATGACGCGCGGCACATTGCCCTCCAGCTGACGTATGCGATCGGGGCCCGTCGGATGCGTGGAGAGAAAGCCTATGCCGCCTTCGCCCGTGGCCTGGCCCATCTTGCGCCACAGGCTCACGGCGGCCTGCGGGTCGAAGCCGGCGCGGGCCGCGAGCTCCAGTCCGACCAGATCGGCATCGCTTTCGTCGTTGCGGCTGAATTTGAGGCTGAGCAACTGGCCGCCCAGACGTGCCGCGGCATTGCCGATATCGCCCAGGCCCAGCAGTTGCGCGCCTAGCGATATGCCTATGCTGGTGGCCTGATTCTTGGCCAGCTGCTCGCGCGAATGCTCGCGCAGGGCATGGGCCATCTCGTGGCCCATGATCATGGCGATCTCGTCGTCCGTGAGCTTGAGCTGGTCGATGATGCCGGTATAGAAAGCGATCTTGCCGCCGGGCATGCAGAACGCGTTGATCTGCTTGCTGCCTATGAGATTGACCTCCCAGCGCCACTGGCTGGCGCGCGGGTTCCATTGCGCGGCATAAGGGATGAGGCGCTGGGCAATGCCGCGCAGGCGCTGCAGCTGCGGGTTGCCGGCGTCTGCCAGCGCTCCCTGGGCCTTGGCCTTTTGCAGCAGCTCCTGGTACTGCTGGGTCGCAGAGTTTTCCAGCGTCTCGGCCGGCACCAGCTGGCGCATGACCGATGCCTTGCCGACCTCCACCTGAGCCTGCGCTGGCGCGTGCATCAGCGCTGCGCAGGCCAGGGCGAGCAGCAGGCAGTTGCGGGTGGCGGGCAGGCGCAGGGATGAGATGAGGGCGTGCATAGACGCCAAGTCTATGCGAGCTGGAGTCTGCCTCTGGTCAGACGGTTTCTGTAGTCTTGCGCTCTGCCTGCACTACCAGCCACAGACCGCCGATCACGCCGAGAAGACCAAGCACGGACCACCAGGCGGGGCGCTCGCCGACCACCAGCAGCGACAGCGCAAAGGCCGTGATCGGTTCAGCCTTGCTCAGTGCCACGCCGGTCGCGGCAGACATGCCGCGCAAGCCCACGGAAAACAGCAGATAGGCAAAGCCTGTGGCGACCATGCCCAGATAGATCACCACGGCCCAGCCTTCGGCGCTGATCTGCAGCGGCCCGCCCAGCCAGGCCGAAACCGGCAGCGACAGCAGGGCCGCACAGGCAAACACCCAGGCATTGACCGTGGCCACACGCGCCTGAAGCACCAGCGCCTGGTTGACCAGCGCATAGGCGGCATAGGACAGGCCGGCGAGCAGGCACAGGGCCATTCCCGCCCATGGCAGATGCTGTCTGTCGCTGGCGGCCAGCGCCATGACGATGCCTCCGCCCACGCCGGTGCAGGTGCCCAGCCACCATTGAGGGCTGGGCATGCGCTTGTGCACCACGGCCTGCATCAGACCGGCCCAGATAGGGCCGCTGCCTATGGCCAGCGCCGTGCCCAAGGCCACGCCGCTGGCCTTGACGCCGGCAAAGAAGCTGAGGTTGTAGATGGCCATGCAGAGGCCGCAGAACAAGATACGCGCCCAGCGCATGGGCTGGCGCGCATGGCCTCGGTCCAGCAGCAGCGCCAGCGCGACAAAGAACAGCGCGGCCATGACCATGCGCAGGCCGCCCACCCAGTAGGGCGAAAGCTGAGCCGGGGCGAAATGCTGTGCCGTGCCCGTGGTGCCCCAGAGCATGGCGGCGGCCAGCACCAGCCCGACAGGGCCCAAGGCGCTGCGGGGCGAGGGAGAAGAGAGAGCGGAAGTAACAGACATGAGTGAGCCATCATGCGCGGGCCCGGGCCGCCCATCTGTCGAGAAACGCTTGAAGTGGGCCGACTCAGCGTTGCTCGCGCAGCTGGCGCGATGTCACACCGCGCTCGCGCCGCAATGCATAGGCCAGGGCGCTGGCCGACGCGTAGCCGCAGAGCAGGGCAGTCGCTTCAAGTGCGGTCCCCTTTTTGAGCTGCAGCACGGCGGCGTCCAGACGCAGGCCGCGCAGCCAGTCCTGCGGGGTGCGGTCCGTCAGCTCCACAAAACGGGCATGGAACTGGGCCACGCTCAGATGCACCAGGTTCGCCAGTCGGGCCGTGGGCCAGCTCTCATGCAAGGCGGCCTGTACCTGTTGCTGCAGCAGCAGCAGATCCAGGCCGCGCCGCTGCAGCAAGGTTGGAGCCTGCAGCACCAACGCCATCTGAGCGGCGGCCGACAGGCTCGATTGCGGAAAGCGCAGCGCCGGGGGCACGGCAAAGCGGCGCAGCTTGTCCAGCCCCTGGGCCATGGGCGCATCGATCACCAGTACCTGGGTTTGCGGTGCGGCCAGATAGCCATGGTCGGCCCCTGCGGGGATGACCATGCCGCAGGCGCTGTCGACAAAGCTGGGTCTGCCGGCCACCTCCAGCTCCATGCGGCCCTGCAGCGCAAACAGAATCTGGGCGTAGTCATGGGCATGGGCCTGGTGCTCCCCGCTGTAGCTGCGCACCGATGCCTGTGCCTGATCAAGCACAGGGAGCAGGGATGCTGTGTCACGGATCATGGCTAACCTTGCTTACTTACAGAAAGAGACGGCGGTCACGGTAATGGTAGCGCCCGGCGACTGGCGCGGGCAACCGATAATGCCCTCTGCCTCAGAGAACCAGACCATGACCGAGTCGTCCCAAACAAGCACCAGCCCCACTTCCGCAGATGTCGTCATCAAGCCCAAGCGCAGCTGGAGCCAGGCCTTCAAGGTCTATGCCCAGCCCACCAGCTTGCGCATGCTGGCTTTGGGTTTTTCGGCCGGCCTGCCGCTGCTGCTGGTGCTGGGCACCTTGAGCTTCTGGCTGCGCGAGGCGGATATCGATCGCACGACGATAGGATTCCTGAGCTGGGTGGGTCTGGCCTATGCATTCAAATGGGTATGGTCTCCGCTGGTGGATCGCCTGCCCCTGCCGGGGCTGACGCGCATGCTGGGGCGTCGCCGCAGCTGGCTGCTGTTTTCACAGCTGCTGATTGTGGCGGGCCTGCTCGGCATGTCGTTCATGGACCCCAAGCAATCGCTGCAGCCGCTGGTGTGGTGCGCGGTGCTGGTGGCTTTCGGCTCGGCCACGCAGGATATTGCGCTGGATGCCTATCGTATCGAGTCTGCCAAGCTCGACGACCAGGCGGCCCTGGCGGCCACCTACCAGACCGGCTATCGCCTGGCCATGATCTGGGCCGGCGCCGGCGTGCTGTGGGTGGCGGCGCAGGTGCAGGGGGATGTGCAGGGCTATATGGTGCAGGCTTGGCATGTGGCCTATACGGCCATGGCGGCAAGCATGCTGGTGGGCATGGTCACGGTGCTGCTCTCGCCCGAGCCTGAAACCCGTCCCATGGCACCGGCGCGCAATGCGGCCGAGTGGATCAAGGGTGCGCTGATTGCTCCGTTTGCCGACTTCATCGGCCGCTACCGGTGGCAGGCGTTGCTGCTGCTGGCGCTGATCGGCCTGTATCGCGTGAGCGACGTGGTCATGGGCATCATGGCCAATCCGTTCTATGTGGACATGGGCTACACCAAGGAAGAGGTGGCTGCCGTGACCAAGGTGTTCGGTGTCATCATGACGCTGCTGGGCGGCTTTGTGGGCGGCACCATGGCCGTGCGCTGGGGCGTGATGCGCGTGCTGATGCTGGGCGCGGTGCTGTCGGCCTGCACCAATATGCTGTTTGCCTGGCTGGCCACGCGCGGCCACGATGTCTCGGCGCTGGTCTGGGTGGTCAGTGCCGACAATCTGGCGGGTGGCATTGCCTCGGCGGCCTTCATCGCCTATCTGTCGGGCCTGACCAATGTGCAGTACTCGGCCACGCAATATGCGCTGTTCAGTTCGATGATGCTGCTGGCGCCCAAGTGGCTGGCGGGCTTCTCGGGGGTGTTTGTCGATGCTTATGGTTACGAGGCGTTCTTCCACACCACGGCACTGATGGGCTTCCCCGTGCTGCTGCTGATTTTCCTGGCATCCAGAGTAAAAATGGGCTCTGACGCTTGATGGATAAGCGCTGACAGCTATTGTTTTTGAGCGGCTCGGCGTTTACCCAACTTTACGCACCAGACAAGAGCAGGTCACCTGCGTGCTGCAGCATGGCGTCTTGAAGAAATACCGAGGCGCGAGCATGACTACACTGCCCCCTATGAGCACGCACCAACTTCTGATGATTGAGGACGACGTTCGCCTGGCGCAAATGGTGAGCGATTATCTGGGCAATAACGGCCTGGAAGTGACCCATATGGCTGACGGCAAGAGCGGCCTGGAACAGCTGCAGCCCAGCGATGGTGGCTCGGTCGAGCTGCCCGACCTGGTGATCCTTGACCTGATGCTGCCCGATATGGACGGCCTTGAAGTCTGCCGTCGTATACGTTCCATGCCCGGTACTCCGGCACAGGTCCCGGTGCTGATGCTGACCGCCAAGGGCGATCCCATGGACCGCATCATCGGTCTGGAACTGGGCGCCGACGACTATCTGCCCAAGCCTTTCGAGCCGCGCGAGTTGCTGGCCCGTATTCGCGCCATCCTGCGTCGCAAAGGCAGCGAAAGCCAGGCGACCCCCGCCAATGCCGTCATGCGCTTCGGCAGCCTGGAAATCGATCGCGATGCCCGTACCGTGTCGGTGGGCGAGCAGCAGGCCGATCTCACCTCCTACCAGTTCGATCTGCTGGTGGCACTGGCCGAGCGCGCCGGTCGCGTTCTGACGCGCGACCAGATCATGGAAGCCGTTCGCGGCCGCGAACTGGAGGCGTTTGACCGCTCCATCGACGTGCACATGGGCCGCATCCGTGCCGCGATCGAGGCCGACCCCAAGGCTCCCAAGCGCATTCTCACCGTGCGCGGTGTGGGCTACGTTTTTGCCAAGCAACAAGACTGATGAAGCTGCTGCATGCTTTCTCCCAGCGCCTGTATCTGCGCATCTGGCTGGCGGTGGTGGTCGGCGTGGCCGTGCTCACGCTCTGCGTGGCATGGGCCTGGAATATTGCCGAAGAGCAGCGCGCCCAGAACAGCACCACACCTCCTTCGCGCGAGATGGTGCTCAAAGGCCCCGAGGGCGAGGTTCTGGTGGAGGGGCGTGGAAACCGTATCTCCGGCTCTCCCGTAGATGGCGTGCGTTTTGAAATTGCCGCCCGGGACGGGCAGGTCTATGAGCTATGGATGGCGCCACGTGAGTGGCGTGAGGGCCGCCCTCCCCCGCGTGATGGTGCCGTCGCCTTCTGGTTGCGGCCGCCGTTCGGCTTTCTGTGGATGCTGGGCCTGGTCGGCGTGGCGGTGGTTGTGGGCGTGTTCCCCATCATTCGCCGTCTGCTCAAGCGTCTGGAAAACCTGCAGCGCGGTGTCAAGCGCTTTGGCGAGGGCGACCTGTCGGTGCGTGTCCCCGAGCATGGTCACGATGAGGTGGCGGATCTGGCGCACCAGTTCAACGCTGCTGCAGCGCGCATAGAGACCTTGATGACGTCTCACAAATCTCTGCTGGCCAATGCCTCGCATGAGCTGCGTTCGCCGCTGACGCGCATCCGCATGGGCCTGGAGTTCATGGGGGACGATCCGGCCAGTGCACGCGCCAAGGCCGAGATCCAGCGCAATATCGGCGAGCTTGACCAACTGGTCGACGAGATCCTGCTGGCCAGCCGCCTGGACTCCAGCGAGGTCGATGTGGGCACGGTGGAGTCGGTCGATCTGATCGGTCTGGCGGCCGAGGAATGCGCGCGCATCGATGCCGATCTGGAGATGCAGGCCGATGGTCCGCTTGAGGTGCAGGGGATCGCGAAATTGCTGCGCCGCGCCGTGCGCAATCTGCTGGAGAATGCGCGCCGCTACAGCGAGGGCGAGATCACGCTGTCCCTGTCCAAGCAGGACGGCATGGCATTGATCCGTGTCGAGGATCACGGCCCTGGAGTTCCCAAGGCGCAGCGTGAGCGTATCTTCGAGAAGTTCTATCGCCTGCCTGGGGCCAGTGAGCGATCCGGCGGTGTGGGCCTGGGCCTGTCGCTGGTGCGTTCGATCGCCGAGCGGCATGGTGGTACGGTGCATTGCGAGGCACGCAACGACGGCCGTAGCGGTGCGAGCTTTGTGATCAGCCTGCCATTGGCCTGAGCAGCAGTTCAAGAAAAAAGCCCCGCAGGTTTCGGCCTGCGGGGCTTTTTTGTTTCAGCGCGGCGGTTGGGCGGGGCGGCCTATGGAGACATAGCCCAGGCCATGGCTGGCAGGCAGGGCAGGCTCGTAGAGGTTGCGGCCGTCAAAAATCATTTTGTCGTGCAGCGTTGCGGCCAGCAGGTCGAAGTCCGGCGCACGGAAGATCTGCCATTCGGTCACGATGGCCAGGCTGTCTGCATCCTGCACGGCAGCCAGAGGGCTATCCACCAGCTGCAGGTCGGCCCGCTCGCCGTAGATGCGGCGCGCTTCCTTCATGGCAACAGGGTCGTAGGCTTTCACCTTGGCACCGGCAGCCCAGAGCGACTCCAGAAGATTGCGGCTGGGCGCTTCGCGCATATCGTCGGTATTGGGCTTGAAGGCCAGGCCCCAGACGGCGATGGTCTTGCCTTCAAGCTGGCCGTTGTAGAAGGCGCTGATGCGCTCGAACAGCACATTGCGCTGGGCATGGTTGCGGTCCTCTACGGCATTGAGCAGCAGGGGTTCGAACTCGACCTCCCTGGCAGTGTGGATCAGCGCCTTCACATCCTTGGGAAAGCAGCTGCCGCCATAACCCACGCCCGGGTAGATGAAGTGATAGCCGATGCGCGGGTCGCTGCCAATGCCGCGGCGCACGGCCTCCACATTGGCTCCCAGCTTTTCCGCCAGGTTGGCAATCTCGTTCATGAAGCTGATCTTGGTCGCCAGCATGGCATTGGCTGCATATTTGGTCAGCTCGGCGCTTCGGACATCCATCATCACGATCTTGTCGCGATTGCGGTTGAAGGGGGCGTAGAGCTCGCGCAGCTTGGCTTCGGAAGCCGGGTTGCCGGTGCCGATGATGATGCGGTCCGGGCGCTGGCAGTCGCCCACGGCCGCGCCTTCCTTGAGAAACTCCGGATTGGACACCACGTCGAACGGGTATTGCACATTGCGCTGTGCAAGGCCTTCGGCAATCACGGCCGAGACCTTGTCCGCCGTTCCCACGGGCACGGTCGATTTGTTGATGACGATGCGCGGGCCGTCCATGTGCCTGGCAATGGTGCGGGCAACGGCCAGCACATATTGCAGGTCGGCGCTGCCGTCTTCATCGGGCGGCGTGCCTACGGCCAGAAAGATCAACTCGCTGTGTGCCACGCCTTCGGCGGCATTGGTGGTGAACTGCAAACGGCCCAGTTGCTGGTTGTTGGTGACGAGTGCATCGAGGCCAGGTTCATGGATGGGAATCTGGCCGGCCTTGAGTGCTGCGACTTTCCTCTCATCCACATCCACGCAAAGCACCTGGTGGCCCACATCGGCCAGCACGGCGCCTTGCACAAGACCGACATAGCCGGTACCAAAGACAGTAACTTTCATACGCGATAAAAAGAGCGATACCAATCCACAAAATGCTGCACGCCCGTGGCCACGGGCATGGCTGGCGAGAAGCCGACCCAGGCTTGCAGGGCACGCGTGTCGGCCGAGGTGCTGTGCATGTCCCCGGGCTGTATGGGCAGCATTTGCTTGCGGGCGGTAATTTGCAGGGACCCCTCCAGTGCCGCGATGTAGTCCATCAGCACGGTGGGCGCGTTGTTGCCGATATTGAAGATGCGATAGGGCGCGGTGCTGGTGCCAGGGTTGGGGTTCTGGCTGTCATAGCCGGCATCGGGCGTGGCGGGCTTGTCCAGCACGCGCATGATGCCTTCGACGATATCGTCGATATAGGTGAAGTCGCGCACCAGCTTGCCTTCGCCATAAACATCGATGCGCTCGCCCGCCAGTATGGCCTTGGTGAACTTGAACAAGGCCATGTCGGGACGGCCCCAGGGACCGTACACCGTGAAGAAGCGCAGGCCTGTGGTGGGTATGCCGTACAGGTGCGAATAGGTATGAGCCATCAGCTCATTGGCCTTCTTGGTGGCTGCGTAGTAGCTGATGGGGTGGTCCACCGCGTCGCTTTCGGCAAACGGCATCTTGGTGTTGCCGCCATAGACGCTGGAGCTGCTGGCATAGACCAGATGCCCGACCTGGTGCTTGCGGCATCCTTGCAAGATATTGCCAAAGCCCAGCAGATTCGAGTCGGTATAGTCGTCGGGCTGATCGATGGAGTAGCGAACACCGGCCTGCGCGGCCAGATGGAGCACCTTGGAGGGGGCCGCTTGGGCAAACAGGTTGGCCATGCCTTGCCGGTCCGCTACATCGAGCTCCACAAAGCGGAAGTGGGCATGCGGACGCAACTCGGCGAGGCGGGCATGCTTGAGTGCCACGTCGTAGTAGTTGTTGAGGTTGTCGATGCCAACCACGGGCACGCCCTGCTCAAGCAGTCGCTTGGCGCAATGCATGCCGATAAAGCCGGCACAGCCGGTGATCAGAACGGGATTCATGGTGCAATCCAGAGATATTGGTATTGCGCAGGTGTTGCGCTGGCAGGCATTTTCTCGAAAGGGATGCTCAGTGTCTGCACTGCGGTTTTTGTCTGTGTGGTGAAGATGCCGGCCCACCAGCCCTCCACGGGCTTGTCAGCGCGTGTAATCAATAGCAGACCGCCTGCGGCATCGGCATCGGTGTCGGCCTGAGACAGACATTGCCTCAGCTGTGCGCCATCAGAGCAGCTCAGGGCGTAGGTTTGCGGGAACTGCGAATGCAGCATCGCAGCCATCATATGGTCGGAGCCAACGATGACTCCCTTGCCGTCATAACCGGCCTTGCGCAGTTCCTGGGCCAGGGCCTTGACCGGATGGTTGAGCTCGTCGGGATCGTTCTTGCGACCGCCCTGCCAGGGGCGCAGTGTTGCCATGATCAGAAAGATCAGCGCAAAGACGACGACGAAGGTGGTGAACATCCGGCCCACGCCTTGCTCCAGAAGCGTCGGACGCCAGACATAGAGGGCCAGGGGTGCAATGGCCATCAGAGGCAGCATCCATCGCTGCTTGAAGTCTGTGACATCTGCCGCCAGCACCATGGCCAGCAGGCAGATGGCAATGATGAGCAGGTAGTTGCGCAGCAAAGGCCAGGCCCATTCCTGGCCCGGTAAAGACGCTTTGGTTCCGGGTTTCCAGAGTCTGGAGCGATAGCTGACCAGAGCGGCAATCAGCCACAGGCCCAAGGTCGAAAGCAGGGCCTTGAGCAGATTGCCCAGACCCGTCAGATACGAGGCCTCGGTGGAGATGGACATCTTTTGCACGGTTTCGGTGGTTGCCATGCCCCAGTGCGAAGCCAGCCAGAAGCCATGGGGCGCAAACACCAGCAGTCCCACCAGCGGAGCCAGCCACCAGCCACTGGCGAAGATGGCGCGACGCACCTGTGCCACCGTCATGGAGGCCAGGAACAAGGCGCCAATGAGCATGGCATAGCTGTATTTGGACAGCATGCCCAGACCGCAGAAGAGGCCGATCAGAACAAAATTGATGGCTTGCGGCCTTTGCACCTGGCGCAGCACAGCCCACCATAGACCCATGGTCATCGCCGTCACCATCACCGTATGGGTTTGATCGCGCAGCGAGTCCCAGCCGAAGGGGGGCATCAGCAGCAGACCTGCGGCAACCCACCAGGCACCTTTCTGACCCAGCAACTGCCGGCCAGCCAGCCATGCCAGGCAATAGGTCAGGGCGATCAGCAGGTGTTTGAGCAGAGCCAGAGCCAGCACCGAAGGGCCGAGAAGCTGGCAGACCGCCCATTGCATCCAGGTATACAGAGGCGGTTGCGGGCCATAGCCCAGCTGTAATTGCTGGGCCCAGAGAATCTGTTCGGATTCATCCCATTTCATGCCCGCCGAAATGCAGATGCGGGACAGGATATGGGCGCACACCAAAAGGGCCAGCCATATCCATGGCTTGGCATACAGGGCTTGCTGCCAGTCAGGGCGAATAGAAGTTGAGGAGTTTGATGCCATAGGATTTGGCGGGTGCACATGTTTTGATAGTGCGCACTTACGATTGCGCTTGGCTTTGCAGGCCAAACAATGGGCCTGGCGCAAATGGCACATGGGGTATTCAGTTAGTATAGGTGACTGTTATCCCCAATCATTCAGCATGACGTCCGTGCACGATTCAAACCCCGAAGTCTCCATCGTTGTTCCTGTATATAACGAGTTCGATAATCTGCCCGATCTGGTGGCCCGCATTGACGAGGCCATGCGCACCCAGGCACTGAGTTACGAGCTGATTGCAGTGGACGATGGCTCGACGGATGGCAGTGCCAAGCGTCTGCGCGAGCTGGCCGAACAGCATCCCTGGGTGCGTGCCGTCTGTCTGGTGCGCAACTACGGCCAGTCCAGCGCTTTGCAAGCCGGTTTCGACCGGGTGCGCGGTCGTTATGTGGTCACGCTGGATGCCGACCTGCAGAACGAACCCGGCGATATTCCGCTGCTGCTGGAGCGCCTGGAAAACGACCCCGACGTGGACATGATCTCGGGCTGGCGCAAGAATCGCCAGGACAAGGCGCTGTCGCGCCGCCTGCCTTCGGTGCTGGCCAACCGCCTGATCTCCAAATTCACCAATGTGCAGCTGCACGACTATGGCTGTGCATTGAAGGCCTATCGCCGCGAAATCATTGACCGCATCCGCCTGTATGGCGAGATGCACCGTTTCATCCCCTCACTGGCGCGTGATGCCGGTGCGCGCATCACGGAGATTCCGGTGCGTCACCATGCACGCACGCGCGGTGTCTCCAAATACGGCATAGATCGCACCTTCCGGGTGATCCTGGATCTGATCTTCATTGTCTTTTTCATGCGCTTTCGCCAGCGCCCGCTGCATGCCTTCGGCGGCATGGGGCTGTGGATGGCTACGCCTGGCGTGTTGATTCTGCTGTGGCTGCTGGCGCAAAAGATCATGGGCGAAGCGATTGGAGGCCGCCCTCTGCTGATGGCTGGGGTCATGCTGGTGCTCATGGGCATGCAGTTCATCGCTGCGGGCCTGATCGGCGAGCTGCTGACGCGTATCTATTACGAGTCGGGCAGCGGCTTTCAGTACCACGCCAAGGATTACGGCGCTGTCGAACACAAGCCTGCAGACAAGGCCGCGAAAACCGAGACTGCGGTCCTGTGAGCAAGGCGCGTAAGGCGTTTGTCCGGGCCCTGATGGGCATCGCTTTGCTGGCCGCCGTTGTCTATCTCGCAAATCCGGTCCAGCTGTGGGGCCGGCTGCAGCAGGCCAATCCCTGGTGGCTGCTGGGGGGCTTGGGGGTTTCCTTTGCCTCCAATGCAGTGTCGGCATGGCGCTGGCGTGCCATGGCCCAATGGCTTGGGGCCGAGATGGCGCTGGCCTCAGGCATGCGCTGGTATTTTCAGGCGATTGGCTTGAATGTGCTGCTGCCGGGCGCTGTCGTGGGCGGCGATGTCTATCGTGCAATTGCGTTGCAGAAGACTGGGCAGGCCAAGGCGGCCAGCAATCTGTCGGTGATTCTGGATCGTGTCAGCGGTCTCTGGATGCTGTGCGCGATCGGTGGCCTGGGGGCTGTGGCCTGCGCTTCTACGCTCGCCCCCTGGGTACACATGAATACCGCAGTCTTCATCGCCCTGCTGCTTGCCGTCATCGTGCTGTGGTTGCTGCTGCCCTGGGTCGCTTTGCAGGGCTTGCGCAGCAACTGGTTCAAGTTGCCCGGTGCATGGCTGGAGCCTGTGCGCATGGCAGCAAGCAGCCCGAACTTCCTACTGCAACTGGGGATGCAAGCAGCATCCTCGGCACTCGTGCAACTGCTCTCTGCTGCGGCGCTGGCCTGCGGCGCGATCGCTCTGGGCCTGCATTTGCCGCTGGTTGTCTGGGCCTTTGTCATCGCGCCCGTGTTCCTGATGGCGGCATTGCCGGTGAGTGTGGGCGGCTGGGGCACCCGCGAGGCCGCAGCTGTTGCGGCGCTGGCTCCGTTCGGCGTGCCTGCCGCATTGGCCGTTGGCATCGGCCTCCTCTATGGAGTCTTTGCGCTGGGCCAGGGAGCCCTGGGAGCCTTGATTATCGGTTTTCCTTCTCGCTCCTCGTCGTAGACAACTCCTGCTTCAAATCTTTCAGGTAGCGTTGCGCAATACTGCCGTGGACATAAAGCTGTTTTTCTAAATAAAGGTCTAGGCGTTTTCTATCCGGAGAGCGCAATTTGATCAGTTCAGGAACTCGATGAAGGAGAGAGAACATAAGTCTTAGCTTGAGAGGCGTACGACTCCAGCCACCTAGTGCGTGCAGGAAATATGGACCATCCTCTGCCTTGGCTAAACACAGTCGATATTTAAAGTTTCGATGTAAAACCCGCTGAATTGCAAGATGTTGGCTTAGATACCAAGGCATATCTATTTTTTGCAGCAGCTCCTCATAAATGCCTGATTTCTTTAAGTTTTCGAGATATTCTTCGTTACTGAACGGAATGACATGTGTTGAGAACTCCTGCTGTACATCTGTGATAAATGGGCTGCCAGACGGGGCAGCCATGAACCAATTTTCAATGACAGGTCTCAGGGGATATTGAGTGTATTTTTCTAAGTAATAGCCAATAAAGTCTGCATTTGAGAATTGCTGCTGCTCTAAAACCCAATCCAGTGATCTGGTCAGAATTGTACTTGCGTCTAGCCAGATTCCCCCATATAGACGCAAGAGTTCCAGGCGTATCCAGTCGGAGCGTTTGGTTGGTGGGAGCTCGTGAAGCTGTGAAGGCACAATGCGCAGATAAGTCTGCATTGATACATCGTCAAGTACACGAATTTCAAAGTGCGGATTGAAAAACTCCCATGTATCCAGACAACGTTGAACGATGGGAGGAGGCGTCCCATTCCAGTAAGCCCAGATAATTTTTGGTATGGGGCGGAATTCTGAATGAATTCTTGCTTCTGGGCCGTAACTGGAAAATTCCAACTTTGGCGCTTCTTCAAGATGGCGAGTCTTCAGGCCGTAGAAGGTTTTCAAACAACGAGCAAGCCAGAGTTCGCCGCGGGTTTTACGTGAGATATGATTCATCAGAAATTCGGATTCCAATGCATGAACCGATATAGTTTGGCTGCACGTAGCCACCAACCTCGGCGAATGTATATATTTATTAGATCTCTAAATGAGTAAGGGGACGCTTGTATGAAGTCATCTCTGAATTGATCAACACATTGGGTGACTTTTTCAGGTGGTAGAGTATTGCGATGATGCTTGAGGAAACGGATTCCAGCAATAAAGTTTCGAGCACATTGCTGTGACAAAGCCAAGTTGACCGTGTCATTCGCGTGGAGCGGACTTCTTCGCAAGTCACGGGAGAACTCAAGCAATGCTGCAGACTGGTCACTGGCTTTGCTGAGAGTCATGTTTGAGAGAATGCTTGTCGTGCGTTGTCGATATGCAACCCAAGGCCGGTTGCAGTAATAAAAGTTTTTGCAGCGAAGTGCGAGCTGCGGCATGCACATCAGATCTTCAAAATAGCGATCAGGAGGGAATCTTAGAGATTGATTCCAGAGGCTACGTTTGGACACCTTGGACCAGGCATGCATCTGTCCTGTTGAGAGCAATCCGCTTAGCAGAACACCTTGATCCTCTACTAACTGCTCCGCTGGACCCTGGAAGCTGCGTCGATGGGCCTCACCACGCAAGCGGTGTTTGAGGCGGGGCCTGGCGCGCCAAACGGAGAAGTCGCAAAGCACGATATCAGGAGTGTGAGCGCTAACAATTTTCTGCAAGTAATCGATGGCGCCAGGCAAAATTTTGTCGTCTGAATCCAGAAACCACAAATAGTCTCCTGTGGCGGCTTCAATCATGCTGTTGCGTGCTGCGCTGAGGCCTTTGTTATTTTCATGCTGGAGCAGTTGCAGTCGGCCTGGCCAGCGTAAGGCCAGCGTCTGCATCAGTTCCCATGAGCCATCCGTCGAGCAATCATCTAAGACCACTATCTGGATATCAGCGGGAGCTTGTTCGATAACAGAAGTCAAGCACTCTTCTAGGTAGGGGTGTACGTTGTAAACAGGTACAAGAATGCTCAACCAGTTCATGGATTCATCACCTGATCATTTGGTTTACGGTCCAAACCTTGGAGAGCTGACCACAAACAGATCAAACAGAAAATGAAAAACACGGTACCACTATTGTGAGCGAAGTAAGGCATTGTCATGCCAAAGCTCAGATACATGACTCCCATCAAGCAGCCCATAAGGCGAAGGCAAAGTGCCTGTTGCCACTCTTCCTGTATCTTCAGGTGACTCAACCGCTTTCTGCTAGGCCAGAAAAGAAAGATAGGGACAGCATATATTGCTAGTTGCATTAATACTCCAGGGATCCCTGTCTTTGCCCAGCTGTCAAGGATTTCATTATGAATGAAATCCTTGAATTCAATAATGGCTGGATCAAAATCTCCTAAAGCAACACGGCGTTCTGTTTCTGCAACGAAACCCTTTCGACTCCAGCCTAGAAGAGGCTTTTCCGGAATTACTTCAAGCGCCAAGCGATATTGTTCAAGGCGTATCCCAAGAGATGTTCCGACCTTGTGGTCCTGATAGAACTGGCTCACTTCTGTTACGGCTTTTTCGACGTGAGCTCGCAAGGATGGAGTGACTCCAATAATTAACAGGAAGACAATCAGTAATCCGCATAGCAGCCCAGCCAATGGCCTGAATAAATGCGAGCGCATTTGCCAACCAATGAATAGAAACATGAGCAATACAGGGGCCAGTGCAATCCAGCCTCCACGTGCTTGAGATAATAGAGAGGCACTCAGGCCTGCGATAACTGAAAAGATTTGCAGCAATCTCCAAGACCAGCTCTTTTCTTTCCAGAAAACAGCTGCATACACACCAGTAAAGCAAGCCAGCACAAGTGCGGTATCTCCCCATGGAATCGCACTGGTATAGCCTGTCGCCCGTTCCATTCCTTGGCCAAAGACTTGCCAGAACGCCAATGCCCCCATTCCTATGCAACCAACTGGCAAGCCATAGAAGAATGCGTTGGGCCGCGGAGGGTAGGCTGCAGCGAAGAAGATGCACAGAGCACCGAGTGCCCACTTAATAGGTCGGTCCCATCGATGAAATCCTTGCTGTGTGGTGAGTTCGAACCAGAGCACTGCCATACCGAGAAGAACAATGGCCAGTGCCCATGTTCCGGATGCCGGCCGGATTTTGATCCAGCGAAGCATAAAACACAGTGTGCCAAGCAAGAGCAAAGCTGCTCCATAAGATGGACCTGTCCGGATCCACAGTGCGAATGCCGGGATCAGGAAGGCGACCAGCGATGTGAGGTGCAGAGGGAGGTTTGTGGTTTTCATTGGTGCCTGTGAATGAAGAGGCAAGAATCAATCCGTCCCCGCATGGGGGGCTAATAAAGCGCGATACGCATTCCACATGTGTTCACGGCCATAGGTTTGGAATGCTTTTCGGTGTGCCGACTGGCCTAGGGCTTCTGCCTGGGCTGGCTGCATCAGCAAGTGCTGCAGCGTGTCTGCCATTGCCAAGTCATTATTTTCCGGGACCTTGCAGCCTGTTGCTTCCGTAATGACTTCACGGGCGCCTATGACATCAGAGACAACACAGGCACAGCCAGCAGCCATGCCTTCTACCAAGGCAAGAGGCATGCCTTCCCAGTGTGTGGAAAGGACAAAAATTTGCGTCTTTCCTAGGCGTTCGGGTAGGTTCGAAATATTTCCAAGAAACTGTATTTGATTTTGTAGATTGAGCTGGTTTGCAAGTGATTGAGCCTTGCTTTTCAAGCGCTTCTTACCGCCTCCCGCCAGATAGAGCTGGGGATTGAATCCGCGCTCTCTGAGAAGCGCCATAGCCTTGATCAGCGTCGCATGATCCTTTTGCCGCGCGAAGCGCGATGCCATGATGATGGCTGGTTCACGTTCATGCCAAGGTTTGAGAGTGGATTCTGGAAAGCGTTCCAGGTCAATTCCGTTGGGTATGGCGATGCATTTGGCGGGATCAAAGCCGCGTTCAATCAGGCTGATACGCACGCCCTCCGAGACACCAATGCAGGCCTCCGTATAAGGCATCAGTGCCTGTGCTTGAGCCAGCCGGCGTGGTGTGTAGCGTTCACGGGTATTGTGTTCGACGTGAAAGATCCGCGGAACACCTTCTGCCACCGCAGCGCGCCGGCCCCAGATATGGTCGCTGAAACCATGAGCGAACATGGCATCCGGCTTGAATCCGCGAATGATCTTGCGCAGCTCCCAGACAGTCAGTGCATGCAGCCAGTTGGAGACCACGACAACCTGAAGACCTTGCTGGCGCAGGGCATCAATCTTGTGCTCATCCGTGCTGGGTTTGCGGCGTAGCACCAGCAGAACCTCATAGCCGGGTGTGCGCAGTGCGGCCAGACTCAGGTCTACGGCGACTTGGGTGGCACCGGAGAAGCCTCCGGTAACAAAGTGAAGAATGCGCATAGTTCGCGATCGTGACTCGCAAATGAAAAAAGCATCTGGTCGTCCGCTGGAGCGACCAGATGCCTTGGGGTTTTGGGAATCAATGCCCGCCAGCAAACACCTCACCGGCCTTGAGGCGGTAAGTCGTGCCGCAATAAGGGCATTTGGCGTCGCCGGTCTTGGCCACATCCAGGTAGACCTTGGGGTGGCTGTTCCACAGCTTCATATCGGCCTTGGGGCTGGGGCAGAACACACCACCCTGGGCGTTCAGGTCTTTGGCGGCCAGTTCGACGACGGCATTCGTGGTCATTTCTCGTGTCTTTCGTGTTTTCAAAAATGAAGCATGGCCGGCAATGCTGGCGCAACTGAGATCAGAAGCACCGAGCAAGGGCCGTCCCGCAGCGGCGGTGCTGTCCCCCGGGGGGGAAGCGGAAAAGCCGCTCAGGGGGATTCACACTCTGGTGAGCCAGTGTGCGTATTTGGGGTTGCGGCCGTTGACGATGTCAAAGTAGGCCGCCTGGATTTTCTCGGTAATCGGTCCACGGCTGCCTTCGCCGATCTGCACGCGGTCCACTTCACGGATGGGAGTGACTTCTGCGGCGGTACCGGTGAAGAACAGCTCGTCCGAGATATACAGCTCATCGCGGGTGATGCGCTTTTGCACCACTTCCAGGCCCAGGTCCTTGCAGATGTGCAGCACGGTGTTGCGGGTGATGCCGTTGAGTGCGCCGGCGGACAGGTCGGGGGTGTAGATCACGCCGTCCTTGATCACAAAGATGTTCTCGCCCGATCCTTCGGAGACAAAGCCCGAGGCGTCCAGCAGGATGGCCTCGTCATAGCCGTCGTCCAGAGCCTCGGTATTGGCCAGGATGGAGTTGGTGTAGTTGCTCACCGCCTTGGCCTGGCTCATGGTGATGTTCACATGGTGGCGGGTGAAGCTGGAAATCTTGGTGCGGATGCCGCGCTGCATGCCTTCCTCGCCCAGATAGGCGCCCCAGGCCCAGGCAGCCACCATCAGGTGGATGGTATTGCCCTTGGGCGAGACGCCCAGCTTGCGGTCGCCGATCCAGGTCAGCGGGCGCAGATAGCAGGACTTGAGGCCATTGGCCTTGACCACCTCGACCTGCGCCTGGTTGACCTGCTCCTGACTGAAGGGGATCTGCATGCGCAGGATCTTGGCGCTGTTGAACAGGCGCTTGGTGTGCTCTTCAAGGCGGAAGATGGCTGTGCCCTGTGCGGTTTCATAGGCGCGCACGCCTTCAAAGGCGCCGCAGCCATAGTGCAGCGTATGGGTCAGCACGTGGATCTTGGCATCGCGCCATTCCACCAGCTGGCCATCCATCCAGATCTTTCCGTCGCGGTCGGACATCGAGGGAACAACAGGGCTCATAAAACCATCCTCTATGGGTTGTGTGTTCGGCGGGCGCTGCTGCCGGGTCGGCGGCAGCGCTTGTCTCCTGAAGCTGCCATTTTAGGGGGAGGTCGGCGCCTATGTCCGGTCTGTTGCTTGTACGTCAGCCGCCGTGTCTTCCTTTTGCTCGGGACGCTGCAGCTCCCACTTCATGAGACGGCCGGCGACAAACTCGCAGGTCACATGGGACTGGGTACCGTCGGTCCAGCGGTAGATTTCGGGGCTCTGGCCTTCTTCGGACAGGCGCTGGCCCAGGGAGCGGGTCATGGCCACCACATGGACCAGCGGAGCCTTGGGCTTGAGCTTGGCATTGAGCATCACGGCGCTGCCCACATAGCCGATAGGCCGGTCCGACGCCTTCTTCATGATGGTCATCAGGCGCGTGAAGTGCAGTAGCACCCACATGATGATGCCGCCTGCCACGGCCGCCACGCCGGGCCAGCCCGCAGAGTTGTAGGCCGCGATCACCAGCACGATCAAGCCCAGGGGAACCAAAATATTGCGCAAATTCATGGGCTTATTGTCATACGAGGGGGTGGGTTTGAGGTTGCGGACAGTGCGTATGCCCGCACGGGCCGCTGTGATCAAGGAGTTTTTAAAAACAGTAGCTGTTGGCGTATATCAATCAACGATTTCAGATCATTTATGAGCTGATATCAATAACTAATAAGCGCAAGCAGCTATCAAAATACATCAACCAATGCCGCGCACGATGTTGATGGCCTCATCCACGCGCTCCACGGCATGGATGGTCAGGCCGGCGATGGGCTTCTTGGGTGCATTGGCCTTGGGGACCACGGCGACGGTGAATCCCAGCTTTGCCGCCTCCTTGAGTCGCTCCTGGCCGCGCGGTGCAGGGCGCACCTCACCGGCCAGACCGACCTCGCCAAACGCGATAAAGCCCTTGGGCAGCGACTTGCCACGCAGACTGGAAGTGATTGCCAACATCACCGACAGATCAGCCGCAGGCTCATTGATGCGCACGCCGCCCACGGCGTTGACGAAGACATCCTGGTCGGCGCAGGCCACGCCTGCATGGCGGTTGAGCACCGCCAGCAGCATAGCCAGCCGGTCGCGGTCCAGGCCGACGGAGAGACGGCGCGCAGCCGGGCCGCCCTGGTCCACCAGCGCCTGGATTTCCACCAGCATGGGGCGCGTGCCCTCCAGCGTCACCAGCACGCAGCTGCCGGGCACGGGCTCGCTGTGCTGGCTCAGAAAGATGGCGCTGGGGTTGGTCACGCCCTTGAGGCCTTTTTCCGTCATCGCGAAAACGCCGATCTCGTTGACGGCACCGAAGCGGTTCTTGATGGCGCGCACCAGGCGGAAGTTGCTGTGCGTGTCGCCTTCGAAGTAGAGCACCGTGTCCACCATGTGCTCGAGCACGCGCGGGCCGGCCAGCGCGCCGTCCTTGGTCACATGGCCCACCAAAATGATGGTGATGCCCGTGGTCTTGGCCGCGCGCGTCAGATGGGCCGCGCATTCGCGTACCTGGGCCACGGAGCCCGGAGCCGAGGAGAGCTGATCCGAATACACCGTCTGGATCGAGTCGATCACCACCACGGCAGGCTGGGTGGCCTCCACGGTGGCGAGGATTTTCTCGAGCTGGATCTCGGCCAGCACATTGACCTGGCTGTTGTCCAGCCCCAGCCGGCGCGAACGCAGCGCCACCTGGGCGCCACTTTCCTCGCCGGTCACATAGAGCGTGGGCAGGCCAATACGATGCAATGCATCCATGGCTTGCAAAAGAAGTGTGGACTTACCTATTCCGGGGTCGCCGCCGATCAGCACCACGCCGCCTTCCACCACGCCGCCGCCGAGCACGCGGTCCAGCTCCTCGATGCCACTGGGGGTGCGCGCCACATCCTGGGCCTCGATGGCCGACAGCGGGGTGACGGGCTGGGCATTGGCCAGACCTGCATAGCCCTGGGGCTGGCTCAGGCGATTCTTGCCGCCCGAGGCGGAGTCGGCCACGGTCTCGACCAGGGTGTTCCAGGCGCCGCAGCCCGGGCATTTGCCCAGCCAGCGCGGGCTGGTGCCGCCACAGGCGTTGCAGGTGAAAGTGGTTTTCTCTTTGGCCATGGGCGGCAACTATACCGACTGGCCCGGGTGGCAATTGCTGCCGCCAATGCGGAGCGGGCGACAAATCTCAGAGCCAGTAACCATAAAAAGCGCGTGTTTATATAACTGCTCCGCATGACAGGCCGATTTAGGCTACAATTGCGCCTATCGACACAGCGACTGCTGTTGAGAAACAAATTACCGCGCGATGGAGCAGTCTGGTAGCTCGTTGGGCTCATAACCCAAAGGTCGGAGGTTCAAATCCTTCTCGCGCAACCAATAAAAAAGCCTTCTGGAAACAGAAGGCTTTTTTCGTTGTGCTCGCGCCTGAAACAGGCACATCCCGACAAAGAGTTGCCGAGCAAGAGCCGCCTCGCGGCCCCGGCGAAGCCGCCGACCCCTCTCTTGGCGCGAAGCGCGTAGAGAGGGGCGCCCGGCCAGGGGCGTCCCTCTCGGGAGAAGGCGCGCGCGTAGCGCCTCAAGGGGTTCTTATGGATACAGGCCGCGTGCCTCGCGGGCGTGGAGAATGCGCTTGCAGGCCACGATGAAGGTGGCGGTGCGCAGTGTCACCTTGTGCTCCTGGGCCACGGCCCAGACGCCGGCAAAGGCTTCCTGCATGATGCGCACCAGACGGGCGTTGATCTCGTCTTCGGTCCAGAAGAAGCTGGAGAAATCCTGCACCCACTCGAAGTAGCTCACGGTCACGCCGCCGGCATTCGCAATCACGTCGGGCAGAACCAGCACGCCTTTTTCGCTGAGGATGTCGTCGGCCTCAGGAGTGGTGGGGCCGTTGGCCCCCTCGATCACCAGCTTGGCCTTGATCTGGCCGGCGTTTTCCTCAGTGATCTGGCCTTCCAGCGCGGCGGGAATCAGGATGTCGCAATCCACGCCCCAGAAGGCGGCCGCATCCATGGCCTCGGCGCCGGCAAAGCCACCCACACCGCCGGTATTGCCCACATGCTCCAGCAATGCCGTCACATCCAGGCCATTGGCGTTCTGAATGGTGCCCGTATGGTCCTGCACGGCCACGACCTTGGCTCCGGCATCGGCAAACAGCTTGCCCGCCGTGCCACCCACGTTACCGAAGCCCTGCACGGCCACGCGTGCGCCCTGCACATTCAGGCCGGTGAGCTTGGCGGCTTCCACACCCACGGTGAACACGCCGCGGCCCGTGGCCTCGACGCGACCCAGCGAACCGCCCAGGTCCACGGGCTTGCCCGTGACCACGCCGGTGGCCGTGGCGCCCGTGTTCATGGAGTAGGTGTCCATCATCCAGGCCATGACCTGACCGTTGGTGTTCACGTCGGGTGCCGGAATGTCCTTGGTGGGGCCGATCAGCAGACCGATTTCGCTGGTATAGCGGCGTGTCAGGCGCTCCAGCTCGGCCTTGGACAGCTTTCGCGGGTCGACACGGATGCCGCCCTTGGCGCCACCGTAGGGCACGTTCACGGCTGCATTCTTGATGCTCATCCAGGCCGACAGTGCCATCACTTCAGACAGAGTCACATCCTGGTGGAAGCGCACACCGCCCTTGCCGGGACCGCGGCTCAGGTTGTGCTGCACGCGGTAGCCCTCAAAGTGAGCGATACGGCCGTCGTCCATCTCGATGGGGACATCGACGATCAGGATGCGCTTGGGGCGCTTGAGCGTTTCCACCCACCGGGCCAGCGAGCCCAGGTAGGGGGTGACACGGTCGACCTGTTGCAGATAAATGCCCCAGGGACCGAGATGATCAGAGTTGAGGTAGGAGGGCAGAGCATGCGCTGTGGACAGCGCTGAAGAGTCTTTGGCTTGCATGATGTAGGCCTGGTTGACTGAGTGGAGCAAGGTCGTTGTAAGCCCTTGCTGTCCGGGATTCACAGTGTGCGCGCGCCGAATTTTCCTGTCCAAGGCTTCTTGTTTGAGATGCTATGCATTTTGTGCATAACCATCTGAAAGCCGCTCTGGATGTGGGCCAAGCACTGAATTGGTGACATGGAGACCGGAAATTTGCCATCATTGCCGTCATGTCTGAAAACAATGATTGCAAAAGCGGCTGGTGCGGCCCGGCACCGTTTGCCAATACCCCGCCCATTGGGCTGGCTCCCGAGCTGCAGACGCAGGATGAGGTGCTGCCCGACTGGAAGACGTTGTGGCCCGAATTGCCCGAGGATAGCTATGCCACGGCCGATGCGCTGTGGTGGTCGCGCAAACTGGGCACGGCCCAGGCTCTGGGTGCTGACGTGGCAGCGCTGATGCGCGATGCCGCCGATGCCCGTGCCGTGCAAAGCGCGCTGGCGCGCACCTGGAACTGGTGGCCCGCCGATCGCGCGCCGCGTTACTGGAAGTCCGGCGGCCCGGGCCGCAACGCCGCGCTGCTGCATGTGCCGCTGCCCGAGGACGGCATTTGCCAGGGATTGAACCCGGTGCCGGCGCCCGACACCGTCTTCAATCTGCGCTGTGCCGAGGCCGAGATCGCCCTGCGAATAGGCCGGGATGTGAGCGCCGAGCAGGCCGCAGTCCTCGATTACGACAGCGCGCTGGCGCTGGTGGATGCCGCCTGCGTGGCCGTGGAATGGGTGGACGTGCGCTGGCGCGACGGACTCAAGGCCCCGGCCCTGGCCTTGCTGGCCGACGGCCAATGCCATGGTGGACTGGCGCTGGGCGAGTGGCAGAGCGCGTCCGTCATCGCCGGCCGCGACTGGGCGCGGCAGCTGTGCACGGTGGCTGTGAACGGTGGTCCGCCGCAGCGCTTTACCGGCACGCACAGCCTGGGCGATCCGGCCTGGCTGCTGGTGGACTGGCTGCAGCATGTGACACGCGAATACGGCAGCGTGCCTGCCGGCACCGTGGTGACCACAGGAACCTGGTGCGGCTGCATGCCGTTGGCGCAGGGCGATCGTTTTGCGATCCGTTTTGAAGGATTGGGCGAGCTGGCCTGGCAGTTCTGAGGATGTGAAGTCCTGATTTGATAGCTGCATACTTATATCAATAATGGGCTTTAGGCCAATTTCATTTAAATTTTCAGCGCCATACTGTGAACAAGCCCCGGTTTTGAAAAGCAGGAAATTCCGGGGGCGTGAACCGGGCAAAGAACTCTCCAATCAGGCGCTTGAGCAGCGTTTGTCCACGTAGAGGGAGTTCAAAAAAGTGAGTGATACCAACATGGCAGCAGTGCTGTCCAGACTGGAGCAGGCCGAGGCGCGCCTGGCCATCATGGATCTGGAAGCCGAATATGCGCGAGCCTGGGATGCGGGTGACGCCGCGGGCTGGGCCGCAGTGTTTACGGAAGACGGAGTGTTTGACCTAGCCGCTGTGGGCGCCGGTCCAAGACTGGTGCATAAGGGGCGGCAAGAGCTGGTGGCTTTCTGCACCCAGGTCGATGCCTTCTACAAAGGCCTGCATTTCATGCATTTGCCGCGTCTGCAAATTGAGGGCGATACCGCGCAAGGCCGTGTACATTTTCAGTGGCAGGGTCTGTTCAACACCTCAGCCCAATACTTTGGCCAGCGCACGGTGGTTGGCTATTACGACGTGAGCTATCAGCGTGTCCATGGCCGCTGGTTGATGAAGCACAGGCTGGAAAAAGCCGTTAGCGGCCAGACTACCGAGCATTACGACGTGTACCAGCAGGCGGCTCTGTCCAGCTTGTCGGCAGCGCAGCCTGCTTGAATGAAGTACTGAAGTCTTACTTCACCTTGATCTTGTCCAGCGCTGGCACGCCCGGTGGGTAGCGCAGCTCCAGATTGGTCAGCACCTCGCGCAGCACGGTGGCGATCATCAGATTGCGGTGGGTCTTGGAGTCGGCGGGCACGATGGTCCAGGGCGCCCAGGGCGTGTGCGTGGCGCCCAGCAACTGGCCGTAGGCCTGCTGGTAGTCGTCCCACTGGGCGCGCACCTTGAGGTCGTTCTCGTCGAACTTCCAGTGCTTGCACGGGTCGTCCAGACGCTCTTGCAGGCGTTGGCGCTGCTCGTCCTTGCCGATATGCAGCATGAACTTGACGATGACCGTGCCCGTCTCGCTGAGCATGCGCTCGAAGTCGTTGATCTGCGCATAGCGCTGGGTCTGCTGCTCGGGGGTGAGCCAGCCGTTGACCACGGGCACCAGCACATCCTCGTACTGGCTGCGGTTGAAGAGCACGATCTCGCCCGCACCCGGCATCTGCTGGTGAATGCGCCATAGATAGTCATGCGCTTTCTCGGTTTCGGTGGGCGCCTTCCAGCCCACGGTGCGCACACCCAGCGGCGACATGCGGCCGAAGACCGCACGCAGCGTGCCGTCCTTGCCTGCGGCATCCATGCCCTGAAGGATGACCAGCAGCTTGAAACGCCGGTCGGCATAGAAGATGTTCTGCAGCCCGTCCAGTGCCTCGGCCAGCTGACTCACGCTGTCCTTGTCATATTGCTTGCCCTTGCTGGAGGAGAAGGGCTTGGCGGTCGGGTCGAACTTCTGCAGATCCACTGTGGGCCGAGGGTGCCCGGTGGTCGCACGACTGTCGCGTGGCTGGCCCGGTTGCCAGGGCTGCCATAGCCTGCGCAGCGCCTTGTCCTTGGTCTCGAAGGGGTAGACATGGGCGGCAGCGGAGGGCGCAGGCTGTTCCGGTGCCTTCGCTGCAGCCTTGCTCAAGGTTTTGGCTGCAGGTTTTGTGATGGTGGCTGGCTGCGGCGCAGATGACTTGGCCGTCTTGGCGGCTTTGACCGATGCGCTGGTCGGAAACGGCAGGCGTTTGCGTGTCGGCTGGCGGTCTGGTTCGGCGGTCGCAGCAGGCGATGTGGCGGGGGCGGCTTTGGCGGGCTGACGGGGCATGTATTGAAACTCCTGTGCAGTGCAAATTGATTCGCTATGGAATGACTAGCGGCTGGCGCTTGTACATTCTGCTCCTTAAGCGTTTTTGGCTTCAAGGCCAGATGTTGGAGGCAAGTCCATGGAGGCTCAGCGCTCGCGCAGCAGTTGCACAAAGCGCCTGGCTGCCAGACCCTGGGCACGCTCCTTGGACCAGACCCAATCCACGAACAAGGTCGTGCCGTTGCTGATGTTGAGCACGGGAACCTCCATCAGCGCGCCGCTGCCGATATGCGACTCCACCAGGCCCTTGGGCAGCCAGCCCCAGGCCAGACCTGCACCTATCAGCGAAAGCGCTGCCTGGTGGCTGTCCGTGCGCCAGAGCTGGCGTGCAAACACAAAGCGCGGGTCGGTCTGCTGCGGGTCGCGGCTGGCCACCAGCACCTGGCGCGTGGCGGCCAACTGCTCCACCGTGAGCTGTGGCCGTGTGGTGCGGCCCTGCTCATGCTCGGCTAGCGCCTGCTGCCAGGGCTCGAACTGAGGCGACATCACGGCCACCAGCGTCTCGCGGCCCATTTCCTGGAAGCCCTCGCGCCCGTCCATGGCGGGCCGCTCGAACACCAGGGCCAGATGGGCGCGGCCCGCATGCAAAAGCTCCAGCGCATCGACCTGGGGCGCTGCGAGCACCTCGATGGGCAGGGCCGGAAATTCATGCACCAGCTGGTTCAGCGGCTCGCTCCAGTGCGTGGCCAGCAATTCGGGGGCGATGGCCAGCGTCAGCCGCTCTTCCAGCCCGGCATGCAGCGCCTGGGCCTGCCAGTTCAGCAACTGCAGCTGCTCGGCCAGCAGGCGTGCCTGCGGCTCGAGCGCGCGGGCGGCGGCGCTGGGCACGGGCTCGCGTCCGCTGCGGTCGAACAGCTGCAGGTCCAGCTCGGCCTCCAGCTGGGCAATGGCCATGCTGACGGCCGAGGGCACACGTCCCAGCTTGCGTGCAGCCGCCGAAAAGGAGCCAGCATCGAGCACGGCAAGAAACAGCGGAACCTGGTCGGCGCTAAAAGGCATGGTGTCGATCTGTTAGAAAAATTGAAAGGAACTGACTTTTATCTTCAATTTACAGAACATACACTGCAGCCCATGTCTCAACAAGCCTCAGCGATGGCATCCGCTTCTTCCTCTGCCGTTTCTCTCAAAAATACCGCCGCTTTTGCCACCCCCGCCAAGGCCAAGGGCCTTCAAGGACCCAAACGTCGCATCCTCTACGTGGGGCTGTATGAAGCCATCGCCATCATCGTCTCCAGCCTGATCTTCATGGCCATCGGCCAGAAGGCCGGCGATTCCGGCGTCATGGCCGTGGCTGCCTCGGTGATCGCGATCTGCTGGAATCTGAGCTTCAACCACCTGTTCGAAAAATGGGAATCGCGCCAGAGCGTCAAGGGCCGTTCCCTGATGCGCCGCGTGGTGCATGCCATCGGTTTCGAAGGCGGTATCGCCGCCATGCTGATCCCGCTGATGGCCTGGTGGTTCGGCATCTCATTGTGGGAAGCTGCAGTGATGGAAGCCGGTCTGCTGGTGTTCTTCATGGTCTACACCTTTGCCTTCAACTGGGCCTTTGACCGCATCTTCGGCCTGCCGGCTTCGGCCCAGGCCGTGGCTGCATGATCTGAGCCGCACAAGCCTCTGACGCTTGCCCTGAAAGCGCAAGCAACCATGAAAAAAGCGTGTTCCCGTCTACCGGGAACACGCTTTTTTGCCTTATGCAGCGGTCAGCGAAGAATGCTGAGCATGGCCTGCAGCACAAAGGCGTTGATGATGTCGATGAAGAAGGCGCCGACCAGGGGCACGATCAGAAAGGCCTTGTGCGACGGGCCGTACTGGTTGGTGATGGCCTGCATATTGGCAACGGCCGTGGGTGTGGCGCCCATGCCGAAGCCGCAGTGGCCGGCGGCCAGCACGGCGGCGTCATAGTTCTTGCCCATGATGCGGAAGGTCACGAACGCCGCATACAGCGTCATGACGATGGCTTGTGCGGCCAGGATGACCATCAGCGGGCCGGCCAGGTCTGTCAGCTCCCACAGCTTGAGCGACAGCAGCGCAATGGCCAGATAGATGGACAGCGCGGCATTGCCGAAGACGTCGATGGCGCGGTCAAAGACCTTGAAGCCGAACATATAGTCCAGCACGTTGCGGATGACCACGCCGCCCCCCAGCGCCCAGACAAAGGTAGGCAGCTGGATGACCGTTCCCATGGTCAGGCCGGTCATGAATTCGGCAAAGGCCAGGCAGCCCGCGAAGAGGGCCAGTGTCTCCACCGCCGCATCCGCCGTGATCAGGCGCGGCGCCTTGTTGGGCGACTCGAAGTTGGCGACCTCGCTGCCTTCGCTCACGGTGGGTGCATCGGCGCGCAGCTGCTCGGACTCGGTCAGCGGCTGGGCCAGTTGGTGGCGCGTGATCAGCCGCTTGGCCAGCGGGCCGCCCACCAGGCCGCCGATGACCAGACCGAAAGTGGCGCAGGCAATGCCCAGGGTGGTGGCTCCGGTGAGACCGTATTGGTTTTCCAGCACCGAGCCCCAGGCTCCTGCCGTCCCGTGGCCGCCCACCAGCGTGATGGAGCCTGCGACCAGGCCGATCAGCGGATCCAGTCCCAGCACGGTGGCCAGGCTTACGCCCACGATGTTCTGCATCATGATGAAGACGGCAATCACACCCAGGAAAATGAACAGCGCCGAGCCGCCCTCACGCAGCTTGGCGAAGTTCGCACTCAGGCCGATGGACGAGAAGAACACCAGCATGAAAGCCGACTGCAGACTGCCCTCGAAGCTCAGCGCCAGTCCCGTGGTCTGATGCAGCATGAAGATGATGGCCGCCACGACCAGGCCGCCGGAGACAGGCTCGGGAATATTGAAGTCGCGCAGAAAGCGGATATGTCTTGTCATGAGCTTGCCAAGCATGAGCACAAGCACGGCCATGATGAGGGTGTAGTACGCGCCGAAGGTCACGTTCATGAAGATCTCCTGGGTGGTTCCATGCAACGGCCGAAGGGCCTGCCCTGTCATGGCTGGCAATCGGCGGTACATGGCTGAGCACATGGACCAGACATTTGCTGTCGATGGTGCCAAAGACTCAAAGATAGGGGCTGTAGGTGCTTGTCCACTCATGGCAAGCGGACCCGTCGGTGCCGGGCTGCCTCAGAGCAGGAAAGCTGTGCGCGCCATTCCTTGCGGATGTGCACCATGTCAGGAATATGCTTGAAATGAGATGGCTGCATTCGTGTTTTGCGAAATTACCTTTTGCCTTGCTCCTGTTTTTGGGGTGTGGAAAGTCCAATCTGCTATAGCCATTCACAAAGAGCCGTGCCTGCACGGCCACGGGGCAAAGCGCCTTGAAGCCCTGATTGCCCGCCCTCGCCGTAGAATGACGGGCTTCACCCCGAGGAGCGCTGCAGCAGGTCATCCCTGAGATGTTTGACCCGTCAGGCTCGGGGTCGCAGATCCGGTTGGCGATCTGCCTGCACTCCCAACGGCGCTCACCTGTTTTCGATTCTGTTTCTGGTTTTCACACAGGTGAGCTGATGTCCGTTGCTACCCCTTCCACTGCCATTCCTCCCATGCGCCTGTCGGGCCTGGAGCCCGTCTTCATCGGCGATGAGACGCTGTTCGTCAACGTGGGCGAGCGCACCAACGTCACCGGCTCCAAGGCCTTTGCGCGCCTGATCCTGAATGAGCAGTACGAGGAAGCGCTGGCCGTGGCGCGTCAGCAGGTGGAAAACGGCGCCCAGGTGATCGATGTGAACATGGACGAGGCCATGCTGGACAGCAAGGCCGCCATGGTGCGCTTTCTGAATCTGATTGCCTCCGAGCCCGATATCGCCAAGGTGCCGGTGATGGTGGACAGCTCCAAGTGGGACGTGATCGAAGCCGGCCTGCGCTGCCTGCAGGGCAAGGGCATCGTCAACTCGATCTCCATGAAGGAGGGCGTCGAGGAGTTCAAGAAGCACGCCAAGCTGGTCAAGCGCTATGGCGCGGCCGCCGTGGTGATGGCATTTGACGAAAAAGGCCAGGCCGATACCTTTGCGCGCAAGATCGAGATCTGCGAACGTGCCTACCGCATTCTGGTCGACGAAGTGGGCTTCCCGCCCGAGGACATCATCTTCGACCCCAACATCTTTGCCGTGGCCACCGGCATCGAAGAGCACAACAACTACGGCGTCGATTTCATCGAGGCCGTGCGCTGGATCAAGCAGAACCTGCCCGGAGCGAAGGTCTCGGGCGGCGTCTCCAACGTGAGCTTCTCCTTCCGCGGCAACGACCCCGTGCGCGAGGCCATCCACACCGTGTTCCTCTATCACGCGATCGGGGCAGGCATGGACATGGGCATCGTCAATGCCGGCATGGTCGGTGTGTACGACGACCTGGAGCCCCAGCTGCGCGAACGCGTGGAGGACGTGGTGCTCAACCGCCGTCCCGATGCGGCCGAGCGTCTGCTGGAGATCGCCGACAGCGCCAAGGGCGCGGCCAAGGACGACAGCAAGAAGCTCGAGTGGCGCGGCACGCCGGAGGCACCGAAGACCGTGGGCGAGCGTCTGTCGCATGCCTTGGTGCACGGCATCACCGACTTCATCACCGAAGACACCGAAGAGGCCTACCAGCAGATCGTGGTGCAGGGCGGAGGCCGCCCGCTGCACGTGATCGAAGGCCCGCTCATGGACGGCATGAATATCGTCGGCGACCTGTTCGGCGCCGGCAAGATGTTCCTGCCCCAGGTGGTCAAGTCCGCGCGCGTGATGAAGCAGGCCGTGGCCCACCTGGTGCCCTATATCGAGGAAGAGAAGCGCCAGCAGGAAGCAGCGGGCCTGGACGTGACCAGCAAGGGCAAGATTGTCATTGCCACTGTCAAGGGTGACGTGCACGACATCGGCAAGAACATCGTCACCGTGGTCCTGCAGTGCAACAACTTCGAGGTCATCAACATGGGCGTGATGGTGCCCTGCCACGAGATCCTGGCCAGGGCCAAGGCCGAGGGCGCGGACATCATCGGCCTGTCGGGCCTGATCACTCCCAGCCTCGAGGAGATGCAGTATGTGGCCGGCGAGATGGACAAGGACGACTACTTCCGCATCAAGAAGATTCCGCTGCTGATCGGCGGCGCGACCTGCTCGCGCGTGCACACGGCCGTGAAGATTGCACCCAAGTACGACGGCCCCGTGGTCTATGTGCCCGACGCCTCGCGCTCGGTCAGCGTGGCGCAGAGCCTGCTGGGCGACGGCAAGCAGGCCTATCTGGACGAGCTGAGCGCCGACTACGACAAGGTGCGCACCCAGCATGCCAACAAGAAGAAGACGCCGCTGTGGGCGCTGGAGCAGGCCCGCGCCAATGCTGCTGTGGTGAACCATGCTCCCGTGGTGCCGCGCACCCTGGGTCGCCGGGTCTTCAAGAACTTCGACCTGGCCGAAATTGCCCAGTACATCGATTGGGGCCCGTTCTTCCAGACCTGGGATCTGGCGGGTCCCTATCCGGCCATCCTTGACGATGAGGTCGTGGGCGTGGAGGCGCGCAAGGTGCTCGCCGATGCCAAGCTCATGCTGCAGAAGATCATCGACGGCCGCTGGCTGCAGGCCAATGGCGTGATGGGCCTGTTCCCGGCCAATCGCGTGGGCGACGACATCGTGTTCTACACCGACGAATCGCGCAGCCAGGTGCTGACCACCTGGTACGGCATGCGCCAGCAGACCGAGAAGCAGGCCGTGGACGGCCCGGATGGACGGCCCGTGATGCGCCCCAGCCGCTGCCTGGCCGACTTTGTGGCCGCCAAGGAGTCGGGCATTGCCGACTATGCCGGCCTGTTTGCCGTGACTGCCGGCATCGGCGCCGAGAAGAAGGACAAGGAATTCGAAGCCGCGCTGGACGACTACAGCGGCATCATGTTCAAGGCCCTGGCCGACCGCCTGGCCGAAGCCTTTGCCGAATGCCTGCACCAGCGCGTGCGCAAGGATCTGTGGGGCTATGCCGAAGACGAGGACCTGAGCAACGAGGAACTCATCAAGGAAGCCTACAAGGGAATTCGCCCCGCGCCCGGCTACCCTGCCTGCCCCGATCACACGGCCAAGATCGACCTGTTCAAGGCGCTGCAGGCCGATGAGATCGGCATGACGCTGACCGAGAGCCTGGCCATGAACCCCGCATCCAGCGTGAGCGGCTTCTACATCGGCAATCCCGAGGCCAGCTACTTCAACGTGGGCCAGATCGGCGAAGACCAGCTCGCCGATATGGCCCAGCGACGTGCGATGGATATCGAGGAGCTGCGCCGTTATCTGGCGCCGAACCTGGGCTGAAATCGCTTCACGGGCATGTTCTGTGAATGAAAAAAGCCAGGGGCTACCCTGGCTTTTTTCGTTTGGAGTGCGTCGCTCAGAGGCGCTGCTTGAGCACGGGGGCGAGCGTGGCACGCAGCCGGTCGCCGGGCTCCTCGGTCTCGGTCGCGCGGATTTCCAGCGAGCGCTCCACCATGCCTATATGTTCCAGCAGCAGTGCCTTGGCACCCTCGGTGTCGCCGCGTTCCAGGGCGGCCACGATGCGTTCGTGCTCGGCGCAGGACTGGCTGGCGCTGTGCGTGGACTGATAGAGCGTGGCAGCCAGGGTGGTGCGTGCCGTCAGATCACGCAGCGTGTCGGCCAGCAGCCGGTGACCCATCTGCTCGGCCAGGCAGACATGGAAATCCGCAAGCAGGAAGGAACGCGTGGCGCTGTCCGCCCCGGCAATGGCTTTCTGCTCCTGGGCGATATGGCGGCGCAGCCTGGTGATGACGCGCTGCAGCGGCTTGCCGGCTTCCTGCAATATGCCGGTCTCGATGATCCGCCGGGCAGAGAATGCGTCCATGGCCTCGGCAGCCGAGGGCTGGACCACATACCAGCCCCTGCGGGCCTGGACCTGGACAAAGCCGCGCGCCTGCAGCTGCATCAGTGCTTCTCGCACCACGGTGCGGCTGACGTCGAAATTGTTGGCCAGCTCCTGCTCTCCCAACCGTTCGCCAGGTGCCAGCTTCTGGGCCAGGATGGCTTCGACGACGCGTTCCGCGATGTGTTGTGGAGAGGCAGGAGTCATTGCTGGCTTTAATGGCTGGACTGAGGGATGGGGACTACGACAGGCGGCACGATAGCAGATGCATGGTCTTCTTCTGCTTCGGTCAGTGGCTCGGCCTTGCCGTCAAGTACCGCATGGGCACGTTCGCGGTCGATGTCGCCTTCCCAGGCGGCGATGGCCACAGTGGCCACGCAGTTGCCGATCAGATTGCCCAGAGCGCGTGCAATGCCCATGAACCAGTCCACCGACAGCACCAGCACCAGGCCGATCGCAGGGATGGCGGGAATGGCATGCAGGGTGGCGGCCAGCACCACGATGGCCGAGCCCGGTACGCCGTGCGCGCCCTTGGAGGTCACCAGTGCGATGGCCAGAATGGTCAGCAGGTCGGACATGCTGATCGGGGTGTTGGTGGCCTGGGCGATGAAGACCGCTGCCAGTGTGATGTAGATGGAGAACGCGTCCAGGTTGAACGAGTAGCCGGTGGGAATCACCAGGCCCACGGTGGAGTCACGCACGCCCATATTGCGCAGCTTGGCCATGATCTGGGGCAGCACGCTGTCGGAGGAGGTGGTCGCGAAGACGATGGTCAGTTCCTCACGCAGATAGCGCAGCAGCTTGATCAGGCTGAAGCCCGACAGGCGCATCACCAGGCCCAGCACCACGAACACGAAGAGCAGTACCGAGACGTAGAACAGCGCCACCAGCATGCCCAGCTGCTTGAGCGAGCCTATGCCGTACTGGCCCACGGTGAAGGAGATGGCGCCCAGCACGCCAAGCGGTGCCAGCTTGATGATGATGCCCATGACCTTGAACAGGGCCATGGACAAGGTGTCCACCAGCTCGGAAACGGGCTTGCCGCGCTCGCCCAGCATGGTCAGCGCGCAGCCGAACAGCACGGCGAACAGCAACACCTGCAGGACGTCTCCCTTGGCGAAGGCTTCCACCACGGTGGTGGGAATGAGCTTCATCAGGAAATCCACCGTGCCGCCGCTGGTCAGCTTGTCGGCATTGCTGGCGTAGGCCGCCATGGCCGAGGCGTCGAGCTTGCTGGTGTCCACGTTCATGCCCACGCCGGGCTCGAAGACAAAGGCCAGCACCAGGCCCATGCCCAGGGCGATGGTGGTCAGCACCTCGAAATAGATCAGGGCCTTGACGCCCACGCGACCGACGCGCTTGAGGTCGCCCGCGCCGGCAATGCCGTGCACGACCACGCAGAACACCAGTATGGGGATGATCATCTTGATGAGCTTGATGAAGCCATCACCCAGGGGTTTGAGTTTCACGGCCCATTCAGGGGCCAGTAGTCCGGCGAGCACACCCAGTATGAGTGCGATCACCACCTGTCCGAACAGTGATCTGACAAAGCGGCGCATAGTCGTCTTTCGCAAGTTGTGGAATCTTGTATGCAAGTTGACTGCAACTTGCATACAAGAATGTAGGCAAGCGAAAGGCGTGCCAGCAGAGGGTATTCCTGCAGATTTCCGTAATTTCCAAGAGGGTCAGCCCTGACTTTCATGCATGAAATCGGGGCGGCTGTCCGTCCTGGTGCGAGATCGGCAGCCTGTATGCACGCGTGTGGTGCGCGGGCGGTGAGCATGCCCAAAGCTTGGGCACCAGGGTCTACAGCAGAGGGCTCAGGGCTCCCAGCAGGTTGTCCCAGATGCGCTTCCACCAGCGAGTGGAACGTACCTGCTCCAGCGTCACGGCATCGGACTCGCGCAGATAGCTTTGCTGGCGCTGACGGATGGCCTCGGTGATGGCTTTGTCGTGCAGCAGCACATTGTTCTCGAAGTTCAGGTCGAAGCTGCGCAGATCCAGATTCGTGGAGCCGATCAGGCTGACCGAGCCGTCCAGACACAGGGTCTTGGCATGCAGCAGGCCCGGTCGGAATTCGTGGATATGAACGCCCGCGCTCAGCAGCCGCCAGTAGTGGCTGCGGCTGACGGCGCCGACGATCCATGAGTCATTGCGGGCGGGCAGGATCAGCGTGACCTGAACCTGGCGCAGCGCGGCGGCGCACAAGGCATCAAGCACCGTGCTGTCGGGTACGAAGTAGGGGGTGGAGATCACGACCTCGCGCTGCGCACAGGCCAGCAGGCTGGCAACCAGCTGGGGTGTAGAGCGTGCTCTTTCCGTCGGCCCTTCGGCAATCGCAACGGCATGGAAGCCGCCGTCAGCGGCAGCGCCGGCTTCGGCCTCTATTGCCGGTGGGGCAAAGCTCGCATCGGACTGCGCCCAGTCGCTGGCAAAGGCTTGTTGCATCTGCGTGACCACGGGGCCCTGCAGGCGCAGCATGATGTCCACCCACGGGGCATAGCGAGCCTTGATGTGAAAGCCTTCGTCGGCGCAGTTCTGGCTGCCGCAATAGTTGATCCTGCCGTCTATGAGCGTGATCTTGCGGTGGTTGCGCAGGTCGATGCGGCTGGTCAGCATGACCTTGAGCAGATTGCTGATGGGCAGGGCAATCGCCAGATGCACGCCGGCCTGCCGCATCTGTTGCCACAGTGGCGAGCGCGTCAGTGCGCGCGATCCCAGTCCGTCGACCATGGCACGGCAGGTCACGCCGCGCTGCGCGGCACGCATCAGGGCATGGGCCACATCGGTGCCGGTGCTGTCGTCCAGCCAGATGTAGTAGAGCACGTTGATCTCGTGGCGCGCGGCATCCATGTCGGCCAGCATCTGCGAACGGGCATGTGCACCATCGCGCATCAACTCGGCCCTGTGGCCGGGCAGCGGCACAAAGCCGTTGATGGACGAGGCATAGCGAAAGGCCGGCAGCCATTGATCGGCCATGGCAGGCAGTGCCTGCGGGCTGCGGTCGGCATCGGTCGCGGCGCCGCTGCGGGGCTGGCAGAACTCGCGCACATTGAGTCTTCTGCGGCCTGGTACGCGGCCCAGGGCTACCTCGCCAAACAGGTAGTACAGCAGGCAGCTCACATAGGGCAGCAGCACGATGACCATGAGCCAGGCCAGTCGCACGTCGGGCCGCATGTCCCGGCGCAGCAGGATGCGCAGGCCGAAGCCGGTGATCAGCAATACATGAAGAGTCAGCAGCAGCCAGGTCATGAATCAGTGCAGCAACGATGGACCTTGTCGAGCATAGCGGGCTCTGCCCCAAGCACAAGCTGCAAGCCCTGATTCATATGCTGCGAGCTTGAACTCATTGATCAGCAAGCGCAGCCTGCTATCAGCAGTGCAGCGACAGAAGACCGGCATGGCACTGGCATGGAACCTGCTTCCTTTTTTGTCAAAGCAAACAAGCAGGGGGGAGTGCATGGAAATGGTGCCATTGACTGCCATCGACAAGGCAGATACCGGTTGGGTCATGGTTGCGTCGGCGCTGGTCTTGCTGATGACCTTGCCGGGCATCGCCCTGTTCTATGCGGGGCTGGTGCGTCGCAAGAATGTGGTCAACACCATGGTGGCCGTGTTCGCGGTGGCCTGTGTGGTGACTCTGACCTGGTTCGGTCTGGGCTACTCGCTCGCATTCACCGCCGATTCTCCCTGGCTCGGCAATCTGGGGCGCGCCTGGTTTGCCTCATTGCACTTTGATGGTCGGCGCAGCGTGATCTCGGTCAGTCATCTGGCGCCGCATCTGCCCGAAGCGGCCTATGCCCTGTTCCAGGCCGCATTCGCCATCATCACGACCTCACTGATCGTGGGGGCCGTGGTCGAGCGCATGCGCTTTGCGGCCCTGCTGGTGTTTGCTGCGCTGTGGAGCGTTCTGGTCTATGCACCGGTGGCGCACTGGGTGTGGGAGAGCGGCGGCTGGCTGAACCAGCTGGGCGCACTGGACTTTGCCGGCGGTGCCGTGGTGCATGTGAACGCGGGTGTGGCGGCGCTGGTCTGTGCCTTCATGATGGGGCGCAGGCGTGGCTATGGCACCGAGCCTTTCGAGCCGCACAGCCTGGGCTGGACGGCCATGGGCACGGCGCTGCTGCTGTTCGGATGGTTCGGCTTCAACGCCGGATCGGCGCTGTCCGCGGACGGGCGTGCAGCGCTGGCCTTTGTGGTCACGCTGGTAGCGGCCTCGGCCGCGGGGCTCGCATGGATGGTGGTGGAGTGGCTGGTGCGCGGCGCTCCGACCCTGCTGGGCCTGCTCTCGGGCATGGTGGGCGGACTGGTCGCCATCACTCCTGCAGCCGGTTTTGTGCAGGTGGGCAGTGCAGTGTGGATAGGTCTGATTGCGGGCACTGTCTGCTTCTGGGGCGCAACCTGGCTCAAGCGCAGGCTGGGGGCCGACGACTCGCTCGATGTCTTTGGCGTGCACGGTGTGGGCGGCATTGCAGGCTCCATCCTCACGGCAGTGTTTGCCGACCCGCTGATCGCGGGCACAGGCGCCACGGTGCTGAATCAGCTGATTGCGGTGGCAGCGGTGGTTGCCTACAGCGGCGCAGCCACGGCCGGGGTGCTGGTGCTGATCCGTCTGCTGATGCCGTTGCGGGTGGATGCCGTGCAGGAAATGGAAGGCCTGGATATCAGCCTGCATCTGGAGCGTCAGCACTAGTGATCCATCAAAGACAGGAGCGGTGTATGGAGGACAGCGAGCGAGTGGCGGTGGCCGCACATCTGCATGTGGTGTTGCGCCGCAAGACCGGCCGGGTGACCGATACCGAATGGATGGCCTGCAACCAGGCCTATGCACAGGCCATGGTGGCTTTTGCGCTGGAGCATGCGCGGGAGCAACAGGACGAGGAGCTGGCGCGTCTGGCCCGGCGTCTGCAGGACAGCTGGAGCGGCGACAAGCCCCGGCATGCAGCGCCTGCCGAGACCACGCAGAGCGATAGCTCCGTCACCACCAAGGCCGCCGAGATACTGCGCACCTCGGCACGTTATATCGGCGGGCTGCGCTGAGGCACAAGCCGGATCTGAGGACGGTACGGCTTGGCGCCACGGGTCTCAATGCCTGTGATCCGCTGCAGCACGCTGAAGCAGGCTGTGCCGGCAACAAGCCTGGCCTATTGCTTTTTCAACTCGGCAATATAGGCATCGCGGGCCTTCACGCCATCGGCCGTGAAGTCGGTGAACACGCCGTCAATGCCCAGACGGTAGTAAGCCAGATATTCCTGCAGCGGGTCGCCCTTGAAGATGCCCGCGAGCCGGCTGGCCTCGCTGCGGAAGGTAAAGCTGTGCACCACCAGGCCGGCCTTGTGCGCATTGGCGATCAGGCCGGTGTCCTTGAGCGTGTTGACGTCCTTGAGGCCTGCGCCGTCCTTGTAGGGAACGACGGAATGGGCCAGCACCTGGGGTTTCCAGGGGCCGATGCCGTCGGCATAGGTCTTGATCTCGGCCAGGCCTGCCGGTGTC
Organism: Comamonas sp. AG1104; assembly: GCF_003350425.1. NCBI lineage: Bacteria > Pseudomonadati > Pseudomonadota > Betaproteobacteria > Burkholderiales > Comamonadaceae > Comamonas > Comamonas sp. AG1104. The sequence goes on along the minus strand of NZ_QQAS01000004.1, from coordinate 194,161 downwards.
TGCATGACCGCGAAGGTGCGCGCATCGCCGGCCAGAGTCCAGCTATAGGGGCGGCCGCTGATGAAGGTCCATTCGTCGGCGGTGATATAGCCTACGGAGCCATCCTTGAAGTTGTAGTCGTTGCCATCGATCAGCTGCACCCCCTTGGCCCGCATGCCCGCCTTGCGCAGATACTTCAGACTGTCGGGGTCGAAGCTCTGGATATAGATGGGCGCTTCCTTGCGGTTGAGACTGTTCCTGTCCAGCAGCGCCATCACGGCGTCTTCGAAGGGGTGGTCACCCGTTCCGCAGCTGTTGGCAATGGCCTGCTGGTTGTTCCAGTAAGGATTCTTGGTCTCGGCGTAGACGGCAATCGTGCGGCCTGCCGCCTTGCCCTTGGCGAGTGCGATATCGATCACATCCTGTGCGCTGATCAGTGGCAGCTTGCCATTCCATTCGCTGGGGCGATCGGCGCGGTTGTCCAGCGTGGTGCCGCCAAACAGTGTGCGCAGCTCGTGCAGGGTGAAGTCGGAGATGGACCAGTCGCCGGTGTGGTCCTCGCCATCGACCACCAGAGCCTGCAGCACCGACTTCTGATTGTTCGGATCGATGCGGTCGCTCAGGTACTGCGCGGGGCCGTTGGCAGCAATGGCCGGGTACTTCACGTTGACCAGCACGCCGGGCGTGTTGCGCTTGCGGCCCGCCACATAGGAATTGATCTTGGCGACCTCGGCGATATTGGTGCTGTCGCTGAGCCAGGCGTTGTGGCGTGCCACCAGCTGGCAGTCTCGGCTCAGGTGCATGTCCAGCTCGATCATGTCGGCACCGGCATCGATGGCTTTCTCATACGCCATCTGTGTCTGCTCGGGGTACAGGCCCGAATAGCCGCGGTGAGCGATGACCTGGGGCTGCTTGCCGTCAAGCGTCAGAAACTGCGGCGCAGGTGCCGGCGTCGGGCCGTCTCCACCGCCACAGGCGCTCAGGGCAAGGGCGGCAAGCAAGGTCAGAGCAAAGACGGGATGGAGGGTATGGGACATGGTTTCAGGCATGGATGGAGGTCGCCTCATGCTTGCGGTTGTTGATGACGGTTGTGTGACCGTGCCCTAGGCGCGTGTTCACGCACCGAAACACAGGGCTGCGGGGTGGCTGCCCTGTGCGGGATGCGGCTGTTACAGCCCCAGCTTTTTGGCGACGTAATCGGCATCCTTGTCGCCGCGTCCCGAGAGATTGACCAGAATATGCTGGTCCTTGCCGAGCTTGGGAGCTTCTCGCATGGCCCAGGCCACGGCGTGCGCACTTTCCAGAGCCGGGATGATGCCCTCCACACGCGACAGCGTCATGAAGGCATTCAGGCATTCCTTGTCGTCCACGGACTGGTAGTCCACGCGCCCTATGTCCTTGAGATAGCTGTGCTGTGGGCCCACGCCGGGGTAGTCCAGGCCCGAGGCAATGCTGTGCACGGCGGCCGGCGTGCCGTCGGCGTTCTCCAGCACATAGCACTTCATGCCGTGAATCTCGCCGGGCTTGCCAACCGACAGCGTGGCGGCATGGCGGCCGGGCTTGTCCACGCCCTCACCGGCAGGCTCCACGCCCACCAGATGCACGGACGCATCACCCAGGAAGGCCGTGAAGATGCCCATGGCATTGCTGCCTCCGCCCACGCAGGCCGCCACATGGTCGGGCAGCTTGCCGTGCCGCGTCTGGAACTGCTCGCGTGCCTCGCGACCGACGATGGACTGGAAGTCCCGCACCATCATGGGAAAGGGGTGGGGGCCGACCACCGAGCCAATGGCGTAAATGGTGTTGACGGGGTCTTGCAGATAGACCTCGAAGGCGCTGTCCACGGCCTCCTTCAGAGTGGCCGCGCCGCGCGTGACGGGCACCAGATTGCAGCCCAGAATGCGCATCTTGGTGACGTTGGGATGTTCCTTCTCGATATCCACCTGGCCCATGTGAATCTCGCAGGGAATGCCCACCAGTGCACAGGCCGTGGCCAGGGCCACGCCATGCTGGCCGGCGCCGGTCTCTGCAATGACTTTTTTCTTGCCCATGAACTTGGCCAGCAGCGCCTCGCCCAGGCAGTGGTTGATCTTGTGCGCTCCCGTGTGATTCAGATCTTCGCGCTTGAGATGGATCTGCGCGCCGCCCAGTTGATCGGACAGGCGCCTGGCGTGAAAGATGGGGCTGGGTCGGCCTACATAGTCGGCAAACAGTGCGGCCAGCTCGTCCTGGAAATCCTGGCGTTTGACGATCTCTTCATAGGCTGCAGCGATCTCGTCCATGCATTGCTTGAGCTCTGGCGGCACGAGCTGGCCGCCATAGGGGCCGAAGAAGCCTTGCGCATCGGGCATGGCCTGGGGGTTCTGGGTCATGGCTTGTCTCCTTGGTGTGTGGTGCAGCGAAGCTGCATTCATAGCACACGGCGGGCTCAAGGCGTTTGCAGGCAAGTCCGGATGGAAGAGTCGTGAGAAATGCCTGCAGCCCCCAGGAAGAATGTGCTGACAGCTATTGTTTTGATATTTGCGGCGCCCTCTCTTGCTCTGAAACACAATAGCAACATGAAAGCCAGCTCAGCCCGCGATATTGTCTTTGCCCATGCTCTGGAAACTGCAGCTCCTCACGAGGCGCTGCCAACGGCCGAGCGCTGCACTGCCATCACGCAGGAGTGTCTGCATGCCCTGGGCAAGACCAAGGGTGGAGGCCGTGCAGCGTTCGAGAGTTTTCTGCAGGAGCGGGCACAACGCGTGATTGCTGCAGCGCAGCTGCCTGCCGACATACGCGCGATGGCCCGGCAGCACGCCGGCATTTCGCGCTGGATGGTGCTGGCCGTGATGGCTGCGGCATTTGCGCTGGGCTTTGCGGGTCATGCGATCACAGACCCGCACCGTGTGGACCTGCTCTCTGCCTCCCTGATCGGCATCGTGCTGTGGAATCTGCTGGTCTATGTGCTGTTGCTGCTGTCCTGGCTGCGCAGTCTGGTGCGGCGCAAGAAGACGGTGATTGCGCCGCTGGAGCCTGAGCCAGGTCAGGACGCTGTGCCCCATCGGCCCGTGGCAGCCCCCGGCGGCTGGCTGCAAAAGCTGCAGACCAGGAGGTGGAGTGTTTCGCGCGGCACGGGGCTGCGCAAGATGGCGCTGAACTTCGAGCGTAACTGGTGGCAGATCAACCAGCGGGCGCGCCATGCGCAATGGCTTGTGTGTCTGCATCTGGGGGCTGCCATGCTGGCGCTGGGAGCGCTGGCATCGCTATGGCTGACTGGCCTGACCAAGGCTTATCAAGTGGGCTGGGAGAGTACTTTTCTCTCGCCGTCTGCCGTGCAGGCCTGTCTGAACCTGCTGTTTGCACCGGTGCAGCATCTGCTGGGCCTGGAGCCGTGGAGTCTGGCGCAGATCCAGACGCTGCAGGGCTGGTCGGCCGGTGATGCCGCAGATGCGGGGCCGCTCTGGGTGCAGCTCTACAGCTGGCTGCTGGGATTGATGGTGGTGGCGCCGCGCCTGTTGCTGGCGCTGTGGCAGGGTGCCAGGGTCTGGTGGTTGAGCCAGCATCTGGCCTTGCCGCTGCAGCAGCCTTATTTCCAGAAGCTGCAGCGTGACTGGGCGGGACGCGCAACGGCGCTGCTGGTGCAGCCCTACAGCCTGGACATCACGCCCGAGCGCGAAGCCGCCCTGCGCAGCCATGTGGCGCAGAGCTACGGCGCTGGTGCGCAGCTTGAGCTGCTGCCTGTGCTGGCCTATGGATCGCCCTTGCCGGACGCTTCGGCTGTTGACGCACAGCAGGTGCTGCTGCTCAATCTGGCTGCCACGCCCGAGGCGGAAATTCATGGCGTGCTGCTGGCGCAGGTATTGAACCGCTGGGGCGCGCAGACCGATGTGTGGCTATGGGCGGCGGATTTTCGTGCGCGCAACAGCGGTGCCCCGGCGCGAGTGCAGGAGCGCGAGCAGCTGTGGCGGGAATTCGTGCGCAGCGCGGGCCTGAACGCGACCCTGGTGCCCGGCGCAGGAGTGTGATGATGAGTGAGAACAATGAGCTGGTTCTGAGTGACAGCAGCATTCAGTGGTGTCTGTTGTCGCACACCAATATAGGCAAGACCACGCTGACCCGTACGCTGATGGCCGACGACGTCGGCGAGATTGATGACGCAGCCCATGTGACCACGCAGTCTCAGCGCTATCTGCTTCAGAAGACGCAACAGGGCGATGAGCTGTGGCTTTGGGACACACCGGGTTTCGGCGACTCCGTGCGGCTTTATGAGCGCCTGCGGCAGCAGGGCAATCCGCTGGGCTGGTTTCTCAGCAATGTCTGGGATCGGTGGCGCGACAAGCCTTTTTACCTGAGCCAGCGTGCCCTGCTTGCCGCGCGCGACCATGCGGATGTGATGCTCTACCTTGTCAACGCGGCAGAGGACCCTGCCGATGCGGGCTACTGGAGCGCCGAGATGAACATACTGGCCTGGCTGAACAAGCCGGTCATCGTGCTGCTCAACCAGGTCGGCAGCGACACCACGGCAGAGCAGACGCAGGAAGATTTGAGGCGCTGGCAGCAGGCGACGCAGAGCTTTCAAAGCGTGGTGCGCGATGTGCTGGTGCTCGACGCCTTCACGCGCAGCTGGTGGCATGAGCGCAGGATGATGCAGAGCATTGCGCCATTGTTGCCCCAGTCGAAACAGCCCGCCTATCAGCGCCTGCTGGAGCAGCGAGCTTTGCTGCAGCAACAGCGCGAGCAGGCGAGCCTGGCGGTCATGGCAGAGCAGTTGCTGGCAGCTGCTGGGCTGCATGAAAAGCTCGATCCCGAACAAGGCCGGCTGCTGGCGCGTGCCTGGCAAGGCCTGAGCCAGCTCACCGCCAAGCTGGGCAAATCGGCAGAGGATGAAGAGCGGCTCGGAGCCCAGGCCAAGGCAGCCGTCCAGCGGCTGATACAGGCTTTGCGTCAGGCCGATGTACAGGCCACGCAGCGCTTGCTCGAGATTCATGGACTCGACGGCCAGGCGGCCAGTCAGATTCAGGAGCAATTGCGCAACCAGCTTCAGATCACAAAGCCCGTGGATGCGCAGGCGGCCAGCTTGTGGGGGGCGTTGACTGCCGGTGCGGCTACAGGACTGGGGGCCGATCTGGTGGCAGGAGGCTTGACACTGGGTGCCGGTGCCCTGGTGGGCGCGCTGCTGGGGGCGCTCACCTTTGGTGGAGCGGCCTGGGGAGCGAACAAGATGTTCGACCAGGAGCAGCAGAGCTTTCAGCTCTCGAGCGACTATCTGAACGCCGCAGCGAGTCAGGTATTGCTCAAGTACCTGCTGATCTCGCATTTCGGCCGTGGTCGCGGTCGCTACACCAGCCCTGCGGCGCCCAGACAATGGAGTGAGCTTGCCCAGATTACGGTGCAGGCACACGCTGCGCAATGGGCAGCTATCTGGGCGCAGCTGCGCGAAGCAAATACCGCAGGGGCGGCTGTCGATGCGCAAAGAGTCGCCGTGATGGAGCTGCTATCGCAAAGCCTGCAGCAGATCATGGCCGATCTCTATCCGGGGCTGAACGCGGACTCCGGAGTCAGAGACGCGGAAAGCGCACCGTAAACAGGGCGCCGCCACGCTCGGAGACGCCCGTGCTGACGGTTCCGCCCTGTGAAGTCACCAGAGCCTTGACGATGGACAGGCCCAGGCCCGAGCCTTCCCGGCGGCGCTTGCCTGGGGCCTGGACAAAGCGCTGGAACGGATGGGCCTGGACCTCGGGGGCAAGGCCAGGACCCGCATCACCCACTTCCAGGATCACCCATGACTGGTTCTGGTGGTCGGAGGTCGTATGCACCCGGATGCTCAGCCAGTGGCCGCTGCTGGCATGACGCAGCACGTTGCTGATGAGGTTGGTAGTGATCTGGCGCAAGCGATCGACGTCGGCCTTGATGTCGGTGCTGCCATCGCCGTCCTGCATGGGCAGATCCAGTGACAGCGCCATGTCCAGCTTTTGCAGCTGTGGGTGCAAGTCCTCGACGACATCGCCGACCAGTGCAGCAAGGTCTATGCGTTCCTTGCGCAGGGACAGTTGTCCGGCATCGGCCATGGACAGGGTGTGCAGATCGCCGACCAGCCGTCCCAGATGCTCGACCTGGGCCAGCAGCGTCTTCATCTCGGCCTGGCTGGAGTCGATGACGCCGTCGCAGATCGCGTGCAGGCGAGCCTGCAACACCGTCAAAGGGGTGCGCAGCTCGTGGGAGATGGAGGCTGCCGTGGCCAGGCGCTCTGCTTCCAGCGTCTCCAGCGAATCGACCATGCCGTTGAAGGCATCGATCATCTCGGCCATCTCGCCATGGGCATTGCCCTTGACGGCTCTGGAGGCAAGATCGCCGCGCTCCACGCGCGCAGCCACTTCCACCATGGAGGCCAGCGGACTGGTGATGCGTCGCGAAATCCAGAAGCCCACGGCCATGCCGAAAGGCAGGCTGACAGCCAGGCCGATGACCAGCGACCATTTCTCGCCGAACAGGCGGTCGCCCTCCCAGTACTCGGAGTAGATCTGAAGGGCTCTGGGGCTGTCCTCCAGATCCTGGGACTTCAGCGCTTCCAGCTCGGTCTTTACGGGGCCTGGCAGGTGGCGGTAGAACTCGCGGTACTGCAGTTCGGAAAACGCCAGCACGCCAATCGCCAGCGAGGCAATGGCCAGCAGCACGGCCGCCGTGATCCACAGACCAAAGCGGACCCAGATGCGGTTCAGTCCCAGGGCCATAGACGATAGCCAATACCGCGCACGGTCTCGATCAGTCCGTCCTGTCCGGCCAGTTGCAGCTTGCGACGCAGCTTGGAGAGATGGGAGTCGATCACCCGCTCCAGCGCATCGCTCTCCGGCAGGCAGTTCTCAATCAGGTAGGCTCGTGAAAAGCAGCGGCGTGGCTGGGCCGCCAGGCAGGCCAGCAGACGGAATTCCGTGAGCGTCAGTGCCAGAGGAACGGCCTGGCCCGCATCGTCATAGACGGCTGCACTGTGGGCTTCCACGTCGATCTCTATCGGTCCGACGCGTATGGGTGCGGCCACCGGCGCAGGCTTGGCCTGGGTGCGGCGCAGCACGGCACGTACCCGGGCCACCACCTCGGGAGGGTTGAAAGGCTTGACCACATAGTCGTCCGCTCCCAGGCGCAGTGCCAGCAGCTTGTCCACATCGTCTGCCAGGGCCGTCACCATGATGACGGGGACATCGCTGTCATTGCGAATCATGCGCAGCACATCCACGCCATCGACCTTGGGCAGATGAATGTCTAGCAGAACCAGGTCCGGGCGCAGCTGGCGAAAGCTCTGCAGGGCTTCCTCGCCGTCCTGCGCCATGCGAATTCGCAGGCCGTCGCGCTCCAGATAGGCGCTGAGAACGCCCGCAATTGCAGGTTCGTCTTCGACCACAAGCACCATGGGCGTGGAAGCAGGTTGAGCAAAAGTAGTCATGGTTTTGTGTGCAGCAAAGTCATGCATCTGCTGGACTCCCTGAAACTTGTTATCTGCACATTATGTGCTTTGCCGCTGCAATAGCCGAATGGCTACGGCTCTCCATAATTCCTACATAAACCCTGCAATCTGGCGAAAGCTTGCTGCCGTCCAATGGCGAGGATGGAAAGCTGTTTCCGCTTTCTGCAGGTTCCCGGGTGTCACCTTTAGTTTGAGCCAACTGCGCTGTGATATTTCCTTCTCACGTCTCGCGTCTTCGCATGGGCAGTCTGTGTCTGTGTGCCTTGTCGTTGCTGGCAGGCTGTGCTGCGCCCGAGGCAGTCAAGCTGGACCGGACCACGCCACCTCAGTGGCAGCAGCAGGAGCCGGCTCAAAAGTCGGACCCTGCGGCATTGGCCCACTGGTGGCGCGCCTGGAATGACCCCGCGCTGAATGCGCTGGTGGACGAGGCGCTGTCCCAGAACCTTGATGTGGCTCAGGCCGTGCTGCGTCTGCGTCAGCAGCGTTTGCTGGCCGGTACGGCCGATGCGGCTTTTCGCCCCACGGTCAGCACCGGAGCGCGGACCCTGCAGGATATTGCAGCAGTTGATACCTACTTTCATGCCAGCATCGATGTGAGCTGGGATCTGGGCCTGTTTGGCGATTCCGCCGCGGCACGCCGCGCAGGCACGGCCGGCGTGCTGGATGCGCAAGCCCAGCTGCATGCAGCGCGGGTGGCGCTGGTGGCCGATGTGGTGCATCGCTATCTCGATATCCGGCTGGCCCAGGTGCAGCGCAGCTTGGCCGAGAGGCAGTTGCAGCAGGCACAGCGACAATTGCAACTCTTGCAGATTCGGCATGAGCAGAGGCTGACAGATGCCCAGTCTCTGGAGCAGCAGAAGTTGCAGCTGCGCACCGCAGAGTCCCAGCTGTTCACCTTGAACGAAGCCCAGGCGCGTGCTGCCCATGCGCTGGCAGCCCTGCTGGGACGCGAGCGTGCCGAGCCGCAGTGGCTGCAGCCCGGTGCCGATGTCGCGCTGCCCGCAGCGCAGGCGCTTGCCGTGCTGCCGGCAGACCTGCTGCGCAGCCGCCCCGATATTCAAAGCGCCGAGGCCGCGGTGGAGCAGGCTGCGGCCGAGGTCGGCGTATCGCGCGCGGCACTCTATCCGCGGCTGACCCTGACGGGGTCCCTGCTGTATGCGTACAACCTGACACGCAATCACCGCACGACCTCGGACTCCATCCCCATGGTCGGTCCGCAGATCGACATTCCGCTCTTTGACTGGGGTCGCCGCCGTACCGTGGCGGATGGCAAGGAGCTGGCGCTGCAGGCCAGCATCAAGGCCTACCGTCAGGCTGTGCTCAATGGCATTGCCGAGGCTGAAGCCGCCCTGGCAGCGGTTGCTGCCCAGCAGCAAAGACAGCAGCAGCTGCAGTCCGAGAGGCAGATCCATGCAGGGCGCGAAAAGGCCCAGGCAGTGCGCCAGCAACTGGGCCTGTCCAGCGAGCTTTCGGGCATCGATAGCGCCCGCGCCAGCCTGCAAAACCAGAGCGAGCTGGCAACCGCCAGGGCTGCCGAGGCGCTGGCCTATGTGGCGCTCTACAAGGCCGTGGGCGCTGCGCCCATCGATGCCGCAGTCTCCGAGGTCCAGCCATGATTGCCCTGGCGCGCAAGACGCTGATCTATGAGTGGAGGCGCTTTGTCCCCTCGGTGTTCGCCGTGGGCTTTTCGGGCGTTCTGCTGGCCATGCAGGCTGCCTTGGTGCTGGGCATCTTCGGCTCTGCCGCGATCTACGTGACGGCTTCTTCGGCCGATCTCTGGGTGGGCTATCCGGGTACGCAAAGCGTGAACTTCGGGCGCAATATCGGCAGCGATGTGGAGATGCGCCTGCGCATGGATCCCGATGTGGCGACCGTGGAGTCCTATGTCTGGGTCGATGGTGACTGGCGCGCTCGCGCCGGTGCCCAGGGTGCTGCCGGAGGTGGAGTCTCGGTCTATCTCTCGGGCGTCAGCACTGCGGACAACTCCATGATGTTCACCAAGGTGCTCACCTCCTGGCAGCGACAGCTGCTGCGCGAGCCCGGTGCCGTGATTGTGGACAGGGCGGACCTGGGGACTCTGGGCGTGCAGGAAGGCAGCACGGCCTGGATCAACAACCATGCGGTCAAGATCGTGGCTGCCGTCGACGGCTTGCGCGGGCTGGGCGGCGTCAACGTGATCGCCTCGCTCAGCACGACCCGCGAAATTGCAGAAACCAGTGCCGAGCATGGCAGCACCTATTTTGTGGCGCGTCTCAAGCAAGGAGCCAAGGCAGGCGAGGCCCAGGCGCGATTGAGCCGGTCCAGCAGCAGCTTCGGCCCGTACGAGGTCTGGACGGCGGATGCCTTTGCGCGCCGCTCTCAGCGTTACTGGATGCTCGATACCGGCGCCGGTGCCGGCGTGCTCTTCATGGCCGTCATCGTCTGCCTGGTGGGCGCCATCGTGACCAGCCAGTCGCTCAAGGCGGTGGTGGCAGGATCCGCCCGCGAGTATGCGGTGCTCAATGCCCTGGGCGTGAGCCGGGCAGCCCTGGGTCGCGTGGTGGTAGAGCAGGCCTGCTGGATTGGCGGTCTGGGCTTCGTGCTGGCGGCATTGGCCAGCGCGGTGCTGCTGAGCATTGCATCCGCCTATCGCGTCCCCGTGGCCCTCAACCTGTCCGCGGTACTCGCCTGCGGCTTTCTGGTGGCCGTGCTGTCGCTGCTGTCGGGTCTGGGCGCCATGCGCAGCCTGCTGCGTGCCGACCCGGCAACCCTGTTGCGTTGAGGCCTGAAACATGCAAGCCCAGACCATGGAACGCGTCAAAACACCTGTAGCCAAGGATGCTGTGCCTAGCCTCGAGGCCGTGCGCCTCGACAAATCCTTTGTGTCGGGCATCGTCCAGGTGCATGTGCTGCAGGGGCTGTCCGTCAGCCTCTATGCGGGCGAGCTGAGCCTGATCTCTGGCCCGTCGGGCTGCGGCAAAAGCACGCTGCTGTCGCTGATGTCGGGACTGCAAAAGCCCGATGCCGGCCATGCGCTGGCACTGGGCGAGGACCTGGCCAAGCTCGGTACGGCGGCGCTGGAGAAATTTCGTCTGCGCCATACGGGCTTCGTCTTCCAGGGCTTCAATCTGTTTCCGGCCCTGACGGCACTGGAGCAGGTGCAACTGCCACTGGGCTATATGGGCCTCAAAAGCGCCGAGACATTGCGCCGTGCCAAGGAGGCGCTCGATGAAGTGGGGCTCTCGCACCGCAGTCATATGCGTCCGGCCCAGCTGTCGGGTGGCGAGAAGCAGCGTGTGGCCATCGCACGTGCCATGGCCAAGCAGCCCCGTCTGCTGTTCGCCGACGAGCCCACCAGTGCGCTGGATGCCGAGAGCGGCCAGCGCGTCATCGACTTGCTGCACCGTGCAGCGCGCACGCACGGCACCACGGTGCTGTGCGTCAGCCATGACCCGCGTCTGGTGCGCCACGCCGATCGTGTGCTGGGCATGGAAGACGGCGCCATTCGCAGCGACTGGCGCCAGAACAGCCCCATCAAGGAATAAACATGAACCCAAGCCCATTTCGTCTCAGCATTGTGTCGGGCGCGCCGCTGCTGGCGGCGGCCGTGCTGATGCTGGGCGGGTGCTCTCCGTCTCAGGACGCGGCCTCCGTGGTCACACCGGCTGCAGCCCAGACCAAGCCTCAGAGCCAGGTGGCGGTTGCGCGGGGCAAGATCGACGTCGAAGGCGGTCTGCTCGATCTTTCGTCGACCGCATCGGGCGTGGTGCAGCAATTGCTGGTCAAGGAAGGTCAGAGCGTACAGAAAGGCCAACTGGTGCTGCGTCTCGCCGACGATGCGGCGCGCGCCGATCTGGCGGTGGCGGAGTCCGAGCTGCAGCTGGCACAGACCAAGCTCAAGACGCGCCAGGATCGCCTGCCCGCGCTCAAGGTCACGCTGACGCGCTGGCAGGCCGCAGCCAAACAGGGTGCGGCGGACCTGCAGAGCGTGGACGAAGCCGTGCAGGCCCTGCGTGATGCGCAGTCCGAAGTGGATATTGCGGCAGCGGAAGTCACGGTCGCCAAGCGCAAGGCCGAGCAGCTGCGGGCCCTGCTGCAGCGCCACGAGCTGCGTGCGCCCGAGGCCGGCGTCGTGGTGCGCCTGCTGGCCCAGGGCGGCAGCATGCTGCAAAGCGGCAGCCCCGTGGCGGTGCTGTTGCCAAAGCGCCCTCTGATCGTGCGGGCCGAAGTCAACGAAAGCTATGTGACGGCGATTCGCGAAGGCATGAAAGCCCAGGTGGCCGCTGACGCAGACGGCAGTGCTGCCCGGCAGGAGTTTCCCGCAGCGACCGTGCTGCGCATCAGCCCCGTCTACGGCACGGCCCGGCTGCAGGACGACGCGCAGCGTGGCCCGGTAAGAGTTGTGGAATGCGTGCTGGCGTTTGACCAGCCGCCCGCCAATGTCAAGGTCGGTCAGAACGTGAGGGTCAGCTTCCATGAATAAGCGCATTCAGATTTTTCCGTCGTCTGCAGGTACAGCTTCGGCCGGCTGGATGGTGCAAAGCGATTTCGACGGCACCATCAGCTTGCTGGACGTGACCGATACCCTGCTCAACCGCTTTGGCAAGCCGGGCTGGCAGGAGCTGGAAGACGCCTGGGAGCGTGGCGAGATCGGCTCGCGCGAATGCATGAAGGGGCAGGTAGCCCTGCTGGACATGAGCGAGGCCGAACTGCAGAACCATCTGGACGGCATAGAGATCGACGAGCACTTTGCCGGCTTCGTGGCCGAGGCCAGGTTGCATGGCATCAAGGTGCAGGTCGTCAGCGACGGTATTGACTATGCGATTCGCCATGTGCTTGCACGCCACGGCCTCGGGGATCTGGAAGTCATCGCCAATCATCTGGTGCAGACGGGAGAGCGTAGCTGGCGACTGGATTCGCCCTGGGCCAGCAATCGCTGCGCACGGGCCAGCGGCAACTGCAAGTGCGAGCGCCTGGCCGAGCAGCAGGCTGTGCAAGGACGGGTGCTCTATATCGGCGACAGCACGTCGGACTTCTGCGTTTCCGGCAAGGCGGATTTCGTGCTGGCCAAGTACAAGCTCATCGACTATTGCGAGAGCCAGGGGATTGCCCATGCGCGCTTCGAGCATTTTGCGCAGGCCACCCAGCTGCTGGAACAGGTCCTGCTCGGCATGGAGCAGACTGCATGAATGCCGCCGATGGATTGGGGCTGCTGCAGCAGCCGGATTTGCAGCAGCTGTGCGTGACGCCGCATGAGTTCGTCATGCCCGGCGAGGGCCTCAATGCCCGCACGGGCGTGCTGCTGATTCATGGCCTGACCGGCACACCGGCCGAGATGCGCCTGCTCGCCAAAGGTCTGAACAAACAGGGCTTCACGGTCTACGGGGTGCAGCTGGCAGGACATTGCGGCAGCATGGAAGACCTGGTGGCTGCCCGCTGGACGGACTGGCTGGCAAGTGTGGAGTCGGGTCTGCAGCGCTTTTCGCTGCATGTGGACCATGTGGTGGTCGGCGGTCTGTCCATGGGGGCGCTGCTGTCGCTGGCTGTGGCCGAGCGCCATCCCGACAAGGTGGCCGGCGTATGCGCGCTGTCCACCACCTTCCGCTATGACGGCTGGAGCATTCCGGCCTATACCAAGCTGGCGTTCCTGCTGCCGCTGTTCCGCCTGCTGGGCATCGGCCGCAACAGTGTCTTCATGGAGGCGCCGCCCTACGGCATCAAGGACGAGGCCTTGCGCGCGCGCGTGGTCGAGCAGATGAACAGCGGCGACAGCTCTGCCGCAGGCCTGCCCGGCAATCCCTGGTGGAGCGTCATCGAGCTGCGTGCCCTGTCCGCGAATGTGCAGGCCAGACTGGCGCAGCTGCGCTCGCCCTGTCTGGTCATGCATGCCCGGGAAGACGACATTTCCTCGGTCAGCAATGCCCACGATATCCAGCGCGGCGCGGTCAACGCCCATGTCGACCTGGTGCTGCTGGACAATTGCTATCACATGATCACCATCGACCGCGAACGCCGCACCGTGATTGCCAAGCTCAACGAATTCATCGCGCGGATTGCCAGCTCGGCGGCGCCTGCCAGGGGTGCGAATGGGTAGTGATCTCTCGCCCCTGGTGGTGACGCTGTGGATACTCAATGTGCTGGTGGACAGTGGCGGACAGCTGGCTTTCAAGGCAGCGGCCAGTGAGCCCGGGCATCGCAATGGCACGGAGCGCTGGCGCTTCATGCTGGCCAGGCCCTGGCTGTGGGTGGGCATTGCCTGCTATGTGGCCGAGTTCCTGGTCTGGCTGGCGTTTCTGTCGCTGGTGCCGCTGTCGGACGGTGTGCTGCTGGGCTCCATCAACATCGTCGCCATCATGATTCTGGGCCGGGTGCTGTTTCGCGAAAAGCTCGCGCCCATGCGCGTGGCCGGCATCGTGCTGGTGTCCATAGGCGTGGCCATCGTTGGATTGCACTGAGGGCCGTCGGCTATGAAGCGTTTTTACATTGTCGGCTTTCTGGTACTCATGGCCTTTGACACGCTGGCACAGCTCAGCTTCAAGCAGGCCGGTGATTCAGCATTGCCGCTGGAGTTCTCGACCGGCTGGCTGCTGCGCGTGTTCAGCCAGCCCTGGATCTATGGTGCCTTCGTGGGCTACATCGGGGCCTTCTTCACCTGGATGAGCCTGCTCAAGCACGCTCCCATCGGCCCGGCCTTTGCAGCCTCGCATCTGGAGATCATCTCGGTGCTGGCGATCTCGTACTGGCTGTTCAACGAGCCCATTGGCTGGCCGCAGATCATTGGCTGTCTGTTCATCGTGGCCGGCATCATGTGCCTGGCCGTGAGCGAGAAGCCAGAGGCAGAGCAGGCCGCCTGAGATGCGCCAGCCCACCGTGCCGCCAACGGCCGGCCTGCCACTGCAGCTCGGCGATCTCTGGCCCTTGGGTGGAGGCAGCCTGGCAGCGCAGCTGGCCGCATGGCTGGGAGTGGATGCGGTGCAGCTCGAATGCTCGGGCACCTCGGCCCTGATGGTGGCATTGCGAAGCCTCAAGACCCTCAGTCCGGAGCGCAGCGAGGTCGTTGCACCGGCCTATACCTGCCCGCTGGTGGCGCTGGCGATTGCGCAGTGCGGGCTTCAATTGCGCCTGTGCGATCTGCGCGCCGATGCGCTGGACATGGACCCGGTCTGCCTGCAGCGCCTGTGCAGCGAGCGCACGCTGGCCGTGCTGCCCACGCATCTGTGTGGGCGTGTGGCAGATGTGGATGCCGCTCTGCAATGCGCGCGTTCCGTGGGCGCGTATGTGATCGAGGACGCGGCCCAGGCGCTGGGAGCGCGCAGCGGCGCAGCTTCGGTGGGCCTCAAGGGCGACATCGGCTTTTTCAGCCTGGCCGTCGGCAAGGGGCTGAGCACTTTTGAAGGCGGCGTGCTGATGGCGCGTGAGCCTTCCATGCGTGCTGCGCTGCGCGCCGCTGGCGCCGCCACGCGCTTCAGTCCGTGGTGGGAGCTGCGCCGCAGCATCGAGCTGCTGGGCTACGCCATGCTCTACCGGCCCTGCGGCCTGCGCATGGCCTATGGCAAGCCGCTGGAGAAATCACTGTCCCGCGGTGATTGGGTAGAGGCGGCAGGCGATGACTTCGACGATCTCATTGCCCAGCACCGTCTGGGGCGCTGGCGCCAGAGCGTGGGTGCCAAGGCGTTGCGGCGGCTGGCGGCATTTCAGCAGCAGACCTCCAAGCAGGCTGGCCTGCGTATCGCGCAATTGCAGGCCAGCGGGCTGGAAGTCGTGCAGGATGCCGTGCCCGGGGCGCAGGGCGTGTGGCCGGTGATACTGCTGCGCATGCCCAGCCAGCAGGCCAGGGATGCCGTGCTGCGCGCGCACTGGGGCGGTGGCTGGGGTCTGTCCCTGCCCTTTGTCCATGTGCTGCCCGACTATGGCCGCTACGACCATGTGCTGGGTGCTGCGCGGGGCGACACGGTTGGCCAGGCGCGTGACTGGGCGCAGCGCCTGCTGGCCATCAGCAACAGCCCGTGGTTGGATGACGCGCGGTTTGCCCAACTGGCGGGCCACCTCCAGTCCGCAGTTCAGTGTGCCTGATAGTTATCAAAAAGATAGCTTGTTACGCTTTATATAAAACGATTTCAGGCCTTATTGATGCTGAAATCGATGACAGTCAAGCGGTGGATGCTTTGATTTTTGCGGCGCCTGCCATGGCCGGTGCGCTCAGGCCCAGGGCTGCCTCCCGGCTTTTGAGTGCTCCTTCGCGCTGGTGCACATAGTCGCGCGTCAGCGGCACGGCGTCCTGCCTGCGCGCCAGCTGAACCTGGAAGATGGCAATGTCCTGATAGCGGAACGCGGTTTCCGACATGGACAGATAGAACTCCCACATGCGGCAAAAGCGCTCGTCATACAGGGCTGCGGCTTCGGCGCGGCGTGCCATGAAGCGCTCGCGCCACAGGCGTAGGGTCTGGGCATAGTGCAGGCGCAGCACCTCGATATCGCAGATCACCAGCCCCGCACGCTCTATGGCCGGCGTGAACTCCGACATCGACGGAATATGACCGCCGGGAAAGATGTAGCGCTCTATCCAGGGATTGTTGAAGTCGGGCACATCGCTGTTGCCGATGAAGTGCAGCAGCATCACGCCGTCCTCGCTGAGCAGCTCGTGGCATTTGCGGAAGAAGGCGTCGTGGAAACTCGTGCCCACATGCTCGAACATGCCGACTGAGACGATGCGTTCGAAGGGACCCTGGGTATCGCGGTAGTCTTCCAGCCGGTACTCCAGCCGCTCGCCTTGGATGGACTGCGAGGCTCTGGACTGCGCGCCGGCCAGTTGCTCTGTGGACAGCGTGATGCCGGTGACATGACCGGCGCCGGCCACCTCGGCCAGATAGCGCGAGAGACCGCCCCAGCCGCAGCCGATATCGAGCACGCGCTGGCCCGGCTCGATCAGCAGCTTGGCGGCGATATGACGCTTCTTGGCCAGCTGTGCCGTTTCCAGGTCTTCGTTGCCCTGCTCGAAATAGGCGCAGGAGTACTGGCGCTCGCTGTCGAGAAACAGCTGATAGAGCCGGTCGTCCAGATCGTAGTGATGCGCCACATTGGCACGCGATTTGCCGCGCAGATTGTTCTGCAGCAAGGGCCGCAGCTTCATGCGCCAGGCATCGAGCATGCGCACCGTGGCGCTGACGGGCACATGCCTGGCGCCGCGCAGCACCAGCTCCAGCACGTCGTAGACCGTGCCTTGCTCGACCAGCAGGCGCTGTTGCATGAACAGCTCGCCAAAGTTGAGGTCGGGGTCGCGCAGCAGCGCAAGTACGGCGCGTCTGTCGGCAAAGCGCAGGCGCGCCTGAGGCTGGCCGCCGTCGCCGAATATCAGCGCCTTTCCTGAAGGGGTGATGACTTCGAGCCGTCCCGTTGTGACCAAAGGTGCAAATGCCTGTTGCAGCAATTTTTCGGTCAACCGATCCAGCATGTCAGCTCCTTGAAGCGAAGTGTTGAAAAGTGGTCGGTGAAATCGCTCTAACTCGTGCTGCTGAGCGCTATGCGCTGGATCAGCCGCTGGTTCAATGCATGTTGCCCGGCCTGCCAGCCGGCCAGCGTAGCGGCGTCAATCTGTGTGTCCTGGCCGTCGCTCGCGCTCATCAGTCGTTTCCACCAGGTGCCATAGTGCCATGACGACACGTCGCCCGTGATGTCGCTGCCCGTGATCTGTTCGCGCAGCGCATCGATCAGTTGCACGGCCTGCTCTTCCAGCATCCGGCCCTGGTCCCAGTTGGTGCGCACGACTTCGGCGGCGAACACATCCTTGTCTATGCTCAGATACGTGTCCTGCGGCCAGTCATGCAGATGGCTGGACAGCGCCTGTACCAGCTCGGCGATATCGGAAAAGCTGCGAAACGCCTTGCCAGCGCCCACGCGCCTGGCCCAGCCGGTGTCCACGCCGCAGCTCCAGTAGGTGAGCTTGCCGGCGCGCAGCGGCCGCAAATAGTTTTCCCAGGCGTGGCCCGAGCCTATGTCCTGCGAGGTAATGCCTGCCACATGGACCTGCGATACGGCCGGGTGCATGGCTACGCGCCGCACCCAGGAGCCGCAGTGCACGCCCCAGGGAAAGCGCATATTGTCGGGGTGGTTGTCCAGCACCACCACGCGCAGCGGATGCTTGGCGCTGAAGCCCTTGTCGGCAATGCAGCGCTCGATCAGCGGCCAGCTCAGATGGTGAAAGTCGCCGCTGCCCAAGAGCACGGTGCCGCGCTGCGCGGGCAGCTGCTCCTGCATGGCCTGGCTGAAGCGCCTGAAGCTGCGCAGGCTGCAGCCAAAGCGCACCAGCTCCTGCCAATCTGCGAGCGGCAAGCGCTTTTCCCGGGCCAGCGGGCCAACCGATCCGTCGACATCCAGCACCACAGGTGTTTGTTGCATCATGGCTTGTCGCCCCACTGGCTATCGCTTTCAAACAGACCGGAAAAGCGCCGCCCCAACGCGCGCAGCACGGGGTTGCGGATGAAGACCAGATGTTGCGTCATGGTGAAGCTGGCGCCCAGCTGGGCCTTGACTTCCGGATCGGTCCAGCCCGCCACATAGTGGGACAGACCCCGCTCCAGTGCGTATTCGAGATTGATCATCCAGCTCACGAAATAGAGATTGGCCTCGCGCGCTGCCGGGTAGGACAGGCCTATGTATTTGTCGATCAGCCTGCCGTCATGCTCGAAGCACAGATTCCAGCCCAGCAGAGCATCGCTTTGCGCGTCACGATATTCGAACACGATGCCGCCATTGTCCGCATCGCGCAGCAAGTCGGCAAAGAAGCCGCGCGTGAGCTTGTCGAAGTGAATGTCGCTTTGCGCGTACACCGCATCAAACAGCGCATAGTAGGCATCCACCTGGGCATCAGCGGCAAAGGCTGCGCCGGTAGGGATACGCTGGACGGAGAGCTGTTCGCGGCTTTTGAGCTTGCGCTTGAGGCTGCTGCGGCGGTTTTTGGACAGGCCGGCCAGATACTCGTTTGCACTGGCAAAGCTGATGGGCACATAGGCCAGGGCCTGGCCTTCGAGGGCAATGAACCCCTGCTCCGAAAGCGCGTCAGCCAACTCCTGCGCAAAGCAGTTGTCTTCCTCGCTTAGCAAGGGCGAGGCCTGGGGCAAATCCTTGACGATGGTGAGCAGGGTGCGCCCGGCCATGGCGCGCAGTTGCCGGGCCAGCGTCGCGGCATCCACGGCGCGCGGCAGCGGCGCATATTCGCTGACGGTGGTGCCGATGAAGTCCGTGGTCAGCCTGAGCCTGGCGCTCAGCCAGCGGCCGCCCGGCCACGACAAAAGACGCGCCTTGAGCGCGTCATCTGCGGTGGTCAGCAAATCGAAGGGGGCGGTGAATGCTGGCGTCGGCCAGTCCTTGAGCAAGGCAAAGCCTTCTGGAGGATGGTTGGTGAACTGCTGCAGCAAGCCACTGGGTTCGAGCTGGTTGCGGAAATTTTCCGTCGCCATTTCGCCTTTTGTAGTCGGTTTTGATGGCGCCTGAGTGTGTCTGCAGCGCAGAAAACTGGCACCACCCAAGCAAGAGACAGCGAGCAAGACCTGGGCGGCCCCCGCCGCCGCACAGCGAGGCTGTCGTCCCCCTCCCGAAGAGAGAGAGGGGGAAGCGGCGGGGCCGCCTAGGCAAAGCCGCTCAGGGGGTTACGCCTTCTTAGCCTTGGTCAGCAGCTGATCCAGCAGCACCATGGCTTCGTCGATCTCGCTGCGCGAAATCATCAGCGAAGGCGCGAAGGTGATCACGTTCTTGTAGTAGCCGCCCACGTCCAGCACCAGGCCGCGTTTCTGGCCCTGGTATTCCAGACCGCCTTCGAGGCCGATATCCACCATCTTGTCCAGCAGCGCCTTGTTGGGCGTGAAGCCGTCTTCGGTGCAGATTTCGGCACGCAGCGCCAGGCCCAGGCCGTCCACATCGCCGATTTCCTTGTGGCGCTTTTGCAGCTCCTTGAGGCCTTCGAGGAAGTAGGCACCCGATTCGCGCACCTGACGGCCGAAGTCCATCTCGTGGGTCATCTTCATGACTTCCAGGCCCAGGGCCGTACCCAGCGGATTGGAGGCAAAGGTGGAATGGGTGGAGCCGGGCGGGAACACCGTGGGGTTGATCAGCTCTTCGCGAGCCCACAGGCCGGACAGCGCATTCAGGCCATTGGTCAGGGCCTTGGCAAACACCAGCACATCGGGCTGGATGCCGAAGTTTTCCACCGACCACAGCTTGCCGGTACGCCAGAAGCCCATCTGGATTTCATCGACCACCAGCAGTACGCCGTGGTCGTCCAGCACCTTCTTCAGGCCGGTAAAGAAGTTGGCAGGCGGGATCACGTAACCGCCGGTGCCCTGAATGGGCTCGATGTAGAAGGCTGCGTATTCGCACTGGTTGGTCTTGGGGTCCCAGACCGCGTGGTATTCGTTTTCGAACTTGCGACGGAAGTCGGCCACGATGGATTCCGCGTACTCCTCTGCCGTCATGCCCTTGGGGCGGCGGAAGGGGTAGGGGAAGGGGATGAACTGCGCGCGGTCGCTGAAGTGGCCGAAGCGGCGGCGATAGCGGTAGCTGGAGGTGATGGACGATGCACCCAGCGTACGGCCGTGGTAGCCGCCTTCGAACGCGAACATCAGGCTCTTGCCGCCGCTGGCGTTACGCACGACCTTCAGCGAGTCCTCGATGGCTTGCGCGCCGCCCACGTTGAAGTGCACGCGGCCGTCGTGGCCCCATTTGCTCTTGGCGTCTTCGGCAATGAACTTGGCCAGTTCGATCTTGGTGGGATGCAGATACTGGCTGGCCACCTGGGGCAGCTCCTGCAGCTGCTCGATCATCTTGGCTTCAAGACGCTTGTTCTTGTAGCCGAAGTTGACGGCCGAATACCACATCTGCAGATCGAGGTAGGACGTGCCTGCGTCGTCGTACATGTAGCTGCCTTCGCAGCCTGTGAAGATCTTCGGAGGATTAACGTAGTGGACGGTGTCGCCAAACGAGCAGTATTTGGCTTCGTCAGCCAGCAATTGGGCAGTATTGATCACAGCAGAAAGCGCTCCGCAAAAATGAATTCGGTCAACGGTATGCGGCAGCAGTGTGCGTTTGCAATATTTCCGGGCTGTCGAGCATTTGTGTGGGAATTGTGGAGAGCTCTGTGTCGGGCGATTTCCAGCGCCGCAGACGGCGGCAACAGGTGTCCGGGCGCGCGCTGCTGCCAGCAGCAGCTTGCCCGGTCCTGTTCAAGGTCCGGGGCGCGGCTTGCTGCAGGTCTTTGAGGCGGCGTCCAGACCGCTGCCGAACCCGGGCCAATCAGCCCAGTGCCACCACGCGCAGCACCTCGGCACCGTAGGCATCGAGCTTCTTGGTGCCCATGCCGCTCACGCCCTGCAGCTCCTGCAGGCTCTGGGGATTGAGTTCGGCAATCGATGCCAGCGTGGCGTCGTGGAAGATCACATAGGCCGGCAGATTGTGAGATTTGGCCACTTCGGCGCGCCAGGCCTTGAGGTTGATGAAGCGCACCTGTGCGTCGGGACCCAGATTGACCGCCGCCGCATTGGCCGCGGACTTCTTGCTCTGCTTCTTGCTGCGTGAAGCGGCCACGGCCTCGCGCAGCTGCACCTGCACCTCGCCCTTGAGCACGGCACGCGAGCCCGCGGCCAGACACAAGGTGTCAAATACATGGCCGCTGTTCTCGCTCACCACCTTGTGCAGGCCCAGGGCCCCCGTGGCCAGCAACTGGCGCATCACGGCGCGCAGCTGCGGCTCCGAGTAGTCCTTGCCGATGCCGAAGGTGGACACCTTGTCATGGCCGTACTGCGTGACCTTGTCCGTCTCCTTGCCGCGCAGCACGTCCATGATGTGGCCTGCTCCATAGGTCAGGCCGCTGGCCTCGTGCACGCGGAAGATGGTGGACAGCAGCTTGCGTGCCGCATCCGTGCCATCCCACAGTGCCGGTGGTTCCAGGCAGTTGTCGCAGTTGCCGCAATGGGTGCGGGCAACGGCCTGCAGTGGCTTGCCATCCAGGCTCGGCTCCTGTCCATACTGCTCGCCAAAATAGGCCAGCAGCCGCACACGGCGGCAGTCCGTGGCCTCGGCCAGACCGAGCAGGGCATCGAGCTTGCCTCGCATCACCTGCTTGAACTGTTCCTCGGCCGGGCTTTCGTCGATCATGCGGCGCTGGTTGACCACGTCGCTGAGACCGTAGGCCATCCAGGCATCGGCGGGCAGGCCGTCGCGGCCCGCACGGCCGGTTTCCTGGTAGTAGCCCTCGATGTTCTTGGGCATGTCCACATGGGCCACAAAGCGCACATCGGGCTTGTTGATGCCCATGCCGAAGGCAATCGTGGCGCACATCACCACGCCTTCTTCGCGCAGAAAACGGTCCTGATGGTTCTGGCGCATTTCCTGGGGCAGGCCGGCGTGGTAGGGCAGGGCATTGATGCCGTTTTGCACCAGTGTCTGGGCCAGCTCCTCGACACGCTTGCGCGACTGGCAATAGACCACGCCGGCCTCGCCCTCGTGCTCGCGTTCGATAAAGCGCAGCAACTGGTTGCTGACGTCCTTTTTCTCGGCGATCTTGTAGCGGATGTTCGGGCGGTCGAAACTGCTGATGAAGTGCTGGGCCGCTTCCAGCTGCAGGCGCTCGATGATGTCGGCGCGCGTCAGCGCATCGGCAGTGGCCGTCAGCGCAATGCGCGGCACCTCGGCATAGCGCTGGTGCAGCACGCTCAGCGCGCGGTATTCGGGGCGGAAGTCGTGTCCCCACTGGCTCACGCAATGCGCTTCGTCGATGGCGAACAGCGACAGCTTGCCCTGGGCATGCAGATCGTCGAGCAGGCCCAGAAAACGTGGCGTGTTCAGCCGCTCGGGAGCGGCGTAGAGCAGGGTGATGTCGCCGCTTTGCAGGCGCAGCTCCACCTCCTGCGTCTCGTCGTAGCTGAGGGTGGAGTTCAGATAGGCGGCGCTGATGCCGGCCTCATGCAGTGCGCCGACCTGGTCGTGCATGAGCGCGATCAGCGGCGAGACCACGATCGTCACGCCGTGGCCGAGCTGCTGGCGCGCAATGGCCGGAACCTGGTAACACAGCGATTTGCCGCCGCCTGTGGGCATGAGCACCAGCGCATCGCCGCCGTTGATGACATGCGAGACGATGGCCTGCTGGGGGCCACGGAATTGCTCGTAGCCAAAAACGGCTTGCAGAATGGATTGCGCGGAAGACACCGGATACTCTTGAATCGATAGCTGGTAGCGCTTGCTGGGTATGGGGGAGAAGTCAATTTGACTTCGGTTGCAAGCATCGGGACTGGCCCTATTGTGCGCCGCGACCCGGCGCGCTGCCCGGGCCGGGTTATGCGCAATCAGCCAGCCTGCCCAATGGTGGATGGCGAAAAATGCGCATCCAGCTCGTAGAGGTCGGCGGGATAGGTCAGGCGCACAAAGGTGATGGGCAGCTGCCCGGTCCAGGTGCGGCGGTCGATCACCAGGCAGGGAAAGCCGGGCTTGATCTCCAGCAGGCCGGCGGTTTCCTCGCTGGCCGCCTCGGCGCGAATGCGGTGTTCGGCCGAGCTCCAGGGCACATGGTTGACCATCCAGGAGCTGGGGCTGTGTTCGGTGAACGGCTCGTGCTCGGCGTCCGGCACGGATTCGAGATTGATCAGACGGTCTTCGATGCAGAACGGACGCGATCCCGCCATGTGCAGGCACAGCACATGGACGATGGAGGCCGGCCGGGCCATGCGCATGGCTTCCATGTCCTCGCGCGTGCTGCGCCGTTGCGTGCGTCCGAGCAGCCTGCTCGAATACTCCTGTCCCATGCCCAGCACCACCTGGCGCAGATCGGGAATCTCCAGCACGGCAGAGCTGGTTTGCGGGCGCGTCACAAAGCTTCCTGCCTTGCGCTTGCGCACCAGCAGACCTGCTTCTGCCAGCTTGTTGAGCACCTTGCTCACGGTCATGCGCGAGCATTGGTAATGGACGGTCAGCTCCATCTCCGACGGGATGCGATAGCCGGGCGGCCAGCGGCCACTGAGAATGTTCTGTTCAATCTCGGTGAGAATTTTCCCGTGCAGCGACATGGAAGAGTGTTTGTCCATGCAGTGGATTACACCAGTAAATCCGGCCGGGTGCCGCTGCGCCTTCTAAGCGTTCAATACGGAGCGCGCGATGATGGTGCGCTGAATCTCGGAAGAGCCTTCGTAGATGCGCAGGATGCGGGCGTCGCGCACATAGCGCTCCAGGGGCATTTCACGGGTATAGCCGTAGCCGCCATGGATCTGCAGCGCCTCGTCGGTCACGAAGCTCACCATCTCCGAGGCGAACAGCTTGGCCATGGCCGACTGCTGGGTGAAGGGCTGGCCCTGCTGGCGCAGTGCCAGGGCCTGCATGGTCAGCGCCCAGGCGGCTTCCAGGCGCAGCTTCATGTCGGCCAGCTTGAACTGTATGCCCTGCTTGCTGGCGATCGGTTCGCCGCCCACCAGACGCTGGTTGGCCCAGTCGGCTGCCGCCTTGAGGGCGGCCTCGGCGATGCCCAGAGAGGTCGCCGCCACGTCCAGGCGGCTGTTGTCCAGCACTTTCATGGCGGTCTTGAAGCCGGAGCCTTCGGCGCCGAGGCGGTTGGCAGCCGGGACACGCACGCTGTCCAGCGAAACCTCAAAGGCATGGCCGCCGCGGATGCCCATGAGCTTTTCGGGCGATGAAATCTGTATGCCGGGCAGGTCGCGCGGCACGATGAAGGCGCTGACCCCGCGTGCTGCAGCCTCCGCATCCGTCTTGGCGAACACCACCATGAAGCGGGCTTCTGCCGCATTCGAGATGAAGTGCTTGACGCCCGTGATCAGATAGTCGTCGCCGTCGCGCACGGCCCGGGTACGCATGTCTGCAGGGTGGGAGCCGCCACGCGGCTCGGTCAGCGCGAAGGCCGCCAGCCATTCCCCGCTGGCGCAGCGCGGCAGCCATTGTTCGCGCTGCGCCTCGTCACCGCCGATGAGAACGGCATCCGTGCCCAGATAGTGAGCACCGATCATGGACGAGGTCGCGGCGCAGGCGCGCGAGATGGCGACCAGCGATATCAGCATGGCGGTGGGGGTGACGCCCGGCCCGCCAAAGCGTTCCGGCAGATTCATGCCCATCACGCCCAGCGCGGACAGGCCGGGCACATGGCGCGTGGCGGAAAAGGCTTCCTCGTCCATGGCCTGGGCCACGGGGGCCAGGGTTTCCTCGGCAAAGCGTGCTACGGCATCGGCAACGGCCTGATCTTCTTCGGTCGCGCCCAGACGAATCAATGACATGGCGGTCTCTCCTTGTTTTCTTGCTATCAAAATCAACCCAAGGCGCCTGCTTCGCGCAAGGCGGCAATGGCGTCCGTGCTGCGGCCCAGCCAGCTTTGCAGCAGCAGCTCCGTGTGTTCGCCCAGGGCCGGCGCGCGTTGCGCACGATTGGGCAGAGCGCCGTTGAAATGCACGGGCTGTGTCGGCAGCTGCAGTCCCGGAAGGCGTTCGTCCTCGACCTCGCAGAGCAGGCCGCGCGAGCGGATCTGCTCGGAGTTCAGGGCCTGCTCGATATTCCAGATGGGGGCTGCGGGAACGCCTGCGCTCTCCAGCCGCGCGACCACATCGGCCACGTCGTGCTGCGTGCTCCAGCCCTCCAGCGCGGCGCGCAAGGCGGGCTCGTTGGCCGAGCGGGTTTCGTCGCTGGCAAAACGCGGGTCGCTGGCCAGCTCTGGCAGGTCCATCGCGGCCGCAGTGGCGTCGAACAGCTTCTTGTTGAGCACGGCCAGGGCGTAATGACCGTCACGTGCCCTGTAGACGCCAAACGGCGCCGAGAGCGGATGCCGGTTGCCCACACGCCGGGCAGGCAGGCCGGTGAACAGATAGCGCGACATCGATGTGGCCAGAAAGCTCAGCGTGGTGTCGAACATGGCGACATCGACATGCTGGCCGTCTCCGGTTCTCTGCGCCTGCAGCAGGGCCGCCAGTGTCGCCCAGGAGGCAAACAGGCCGGCAACCACATCGCTGACTGCTTCACCGACCAGCGTGGGTGCTCCCTGAGGCTCGCCCGTGGCTTCCATCAGGCCGCTCATGGCCTGAACAATGATGTCGTAGGCCGGGCGGTGGGCCAGCGGGCCGGTCTGGCCGAAGCCCGAGACACTGACATACACCAGCCGGGGATTGAGGGCGCGCAGCGTTTCGGGGCCGATGCCCAGGCGCTCGGCCACGCCGGGCCTGAAGTTCTCGACCACCACGTCGACCTGCCGGGCCAGCTCATGCACCACGGCGACCGCCTCCGCATGCTTGAGGTCCAGCACCAGGCTTTGCTTGTTGCGATTCATGACCGTGAACAAGGCGCTTTGCCCGTTCTTCATGGGGCCGATGGCGCGGTAGTCGTCGCCCTGGGGCGGCTCCACCTTCACGACTTGCGCGCCCAGATCGGCCAGCAAGGCCGTGGACATGGGGCCCGCCAGAACCCGGGTGAAGTCCAGGATGCGGATGCCGTCCAGCGGACGGGAGGCAGATTTTTCGGTGGATTCAGGCATGAGGTTCCCGCTGTTGATCTGAAGCGATGTCTGCATGCTGCCCAAAACATGAATCAATGGAAAATATTCATTTCCCATTCACTGGATTCAAAAAATTGATTCAGATAAATCTGCGCCAGCTCGAATATTTTGTCGCCGCCGCACGCCACGGCAGCACGGCCAAGGCGGCGCTGGCCATCAATGTTTCACAGCCCTCCATCTCCAAGGCGATTGCCGACCTCGAGGCCCAATGGGGCGAGAAGCTGTTTGTGCGCAAACATGCCGTCGGGCTGGACCTGACCGCGGCAGGGCTGGCCAGAAGCCGGGAGGCCCTGAGCCTTCTGGAGGCCGCGCAACTGCTTCAGGAGCCACGCAAGCAGGTGGTTTCCGGCACGCTGAGGCTGGGCTTTCTGAGCACGCTGGGCGCGCTGTGGATTCCGCAGCTGCTCACCCAGATGCAAAAGCGCCACCCCTCCATCGACATCGAGCTGATCGAAGGGGACATCGCCTCGCTGACGCGGCAAGTGGAGCGAGGGGAGATCCATGCCGCACTGCAATATGACCTGGGTCTGGCTCGCCCTTTGCTGACCATGCACCCGGTTGCCGCGTTGCCGCCCTATGCCTTGTTGCCCGCCAGGCACGCCCTGTCTGCGGCGCCCAGCGTGAGCCTGGCGGAGCTGGCCCAGTCGCCGTTGCTGCTGATCAACCTGCCGCAGAGCCGAGAGTACTTTCTCTCGCTGTTTCGCGAGGCAGGCGTGGTTCCCACGGTGAACTATGAACTGGCGTCGATAGAGCTGGTGCGTTCCATGGTCGCCAACGGACATGGCGTCAGCGTTCTGACCACGCGGCCGGTGGTCGACCGAACCCACGACGGCAAGCGGCTGATCTGCAAAAGAATCAAGGGTCGCGTCGCCAAGCAGGCCGTGGTGCTGTCGGTGCCCAGGAGCAATGCCTCGGCGCTGATTGCACCATTTCTGACCGTGGCAAAAAGCGTGATTGCACCCGACTAGCGCAACGCGGGTGCTGTTTTGGTGCGCTCCCCGGGAGCCGGCGGAGGCGGCCCGTGGACGGGCGAGTTGGCACATAGCTTGCTCTTGTGGATTGTTGATGCATGTCTATACAGCTGTGAAATCCGGTAACTATGGCGCTCGGGTAAGCCTGTATATACATGTTCAATCAGCAACCGCAAACTTCGCTGTCTGCACTGTCGTGCAAGGCTTGAAGTCCGCATCAACAACCGAACTGCTCTGGCATCGACCGAGGAGAGTCCCATGAAATCGACACGTCGCGTTCCCATCTGGCAACTGGCATTAGCCGCAACCGTTCTGGCGTCTGCTGCACAACATGCAGCGGCTCAGGAGACCAAGATCGTCCTGGGCATGTCGGGATGGACAGGCTTCGCGCCACTGACGCTTGCGGACAAGGCCGGGATCTTCAAGAAGAACGGCCTCAATGTCGAAATCAAGATGATTCCCCAGAAGGACCGGCATCTGGCGCTGGCCTCGGGTGCCGTGCAATGTGCCGCCACCACCGTGGAGACGCATGTCGCCTGGAACACCAATGGTGTGCCGATCGTGCAGATCTTCCAGATGGACAAGTCCTATGGCGCGGACGGTATTGCCGTGCGCAACGACGTCAAGAACTTTGCCGATCTGAAAGGCAAGACCGTCGCCGTCAGCGCGCCGGGTACGGCTCCCTACTTCGGTCTGGCCTGGATGCTGAACAAGAACGGCATGACCATGAAGGACATCAAGACCGTGTCGCTGGAGCCCCAGCCTGCGGCGCAGGCCTTTGTCTCCGGACAGAACGATGCGGCCATGACCTATGAGCCCTATCTGTCCACCGTGCGCGCCAACCCCAGCGCCGGCAAAATTCTGGCCACCACCATCGACTACCCGATGGTGATGGACACCGTGGGCTGCGATCCCAAGTGGCTCAAGGCCAACACGGCTGCCGCCAAGGCGCTGACCCAGTCCTACTTCGATGCGATCGCCATGATCAATTCCGACAAGGAAAAGAGCTACGAAATCATGGGCGCGGCCGTCAAGCAAAGCGGCGAGCAGTTCGGCAAGTCGGCAGCCTTTCTGAAATGGTCGGACAAGGAGGCCAATCAGAAGTTCTTTGCCAGCGACCTGCTGCCGTTCATGAAGGAGTCTGCCGCCATCCTCAAGGAGGCTGGCGTGATTCGCAGCATTCCTGAGAACTACGGCGTCATGTACGACGCCAGCTTCATCAAGTAAGCGCAAAGAGGTTGCACATGGAAGCGATATCACCTTCTATCAAGTCTGCATCGCCCGCATCGGTTCAGGTGGCATCGCCTTCCGTGAGGCCGGCTCGCCGGCGCTACATGGCTCCTCTGGAGCCTGTCAGCCCCAAGGCCAAGTGGCTGCTCGGCACGGGCTTCTTCGTGCTGTTCCTGCTGGTCTGGTCGGCCGTCACCTTTGGCGGACTGGTCTCGCCGACCTTTCTCGCCAGCCCGCTGACGATGCTGCGCGAAGGCATTCTGCTGTTCACGGAGTTCGACTTTCACCATGACATCGGCATGACCGTATGGCGTGTCATGGGAGGCTTCATCCTGGCCAGCATCGTGGCCGTTCCGCTGGGCATTGCCATGGGGGCCTGGAAGCCTGTGGAGGCGTTTTTCGAGCCCTTTGTCTCGTTCTGCCGCTACCTGCCTGCCTCGGCATTCATTCCGCTGCTGATTCTCTGGGCCGGCGTGGGCGAAGCCCAGAAGCTGCTGGTCATCTTCATCGGCTCGGTGTTCCAGATCACCCTCATGGTGGCCGTGACCGTGGGCGGTGCGCGCAAGGATCTGGTGGAGGCCGCCTACACACTGGGCGCCAGCAATACCGGCATCGTCAAGCGGGTGCTGATTCCCGGTGCCGCTCCGGGCATCGCGGAAACCCTGCGCCTGGTTCTGGGCTGGGCCTGGACCTATGTGATCGTTGCCGAGCTGATCGGCTCGTCCTCGGGCATCGGGCACATGATCACCGACAGCCAGGCGCTGCTCAATACCGGACAGATCATCTTCGGCATCATCATCATCGGGCTCATCGGTCTGGTGTCGGATTTCATCTTCAAAACCGTCAACCGTCGCATGTTCGAATGGAGTTCCCTGTGATGAACCAGCTGTCCATTCAAGGCGTTTCGCGCACCTTCACCAGCCACAAAGGCGTCAGCACCCAGGCGCTGCTGCCGGTGGATTTCGAGGTCCGGGAGAACGATTTCGTGACCATTCTCGGGCCCTCGGGCTGCGGAAAATCGACGATGCTGCGCATTGTTGCGGGTCTGGATTTCCCGACGACGGGGCAGGTGTTGCTGGACGGGAAGCTGGTGCAGGAGCCCGGCGCCGACCGCGGCATGGTGTTTCAAAGCTACACCTTGTTCCCCTGGCTGACCGTGGCGCAGAACATCCGCTTCGGACTGCGCGAGAAAGGCGTGAGCGAAGCCGTCCAGAAAGAGCGCAGCGACTACTTCATTGCCAAGGTGGGCCTGCGCGGGTTTGAGAATCACTACCCCAAGCAGCTGTCGGGCGGCATGCAGCAACGCACGGCGATCGCGCGTGCGCTGGCCAACGATCCCAAGATCCTGCTCATGGACGAGCCCTTCGGTGCTCTGGACAACCAGACCCGGGTTCTGATGCAGGAATTGCTGCTGGGCATCTGGGAGGCCGAGCGCAAGACGGTGATGTTCGTGACCCACGATATCGATGAAGCCATCTTCATGGCCAATCGCGTGGCCGTGTTCAGCGCGCGTCCTGGCCGCATCAAGGCGGACATCCCGGTCCATCTGCCGCACCCGCGCCACTACACCGTCAAGACCTCGCCCGAGTTCATGGAGCTCAAGGCCCGGTTGACGGAAGAGATTCGCGCCGAGTCACTGGCTGCGGCAGCTCACTGAGGCCTGCATCATGAATGTCCGAGACCCTGCCCAGCGCAAAACGGCTCCTGCAGCCCAGATGCCGCTCGCGCTGTACCAGCAGGTCAAGGACCATGTACTGCGCAAGATCGGCGACGGCTCGCTGGCGGCCGGTGCGCGCGTACCTTCCGAGCAGGAGCTGGTCAATGAGTTCGGCGTGGCGCGCATGACGGTGAACCGAGCGCTGCGCGAGCTGGCAGAGCAGGGCGTGATCGTGCGTGTGGCGGGGGTGGGCTCCTTCGTGGCCGAAGAAAAGCCGCAGTCGACCCTGCTGCGCATTGCCAATATTGGTGAAGAGATCACCCAGCGCGGCCACGATCATCGCTTCGAGCTGCTCGATATGCGCCGCGAGTCCGCCTCGCCCGAAGTCGCTGCAGCGCTGGATCTCGCGGTCGGCGCCTCGGTCTTTCACCTGCACGGCGTGCACTTCGAAAACGAGCTGCCGGTCCAGATCGAAGACCGCTACGTGAACCCCCGCCTGGTCCCTGACTTCATGGACCAGGACTTCTCTGCCGTGCAGCCCTCGGTCTATCTGGTGCGCAATGTGCAGTACGACCAGATCGAACATGTGGTCGATGCGATCTTGCCGACCGCCGAACAGGCCCGGCTGCTGCAGATGGCTCTTGACCAGCCTTGCCTGATGCTCACGCGCCGTACCTGGCTGCGCGGCGTTCCGATCACCTGGGTGCATTGCGTGCATCCAGGCATGCGCTACCGACTCGGTAGCCGTTTCCGAACCGATTCAGTGCACGGCGGCTGATCCGGCCAGGCCCTTGAATCCTCAGTACGTTTTTGTTTCTCTTGACTGTATAGACAGGTATAGCCATGAACACCACCACCACCCAAGAGCTCTCGAACTTCGAACTGGAACTGCATCCCGGCGAGCTCACGCTGGCTCAGCTGCGCCGCATTCAGGACGGCGGCGTGCAGCTCAGCATGGCGCAGGCTGCCTATGACGCAATGCGCAAGGCCGAGGCACATGTGCAGCACATCGTCGATGAAGACCAGGTGGTCTACGGCATCAACACCGGTTTCGGCAAACTGGCTTCGACCAAGATCGCGCATGAGCGTCTGGCAGAGCTGCAGCGCAACCTGGTGCTTTCACACAGCGTGGGCACGGGTGATCCGTTGCCGGACCATGTGGTGCGTCTGGTGCTGGCCACCAAGGCCGTGAGTCTGGCCCGCGGGCATTCGGGAGCCCGCACGGCACTGGTGGACGCGCTGCTGGCGCTGGCCAATGCCGATGTCCTGCCTGTGATTCCTTCCAAAGGTTCGGTGGGGGCTTCGGGCGACCTGGCGCCGCTGTCGCACCTGGCCTGTGTGCTGATCGGCGAGGGGCAGGCCAAGGTGGGCGGCAAGATCGTCTGCGGCCGTGAAGCCATGAAACACATCGGCCTGGAGCCCTTTGTGCTGGGCCCCAAGGAGGGGTTGGCGCTGCTCAATGGAACCCAGGTCTCCACCTCGCTGGCGCTGGCAGGCCTGTTCCAGGCCGAAAGCGTGCTGGCCGCAGGCCTGGTGGCCGGTTGCCTGACGCTGGAAGCCATACAGGGCTCCATCAAGCCCTTCGATGCGCGCATCCACGAGGCCAGAGGCCAGCAGGGGCAGATTGCCGTGGCTGCTGCCGTTCGTTCCCTGCTGGACGGCAGCGCCATCGATCCCTCGCATCCCAATTGCGGTCGCGTGCAGGATCCCTACTCCATCCGCTGCGTGCCACAGGTCATGGGCGCCTGCCTGGACAACCTCAGCCATGCTGCGCGCGTGCTGGTCATAGAAGCCAATGCAGCCTCGGACAATCCGCTGGTGTTTGACAACGGCGACGTGATTTCGGGCGGAAACTTCCATGCCGAACCCGTGGCCTTTGCGGCCGACATCCTGGCACTGGCGATCGCTGAAATCGGCGCCATCTCGGAGCGTCGCATGGCCTTGCTGCTGGACACAGGACTGTCGCGCCTGCCGGCCTTCCTGATTGAAGACAGCGGCGTCAACTCGGGCTTCATGATTGCCCAGGTCACGGCGGCCGCACTGGCGGCCGAAAACCAGTGCCTGGCGCACCCGAGCAGCGTGACCAGCCTGCCCACCTCGGCCAACCAGGAAGACCATGTCTCCATGGCCACCTATGGCGCGCGTCGCCTGGCCGACATGGCCAGGAACACTGCGGTGATCGTGGGCGTGGAGGCCATGGCCGCAGTCCAGGGCATGGACTTCGATCGCCGACTCAAGAGCTCGCCGCTGATCGAGGAGCAGTACGCGCTGATCCGCAGTCAGGTGCCTTACCTGGACAAGGACCGCTACCTGGCGCCCGATATCGAAATCATGCGTCTGTGGGCGCTGGAAACCGCCTGGCCCGAGGTGTTGCAGAGCATTCTGCCGAGCAGCGCGGCCTGAGCCAGCGCCATGTCGTCACGCCGCAAGCATCGGGCAGTAGCGGTTCTCGCTGCGGCGGGGCGGCATTCCGGCAGCGCTTGCCGGGGCGGAGGGTCAGAAGCTGCCCGCGAACTGGTAGCGCGAAGCCGGGTGCCACAGAGCCGAAACCGAGGCCACCTGGCCCTGGGAGCGTGTTCTGCGGCGCAGCACCAGGCAGGGCTCGGAGGTTTCCATGCGCAGCAGATCCGCGACCTCGGCCGTGGGCATGCTCGCTTCGATGGAGAAATTCACGCCCTGCAGCGGAGCCACGCGCACCAGATAGGCATTCGGCGTCTGGCTTGCAAAGTCCTGGCTCAGATAGTCGGGAGCCACAGCCGGGTTCACATAGCGGTCTTCGACCTGGATGGGGACATCGTTTTCGAAGTGCACGACCACGGAGTGAAACAGATGGGGGGCGGCGTTCAGCTCGAACTGGCGCAGCAGGGCGGTGTCGACCTTGCAGCGCTCGAGCCGCTGCAGCTCCCCCCGATGGCGGTGGCCGCGGGCCGCGATCTCGTCGGCGATATTGCGCAGCTCCACCAGGGTGGCCTGGTACTTCTGCTGGGCCACGAAAGTGCCCGAGCCCTGGACACGCGTCAGCGTCTTTTCGTCGCTGAGCTCGCGCAGCGCGCGGTTGACGGTCATGCGCGCCACATTGAACTGCTTGACCAGCGCGGCCTCGCTGGGAATGGCCTGGCCTTCCTGCCATACGCCACTGTGGATCTGCTGCAGCACATGGTCTTTGATGCGCTGGAACGCAGGTACGGCGGCGGTGGTATCGGTTCGCGACATAGGGTTTGTTTGGATTAGAAAAGCTGTCTAGATGATTGACGTTGGCAGGAGTAAATCACAAAATTCGTATAGACAACTTTATGGAAATTACTGAAAGTTGTTCGGACATATAAGAGACATCCAGAGGGATTGACGGAGCAATTTCATGAGTATTGATACAGCAACGCTGGGTTCCTCTGGCGCCATCGAAAGCAGAACCATCGACATGGTTCCGGAGAGCGAGCGCCACGGCACGCCCTCCAGCCAGTTCACCCTCTGGTTCGGTGCCAACATGCAGATCACGGCGGTGGTCGACGGCGCTCTGGCCGTGGTGTTCGGTGCCGAAGCCATGACCGCCATCATCGGCCTGCTGATCGGCAACATTCTCGGCGGCATCGTCATGGCGCTGCACTCGGCCCAGGGGCCGCGCCTGGGTCTGCCCCAGATGATCTCCAGCCGCGTGCAGTTCGGCGTCAAGGGCGCGGCCCTGCCGCTGGTGCTGGTGATCCTGATGTATGTGGGCTTCGCCGCCACGGGCACCGTGCTCTCGGGCCAGGCCATCAATCTGATGTTCGGCTTTCACAGCCCAGCGGCCGGCATCATCATCTTCGGCGCGCTCACGGCCCTGGTCGCCGTGGTGGGCTACCGGCTCATCCATGTGGTGGGGCGCATCTCCACCGTGGTCGGCATTCTGGGCTTTGGCTATCTGGCCTGGCAGCTGTGCCACCAGTTCGATGTGGTCTCGGCGTTCGGCCAGAAGCCTTTCACCTGGGCCAGCTTTCTCACGGCCATGGCCCTGTCGGCAGGCTGGCAGATGACGTTTGCCCCCTATGTGGCCGATTATTCGCGCTATCTGCCCACCAGGACCTCGACGGCTGCCACCTTCTGGACCACCTTCAGCGGCAGCGTCATCAGCTCGCAGCTGGCCATGACCTTCGGCGTGCTGGTGGCAGCCCTGGGCGCCAACTTCATCAAGAACCAGGTCGGCTTCATGGGCCAGCTGGCCGGCCCGCTGGCCGTGGTGATCTACCTGGTCATCGTCACCGGCAAGCTCACCGTGAACTGCCTCAATGCCTATGGCGGCTTCATGACCGTGCTGACAACGGTCAGCGCCTTCAACCGGAAAACGCAGTTCACCGCGACATCGCGCCTGCTCTACATCCTGGGCTTTGTGCTGGTGACGGTGCTGGTGGCCCTGCTGGCCAGCTCCAACTTTCTGGCCACCTTCAAGAACTTCGTGCTGCTGCTGCTCACCGTGTTCGTTCCCTGGAGCGCCGTCAATCTGGTGGACTACTACCTGGTCTCCAAGGAAAAAGTGGACATCCCGGCGCTCTACGACAGCCAGGGCCGCTATGGCGCCTACAACTGGACGGCTCTGTCCTGCTATGTGATGGGCGTTGCGGTGCAGATTCCCTTCATCAACCAGGCCATGTATGTGGGCCCGCTGGCCAAGGCCATGAACGGGGCCGACATCTCGTGGATCGTGAGCCTGATCGTCACCTCGCTCGTCTACTACCCGCTGGCCAGGAAAAGCATGAACGTGCCCAGCCAGATGATTTACCCCAGCCAGGTTCAAGCTGCGCCCACGGACGCAGGCAAGAGCTTTGCCGCTACCACTTACGCCGTGCAAGCCGGCTGAATCCTCCCACCCATTCTTGAAGGATACGACCATGAACGCCAACGACGCCATCATCAGCGCGGCCAAGCAAGACCCCCGCTACGACGCCAGCCGAGAAATCCGCGCCCCCCGCGGCAGCGAGCTGCACTGCAAGAACTGGCTCGCCGAAGCGGCCTATCGCATGATCCAGAACAACCTGGACCCGGATGTGGCCGAGAACCCCAAGGCCCTGGTCGTCTACGGCGGCATCGGCCGCGCGGCCCGCAACTGGGAGTGCTATGACGAGATCCTGGCCCAGCTCAAGAAGCTCGAAGCCGACGAATCGCTGCTGATCCAGTCGGGCAAGCCTGTGGGCGTGTTCAAGACCCACCCCGATGCACCGCGCGTGCTGCTGGCCAACTCCAACCTGGTGCCCAAGTGGGCCAACTGGGAGAAGTTCAACGAGCTCGACCAGAAGGGCCTGTTCATGTACGGCCAGATGACGGCCGGCAGCTGGATCTACATCGGTGCCCAGGGCATCGTGCAGGGCACCTTCGAGACCTTTGTCGAGGCCGGTCGCCAGCACTACAACAACGACCTGACCGGCAAGTGGATTCTCACGGCCGGCCTGGGCGGCATGGGTGGTGCCCAGCCACTGGCCGGCGTGCTGGCCGGCGCCTGCGTGCTGGCTATCGAATGCAAGCAGTCCAGTATCGACTTCCGCCTGCGCACCCGCTATGTGGACAAGCAGGCCAAGGACATCGACGACGCGCTGGCCCTGATCAAGCATCACACCGAAAAGGGCGAGGCCGTCTCCATCGCCCTGCTGGGCAATGCGGCCGAAGTCCTGCCCGAGCTGGTCAGGCGTGCCAAGGCCGGCGGCATCCGTCCCGACATCGTGACCGACCAGACCTCCGCCCACGACCTGATCAACGGCTACCTGCCCGTGGGCTGGACCGTGGAGCAATGGAACGCCGCTGCGGCCGACCCCGGCCAGCACCCCACGCTCAAGAAGGCCGCCGCCCAGGGCTGCGCCCAGCATGTGCAGGCCATGCTGGACTTCCAGGCCATGGGCATCCCCACGGTGGACTATGGCAACAACATCCGCCAGGTGGCCCTGGACGAAGGCGTGAAGAACGCCTTCGACTTCCCCGGCTTTGTGCCCGCCTATATCCGTCCGCTGTTCTGCGAAGGCAAGGGCCCGTTCCGCTGGGTGGCGCTGTCCGGCGACCCTGAGGACATCTACAAGACCGACGCCAAGATCAAGGAGCTGTTCCCCGAGAACAAGCACACCCACCGCTGGCTGGACATGGCCAAGGAGCGCATCGCCTTCCAGGGCCTGCCATCGCGCATCTGCTGGCTGGGTCTGGGCGAGCGTCACAAGGCGGCCCTGGCCTTCAATGAAATGGTCAAGAACGGCGAACTCAAGGCGCCCATCGTGATCGGCCGTGACCACCTGGACTGCGGCTCGGTGGCCAGCCCCAACCGCGAGACCGAAGCCATGAAGGACGGCACCGACGCCGTCTCCGACTGGCCGCTGCTCAACGCCCTGCTCAACACTGCGGGCGGCGCCACCTGGGTCAGCCTGCACCACGGCGGTGGCGTGGGCATGGGTTACTCGCAACATGCCGGCGTTGTGATCGTGGCCGATGGCACGGACGAGGCTGCGGCCCGCCTGAACCGGGTGCTCTGGAACGATCCCGCCACCGGCGTGATGCGCCATGCCGATGCAGGCTACGAGATTGCCGTGGAAGCGTCCAAGCGCCATGGCTTGAATCTGCCGATGGTGAAGTAACGTCGTCCCCCCTGAGCGGCTGCGCCTAGGCGGCCCCGCCGCTTCCCCCAGGGGGACGACGCCCTTTGCTGCGGGGCGGCCCTTGCTGGGCGTCCCGCACCTGGGGCATGCTTGTTTTTAGAGCTTCGGCTTCACTCACAACAGTCTTCGATGCAACGCTTTGACCTGAACCAGATTGCGCCCAGCCCGTGGAAGAACGGGGGCGGCAGCACGCGCGAGATTGCCTGCTGGCCGCAAGGCGCGGGCATGGACAGCTTTGGCTGGCGCGTGAGCGTGGCCACGATTGCCCAGGCCGGCCCGTTTTCGGCATTTCCGGGCATAGACCGGCAGATCATGCTGCTCGATGGCGACGGGGTGCGGTTGCACAACGCCCAGGCCGGGCTCGAACATGCATTGACCGAGCGCTGGCAGCCATTCGCCTTTTCGGGCGATATGGCTCTCGATTGCGATCTGCTGGGCGGCCCGTCCAGCGACTTCAATGTCATGACCCGGCGCGGACAATGGTCGGCCCGGCTGGAGCAGCTTGGTGGCCAGGCCGAGGCGGGGCTGAGCGCCGCAGGGCTTTGCATGGTGTTGCAAGGTAGCTGGAAATGCGCCGACGGGCGGATACTGCAAGCCGGTCAGGGTCTGTGGTGGAGCAGCGTCCGGCCCGAGCCGCTGGTCGCGCAGGACGAAAAGGCGAGGCTGATCCTGGTCAGTCTGGCGTCGCATAGCTAAAACAGGAGCAGCTTGCGCAATTTGGTTGGTCATTTCAATGTGTATTGATATGAAAAATCAAGAGAGGCAAGCGCATGAAGCTATGAAATAAGGAGCTTCATGGTTTGAATTGTCGTCATCGAACATGAGGAGCATTGCCATGGCGCAAGCTAATCCCCACCCCGCAGTCTCCGCCGACGGCTGCTGGCACAACCTGCGTCTGGCGCCGCAGCTGTATGTCTCCGAGGTGGCGGATATTCCCGAAGGCACGCTGGCTTGCATCGTCGTGCAGCAGGGCCGCATGGTCTGGGTGGGCCCGCAGGACGCCATGCCTGCCCAATACCAGGCGCTGCCCAGGCACGATGGCGCAGGACGCCTGGTCACGCCGGGCCTGATCGACTGCCACACCCATCTGGTCTATGGCGGCGAGCGCGCCAACGAATTCGCCATGCGCCTGGCCGGAGCCAGCTATGAGGAAGTGGCCCGGGCCGGCGGAGGCATCGTCTCCAGCGTCAGGGCCACGCGCGAGGCTTCGGAGGACGAGCTGGTGGCGCTGGCGCTGCCGCGTCTGGAGCAGTTGCTGACCGAAGGCGTGACGGCCATAGAGATCAAGTCGGGCTACGGCCTGGCTCTTGAACACGAGCGCAAGCAGCTGCGTGCCGCACGGCGCCTGGGCGAGCTGTGTGCCGTGACCGTGCGAACCACGTTTTTAGGGGCCCATGCGCTGCCGCCCGAGTATGCGGGCCGCAGCCAGGAATACACGGATCTGGTATGCCAGGTCATGCTGCCGGCACTGGCTGCCGAAGGTTTGATCGATGCCGTCGACGTGTTCTGCGAACGCATCGCCTTCTCGCTGGCCGAGACTGAGCAGGTCTTTGAAGCGGCCAAGGCATTGGGCCTGCCCGTCAAGCTGCATGCCGAGCAGCTGTCGAATATGGAGGGTGCAGCCCTCGCGGCCCGCTATGGCGCGCTGTCCTGCGACCATATCGAGCACCTGTCCGAGCACGGCATCGCCGAGATGAAGAAGGCAGGCACCGTGGCCGTGCTGCTGCCCGGGGCCTTCTACACGCTGCGCGACACCAAAGTGCCCCCGATTGAGGAATTAAGGGCTGCCAAGGTCCCGATGGCCGTTTCTACCGATCACAATCCGGGTACCTCCCCGTGCTTGAGCTTGCTGCTCATGGCCAATATGGCTTGCACGCTGTTCCGTCTGACGGTTCCCGAGGCTCTGGCCGGCATCACCCGGCACGCCGCGCAGGCTCTGGGCCTGCAGGACGAGCAAGGCCTGATTGCCGTGGGTCGCCCCGCCAATTTCGTGCTCTGGCCTGTGCAGCAGGCAGCAGAGCTGGCCTATTGGTTCGGCAGCAAGCCGGTCTGTACGGTGGTGCGCCAGGGTCTGATTGCACAGCAAGCCAAAGCCTGAATGCGGGGAGCGCGAAAGGTTGCTGATGTCTCACGAACAATTTCTCAATGAACTGATTTCCACCTTGGGCGCCGATGTCGCGCTGCGCGGCACGGACACGCCCGAGCGGTGCCGCACCGACTGGAGCGGCACGCCGCCTCAGCAGCCGCTGGCGCTGGTGCGCCCACGCACCACGGAGGAAGTCAGCGCCGTCATGCGTCTGTGCAGCGCCCACCGGATTGCGGTGGTCCCGCAGGGCGGTCTGACCGGCCTGGCCGGTGCTGCGGTTCCGATGGAGGGGGCAGTGGCCCTGTCGCTGGACCGCATGAACCGCATCGAGGACATCGATGCCAAGACCGGACTGATGCAGGTGCAGGCCGGCGTCACCCTGCAAGCCGTGCAGGAGGCGGCCGTCGATGTCGGCATGGTGTTCGGCGTCGATCTCGGCGCTCGCGGCAGCTGCCAGATCGGCGGCAATGTCTCCACCAATGCGGGCGGCAACGGCGTGCTGCAGCACGGCATGATGCGCGAGCAGGTGCTGGGCCTGGAAGTGGTGCTGGCCGACGGCACGGTGCTGCCCATGCTGCGCCCCATGATCAAGAACAACACGGGCTACGACCTCAAGCAGTTCTTCATCGGTGCCGAAGGCACGCTGGGCATCATCACGCGCGTGCTGCTGCGCCTGCGTCCCGCGCCCCAGGCCACGGCCACGACGCTGGTGGCCATGCCCGATTTCGACTCGGCGCTGGCCGTGCTCAAGCGCATGCAATCGCGCTTCGGCAACAGCGTCGCGGCCTATGAGCTGATGTGGGACAGCTTTGTGCAGGCCTCCATGGCCTGGCTCAAGCTCGCTGCGCCTTTTGAACAGCGCTACCCCTTGCTGGCCCTGATCAATGTGGACGGCAAGGACGAGGCGCAGCTGCAAGGCGATGTGCAGCAGGTGCTCGAGGAGGCCATGGAAGCCGGCGAGGTGCTCGATGCCATCGTGGCCCAGTCGGTCGCCCAGGTGCAGCAGCTGTGGAAGCTGCGCGAGGCACCGGCCGAGCTCAACAACAATATGCATCCCGCAATCAACTTCGATGTGAGCCTGCCCCAGGCCGACATCGGCCGTTTTGCCGAAGCCTGCATGCAGGCCTTTGCCGCTCGCTGGCCTGGTCACCAGGCGCTGTACTTCGGTCATGTGGGCGACGGCAATCTCCATGTCTCGGTGGATGGCAAGACCGTCAACGGCGAATGCGAGCAGGTGGAGGAGCTTCTCTACCGCATCGTGGGCGAGATGCAGGGCAGCGTCTCCGCAGAGCACGGCATCGGCCTGCACAAAAAGCCTTATCTGAGCAACAGCCGCACGCCCGCAGAGCTGGCGGCGATGCGAGCCATCAAGCTGGCCCTCGATCCCCTGGGCCTGATGAATCCCGGAAAGGTGTTTGATCTATGACGAATTCCCTGGTGGCCTCGCTGGCCCGTGCCCAGGTTCGCCCGCTGCCTGCATACAACGCAGGCCTGTCCAATGAAGCGGTGCGGGCGCGCTATGGCGTGACCGATATCGCGCGACTGGCCAGCAATGAAAATCCCTTCGGTGCCAGCGCCTCGGTGCGCCGCGCGATTGCCGAGGTGGCCGACGATGTGGGTAACTATCCCGATGCCAACTGCACGGCCTTGCGCGAAGCCATTGCCGAGCGCACGGGGCTGCCCGCCGGGCGCCTGGTGTTCGGCGACGGCTCGGAAGACCTGATCAAGATTCTCTGCGAGGTCTTTCTCGCTCCCGGCGACCTGGTAGTGACCCAGCGTCCCGTGTTCGGCCTGCACGAAATCTATCCGAAGATGATGGGCGCGGAGGTCGAACTCCTCGAGCTGAACGAGCAGCTGGGCTTCGATCTGGGCGCCTGGTGCGCTGCCGTGGCCAAGGCCCCCAAGATCGCCTTCCTGCCCAACCCGTCCAACCCCGTGGGCTGCATGATGGATACGGCGCAGTTTGCGCAGGTGCTGGAGGCCACGCCTGCCAACA
This sequence comes from Comamonas sp. AG1104, assembly GCF_003350425.1. Lineage (NCBI taxonomy): Bacteria > Pseudomonadati > Pseudomonadota > Betaproteobacteria > Burkholderiales > Comamonadaceae > Comamonas > Comamonas sp. AG1104. The sequence continues at coordinate 153,691 of NZ_QQAS01000004.1, read as the reverse complement.
CCGTGCTGGTGGTGGATGAGGCCTATTACGAATACGCGCTGCACGACGATGACTACCCCGATGTGCTGGCCATGCTGGATGCGCGGGTCGGCCCCTGGATCGTGCTGCGCACCTTCTCCAAGGCCTGGGGCCTGGCCGGTCTGCGCGTGGGCTACGGCATGGCCGACAGCGCCGAGCTGGTGGGCCTGATGGACAAGGTGCGCTCGCCCTTCAACGTGAACATGGCGGCCCAGCGCGCGGCGCTGGCGGCCTGGAACGATCCTGCGCACATGCGCAGCGGCGTGGCGACCACGGTGGCGCTGCGCGAGGACCTGCGCAGGCAGCTGCTGGCGCTGGCAGCGCCGGGCCAGCCGCTGCAAGGCCTGCGCATTGCGCCCTCGGTAGCCAACTTCCTGTTTCTCGACCTGGGCCGTCCCAATGCGCCGGTGACCGAGGCGCTGCTCAGACAGGGCGTGATCGTCAAGCCCTGGAAGGAGCCCGGTTTCGAGAATTTTCTGCGCGTATCCATAGGTACCGAGAAGGACAACGCGCGTTTTGTTCTGGCTTTGCTCGCTGCGATGGAGCAGACTGAGCGCGTGACTGCATGAGCTGCGCGGTTTGATCTTTTTCGCCTCATCGAGACCATCACCATGACTGCATCCTCATCCATTTCGCGTACCTTGTTTGCCGCAGACGCCTTGCTGCCCACAGGCTGGGCGCGCAACGTCCTGCTGAGCTGGAACGAGAGCGGCCAGCTGACCGAAGTGCTGACCGGTTTGGACCCGCAAAGCGGCGAGGCCGGAGAGGCGGAGGAAGCCGCCAAGGCGGCCGGCCCGCTGATCCCCGGCATGCCCAATCTGCACTCGCACGCCTTCCAGCGCGCGTTCGGCGGGTTGACCGAATTCCGCGGTCAGGCGCAGGACAGCTTCTGGAGCTGGCGCAAGCTGATGTACGGCTTTGCCAATCGCATGACGCCCGAGGCCCTGGAGGCGATCGCGACCTGGCTGTACCTGGAAATGCTGGAGGCGGGCTACACCTCGGTGTGCGAGTTCCACTATGTGCACCATGATGTGGGCGGCAAGCCCTATGCCAACGATGCCAGCCTGTCTCTGGCGCTGCTGCGTGCGGCGCAGAAGACCGGCATAGGCATGACCTTGCTGCCCGTGCTCTATCAGACCAGCGGCTTCGGGGGCCTGCCGCCTCGAGAGGATCAGGCCCGCTTCATTCGCAGCACGGACAATATGCTCGGCCTGCTGCAGCAGCTGGAGCCCGTGACCAGGGCGCAGCAGGCAGCTCTGGGCCTGGCTCCGCACTCGCTGCGGGCCGTGCCCCCGGACAGCCTCAAGACTGCGCTCGCGGGCCTGCACGCCATGCTGCCCAAGGCACCGGTGCACATCCATATCGCCGAGCAGACCCAGGAGGTGGATGACTGCCTGGCCTGGAGCGGCCAGCGCCCCGTGCAATGGCTGCTCGACCATGCACCCGTCGATGCGCGCTGGTGCCTGATCCATGCCACGCACATGACGCCCGAGGAATATGCTGGCGCGGCACGCAGCGCTGCCGTGGCCGGCATCTGTCCCACCACCGAAGCCAATCTCGGCGACGGCATTTTCGACATGCCGACTTGGCTCAGGCATGGCGGACGCTGGGGCATTGGTTCGGACAGCCATGCTTCGGTGAATGCCGCCGAAGAGCTGCTGATGCTCGAATACAGCCAGCGCCTGAACCTGCGCCAGCGCAATGTGCTTGGCGGCGGCGCTCAGCCCCAGGTGGCGACCTGCATGACCTTGCAGGCGGTGGCCGGCGGTGCCCAGGCGTCGGGCCGCGCCATTGCCGGTCTGGCCGTGGGCCAGCAGGCGGATTTCGTGGTGCTCGATGCCCGCCATGTGGCCCTCAACGGGCTGCCTGCCGACAGCGGCCATGCGGCCCATGTGTTTGCCAGCCATCGCACTTCGGCCATTGCCGACGTCTGGGTTCGCGGCCAGCAGCGTGTGCAGGCAGGTCGCCATGCGCTGCACGAAGTCGCCCAGCAAGGCTTTGTGCAGACCCGCAAGGCATTGCTGCAGAACGCCTGAGGGCGGCTGCATTCAGATTTTTGACAGAAGAGAGACGCTCCATGAGCCAAGCCATCGCCCCCTTTGTCTTTCACCAGGGTACGGCACCGCTGCTGATTTCCATGCCGCATACCGGCACCCATGTGCCGGCCGACATTGCGGCCAGGCTCACGCCCGAAGGGCGCGAAGTCCACGACACCGACTGGCACATGCCGCAGCTCTACGACTTCGCCAAGGCACTGGGCGCATCCATTCTGGTCGCCACGCATTCGCGCTATGTCATCGACCTGAATCGTCCGCCCGATGGCGCCAGCCTCTATCCGGGCCAGAGCGTGACCGGGCTGTGCCCGGTTGACGGCTTTGACAGCAAGCCCCTGTATGCGAGCAAGGCGTTCGAGCCCGACGAGGCGGAAGTCGCGCGCCGCCGCGAAATCTACTGGCAGCCCTATCATGCGCAGCTGCGCGCCGAACTCGATCGCATCAAGAGCCAGCATGGCGTGGCCATGCTGTGGGATGCGCACAGCATCCGCTCGGTGCTGCCGCGCTTTTTCGAGGGCAAGCTGCCCGACCTGAACCTGGGAACCGCCGACGGCAAGAGCTGCGCGCCGGCGCTGGCCCAGCAGCTGCTGGACATTGCACGGCAGGCACCGGGTCACACCAGCGTGCTCAATGGCCGCTTCAAGGGCGGCTTCATCACGCGCAACTATGGTCAGCCGGAGCAGGGCTTCCACGCCGTGCAGCTGGAGATGACGCAGTCCAGCTATATGCAGGAGCAGATGCCGTTCGACTATCTGCCCGAGGTCGCGGCGCGCATCCAGCCCACCATGCAGCGTCTGCTGCAGGCCGTGCTGGCCTTCGCCCGAAACTGAGTCAGGCCCCGCGGCCGCTGCGCTAATGGCCTGCGGCCTGCAGCTCGTCGCCCATCCAGCGGCGCGGGCCCGGGCCGCAGCGTTGGCACTGGTCGCCGGGGTTGTACATGGTGCACACCTTGAGCGACAGGCAGCCGCAGCCTATGCACTGGTTGAGGCTGTCGCGCAGGCGCTGCAGCTCGTCGATGCGCTCGTCCAGCCGCTGCTGCCAGATGCGCGACATCTTCTGCCAGTCGCCGCCCGTGGGCACATGCCGCGTCGGCAGCTGTGCCAGCTGTGCGGCGATCTCCTCCAGCGTGAACCCCACGCGCTGCGCAAACACGATGTAGGCGATGCGCCGCAGGCCCGAGCGGTGGTAGCGCCGTCTTCCGCCGCTGCTGCGCACCGATTCGATCAGACCCAGCGACTCGTAGAAGCGCAGCGCCGATGCGTTGACGCCGCTGCGCTGTGCGAAGTCGCTGATGCTCATCAGCGGATCATCCTCAATTTTCATGATGTCTTTCCTTGGTGCTTGACTTCAAGTTAACTTGAACTTGAAGAATGTGGGCCATTGTGATCGATAGCGCAGGAGCTGGGCAAGTCCGCTGAGACAGTCCATGAAGGCCAGTTGGCCGGACTGAGAAATTCTTTGGCTGAAAGTTGCAATGACGTCGCTCCTGTTCACTCATAAAGTAATGAGACGCATTTTTATTGGCCAATATAGACGGGAGTTTCCATGTACATCGACAGCAGCAGCTATCCACTGGTCCGCATGAGCTACGAGCGTGACAAGGCCCAGCCTATGGACCGCTTGCTGGCGGATTTCTCGGCTCTGCTAGATCGCGGCCAGGCCTTTGTCTTCTACAGCGACGGCGACATGTCCCAGCAGGAGCACTCGCCCGAGGAGCGCAAGCAGATAGTGCTCTGGATGAAAGCCCGCCGCAGCGAGCTCAAAAGCCTGGTTCGCGCTCTGGTTCACGCCGAGCCCGATGCGAAAAAGCGGGAGCAGGCCCAGGCCTTGGCGCAGATGTTCGGCAAGGCCTGGGGTTATCCGATGCTGCTGGTGGCCTCCACACAAGAGGCGCGTGAGCGAGCGCTGGAGCTTCTTGAGAGCGATTGAAATGAGGGAAAAGCGATGAATGCCGTGGATGAAGCCTTGCTGCAGGGCCGGCCTGGAATGTGGGACCCCGATCAGGTGGACCGCCCGGTGATCGTGCTGCCCATGCAGTCGGGCCCGGGGGATTGGGGCATGGATTTCCATGCCCATAGCAAGAGTCAGCTCATGGTCACGAATGCGGGGCTGATTACGCTGGAGACCGATGCTGGCGTCTGCGTGGTGCCACCGCGCAGCGCTGCCTGGATCGAAGGCGGAATGCCGCATCGCGTCAGCTGCAGCGGTGCTGCCAGCGGCTACATCGTATTCGTGGCAGCGGGGGCGGCGCGTCCCATGGCCGGCCCCTGTCATGCGCTGGCGGTATCGCCATTTCTGAGCGCGCTACTGGAGCGCGTGCAGGCCTTGCCGCAGCGCTACCGTCTTGATGACGGCGACGGCCGGTTGATGCAGGTGCTGATCGATGAGATCCAGGCGGCACAGCCCGAGGGGCTGCACCTGCCGATGCCGCGTGACCGGCGTCTGCGCCGCATGGCCAGCGCCCTGTGCGCCGAGCCGCAGCTGCAGGCTCGGCTGGCCGATTGGGCGCAGCGCATAGGCATGAGCGAGCGCAGCATGACCCGGCTGTTTCTGGCCGAGACAGGTCTTACCGTCAACCAGTGGCGCCGTCAGCTCCATGTGCTTACCGCGCTGCAGCAGCTCTCTGAAGGGCAGCGCATACAGACCGTGGCAGACGCCCTCGGCTACGAAAGTGCGCCTGCCTTCGTGACCATGTTCCGCAAGGCGGTGGGTAGCTCGCCGCGGCGCTTTCTGGCGCAGCGCAGAGCACCGCTGCCGCCTGCGTGGCCCGGGCTGCGGCCTGTGTCCGGGGCCGCGGTCTGAAGGCCGGCAGGCCCCGTTTCCAACCTGTTTCCCACGACGTCCATTGCGCACCATGAGCCGCGCAGGGGCGGGTGTGCCCGCAAAGCGCCGCAGCACGCCGTGCACGGCCGTTTCCTGAAGGAGAGAGTCTCATGTTTGTCTTCCAAGCACCGCAGCTGCGGCCTACCATGCTTGCCAGCGCCGTAGCGGCGCTGGCCCTGCTTTCCGGCTGCGGCCGCTCCGGCACGGGCGATGCCCATGCCAGCAACGGCCCGCCGCCCGCGCCCGAGGTGCAGGTGGCCGAGGTCGCCTTGCAGGCCATACGCCCCTGGGACGAGTTCAACGGCCGCATCGAGGCCGTGGAGTCGGTGCAGCTGCGCTCGCGCGTGTCGGGATATATCGAACGCATCGCCTTCGCCGAGGGCCAGGAGGTGAAGAAGGGCCAGCTGCTGTTCGTGATCGACCAGCGGCCCTATCGCGCGGCCCTGGCCAGCGCCCAGGCCCAGCTCGAACGCGCGCGTGCCGCTGCCGGGCTGGCGCAGACGCAGGACCAGCGCGCGCGCCAGCTGGTGGCCGAGAATGCGGTCTCGCGCGAGGAAGCCGACACGCGGGCCGCAACGCTGGCCCAGGCCACGGCCCAGGTGCGTGCGGCCGAGGCCGAGCTGGCCACTGCCCGGCTGCAGCTCGACTTCACCGAGGTGCGCGCGCCGATCACGGGCCGTGCCAGCCGCGCCCTGCTCACCGTGGGCAATATGGCCCAGGCCGACCAGAGCGTGCTGACCACCCTGGTCTCGCAGGACCCGGTGTATGCCTATTTCGATGCCGACGAGCACAGCTTTCTGCGCTACCAGAAGGCAGGTCTGGCTGGCCTGAGCGGCCAGGGCCGCGCGGTGCGCGTGGCCCTGGTCGGCGACAGCGGCTTTTCCCATGCGGGCACGCTGGACTTCAGCGACAACCAGCTCCAGCCGGGCACGGGCACCATGCGTTTGCGCGCGCGCCTGGCCAACCCCGACCGGATGCTGACGCCAGGCCTGTTCGCACGCGTGCAGATGCAAAGCGGCCCGGACCGGCAGGAGGCCGAGTCCCAGGCGCTGCTGATCGACGACAAGGCCGTGCTTACCGACCAGGACCGCAAGTACGTCTATGTAGTGGGCGAAGGCAATCTGGCCGAGCGCCGCGACCTTACGCTGGGTCGCATGGTCGATGGCCGGCGCCTGGTGGAAAAGGGCCTGGCCGCGGGTGACCGGCTGGTGGTGGGCGGCGTGCAGCGCATCTACTACCCCGGCATGCCCGTCAATCCCAGGCCGGTGGTGGCAGCGGCCGTGCCGCCCACGCCCGCCGCTGCGCAGTAAGGAGGGAGTGCCATGGACTTCTCCAAATTCTTCATAGACCGGCCCATCTTCGCGGTCGTGCTCTCCATCATCATGTTCGCCGTCGGCCTGGTGGCCATTCCGCAGCTGCCGGTGGGCGAATATCCCGAGGTCGTGCCGCCCAGCGTGGTCGTGCGCGCCACCTATCCGGGGGCCAATCCCAAGGAGGTCGCCGAGTCGGTGGCCGTGCCGCTGGAGGAGGCCATCAACGGGGTCGAAGGCCTGATGTACATGAAGTCGGTCGCGGCTTCGGACGGCAGTCTGCAGGTGGTTGCCACCTTCCGCCCCGAAATCGATCCCGACACCGCAGCCGTGCGCGTGCAGAACCGCGTCAGCCAGGCCCAGAGCCGGCTGCCCGAGGAGGTGCGACAGTTCGGCGTGACCACGCAGAAGCAGGCGTCCACACCGCTGATGTACGTGGGCCTGGTGTCCCGGGACGGCGCGCATGATGCGCTGTATCTGCGCAACCATGTCACGCTCAAGATCAAGGATGTGCTGGCGCGCATTCCCGGCGTGGGCGACGTGGGCATCTACGGCGCGGGCGACTATGCGATGCGCGTCTGGCTGGACCCGCACAAGGTGGCGGCACGCCAGCTCACGGCCGGCGAGGTGATCGCAGCCATCCGCGAGCAGAACATCCAGGTCTCGGCCGGCCAGCTGGGCGCCGAGCCCAGTGCGCAGAAGTCCGACAAGCTGCTGTCCATCAATGTGCGCGGGCGGCTGAAGACGGCCGAGGAGTTCGGCAGCATTGTGCTCAAGAGCGGCGAAGGCGGCCAGGTCGTGCGTCTGGCCGACGTGGCGCGCATCGAGCTGGGCGCCAGCGACTACACGCTGCGCTCGTGGAGCGACACCAAGAACATGGCGGCCGTGGGCATCTTCCTGTCGCCGGGCGCGAATGCGCTGGGCGTGGCCGAGCAGGTCTACGCGGCCATGGACCGGCTCTCGAAGGACCTGCCTGAAGGCGTGGCCTTCGAGTCCGTCTGGGACCCCACGGTCTTTGTGCGCGACTCGATCAAGGCCGTGCAGAGCACGCTGATCGAGGCCGTGATCCTCGTGGTGCTGGTGGTCATCGTCTTTTTGCAGACCTGGCGCGCCTCCATCATTCCGCTGCTGGCCGTGCCCGTGTCCATCATCGGCACGTTCGCGGGCCTGTACCTGCTGGGCTATTCCATCAACACGCTGACGCTGTTCGGCCTGGTGCTGGCGATCGGCATCGTGGTGGACGACGCCATCGTCGTGGTCGAGAACGTGGAGCGCTACATCGAGCAGGGCCACAGCCCGCAGGAGGCGGCCCATCTGGCCATGAAGGAGGTCTCCGGGCCCATCATCGCCATCGCCCTGGTTCTGTGCGCGGTCTTCGTTCCCATGGCCTTTCTCAGCGGCGTCACGGGTCAGTTCTACCAGCAGTTCGCGGTGACGATTGCCATCTCCACGGTGATCTCGGCCATCAACTCGCTGACCCTGTCGCCGGCACTGGCGGCCAAGCTGCTGCAGCCGCACGGCGCACCGCGCGACGCGCTGGCACGCGTCATCGACAAGGGCCTGGGCTGGCTCTTCCGGCCCTTCAACCGCTTCTTCGATCGCAGCGCCCACGGCTACCAGAACTCGGTGGGTCGCTCGCTGCGCCGACGCGGCCTGGTGTTCGCGGTCTATGCGGCACTGCTGGCCGGCACCGCCGTGCTGTTCCATGTCGTGCCCGGCGGCTTCATCCCCATGCAGGACAAGCTCTACCTGTTTGCCGGCGCCAAGCTGCCCGAGGGTGCGTCGCTGAACCGCACCGATGCGGTCACGCGTCAGATGGTGGAGGCGGCCAAGAGCGTGGATGGTGTGGACATGGTCGCGGCCTTCGCGGGCTTCAATGCGCTGCAGTCCACGACCACGCCCAATCTGACCAGCTCCTACATCATGCTCAAGCCCTTCGGCGAGCGCACCCGCAGCGCCGAGGCCATCAATGCCGAGCTGGGTGCCAAGTTCGCGCAGATCGAAGGCGGCTTCGCCTATGCGCTGATGCCGCCGCCCATCCAGGGCCTGGGCAACGGATCGGGTTATTCGCTGTTCCTGCAGGACCGGGCGGGCCTGGGCTATGCAGCGCTGCAGCAGGCGCTTGAGGCCTTTCAGGCCGAGATTGCCAAGACACCGGGCATGACCTACCCGGTCAGCAGCTACCAGTCCAATATCCCGCAGCTGGAAGTGAAGGTGGACCGCATCAAGGCCAAGGCCCAGGGCGTGGCGCTGACTGATCTGTTCCAGACCCTGCAGGCCTATCTGGGCTCGGTCTACGTCAACGACTTCAACGCCTTCGGCCGCGTCTGGCGCGTGATGCTGCAGGCCGATGCCGACTACCGCCAGGCCGTGGAGGACATCGCCCAGCTGCGCACGCGCAACGCGCGCGGCGAGATGGTACCCATAGGCTCCATGGTCACCGTGGTGCCCAGCTACGGGCCTGATCCGGTGCTGCGCTACAACGGCTTTCCGGCCGCCGATCTGATCGGCGATTCCGATCCGCGCCTGCTGTCCTCGGCCGAGGTGCTGACCAAGCTACAGGAGATCGCGCAGCGCACGCTGCCGCGCGGCATCGAGCTGGCCTGGACGGACCTGAGCTACCAGCAGGTCGAACAGAGCCATGCCGCTGCCGTGGTCTTCGTGATCGCCGTGATGCTGGTGTTTCTGGTGCTGGCCGCGCTCTACGAAAGCTGGACCCTGCCGCTGGCCGTGATCCTGATCGTGCCCGTGTGCATCTGCGCGGCGCTGTTCGGCGTGTGGCTGGCCGGAGGGGACAACAATGTCTTCGTGCAGGTCGGCCTGGTGGTGCTCATGGGCCTGGCCTGCAAGAACGCGATTTTGATCGTGGAGTTCGCTCGCGAGCTGGAGATGCGCGGCTCGCCCATCGTCGATGCCGCGCTGCAGGCCTGCCGCCTGCGGCTGCGTCCCATCGTCATGACCTCCATCGCCTTCATCGCGGGCGCCGTTCCCTTGCTGATCGGCAGCGGCGCAGGCAGCGAGGTGCGCGCTGCCACTGGCGTGACGGTGTTCTCGGGCATGCTGGGCGTAACCCTGTTTGGCCTCTTCCTCACGCCGGTGTTCTACGTCACGTTGCGCCGTCTGTCGGGGCGGTCGCTGGCGACCCGAACGCCTGCCCATCCCGCTTCACCTGTTTCACCCGCATCCTTGGAGGGCAGCCATGTCTGAGATCTCCCAACCTCTGCGCCGGCATGCGCTGGCATGGGCCGTGGCGGGCCTTTCGGCCCTGCTCGCAGGCTGCGCCGTCGGTCCCGATTTCCGCGCACCCGAGCCGCCTGAGGCCGGCGCGCAGTTCGCGCGGGCCGAGCCGTCCGCAGTCCCGCAGCAGGCATCCCCAGAGATCGGCTCCGATGCCGCGTTCTGGCGTCAGTTCCAGGATGTGCAACTCACGCAGCTGGTCGAGCAGGCCCTGCGGGCCAACCAGGAGCTGCGCGGTGCGCTGGCGCGACTCGATGCGGCCCAGGCCCTGCTGAGCGAAAGTCGTCTTGATCAGCTGCCCACGCTCACCGTGTCGGGCCAGGCGCTGCAGCAAAGACGCAGCGAAAGCCAGGCACCAAGCGGGCCGCGCAGCCAGCGCAGCTACAGCGCCGGCATCAACGCGAGCTGGGAGCTGGATCTGTTCGGTCGCGTGCGTCGCAGCATAGAGGCCGGCAGCGCCGACCTGCGTGCCAGTGCCGCCGATCTGGCTGCGCTGCAGGTTGCCATTGCGGCCCAGGTCGCGGCCAGCTACGCTGATCTGCGCGGCTGGCAGCAGCGTCTGCATCTGGCCGAAGCCAATGCCGCCAATCAGCAAGATACGCTACGCCTGGTGCAGCTGCGGCTGGCGCATGGCAGCGGCACCGACTTCGACCTGGCGCGCGCCCAGGCGCAGCTGGAGACCACGCGCTCGCGCATTCCGGCGCTGCAGGCACGGATCGCCATGGAACAGCACCGGCTGGCCGTGCTTACCGGCCAGGTGCCCGAGGCACTGATCGCAGCGCTGGACGCACCGGCCGCGTTGCCGCAGTTGCCGCAGAGCATCGCTCCCGGCACGCCCGCCGACCTGTTGCGCCGTCGCCCCGATGTGGCCGCCGCCGAGGCGCGTCTGCATGCCGCCACTGCGCGGGTGGGCGTGGCCACGGCCGAGCTGTTCCCGCGCCTGTCGCTGGGCGGTCTGCTGGGCAGCTCCGCTCTCAGCACGGGAGCGCTGTTCGAGGCCGGCAGCGCGAGCCGCAGCGTGTTCCTGGGTGTGGACTGGTCTTTTCTCGACGTAGGCCGCGTGCGCGCGCGCATCGCTGCCAGCGAGGCCGGTGCCCAGGTCGCGCTGGCCCAGTACCAGCAAAGCGTGCTGCTGGCGCTGGAGGACACCGAAAACGCCCTGGTGCTTCTCACGCGCACCCGCACCGAGGACGCCCATCTGGCCCAGGCCGCCGAGCAGCGTGCACGGGCCGAGCAGCTCGCGCAGCGCCGCTACCGCCTGGGCAGCGTGGGCCTGTACGAGGTGCTGGACGCACAGCGCGACCTCTACGCGGCCCAGGACGCGGCGGCCGACAGCCGCGCGCGCGGCCTGCGTGCCGCCGTGGCGCTGTATCAGGCGCTGGCCGGCGGCTGGGAGGGGCAGCCACCGGCCAAGCCTATGATGGCGCTGCAATGACGCTTTCGCTGTTTCCTGACGAACCCCTGCCCGCCGAAATCATTGATGACGGTGCCGTGCTGCTGCGCGGTTTTGCGGCAGCCCAGGAGCAGCGCTGGGTGGCCGATGTGACGGCTTTGCAGACACGGGCCGCATTTCGAAACATGCAGGTGCCCGGCGGAAAGTTCATGTCGGTGGCGATCACCAACGCCGGCGGCTGGGGCTGGATTTCGGATCTGCAGGGCTATCGCTACAGCGCCTTTGATCCGCAGACCGGCAAGCCCTGGCCTGCCATTCCCGCTTTTCTGTGCGAGCAGGCCGCAAGGGCTGCGGCGCTGGCCGGCTATCCGGGTTTTGCGCCCGATGCCTGCCTGATCAACCGCTATCAGCCGGGCGCACGCATGGGCTTGCACCGCGACCAGGACGAACATGACTTTGCGGCGCCCATAGTCTCGGTTTCGCTGGGCCTGGCTTGCAGCTTTCTCTGGGGCGGGCTGACGCGCCAGAGTCCCACCCGGCGCCTTGCGCTCACCCATGGCGATGTGCTGGTCTGGGGCGGGCCTTCGCGCCTGGTGTTTCATGGTGTCGCCCCGCTCAAGCAGGGCCAGCACCCGCTGCTTGGCAATGAGCGCTGGAATCTGACGTTCCGCATGGCCAAGGCTCGCTACCCGGCAGGCCAGCCATCGGAATAGGCGCTGGCGGCAGGGCAATGCCCGGCAGCCCGGCAAAGCCTGCCAGCTTTCCTACAATGGCGGTCTATGAGCCAGTCGCACCCCACCCCCGCCTACACCCGAGCCCAGGAGCTGCCCGCAACGCTTGCCAAGCGCCTCGTCATTCTTGACGGTGCGATGGGTACCATGATTCAGCGTTTCAAGCTGGGCGAGGCTCAGTATCGCGGCGAGGGCTATGCCGGTGCCGAAGGTGCGGGCGAGCGCTTCAAGGACTTTGCCCATGACGTCAAGGGCAACAACGAGCTGCTGTCGCTGACCCGTCCCGACGTGATTCGTGACATCCATGAGAAATACCTGGCTGCCGGCGCCGATCTGATCGAGACCAACACCTTTGGTGCGACCACGATTGCGCAGGAGGACTATCACATGGCCGATCTGGCCTATGAGATGAACCTCAAGAGCGCCCAGCTCGCGCGTGCGGCCTGCGACAAGTACAGCACGCCCGACCACAAGCGCTATGTGGCCGGAGCCCTGGGCCCCACGCCCAAGACGGCCTCCATCAGCCCCGATGTGAACGACCCTGCCGCACGCAACATCACCTTCGAGCAGCTGCGCCAGGCCTATCTGGAGCAGACGCTGGCGCTGATTGAAGGCGGTGCCGACGTAATTCTGGTCGAGACCATCTTCGATACCCTCAACGCCAAGGCCGCGCTGTTTGCCGTGGACGAGGCCTTCGAGCAGACCGGCGAGCGCCTGCCCATCATGATCAGCGGCACGGTGACCGATGCCTCGGGTCGCATTCTGAGCGGGCAGACCGTGACGGCCTTCTGGCACAGCGTGCGCCATAGCAACCCGCTGTCCGTGGGCCTGAACTGCGCCCTGGGTGCCACGCTCATGCGTCCCTATGTGCAGGAGCTGGCCAAGGCGGCTCCCGACACCTTCATCAGCTGTTACCCCAATGCCGGTCTGCCCAACCCCATGAGCGACACCGGCTTTGACGAAACGCCCGAGATCACCAGCCGTCTGGTGCACGAGTTCGCGGCCGAAGGTCTGGTCAATATCGTGGGCGGCTGCTGCGGCACCACACCCGACCATATCGGTGCCATTGCCAAGGCCGTGCAGGCCACGGCCACGCGCAAGCTGTTCTACCCGGCCGAAGCCTGATTCAGCCCGCAATGGTTCGCCTCTGACCCGCGCTTCGGATCGCAGGCGTGAACCATGCGGCTCCGGCACGATCCGGGCAGCCCTGGTGCCTGAGCCACAAGCACTGACAGCTCTTTTTCCGATGCTTATCCGCAGGGGCGGGCACAATGGCCTGATTCCGGCTTTGCTGCCCCAGCACCGACGACCGCATGACTGCTCCACTGCAACCCGTTGCCCCCGTACTGCCCGTGTCCGTGCCCACGGGCCAGGCGGCAGCGCAGGTCGGCAATGTGGCTGCAACCGCTGTCCCGGATCTTCCCGCAGTGCAGCAACCGCCTGCCGCTCAGGCGCCGTCCCCGGCGACCAGCATGGTGCAGTGGTCGCCGCAAACCTTGCAGAACCTCAAGCTCCAGGCCTTTGAACATCTGATTGCGCAGCTGGCCCTGCAGGTGCAAGCGCAGCCCGGTGCGCCTGCAGCGAGCTGGCCCAGTCAGGGCCTGCCAGCGGCCGTGCAGCAATTTGTGCAAAGCCTGCTCGCGCAGGTTCAGGTCAGCCTGCAGGGGCAGGCCCAGCCCTTGCAGCTGCTGTCCGGCCAGCAGGGATCGGTTGCGCTGATGCAGGCCTTGGCGCAGGCTGCGGCGTCTGGCGCGCAGCCGCCCAGCTCGGCTTTGCAGACGGCTGCGGCCCTGTCGCCCACGGCGGCCGTGGCGCTGGAGCAGGCACAGCAGGGCATGGCAGCAGCTGCTGCTGGCGGCGCTGCCGCACCGCGTCTGCCCCAGCTGCAGAACTGGCTGGTGCAGCAAGGCACGCTGGTCACGCCGCAAGGCGAGCGCAGCTTTTCCCTGACATTGCAGGTGCCCGCCGCCTGGGCGCAGGCTGTGGGCGCCCCAAGCATCCCGGCAGCCCAGGGAGCGGGGACGGCTCTGCGCCTGCCCATGGCGGATCCGGGTGTCTTGAGCAGCGGCCCTCTGGCGCTGGTGGTGCAGCCGCAGTCGTCGGCGGCGACCAGCACGCTTGCCACCAGCGCATTGCTGTGGCTGGAGCTGCAGCCCGTCACGGCGAGCGCCGCTCAGGCGACGCCGGCACAGATGGCCGGTCTGCCCCTGGCCCTGCCCGCACCGGCGCTGGCTCAGGAAGTGCAGCAGCTGCTGCAGAACAAGTCCGATCCCTGGCTGATGATGGCGGCGGCCCAGGCTGCCAATGCCCTGCCTGTTCCGCGCCGCAGCGGCGAGCACCGTTCGCATCTATGCATGACCGAAGGCTGCCAGTACCAGGGCCTGGCACCCTGTGCCCAGCCTTTTTGCAGCGAGATGAACCGCATCTGGGCCACCTCCGGCGTGGCGCGCAGCGGCTGAACCAAGCTGACGTTGGGCTGGACTCTGCCAAGGCCCCACTTTCATAATGCGTCTCGTTGCCTGCTTTTTGAGCAGGCTTCTCGGGTCGGAATTGGCAGCTCCGCTGCCAGCCATGTTCCGGCTGTCTTCAGTGCATCAGGCAGGCCCTGACTGCCTGTCATCGCCTCATCTCACAGGTCTTCGACCTTCTCTGTCCTCTGCTGTGCCAAGAGCTGGCTGCGGGGGCAGTGACTTCACAATTCAAGGAGAACCACCGGCATGCGCTTGCGTACTGGCATTGCTTGTTCCACATGTTTCACTCTTTTGTCTGCCGCTCTGCCTGCGGCGGCCCAGTCCTCCGGCGTCAGCATTGGCGGTCTGATCGACGGCGGCATCTATCGCGGCTTTGACGGCACGGCCCAGGCCGGCACGATTCAGCGCAGCAATCTGGCCATTGCGGGCTCGGAGGACCTGGGCGGCGGCCTCAAGGCCACGTTCCGTCTGAGCGCACGTTTCGATATCGATACCGGGCGTCTGGAGGATCAGGGCAGCAAGCCGTTCTGGCATGACGAGTCCACGGTGGGCCTGCAGGGCGGCTTTGGCCATCTGCGCCTGGGCCGCGCCCTGTCGGCCATGTGGTCGCAGGACTGGAAATTCGACCCCTGGGCCAATTTCAACCGCATCTCCTCGCCGGCCTGGTATCAGTGGCACTACCTCACGCCTACCGACCGCTACAGCAACAACGGCGCGGCCGAGTATGGGCGCATGGCCAATGGCATCTTCTACGACTCGCCCACGGTAGCCGGCTTCACTCTGCATCTGAGCGCCTCGCCGGAGCGCACCGAGGTGCCGTTGACCTTGCGCCGCGAAGGACGCGGTTACTCGGCCTCTCTCAATTACGACTCGGACAGCCTGAGCGGCATGCTGGCCTTCGAGCGCAACGGCAGCGGTGACAAGGACACTTTTGTTGCGGGTAAATACCGCTTTGGCGCGGCCGCCGTGATGGCCGCCTGGGATTACTCGCGCGTGGCCCAGACGGCACTCTCGGCCAAGGCCCTGACGCTGGGTGCCACCTACCAGATGGGGCAGACCACGCTGAAGGCCGGCTATGGACGCCAGCGCATGCAGGAGCAGACCAATCATTTCTATTCCCTGGGGGCCGACTACGCGCTGTCCAAGCGCACCACGCTCTATGCCAGCCTGGGGCGCAAGAGCTACGAGTACGGTGCGGACTCGGGAACTTCATTCGGCGTGGGCATGGCGCACGCCTTCTGAGCCCCGGCCTCCCGCCCTCCAGCCGCAGCCTTGCTGCGGCTTTTTTGTGCCTGGCGGAATGTCCAACAAGAGTTGAGGGAATTAAATCCGCCAGTTTGGGGTGTTTGTCCGCCTTGGCACGGGTGGTGCAGCACCGTTTCTGGTCCTGATTTAGGTCTTGTCCGGGTAAAAAACGCCAAAAATCATGTTTTTCGCCGTTATCTGCGCTCTTCTTCGTTGAAATCCAAGGTATGAATCTGGCGTATTCCACTTAATTGAGTGCACTAGAGCTCAATTTGGCAGAAGTTATGGCTGGCTGTTTCTAATGAGTGCTGAAAATCTGTCAAATGCATTGAAATGGCGCTCAAAAATAACGCTTCTTGCTGCAACTCTTTGGTTGGCAACTATTTGCATGTGGGCTCTGTAAATCCTTGATTTTTTTGCCCAAAATGCGCGGCATTCCCCCGATTGAGGAGAGACCGCGATGTCCTATTCCGTGCCCGAGCAAGACAACCCAGTGCGCGCCGCCGACGCACAGCAAGCCGCCGCCTGCGGCAGCCAGACCATGCGCTGGCATGCGCCGGCCAAGCCAGTTGCGGCCCCCGAGGCGCAGCGCTGGCCCGTGGAGGCAGTGCAGTCCTTGCTGGACCTGCCTTTTCTGGACTTGTTGCACCGTGCCCAGAGCGTGCATCGCGAGAACTGGCCGGCGGGCGAGATCGAGCTGGCGACCCTGCTGTCCGTCAAGACCGGTGGCTGTCCCGAGAACTGCGGCTATTGCCCGCAGTCGGCCGAGTTCGACACGGGAGTGAAGGCCGAGAAGCTGATGAGCGTGGAGGAGGTCACCCGCGCCGCCAAGGCCGCTCAGGATGCCGGAGCCACCCGCTTTTGCATGGGAGCTGCCTGGCGCGCGCCCAAGGACCGTGACATCGAGAAGATGAACGAGCTGATTGGCGCCGTGAAGGGCCTGGGCATGCAGACCTGTGCCACGCTGGGCATGCTGCAGCCGCACCAGGCGGCATCGCTGCGCGATGCGGGTCTCGACTACTACAACCACAATCTCGATACCGCGCCCGAGTACTACAAGGATGTGGTCAGCACGCGCCAGTACCAGGACAGGCTGGACACGCTGGCTGCGGTGCGCGATGCAGGTATCAGCGTGTGCTGCGGCGGCATCATCGGCATGGGCGAGACCGAGGTCCACCGTGCCGGCTTGATTGCCCAGCTGGCGAACATGCAGCCCTACCCCGAGTCCGTGCCCATCAACAGCCTGGTGCCCGTGCCCGGAACGCCGCTGGCCGACAGCGAGCCGGTGGACCCGCTGGACTTCGTGCGTGTGATCGCCGTGGCGCGCATCACCATGCCCAAGGCCCGCGTGCGCCTGTCGGCGGGCCGCCAGCAATTGGGCGAGGCCGTGCAGACCCTGTGCTTCATGGCCGGGGCCAATTCCATCTTCTACGGCGACAAGCTGCTGGTGACCGGCAATCCCGATGTGCAGGCCGATATCACCTTGATGCGCAAGCTGGGCCTCAAGGGCCTGGGAGCATCGGCCGCGAGCTGACGCCTGAATCTTCCCTGGCCGTCGCGCCGGGGCTTCTCTTTCCGGATTGCCTAGCCTGGCATCTTGCACAGGCCGGACCCTGCCGTGCCTGCGATCTGGCAAGGCGGTGATTCGCCTCAGGAGTTTTTGATGGACCACAGTCTTGCCAGCCGCAGCGTGCGCCATGTCTGGCATCCCTGCACACAGATGAAGCGGCACGAAGCCGCACCGCCGATTGCCATCGACCATGCCGTCGGTCCCTGGCTGGTGGATACCGATGGCCGCCGCTATCTGGACGGCATCAGTTCCTGGTGGGTCAATCTGTTCGGTCACTCGCATCCTCATATTCGGGCGGCGCTGACCGAGCAGTTGCAAAAGCTCGATCATGTAATGCTGGCCGGTTTCACCCACGCTCCCGTGGTCGAGCTGTCCGAGCGCCTGGCCGGTCTGACGGGCCTGGGCCATGCGTTCTACGGCAGCGACGGCGCTTCGGCCACCGAGATCGCACTGAAGATGAGCGCCCATTACTGGCGCAACCAGGGGCATCCGGCCAAGCACCGCTTCGTGGGTCTGGCCGGTGGCTATCACGGCGAGACAGTAGGCGCGCTGTCGGTCACAGATATTGCGCTGTTTCGCGATGCCTACGGCCCTCTGGTGCGTCTGTCTGCCACCGTGCCCAGCCCCGATGCCCGTCAGGCCCGACCTGGCGAAACCGCTGCCGATGTGGCGCGCCGCGCAGCCAAGGGCCTGGAGGCCTGGTTGCAAGCGCATCACCAGGAGACTGCTGCCCTGATTCTGGAGCCGCTGGTGCAGTGCGCAGCCGGCATGGCCATGCATGACGCCGAATACCTGCGCCTGGCCCGGGCGCTGTGCGACCGCTATTCGGTGCATCTGGTGGTGGACGAGATCGCCGTGGGCTTTGGCCGTACCGGCAGCCTGTTTGCCCATCAGCAGGCAGGTATCAGGCCGAACTTCATCTGCCTGTCCAAAGGCTTGACGGGCGGGACGCTGCCCTTGTCTGCCGTGCTGACGACCGATGAGGTCTATGCCGCTTTTTATGACGACGATGCCGCGCGCGGCTTTCTGCACTCGCACTCCTATACCGGAAACCCGCTGGCCTGCCGCGCTGCCGTGGCCACGCTGGAGCTGTTCGAGCAGCTGGACCAACTGGTCGCCAACCGGCAGCTGGCCGAAAAGATCAGTGCGGCATTCGCCAGGCTGAATGTTCACCCCCGCGTCAGCAACGCGCGCCAGCAGGGAATGATCTGGGCCTGGGACATCGATACCTCCTTGCCGGACTTTGCACAGCGCTACCACGAGGCGGCGCTGGATCTGGGTCTGCTGCTGCGCCCCATAGGACGCACGCTGTACTGCATGCCGCCCTATGTGCTGGACGATGCCGATATCACCCACCTGGGTCAGGCCGCGCTGGCCGCGCTGAACACCACCTTGCAGCAGGAAGCGGAGCTTGCCGCCAAGAAGGGAAACGCATGATCGGCTGTTTCGTCACGGGCACCGATACCGGTGTGGGCAAGACCCTGGCCAGCTGTGCGCTGCTGCACGCACTGGCAGCCCATCATCCGCGCGTGGTGGGCATGAAGGCCGTGGCCGCGGGTGCCGATCCCGACGGGCAGGGCGGCTGGGTCAACGAAGACACGGTGGCCTTGCGCGCGGCCTCCACGCTGGCCGTGCCGGCAGCGCTGGACAACCCCGTGTTGCTGCCCGACCCCATGTCGCCGCATATCGCGGCCCGGCGCGCGGGCGTGGAGGTGACGCTGGCCCCGATTCTGGACGCCTACCGGCAATTGGCGGCGCAGGCCGATGCCGTGGTGGTCGAAGGCGCGGGCGGCTGGCGCGTGCCGTTGTCCGAGACTCTGTGCATTGCCGATCTGGCCGTGGCGCTGCAGCTGCCAGTGGTGCTGGTGGTGGGCCTCAAGCTTGGTTGCCTGAATCATGCGGTACTGACCGCCGAGGCGATTCGCGCCGCCGGCTTGCCGCTGGCGGGCTGGGTGGCCAGCCGTGTGGAGCCGCAGATGCTGGTGCCCGAGGAAAACATGGACTGGCTGCGCAACCAGCTGGGACGGCTTGGCGCGCCGCTGCTGGCTGATATTCCGTGGCAGGCCAATCCCGATCCTCGCCTGACCAGTTTCTCTTTGCCCAAGGAATGGCAATGACCGCATCTTCCAATTTCTGGCTGCAGGATATTCCACAGCAGCTGGCTGCCCTGGACGCCGCCGCACTGCGCCGTACCCGCCGTACCGTGGCGCCCTTGCAAGGTGCGCGTATTCTGGTTGACGGGCAGCCCATGCTGCAGTTCTGCAGCAACGACTATCTGGGGCTGGCCCAGCACCCGGCCATGATCGAGGCGGCCTGCGCCGGTGCGCAAGACTTTGGCGTGGGCTCGGGTGGCTCTCCCATGGTCAACGGGCACAGCACGGCCAATGCCGCGCTGGAGGAAGAGCTGGCCCGCTTTGTGCAACTGCCCCGTGCGCTTTACTTCTATGCCGGGTTTGCCACCAACGCCAGCATCATCCCGGCGCTGGTAGGCGCGGACGACGCCATTTTTTCGGACGCTCTGAACCACGCCAGCCTGATCGATGGCTGCCGCCTGTCGCGCGCACAGATCCACCGTTTCGAGCATGGCGACCTGGTCGCCTTGGAGCAGTTGCTGGCTGCTTGCCCGGTGCAGCGCAAGCTGGTGGTGAGCGACGCCGTCTTCAGCATGGACGGCAATGTGGCTGATATTGATGGGCTGCTGGCCCTGTGCGAGCGCTACGACGCCCTGCTGCTGCTCGACGATGCCCACGGCTTCGGCGTGCTTGGTCCGCAAGGCCGGGGCAGCCTGGCGGCCGCAGGACTGACGGGGGCCAAGGCTTCGCCACGCGTGCTGTACATGGCCACGCTGAGCAAGGCGGCCGGCGTCTCGGGCGCCTTTGTGGCAGGGCATGAACTGCTGATTGAGTGGCTGCTGCAGAAAACGCGCAGCTACACCTTTGCGACAGCTGCCCCTGCGATGCTGGCGCGTGCATTGCAAACCAGTGTGCAGCTGATAGAGCAGCAAAGCGTCCTGCGCCTTCAGTTGCAGGCCCGTATTGCCCAGCTGCGCGCGGGTCTGCAGCCCTTGTTGCAGGGCAAGGGATGGAGGCTTTTGCCATCGGACACCGCCGTGCAGGCGCTGGTAGTGGGCGGCAACGACGCTGCGCTCGGCCTTATGGAAGGGCTGCGCCGCCATGGCCTGTGGGTGCCGGCGATTCGCCCTCCCACCGTGCCCGTGGGCACGGCTCGATTGCGTATCGCACTGTCGGCGCTGCACACTGAGGCGGATGTGAGCCAGCTGCTGGCAGCGCTGCAGGAGCTGGCAGGCTGAGGTCTGGCCGCTCGCTGCTCGCTGTCAGCGGCGTAGCGCCTGCAGTACCTGCGCCAGCTTCCTCGCGGCGACTTCCAGCTCATGCGGTGTATGTGCAGCAAATCCCATGAGGAATCCAGCCTGCTGCGGGCTCGATGCATGCAACTGCGTCAACCCGAGCAGGTCGATGCCTGCTCTGCGAGCGCAGTCCACTGCGGAAAGCTCGGAAATGTCGCGAATCAAGGTACACGGCATCTGCATGCCGCCTGCAGGCACCCGCGGCTCCAGAAAATCCCCCAGATGCTCGCGCACCAGCCGCGCCAGCACGTCACGCCGCTCGGCATAGACGGCGCGCATGGTACGCACATGCGCTCCCAGGTGCCCGCCTTCGATGAACCGCGCCAGCGTCAATTGCGCAATCGGTGCGCTGTGTCCATCGAGCAAGGTCCGCGCCACCGTCATGGGGGCAACCAGCGAAGTCGGCAGCACCATATAGCCTATGCGTAGCCCAGGGAACATCGACTTGGTGAAGGTGCCGACATAGATCGTGCGCTCGTGCTGATCCAGCCCCTGCACGCAGGCCGTGGGCTTGCCGGCGTAGTGAAATTCGCTGTCGTAGTCATCTTCGATGATCCACGCCTGCTCCTGCTGCGCCCAGGCTATGGCGGCCAGCCGGCGATCCAGGGCCAGTGTGGTGCCCGTCGGGAACTGATGGGAGGGAGTCAGAAACACTGCCCTGGCAGAGGGCAGTGTTTGCAATAAATCCACCTTCATGCCGTCGCCGTCCATCGGCACGGGCACACATTCCAGTCCCGCCGCATCGAAGGCTTTGCGTGCGCCGTGATACACCGGGTCTTCGATGAAGATGCGTTCGCCGGCGTCCAGCAGCACGTTGGCGCAGAGAGTCAGAGCCTGTTGCGAACTGGTCAGCACCAGCACGCGTTCAGGCGTGGCGCGTGCGCCGCGCTCTAGGTTGACATAGGCGGCAATCGCTTGGCGCAAAGCCTCGATGCCCTGGGGCGGACTGTGCAGCAGAGCCCGGGTGCCGTGCTCCTTGAGTACCTGCCGTTGCAAGCGCTCCCAAGTCTGAATCGGGAAGTTGCGTGTCTCAGGCACACCGGGCGCGAAAGCGCGTGGCGCCAGGAAATCACGCAGGCCACCGCCCGCGAACATGGCTGCGCCGCGCTGGCTCAAACGCAGGGCTGGAACGCGCACCGCAGGGCTGTGCGTCAGGCCGCGCCCCGGAAGGCGCTGCACCTGCTCGGACACAAAGCTGCCACTGCCCGTGTGCCGTTCGATGAAGCCTTCGGCATGCAACTGGCCATAGGCGGCCTCCACCGTATCGCGCGAGACGCCCAACGATTGGGCCAGGGGACGCGATGCCGGCAGGCGTCGGCCCACGTCCAGCGAGCCATCGAGGATCAGCTGCCGCAGGGCTCGCTGGATGCGGACATGCAGCGGCAAGGCGCCATGAGCGGGGTCGCCGATCCAGGCCTTGACGGATTCGAGTTGGGCGTGCTTGAACAATTGGTCTGTATGCCTTCAAGAAAGTGGCAGGGAATATCAGTCCATTCCGATTCTATAAATCGAATGCCCCCAGGGCCGATCAATTTTCAAGAGCTACTGCAAGACATGCCAACCATCCATTCGCCAACCTCCCTGCGCTGGAGCGATCTCCTTCATCCCATCGTGGCTGGCCTGATCTCGGTCATCGTCAACTACGGCGGCACCTTCATTCTTGTGTTCCAGGCGGCCAAGGTGGCGGGCCTCGGCCCGGAGCTGACGGCCTCCTGGGTATGGTCGATTTCGATTGGCGTAGGGGTGACAGGTCTGCTGCTGAGCTGGGTGACGCGCGAGCCCATCATCACGGCCTGGTCCACGCCTGCTGCGGCATTCCTCGTGACTGCCCTGGCGAGCACCCCCTACGCCGAAGCAGTGGGGGCCTACCTGGTCTCGGCGCTGGCTTTCGTGGTGCTGGGACTGTCGGGATATTTCGAGCGCGTCATCCGGCTGATCCCTGCCGGTATTGCGGCCGGGCTGCTCGCGGGCATCCTGCTGCAATTCGGCATCAAGGCGTTTGGCGGCATGAGCGTCGATCCCGTGCTGGCGGGCCTGCTGATCGCGGCCTATGTGGTGCTCAAACGGATTTCGGCACGCTATGCCGTCGTCGGCCTCCTGGTGCTGGGGCTGGCCTTTTTGCTGTCGCAGAATCGGGTCGATCTGTCCGGGCTGGAATTGCAGCTTGCTGCTCCCGTGTTCACCAGGCCGGAGTTCTCGCCCAATGCCTTGCTCAGCGTCGCGCTGCCGCTGTTTCTCATCACGCTGACCGGCCAGTACATGCCCGGCATGCTGGTGCTGCGCAACGATGGCTTCAAGACCAGTGCCAACCTCATCGTCACGATCACGGGTCTGGGCTCGCTACTCATGGCACCGTTTGGCTCGCACGCGTTCAACATCGCCGCGATCACGGCTGCAATCGCCACGGGCCGGGAGGCGCATGAAGATCCAGCCAGGCGCTGGATTGCCGGTGTTGCTGCCGGCGTGTGCTACATCCTGGTCGGCGTGTTCGGGGTGACGCTGGCGGCGGTCTTCATGGCCTTTCCCAACACCTTCATCACCACGTTGGCGGGCCTGGCCCTGCTGGGAACCATCGGCGGCAGCCTGGCCACGGCCCTGGCGGATGCCAAGGTGCGCGAGGCCGCGCTGATCACCTTCCTGGCGGCAGCCGCCAACATCACGCTGCTGGGTATTGGCGGCGCCTTCTGGGGACTGGTCATAGGGCTGCTCGCCTATGCAGTCCTCAACGGCCGGATGCCGTGGAGCGCACAGCCGGGCACGATAGCCGCCATGGAAAAAGGATGAGGGGGTGCCCATGACTTCAGAAACCCCGACCCGTCACGATCAACATGGCCTGTACCCTGAGGCCGGCACGGTAGAGGATTTCCGCCGCAACCTCGCCACCGTTCAGGAGCGCATTGCAGCTGCCTGCCAGCGCGTGGGGCGTGATCCAGCCAGTGTGCGCTTGCTGCCCGTCAGCAAGACCAAGCCGCAAACCAGCCTGCGTCTGGCCTATGCAGCGGGCTGCCGCCTGTTGGGTGAGAACAAGGTACAGGAAGCGTTTGGGAAATGGGAGTCCATGCAGGACCTGGCCGATCTGCGCTGGTCGGTCATCGGCCACCTGCAGACCAACAAGGCCAGGCTGGTGGCACGCTTTGCCAGCGAGTTTCAGGCCTTGGACAGCCTGCGCGTGGCAGAGGCGCTGGACAGGCATCTGCAGGCCCAAGGGCGGTCGCTGGACGTGTTCGTTCAGGTCAATACCTCGGGCGAGGCCAGCAAGTATGGCTTGAGTCCCGAGGCTGTTCCGGACTTCATCCAGCAACTGCCTGTGTTTTCCGCGTTGCGCGTGCGTGGGCTGATGACGCTGGCGCTGTTTTCCGCCGAAGCCGAACGGGTGCGCCGGTGCTTCATCCTCCTGCGCGAGCTGCGTGATCGGTTGCGGCAAAGCGCACCCGTGGGTATCGAGCTGGATGCTCTGTCGATGGGGATGTCCGGCGATTTCGAGATCGCCATCGAGGAGGGCGCTACCGTGGTGCGCGTGGGGCAGGCCATCTTTGGCGCGCGTCCGTTACCCGATAGCTATTACTGGCCAACGCGCTCTGATCCGGATACGCCGCAATCCGCTGCCGATTGACATGGCATCGGCGCAATCGCAGGTGGCTTGTGCCCGCGCTGCGTGTTGCGGCCGCAGCAAGCCGGCCAATCTGCCGCCAAGTCCTGCGGGTGCTGCGCCATGCCCGGCAGGCGCGATGCACGATTTTTGCCGCTGACACCGGGCCTCGACCCGCTGCAGAGTTCTCCTGAACTGGTTGATATCCGCCAGTTTTCCTTCACATCCCACCGGAGCATTGCATGCCGCAAACCGATTCCCATCTGATGAGGGCATACGCCCGCCAGCCTGTTTCTTTTGTGCGCGGTCGCGGTGCGCGCCTTTGGGATGATCAAGGGGTGGAATACCTGGACGCCATCGCCGGCGTGGCTGTCACCAGCCTGGGTCATGCCCATCCGGAGATCGCCGCCGTCATGGCCGAGCAAGCCGCGACCTTGCTGCACACCTCCAACGTGTTCCGTATCGACTGGCAAGAGCAGCTTGGCGAGCGCTTATGCGCGCTCGCCGGCATGGAAAAGGTGTTCTTCTGCAATTCGGGTGCCGAGGCCAATGAGACGGCTCTCAAGCTCGCCCGCTTGCACGGGCATCGCAAGCGGGTGGGCGAGCCGCAAATTCTCGTGATGGAGAACGCTTTTCATGGCCGCACGCTGGCGACGCTCGCCGCCACGGGCAACGCGGCCAAGCAACAGGGCTTCGAGCCGCAGATGCCCGGCTTTGTGCGCGTGCCCTATGACGACATCGTTGCCGTGCGCCGCGCGGCTCAGGAAGCACCAGGTATCGTCGCCGTGCTGGTCGAGCCGGTACAGGGCGAAGGCGGCATCCGTGTCGCCAGTCCCGGCTACCTGCGCGCTCTGCGCGAGTTCTGCGACAGCCAGGGCTGGCTGCTGATGCTCGACGAGATACAGACCGGCCTGGGCCGCACGGGGGCCTGGTTCGCGCACCGGCACGCCGGGATCACGCCAGATGTGATGACCCTCGCCAAAGCACTGGGCAATGGCGTTCCCATCGGCGCCTGCCTGGCGCGCGGCGCCGCCGCCGATCTGTTCTCCCCGGGCCAGCACGGCTCAACCTTCGGTGGTAATCCGCTGGCCTGCCGCGTGGCCTGCGCCGTGCTCGACATCATGGAAAGAGACGGCATTGCGCAGCGGGCAGCCCTGCTGGGCGAGCGCCTGCTGGCCGGGCTGCGGCTGGCTCTGGGAGGACACCCAGGTGTGCAGGCGATCCGAGGCCTGGGGCTGATGGCTGGGATCGAGTTGAACCGGAACTGCCAGGAGCTGGTCGGCCGCGCGCTGGCCGAACAGCGATTGCTGATTACCGTGACCCGTGAGCGCACGATCCGGCTGTTGCCGCCGCTGATCTGTGAGGAAGCGCAGATTGACGACATCGTGGCTCGAGTTGCAAGTCTGTGCCGTGACAGTGGCGCAAGCCACCAGGCCGTCTAGCCCGCGCCTGCTGAGTTCGCAAAAAAGCCGCTGTCATGCAGCGGCTTCTGGCTTGCGGGAGGCGGGCAGTCTTATTTGCCCGCGCCTTCCACCACCTTGAGTACGCGGGGAGCCACGGCGCACATCAGCTCGTAGCCCAGTGTGCCGGCAGCAGCGGCTACCTCGTCGATGGGCAGCACGACTCCATTGCTGGCGCGACCCCAGAGCGTGACCTCGCTGCCCAGCCTGGCCTTGGGAACAGGGCTCAGGTCCACGGCCATCATGTCCATGCTGACGCGGCCCAGGGTGCGGGTGCGCACACCGTCCACCAGCACGGGCGTGCCCGTGGGGCAGACGCGCGGATAGCCGTCCGCATAGCCGCAGGCCACCACGCCCAGGCGCAGCGGTCCGTCGCACTGAAAACGCGAGCCGTAGCCCACGGTGTCGCCGGCATGCAGCTCCTGCGTGCCGATGATTTTTGACGACAGCGTCATGGTCGGCTCAAGACCCCAGTGAGCCGCATCATGGGTGGGGAAGTCGGGCGAGCTGCCGTAGAGCACGATGCCGGGGCGCACCCAGTCGCAGCGCACATTGTTTTCGTCACCATGCAGCAAGGTGGCAGCGCTGTTGCTGATGCTGCGCTCGCCGGGCAGGTCGAGCGTGGTTTCGTGAAAGACCCTGAGCTGGTGGTCCATGCCATGCTCCACATCGGCATCGCTGAAGTGGGTCATGAACGAGATCTCGTCGACCTGGGGCAGGGCATTCAGCCGCGCATAAGCCGCACGAAAACGCTCGGGTGTAAAGCCCAGTCGGTTCATCCCGCTGTTCATCTTGAGGAAGACACGATGGCCGACCTGGGTCTTGTGGGCGGCCAGCCAGTCGATCTGCTCGTCGCAGTGCACGGCATGCCAGATGCCCAGACGCGAGCAGATTTCCAGGTCGCGCAACTCGAACACGCCTTCGAGCAGCAGGATGGGGCCGCGCCAGCCCAGATTGCGCACGCGCTGGGCCTCATCGAGGTCCAGCATGGCAAAACCGTCCGTCGCTCGCAACCCTTCAAACACGTTCTCGATACCGTGTCCATAAGCGTTGGCTTTGATCACGGACCACAATTTGGCATCAGGGACGGCTTGCCGTACCCGCTCCAGATTGTGGCGAACGGCTTCAGGATGGATGGTGGCAGTAATGGGACGAGGCATGGTTTTTCTCAATCAGACCAGTGGGATTCTGGCACTGTCAGCCGGAGCCTGCGTGATATAACCGCCAGTCACTTGCCACGGGGTCTATTATTTCCTTGGCATCGGTCCGTCCGGTGCCAGTTACAGCTAATTCATGAAGCGCGGTTTCTACACCATCATGTCAGCGCAGTTTTTCAGCTCGCTGGCAGACAACGCCTTGTTTGTGACCGCTGTAGAGCTGTTGCGTGCCAATGGTGCCCCCGAGTGGCAACGTGCCGCCCTGGTGCCCATGTTCGCCCTGTTCTATGTGGTCCTGGCCCCCTTTGTCGGAGCCTTTGCGGACGCCTTGCCCAAGGGCAAGGTCATGTTCATCAGCAATGCCATCAAGGTGATCGGTTGTCTGATGATGCTCTTCGGTCATCATCCCCTGATCGCCTATGCCGTCATCGGGCTGGGCGCGGCCGCCTATTCGCCGGCCAAGTATGGCATCCTGACCGAGCTGCTGCCGGCCTCACAACTGGTCAAGGCCAATGGCTGGATCGAGGGGCTGACGATCACCTCCATCATTTTGGGCGTGCTGGTGGGCGGCCAGTTGGTGGGACCGACCATTTCCCAGCATCTGCTGGGCTTCGACTTCCCGTATCTCAATACTGGCGTGGACACCCCTGCCGAGGCCGCCATTGCCCTGCTGATCCTGATCTACGTTGTTGCGGCCTGGTTCAATCTGCATATTCCGCTGACGGGCGTGGCCATGCGCCCGCTGCGCGAAGACCCGAACAAGAGCCTGCTTGCCAATCTGTTGGGCCTGCTGCCCGACTTCTGGCAGTGCAGCAAGCGCCTGTGGGCCGACAAGCTGGGCCAGATCTCGCTGTCCACCACCACGCTGTTCTGGGGGGCTTCGGGCAATTTGCGCTATATCGTGCTGGCCTGGGGGGCCGCTGCTCTGGGTTACAGCACCACCCAGGCCTCGGCCCTGGTGGGGGTGGTTGCAATAGGTACGGCCGTCGGTGCGGTGCTGGCATCCATGCGCATGCGCCTGGACAACGCCACGCGTGTGATTCCCCTGGGCGTACTCATGGGCCTGCTCGTGGTCTGCATGATCTTTATCGACAATCTCTGGGTGGCCGTGCCCTTCCTCATTCTGCTTGGCGGTCTGGGCGGCTTTCTGGTCGTGCCCATGAATGCCCTGCTGCAGCATCGTGGCCACAATCTCATGGGTGCGGGTCGCTCGATTGCGGTGCAGAACTTCAACGAGCAACTGGCCATTCTGGCCATGGGCGGTTTCTACAGCCTGTCCACCAAGATGGGATTGACTGCCTTCGGTGCGATCACGGTATTCGGTCTGCTGGTTGCCGCTAGCATGGTGCTGATCGGTCTCTGGCACTGGAACAATTGCAAACGACACCCGCAAGAGGTCGAGAAACTGCTGGAAATCGCCCGTCGCGACTGCCATTGAAGCCCTGCAGCCAGCGCGCTGCATTAACTACACAATCAATAGCTTCTAACGCTTTTAGAGTGGGCGTTAGAAGCCTTTTTTATGCATAGTCCACTGCCTGTATTTGCGCTGCTGCTCAATGCCCTGATCTGGGGTTTGTCATGGTGGCCGTTTCGTCTCATGCATGAGGCCGGACTGCATCCGCTGTGGGCCACGGCAGCGATGTATGCACTGGTGCTGGCCGGTCTGCTGGCGCTGCGTCCCGCCAGCATCAGGCAGGCCTGGCAATACCCGGTGCTCTTGCTGCTGGCGGCCAGCTCGGGCCTGAACAACGTGGCTTTCAACTGGGCCGTGACCGTGGGCGACGTGGTGCGCGTCATCTTGCTGTTCTATCTCATGCCGGCGTGGGCGGTGCTGCTGGCCTGGAAGCTGCTGGGCGAAAAACCCACTCCCATGGCGCTGCTGCGCCTGTTGCTGGCCTTTGGCGGAGTGGTGCTGGTGTTGCTGCCCGCTGATGCCTCGCTCTCCGGGCTGTTTGCCGGTCTCACCGTGGCCGATGCGCTGGCCGTGTTTGGCGGCTTCATGTTTGCGCTGACTAATGTGCTGCTGCGCCGCTTCCAAGGCATTCCGGCCCAGGCCCGCATGCTGGCCATGTTTGCCGGCTGCATGAGCATGGGCCTGCTGACTGCCCTGACCGCCAGCAGCCTGGGCGTGGTGCCGGGCTTTCCGGCCTTCGATGGCAGCTGGGCCCTGGTGGCACTGGGCCTGGCCGGGCTGCTGATGCTGGGCAACTGGGCCCTGCAATTCGGTGCCGCCCATCTGCCTTCGGGCGTGACATCGGTGGTCATGCTCAGCGAAGTGGTGTTTGCCAGCGTCTCCTCCGTGCTCATCGCCAACGAGCAGCTCAGTGCACGCACGCTGGCCGGCGGTGCGCTCATCATGGGGGCAGCCTTGCTGGCGTCTCTGGGCCGAAGAAGACAGGCCTGAACAGGCGCCAATCAAACCCAGAGACACTGAGCAAGGTTCGAGCCGGCCGCCCCGCCCCGCAGCAAGGGCGTCGTTCCCCCTTTCAGGGGGGAGGCGCACAGCGCCTCAGGGTGTCACATCAGCTTCCCCGCCAGGATCAGGTATCCGGGCACCCAGCCCGTGAGCACGCCTTGTGCGATGCACAGCCAGCCCGTGGGGCGCTCAATGCTTTTTCTCAGGGCCAGCAATGCGAAGAACAAGGCCCAGAGCACGGCCCAGGCGGCCCAGTTGACGCCCATCCACCAGTCCAGCCCCGAGCTGGCGCTGGTCAGCGTATCCAGGGCGACGGGCACGGCGGTGACCGCCACGAACAGGCTGAACCAGCCCAGACCCCGGCCGTCGGCGCCGCTGAAGCGATTGAAAGCCACCCAGAGATAGGTGAAGGCGAACAGCAGGGTCAGCGCGCCGCTCTTGACCGATGCCGCATCGGCCGCCGGGCCGAAGATGCTGGCCAGGCCAATGCATAGCGACACCACGCCGGTGAAGATGTTGATGACCCAGATTTCCTTGTCGGCAATCTTGCCCAGCATCCACAGGCCGTTGAGAAACAGCACGGCTCCCACATAAAACAGCGACAAACCCAACCACATACAAAAGCTCCTTGGCTGCAGGCTGGTGCAGCGCGGCGAGGATTGTGGGGCCGTGTGGGGCGGTGCGTAACCCTGTGCGAACGCAAAAGAGTCTTGCGCCGTGGGTCGGGAATGGGCTCAGAAACCCTCATCCCGACCGCCGCGCAGGCGGCGGTACAGCGTGCCGCGCGAGATGCCCAGGGCGCGCGCGGCCTGGGAGACATTGCCGCCATGCTGATCCAGCATCTCCCTGATCAACTGCTCGCCGTGCTCGCGCAGCGTCGCCAGGGGTTGTGTCTCGGCGACGGGCGTTGCTTCGGTGGTTATGGGGCTGGCCTGGTCTTCCACGCTGCTGATGTCCAGGTGCGAGCCAAGGCCATGCGAGGTTTGCAGGTGTGCCTGCATCCAGACGCCCAGGCCGCTGGCCAGGCGCAGCGGCGCGGGGTCGGGCTGGCCGCTCAGTTGCAGCAGGCGCGATAGATCATGGCCCAGCAGTTCCTGCGCGCTGCAAGCTGTATCTACGGGCTGGCCGATGAGCTGGGCGGCGGTGCCGTTCATCCAGGCGACGCGGCCATCGGCAGCCACGCCCATCAGCGCCTGCAGCGGCGTGTGCAGCAGGGCTGGCGTCACCTGAAAGCGCAGTACCAGATGCTCGTGCGACTGAGCCTGCAGCAAGGTGTTCTCGATGGTCGTGGCGTACATGCCGACCACGGGGCTGGCGTCGAAGCTGAAATGCTGCTCCTCCACCATCAGATTGAGTACTCCGGCCAGGCGGCCGTGCACATCGCGTATGGGGGCTGCTGCGCAGCGGAAGGCGTGCAGCTCGTCGAAATAGTGCTCGCCGTTGGTGACGGTGCATGCCTGGCCGGTGGCGGCGACGATGCCCGGTGCGTTCGTGCCCATGGCCTGCTCGGACATGTTCAGGCCGACCCGCTCGTCACGGGGCCGCATGGATGCCGGGGAGACATGGAGCACGATGCCCTTGTCGTCCGTCAGCATGACGCGCGTGCCGGTGCCCGCCAGGGCCTGCTCCAGGGTCGGCAGCTCGTGCTGCAGTGCCTGCAGCAGGCTGCGGCAGCGCTCCTGCGTGGCATGCAGCCTGCTGGGGCTGACGGGAGCCAGAGCCAGCCGCCGTCCATTGCAGTGCTGGCGCTGGCTGCGCAGCCAGGACTGGATGACCGCCTCGCTGACCAGGCCCGAGGGGCGTATGCCGGCCTCGAAGAACTGGCGGCGAGCCTGCAAGGCCCGCTCCGCCCCGGTGCTCGAGAAGCACTGCTGTAGCGCATCCATCGCGCGTGGCTCATCAACGTTCATGTCATGTCCAGGCTGTCCGCAGGAGCGGTCAATGTGTTCCGCAATGGAACAGTTCGAGCCTGGGGAAATCCCGATCATGAAGAAAAACAGGCGATACACCATGCTTTGCGGCACAGAAATCACAACAGGAGACCTCGATGGAACGGCTGATCGACAACTCTCATGGACGGCCCGGCCGCATGGCCTGGATGCTGGCCGCCTGCCTGGGCAGCGCAGCGGCCCTCGCGCAAGCCGACCCTGCGGCGCAGGCCGCGGCCGCCGTGCAGCGCGTCGATGGCGCCTTCATCCGCGCCAATGCCGC
Organism: Comamonas sp. AG1104; assembly: GCF_003350425.1. Classification (NCBI taxonomy): domain Bacteria; kingdom Pseudomonadati; phylum Pseudomonadota; class Betaproteobacteria; order Burkholderiales; family Comamonadaceae; genus Comamonas; species Comamonas sp. AG1104. The sequence continues at coordinate 122,639 of NZ_QQAS01000004.1, read as the reverse complement.
CAAGACGCCCGACTGGCCCACCGTCGGCGTGGACTATGCCGAGACCCGCTACAGCCGCCTCGACCAGATCAATGCCGCCAACGTCAAGGACCTGGGCCTGGCATGGTCATACAACCTCGAGTCCACGCGCGGCGTGGAGGCCACGCCTGTGGTCGTGGACGGCATCATGTACGTCAGCGCCTCATGGAGCGTCGTGCACGCCATCGACACCCGTACCGGCAACAGAATCTGGACCTATGACCCGCAGATCGACCGCAGCACCGGCTTCAAGGGTTGCTGCGACGTCGTCAACCGCGGCGTGGCGCTGTGGAAGGGCAAGGTCTATGTGGGTGCATGGGACGGCCGCCTGATCGCGCTGGACGCTGCCACCGGCAAGGAGGTCTGGCACAAGAATACCTTCGAGGGGCAAAAGGGCTCGCTCACCATCACCGGCGCGCCGCGCGTATTCAAGGGCAAGGTCATCATCGGCAACGGCGGCGCCGAATATGGCGTGCGCGGCTATATCACGGCCTATGACGCCGAGACCGGCGAGCAGAAATGGCGCTGGTTCAGCGTACCCGGCGATCCGTCCAAACCCTTCGAGGACGAATCCATGAAACGCGCCGCAAGGACCTGGGACCCCAGCGGCAAATGGTGGGAGGCCGGCGGCGGCGGCACCATGTGGGACAGCATGACCTTCGATGCCGAGCTCAACACCATGTACGTGGGCACGGGCAATGGATCGCCCTGGTCGCACAAGGTGCGCAGCCCCAAGGGCGGCGACAACCTGTACCTGGCTTCCATCGTGGCCCTGGATCCCGACACCGGCAAATACAAGTGGCACTACCAGGAAACGCCGGGCGACAACTGGGACTACACCTCTACCCAGCCCATGATCCTGGCCGACATCAAGATCGCCGGCAAGCCGCGCAAGGTCATATTGCATGCGCCTAAGAACGGCTTCTTCTTCGTGCTCGACCGCACCAATGGAAAGTTCATCTCGGCTAAGAACTTCGTGCCCGTGAACTGGGCCAGCGGCTACGACAAGAACGGCAAGCCCATGAACATTGCCACGGCACGCGACGGCAGCAAGCCCCAGGACGCGGTGCCGGGCCCCTATGGCGCGCACAACTGGCACCCCATGTCCTTCAACCCCCAGACGGGCCTGGTGTATCTGCCTGCGCAGAACGTGCCCGTCAACCTGATGGACGACAAGAAGTGGGAGTTCAACCAGGCCGGACCGGGCAAGCCCCAGTCGGGCACCGGCTGGAACACGGCCAAGTTCTTCAATGCCGAGCCGCCCAAGAGCAAGCCCTTTGGCCGCCTGCTGGCCTGGGACCCCGTTGCGCAAAAGGCCGCCTGGAGCGTGGAGCATGTCTCGCCCTGGAACGGCGGCACGCTGACCACGGCGGGCAATGTGGTGTTCCAGGGCACGGCGGACGGCCGCCTCGTGGCCTATAACGCGACCAGCGGTGAAAAGCTGTGGGAAGCGCCCACGGGCACCGGGGTGGTGGCAGCGCCCAGCACCTATATGGTGGACGGCAAGCAGTATGTCTCGGTGGCCGTGGGCTGGGGCGGTGTCTACGGCCTGGCTGCGCGCGCCACCGAGCGCCAGGGCCCGGGCACGGTCTATACCTTCGTCGTGGGCGGCAAGGCCAAGATGCCTGAGTTCGTGGCCCAGCGCACGGGCCAGTTGCTGCAGGGTGTGAAATACGACCCTGCCAAGGTCGAGGCCGGCACCATGCTGTATGTGGCCAACTGCGTTTTCTGCCACGGCGTGCCGGGCGTGGACCGTGGCGGCAACATTCCCAATCTGGGTTATATGGACGCGAGCTTTATCGAGAACCTGCCCAGCTTCGTCTTTAAGGGCCCGGCCATGGCGCGCGGCATGCCGGACTTCACGGGCAAGCTGTCGGGCGATGACGTGGAGTCCATCAAGGCCTTCATCCAGGGGACGGCGGACGCCATTCGGCCCAAGCCCTGAAGCTGTACTTCACCACGCCGGACCGCCGGACCGCCGGGCCGCCGGGCCGCCGGTGCGCCCGAGCCACGCACCGGCGGCCCCGGATCGCAAACCTCTTCTTTTGACTCGACACCAAGGAAATAGCCTTATGCAAGACCATCTGCAGTTCTACATCGACGGCCAATGGGTGAACCCGGTCAGCCCGCGCAGCCTGGAGGTCATCAATCCCTCCAACGAGCAAGCCATCGCCCGCATCAGCATGGGCTCGGCCGCCGACGTGGACAAGGCAGTGGCCGCCGCACGCCGCGCCTTCGAGAGCTACTCGCGCACCAGCCGCGAAGAGCGCCTGGCCCTGCTGGCTAAGGTGCTGGAGGTCTACCAGCGCCGCTACGGCGACTTCGTGCAGACCATCTCGCAGGAGATGGGGGCGCCGCTGTGGCTGTCCAAGGCGGCGCAGGCCGCCATGGGGGTGGCCCATCTGGGCTCCACCATCGAGGTTCTCAAGAACTTCGCCTTCGAACATGTGCAGGGCAGCACGGCCGTCGTGCACGAGCCCGTGGGCGTGGTCGGCATGATCACGCCCTGGAACTGGCCCATCAACCAGATCATGTGCAAGGTTGCCCCGGCCCTGGCCGCTGGCTGCACCATGGTGCTCAAGCCCTCGGAGGTCGCCCCGCTCAATGCCCTGCTCGTGGCCGAGGTGCTGCACGAGGCGGGCGTGCCCCCCGGTGTCTTCAACCTCGTCAACGGCGACGGCCCAGGCGTGGGCGAAGCCATGTCCTCTCACCCCGGCATAGACATGATGACCTTCACCGGCTCCACGCGGGCGGGCATTGCCGTGGCCAAGGCCGCGGCCGACAGCGTCAAGCGCGTGGCCCAGGAACTGGGTGGCAAGTCCGCCAACATCGTGCTGGACGACGCCAACCTGCAAAAGGCCGTGACCCAGGGCGTGCAAGCGGTGCTGATGAACTCGGGCCAGAGCTGCAATGCCCCCACGCGCATGTTCGTGCCGCGCGCCCTGCATGGGCAGGCCGTGGAGATCGCCCGCAGCGTCGCCGGCGCAGCGACCGTGGCCGATGCGCTGGCCGAGGGCATGCACATGGGACCCGTAGTCAGCGAGGCGCAATGGGGCAAGATCCAGGCCCTGATCCGCAAGGGCATTGAAGAGGGTGCGACCCTGGTGGCGGGCGGCACAGGCCGCCCCGAAGGGCTGGCCCGGGGCTACTTTGTCAAACCCACGGTGTTTGCCGATGTGAGCAATGACATGACCATTGCGCGCGAGGAAATCTTCGGTCCCGTGCTGGTGATGATTCCCTACGATGACGAGGAAGACGCCATCCGCATGGCCAACGACACGGTGTACGGGCTCTCGGGCTATGTGCAGTCGGGCAGCCTGGAGCGTGCGCGCCGCGTGGCCGCGCGCCTGCGCACAGGCATGGTCCACCTCAACGGCGCGGGGCCTGACTTCAATGCGCCGTTCGGCGGCTACAAGCAGTCAGGCAATGGCCGTGAATGGGGCGAGCACGGTTTCCGCGATTTCCTGGAAACCAAGGCTGTCATGGGCTACGGCGCGGCCTGATCTATTCAAGATCAATAGCTGCTGGTGCCTATCTGATGGGCGCCAGCAGCTATTTTTATTGAATATTCTGCTGGCGGCGACGCGCGCGTTCCAGCTGCTGGGCGACCTGGCGCGGATTCATGCCGTACATCTCTGCGAACTCCTGCTCCGAAGTCTGGCCGCTGAGCTGGAAGGAGCGCAGCAGCGCCTCGTCCTTGGCTGCGCGGGCATCGGCCTCGGCCAGGGCATCTACCACCAGGGCGTTGGTCTTTTCGTCACGGCCCTGCACACGCTCGGCGTATTCCTCGCGCGTGAGACCGGAGGCTTCGTAGGCGACGACGATGCGGTTGCGCAGCTTGGGCGTCAGGTCTTCCTGCGTGCGCTGCTGGCGGCGGCGGAAGACTTCGATCAGCGCGTGGTGCACATGCTCGGGCAGCGTGGCCTCCACGGGCTGGCCGTCGAGGTCATGGCGCTGCTGGCCGCTGGCCATGGCAGCCAGATAGCGACCGGAGCGGGTGTGCTGCTGCAGTGCGCTCTTGAGCGCGTCCTTGTCCAGCTCAGGGTGGGCGGCGAGCAGGTCTTCAAAAATGCCGCGCTTGAAGGGCAGCAGCTGCTCGCCGAACAGGGCCGGGTGCCACTGCGCCAGCTGCTCCAGCAAGGGGTGTTGCGGACGTGCGGCCTGCGGGGCGGCTTTGGCTGCAGGGGCCGGGTTCTGGCGGCCACGGCCGCCTCGGCGCGAGCGTGAGCCGGGCTGCGAGTCCTGCACGCTGTGCTGCGATGCCGCTTGCGAGGCTTTCTGCTCTTGTGATTCAGACACGATTTCAGTCATGGCAAAGCCCGTGGGCCTGGGAAAACAAAACCCCCAATCATGCCAGCATTGCAAACTGCAGTGGCATGCGGGGGTGTCAGCCGGCGGCCAGCGCCTGATCCAGCAGCTCCACCCAGTGCATGACCGGGACCTCGGTGCCGTTTTGCAGATGGACGATGCAGCCCATATTGGCCGAGAGAATCGCAGCGGGCTTTTCGGGCGCGAACGGCTCGTCCAGTGCGGCGATCTTGCGGTCGCGCAACTGGTGCGAGATCTCGGGCTGCAGCACCGAGTAGGTGCCGGCAGAGCCGCAGCACAGATGGGATTCGGTGCGCGCCACGCGCAGATCAAACCCCAGCTCGCGCAGGCCCGCTTCCACGCCGCCACGCAGCTTCTGCCCATGTTGCAGCGTGCAGGGCGGGTGGTAGGCCACGGGAGCGGGGGGCACCGTGACGCGGTCCTTGAGCTTGTCCACCAGCTCGGGCAGCATGGCGGGCAACAGTTCGCTGAGGTCGCGAGTCAAGGCGCTGATGCGCGCGGCCTTGTCTGCGTATTGCGGCTCAAGCCGCAGCAGATGGCCGTATTCCTTGACGGTGACACCACAGCCCGAGGCGTTCATCACGATCGCCTCGACCTCGCCGCGTTCCACCAGCGGCCACCAGGCGTCGATATTGGCGCGCATCTGGGCCTTGCCGCCGTCCTGGTCGTTGAGGTGGAATTTCACCGCACCGCAGCAGCCGGCCTTGTCGGCAATCACGGTCTGCACGCCCACGGCGTCCAGCACGCGGGCCGTGGCGTAATTGATGCGCGGCATCATGGCCGGCTGCACGCAGCCTGCCAGCAGCAGCACCTTGCGCGCATGCTCGCGCACGGGCCAGGCACCGGCATCCTGGACGGTCGGTATTTTTTCGCCCAGGGACTCGGGCAACAGACCTTTGACGGCGCGGCCCAGCTTCAGCGCGGGGGCGAACAGCGGGGAATTCATGCCCTCCTTGAGCAACCAGCGCTGCAGCTTCTCGCCCGTGGGGCGCTCGACCTGCTCATCGACGATCTTGCGGCCGATATCGACCAGGTGGCCGTACTGCACGCCGCTGGGGCAGGTGGATTCGCAGTTGCGGCAGGTCAGGCAGCGGTCCAGATGCAGCTGCGTGGCCCGCGTGGGTGTTTGCCCTTCCAGCACCTGCTTGATCAGATAAATGCGGCCGCGCGGGCCGTCCAGCTCGTCGCCCAGGGTCTGGTAGGTGGGGCAGGTGGCGGTGCAAAAGCCGCAATGCACGCATTTGCGCAAAATGGCTTCGGCTTCCTGACCTTCGGGCGTGGCACGGTATTCGGGCGCGAGATTGGTTTGCATGGGGTGCTGTCCTTGTTCTTACCAATGCGCCGAGAGACGGCCCACATTGAGAATGCCGGCGGGGTCGAAGGCCTGCTTGAGCCGGGCATGCAGCTGTGCCGATGTGCGGCCTGCCGGGCTGGCCTGTGCATGCACATCGAGATCGCTGTTGGCGCTTGTCTGGCTGGCGTCTTCGGCTCTGAAAAGAGAAGCGGATCCGCCAGCTGCCTGCGCGAGTTGCTGCAAGGCTGCGGCGGCCGAACGCGGGGCCTGCACCCAGCGCTGAGCGCCATGCCAGTCGATGAACGGGCCTGCCGCGCCTTGCGGCAATGGCAGCGGCGCTGCGGTCGCAGGGGTGGACAGACGCCACAGGCAATGATCGGCAGCGCGCTGTTGGAACCAGGGCAGGTTCAGATCGCGGCTTGCGCTCCAGTCGGCGGCGACGGCGTCGCTGTCCAGCCGCTCGCCACCCAGGCGCAGCGTGGCGGCCTGCACGGCCGCGCGGGCACCGCGCAGGCGCAGATACAACGTGCCCTTGCCGTCTTCTTCCAGCCAGTTGCTGGCATTGAGCGGCAGAGGCTGGCCGCCCCAGTGATTGAGCCAGTCCAGCGCCTGCGCCTGGCTGCAGGCGTCAAAGCGCAGCGTGGCCTCGGCCGGAGCCACGGGCAGGACCTTGAGGCTGACCTCGGTGATCAGGCCCAGCGTGCCCCAGCTGCCCGTCATCAGGCGCGAGACGTCATAGCCGGCCACATTCTTCATGACCTGGCCGCCGTAGCGCAGCAGCTCGCCCTGGCCGTTGATCATCTCCAGGCCCAGCACAAAGTCGCGCACTGCGCCCACGCTGGCACGCGACGGGCCCGACAGGCCTGCGGCGACCATGCCGCCAACGGTGCTGGCGGCGCCGAAGTGCGGTGGCTCGAAAGCCAGGCACTGGCCCTGGCTGGCCAATGTTGCCTCCAGCTCGGCCAGCGGCGTGCCGGCGCGTACGGTGACCACCAGCTCGCTGGGCTCGTAGCTGACGATGCCGCTGAGCGCGCGCGTGGACAGCGGCTCGCCCTGCAGACGCAGGCCGTAGAAGTCCTTGCTGCCGCTGCCGCAGATGCGCAGCGGGGTCTTGTCACTGGCAGCGGCGCGAATGCGCTCGCTGAGCTGATTGATTTGGCTGGTGGCTGAATCCATGGCCTGCATGGTAGCCGGGGCGCCCCTTGGGCAGGAAGGCCTGGTCTTTGATTTTTTTGAAAAGCAGGCGTGAATAAAAAAGCCCCGCAGTTCGCACTGCGGGGCAACGTAATGAAACTGAACTTGCGAAGAGCCTGCCGCTTAGCGGGTGTAGGCCACCTCACCATGGGATGTGATGTCCAGGCCCTGGCGTTCGGACTCTTCCGAGACACGCAGACCCACTGTCAGATCGGCAATCTTGTAGGCCACGTAGGAGACCACGCCGGACCAGACGATGGTCACCAGCACGCTCTCGACCTGCACCCACAGCTGATGGGCCATGTTGTAGCCCTCGGGTTCGATACCGCCCAGGCCCTTGGCGCAGAACACGCCGGTCAGGATGGCACCCAGGATACCGCCGACGCCGTGGACGCCGAACACGTCGCAGACATCGTCAACCTTGAGCAGGTGCTTGAGGCCAGACACGCCCCAGAAGCACAGAGGGCCGGCGATGATGCCCATGACGATGGAGCCCATGGGGCCGACGAAACCGGCGGCGGGGGTGATGGTCACCAGACCGGCCACGGCACCCGAGGCGGCGCCCAGCATGGAGGCCTTGCCGCGCAGCAGCGCTTCGGCCACGATCCAGGAGATGGCGGCGGCGCCGGTGGCCAGGATGGTGTTGATGAAGGCCAGGCCGGCAATGCCGTTGGCGGCACCGGCGGAGCCGGCGTTGAAGCCGAACCAGCCCACCCACAGCAGCGAAGCGCCCACCATGGTCAGCGTCAGGCTGTGAGGAGGCAGCGCTTCCTTGCCGAAGCCGATGCGCTTGCCCAGCATGTAGGCACCCACCAGGCCGGCCACGGCGGCGTTGATGTGCACCACGGTGCCGCCAGCGAAGTCCAGCGCGCCATCGGCACCCAGCAGACCGCCGCCCCACACCATGTGGGCCATGGGGATGTAGCTGAAGGTGAACCACAGCACGGAGAACACGATCACGGCCGCGAACTTGATGCGCTCGGCAAACGCTCCCACGATCAGCGCCACGGTGATGGCGGCGAAGGTGGACTGGAAGGCCACGAACACGTATTCGGGGATGGTCTTGAGCATGGACGACAGCGTGTCAGGCGTGATGCCCATGAGGAACAGCTTGTCGAAGCCCGCGAAGAACTTGCCCTCGCCGCCAAAGGCCAGCGAGTAGCCGTAGATGGCCCACAGCACGGTGATCAGCGAAAAGATCACGAAGACCTGTGCCAGCACGGACAGCATGTTCTTGCTGCGTACCAGGCCGCCGTAGAACAGCGCCAGGCCGGGGATGACCATCAGGATCACCAGCATGGTCGAGGTCAGCATCCAGGCGGTATCGCCGGCGCTCAGGGTGGGAACGGCCTCGGCCGCTGCTTCGGCCACAGGTGCTGCTGCGGCGGCAGCCGTTGCAGCTTCCTGGGCAAAGCCGGTGGCGCCGGCAGCCAGCAGGCCCAGTCCCAGGCCTGCGCTCAATAGTTTCTTGATCATGGCAATCTTTCTCAAAACGGTTCCAGAGAGACTGGGCCTTTACAGGGCCGCGTCGCCGGTTTCTCCTGTACGGATACGGATCGACTGCTCCAGCGCCTGCACAAAGATCTTGCCGTCGCCGATCTTGCCGGTGCGGGCCGCGCCCTCGATGGCGTCGATGGCGGCGTCCACCAGATCGTCGGCAATCGCGGCCTCGATCTTGAGCTTGGGCAGAAAGTCCACCACATACTCGGCACCGCGGTACAGCTCGGTGTGACCCTTCTGACGGCCAAAGCCCTTGACTTCGGTCACGGTGATGCCTTGCACACCGATTTGGGAAAGAGCTTCACGCACTTCGTCGAGCTTGAAGGGTTTGATGATGGCGATCACCATTTTCATGACGGGCTCCTGAAAAATTAAAAAGTCTTGGAGAGCGTCAGAATCAGACGCGCCTTGTTCACATCGCCGAAGTAGGCCTTCTTGTTGGCGCCGGTCACCGCTGCACCTGCAGAGAAGCCGTCGCCCAGGTCATAGGCACCACCGACGCTGTAGTCCACATAGTTGGGAACGCCCAGGTCCTTGATGTCGCTGGAGAAATGGGTGTAACCAACTGATGCTTTCAGTGTCACCTTGGGCATCACTTCCTGGCTGTAGGAGAACTGCAGATAACCGGTGTTGCGACCCTTGAGGCCCGAGCCGGCCTTGGCTCCGGCCCAGCCGAAGTAGTCCTTGGACACTGTGTGCGAGTACTTGGCCGTGAACGGGCCATAGGTGCCGGAGCCGTAGATCTCGGTGGTGTTGCCGTTGGCATTGCCCGAGTACACATAGGTCAGCATGCCCACGTCCCAGTCCACATCGGCGGCCTTGAACTTGTAGCCGCCGTAGAAGTCGGTTTCCAGCGAGTTGCCGGGCAGCCAGTCCACGGAGGAGTTCCAGTTGCCGACGTAGAAGCCGCTGTCGCCGAACGTGTAGTCAAAACCGCCTTGCAGCGCGGGCTTGACGGCCTTGGTGCGGCTGGCGTCCTGATCCTGGCCACGGAACTTGTAGTTGGTGGTCAGGGCAACGTTGGCGGAGAGCTGGGCATGGGCCCACATGGGGGCGACAACGGCGCAGGCCAGGGCGGCAGTCTTGGCGAAAGTCTTGAAACGGCTTGCAGCGGGACTAGGCATTCAGGGTTCCTCCGGTTTGAAAATTTCGTGGCAAAAATCTCGGATGAACTCTCAAAGCACAGACCGTGCCAGTCTCTGCGGCGGCTGCGGCGCGGTTCGCTGCCCAAGGCCCTGGAACAGGCGGCGGGCCATAGCTGCCCGGTACAAAAAGCTACGAGTTTTCACAATCACTGTGCGCAACTTTCGCCACCCGGGCTGCGGCCTGAACCGGATGCACCAGGATGGTGCGTTTTTGCGATGCACCGCCATGGCCCGGCTTTTGCGCGTCTTTTTGCACCAAACAGGTGATTTGCAAGTGAGTGCGTGCTCTCCGTTTGGCGCGGACGCAAAAAAAGCCCATCGCCAGGGCGATGGGCTTGCAGGTCGCGCGCAGCTCAGAAGCTGGCCTGGGGCAGGTCTGCCTTGGTGAACACCAGCGAGACCTTGGCTTCTTCGGGAATCGGCGGCAGGTCCCGATTCCAGAGCTCCCAGGCGCTGCGCAACTCGGCCAGCTTCCGGGGCTCACGATCACGCAGATTGGCGCGCTCGCGCGGGTCGCTGGCGATGTTGAACAGGTATTCGATGCCCTCGATCTGCAGGTATTTCCAGTCGCCGCGTATCAAGGCCTTTTGCTCGCGGTGCTTCATGCGCCAGGCCAGGTCGCGCTCGGGCATCCAGCTTTGATCCTGCATCAGGGGCAGCAGGCTGATGCCATCCAGCGGATAGTCGGCATCTGCCGATACGCCGGCAGCGGCCAGGAAGGTGGCCGACCAGTCCATGGTCAGGCTGGGCGTGTCGCAGACGGCGCCGGCCGTCATGCGCGCCGGCCAGCGTGCCAGCAAAGGTACGCGGATGCCGCCTTCGAGCAGATCCATCTTCTGGCCCACGAAAGGCCAGGTATTGGAGAAGCGCTCGCCGCCGTTGTCGCTGGTGAAGACGATGAGCGTGTTCTCGCTCATGCCTTTTTCCTCCAGCGCATCCAGCAGCCAGCCGATGCCTTCGTCCATGTGATGGATCATGCGCTGATAGGTGTCGATGGAGCCGCCGTCGATATGCTTGCCCATGCCTTGCAGGCGTTCGGACTCGGCGCGGTCCTCGCGCGTCAGCCAGGGCCAGTGCGGCGCGCTGTAGTGCAGCGAGAGGTAGAAGGGCTGCTTGGCCGTCTGGCGTTTGACGAAGTCCACGGCGCGGCGGCTCAGCAGATCGGTCAGGTAGCCGTCTTCGGTGTGCGGCTCCTCGTTGCGCCAGAAGTCGGGGCGCCCGCGCGGATCGCAGTGGGCGAAGTAGTCGGCGCCGCCGGCGTGAAAGCCGTAGAACTCCTCGTAGCCCGACAGGCGCGGGCCGAAATGCGGGGGGTAGCCCAGATGCCATTTGCCGACCAGGGCCGTGGCATAGCCGGCGTCGCGCAGCAGCGAGGCCACCGTGGGGTGATCGGGCGGCAGGCCCAGCACCTTGTCGCCATGCACGCTGGCGATGGGCTCCTCGGCCGCACCGCGCAGGCGGTACTGCCAGCGGCCCGTGGCCAGCGCAAAGCGCGTGGGCGAGCACACCGACGAGTTGGAGTAGCCGCGCGTGAAGCGCAGGCCCTGGGCGGCCATGGCGTCCAGGCGCGGCGAGACGTCGGTGGCGTTGTTGTGCGCATCGCGCGCACCGGTGCAGCCCAGGTCGGCATAGCCGAGGTCATCGGCCAGGATGAAGATCAGATTGGGGCGGGAGTCGGTCATGAGAGAACGGAGAACATTCAAAAAAAGGAGCTTCTATCGCTTGTTATGCAAGGATTCTGAATAGATTTAATGCTGAAAATGTTTGGTAACAAGCGATAGGTGCTCCTCAAATATCAGGGCTTGAAGCCCGAGCGCTGCACCACCGGCGACCATTGCGCGCGGTAGGCCTTGAGCATTTTTTCCGTCTCCTGCGCGCTGCTGACCACGGGCACCAGGTTGGAGACGGCGAACTTGTGCTGCGTGTCGGCTTCCTTCATCACCTCCTGCACCAGCTGCGACAGGCGCTGCACCGTGGCTGGCGCCATGCTTTGCGGCGCGAACAAGGTATTCCAGCCCGTGCCGACCAGGTTCACGCCCAGCTCCTTGAGTGTGGGAATGCCAGGCGCCATGTTGCTGCGGCGCTCGCCCGAGGTGGCCAGCACGCGCAGCTTGCCCGCTTCGTGCTGGGCAATCTGGGTGTCCAGGGTGTCCACGGCAATGGGGATCTGCCCGCCCATCAGGTCCGTGAGCAGCGGGCCTGAGCCCTTGTAGCCCACGACCTCGACCGGCACCTTGGCGGCCTCGCCCAGCATCAGCGCGAAGAAGTGCGGCAGGCTGCCCGTGGCCGGCACGCCGAAATTGGCCTGCTGCGGATTGGCCTTGAGCCAGGCCAGCAGGTGCGGCAGCTCCTTCACGGGCACGGCGCTGGCCACTGCCAGACCGAACTCGTAGCGGTTCACCTCGCTGATGGGGCGGAAGTCCTTTTCCGGGTCGTAGCCCGAGTCCGGGAACACCAGCGGCGCCACCACCATCACGGCGGGATTGGCCAGCAGCACGGCGGGCTGGGAGGCGGGCGCGTTCTTCACGTACTGGGCCGACAGGCGGCCGCCCGCGCCGGGCTTGTTTTCCACGATGACCGGGCTGCCCAGCCGGGCCTGCAGCCGGTCGGCCACGATGCGCGCCACGCGGTCGGTGGCGCCACCGGGCGGATAGCCAACCACCATGCGCAGCGGTGTCTTGTTGGGAAACAGGGCATGGGCCTCCTGGGCCTGCAGCGCGCCGCTGCCCAGCAATCCTGCGCTCAGGCCAAGCCCCGCCGCGAGCTTGCCGAAGATTCTTCTTTGCATCGTCATGTCTCTCCTGGTCTGTGATCCGAGCCGAGGGCTCGCGCCATTTCTGATGGAAAAGCGGGCAGTGTAAGTGCGTGCCGGCACTGGCCTGAGCCGCTCAGATGGCCGGCGCCAGGGCCTGCTGCCTCAATCGGGTTTCAGATTGATCTTGCGGGCCAGCGCTTCCCATTTGTCCGAGATCTCGCGCACCCTGGCCTGGGCCTGCTCGGGACTGCTGCCCACCATCTCGATATCCACGGCCTTGACCCGCTCCTGCTGCTGTGGCGAGCGTATGGCGGCATCCATGGCTGCGAGAAAGCGCTTCTGGATATCGGCAGGAACACCCTTGGGAGCCGCCAGCAGCAGCCAGTAGGTGCCGTCGAAATCGGGGTAGCCCGACTCGGCAATCGTGGGCAGCGCCGGCAGCAGGGGCGAGCGCGTGCGCCCCGTGGTGGCCAGCGCGGTGACCCGGCCGCTCTGGATCTGGGGCAGCACCGTGGGGGCAGCCAGGAAGCCGCAGTCCACCTGGCCACCCATCAGATCCTGCATGGCCGGTGCCGGCCCCTTGTAGGGCACATGCACCATCTTCACGCCGGTGCCCGACAGCAGCGACTCCATGACCAGATGGCCGGGCGAGCCCGCGCCGCCCGTGGCATAGGTCAGCTCGCGCGTCTTGGCGGCCTCCAGCATGTCCTTGACGGACTTGAAGCCGAGGCCGGGGTTGCAGATCAGGGTCTGCGAGAACCTGGCGGCGGCATTGAGCACCACAATGGCATCGCTGGAGTAGCCGATGTTCTTGTAGATATGCTTGTTGACGGTGAGCACCGGGTCCATGGCCCACAGCCAGGTGTAGCCGTCGGCCGGGGCTCGCGCGACCTCGGCCGCACCGATATTGCCGTTGGCACCGGCACGGTTCTCCACGATCACGGCCTGCCCGAGCGCCTTCTGCACGGCCGCCGCGAGCGGGCGCACGGCGATGTCGGAGGGGCCGGCGGGCGGTGTGGGAACGATGATGCGTATGGGCTTGGCGGGCCAGGTGTCGGCCGCATGGGCTGCCGTGAGCAGCGCGGCGGCCGCCAGCCCGGCCAGAGTGCGGCGGGCGATACGGGTGCAAGGCATGGTGTCTCCTGTCGTTTTCTTTGGAGCCACTGTAAGCAGTGACTCGATAATGGATCTAATCCATCATTCCTAGAGAAAACCCACAAACTCCCATGACCAAGGCGCAGCGCCACCCCTGGCGGCAGCCGTCCGAGCTGGACGATCTGTTCCTCTACCATCTGGCCTGCCTGATGAGCTCGACCGGGACCATGGTGGTGCGCCTGTGCGAGGGCGGCTTCGGCATTACCCGGCGCGAGTGGCGCATGATCGGTCTGCTGGCCACCAAGGGCGCCATGCAGCCGTCCGGGCTCGCAGAGCTGGCACAGCTCGATCGCACGCGCACCTCGCGCACCATCTCCACGCTGATTGCCAAGGGGCTTCTGCACAAGCAGGGCATGGCCGGCGACGGGCGCCAGGCCATGGTGCAGCTGACGGACGCCGGGCTGGCGCTGCACACCCAGCTGTTTCCGCAGATACAGGCGATCAACCAGGAGCTGCTCGGCGACGTCAGCGATGCCGAGCTTCAGGTGCTGTCGCAGGTCTTCGAGCGCGTGCGCACCAGGGCGGCGCTCATGCAGGAGCAGGGCAGCTTTCCCAAGGCCGAACGACGTCGTGGCCGGGCAGCGGGCAAACAGCCCGCCCGCGATGACGCCGCCGGCTGACGGCCTGTGCACAACCCTATTGCCTGTTTGAGCCGCTGGCGCATACGCTAGGCCCTACAGTCCGGCTTGAAGGGGAGGGGCGTGATGGGTCTGGCACTGGTTCAAAGTCGTGCCCTGCTGGGCCTGCAGGCACCGGCCGTCACGGTGGAGGTCCATCTGGCCAACGGACTGCCTTCGTTCACGCTGGTGGGCCTGGCAGATGTGGAGGTCAAGGAGGCCCGCGAGCGCGTACGCGCTGCCATCGTCAATGCGGGGCTGCAGTTCCCGAACAACCAGCGCATCACGGTCAACCTGGCTCCGGCAGACCTGCCCAAGGACTCAGGCCGATTTGACCTGCCGATAGCGCTGGGAATTCTGGCGGCCAGCGGGCAGATCGATGCACAGCGGCTCGCCGATTATGAGTTCGCGGGAGAGCTGTCCCTGACCGGTGCCCTGCGTCCGGTGCGCGGGGCTCTGGCTACGGCGCTTGCCTTGCAGCGTCAGCAGCAGCGTGTGCGGCTGGTGCTGCCGCCGGACAGTGCGCTGGAGGCTGCTTTCGTGCCGGCTATCGAAGTCTTCGGCGCCGCGCATCTGCTGGATGTGGTCAGGCAGTTCATCGCGCATGACGCCACCGCGTCGGAGCAGGGCGATGACGCGGAGGGCTGGCAGCGGGTGCACTCCAGACCTGCCGAAGCCTCTTTGCAGTCGCTGGATCTGCGCGAGGTGCGCGGCCAGATGCAGGCCAAGCGCGCGCTTGAAATTGCAGCTGCCGGCGCGCATGGTGTGCTGATGATCGGCCCTCCGGGCTCGGGGAAATCCATGCTGGCCCAGCGCTTTGCGGGTTTGCTGCCCGGCATGACCGATGAGGAAGCGCTCGAAGCCGCAGCCATTGCCAGCCTCAGCGGTCGTTTCACGCCGCAGCTGTGGCGCCAGCGGCCGTTTGCCGCTCCCCATCACACGGCCAGCTCCATCGCGCTGGTCGGCGGCGGCTCTCCGCCCCGGCCTGGCGAGATTTCATATGCCCATTGCGGGGCGCTTTTTCTGGACGAGTTGCCCGAGTTCGCGCGCAGTGCCCTGGAGGCCTTGCGCGAGCCGCTGGAGACCGGGCGCATCACCATCGTGCGGGCCGTGCAGAGGGCGGAGTTTCCGGCCCGTTTCCAGCTGGTGGCAGCCATGAACCCCTGCCCCTGCGGCTACTGGGGCTCGCGCGTGAGGGCCTGCCGCTGCTCGCCCGATCAGGTGGCACGTTATCAGGCACGCATCAGCGGTCCCTTGCTGGACCGTATCGATCTGCATGTGGAGGTGGCGGCACTGTCGCCCGAGGAGTTGCTGGCAGCGCCCGAAGGCGAGAGCAGCGCTGCCGTGCAGCAACGTGTGATTGCAGCCAGAGACAAGGCCTTGCAGCGTCAGGGCCTGCCCAATCATCAGTTGCAGGGGGTGCAGCTCGACACGCATCTGCAGCTGGAGCCCGAGGCGCTGACCTTTGCGCACAAGGCTGCGGCGCGCCTTGGCTGGTCGGCACGCGGCACGCACCGGGCCTTGAAGGTGGCGCGAACCATTGCCGATCTGGCGGACTCGGATGCCATCACGCAAACCCATCTGGCCGAGGCATTGCAATACCGCCGCGCACTGATGCAGCCGTGAGGTCCTGCCGCCCTCAGGCGGCAAGAGCCAGCGCCACGGGCTGTGCCTGTGTGGCATGCGGATGGACACCCAGTACCTGCGCAAATGCATGCAGTGCCGGCGACCAGCCTTGTACGGCAGCAGTCACAAAACAGGTGTCGACAAAGGCCAGCTCCTGCCCGCTCTTGCCGGGCAGAGTCATCCAGTGCACGCCAAAGCGCTGCTGCTGGGCTTCGACCAGCGAGCGCGACAGCAGCGCATAGCCCATGCCGGCGGCCACGCAGCCGAGGATGGTGTCCAGCATGCCCAGCTCCATGATGCGTACCGCCGTCACACCCATGGAGGCCATCAGCAGCTCGATCCGCTGGCGATAGCTGCAGCCCTGGCGAAAGGCCAGAAACACGGAGCTGCTGAACTCTGCGGCGGTGGGGAAGCGCGTCAGCGGCTGTCCGCTGACCAGCACCAGCTCTTCGCGGAACACGGGCCAGGATTGCAGCTCGCTCTGTGGTGCGGCACCGTTGATGAAGGCACAGTCGATGCGACCGGCCGCCAGCTCCATCAGCAATGCAGCCGTGGGCTGGGCGTCCAGTTCCAGGTCGATATCCGGATGCAGCCTGCGCAACTCGGCCAGCAGAGGCGGCAGACGCAGTGCGGC
The DNA here is from genome assembly GCF_003350425.1 of Comamonas sp. AG1104. Classification (NCBI taxonomy): domain Bacteria; kingdom Pseudomonadati; phylum Pseudomonadota; class Betaproteobacteria; order Burkholderiales; family Comamonadaceae; genus Comamonas; species Comamonas sp. AG1104. The sequence goes on along the minus strand of NZ_QQAS01000004.1, from coordinate 106,372 downwards.
CGTGGTTTCCATCGAGCCTATGCGCAAGGCGCCCTTGACCTGGCCGGCTGCAAACTGCCGGGCTTGCAGCATGGCCAGCACCTGGTCGTGCGACTGCAGCATCTGCCGCGCAGACTCCAGCAGCGTGCGTCCGGCCGGAGTGGGAAAGACCGGGCTGGCCCGCATCAGCAGCTGCACGCCTGCTTCATCCTCGAGCTTTTTGATATGGGCCGTGACATTGGATTGCACGGTGTGCAGCCGCTGGGCAGCGGCACCAAAGCTGCCGCTTTCGCAGACGGCTTCGAACATGCGCAGGGATTTGAGTTGCATATGCGGCTCCAATATCTTGAATTGAGATGCAAGTCATCATTTTGAATCATTGGACATGATTGAGTCGCAGCGATTAGGCTTGATGCAAATTTCCCTGGAACCCGAGCTGTGATCGAACGCAAAGAACTTCCCCTGCTGTTGACCGGCTTCATGGCCACCCTGAGCGGCGTCGGTCTGGCCCGTTTCGCCTATACGGCGCTGATGCCGCAGATGGTGCATGCGGGCTGGTTCAGCGGCGAGCAGGTGGCTTATCTGGGGGCAGCCAATCTGCTCGGCTATCTGATCGGGGCTCTGGTCGCCGCGCCGCTGGCCGAGCGCATGGGCGCGCTGCGCGTGCTGGTGATCTGCTGGGTGGCCGTAATGCTGAGCTTTGCCGGCTGCAGCCTGCCCCAGCCCATGGCCCTGTTCTTTGTCTGGCGGCTGATCTCTGGCATTGCCGGGGCCGCGCTGATGGTGCTGGGCCCTTCGGTGGCCATGGCTGCGGCCGCGCCGCAGCGCCGTGCCACGCTGGGCCCGCTGATGTTCTGCGGCATTGGCGTGGGCGCCTTGCTGGCCGCCACCCTGGTGCCCATGTTTGCGCGCAGCAGCCTGAGCGCCGTCTGGTGGGCGCTGACGGCGCTATGTGCGCTGGCGCTCTACAGCGGCTGGCATGCTGCGCGCCAGATCCCGCTGAATGCGCCGGTGGCGGTCCAGCCCACGGCGACGGCCGCAACTTCCGGTGCAACGCCATGGAGCCTGGCGGTGATCCTGGTGTTGACCGCCTATGCCTGCGACGCCTTCGGCTTTGTGCCGCACACCGTGTTCTGGGTGGACTACCTGGATCGCGAGCTGCAGCTGGGCGGCGCCTATGCTTCGACGCAATGGGCATTCTTCGGGCTTGGCGCGATGATCGGGCCGCTGTGTGCGGCCTACTGTGCCACGCGCTGGGGCTGGTGGGGAACGACCACGGGCGCCTATGCCCTCAAGGCCGTGGCCATCGGCCTGCCGCTGGTCTGGGCCGGTTTCGGCGGTCATGCGCTGTCGGGTTTTGTGGTGGGGGCGCTGTCACCGGGCATGGCGGCCATCACCTCGGGTTATCTGATGCAGCTCATCGGCCCCGGCCAGCACAAGAAAATGTGGGGCTATGCCACGGCGGCATTTGCGCTGTTGCAGGCCAGCTCCGGCTATCTGATGGCATTTGTCTACGCCAGCAGCGGCAGCTATCGCCAGCTGTTCGTGCTGGGCTGCGCGGCGCTGGGCCTCGGGGCGCTGCTGGTGGCCTCCAGCCGCCTGGCCCGCGCGGCGCAATGATCCATATCGAGAAGTGAGAACCAGGAGACGCACGATGAGCAAACTACCTTTGTGGATGACAGGCCTGGGTCTGCAGCATCCCATCATTCAGGCCCCGATGGCCGGGACCTCGACCCCGCAGCTGGCGGCTGCCGTGAGCAATGCATACGCCCTGGGTTCGGTCGGCATAGGCGCCTACGGCCTCGAGCAGGCGCGCCAGCACATTGAACAGACGCGTGCGCTGACCAATCACCCCTTCAACGTCAACCTCTTCTGTCACCGTGCGCCAGCAGCAGATGCAGAGCGCGAAGCGCAGTGGCTGCGCTATCTGGCGCCGGAGTTCGAGCGCTACGGCGTGTCCGTGCCGTCTGGCCTGCGCTGCATCTACGAGTCAGCGCTGGGCAATGCGCGATTGCAGGCCATGCTGCTGGAGCTGCATCCCGCCGTGGTGAGCTTTCATTTTGGTCTGCCGGAGCAGGGCTTTGTCGATGCCTTGCGCGCGGCCGGCATCACCACGCTGGCCTGTGCCACCAGTCTCGATGAGGCGCGCCAGATCGAGCAGGCCGGGGTGGATGTGATCGTGGCCCAGGGCATGGAGGCGGGCGGCCATCGCGGCGCTTTCGTGCCCGAGCAGGACAGGCTGCTGGGAACCATGGCGCTGGTGCGGCTGCTGGCGCGCGAGTCCCGCCTGCCCGTGGTCGCCGCAGGCGGCATCATGGACGGCGCGGGCATTGCCGCTGCGCTGCAGCTCGGAGCCTGTGCCGTGCAGATGGGTACGGCCTTCATACTCTGCCCCGAATCCGCAGCCAGCCAGGCCTACCGCGCCGAGCTGCAAGGCGACAGCGCACGGCACACGGCCATCACCGCTGCTATTTCCGGTCGTCCTGCGCGCGGCATGTTCAACCGTCTGCACCAGCTGGGACGAGACTATGCGGGAGCACTGCCCGCCTATCCCATGGTGTATGACGCAGGCAAGGCGCTGCACCAGGCAGCCAGCGCGCAGGGCAGCACCGACTATGCCGCGCACTGGGCCGGGCAGGGCGCACCGCTGGCTCGCGCCCTCCCTGCCGCCGAACTCGTGCGCACGCTGGCGCAGGAGCTGGATGCGGCGACTTCGGCTTAGCCCGGATCAGGCGCGGGCCACCCAGCAAGGCATGGTGCGGTCTTGCGAAGCTAGAGGACCTGTTTTTCGCGCAGCGCCTGCAGTTGCGCAGCGTCGAGCTGCAGTCTTTCACGCAACACCTCCTCGGTGTGCTGGCCCAGGGCTGGAGGCGCATAACGCAGTGTTGCCGGAGTGTCGGACAGGCGCAAAGGGCTGGCTGTGGTGACCACCTGGTTGATGCACTCGCCCTGCGGCAGCTGTCCATCCGGGTAGCGCTGCTGCGTGATGCGCAGGCCACGTGCCTGCACTTGGGGGTCTTCAAAGGCCTGATGGATGTTGTTGATGGGGCCGCAGGGCACGGCGCTGGCTTCCAGCAGCGCGATCCAGTCGGCCGTGCTGCGGCTGACGGTCAGCTCGGACATCATGGTCACCATCTCCACGCGGTGAATGACCCGGCCCGCGTTCGTGGTGAAGCGCGCGTCATGGTGCCAGACCACGCCGGCCGCTTCGCAAAAGCGTGCGAACTGCCCATCGTTGCCGATCGCCAGCAGCATATTGCCGTCGGCCGTGGGAAAGTCCTGATAAGGAACCACGCTGGGGTGGGTGTTGCCCTGGCGGCCCGGAATGCTCCCGGTGTTCAGGAAACCTGTGCCCTGGTTGGCCAGCACTGCCATGGCCACGTCCAGCAGCGCCATATCGATATGCTGGCCTCGACCTGTGTGGTGTCGTGCTTCCAGAGCGCTCAGAATGGCGCTGGTGGCATACATGCCGGTGAACAGATCGATCACGGCCACACCCACGCGCAAGGGGCCGCCGCCGGGCTCGCTGTCCGCGCGGCCGGTAATGCTCATCAGACCGCTCATGGCCTGGATCAGCAGGTCGTAACCTGCGCGCGGCGCATAGGGCCCGGTATGGCCGAAGCCGGTGACGGAGCAGTAGATCAGACGGGGGTTGAGGGCCGCGAGGCTGGCGTAGTCCAGTCCATAGCGCTGCAGGCCGCCGGTCTTGAAGTTCTCCACCACGATGTCGCTGTCCTTGGCCAGCTCGCGGATGATGGCCTGGCCTTCCGGGGTCGCCATGTCGACCGTGACCGAGCGCTTGTTGCGGTTGCAGGCCGCGAAGTAGCAGGCGTGTGCAGATGCATCGCCCTGTGCATCGGCAAAAAAGGGCGGGCCCCAGTGGCGGGTGTCATCGCCTTCGCCGGGCTTTTCGATCTTGATCACGTCGGCGCCCATATCGGCCAGATTCTGTGTGCACCAGGGGCCGGCGAGCACGCGGGAGAGGTCCAGCACGCGCAGATGGCTCAGGGCACCTGTGCGGGAAGTGGCGGAAGAGTCGGGGGCAGCAGCAGTCATGGAAGCGAAAAGAGAGTTCAGGTCCGCGAAGGGGCTGGCAGCCATCGTAGGCAAGCCCGGTCGCCGCGTGTTTCGCATTTGTGGAAGCCGGGTTTATCCGGGCCAGCCGCGCCAATCCGCGACAGCCGATCACTGGCTGCGTTCATACAATGAAGCCATGTCCATGCACTTTGACCTCGTAGACCTGCGCTTGATGACCCATATCGCGGAGGCCAACAGCATGACTCGTGGCGCCGAGCTCTCGTGCATTTCGCTGCCGGCTGCCAGCACGCGCATCAAGAATCTGGAAGACAGCATCGGCACCAAGCTGCTCTATCGCACCAGCCAGGGCGTGACCCTGACGCCGCCCGGCCAGGCGTTTGTGACCCATGCGCGCATGGTGCTCAGCCAGATCGAGCATCTGCGTGGTGACATGCAGGAGTATGTGCGTGGCATCAAGGGCCATCTGCGCGTGTATGCCAACACCACCTCGCTGAGCGAATTCCTGCCGCCGGTATTGCGCGAGTTTCTGGGCCGCAATCCGGATGTGAATGTGGATCTGCGCGAGCGCCTGTCCCACGACATCGTGCGCGCCGTGACCGAAGGGCAGACCGACATCGGCATCGTGGCCGGTCTGGTGCGTACAGAGAACCTGGAAACCCTGCCCTATCGCAAGGACAGGCTGGTGTTGGTGGTGCCCAAGGGGCATGCGCTGGATGGGGAGATGCAGCTGGCGTTTTCCGACACGCTGGATCTGGACTATGTGGGCCTGCACGAGTCCAGTGCCATCCATGCTTTTCTGCGTCAGGCCTCGGACCATCTGCACAAGCCCATCAAGCAGCGCATCCAGGTTGGCAACTTCGAGACGGCATGCCGCATGATCGAGTCCGGCGTGGGTGTGGGCGTGCTGCCGGAGTCGGCGGCCAGCCGCCATGCGGCGGTCATGAACATCGCCATCGTGCCGCTGTCGGATGCCTGGTCGGTACGCGATATGCAGATCTGCATGCGCAGCCTGGATGCGCTGCCCAGTTTTGCCAAGGAGCTGGTGCAGATGCTGGTGATCGACGCTGCGGGAACGTCCGATACCGGTGAGCTGCTTTAGGAGCGCAAGCACTTTCTAAAACGAGAGCGCGTTGCGTACGTTGAGTATGGGCTTCAAGGCGATTCAAGTCTGAAGACATGATTCCATGAGCGGGAGCTGCTCACTTTTCCAGTGTGGTGGAGGCCTTCCAGTACTTGAACGTGCCCTGGGCGGTAGCCACCAGCGTTCCTTGTGCGTCGGTGATCCTGGCGGCGCAGCTGCACAGGCTGCGGCTGGCTTGCACTACCCAGCCCTCGGCCAGCAAACCGCCGCGACCGGGACGGTGAAAGCGGCTGCTCATCTCCACCGTCACGGCGGTTTGCGATGGCGCCTGGGGCAGCGCGCTGGCGGCGCGCGACATCACAGAATCCAGCAGGCTCATCAGCACGCCGCCATGAGCGGCAGGCAGCTGGTTGAGCAGCTCCTCGCGCAACTCGGGCAGTCGTATCTGCACCATGCCGGGGGGCGCATCGGCCACCTGGCAGGCACCCAGCAGGCGCATGAAAGCGCTGCGCTCATGGCCGGATGCCACAGGCCTTGTTGTCGGCGGGGTGATGACGCTCATGCGTTGGCCCGCGCTTCGCGCACCATGTTGCGGGCAATGATGATCTGCTGGATCTGCGTCGTGCCTTCGTACAGCCGGAACAGGCGCACATCGCGGTAGAAGCGTTCGATGCCGTATTCCGACATATAGCCCGATCCGCCCAGGATCTGCACCGCGCGGTCGGCCACGCGGCCGCACATCTCGGTGGCGAACATCTTGGCGCAGGAGGCCTCGGTCGACACATTGCTGCCGTCGTCACGGCGGCGGGCTGCATCGATCGTCATGCATTCAGCCGCGTACAGCTCGGCCTGGCTGTCGGCCAGCATGGCCTGCACCAGCTGAAAGTCACAGATCGCCTGGCCGAACTGCTTGCGCTCCAGCGCGTACTGCAAGGCATCGCGCAGAATGCGCCTGGCGCAGCCCACGGCCACGGCGGCAATGTGGATGCGGCCTTTTTCAAGCACCTTCATGGCAGTCTTGAAACCCTTGCCTTCCTGCAGGCCGATCAGATTGGCGGCCGGCACCTTGACGTTGTCAAAGATCACGTCGCAGGTGTGGGCGCCGCGTTGGCCCATTTTCTTGTCGTATTTTCCGAAGCTGATGCCCGCTGACCTGGCGTCGACGATGAAGGAGGACACACCACCCGCGCCCTTGTCCTCGGGGTTGGTGCGGGCCATCAGCGTGAACATGCCCGCGTGCGGCGCATTGGTGATGAAGCGCTTGGTGCCGTTGACGATGTAGTGGTCGCCGTTCCTGATCGCCGTGGTGCGCAGCGATGCCGCGTCGGAGCCGGCTTCGGGCTCGGTCAGTGCGAACGAGGCAATCACCTCGCCAGTGGCAAGCCTTGGCAGCCACTGCGCCTGCTGCTCGGGCGTGCCATCCATCAAAATGCCTTGTGAGCCAATGCCGACGGTGGTGCCGATGACGGAGCGAAACGCCGGCGCTGTCTGGCACAGCTCCAGCAGCACGCGGACCTCTTCCTCCATGGTCAGCTCCAGCCCCCCGAAGCGTTCGGGAATGGTCAGCCCGAAGAGGCCCAGATCGCGCATCTCCTGCACGATGGTGGCGGGGATTTCGTCGGTGTCGGCCACTTCGTTTTCGGCAGGCACCAGACGCTCGCGCACAAAGCGGCGCACGCTGTCGAGCAGGGCTTCAAGGGTTTCGGGATCTCGAATCATGTGATTTATTCCTTGTCTCGTATGGCTTGTCTTGCCTGATGGGTAGCTTCTTGCAGAAGCACTCAGCAGCTACTGTCCGTGAGGTAAAGGCCGGTGTGTCTTCGCGCGGAGGCTGGCCTGCACCGAAAAGCGGTAGCCCTGCCAGGGATGACGCGTAGCGGCTTGGGCTTAGAGTGCCTGCGCAGTTCCCAGAACCGCCGTGGCCTGGCTGGAAAGCGTGCCGCCGTTGCCATGGACCACGGCCGTGCTGTGGCGTGCCAGCTGTCGCTGGCCGGCCTGACCGCGCAGCTGGCGCACGGCCTCGATCAGCAGGAACACGCCATACATGCCCGGGTGGACGCAGGACAGGCCGCCGCCATTGGTGTTCACGGCCAGACGGCCGCCGGGGGCGATGGCGCCGCCTTGCACAAAGGAGCCGCCCTCGCCCTTGCGGCAAAAGCCCAGGTCTTCGAGGAACAGGATGGTGTTGATGGTGAAGGCGTCATACAGCTGGGCCATGTCCATGTCGGCTGGCGTCAGCCCTGCCATGGCAAAGGCCTGCCGGCCGGACTGGGTGGCCGAGGTCACGGTCTGATCGGGCATGCAGGAGATCTGGCGGTTCCAGCAGGCCGTGGCATTGCCGAGGATGTAGACGGGGGGCTGCGCCAGATCCCTGGCTCGGTCCGCTCGGGTGAGCACGATGGCGCCGGCACCGTCGGTGACCAGGCAGCAGTCGCGCAGGCCAAGGGGGCTGGAGACCATGCGCGCCTTCAGCACATCGTCGATGGTGAGCGGGTCGCGCATGAAGGCTTCGGGGTTGAGTTGGGCCCAGGCACGGGCCGCTACCGCCACCTCGGCCAGCTGCTCGCGCGTGGTGCCATACTGGTGCATATGGCGCTGGGCAGCCAGCGCATAGGCCGAGGCCGGCAGCAGCGGGTCGTAAGGGTGTTCATAAGGCTGAGGGTCCATGGTGCGGCGCGCGGCCACGATGTCCTTGCGGCCTGCGGTGCCGGAGCGCTGGGCGCTGCCGTAGCAGATCAGCACGGCTTTGCACTGCCCGGCTTCCAGCGCGCGCATGGCGGGCAGCAAATGGGCTACGAAGCTGCTGCCGCCCAGCATGGTTCCGTCGATGTAGCTGGGATTGATGCCCAGATGTTCGATCACCGGCATGGCCCACATGCTGGCGGTGACGCTGCAGGTGGCAAGGCCGTCGATGTCCTGCATGCTCAGGCCGGCATCGGCCACGGCCGCGTGGGCAGCACGTACCAGCAGCGTCATATCGTCCATGCCGGGGGCTTCGCCGCAGCCATAGGTGGCAGCGCCGGCAATGGCCACTTTGCCGCGCAGGGCACGATTCACGGCTGCGGCGTCCAGGCTGGATGAAGGCAGAGAAACGCTCATGCGACCTCTCCTGGTGCATTGATGGCGGGGTGGAATACGACCAGTCCCTTGCCGTTGTGCTGGATAGTCTGGGCAGTGACCCGCATGCCGATCTGCACGCGCTCGGGTGCAATGCCTTCGATGCGGCTCATCATGCGCACGTCTTCATCCAGATCGATCAGCGCCACGTTGTAGTCACCGCCGGCTTCGGCTTTGCGGGCGATGGTGGTGGTGGAGTAGACCGTGCCCTGGCCGCTGGGGCGTACCCAGCGCAGCGGGCTGGCGCCGCAGTGCGGGCACAGCTCACGCGGGGTGAACACATGTTGCTGGCAGGCCGTGCATTGCTGGATGGCGAATCGGCCGGCATCCAGTTCGGCCTGGTAATGGGTCTGCGCGCTTAAGTGCATGGGTGAGGCTCCGGGTTTCCTTGTTTTGAGACCAGCATGCCTGCATCGCGCCCCGGTCTCAATTCGTGAATCTGAAACACCGTCTTCACGGAATATGGCGAGGGTCAGGCTTCACATCCGGGAGAGCCGCGGAGCGGGCGACCGCGCATGACGCGAACGCGACAGAAGCGCCTCAGGCATGCTGTTTTCCCGGGCCATTACTGAGTGGTGAGACAGAGGATCAGCCGGCCTTGATGCCTGCGGTCTGTATCACCTTCTGCCATTTCCGCAGCTCGCCTTTCAGGCGCTGGCGCATCTCTTCGGGCGTGCCAGGATCGCCTTCGGCGCCGGCCTCCAGCAGACGGGTCCTGACGGCAGGGTCGCTCAGGGCCAGGTTGAAGTCGGCGTTCAGCTTGGCCAGCACTGCCTCCGGCGTCCTGGCTGGTGCAAACAGCGCTGCCCATGAATAGGCTTCATAGTTCGGCAGACTGCCGGATTCGGCAATCGTCGGCACCTGGGGCAGCATGTCCGAGCGCTTCTTGCTGGCCACGCCCAGCACCTTGATACGGCCTGTCCTGATGTGTTGCAGGGCCGAGGGGGCATCGGCAAACATCAGCTGGATTTGGCCGCCCAGCAAGTCGGTCATGGCCGGCGCGCTGCCCTTGTAGGGGATGTGCTGCAGCTGGGTCCCGGCTTCCATGTTGAAGAGTTCGCCGGCCAGGTGGGTGCCGCCGCCATTGCCGGAGGAGCCATAGCTGAGCACCGTACCTTTTTTGGACAGAGCTATCAGCTCTTTGACATTGTTCGCCGGCACGGAGGGATGGGCCACCAGGAAGACCGGGAACAGCGCGGCAAAGCTGACGGGGACGAAGTCCTTTTCGATGTCATAGGACAGCTTGCCCATCAGCCAGGGGTTCACCGCATGGTGGATGGAGCCGACAAAGAAGTTGTAGCCATCGGCTGGGTCCTTGGCTGCTGCTGTGGCACCGACCACGCCGCCTGCGCCGGCGCGGTTGTCGATGATGGCGGCCTGGTTCCACATCGTGGCCAGCTTTTGCGTGAAGATGCGCGCCGTGGTGTCCACCGGGCCGCCTGGAGGAAACGGCACGGTGAACTTCACGGCCTTGGCTGGCCAGTGGCTGGTCTGGGACCAGGAGGCATTGCTCAGGGAGCTGAGCACGCCCGCTGCGAGCAGATGGCGGCGGTTCAGGGAAACGGCGTGGGATGGCATGGAGGATGTCTCACTGGATCTTGGCGGAGGCCCGGGCCTCACATGGGAAGGGACTCGGCCTGGGCATGCAGCAGGCGCTTGACGATTTTTCCGTTGGGGTTGGTAGGCAGCGCTGCCACCGTCTCGATGCGGGATGGGCGCTTGTAGGGCGCAAGGCGTTCGCGCAAATGGGCTTGCAGGGCCGGGATATCCAGCTGGGAACCGGGGCGCAGTTCCACAAAGGCAATCACCTGTTCGTTGCCATCGGCCTCCCTGCGTCCCACCACGGCCGAGCGCTCGATGCTGGGATGTGCATTGAGTGCGGTCTCGACCTCTGCGGGATAGACGTTGAAGCCGGAGCGAATGATCATTTCCTTCAGGCGGCCCACTACCCACAGAGCGCCGTCTGAAGTCAGCTCGCCCAGGTCGCCGCTGGCATACCAGCCTCCGGGGCGCATGGCTGCCGCAGTGGCTTGCGGGTCGCGGAAATAGCCGGGCATCAGACCGCGGCCGCGCACCCACAGCTCTCCGCGCTCTCCGCAGGGCAGGGCCTGGCCGGTGGCTGGGTCGGTCACCTGTACTTCGGCCTCGGCCACGGCATAGCCAGCGCTGGTGTCCTTGCGCCACTCGTGCATGCGGGTGATGTGGACCGAGCCCGCGTATTCCGACAGGCCGTAGCCGTGGTGCAGGGCCTGACCGAAGAGGTTTTCCACACGTTCCTTGAGCGCCATGTCGAGAGGGCCGGCACCGGTATAGACAAAGCGCAGCGCCGGAGCCTTGACCTGATCTATGCCTTGCTCCTGCAGATAGGCCAACAGACGAGAGAACAGTGCGGGCGGACCTTGCAGTTGCGAGACTCCATGGTATTCGAGTGCATCCAGCAGATCGGCCGGGTCGAACTGGGGGCGCATTACCAGTTGGGCCCGCGCATGCAAGGCCGTGAGCATGACGGTGGCCAGGCCAAAGATGTGCGTCATGGGTACGAAGGCATAGCAGCGGTCAGCCGGCGACAGCGCACGCGAGGCCGCAGACTGCTGCGCAAAATGGCACAGCGCATCATGGCCCAGCATCACTCCCTTGGGCTGGCCCGTGGTACCAGAAGTGAAGATCAGGCCTGCCACCTCGGATTGCAGCGGCCCGGTTTCGCTGAGGCTGTCCGCCCTGATCGGGCTGTAGGCCATGCCTGGCAGACAGCTGGGCAGGGCCTGGTAGCGCCGGGCATGTGCTTGTGCGCTGGCGGAAGCGCTGGCCGTGAAGTACACGGTGCGCGCATCGGCACGTTCGGCGAAGGCATCGATTTCGGTCGGCGCCATGCGCGCGTTGACGCCGCAAGACCAGGCACCTATGCGGCTGCATGCAAAGATCAGCGCTGCGTGTTCGGGGCAGTTCTCGGCCACGACCATCACGCGGTCGCCGGGGCGTACCTGCAGGCTGCGCAACTCCTTCTCGGCTTGATCGGCCAGGCGGGAGATGTCTCCAAAACTGAGGCTGCGATCGGGCAGCAGGATGAAAGGGGCACCGGCTCCCTGCTCCAGGCTGCGTTCGAGCAAATGGTGGATGCGTGCAGTCATGGTCAGTTGATCTCGATGCCATGGGTCACGGTGGCCCACATGGCGCGCTCCTTGGCGGCGCGGTCGGCCAGCGTCTGGGCAGAGCCGGTCCATTCGTCATAGCCCAGTTCTGCGTAGCGCTTTTTCAGCTCGGGCTGGCCCAGTGCGGCATTGATGGCTTTGTTCATCTGCTGCACCAGCTCCGGCGACATGCCCTTGGGTCCGTAGACTCCATACCAGCCGCCCACGTCAAAGCCCTTGAGGCCCTCGATGCCGGATTCGGCAAAGGTCGGTACATCGGGCAGAGAGGGGTTGCGCCTGGGCGAGGTCACCGCCACGGCCCGCACCTTATGGCTGTGTATAAAGGTGCTGGCGGTGCTGATGATGTCCATCATCATGCTGATCTGGCCGCCGATCACATCGTTCATGGCCGGGGCATTGCCTTTGTAGGGCACATGATTCATCTCGATGCCGCTGCGCGTGGCGAACAGCAGAGCGCCAAGATGATTGGAGCCGCCGATGCCGGCCGAGCCATAGCTGAGTTTCTGGGGATGGGCCTTGGCGTAGCTGACCAGCTCGGCTGCGTTGCTGTAGGGCTCGTTCTTGTTGATCACCAGCACGTTGTAGTAGCTCAGCACGGGGGCCAGTGCGCTCAAATCCTTGGCCGGATCGAACTGCATTTGCTTCATCACATTGGGGCTGATGGTGATGGTGGGGCTGGCCGCAAACCAGAGGGTCTTGCCGTCGGGCTTGGCGCGCATCACCTCGCTGCCGGCCAGCGTGGCATTGGCGCCGGTCTTGTTCTCCACGGTGACCGGGCTGCCCAGCTCCTTGGAAAGCGCTTGTGCAAACAGGCGGGCGCCCTGGTCCACAGGGCCGCCGGCCGAGTAGCCGACCAGCAGGCGAACAGGGGCGCTGCTGGCACCGATCTGGGCCATGGCCGTGGTGGCCGCGCTCAGCGCCAACGCGGACAGTAGAACGTTGCGACGTGTGCAGGTATGCATGTCTTGTCTCCTGGTGATGGGGCCCTTGTGGGTATGCATGAAGGTCATGCGTATCGGGCCTGGTTTACCGACAAGACGCCATGGTGGGCGAGTCGGTTGCCTACGGGAATCTGCATTTTGCGAACCCGGGCTTTGCGCGTTTTTATGGGGTAGTAACCCTGAGCCATCCCTGCACAGTCACGCAAAAAAGCCACCGGCCAAGACTGCCGGTGGCAAGCACAACCGAGGAGACGGTGTTCAGTAACGCTCGAAAACGGCGGCAATGCCCTGGCCGCCACCGATGCACATGGTCTCCAGGCCATAGCGGCCTTTGCGCCGTTCAAGTTCGTGCAGCAGCGTGGCCAGAATGCGCACGCCGGTGGCGCCAATGGGGTGGCCCAGCGAGATGCCGGAGCCATTCACGTTCAGCTTGTGCTCGATGGCCGCCTGGTCATGCCACTCCCAGCCTTTGAGCACGGCCAGAACCTGACAGGCAAAGGCCTCATTGAGTTCCACCAGATCCATATCGTCTAGCGTGAGGTGCAGGCGTGCCAGCAGCTTCTTAACGGCCGCAACCGGGCCTATGCCCATGTGCGAAGGCTCGCAGCCCGCTGCCGCCCATCCCACCAGGGCGGCCATGGGCGTCAGGCCCAGTTCGGCCAGCTTGTCCTCTGCCACGATAAGGCAGGCCGCCGAAGCATCGTTTTGCTGGCTGGCGTTGCCCGCCGTCACCGTGCCGCCCGGCATCAGCACGCGTAGCCTGGCCAGGCTGTCCATGGTGGTGGCGGCGCGAAAGCCCTCGTCCTGGCTGAAGAGCAGAGGCTCGCCCTTGCGCTGGGGCACGCTCACGGGAACGACTTCGTGGTGAAAGCGACCAGCGGCCCAGGCATCGGCGGCACGCTGGTGGCTGCGCATGGCAAAGGCGTCGGCCGCATCGCGGCTGATGCCGTAGTCGCGGGCCAGGTTCTCGGCCGTCTCGATCATTCCCGAGATCTTGCCAAAGCGCTCCACGGGCTGCGAGCGCTCACGGCCGCGATCCAGGCGGTCGTACATGCGCACATTGCCCGAGCGCGCGCCCCAGCGCATGTCGGGGCTGTAGTACTCGATGTTGCTCATGCTCTCCACGCCACCGGCAATCACCACGTCAGCCGCGCCGCTTTGCACCATCATGGCTGCCGTTGCAACGGCCTGCAGGCCACCGCCGCAGCGGCGGTCCAGCTGCATGCCCGGCACCTCCACCGGCAGGCCGGCCTGTAAGGCGGCCCAGCGGCCCACGCAAGGGGTCTCGCTGCTGGCATACGACTGGGCGAACACCACATCATCGATGCGGGCGGGGTCTATGCCGCTGCGCTCTACCACGGCGCGCACCGTGGTGGCAGCCAGCTCCTCCACGGGGACGGGGCGCAGGCTGCCTCCGAAAGTACCGACGGGGGTGCGAAGCGGGGAAACAATGGCGGCGCGGCGCATGGTGGGGGCTCCTTGTGGTGGTGATGGGAAAGCGGCTCAGCAAGGGAAAACTGCTCCGCACTGGCGCAGCAGACCATGGGCCTGCTGTTCCAGATGTTCTCGGTGCTGCGGTGCGGCAATGTCGATCAGGCGGCGCACGCGCCTGGACAGTGGTTGGCCGCGCAGGTCGGCCACGCCGTGCTCGGTGACGATCAGTCCGGCATCGGCGCGCGGCGTGCTTACCGGTCCGCCAAGCCGGGGCACGATGCGGCTGTGTGTCTTGGCGGTGGAGGGCAGGGCCAGAATCGGCAGACCTCCTTTGCTGCGGGCAGCACCGCGTAGAAAGTCCACGGCGCCGCCGACGGCGCCCATATAGATGCCGCCGGCCACCTCGGCATTGATCTGACCGGTCAGATCCACTTCAATGGCGGAATTGATCGCCACCAGCTTGTCCATGGCTGCCAGGACTTCGGGGTGGTGGGTGTAAGCGGTGTCGCGCATCTGCAGCCGTGGGTTGCAATGGGCCCATTGGCGCAGACCTGCCCCGCCCATCAGCACGCCTGCGGTGCCGATGCCGGGATCTACGCTCTTGCGCGCGTGGGTCAGCACGCCGGCATCGGCCAGGGCGACCACCCCGTCGCCGATGGCGCCGCTGTGCAAGCCCAGGTCCCTGTGCCGGTGCAGTGCGGTCAGCACGGCTTCGGGCAGATTGCCCACGCCCAGCTGCAGGCAGCTGCCATCCTCAACCAGACCGGCAATATGGGCAGCAATCGCCTGCTCTACGGTGCCCGGCTCCGTGCGGGCCATGTCGAGCAAGTCTGCGTCGGAATCGATGAGCAGATCAAAGTCGCCAGCTTGCAGATAGGGGCCACCAGCAGTCCACGGTACATCGCGGTGGACTTCGCCCACGATGACACGGGCGTGCTCCATGGCGGCGGGCAGGTACTCGCGCACCTGCCCCAAGCTGTGGCGGCCCTGTGCATCGGGCGGCGAGACCTGAAGCAACACCACATCGGCCGGAATATGGCCTTGTGCAATCAATGGCGGTAGCTGCGAGTAGTGCGAGGGAATGATGTCCAGCACGCCGGCCTGGGCCAGCGCGCGGTGGGGGCCGCTCGCGGCATAGCCCAGAAAATCCAGCACATCTGCATGTGCGGGTTGCAGTGTGTCCGACAGGCCCAGGCCCACAAACACCTGCAACCGACCACCTTGCGCCAGCGCATGACGGTGCTGCACCAGGGTGCGGGTCAAGGTCAGCGGCTCGGCCGTGGCCTGACCCCACCACAAGGTGTCGCCGGGACGCAGCAAGGCCTGCAGTCGCGTAGCAATCGTGCTCATTCCTTGCGATCCCAGTCAAAGCGCAGTGCTTGCTTGTCCTTGAAGCGGCGCACTGCGTCCAAGTGGTAGTCGGAGCCGCGGCAAATGGCTTGTGCACTGGCTTCCAGCTCCGCCATTGCATGGGCGTTCAGCTCGAAGGACTGGTTCATGATGTTCTTGGCCATACCGATGGCCGTCGTCGATGCGTCGGCAAAACGGGCGGCCAGTTGCTGGGCTGCCAGCTGCAATGCGGCAGCGTCTTCGACGAGGTCGTAGACCATGCCCAGAGCCTTGGCCTCGTCCGCAGCCACGGTGCGTGCGGTGAACACCAGCTCCTTGGCTTTTTGCAGACCCACGCTGCGTGGCAGCAGCTGCATGGCGCCCAGGTCTGGCACCAGGCCGATGCGACCGAAGACGGCGCAGAACTTGGAGCGGCGTGTGGCAAGCACAAAGTCGGCAACCAGGGCCAGGCTCAGTCCGGCACCAAAGGCCGCGCCATCGACGGCGGCAATCACCGGTTTTTCCATGTTCACCAGCTCGGCAAACCATTGGTGCAAGGCTCGCATACGCTCCCGGTGAGCCACACCGTCTTGCCGGCTGTTCATCATCAGACCGATGTCGCCGCCCGAACAGAAGGCGCCGCCGGCGCCGGTGAGAATCACGGTGTGCACATTGGCGTCGTCGCGCATCTGGACTACGGCCCGGGCCAGACCGTCGCGCACTTCCAGGCTCAGGGCGTTGCGCGCTTCGGGGCGGTTGAGGCTAATGGTTCCCACACCGTTTTCTACGGCGGTCAATACGGCAGGAGTGTTCATGGTTGGTACCAGTCAAAGAGAGGAAAGAACGGAATGTGCAGGCTGGGCAGTTCCTCACACATCTTCTTGGCAGAGGGAGGCAAACCGGTGGTGCAAAGCCCAGAGCCGACGTGGCCTAGGTCAGAGCTGCGTACAAGGGGCGCCCCGCATCCCCTGCCTGCGAGCGCCGTGATGCGGGGAAGGCTCAACGCGCCGAAGGGGGATCACATCAGCTCCGCAAAACCATGGCTGAGCACCAGCTTGTCGCGTTCCTGCACCTTGGCACGCAACTGGTAATGCGTCTGGCTGCCAGGCACACGCCAGATTTCGGTGACCAGGGTTTCGCCGGGAAAGACCGGTGAGGCAAAACGGATGTCCAGTGCCCGAAAGCGTGAGGCATCGCCGCCCGCACACTGGCGCAACAGGGCGCGGGTGACCAGGCCATAGCTGGCCAGACCATGAAGAATGGGGCGCTCAAAGCCCGCGGCCGTGGCGACTGCGGGGTCTGCATGCAGAGGGTTGTAATCACCGCAGAGGCGGTAGAGCAGCGCGGCCTCGGGGCGAGTTGCCTGGATGTCCGTGAAGTGCGGTGCATTGTCTTCCGGTGTGGATTGCAGCGCGGGCAGCGGGGTGTCCGTGGGCTGTCCGGTCTGGCTGAAGCCCCCATCACCGCGCAGAAAAGATACCTGCTGTACGGTGGCCAGCAGCGTGCCGTCGGTGGTTTCCAGGCGGCGCTCTGTCACCATGATGCAGCCCTTGTCTTCGCCCTTGTCCGTCAGATGGGTGACCCGGTTGTGGCCCACGACCTGGGCGGCAGTTGGCAGCGGTCGGTGCAGCCGCATGCGCTGTTCGCCATGCAGCAGCCTGACCCAGTCGATGCCGGTGTCGGGCTCGCGCGCCCAGAAGCCGGGGTAACCCAGCACCACGGCCTGAGAAGGCAGGGTGAGCAGGCCCTGGCCGTCCTTGCCCTCAAACACATAAGGCAGGGCGCTGTGATCCAGCGGGTCGTTGCCCAGACCCAGGCTGAGCGCATACAACATGCTGTCGCGTGCGCTGTATTGCTGGTGCACAGGCTCGAAGTGGCGCGCCTTGAGGTGGTGGTAGTCAATGGCCATGTACAGGCTCCTCGGTGTGATTCGCTGTGGGGGCAGTGGTTGTGAATCGGCGCATCTGGCGAACGCCTCGCTTTGCAGGGGCTCCTCGCCCCACACTCTCGCCTAAGGGGGGGGGCGGCCTTAAAAACTGGCGCGGCGCATGTCAGCAGACAGCGAGCAAGGGCCGCGCCGCAGCAAGGCTGTCGTCCCCCTTGGGGGAAGGCGCGCAGCACCTCAGGAGGGAGCCGTCACACCGGATCCCAGCTGAACACGTCGGCCGAGCGATCCATGGGTACAAATGAGGCCTTGAGCGCGGGCATGCCGTGCTCGGCAATGAACTCGGGTGTCCAGCCTTCGCGGCGATGCACCGAGCGCAGCGGACGCGGCTGACTCATCAGAAACAGCTCGTTGTTACGCACGGCAAAGACCTGGGCGTTCACATCCCTGGCCTGGTCGGACAGCAGATAGACCGCCAGCGGCGCGATCTTGTTGGGCGTCATCTGCTGAATCTTGGTCACGCGCGCCTGCTGCTCGGGGGTATCGGTGGGGATGGAGCCGATCATGCGGCTCCAGGCAAAGGGAGCGATGCAGTTGGAGCGCACATTGAACTTGGCCATGTCCAACGCAATGGATTTGGACAGGGCGGTTAGGCCCAGCTTGGCAGCGCTGTAGTTGGCCTGGCCCAGGTTGCCGATCAGGCCGGAGGTGGACGTCATGTGGACCAGGGCGCCGCTTTCCTGTTCCTTGAAGTGGTTGGCGGCGGCGCGGCTCATGAAGTAGCTGCCGTAGAGATGAACCTTGATGACGGCGTCCCACTCCTCCAGGCTCATCTTGTGGAAGAAGCGGTCGCGCAGAATGCCGGCGTTGTTGACGACGCCATCGATGCGGCCAAAGCTGTCCACCGCGCATTGCACAATGCGGCTGGCACTGGCCGCTTCAGAGACGCTGTCGGTACTGGCAACGGCCTGGCCGCCTGCGGACTTGATCTCGTCGACCACTTTCTGCGCCGGACCGGCGTCGGTGCCTTCGCCTGTGGTGGACGTGCCGATGTCGTTGACCACCACTCTGGCTCCCGACGCCGCCATGGCCAAGGCAATGTCTCGACCGATGCCGCCTCCGGCGCCGGTCACCACTACGACCTTGTCTTGCATCATCTTCTGGGCCATGGCTTGTCGTCCTTTGCTGTTGTCGTGAGAGATGAGCCCAGCATGCCGGCAAACCGGCGCGGACGCCATTTGCCAATCCCGAGGACGGACTTCGTCAGCGTGAAAGCCGCTGTTGCGCACCACGGGTTGTCACGCCCTTAGGCAGCGCTGAAGACATGCTTTCAAAAACGCGGCTTGCCTGACGACGTCGCTGCCTCGACCATGGCAGCCATGACAGAACCGCAACCTGCAATCATCGACGACGCCAATCTGGCGCATCTTCAGGCCTGGCAGAGCAAAAGCGAAACTACGCTCGACCTCATCACCTCCGCTCCCTTGCGGGCCCTGTCGGCCACGCTGGACCGGGATGACCCTGCTCCCGCACACGGTACGCCGGTGGCGCCGCTATGGCACTGGCTGTATTTCCTGCCGCATGCGCGCCAGAGCGAGATAGGACCCGACGGGCATCCCCGGCGCGGCGGCTTCCTGCCGCCCGTGCCGCTGCCGCGCCGCATGTGGGCGGGCGGTCGGCTGCGCTGGGAAGCGTTCAATCCGCTGCGTGTGGGGCAGCAGGTGCAGCGCGTCTCCACCATCCGCAGCGTGCAGCACAAGACAGGACGCTCGGGCGAGCTGCTGTTCGTGCTGGTGGAGCACCGTTTCTCGAACCAGGACGGTCTGGCGCTGACCGAAGAGCACGACATCGTCTACCGGGGCGCTGCAAGGCCCTGCGACCCGGTGCCGCCACCGCAGCAGCCGCCGCTCGCCGGCCAGGCGGCCTGGTCTCGCACCATCGTTCCCGACGACGTGCTGCTGTTTCGCTACTCGGCGCTGACCTTCAACGGTCACCGCATCCACTACGACCGCCAGTACGTGACCCAGGTCGAGGGCTACCCGGGCCTGATCGTGCATGGTCCGCTGATTGCCACGCTGCTGCTCGATCTGCTGCGCCGCCAGCTGCCCGGCGCCAGGCTGGTCGCGTTCGACTTCAAGGCCTTGCGGCCGACCTTCGACCTTCATCCTTTCAGTGTTCACGGCAAGCCACGCGAGGACGGCAGGACCATCGACCTGTGGGCGCAGGACCACGAAGGGCTTCTGACCATGCATGCCACGGCCACCGTGGCTTGAAGACTGAACCCATAGCTAGATAGCGCTTGCTGGACAAGCGTTTGTCGCCAGAAGGCTTGAAATGATTGAACACACCAGCTCCAACAACCACCACGAGATCCGCGATGCCATCCGCGCGCTGTGCGCGGAGTTCCCCGACGAGTATTTCCGCAAGATCGACGAGCAGCGCATCTACCCCGAAGCCTTCGTCAACGCGCTCACGCAGGCGGGCTGGCTGGCCGCGCTGATTCCGCAGGAGTACGGCGGCAGCGGCCTGGGCCTGACCGAGGCCAGCGTCATCATGGAGGAGATCAACCGCTGCGGCGGCAACTCGGGTGCCTGCCACGGCCAGATGTACAACATGGGCACGCTGCTGCGCCATGGCTCGCAGGCGCAGAAGGAAAAATACCTGCCGCGCATCGCCTCGGGCGAATGGCGGCTGCAGTCCATGGGTGTCACGGAGCCCACCACGGGCACGGACACCACCAAGATCAAGACCAGCGCCGTGAAGAAGGACGGGCGCTATGTGGTCAACGGCCAGAAGGTCTGGATCAGCCGCATCCAGCACAGCGACTTCATGATCCTGCTGGCGCGCACCACGCCGCTGGCCGACGTGAAGAAGAAGAGCGAAGGCATGTCCATCTTCATGGTGGATCTGGCCGAGGCCCAGAAGAGCGGCCTGACCGTGCGCCCCATCCCCAACATGGTCAACCACGAGACCAACGAGCTGTTCTTCGAGAACCTGGAGATCCCCGAGGAGAACCTGATCGGCGAGGAAGGCAAGGGTTTCAAGTACATCCTCGACGGTCTGAACGCCGAGCGCACGCTGATCGCGGCCGAGTGCATAGGTGACGGCTACTGGTTCCTGGATCGTGTGACGAATTACGTGAAGGACCGTCAGGTGTTCGGCCGCCCCATCGGCCAGAACCAGGGCGTGCAGTTCCCGATCGCCGATGCCTTCATCGAGGTCGAGGCCGCCAATCTTATGCGCTGGAAGGCCTGCGAACTGTTCGATGCGCGCGAGTCCATGGGCGCACAGGCCAATATGGCCAAGTATCTTGCGGCCAAGGCCAGCTGGGAGGCAGCCAATGCCTGCATCCAGTTCCACGGAGGATTCGGCTTTGCCTGCGAATACGACGTGGAGCGTAAGTTCCGCGAGACCCGCCTCTATCAGGTGGCGCCGATCTCCACCAATCTGATCTATTCCTATGTGGCCGAGCACCTGCTGGGCCTGCCACGTTCATTCTGAAATGAAGACCCCCTGAGTCGCTTCGCGCCGGGGGGCGTACGGGCATCCGGCGACAGCCTCGCTGCGGGGCGGCGGGGCCGCCAAGGCCCCTGCTTGCTGTCCCTGGCTTTGAGCGCGCCAGTTGTTCGGTTCGTGAGTTTCGCCAAAGTGCAATGGATTTCCAAGATGAAAAAGCATAGTCTTCGACCCCTCGACGGCATCACCGTCGTCTCGCTGGAACATGCGGTGGCCGCGCCTTTCTGCACCCGCCAGCTCGCCGATCTGGGCGCGCGCGTGATCAAGGTGGAGCGTCCTGGAAGCGGCGATTTCGCGCGCGGCTATGACCAGCGCGTCAACGGCCAATCCTCGCACTTCACCTGGATCAATCGCAGCAAGCAAAGCCTGGCGCTCGATCTCAAGCGGCCCGATGCGCTGGAGGCGCTGATGCAACTGCTCGAAGGCGCCGACGTGCTGGTGCAGAACCTGGCGCCCGGCGCTGCCGCACGCATGGGGCTGTCCTGGGAGGTGCTGAAGGCTCGTAACCCCAAGCTCATCGTCTGCGACATCAGCGGCTACGGCGCAGACGGCCCCTACCGCGACAAGAAGGCCTATGACCTGCTGATCCAGAGCGAGGCGGGGTTTCTCTCGGTCACGGGCACGCCCGAGGTGCCGTCCAAGGCCGGCATCTCGGTGGCGGATATCGCCGCCGGCATGTATGCGTACACCAATATCCTGTCGGCCCTGCTGCTGCGCGGGCGCACGGGCGAGGGCAGCCATATCGATGTCTCCATGCTGGAGGCGCTGGGCGAGTGGATGGGTTATCCCATGTACTACGCCTTCGACGGTGCGCCGCCACCGCCGCGCACGGGCGCCTCGCACGCCAGCATCTATCCCTACGGGCCCTTCGAGGCCGGTGACGGCGGCACGGTGATGCTGGGCCTGCAGAACGAGCGCGAATGGAAGCTCTTTTGCGAGCAGGTGCTGCTGCAGCCTGCTCTGGCTGGCGATGCGCGCTTTGACAGCAATGCGCAGCGCAACGCCAACCGTGAGGAGCTGCGAGCGCTGATCCTGGATGTGTTCAACGCGCTGGATGCTGCCCAGGTGGTGCAGCGGCTGGATGCGGCCGGCATTGCCAATGCGCGAGTCAACGACATGGCCGGCCTGTGGGCCCATCCGCAACTGGCCGCGCGCCAGCGCTGGCGCAGCGTGGACACACCGGCCGGCCCCGTGCAGGCCCTGCTCCCCCCCGGTGCCAACAGTGCCTTTGACTACCGCATGGAGGCCGTGCCCGCCGTAGGTGAGCACAGCGAGGCCATCCTCGCCGAGCTGGGCTGGTCGACCGAGCGCATCCGTGCTCTTTACGCCGAAGAAGCGACTCTGTGATAACTGTGCGCACTGTATGCGCGGGAGTGACCCCATGAAGAATGAGACCCAGGTGAGCATCCATCCGCTGGCGCGGTTCGCCGCCACGCTGCGCTGGGAGGACATTCCGCAGGAGGTGCAGCGCCGCGCCGAAGATCTTTGGGTGGACTGGTTCGGTTCGGTGATGGCGGGCCAGGGCGCGCGCCCCGTGCAGAGCATTACGCGCTTCGCGCTGTCCCAGGGGCCGGCGCAGGGGCCTTGCGAGATTCTGGGCAGTGCCGTCACCACCTCGCCCATGATGGCGGCCCAGGCCAATGCCGCGGCCTCGCATGTGACCGAGCAGGACGATGTGCACAACGGCTCGGTGTTCCATCCCGCCGCTGTGGTCTTCCCGCCCGCGCTGGCCGTGGCCCAGAGCATCGGCGCCAGCGGCACCGAGCTCATGGCCGCCTGCGTGGCCGGCTACGAGGTCGGCATCCGCGTGGGCGAGTTTCTGGGCCGCAGCCACTACCGTATCTTCCACACCACGGCCACTGCCGGCACGCTGGCAGCGGCTGCCGCCGTGGGCCGCCTGCTCAAGCTGACGCCCGAGCAGATGCAGCATGCCTTCGGCTCGGCCGGCACGCAGTCGGCCGGGCTGTGGGAGTTTCTGCGCACAGGCGCCGACAGCAAGCAGCTGCACACGGCGCATGCCGCCTCGGCGGGACTGACGGCCGCCTTCCTGGCGCAGGACGGCTTCACGGGCGCGCAGGACATCTTCACGGGGCCGCAGGGACTGGCTGCAGGCATGTCAACGGATGCCGATCCCACGCGTCTCACGGATGGCCTGGGCATGCGTTGGGCCACGGCCGAGACCTCGTTCAAATGGCATGCCTCCTGCCGCCACACCCACCCGGCGGCTGACGCGTTGCTGCAGGTCATGCAGCAGCACAGCCTGACCCCCGTCGATCTGGCACAGGTCACCTGCCATGTGCACCAGGGCGCCATCGATGTGCTGGGCCCCGTGGTCAGTCCAAGCACCGTGCACCAGAGCAAGTTCTCCATGGGAACCGTGCTGGCGCTGGCTGCGCGCCACGGCCATGCCGGCCTCGACGAATTCGACAGCGAATACCTGGCCGCCACCACCGTGGCCCTGCGCGAGAAGGTGAGCATGGAGCTGGACCCTGAGGTCGATGCCGCCTACCCGCGCCGCTGGATAGGCAAGGTCACCGTGCTCACCACCGATGGCCGCACGCTGCACGGCCGCGTGGAAGAGCCCAAGGGCGACCCGGGCAACACGCTGTCGCGTGAGGAGATCACGGCCAAGGCGCTGCGGCTGATCGCCTACGGCGGGGTGCTGCAGGACGCGCCTGCCAAGGCGGCCGTGCAGCGGCTGTGGCAGGTCGCGCAGTGGCCGCGCGTGCAGCGCCTGCTGGACTGAGTTTTCCCGCCGGCCCCGGCCGGCGGATCCACGGGAAAGGCGCCGTCCCAGAGCGTCTCCCGCTTCCACCAAAGTGCACAGGAGACAAACCATGCAAAGCACAAACCCTTTCCGCCGCCGCCTTGTTCACGCAGCGGCTGCCGCCTGCGCACTGGCGGCATGCGCCGGCGCCCAAGCCAGTTCCTGGCCGGAGAAGCCGGTTGTCCTTGTCGTTCCCTACAGTGCGGGTGGACCTACCGACGTGGTGGCGCGCCTGCTGGCCATTCCCATGGGGCAGGTGCTAGGCCAGAGCGTGCTGGTGGAAAACACCGTGGGAGCGGGCGGCACCATCGCACCGGCCCGCGTAGCCAAGGCCAAGGCGGACGGCTACACCATCCTCATCCACCACATGGGCATGGCCACGGCACCCGCGCTGTACAAGAAGCTGCCCTATGACCCGCTCAAGGACTTCGAGTACATCGGCCAGGTGCTGGACGTGCCCATGACCCTGCTGTCGCGAAAGGACTTCCCGGCCGGCAACTTCGCCGAGTTGCTGGACTACGTGAGGAAGAACCAGGACAAGGTCTCGCTGGCCAATGCCGGCATCGGCGCCGTCTCCCAACTGTGCGGCATGCTGTTCATGCACCAGGCGGGCGTCAAGCTCACCACAGTACCCTACAAGGGTGCAGGCCCTGCCATGAACGATCTCATGGGCGGCCAGGTGGACCTGCTGTGTGACCAGACCACCCAGACCGTGCCCGTGATCAAGGACGGCCAGCGCGCCAAGGTCTTCGGCGTGACCACGCCCAAGCGTCTGTCGTCCCTGCCCAGCATTCCGACGCTGGACGAGCAGGGCCTGAAGGGCTTTGACGTCAAGGTCTGGCACGGCATGTACGCGCCCAAGGGCACGCCAAGGGAGGTGGTCATGGCCATCAACAAGGCGCTGAACGTGGCCATCAAGGACGAGAACGTCAAAAAGCGCATCGCCGAACTCAGCTCCGACCTGGTCACGCCCGACAAGGCCACGCCGGAAGGCCTGCGCACCCACCTGCAGGCCGAGGTGGCGCGCTGGGACAAGGTCATCAAGGCCGCAGGCGTCTCGGCCGAATAAGCACTCCCGCAAGGACATACGCATGCACGATCTGGCGCGACAGGCCACTTCCTTTCTCTTCGTCCCCGCCACGCGGCCCGAGCGCCTGGGCAAGGCCATGGGCAGCGGTGCCGACATGGTGATCGCCGACTGGGAGGACGCCGTGGCCCCGGCCGACAAGGAGGGCGCGCGCCAGATGCTGGCCCAGGCCGTGGAAGCGCTGGAAGCCGCGCAGCGCGCACGCCTGCTGGTGCGCATCAACGCGGAAGGCACACCCTGGCATGCCGAGGACCTGCGTGCGCTGGCGCAATTGGTGGAGATGGGCGTGGCCGGTGCAGTGGTTTCCAAGGCTGAGCGTGCCCAGACCCTGCATGCAGTGGCGCAGGCTGCGGGGGCGCAGGCGGCCTTGCTACCTCTGATCGAGAGTGTGGCCGGCCTGGACGCGGCCGACGCCCTGGCCGCCGCGCCCCAGGTGGTGCGGCTGGCCTTCGGCCACCTGGACTTCCAGGTCGATGCGGGCATGGCCTGCGAGCAGGGCGAGGAAGAACTCCTGCCCATGCGCATGGCCCTGGTCCTGGCCTCGCGCCGTGCAGGCATCGGCGCGGCCGTGGACGGCGTGACAGTAGACACACGCAACCCCGAGCGGCTGGCCCATGACGCGGCACGCGCGCGGCGCATGGGCTTTGGCGGCAAGCTGTGCATTCACCCGACCCAGGTGCAGCCGCTGCACGCTGTCTTCGACCCCGACCCCGCTGCAGTGACCCAGGCGCAGCGCCTGTGCCAGGCACTGGCCGAGGCCGGCGGCGGTGTCTGCGTTCTGGACGGCCGCATGGTCGATGCGCCCGTGCTCCATCTGGCGCAGCAGACACTGGCCCGCCACGCCTGGGCCCTGCAGCGCATGCATCGCAATACATAGTCTTATCGGACGTTGCCGGGCGCCGTGGTTTGCTCCAGATTCATGCTGCTTCAAGACACAAAGGAAAGAGCATGAACCAGGCTTTGGTATGTGTGGTGACGGGGGGCAGCCGTGGCGTGGGCCGGGGGGTGGCGCTGGCGCTGGGCGCGTCGGGGGCCACCGTCTATGTCACCGGGCGCAGCGTGAAGGAGGGCGACTCGCCCTTGCCCGGCACGGTGGGCAGGACGGCCGCCGATGTGACGGCTGCCGGCGGCAACGGCATTGCCGTGGCCTGTGATCATGGCGATGATGTCCAGGTGGCGGCGCTGTTCGAGCGCGTACGCCGCGAGCATGGCCGGCTCGACATTCTGGTCAACTGTGCAATTGCGATTCCCGATCCGCTGACCGTGCCTGGCCCGTTCTGGCAAAAGCCGCTGGAGATGACCGGGCTGCTCGATGTGGGGCTGCGCTCCACCTACGTGGCCAGCCATTGCGCGGCGGGGCTGCTGATCGCGGCTCGCGGCCTGGTGGTCAATATCTCGTCGGCAGGCAGCCGCTGCTATATGCATGGGCCGGCCTATGGCGCGGGCAAAGCCGGCTCGGACAAGATGAGCTTCGACATGGCCCACGATTTCAGGCCTGCCGGCGTAAGCGTGGTTTCGCTCTGGCCTGGACTGGTCAGGACCGAACGCTCCGAACGTGTCTGCGCGGCCGAACCCGACAAGTACGGCGACAGCTTCGACAGCGCCGAAACGCCGCAATTCATAGGCCGGGTGGTGCTGGCCTTGCATGGCGATGCCGACTGCCTGGAAAAGCGCTCCGGCGGCGTGTTCTACACGGCCGAACTGGCCAGCCAGTACGGCGTGCAGGACATTGATGGCGCGCAGCCGCCGTCTCCGCGCGCCTATTTCGGCGCACCACCGGAGTTCAGTCCGGTGGTGGTCGAATAAGCCGGTGCACTGACTGCAGGCAAGGGCAGGGCCGTTGTGGCGACTACACTGCGGCCTTCCTTGTTTTTGCTGTACCCGGTCCGTGTCTGCTTCTGTCTCCCTTTCCCGCCGCTGCTGTCTGTATCTTTCCTTCTCGCTGCCTCTGGCTCTGGGGCTGTCGGCCTGTGCCACGACTACCCCTGAACAAAGTCAGGATGTGCTGATCCAGCGCTTTTACGCGCTGATGGCGGCTGGCGATTTCGACGCCTGCATTACCCTGATCTCGGCACGCAATATTTCCAGGAAGCAGCTGGCGAGTTTTGAGCACAAGCTGCGCCGCATGCTGGCAGGCGCCAAGGGAATGATCGACTCCAAGGGCGGCCTGGCCAAGGTGGAAGTGGTGGAAAGAACAGTTTCCGAGGAAGAGCAGGTCATCAAGCTCAGGGTGCTGGTCAGCTATCGCGATGGCAGCACCCGCCGCGAGCGCATCAATCTGGTCCAGGAAGAAGGTGTCTGGAAAGTGTTGCTGTGATGCTTGCGCGGCTGGCATCGGCCGCTGTGATCGCGGTGTCGACCTGCTCCGCGGGCCTCGCTTTTGCAATGCTGCCATTGCCGCCTCAGGCTGCGCCCGGCGATCTGATCTTTCGTCGTGGGACGGAGAACGTCAGCCACCTGGTGCAAGCCGTGGACCATGGTGACTTCAGCCATGTGGGCATG
The DNA here is from genome assembly GCF_003350425.1 of Comamonas sp. AG1104. NCBI lineage: Bacteria > Pseudomonadati > Pseudomonadota > Betaproteobacteria > Burkholderiales > Comamonadaceae > Comamonas > Comamonas sp. AG1104. The sequence continues at coordinate 79,547 of NZ_QQAS01000004.1, read as the reverse complement.
CTGGTGGGGCGGCCCGGTCAGTGGCAGGTGTTGCATGCCACGCCGTCCGAGCGCCCTGGTCAGGCGGATGCCGTGGTGCTGGATTCGCTGGACTTTTTTCTGGACGCTCAGCGCGCTCAGGCCTATCGCCTGTATCAGGTCGCTTCCGACCCCGGCACGCGTGAGCGGGCCGTGGCCTGGGCCATGGCCCAGCAGGGCCAGCCGTTTCAGCTGCTGGGCTCGGGCAAGGGCATCTATTGCACCACGCTGGTCTGGCAGGCCTGGCTGCAAAGTGGAGCGGATCTCGAGGTGGTATTTACCGAGGTGGAACTGCCGATTCTGGGCGGCCGTTATCTGCTGCCGAGCAGCCTGTTGCGCTCCAGCCGGCTGCGCGCGCTGACGCCCTTGCTGCCGACGCGCTGAACCTCGGCTTTCAAACGCCCAGATATTGCTGGCGTGTCGCCTTGTCGCCCGCCAGCTCGGCCATGCTGGCCGCGTGCACGATCTGACCTTTTTCCAGCACATAGGCCCGGTCGGCCACGACCTCGGCAAACGGCAGGTTCTGCTCGCTGAGCAAGATGCCAATGCCCTGTGCCTTCAGCTCCAGAATCGTGCGCGCCATCTGCTCGACGATCAGCGGAGCAACCCCCTCGGAGGGCTCGTCCAGCAGCACCAGACAGGGCTGGCCCATCAGCGTGCGGGCCACGCTCAGCATCTGCTGCTCGCCACCGCTCATGCGCCCGCCAAGGCGCTCGGGCATCTCGCCCAGGTTGGGGAAAAGTGCGAACAGCTTTTCGGGTGTCCAGTGCGGCACTGCCTGGCCGTCGGGCCAGCGGCGTGGCTTTTGCTTGCCGACCTCGAGGTTTTCCAGCACCGTCAGTTCGGTAAAGATGCGGCGGTCCTCGGGCACATAGCCCAGGCCGCGCTGTGCGATCTGGTGCGAGGCTTTTTTCTCTATCGCCTCTCCCATGAAGCGAATACTGCCCTCGCGGCGCGGCACCAGGGCGGCAATGCTTTTGAGCGTGGTGGACTTGCCTGCGCCATTGCGCCCCATCAGTGCCACGACCTCGCCGCGCCCCACGTTCAGCGATACCTCATGCAGGATATGGGCCGCGCCATACCAGGCGTTGAGGTTCTGGACTTCAAGCAATTTGGGGCTCTTGCCCTTATCCATCAAGTGCTGGTTGCTATGCATTTGATTCATTGCTGTTTTTCAAGAACAAGGCCGGTACCGAGGTAGGCCTGCTGCACGCGCGCGTCGTCGCGAATGGCTTGCGGCGTACCTTCGGCCAGCAACTGGCCGCGCACCAGCACGGCCACACGGTCCGCCTGACCGAAAACCACATCCATGCTGTGCTCGGTAAACAGCACGCCCATGCGGCGTTGCTGCGCAATCCGGCGCGTCAGCTGCATCAGAGCCACACGCTCACCCGGGGCCATGCCGGCCGTGGGTTCGTCCATGAGCAGCAATTGCGGGTCATGGGCCAGCGCCATGGCCAGCTCCACTCGTTTCACATCGCCATAGGCCAGAGCGCTGCAGGGGCGATCGGCCTGAGCGGCCATGCCCACCTGCTCCAGCAGGGCCAGTGCGTCGGCACGGCGGTGGCTGGCGGCACGCGGCCACCAGCTGAAGATCCTGCAATCGGCCGACAGCAGAGCCATCTGCACGTTTTCCGCCACGCTGAGCGAGGCAAAAGTCTGTGCAATCTGAAAGGTGCGTCCCACACCCTTGCGCCAGATGGCGCGTGGCGGCAGGCCCGTGATGGGCTGGCCGTTCAGCAGCACCTGGCCGCTATCGGGCGCTAACTGGCCGCCGACCATGTTGAAGGTAGTGCTCTTGCCCGCGCCGTTGGGGCCGATCAGGGCCAGCAGCTCGCCCGCCTGCAGGTCGAATGAAACCTGTTGCACGGCTTTCACGCCGCCAAAGGCCTTGCTGAGGTTCTGTACTTGCAGCAGGTTCATGTCCTGGCTCCTGCTTTGTCCTTGCCGCATACCTTGCCACATGTGCGCGACCACAGCAGTTGCGCATAGCCTGCAATGCCCTGCGGTGCCAGCAGCACCAGAATCAGCATGGTCGCCCCCATCAGCGCGCGCCAGTATTCGGTGTTGCGCGCCACGGTGTCGTGCAGCCAGGTAAAGGCTGCTGCGCCCACCATGGGGCCGGCCAGCGTCTGCACGCCGCCCAGCAGCACCATGACCAGTGCATCCACCGATTTGGTGACCGACATGGCGTCGGGTGCCACGCCGCCCTTGCTGAAGGCAAACAGCGCTCCGGCCAGACCGGCAAACAGCCCGGCGATCACGAACGCCGTCCACTGAATGCGGCGCACGTCGATGCCGATCGCATCGGCCCGCAGAGCCGAGTCGCGCGATGCGCGCAGCGCGTAGCCCAGCGGCGAAAACAGCAGGCGGCGCAGCAGATAGATGCCTAGTGCGCAGATGCCCAGAGCCAGCCAGTAGAACGCCGGACCCTGTGATGCCCATTCGGGGGGCCATACGCCAGTCAGGCCGTTGCTGCCGCCCGTGAAGTCATCCCACTGAAAGACGATGGCCCAGCTGATCTGCGCAAACGCCAGCGTCAGCATGGTCAGGTAGACGCCTGACAGCCGCACGCAGAACCAGCCATAGAGCAGGGCGCCCGCAGCGGCGGCCAGGGGGCCGAGCAGCAGTGCGGCTTCCATGGGCAGATTCAGCGTACGCACCAGCAGTGCTGCACCGTAGGCACCGAGGCCAAAGTAGGCCGCATGACCGAAGGAGTGCATGCCGCCGGGCCCGAGTATGAAGTGCAGACTGCTCGCGAACAGTGCGGCGACAAAGATGTCGGCCAGCAGCACGGTGGCGTAGCTGCCGCCTTCGGCGCTGCTGGCCATCAGCGGCAGCAGCACCAGAAGGGTCAGCAGGCACAGCCAGGCGGCCGATGCGCCACGGCCTGTGCGGTGCAGAGGTTGCTCGGGCTCGCCAGCGCTGCGTGCCAGCGCCTGTGGCTTGCCCAACAGGCCCCAGGGTCGCCAGATCAGCACCACGGCCATGACCAGGAACTCCACCACCAGCGTGAGCTTGGAGAACGACAGCTCAAGACCCGCGATCTCCTGCACGCCCAGCCAGACGCAGACGGCCTTGAGCTCCGCCACCAGCAACGCGGCAATGAAGGCCCCCGGTATGCTGCCCATGCCGCCGACCACGACCACCACAAACGCGGCGCCAATGGTGAGCATGTCCATCTCCAGACTGGCGGGCTCACGCGGCAGCTGCAGCGCGCCGCCAAGGCCTGCCAGCAGCGTGCCCAGTGCGAAGACGGCGGTGAACAGCCAGGCCTGGTTGACGCCCAGGGCACCCACCATTTCGCGGTCCTGTGTGGCGGCACGCACCAGGGTGCCAAAGCGGGTCCTGGTCAATAGAAGCGTGAGGCCCAGGAGGACGCAAGGGCCGACAGCTATCAAGAACAGATCGTAGGTGGGGAACTGGCGGCCCAGAATCTCCACCGAGCCTTCAAGCCCTGCGGCACGCGGGCCGAACAGTTCCTCGGGGCCCCACAGCCACAGCGCCGCATCCTTGATGACCAGCACCAGCGCAAACGTGGCCAGCAACTGGAACAGCTCGGGCGCCTTGTAGATGCGGCGCAGAAGCAGTGTCTCGGTCAGCGCCCCCAGTGCGCCGCAGGCCAGCGGAGCCAGCAGCAGCGCGGGCCAGAAACCAATATGGGGCGAGAGCAGGTCCACGCTGCTGTAGGCGATGAAGGCGCCCAGCATGTAGAACGAGCCATGGGCGAAGTTGATGGTGCGGGTGACACCGAAGATCAGCGACAGCCCGACCGAAACCAGAAACAGCGACGATGCGCTGGCCAGTCCGTTGAGCAACTGGGCCAGCAGGCCGGATGCACTCATGCTGCTTAGCTCCTGAAGCTCGACATAGTGTGGGTGAATAAGAAAAGCCACCTGCGTGAATGCAGGTGGCCCGACATTTTCGCCGAAGCGAAATCAGTTCGCTGTCGCGGGGCGCAGCTTCTTCACTTCCTCGTCGGTGGGCTGGTAGTTCTTGCCGTCGGCATAGTGGTAGTTGACCAGTACGCCGCGTCCCAGCTTCGCGTCATAGGCGGTCTTGCCGATATAGGCTCCCATCGTGGACTGGTTGTCCTGTGTCCGGTAGGTGATGGGGCCGAAGGGCGTGGCGACTTCCAGGCCCTTGAAGGCCGCAATCAGTTTCTCGGTGTCGGGGTCGCCCTTGGTCTTGCGCAGGCCCGCAGCAATCGACTGGATGGCGTTGTAGCCCACGATGGTGCCCAGGCGCGGGTAGTCCTTGAACCTGGCCTGATAGGCCTTGAGGAAGGCTGCGTGTTCGGGGGTGTTGATGGAATACCAGGGATAGCCGGTCACGGTCCAGCCGATAGGCGCTTCTTTCTTGAGCGGGTCCAGGTATTCGGGCTCTGCGGTCAGCAGCCCTACGACTTCACGGCCATTGAACAGGCCGCGTGTATTGCCTTCGCGCACGAACTTGCCGAGGTCGGTGGCGAACAGCACGTTGAAGATGGCATCGGGCTTGGCGTCAGCGAGTGCCTGCACCACGGAGCCGGCGTCGATCTTGCCCAGTGCAGGTGCCTGCTCGGCCACAAACTCGATATCGGGCTGCTTGGCCTTCATCAGTGTCTTGAAGGTGGCAACGGCGGACTGGCCGTATTCGTAGTTGGGGTAGACGATGGCCCAGCGCTTCTTCTTGAGCTTGAGCGCCTCCTCCACCAGCATGGCGGTCTGCATATAGGTGGAGCCGCGTAGACGGTAGGTGTAATGATTGCCGTCGGCCCAGACGATCTTGTCGGTCAGCGGCTCGGAGGCGAGGAAGAAGCGCTTTTTCTGCTTGGCGTAATCGGTCAGTGCCAAGCCCACGTGCGAGAGAAAGCTGCCCGTGAGCACATCGATTTTTTCGCGCGTGTAGAGCTCTTCGGCGGCACGCACGGCATCGCCCGGCGTGGCGTTGTCGTCGCGCACGATGAGCTGCAGCTTCTTGCCGGCAATGCCGCCTGCGGCATTGACCTGCTCCACCGCCAGTTCCATGCCCTTTTTGTAGGGCTCCAGAAACGCGGGTTGAGCCTTGTAGCTGTTGATTTCGCCAATCTTGATCACGCCCTGTGCCCAGGCGGGCAGGGCGGCCAGTGTCAGCAGGGGCAGGGACCAGCGCAGCTGCATCGTCATTCTCCTTGGTGCTAGGTGGGCGACCATGGCTTGAAGCGCAGGGTCGTTGCAATCACTAATGCTCAATTTGAGCATTTATATAGACAAATAAAGCGCTTGTTCCAAGCGCGTGAGGGGTGATCCTAGAGCAGCGTTTTCCCTGAGTCAAGAAGGGTGAGCCAGTTTTTCGGCGTTCGGGCGGTATCTGAGCGCTTCATTCTGCTTATCACTATTCGATCTCAAGACATTGATGGGTGATTCCCCCGTTTCTGTGCAATTGCCGGACAATATAGGTCTTGTCCCGCTTGGCAACCGGCAGCCAACGCGCTAGCAGCCCTGACCTGCAGTGCCCCGCCACCGCCCAGCATTTGCCGCGCAGGTTTTCTGCTTAGAGTTTTTATTTCAGACGAATCATGAGTGCTTTTCTTGAAGAACGCGTGCTGTCCGTCCACCATTGGACCGACCGTCTTTTCTCCTTCACCACCACCCGCGACACATCGCTGCGCTTTTCCAACGGCCACTTCACCATGATCGGCCTGAAGGTGGATGGCAAGAACCTGCTGCGCGCCTACTCCATCGCCAGCCCCAACTATGAGGAGCATCTGGAGTTCCTGTCCATCAAGGTACCCGAGGGCCCTTTGACTTCCAAGCTGCAGAACATCCAGGTGGGTGACACCATCATCGTGGGCAAGAAGCCCACAGGCACGCTGCTGATCGACTATCTGCTGCCCGGCAAGAATCTGTATCTGATCGGCACTGGCACCGGCCTGGCTCCCTGGCTGGCCGTGGCGCGCGACCCCGAGACCTATGAGCGTTTCGACAACGTGGTCGTGGTACATGGCGTGCGTCAAGTGCAGGAGTTGGCCTATCAGGAGTTGTTCGAGAAGGAACTGCCCGAGCATGAATTCCTCGGCGATATCGTCAAGGGCAAGCTGCATTACTACCCCACGGTGACACGCGAGCCCTTCCGCAATCAGGGCCGTATCTCGGCCCAGATCAACAACGGCACTTTCCCGCAAAACCTGGGTCTGCCCGATCTGAATCCCGAGACCGATCGCGTCATGCTGTGCGGCAGCCCCGCCATGTTGTCTGAACTCAAGGAACTGCTGGAAAAGCGTGGTTTCAAGGAAGGCAACACCACAACGCCAGGTGACTTCGTCATCGAACGCGCATTTGTGGAAAAATAACAGTCTGTAACGCGACTAATGCAAGCCTGCGGATTCGCAGGCTTTTTTATTTTTAATGCTGCAATCAACAAAAATAATTATTTCGGCGGCTATTGCATGCTTGCTGGTTTATGGTCTTGGATACGGGCATCTCGAAGATGCGGGTGACGTCGCAAGAAGCGTATTTTTTACGCTGTCGACCGGAGCCTTGTTTTTTTACAGCCTACGCAGAAGGTGGGAATGCACAGCAGTCTTTCTCATAGCTCTGTGCTTTGCTTTGTTTATGGCTTTGGGTGTTGGTATCGATTACGGCGCACCGAACATGAGTCTGGTGGCCTCGGCTTTGGAGACGAATGACAGTGAAAGTCTGGAGTTCCTCTCCAACCTTAATTGGAGAGATTGCCTGCTCTCGGCTCTAACGATTATTTTGCTTTTTGTGCATCGATTTGTGCTGCTTGAAAAGCCGTACGATAAGTCGCTTGTTTTCAAGAAAAGCCTCTGGGTTTTTCTTCTGATAGTCAATGTTTTTGGATTGTTCGCGTACCACTGCGTCGTAGCCTATAAAAAATACCTCAAAGAAAAGCCGGTGGTTGGCGAAATTCTGAAATCGGTGGATTGGGAAATTCAGGAAGTCAAGCACAACCGCAGCTTGAAGGTTCTGGTGGTGGGGGAAAGTGTCAGCAAGCGGTATTTGTCGCTTATGGGCAGCCCTTGGGCCACGACGCCTTTTCTTGCGGCTTCGCCTAAGGTGACGGCATTTACTCATTACTACTCGCCTGCGCCCAATACGGTAGCCAGTTTGAGCCGGACCCTGACTCATTCCCGCTCGTCCGATGGTGAGTTTGATCTGAACCGCAACGTGGTGGCGCTGGCCAAAGCAGCAGGCTATTCAACACTTTGGGTTTCTAATCAACGAAGCATGGGACCGAATGATTCCAACGTGGCGCGAATGGCTCATCAGGCGGACCAGCACCGGTTTCTGGACAAAGTGCCTGTCATTGAGCCTGCGAAAGATGATTTCGCTTTGCTGAATTACTTGCGCGACAAACTTGAGCAGCCACAAGCGTTGCCACAAGACTCTATGGTCTTTCTTCACATGCTGGGTTCGCACCCGCATGCCTGTTCACGCGTACCTGACATGCCTGTGAAATTGCATGCCGGTCATGGTCGTCATATTGACTGCTATCTGACCAGTTTGCAGAAGCTTGATCTGTTCATGCAAACTCTAACCGAGTTACTGGCCCAGTACTCCGAAGACTATGAAGTCCTCTATGTGAGTGATCATTCCTTGCGCGTCTCTCCGATGAGCGAAACAGAAAAGCTGATGGATAGTTTTCATCTGCCGACAAAGAATATTTATGTGCAGCCTCAAGTCAGAGAGGCCTATGACACTCCTTTGTTCTTCATTTCGTCCAAGCAGCAGCAAGCGAAAAAGGTTGAAGTTCCTTTGAGTGGATTTGATTTCTTACATTTGTTCGGAAATTGGCTGGGTGTCTCAAGTCCTTGGATCAACTCTGCAAAAAATCTGCGAAATCCCAGTAGCAGTGCGCCGATTCAAGTGTTTAACTGGAGCCACATGGTGCCACTGGACACCTTGCCCGATATGCAGCCCATTGCTCCTCCTGTTGACGGGTCATTGGCTTTTGCTAACTAATCTGTGCATCTACTGATAGCTGCCAGTGCTTATCCAGAAAGCGCTCTTGACCAATTCATATGCCCTCCCCCGCGTTCTTTGGCAGTCGCTCCAGATCCATAGGGCGAGGGCTGGGCAACTTGGGTGAGGTGAAAGGCATGCGCAGCTTGAGCCTGGACTTGCTGCAGGCCTTGGCCGTGGCGGCCGAGAACAGCAGGATGGCCGAGGTGAAATAGAACCACATCAGCACCACCACCAACGAGCCGGCTGCACCATAGGCCGATACCACGGCGGCGGTGGACAGATACCAGGCCAGGGCCTGTTTGCCGATGGTGAACAGGGCAGCTCCCGTCAGCGAGCCCAGCAGCAGGTATCGGGTGACGGGTTTGATGCCGGTACCCATGCGCATCAGACCCCAGAACAGCAGCACTGCAATGCCAAAGGACAGGCCCTCGTTGATCAGCCCCATCAGCGGGCCCAGCGGCACAAGCTGCAGCTCGTCATTGGCCCATTTGGTGATCATCTGGATGGCGGTTGAAATCACCATGGACACCAGCAGCAAAAAGCCCAGGCCCACGACATAGCTCAAACCCCACAGACGTGAGACGGCCATGCTCCACCAGGGCTTGTTTTCCTGCGGGCGAGACTCTTCGCCCATGGACCAGAGCTTGTCCAGCGAAGCCTGCAGCTCTACAAACACGCCCGTGGCGCCCGAGAGCATCATCACCAGACCAAGCACGGACGCGAGCGAGCCCTGATTGGAATTCTGGGCGCTGGCCAGCGCGCTCTTGACGACCTGTGCCGCGCGCTCTCCGACCACGCTCTGTATCTGGCTGATCAAGGTGCTTTCCACATAGCTGCGATCCAGCCACCAGCCGAGCAGTCCCACGACAGCCAGCAATAGCGGCGCCAGGCTCAGCATGCCGTAAAACGACATGGCGGCACTCATGCGCAGACCGTCGGCCTGCAGCCAGAGTTGCACGGAGTCGATCAGCGGTTGCAAGGGGTGGGCGAGGCGTCGCAGCTTGTGCTGCCAGCCGGAGGTATCAAAAGCCATGTGTCGAATTCTGGTTGCTGAACCATGGTCGTTTTGTCAGCCTATGTCTGCTGGCAGTGAGTACAGGCAAATATTTTGTAATTTCCGCCTGCATTCTGGCAACTCCGCCATGGAGACAAATTTCAGCAGTTTTAAGTTTTCATCTGTTGTCCGTTGAGCGATGGGTGCTCACTTATTTGAGTTGTGAATTCAATTTCGCTGGCTTCTTTTAAGAAAGCGCATCGGGGTTTTCTCTAGTCAACTACGCTTGGCGACCTTCTGTGTGTCGTAGTTCAATCCGGGTTTGCACCAGTCAAAGTGCAACTCTTTAACTACAAAAAGCCATATCGCTTCACGAAAGCTGGCAAGACGAGACACATTACATGCAGACTTCCTTTTCCACCGCATCTCCTGCAGATCGCGTGCTTTGCCCTGTCTTGCGCGAACGCATCATGTCGGCGGACCAGGCCGCCGGCCTGATTCAATCCGGCATGACACTGGGCATGAGCGGCTTCACTCCCGCAGGTGCGCCCAAGGCCGTGCCCCAGGCATTGGCACGCCGCATCGAAGCGCAGAACGCCAGTGGCGGCAACTTCCGCATCAGTCTGTGGACGGGAGCTTCGACCTCGCCCGAACTCGATGGCGCACTGGCCAAGGTGCATGGCATTGAACGCCGCCTGCCCTACCAGAGTGATCCCACGGTGCGCAAAGAGATCAACGAGGGGCGCATGCAGTATGTAGACATCCATCTGTCCCATGTTGCGCAGCATGTGTGGTTCGGCTTCCTCGGTCATCTTGACGTGGCGGTGATCGAAGTGGCGGGCATCCTGCCCGACGGTCGTCTGATTCCATCGACCTCGGTGGGTAACAACAAGACCTGGCTGGAGCAGGCCGACAAGATCATTCTCGAAGTCAACAGTGCCCAGCCTGCCGAACTCGAGGGCATGCACGACATCTACTACGGTGCGGCCGTCCCGCCCAGGCGCAAGCCCATACCCATGGAGCACCCGTTCGACCGCATTGGCGAGCCCTATCTGCATTGCGATCTGAGCAAGGTGATTGCCGTGGTACCAACGGCCCAGCGTGACAGGCTGGCAGCGTTCACGGCACCCGATGAGGGCTCCATGCGCATTGCCGAGAACATCATCGACTTTTTGCAGCACGAGGTGAAAGTGGGCCGCCTGCCGCCCGAGTTGCTGCCGTTGCAGTCGGGCGTTGGCAATATCGCCAACGCCGTGCTGGCGGGGCTGAACAACGGCCCGTTCGACCACCTGAACGCCTATACCGAGGTGCTGCAGGACGGCATGCTGGACATGCTGGAGTCGGGCAAGCTCGATACAGCATCGACCACCTCGCTGGCGCTGAGCCCGGCGGCCATGGAGCGCTTTCTGGCCAACATCGACTACTACCGCCAGCGCATCATGCTGCGCCCGCAGGAGATCTCCAACCACCCGGAGCTGATCCGCCGCATGGGCCTGATTTCGATGAACGCGCTGATCGAGGCCGATATGTACGGCAACGTCAACAGCACGCATGTCATGGGCTCGTCCATCATGAACGGCATTGGCGGCAGCGGCGACTTTGCACGCAACGCCTATCTGTCCATCTTCATGACGCCATCGACGGCCAAGGACGGCAAGATCAGCTGCATCGTGCCCATGGTCTCCCATGTCGATCACACCGAGCACGACGTGCAGGTCATCGTGACCGAGCAAGGCCTGGCCGATCTGCGCGGCCTGGCTCCGGTGCAGCGCGCACGTCTGATCATCGAGAAATGCGTGCATCCCGACTACAAGGCGGCGATGAGCGAGTATCTGGAGCGCGCGCTGCGCGATGCACCGGGCAAGCACACGCCACATTTGCTTGATCAGGCGTATGCCTGGCATCAGCGCTATCTGAAGACGGGCTCCATGCAGGCTTGATCGCTTGCTGAAGCACCCATGAAAAAATGCTGCCTTGGCAGCGTTTTTTTTATGATTTCTGCTCGCAGCCAACCAATTGCTTGCACAAGCTGCTACAGCTTCAGAAGCATGATCAGTGCGTGGCTTCAGGTCACCGGAGCCGGGTTGAACAGCACCAGCGCGTTATGCAACTGCCAATGCTCGGCCCAGGTCTTTTTGCGGCCGCTGGCGACATCGAGCATCAGCCTGAACATCTCCCAGCCTATGTCTTCGATCGTGGCCTCGCCGTCGGCAATGCGTCCGGCGTTGATATCCATCAGATCGTGCCAGCGTCGCGCCAGGTCGCTGCGCGTGGCCACCTTGATCACCGGCACCTGAGCCAGACCGTAAGGCGTGCCGCGGCCCGTGGTGAAGACATGCAGGTTCATGCCGGCCGCCAGCTGCAGCGTGCCGCAGATGAAGTCGCTGGCCGGCGTGGCCGCATAGACCAGACCCTGGCTGATGTCGCGATCGGCCAGCCGCTGACCCGGTGACAGCACGCCGGTGATGGGGGCTGTACCGCTCTTGATGATGGAGCCCATGGCCTTTTCGACGATGTTCGACAATCCGCCTTTTTTATTGCCCGGTGTGGTGTTGGCGCTGCGGTCCACACGGCCCTTGTCCAGATAGGCGTCGTACCAGGCCATTTCCTCGATCATGGCTTCGGCCACTTCGGGGCTTGCAGCGCGTGAGGTGAGCTGGTCTATGCCGTCGCGCACCTCGGTCACCTCGCTGAACATCACGGTGGCGCCCGCGCGCACCAGCAGGTCGGTGCAAAAGCCCACGGCCGGGTTGGCGGTGACGCCGCTGAAGGCGTCGCTGCCCCCGCATTGCACGCCCACCACCAGGGCGCTGGCAGGCACGGTCTCGCGGCGGCGGGCGTCGAGGCGGCGCAGATGCTGCTCGGCCTGGCGCATGATGGAGTCGATCATGGACATAAAGCCCACATGGGCCTCGTCCTGCAGACAGACCACGTCCAGTTCGGGTTCACGCTCGTCGACGATGGGAAAGCTGCCTGGCGGCAGCAGGCGCTCGGGTTGCAGCTTTTCACAACCCAGACTGACCACCATGACCTCGCCGCCGAAGTTCGGGTTGCGGCTGATATTGCGCAGCGTGCGCTGCGGGATCTCTGCTCCCACGGCATCGATGGCCACGCCGCAGCCATAGCTGTGCTCCAGACCCACCACATCGTCAACATGGGGGTAGCGTGGCAGCAGCTCGGACTTGATGCGGCGCACCGCAAAGTCGAGCACCCCGGCCACGCATTGCACCGTGGTGGTGATGGCCAGGATGTTGCGCGTGCCCACCGTACCGTCCGCATTGCGGTAGCCCTCGAAGGTATAGCCTGCCAACGGCTCCAGCACGGGCGGCTTGACGGTGGCGATGGGCAGGCCCTCAAGCGAGCGTGCCTCGGGCATCTGCAGCAAGCGCTCATGCACCCAGCTGCCGGCAGCAATGGGCTTGAGCGCATAGCCGATGATCACGTTGTAGCGGCGCACCTCACCGCCTTCGGGAATGTCCACCAGCGCCACCTTGTGCGCCTGCGGCACCTTGTCGAGCAGCGTGAGGCCGGACGGAAGCACAGTGCCCGCAGGCAGGCCCCCGTCATTGGCCACGATGGCCACGTTGTCGGCCGGATGCATGCTGATGGAAAGCGGAAGTGGGGTACTCATGGCAATGTCTCAATTTTCTAGGTACCTGTCGCAATCGGAGTACAGCCCTCGCAAACGTCAGGTCCCAACTCAGGAACGCCGAGCAAGAGCCGCCTCGCGACGAAGGCGTTGTCCCCCTCCGCGAAGCGAGAAGGGGGATGGCGCGAAGCGCCTCAGGGGGTGCTTTACTTATTCCGCTTTAATCCCTGCAGACTTGATCACCTTGGCCCATTTGCTCACCTCGGCCTTCTGGTAGTCGGCCAGCTCGACGGTGCTCATGTTCGACGGCAGCATGCCGAAGTTCTTGAGGCGGGCCTGGACTTCGGGAGTGGCCACGATCTTCAGGATTTCGGCATGCAGGCGGTCCACGATGGGCTTGGGCGTGCCAGCGGGGGCGAAAACGGCCTGCCAGGAGCCCATGTCGAAACCCTTCTCGCCGGCCTCGGCAATCGTGGGTACATCGGGCAGTGATTCCAGGCGCTTGGAGCTGCTCACGGCGATGGGGCGCAGCTTGCCGGATTGGATGTGGGGGCCGACAACCAGGGCCGTGTCGAACATCATGTCCACCTGTCCGCCCATGACATCCTGCACGGCGGGACCGCTGCCCTTGTAGGGCACATGGGTGAACTTCACGCCGGTCTGGTAGGCCAGTAGTTCCAGCGCCATGTGATTGGAGGTGCCGTTGCCCGGAGAGGCCGAGGTCAGACCGCCCGAGGAGGCCTTGGCCTTGCTGCCGGCCAGTACGTCGGCCAGAGTCTTGTAGGGGCTGGAGGCAGGCACCACCAGCACCAGAGGGCCGGAGCCGAGCATGGCGACGGGCGTGAAGGACTTGACGGGGTCGTAGTCCAGCTTGGAGTACAGGCTGACATTGATGGCGTGCGAGCTGATGGTGCCCCCCAGAATGGTGTAGCCGTCTGCCGGGGCGCGGGCCGCCAGAGCCGAGCCCACGCTGCCGCCGGCGCCGCCCTTGTTCTCGATGACCACGGGCGTGCCCAGGGCCTTGCTCAGCGGCTGCGCAATCACGCGCGCCAGGGTGTCTGTATTGCCGCCGGGGGGGAACGGCACCAGATAGGTGATGGGCTTGCCCGTGGGCCAGTTGCCCTGTGCCAGGGCCGGTGCGGCGACAAGGGATGTGCCCAGCAGCAGGGCGCTGGCGGCGAGGGTGGATTGAAGCAGGGTGCGGCGTTGCATGACGGTTGTCTCCGGTTGAAAAGCGTCTTTTTGCGCTGTGGAAAGGGGGCGATCGAACCAGCTCGGCTTGGGCTGGATGTTTGCTCTTTGCGGTCTCTATGTGCAGGGGGCTGGAGTTCAGAAGCGCGGTTGCTTGCCGGTGAATTCCGGATCGTATTTGCGCATCTGGCCCAGGTCGTCGCGGTTGCGAATGCCGCAATGCTGATAGTTGTCGTGCAGTCGGGCCAGGGCCTCGCGGTCCAGGGTCACGCCCAGGCCGGGTGTGGTGGGCACGCGCAGGCTGCCCTGCTCGAACTGCAGGCGGCCGCCTTCGACGACCTCCTCGTCCTGCCATGGATAGTGGGTGTCGCAGGCATAGGTCAGCAGGGGCACGCTGGCGCACAGATGAGTCATGGCCACCAGGCTCACGCCCAGATGGGAGTTGCTGTGCATGGACAGGCCCAGGTCGAAGGTGCGGCACAGCGTGGACAGGCGCTGTGTAGCGCGCAGGCCGCCCCAGTAATGGTGGTCGCTGAGCACGATCTTCACGGGGCAGCCCATGTCGGCGTTGCGGCGGAACTCGGCAAAGTCCGTCACCACCATATTCGTGGCCAGGGGCACATCGCACTCGCGGGCCACGGCGGCCATGCCGTCCAGGCCCGGGGCCGGGTCCTCGTAGTACTCAAGCACGCCGCGCAACTGCTGCACGATCTTCAGGCTGGTCTCCACGGTCCAGTTGCCATTCGGGTCAATGCGAAGCGGTGTGCCGGGGAAGGCCTCGGCCAGCGCCAGGATGCCGGCAGCTTCCTGCTCGGGCGGCAGCGTGCCGGCCTTGAGCTTGATGCTCTGGAAGCCGTATTGGTCGATCATGCGCCGGGCCTGGGCCACGAGCTGGGCCGGCTTCAGGGCTTCGCCCCAGGCGTCGGGTGCATGGGGCTGGCCCACATGCTCGGCGTATTTGTAGAATAGATAGGCCGAGTAGGGCACGCGGTCGCGTGCGGGTCCGCCCAGCAGGTCGACGATGGGAGCCTGGGCCATCTGGCCCTGCAGGTCCAGCATGGCGACCTCGAAGGCGCTGACTACCTTGGCCACGGTCTTGGAGACATGGGTGCCAGGGGCCAGCGAGACCTGCTGACCCAGAAATTCCGAGGCCGTGAGCTTGGGCGGGGTGACCAGGGCGGCGACACGGGCCTCCATTTCATTGAGCGCCCAGGGCGAGAGCCCGACCAGGGCCGGTGCGACCTTGGCCAGAGCATCCAGCATGGGCTGGTCGCCATAGCTCTCGTTGATGCCGACCAGGCCGGAAGCAGTCTCGAGCTCGATGATGGAGCGCAACGCCCAGGGCTCGTGAATGCCGGCGGCGTTGAGCAGCGGCGGATCACGGAAGGCAATCGGCGTGATGCGGATGTGGCGGATCTGGTGAGAAGTGCTCATCTTGAGATGACTGGTGCGGCGCAGGAGCTGCGGGCCGAGGTTGAAATAGGGAGTCTTTGTGGTATGTTGTCGTACAACTGAAAGCCATTATCATCAGGCTCATGAGTACTCAGACATCGGAATTACCCCAATCAACCCCGTCTTTGCCGCTGACGGAGGGGTACGCGCTGCGCAGCAAAACCAGCAAGGGCAGCCGTAGTCTGGCGAATCTGTTGTCCGAGGAGTTCGAGCACAAGATCCGTCAGGGCCTGCTGCATGAGGGGGACAAGCTGCCCACCGAGTCCGAACTCGTGCGCAGCTATGACGTCAGCCGCACCGTGGTGCGCGAGGCGCTGTCCAAATTGCAGGCGGCGGGGCTGGTCGAGACCCGCCATGGCATAGGCACGTTTGTGCTGCCCGCGCGCCAGAGTGCAAGCCCCATGCTCAGCGCGCGCGAGCTCAGCGAGTCCGTCGATGTGCTGGCCGTGCTGGAGCTGCGCATCAGTCTGGAGACCGAGGCTGCCGGTCTGGCTGCCCAGCGCCGCAGTGAAGCCCATCTGAAGGTAATGAGCGAGGCTCTGCAGGAGTTCGAGCATCATTTCGCCCTGGGGCACGACACCGTCGAACATGATCTGGCCTTTCACCTGAGCATCGCGCAGGCCACAGGCAACCGGTATTTTCAGGACATCCTGCAGCATTTCGGGACGCTGTTGATTCCGCGCAATCGCATCGCCTCCATGCATACGCCGGCACGCGATCCCGACTATCTGCGCCGGGTGAACCGCGAGCACGAGGAGATCTATGCCGCCATCGTGCGCCAGGATGCCGATTCGGCACGCGCCGCCATGCGCATCCATCTGACCAACTCGCGGGAGCGTTTGCGCCTGGCCCAGCGCCTGAGTCTGAGCGCAGAGTCCTGAGCCCGCCGTGCCGAGGCACCTGGGCGGGCGCTTGATTGAAGAGGCTGACCGCAGCAACGGGCGACGGACTGCCTGCGGCACCCGGCGGTCGCTGTGGCTCCGCTGCGCCAAACATATGAAGGTGCTCTAAAAATAATAGCTTGAAGCGCTCTTCAGTATTGAGTTTGAAGCGTGCTGAATGGACGAAAGTGGCGCGCGCTGAAGCCTGATCAACAGCGGTGACCCGTGCTTACCCTTAGAAAAAATGTCTTGGTGTTCAAAAAAACCTAGTTGTATGATGACTGACCACAACAAGGAGACATTTCACCATGGTCCGACGCTCGCACTTTCTGCGCTCTCTGCTGGCCCTGGCGGCCGGCGGTTTGCTGTCGTCCACATTGCTGGCTGCCGATGCCTGGCCCAGCAAGCCCATCCGCCTGGTCGTTCCCTATCCTCCCGGCGGTAGCTCCGACATCATTGCGCGTTCCATCGGGCAGCTGATCTCCCAGGAGCTCAAGCAGACCGTGGTGATCGACAACAAGCCCGGCGCCAATGGCAATCTGGGCGCTGAATTCGTCGCCCGTGCACCGGCCGATGGCTATACCTGGCTGCTCTGCGATCTCGGTGCACTGGCCATCTCTCCCTCGATCTATACCAAGCTCAGCTTCGATCCTTCCAAGGCGCTGCGTGGTGCGGCCATGCTGGCCTATTCGCCCCATATGCTGGTGGTGCACCCCTCCGTCCAGGCCAGCAATCTCAAGGAGCTGGTGGAGCTGTCCAAGAAGCAGGACCTGAACTTTGCCGTCACCGCATCGGGCAGTGCTCCCCATCTGGCTGGCGTGGAGCTGGCCCGCATCACTGGCGCCAAATGGGTGTATGTGCCCTACAAGGGCGGCGTGCAGTCGGTGCAGGACACGGTGGCAGGCCAGACCCAGGTGCTGATGAACGGCATGCTGGCCACCTATCCGCATGTGCAAAGCGGCAAGCTCAAGCTGCTGGGCATTTCCAAGAACACCCGCATGCCACTGATCGCCGATGTGCCGACGCTGGCGGAGCAGGGCGCACAGGGTTTTGCCTCGGGCACCTGGCAGGGTGTGGTGCTGCCCGCCAAGACGCCTGAAGCCGTGGTGCAGCGTGTGAACCAGGTGTTGCTCGCTGCCATCCGCTCCACCGAGGTCCGCTCCCGACTGACCGGCCAGGGTGCCGAGGTCGTCACGATGACGCCCGCCGAAACCGACAAATTCTTCAACGCCGAGCGCGCGCGCTGGCGCGCCGTGGTGCAAGCCGCCCAACTGCAGCTGGATTGAGCTGCCAGATCTTTTTTGCTCTCCTCTATTCAAGGATTACCATGACACCCCAAGACCTCAAAGACGTGATGAGTTCCGGCCTGCTGTCCTTCCCTGTGACGGACTTCGATGCCCAGGGCAACTTCAATGCCAAGGGCTATGCCGCGCGCCTTGAATGGCTGGCTCCCTATGGCGCCAGTGCCCTGTTCGCCGCCGGTGGAACGGGCGAATACTTCTCGCTGTATGGCGAGGAATACGGCCAGATCATCAAGACCGCCGTGGATACCTGCCGTGGCAAGGTGCCGATCATCGCCGGCGCCGGCGGTCCCACCCGCAATGCCATCGCCCATGCCCAGGAGGCTGAACGACTGGGTGCCCACGGCATTTTGCTGATGCCTCATTACCTGACCGAAGCCGGCCAGGAAGGCCTGATCGCCCATGTGGAGCAGGTCTGCAAGAGCGTGAAGTTCGGCGTCATCGTCTACAACCGCGACCGCTCTCGCTTCACGCCTGAATCCCTGGCCATCCTGGCCGAGCGCTGCCCCAACCTGGTGGGCTTCAAGGACGGTCTGGGCAATATCGAGACCATGTCCTCCATCTTCATGAAGATGGGTGATCGCTTCGCCTATCTGGGCGGACTGCCCACGGCCGAGGTCTACGCGGCCGCCTACAAGGCTCTGGGCACGCCTGTGTATTCCTCTGCCGTCTTCAACTTCATCCCCAGGACGGCGATGGCGTTCTACGAAGCCGTGCGCACCGATGACCAGGCCACGCAGCACAAGCTGCTCAAGGAATTCTTCATGCCCTACCTGAAGATCCGCAACCGTGTCGAAGGCTACGGCGTGAGCATCATCAAGGCCGGCGCCAAGCTGGTCGGCCACGATGCCGGTCCCGTGCGCGCTCCCCTGACCGACCTCAAGCCTGCCGAGATGGAAGAACTCAAGGTCCTGATCGACAAGCTCGGCCCCCAGTAAGACCCGATGCAGGGGTCAGGCCAAGAACCGGGCCCCGCGTCTTCAGGAGACAACGCATGAAAAAGATACTGATCACGCTGGGTGCCACCATGGCCCTGGCCGCCCAGGCGGCCGGCAACTTTCCCGACCGGCCCGTGAACATCATCGTGCCGTTCCCGGCTGGCGGCTCCACCGACACAGTGGCGCGTGCGGTGGCCCTGAGCATGGCCGAGCAACTGGGCAAGCCCTTTGTCGTGGAAAACCGTCCTGGAGCCACGGGCACCATCGGTGCGGGAGCCGTCAAGCGTGCGGCGGCCGATGGCTACACCCTGCTGGTGGCCTCGCTGGGCCCTTTTGTGGTGACCCCTCATATGGTGAAGAACGTGCCCTATGACGCCAGCAAGGATTTCGACTACATCACCATCCCCGTGCAGGCGCCCAATGTGCTCGTTGCCAGCCCGACGCAAAAGGCCCGCAGCGTAAGCGAGGTGATTGCCGCGCTCAAGGCCAGTCCCGGAAAGATCAGTTTTGCAAGCTCCGGCAATGGCTCTTCGGATCATTTGTCGGCCGAGCTGTTCTGGCAGCAAACGGGCACCGAAGCCGTGCATGTGCCCTACAAGGGCGGAGCACCGGCCATCACCGATCTGCTGGGTGGACAGGTGGATTTTTCCTTCCAGAACGTCAACGCCGTGCTGCCTCATCTGCGTAGCGGCAAGCTGCGCGCCATTGCCGTGACCGGCAGCCAGCGTTCGCCCGTGCTGCCCGACGTTCCCACACTGGCCGAGTCCGGCGTCAAGGGTGCCGAGGTCTACTCCTGGCAAGGCATGGCCGCTCCCAGGGGCTTGCCGGCCGATGTCAAGGCCAGACTGGCCAAGGCTGCCATTGTCGCCGTTCAGCAACCCGACATCCGCAAGCGCTTTGTGGAGCAGGGGCTGGAAATCGTGGGCAACACGCCCGAAGAATTCACACGCTTTCAGGCCCAGGAGAACGAGCGCTGGAAGCGACTGATCGAGACCCGAAAAATCACTGCAGATTGAAATGAAGCACCCCCTGAGTCGCTTCGCGCCTTTCCCCGTGTGCACGGCACCCTCTCTTGCTTCGCGGGAGGGGGGCGTCCGGGCAACCGGTGACACCCTCGGTGCGGTGCGGCCCTTCCTCGGCGTCCCTGATCTTTGGTCGCGCCAGTTTCGAACAGATTTTTCTACATCGGACACAGGGGATAGTTGAGATAAAACTCCGGGTTGGCCTCTGGTCATCTCCGCAGGCCTGCCACCACGCAGGCCCTTTTCACCGGGGCTTTCAGTCCCCGCAAGTTCCAAGGATTCCAAGGCATGGCGACCACCCGACCACGCGTTCTTCAATACGGCAAGATGCCGCTGGCCCAGCTTGACGCCGAACTGGCCCAAGCCTACGAAGTGAGCATCCTCTCCGAGCAACCCGATCCCGAGCGCTTTCTTGCCGAGCATGGCGGCCAGTTCGAATATGCGGTCACATCGGCCGCCATGGGGCTGCCTGCGGGCGTGGTCGACGCTCTGCCAAATCTCAAGTTCGTGAGCAGCTTCGGCGTGGGCTTCGATGCCCTGGACAAGGACGCCCTGCTGCGCCGTGGCGCACGTGTGGGCTACACGCCCGGCGTGCTCGACGACTGCGTGGCCGACCTGGCCTTTGCCCTGCTGCTGGACGCCACGCGCGGCCTCAGCGAATCCGACCGTTTCGTGCGTCGCGGCGGCTGGAGCCAGGGCCGTTTCGGCATCCGCACGCGCGCCAGCGGCAAGCGCCTGGGCATCTTCGGCATGGGCCGCATCGGCAGCGCCGTGGCGCGCCGCGCCTCAGGCTTCGACATGGAAGTGGCCTACCACAACCGCCGCTCCGTCGAAGGCTCGCCCCATCAGTACCTGCCCTCGCTGCTGGAGCTGGCGTGCTGGGCCGACATCCTGGTCATCACCGCCGCCGGCGGCGAAGGCACACGCCACCTGGTGAACGCCGAGGTGCTGGCCGCCCTGGGCCCGCAAGGCTTCCTGGTCAACGTGGCACGCGGCAGCGTGGTCGACGAAGCCGCCCTGGCCGATGCCCTGGAGAACAAGCGCATCGCCGGCGCCGGCCTGGACGTGTTCGAGGACGAGCCCCGTCCCCTGCCTGCCCTGCTGACCCTGGACAACGTGGTGCTGGCCCCCCACATCGCCAGCGGCACCCACGAAACCCGTCGCGCCATGGCCGACCTGGTGCTGCACAACCTGCAGCAGTTCATCGCCACCGGCCGTCCCGCGGCCGAAGTGCCCTGGTCCGCCGCGCAGTGATCGCCCTGTGATCCCCTTTTTCCTCCGCGTCTGTTGAAGAGCCTTCCCATGTCCACTACCCCGACCATCACCGCCATCGAAGTCATTCCCGTCGCCGGCCGCGACGGCATGCTCATGAACCTCAGCGGCGCCCACGCGCCCTACTTCACCCGCAACGTTGTGCTGGTGCACGACAGCGCGGGCCGTACGGGGGTGGGCGAGGTACCGGGCGGCGAAGGCATTCGCCAGGCGCTGGAGGACAGCCGGCAGGTGCTGATTGGCCGTTCCATCGGCCAGCACCTGCAGCTGCTGCAAGAGGTGCAGAAATCCCTGGAAGGCCGCGACACCGGCGGCCGCGGCCTGCAGACCTTTGACCTGCGCATCGGCGTGCACGCCGTGACCGCCATCGAATCTGCCCTGCTGGACCTGATGGGCCAGCACCTGGGCGTGCCCGTGGCCGCCCTTCTGGGCGAAGGCCAGCAGCGCGAGCGCGTGGAAATGCTGGGCTACCTGTTCTTCGTGGGCCCAAGCGACAAGACCGGCATGGACTACGTCAGGGCCGGCGAAGACAAGCTGGGCACGGACGACTGGACCCAGGTGCGCCACATGACGGCCATGACACCCGAGACCATCGTGCGCCAGGCCGAAGCCGCCTACGCGCGCTACGGTTTCAACGACTTCAAGCTCAAAGGCGGCGTGCTGGCTGGCGAGCAGGAAGTCGAGGCCGTGACCGCACTGGCCAAGCGCTTCCCCGAAGCCCGCGTCACCCTGGACCCCAACGGCGGCTGGCTGCTCAAGGATGCCATCCGCCTGATGCGCGACATGCGCGGCGTGCTGGCC
This sequence comes from Comamonas sp. AG1104, assembly GCF_003350425.1. NCBI lineage: Bacteria > Pseudomonadati > Pseudomonadota > Betaproteobacteria > Burkholderiales > Comamonadaceae > Comamonas > Comamonas sp. AG1104. Next base: position 58,139 of record NZ_QQAS01000004.1, on the reverse strand, counting down.
TATGCCGAAGACCCCTGTGGCGCCGAAGGCGGCTTCTCGGGCCGCGAAGTCATGGCGGAATTCCGCCGTGCCACCGGCCTGCCCACGGCCACCAACATGGTCGCCACCGACTGGCGCCAGATGGTGCACGCCCTGTCGCTGCAGTCCGTGGACATCCCCCTGGCCGACCCCCATTTCTGGACCATGGCCGGCTCCGTGCGCGTGGGCCAGACCTGCCGCGACTGGGGCCTGACCTGGGGCTCGCACTCCAACAACCACTTCGACATCTCGCTGGCCATGTTCACCCACGTGGCCGCCGCTGTGCCCGGCAAGGTCACGGCCATCGACACGCACTGGATCTGGCAGGACGGCCAGTACCTCACGCAGAACCCGCTGCAGATCAAGGGCGGTTTTGTGGAAGTGCCCAAGACCCCCGGCCTGGGCGTGACCGTGGACCGCGAAGCCCTCAAGCGCGCCAATGCCCTGTACCTAGAACACGGCCTGGGCGCGCGCGATGACGCCATCGCCATGCAGCACCTGATCCCCGGCTGGAAGTTCGACAACAAACGGCCTTGCATGGTGAGGTAGAGCACCCCCTGAGGCGCTACGCGCCTTCCCCCTCTCTACTCGCTTCGCGAGGGAGGGGGACGACACCCTCAGTGCGGGGCTGCCCTTCCTCGGTGTCCCTCGTTTTCGGCCGCGCCGGTATCAAACGCAACGTCCAGTTGGCTCGGCCTCTCTTTCCTGATTACCTTCTCTTTCGGAGCACCTCATGTCCCGCTACGACAACCTGATCAACGGCCAGTGGACGGCTGCTGACAGTTATTCCCCCAACACCAACCCCAGCGACCTGTCCGATTTGATCGGCGCGTACGCCCAGGGCGGCGCATCCGACGTGCAGGCCGCCGTGGCCGCCGCCGCCGCTGCGTTTCCCGCCTGGTCCACCTCGGGCATCCAGGCGCGCTCCGACGCCCTGGACAAGATCGGCACGGAGATCCTCGCGCGCAAGGCCGAGCTGGGCGAGCTGTTGGCCCGCGAAGAAGGCAAGACCCTGCCTGAAGCCATTGGCGAAGTCGGCCGCGCCGGCCAGATCTTCAAGTTTTTTGCCGGCGAATGCCTGCGCCTCACGGGCGAGACCGTGCCTTCGGTGCGTCCTGGCATCGGCGTGGAAATCACGCGCGAACCCATCGGTGTGGTCGGCCTGATCACGCCCTGGAACTTCCCCATCGCCATCCCCGCCTGGAAGATCGCTCCGGCCCTGGCCTTTGGCAACTGCGTGGTCTTGAAGCCCGCCGACCTGGTGCCGGGCAGTGCCTGGGCCCTGGCCGACATCATCCACCGCTCCGGCATCCCCGCTGGCGTGTTCAACCTGGTCATGGGCCCGGGCCGCGTGATCGGCGAAGCCCTGGTGAACCACGCCGATGTGGCGGCCATCAGCTTCACGGGCTCGGTGGGCGTGGGCCGCGGCATCGCCGAAGCCTGCGTGAAGAGCGGCAAGAAGGTGCAGCTGGAGATGGGCGGCAAGAATCCCCAGATCGTGCTCGACGACGCCGACCTCGCCCAGGCGGTGGAACTGTCGGCCCAGAGCGGCTTCTACTCCACCGGCCAGCGCTGCACGGCATCCAGCCGCCTGATCGTCACCGACAAGATCTACCCGGCCTTCATCGAGGCCCTGCAGGTGCGCATGGCCCAAATCAAGGTCGGTGACGCACGCGCCGCTGGCACCGACATGGGCCCCGTAGTCAGCCAGGCCCAGCTGGAGCAGGACCTGAGCTACGTGGAAATCGCCCAAGCCGAAGGCGCCCGCCTGGCCGCTGGCGGTGCCCGCGTCGCCTGCCACACGGGCAGCGGCAAGCAGGGCTTTTACATGGCGCCCACGCTGTTCGTGGACACCGAAGCCGGCATGCGCATCAACCGCGAGGAAGTCTTCGGCCCCGTAGCCAGCGTGATCCGCGTCAAGGACTACGAAGAGGCCCTGGCCGTGTCCAACGACACGCCGTTTGGTTTGTCGGCCGGCATTGCCACCACCAGCCTCAAGCACGCCACGCACTTCAAGCGCCACAGCCAGGCCGGCATGGTCATGGTCAACCTGCCCACGGCGGGGGTGGACTACCACGTGCCGTTTGGCGGGCGCAAGGGATCGAGCTACGGTCCGCGCGAGCAGGGTCGCTATGCCCAGGAGTTCTACACCACGGTGAAGACGGCCTATACGCTGGCGTGATGCTTGGGGCTGTTCAAGCAAGCTGCAAAGCTTGAGTGGCCCATTTTTCCGAAGAAGAGCGAGCATGCCCGAGCCGCGCCGGCCCTGCTGCGAAAGCTGCTACGCTGCGGCCCAGGTTTTCGCTCTTCTCTTCCATGGATTCGCTCACCCCTTTGCGCGCCTTTCGGCGCATTGTTGAACTGGGCAGCATTGCCAGGGCAGCCGATGCACTCGATCTTTCCTCGGCGGCGCTGAGCAAGCAATTGCGCGCGCTGGAGGCACAGCTGGGTGCGGTGCTGATCCAGCGCACCACGCGCCGCATGAGCCTGACAGATACCGGCCGGGCCTACTACGCCGAATGCTGCCGGCTGCTCGATGGCTTTGACACGCTGGAGAAATCGGTGCGGGCGCAGTCCGAGCTGGTGACGGGGCGGCTGCGCGTGAACGCGCCGCTGTCGTTTGCGCTGAGCACGCTGGCGCCGCTGCTGGCGCGTTTCATGCAGCGCCATCCGCAATTGCAGATCGACCTATCCATGGAAGACCGGCTGGTGGACGCCGTGGGTCAGGGCTTTGATGTCTCCATACGCCTGAGCGCCGAGCTGGCGGATTCATCGCTGATTGCGCGGCGCCTGGCCTCGCTGTCGCAGATGCTGTGCGCTTCGCCAGCCTATTTGCAGCAACACGGCCGCCCGGCCAGCGTGGCCGCGCTGCGTGGACATGCGCTGCTGAATTACAGCCTGGCACAGGCCGACGACGGCCTGCAAGTTCCGAGTGAAGCACGCGCCAGCGTCAACAACAGCCTGATGTTGCGGGAGCTGCTGGTGGCGGGCATGGGCATTGGTGCACTGCCGTCCTTTCTGGCCCGGCCCGCCATCGCCCAGGGGCAGCTGGAGGCATTGAGCCTGCAAGACTGGGCCGAGCAGCCGCGCCATGTCTACGTGGTCTACCCCACGCAACGTCACCTGCTGCCCAAGGTGCGCGCCTTTGTGGACTTTCTGGCCGAGGCGCTGCCTGTGGCCATGGACGGGGATTCTTGACGCCGGATTAAGAGTCTCTCAAGCGCAGGCCTCTTACTCCTGCGAGGCCTGCGCCCTACGCTTGCTGTCCATCAGCCATGAAGGACACAAGCATGACGCAATGCCATGATTTTTCCTGCGCTCTGCCCGCGCAGGTCGCAGCCCATCCCGCCCCCGCCCCTGGCCCGGTCCTGTCCGCGGCAGCGCAGGCTGCTCCCGTCATCGATTTCTTCCACGACGTGGTTTGCGGCTGGTGCTATGTGATGTCGCCGCGCCTGCGCCAGGTGGCCCGCGAGCTGGGCCTGCGCGTACGTCAGCGCAGCTTTGTGCTGCAAGCTTCCCGCGCCGAGATGGTGGCCCGGTTTGGTTCCATGGAGCAGGCCAAGCAAACCATTCTCGGGCACTGGGAGGCATGCGCACGGCATGACGACACACAGCGCATCGACATCGAAGGCATGCGCCGCGAAACCTTTGAGTACCCCAGCGGCCTGGCCGGCGCACTGGCCTGCCAGGCTGCCCAGATCCTGGAGGGCGACGAGGCACACTGGAATCTGTTCGATGCCATACAGCACGCCCATATGAGTGCCCACCGCAACATAGGCGACGCCGAGGTGCTGCTGGACATCGCCACGCACACCGGCTTCGAGCGCAATGCTTTTGCACGCTGCATGGAAAGTGCCGAGGCCTTGAACATGGTTCACCAGGATCTCGCACTGGCTCAGCACCTGGGCCTGCGCAGCATTCCCAGTGTCATCGCTCCGGGTCTTCCCACGCTGCAGACCCTGCCCCTGGGCCAGCTGCGTGAACGGCTGCGCGCCCTGGTGGGTTAAGTCATCTCAGCACTCTTTCATACCCGCGCCGCAAGGCGCACCGCTTCCAAGGAAACACCCATGAACTTCTCTTTCCGCGCCCGTGCCCGGCGCTTACCCTCCCTGTTGCTCGCTATGGCAGCAGCGTTCTCCGGTCTGGCTCATTCCCACGGTGGCCACACGCTCCCGGCCGGAGCCAGCCAGGACGTGGGCCGCAGCCCCTGGGGGCCGGGCGACGAGATCGGCCGCCTGAATCTGATCACGCCTGCCTCGCGCGCTGCCATCCTGCAGCGCATCGCAGGCGGCCAGGTCTATGACCTCGCCACCGAGTACTACGTGGGCATGCCGAGCTGGCAGGATGCCGGCGATCCGCACTACCAGTTCTGGATGACGCACACGCCACGCGGCACCGTGGTGGACGACCCCATGAACGTGGGCAAGAGCATGAACACCACGCGCAGCTACACGGGTACGGCGTTCTCCATGTACAGCCATACGGGCACGCACATCGACGCACTCAACCACTTCGGCATACGCGGCAAGATCTGGAATGGCTTCAGTGCCGACGAGCATCTGGGTGACCGGGGTTGGCAGCGCACGGGCATTGAGAAATTCCCGCCACTGGTGGCTCGCGGCGTGCTGATTGACGTGGCAGCGGCCAAGGGGCTGGACATGCTGCCCGACCAGTACCGGATCACCCGGCAGGACCTCAAGGAGGCGCTGGCACGCCAGAACGTAACGCTGCAAAAGGGCGATATCGTGCTGATTCGCACGGGACGCATGAAACTCTACGACCAACCCCAGGCCTATATGGCCAAACCCCCGGGGCTGGGCCTGGATGCCGCACGCTTTCTGGCCGAGGATGCGGGTGCCATGATCATCGGCGCCGACAACCTGAGCCTGGAGACTTTTCCCTCAGAAGTGGACGACGACTATGTGCCGCTGCACAGCTATCTGCTCGCCCAGCAAGGCATTCCCATCATGGAACTGGTGGCCCTGGACGGGCTCTCTCGCGACAAGGTCTATGAGTTCGCCTTCATCGGGGGGCCGCTGAAGATCCGAGGTGGCGACGCCGCGCCGCTGCGCCCGATTGCCATTCCGGTGCGCTGAGAGCGGCGATTGCCGGAGCCAGTCCTCGAGCGCGGCTCAGAAAAACAATGTGCGCACCCAGGGAGCTGCCAGCACGTTCACGGCACCGGCAATCATCATCACCAGCGATGCCATCACGGCCTGCACCTCGCCGGCCTGGCGCGCGCGGGCCACGCCGCTGCCATGGGCGGCTCCGCCCCAGCTGGCGCCCGTGGCCAGCTTGCTGCGGATGCGGGGCAGCACACGCAGTACGGTCTCGCCCAGCAGCATGGCACTGACACCGGTCAGCAGCACGAACAGCGCCGCCAGATCGGTGGGACCGCCCAGCACTTTCTCGGCCTCGATTGCAAACGGTGTCGTGATGCTGCGCACGGCCAGGCCTTTTTGCAGCGCCTCGGACAGGCCGAACATATCGGCAAACGCAATGGTGGTGGAGATGGAGACCAGGCTGGCCACGACCACGCCGGTGGCTATCGACATCCAGTGCTTGCGCAGCAGCTTGCGGTTCTCGTACAGAGGCAGTGCAAATGCCACCGTAGTGGGGCCCAGCAGCCAGACCAGCCAGTGGGTCTGGGCAATGTACTGCGGGTAGCTGACATGGGTCAGCAGCGAAAGACCGATCAGCACCATGGGGGTGGCAACGATGGGCATCAGCAATGGATGAGGATGCTTGCGGTACAGGCGTTTGTTGACCCAGTAGCAGGCTACGGTGGTCAGCAGCGACAGCAGACCGATGACTTCATTCGACAGCATGGCTTAATCCTCGTTCAGGGCAGCGGCATCGCGGCTGGACTTGCGCCTTGCCAGCCACAGCTCGAAGCGATAGACACGATCGACAGCCAGCGCGGTCACGGCCATCACGCAGGCTGTGCTGGCCACGATGACGGCCAGAATGCGCAAGCCCTGGTGACGGATCAGATCGGGGTATTCGGTGACCACAAGCATGGCAGGCACGAAGAACAGCAGCATCTCTGCCAGCAGCCAGTTGGTGCCGCTTTGCAGCCAGCGTGCCTTGACCAGGCCCGAAAAAAGGCCCACTGCCAGTAGGCCGAAACCGATCAGGCCGGCCGGCATGCTCCAGCCGAAATGCTGGCGCAGCACATCCATGGCAATCCAGATGGCGCTGAGCAGGCACACTTGCAGCATGGCCTTGAGCAGTTGCCAGAGTGTCTGGGCAAAAGAATGGCTGCCGCCCTGGGCGCGAGGGGCGACAGCTTCCGTAATCTGTGACATGGGTGAAATTCTAGGGTTTTCACCTATATTCATAAAATGACTTATTTTCATTTTTTCCATGCGTAAAAGGAATTGTCATGGACTTGCGCGCCCTGCGCTATTTCATTGAGGTGGTGCGCCAGAACGGCTTCACCCGCGCAGCCGAAACCCTGCATGTGACCCAGCCCACCATCAGCAAGATGGTCAAGGCGCTGGAAGATGAATTCGGTGGCCGTCTGCTGCTGCGCGAGGGGCGGGGCGTGCAGCTCACCGATGCCGGCCAGGTGGTTTACGACCGCGGACTGGAGATTCTGGAGCAGGCCCAGCTGCTGCGCCGACAGGTGGCCGAGGTGGATCACATCACGCGCGGCGAGCTGTCCCTGGGCATCATGCCCACCACGGGCCATTACATGGCTCCGGTGATCGCGCTGTTCCAGCAGCGCTATCCGGGTGTGAACCTGCAGGTCAACGAGCAGGGCGCGCGCGCCCAGTACCAGCTGATCCAGGAAGGCAAGCTGGACATGGCGCTGGGCCTGTTCGCGGCCCCCGATCCGGCGCTGGAGCGCTACACGGTGGCGCGCCAGAAGACGCGCGTTGTGCTGCCTGCCCAACAGGTCGCTGACCCCGGCCAGCCCATGCGCTGGAGCGATTTGCGCGACCTGCCGTTTGTGCTCTATACCTCGGACTTTGCACTGCACGAGCATGTGCTGCAGCAATGCGAGGCGGCGGGCTTCACGCCCCAGGTCAAGCTGCAGACGCGCTACTGGGACTTCATCGGCCATCTGGTCGCGGCCCAGGTGGGCGTGGCCGTGATGTTCGAGCATGTCATCGCGCGCTACGACCCGCAGCGCGTGGCCAGCCGCCCGCTGGTGGAGCCCGAGATCCCCTGGGATGTGGCGCTGATGTGGCGGCCCGGCTATCTGTCGCGCGCGGCCCAGGCCTGGCTGAACTGCGTGCGTGAGGTGTATCCACAGCCGCTCCTCGGTGCTGCGTTCCCGGATTTTCAAAACTGATAGCTGTTTCCCATTGTCCAGTAAGCGATGCAAGGCTTTCTGATGCTTGATGTCAGTCTCGGCCTTTGTTGCTAAGCTCGCAGCCATGCCCCGCCCGTTCTCTTCCAATCGCTCCAGCAACTTGCGCCGCAGCACCCTGGTGCGCCAGCCTGCGTCCCGGCCCGAGGTCACGCGTCTGCTGTGCTTTCACAAGCCCTATGGAGTGCTCAGCCAGTTCACGCCCGAGGGCAAATGGCAGGGCCTCAAAGACTGGATCGATGTGCCCGGCGTCTATGTGGCGGGCCGGCTCGATGCCGACAGTGAAGGTCTGTTGCTGCTGACGAATGACGGCCAGCTGCAGGCCCGCATTGCCGACCCGCGCCACAAGATGGAGAAGACCTACTGGGTGCAGGTCGAAGGCATGCCGGACGAGACGGCGCTGCAGCGCCTGCGCGACGGCGTCGAATTGAGCGACGGCAAGACCCTGCCCGCCAAGGCCCGCCTGATAGACCCTCAGCCCGGCATGTGGCCGCGCAACCCGCCGATTCGCGTGCGCCAGAACATTCCCGACTGCTGGATCGAGCTCGTCATCCGCGAGGGCAGGAACCGCCAGGTGCGCCGCATGACGGCAGCCGTCGGCCACCCCACGCTGAGGCTGGTGCGGATGGCTGTGGGGCCTTATTCGATTGAAGGGCTGGAGCCCGGCCAGTGGCTGGATGTGTTGCCGCTCAGTGGTTCCTAGCGCAAAGTATCGAGCCGCTGCAGCTCATCTTCATCTTCAGGCAAGGCTGCTGCCTGCCAGCGCGGCAGAGCCGGCCAGGGGCGAAAGCGAATCCAGCCCACTTGCACTTCCTGTAGATTGCCCCGCAGCAATGGAAGAGCGGTCGCCAGCTCGGATTGGCGAGTGCGCACGCATTCGCGCAGCGATTGCATAGCTTGCTGGCCACGCCCGAAAAAGCGCTGTCTGCCCAACCAGTCGGGGGAGGGCTGGCATTGGGCATAGGCCAGTGGCAGGCTGCTGAGCTCTCCTTCCACCACGGAAATCAGGGCCTGCAGGTGCATGTTGAGCTGCTCTTGTGGCATCAGGCCCGCCAGTTGCAACTCCAGCGCATCCTTATGAAAACGATAGCGTGCGGGCAGGGCGGCGCTCAGGGTATAGCTGCCACCGCTGCGCGAGCGGGCATGGTGACTCAGGATGCGACTGCCTTGCTCCAGCATCGGCCGGACCAGCTGCAACAAGGCCTGCTGGTGCTCTGCATCGTTGTGCTTCAGGGGGATGAGCAGCCGCGTGCTGTCATAGCCGCGCCATTGCTCGCGCCAGACCATCCAGCCCGCCGTATGCGGTACGAAGAAAATCAGGATGATCAGGGACAGCATGGGCACAATGCCCGCTGCCAGTGACCAGGCTGCCCTGATCTCGGCAGCGGCAGCGGCCTCCTCACCCAGGCTGACGAGATTGCCGCTCAGCTTGATGAGGGTGGCAAGACTGATGGCAAATGCCAGACCACAGATCAGGGATAGCTGCTCAGGCGAATAAAGGCTATCGGGCAGATGAATCAGGGTGGCCAGTGCGGCGGCGCATCCCAGCAGAGTCACGGCTGCGGACAGCAGATAGAACAGGGCGGATGGGGCCTGCTGCTGGATATCGAAAGCGGGGTTCTGCTCCAGTTCGCGCAGCAACTGCCTGCGGCGCCACCAGCGCAGCGGCTGCCAGAGCAGGGCGCTGACCGCCAGGCCGGCGAGCATGCTGATGAACAGCGCCGAAAAAGCCCATAGCAGCAAGGCTGCCATCAGTAAGAGACCCAGTCCGACCAGCCAGTTCATGCCCGCGATTGTCCTTTTGAATTGATAGCTGCTTGTGTTTGATGGACAAGCAATCTAGCCTGTTTTAAATGAAAAAACGCGCTGCCTGCAATCGCAGGTCAGCGCGATGGTTTGATGCTACAGGTTTAGCTGCAGCTCTTGTTGTTGGCGCCGTGCATGCCGGCGGCCTTGGCATCGGCCTCGCTCATGTACTTGCCGTTCTTGGTCGTGCCGTAGTAACGGGTGCCGGGGCAGTGGTAGATCTTGCTGTCCTCATTGGCCCAGACCTTGCCTGCACCGCCGCCAGGTGCGGCGGTCGCGGCCGGCTTGGCGCCTGCAGCTGCCTTGGCAGTGGCCTGCTGATCAATGCCCTTGCGGCCCGAGCAAGCTCCCTTGGAGGACGCCGCGCTCATGGTGGAGCCATCCTTGCAGACAAAAGTCTGCATGTCCGCCTTGGCAGCGGCAGGGGCCGGCGCAGCCTTGGCTGCCGGTTCTGCCGCCGGCTTGGCGGGCATGGGGGCTGTTTTGGCGGCCGGTGCGGCAGGCACCGCTGCTGGTGCGGGTGCCTGAGCAAGACTCGCCCATGAGCTGCTGACCAGGGCTGAAGCCAGGCAAATTTTCCATAAATTGCGCATACGAACTCCCTCCAATAGATGTGATGTCACAAGGCGTGACAGGCGCATGCTGCTACGGAAGACCTGATTCCGCAAGCCTCGGCCGTCAGGCTTCAGGTCCCGCTGACATAGGGGTTCAGCTTGCGCTCGCGGCCGAAGCTGCTTTCTGGGCCATGTCCGGGGATGAAGATCGTCTGGTCACCCATGGGCCACAGGCGCTGAACGATGGAGTCGATCAGCTGCTGATGATTGCCTTGCGGGAAGTCCGTGCGGCCTATGCTGCCGGCAAACAGCACATCGCCGACAAAGGCTCGGTCGATCTGCGGTGAGTGGAACACCACATGGCCGGGCGTGTGACCTGGGCAGTGGCGCACGTTCAGCGTTTCCTGGCCGATGCTCACCGTATCGCCGTCATGCAGCCAGCGTGAGGGCACAAAAGGCTCGCAGTGGGGAAAGCCGAACATGGCGCCCTGTTGGGGCAGACCGTCGATCCAGAACTGGTCGCCCTCATGCGGGCCAATGATGGGCAACTCGTACTTGGCCGCCAACTCGCTGGTGCCGCCCGCGTGGTCGATATGGGCGTGGGTGATCCAGATGGCCTTGAGATTCAGGCCCAGGCGTTCCACCTCCCACTCGATCTGCTCGATATCGCCGCCGGGGTCGATGACGGCCGCATCCATGGTCTGGTCGCACCAGACGAGAGAGCAGTTCTGTTGAAAGGCTGTGACGGGGACGGTGTGATATTGCAACATGGGTGACTTGTATTTTTCGGGCGTTTGCGTAGTCTCGCGGTCAGCGAACCCCGCAAGCATGACACGGCATGACACGCGCATCAAAAATGCCCGCTCAGATTCTGGCGTCATCCCTCATTTGAGCTAGCATGGATGCGAGTGCCCCATTTTGGTGCGGGCTGCTAAAACGTATTTGTGCTGCAAGGCAGCGGGCAGTCGCTTCATGGGAAGCGGCCCGACACAGTTTCAAGATCGTTCAGGCCGTGCCAATGCCCATGCAATACAAGTTCCTCCCTCGGGCAGGAATGGCAGGGGATGGGTCGGTCTGGAGGAAAACCGTTTTCAAACTCCAGGAGACTCTGCATGTCTACCCCTTCCAGCCAGCCGAGCGGCGCTGACGCCCAGCGTAGTGACGCCCAACGCTCTGGCGCCCAACGCATCGGCATCCCGCGGGAAACATTTCCGTTGGAAAAGCGTGTGGCCACCGTACCCGATGTGGTTGAAAAACTCGTCAAGCTGGGTTTTTCGGTCGCCATCGAATCGGGCGCCGGCGATGCCGCCAACTTCAGCGATGACGCTTATCGCGCAGTGGGTGCCGAGGTGCTGCCCGACGCTGCTGCGGTCTGGACTGCCGCCGACATCATCTTCAAGGTGAGGCCGCCCACTCCGCAGGAGGTTGCCTTGATGCGCGAAGGCCAGATCCTGATCGACTTCATCTGGCCCGCCCAGAACCCCGACCTGATGCAGCAGCTGGCCGCCAAGAAGGTGACCGTGCTGGCGATCGACTCGCTGCCCCGCACGCTGAGCCGCGCGCAGAAGATGGATGCACTGACCTCCATGGCCGGTGTTTCGGGCTACCGCGCCGTGATCGAGGCAGCCAACGCCTTCGGCCGCTATTTCAACGGCCAGATCACGGCCGCAGGCAAGGTGCCGCCGGCCAAGGTCTTCATTGCTGGCGCTGGCGTGGCCGGTTTGTCGGCCATTGGCACGGCGGCCAATCTGGGCGCCATCGTGCGCGCCAACGACACGCGCGCCGAAGTGGCCGACCAGGTCACATCGCTGGGCGGTGAGTTTGTCAAGGTCGACTACGAAGAGGATGGTGCTGGCGGCGGCGGCTATGCCAAGGTGATGAGCGAGGGCTTCCAGGCTGCGCAGCGCCAGATGTATGCCCAGCAGGCCAGGGAGGCCGACATCATCATCACCACCGCGCTGATCCCCGGCAAACCGGCGCCCAAGCTGATCACGGCGGAGATGGTGCAGAGCATGAAGCCCGGCAGCGTGATCGTCGACATGGCAGCCGAGCAGGGCGGCAACTGCGAGCTGACCGTGCCCAATGAAGCCGTGGTGCGCCACGGCGTGACCATCATCGGCTACACCGACCTCGCATCGCGCCTGGCCAAGCAGTCGTCCACGCTGTACGCGACCAATCTGCTGCGCCTGACCGAAGAGCTGTGCAAGGCCAAGGATGGCGTGGCCGTGGTGAATATGGAGGACGATGCGATTCGCGGCCTGACCGTGGTCAAGGACGGCGATATCACCTGGCCTGCTCCGCCCATTGCCCAGGCGCCCAAGCCGGCCCCCAAGCCTGCTGCGGCACCCGTGGAGCAGAAGAAAGGCGGTCATGGGCACGGCGCTGCCGGCCCGCTGCCGGCCAAGACCCTGGCCATTATTTTTGCGATTGCCGCCCTGGCCTTCTGGTTCATTGGTGCCTATGCGCCAGCGGCTTTCCTGGGCCACTTCACGGTGTTTGTGCTGGCTTGCTTCATCGGCTACATGGTGGTGTGGAATGTGACGCCTGCGCTGCACACGCCGCTGATGAGCGTGACCAATGCCATCTCCAGCATCATCGCCATTGGCGCGCTGGTGCAGATCGCGCCGCCGGGCACGGCAGGCACGGGCCGCCCGGATGAACTGATTCGCTGGCTGGCCTTTGCTGGACTTGTGTTGACTGCAGTCAATATGTTTGGCGGCTTTGCCGTGACACGCCGCATGCTGGCCATGTTCCGCAAATAAGAAGAACGAGCACAAGAGAGAAACACCATGTCCCAAAGTCTTGCAACGGTGGCCTATCTGGGGGCTGCCATTTTGTTCATCCTCAGCCTCGGTGGGCTGTCCAACCCCGAAACCTCGCGCCGCGGCAATCTGTTCGGTATGGTCGGTATGGCGCTGGCCGTGCTGGCCACCGTGTTCGGCCCGCGTGTCGATGCTGGCGGCATCGCCTGGATCGTCGGCGCGCTGGTGCTCGGCGGCGGTATCGGCCTGTATGCGGCCAAGGTCGTCAAGATGACCCAGATGCCCGAGCTGGTCGCCCTCATGCACAGCCTGGTTGGCCTGGCGGCCTGTCTGGTGGGCTTTGCCAGTTATGTCGATACTTCCATCCAGCTGGCGGGCGCAGAGAAAGCCATTCACGAGGTGGAAATCTACGTGGGCATCCTGATCGGCGCGGTCACCTTCTCGGGCTCGCTGATCGCCTTCGGCAAGCTCAACGGCAGAATCGGCGGCAAGCCGCTGCTGCTGCCCGCCCGCCACTGGCTCAATCTGCTCGCGCTGCTGGTGGTGATCTGGTTCGGCCGCGAGTTTCTGCATGCCGAAACCGTGGCTGACGGCATGTTGCCGCTGGTCGTGATGACCGCCATTGCGCTGCTGTTCGGCGTGCACATGGTCATGGCCATCGGTGGTGCCGACATGCCCGTGGTGGTGTCCATGCTCAACAGCTACTCGGGCTGGGCGGCGGCGGCCACCGGCTTCATGCTGGGCAATGACCTGCTGATCGTCACCGGCGCGCTGGTGGGCTCCTCGGGCGCCATCCTGAGCTACATCATGTGCCAGGCCATGAACCGCAACTTCATCAGCGTGATTGCGGGCGGCTTCGGCTCCGGTGCTCCGGCCAAGAAGGGCAGTGCCGCTGCGGCTGCCGAGCCCCAGGGCGAAGTGGCGCCCGTCAGTGCCGCCGAGACGGCCGAGATGCTGCGCGAAGCCAAGAGCGCCATCATCGTGCCCGGCTACGGCATGGCCGTGGCCCAGGCCCAGCACACCGTCAACGAAATCACCCGGACCCTGCGCGAAAAAGGCGTCGCTGTGCGCTTTGCCATCCATCCGGTGGCAGGACGCATGCCCGGTCACATGAACGTGCTGCTGGCCGAGGCCAAGGTGCCCTACGACATCGTGATGGAGATGGACGAGATCAACGAAGACTTCCCCGAGACCGATGTGGCCATCGTCATCGGCGCGAACGACATCGTGAACCCCGCGGCTCAGGACGACCCCGAGAGCCCCATCGCCGGCATGCCGGTGCTGGAAGTGTGGAAGGCCAAGACCTCCATCGTGATGAAGCGCTCCATGGCCTCCGGCTATGCGGGCGTGGACAATCCGCTGTTCTACAAGGACAACAACCGCATGCTGTTCGGCGATGCAAAGAAGATGCTCGACGAGGTGCTGGGGGCTCTGAAGAGCTGATGATATGGAGTGGCCTCTGCTGAGGCCTCTGCCCCCTCTGCCGCCTTGCTTCGCAATGCGGGCGCCCGAAATCCCGGGTCGTAGCGTACGCCTGTTCCTGAAATGCCTGCGGTTGTCGGCCGCAGGCATTTTGTCTTTCAGAGATGCTGGACGGCGATCTCGCCCAGCAGCACAGCGGCAATCAGCAGCATCAGCGTGCCCGACAGGCGCGAGACGGCAAGCGCGGCGGCGGGGCGCGAACGCAGCACGCTTTGCGAGCCCCAACCCACGCCGAAGTAGACCACGGCGCAGCTGGCCGCATGGACGGCGCCCAGCACCATGATCTGCGCAAACACCGGCCAGCTGTCGCCGGGCCGCACAAACTGCGGCAGCAAGGCCAGCAGCAGCAACAGCTGCTTGGGGTTGAGGCCGCTGACGCTGGCTCCCTTGACCGTCCAGTGCCAGCGCGTGCCGGTCTCGGCATCGCTGCCGCTGCTGATGGCGGCCGGGCTGCGCCACAGGCCCACGCCCATCCAGGCCAGGTACAGCGCGCCAGTGGCCGTCAGCGCGGTCAGCAGGGCCGGGTTGCGTGCCACCAGGGCGCCCACGCCCGCCGCCACCGCCAGCGTGGCCAGCAGCGCACCGCAGGCCAGGCCCAGCGTGGCGGGCAGCACCAGCCGTCTGCCGCGCAGACCGGCAGAGATCACATAGGCCCAGTCGGCCCCGGGCGTGAGCACCAGAAGAAAGGAGACAGCCCAGAAGGCGGTCAAGGCGGCGTAGGACACGAAATTCCCTCGAAAAGCGTTGATGCCGAGAGAATATGGAAGAGTAGCGAGAATGTGCTCTCAATATTTGCCGTTGACTGGCTTGAAATTGGAAGAAACTGCCTCGTGAACTCGCTGGATCGAAAAATTCTTGCTGCGCTCGAAAACAATGGCCGCCTCACGGTGACCGAGCTGGCCGAGCAGGTGGGCCTGAGCCTGTCGCCCTGCCATCGGCGTGTGCGTGCGCTGGAGGAATCGGGCGTGATTCGCGGCTACCGCGCCGAGCTGGACCCTGCGGCGCTGGGGCTGGATTTTTCGTCGCTGGTCTTTGTCACGCTCAGGGACAGCAAGTCCGTGCCCGCGTTCGAGGACGCCGTGGCCCGGCTCGACAATGTGGTGCAGGCCCAGCGCCTGTTTGGCGACCCGGACTATCTGCTGCAGGTCGTGGTGCGTGATCTGCCGGCCTATCAGCGGCTCTATGACGAGCACCTGACCCGGCTGCCCGGCGTGCTGCGCATGACTTCCACGCTGGTCATGAAGCATGTGGTGACCAACAGACCGCTGACCTCCGCGATGGAGTAGCCATGAAAAAGCGCCGGTGACTTTCGTCACAGGCGCTTTGGGTTAGTTAGATTTGCTATTTATTAAGGAGCTAATTACGCTTGCTTATCAAGGTTTTCAGGTGCTTATATGGCTGAAAACCTTTGACAGAAAGCGCTAGAAGCTACTAAAAAATAGAATTTCCGAATCAGGAACCCAGCTTGAGCGAGCCCTTCATGAGGGCCGAGTGGCCGGGGAAGCTGCAGAAGAAGGCGTAGTCCGTGCCGGCCTTGAGCTTGGCCACGTCGATATCGAACTTGGTGGTCTCGCCGCCACCGATCACCTTGGAGTGAGCCAGCACGCGTGCATCGCCAGCCTTCACATAGTCGGCGCCAGCACCCGCGGCCATGCCGTCGGTGATCACCGGCTGCATATCAGCCGCGGTGCTGACCACGATGTTGTGGCCCATGGCCGTCTTGGGCATCTTGCCCACATGCTTGAGAGTCACGCTGAACTTCTTGCAGGACTTGGGCACATCGATGCTTTTGACATTGAACTGCATGGCGTCGTTGCTCTCGACGACGGCTTCGCAGCCTGCCGCCATGGCGGGCGCGCTCAGGGCACCGGCTGCACACAGGGCCAGGGTCATCAGAATCTTCTTCATTGGCTATTCCTTTTCCTAAAAGCGAAACGGGAACCGCTGTGGCCTTGTCGCCCTCCAGGTTCCGCCGTTCATTCTTTCGGAAACCTGCCCAGCCGGCTCAGTACAACTCATGCTCGCATGGGTTGTACTGTTGCACCTTGCGCTAACTCAATTCGCCGAGCATGCGTGCGTTCACTGCCTTGCGGGTTGCAGCCGGCGTTGCTTGTGCGCTTCAGATCGCCATGTCGTAACCAATGGTGATGGGCGCGTGGTCCGAGAACTTCTCGCCCTTGTAGATGGACTCGGTGCGCGCCAGGGCCGCGATCGCAGGTGTTGCCAGGTGGTAGTCCAGTCGCCATCCCACGTTGTTGGCATAGGCCTGGCCCCGATTGCTCCACCATGTGTAGCAGGCATCCGTGGTGTCGGGCTGGAGCTGGCGATAGACGTCCACCAGACCGCCGCTGATCTCGGTCTTGTGCAGCAGCTTTGTCATCCAGTCGCGCTCTTCGGGCAGGAAGCCGCTGTTTTTCTGGTTGCCGCGCCAGTTCTTCAGGTCTTCCTTCTGGTGCGCGATATTGATATCGCCGCAGAGCACGAAGTCGCGCTCGGCCTTGAGGTGCATCAGGTGGCTGTGCATCTTGGCCAGAAAGCGGAATTTGGCCTCCTGGCGCAACTCGCCCGAGCTACCGCTGGGAAAGTAGGCGCTGATGATGGAGAACTTGCGCCCGGGCGTGTCGAAGCGGGTTTCGACATAGCGGCCCTCGGCGTCGAACTCCTCGATATCGAAGCCCACGACCACATCGCTGGGCTCGTGGCGGGTATAGACACCCACGCCCGAATAGCCCTTCTTCTCGGCAAAGTGGAAGTAGCCCTTCATGCCGGCCAACACCTCGAAGCGCCCGGCCATATCCGAAGCCTGGGCCTTGATTTCCTGGACGCAAATACAATCCGGCGCAGTGGCTTCGATCCAGGCTTCGGCGCCTTTGGTCGTGGCAGAGCGGATACCGTTGAGGTTGAGGCTGGTTAATTTGAACAAGGATGAATCCATGGTGGTGAGTGAGAAGCCAATGGGCGGTGCAGACCGTCTGGCGCAGGATTTCGTGCAGTTTGCCGTCGATGCGGGCGTGCTGCGTTTTGGCGAATTCAAGACCAAGGCCGGGCGCATCAGCCCGTACTTCTTCAATGCCGGGCTGTTTGACGATGGCGCCAAGATGGCCCGTCTGTCCGAATTCTATGCAAAAGCCATTCTGGCCAGCGGCATGGAGTTTGATATGGTCTTCGGGCCTGCCTACAAGGGCATCCCTTTGGCAGCCACGGTGGCGGTGGAGCTGGCGCGCCAGGGCAAGAACGTACCCTTCGCCTACAACCGCAAGGAAGCCAAGGACCACGGCGAAGGCGGCACTTTGGTGGGTGCTCCCCTCAAGGGCCGCGTGCTCATCATTGACGACGTGATGTCGGCCGGTACGGCCGCGCGCGAGTCGATTGCCATCATCAAGGCGGCCGGTGCCCAGCCGCATGCCGTGGCCATCGCTCTGGACCGTCAGGAAATGGCGACGGAGAATGGTCAGGATGTGCCGCACAGCGCCGTGCAATATGTGCGCAATCAGCTGGGCATGCAGGTCTGTGCGATTGCCAAGCTGGCAGATCTGTTGCTCTATCTCGAGCAGCAGGGCGGGGATGCCGGCCGCGAGCATCATGAACGCGTGCTGGCCTACCGTCAGCGTTATGGTGTCGAAGACAAGGAATAAACACCCAAATGAAGCAGGCCTTGCATGCAAAACTGAGTTTGTATGTGGTAGCTACCGTCTGGGCAGGGGCCATGCCGGCTCAAGCCCAGGCCAATAGCGGTGGTATCTACGCCTGCACGGATGCCAATGGGCGGCGCATCACGGCCGACAGGCCGATTGCCTCCTGCGTCGATCGCGAGCAGCGTGTGCTCGGCAACACGGGGGTCGAAGTGCGCCGCGTGGGTCCCACGCTGACCGATCAGGAGCGCAGCGCACAGGAGGCCAAGCGCCGCCAGGACCAGGCCGAGCAGCAGCGCCTGCGCGAGGAGCGCTCGCGCGAGCGCGCCATTCTGGCGCGCTTTCCCAGCCAGGGCGTGCATGACGCTGCCAGAGCCGAGGCGATTGCTCAGGTCAACGATGTGATCGGCGTGGCTCAGAAGCGCCTGGTCGATCTTCAGGAACGTCGCCGCAAGCTCAACACCGAGCTGGAGTTCTATCAGAACGATCCGAAGAAAGCTCCTGCCAATCTGCGCCGCCAGCTCGACGACAACACGGAATCCCAGGCCGAGCAGCAGCGCTTCATCAAGCAGCAGGAAGAGGAAAAGCAGCGCATCAACCAGCGCTTCGATGCCGAGCTGCAGCAGCTGCGCAAGCTATGGGCAGAGCTGCCGCCTGCCGCGCCGCGCTCGCACTGACGACAACGCCTTCAGTCTTCGTGGCCGTCTTTGTGCATGGCCATGACTCGACCCAGCAGCAGGGTCGCAATCCAGGCCACTGCCGCGATGATCAAGGGCATCTGCACCAGCAGCGGAGCCTGAGCCATGAGCATCAGCGCATCGGCTTGCCACAGCGCCCCATAACCCTTGAACAGGCCATAGGCCAGCCACAGCAGCATGCCTGCGCTGGCAATGGCGGCCATGCTGCGCATATTGCGTCCGTCACGGCTGCCTGCCGGAGTGCGCAGGGCCGAGCGCCATAGCCAGCCCACGGCGGCCAGTACCAGCAGCACGCAGGCCGCGACGGACAGCGGCAACCAGAGGGAAAGAGGAATCAGCGACATGGCGCCGCACTTTAGCCCAGTTGATCCCTGGATGAAAAAAGAAAATACCCACCGAGGTGGGCATGCATGTAGGGGCTTGTCAGCAGCTCAGTTTGCGCGCCAGACCACATGGTGGCCCGGCACGGACTGAATGCCCAGCACGGTGGCGTGGTGGGCGAGCAGCTCTTCGAAGGTCTTGGTGCTTTCGCTGCTGGCAGTGCTGCCTTCATATTCCGTGGCCACCTGTGTCGCGGTAAAGGAACTGGCTCCAAAGCTTTGCACGATGTTGCGCAGCTTGTCGAGGTTGGGGGTGAACACGGCGTCCATGGCAGCAACTCCTTTTCGGACAATCAAACCCGTACTGCCCATAGTTTATCCAGCAGTCCGTGCCAGGCAAGAGGGCCTTTGCCCGCATGGCTATTGATTGATGGAGAGCAAGGTGCGAATCACGTCGGAGCGCGTGATGACCCCGACCAGGGTCTTTCCGCGCAGTACGGCAATGAACTGAACGCTGTGCGATGCCAGCTCGTGCAGCAGATCGCCCATGGGCGTGTCTTCCTGCACGCTCATCTCTGGTGCGCGCATCAGCTCCTGGGCTATGGATTGCACCTTGGATGGCCGGCTGCGCAGGCGCTGCCAGAGATTTTGCTGCTGGCGCGAGCGATGGTCCTGCCAGAGCCAGTCGAACAGGTCGGCGCGCAGCACGCGGCCAATCAGCTCACCTTGCGCATCGACCACGGGAAGGCTTTTGATCAGATGGCGGTGAAACAGCTCGGCCACTTCCTCGAGCGGAGTCTGCGGGCTCACGGTCAGGAGCTTGGCGGACATGACGGTGCCGCAGTCCACGCTGGACAGTCGGCGCTTGATGGCCTCCTCCTCGGCGGCGGCCAGCAGCTCGCCCAGGTCCTCGGGTGTCAGGTTGTAGCTTTGCTCGAAGCGCTGCAGCAGCTGCTCCAGATCCTGCTCGCTCAGCGCCAGGCGCGTGGTGGGGCGCTGGGTCTTGGCCGCTTGAGGCGGCTGGTGCAGATAGGGGCGGCCGCAGGCACGGTGGTAGAGCACGCCGACTGCCGCAAGAACGCCAGAGAGTACGGCCATGGGAATCAGCAGATGCCAGCCAAGGGGAGCCATCTGTGCGGAAGCCAATACCGTCAGCAAGGCCACGGCGCCGCCCGGCGGGTGCAGGGCGCGCAGCAGCAGCATCAGGGCAATGGCTCCTGCCACGGCCAGCGCGGCCAGCGAGGTCTGGGACAGCATGGGGAATGCCCACAGCAGCAGCAAGGTATAGAGCGCAGGCACGGTGTTGCCGACCACACAGTTCCAGGGCTGGGCCAGCGGGCTGCTGGGCACGGCGAACACCAGCACGGCGGTGGCGCCCAGCGGTGCGAACAGGAACAGGGTGTTGGGAAAGAAATGCTCGACCAGCCCCACCAGAATGCCGGCCAGCGCGAGACCCAGACCTGCGCCGATACTGGCGCGGATCAGCTCTTTCCAAGAAGGGCGCGAGGCCACCGGCCCCAGGCGTTGCCACATTGTTTGCATGACGGACATAGGCTCAGGCTACGGGGCGCAAGATTGATAGCTGCTCCCGCAATGTTGTATTGATTAGTGCGGCAATTCTGTCAAAAAAAGCTCCACAGGGTGAGCTGTGGAGCTTTGGCGGGATTGGGGCCGCTTCAGGCAGTTGCGGCGGCTTGAACGGCTCCGGCACTCAGCATTTCGGCCAGCGGCTTGCGGCCCGAGGGCTGCTCGCGCTCGCGCAGATCGTCGGGCAGCGTGGAGGCATCGGCGCGGCGGCCCACGGCGATCACGCATTCGGGCACCAGATGCTCGGGCAGGTTCAGCACCTTGCGGGCTTCATCGGCAGAGAAGCCGCCCATGGCGTGCGTGGCCAGACCCATGGCATGGGCCTGCAGCGCCAGATAGCCCCAGGCGCAGCCCGCATCGAAGCTGTGCTTGGCGGCGGAAGCCTGCTTGTCCGACAGCAGCACAATCAGCGCGCCGCCATTCAGGCACCAGCGGCGGTTGGCTTCGTTGGGTATCTGCGAAAACGCCTGCCAGTTTGCGTCATTGCGCAGGGCGTAGGCAAAGTGCCAGGGCTGCTTGTTGCTGGCCGAAGGCGCCCAGCGGGCGGCTTCCACCAGCTGCTCGATCTGGGCCGCACTCAGTGCTTCAGGCACAAAGGCGCGAGGCGACATGCGCTCGATGAATTGTGCGTGGACGGGGACGGTACTGCTACGGGTGGTGCTCATGGTGATATCACTGAACTGAAAAGAAAAGGGCCCGCCTACTGTACAGAGACGGGCCCGAAACCATAGCGCAAGCTCCAGCCTTTTTTGCCGGAGCCGGAACATCAGGACTTTTGACCCGATTGCGCGCCGATGCCGCGCAGATGACGCTCCATGCGGAACATCACCAGTGCCATCATCACCATCACCAGGCAGGAAATCAGCAGCGTGGCAAAAGCCGTGTCCATGCCCAGAAACTCCCACTTTTCCTCATCGGGGTTGTCGCCGCGCAGCTTGGCGGCCGTACGGTCGAACGACAGCGTGTAGTTGGTCAGCAAGGTGTTGACGATCTGCGGGGCGGACTGCTGCTGCAGCTTCTTGGCCAGGCTTTCATTGCCCAGAACCTTCTCCAGCGCCACGGGCAGTCCCTTGATGTAGGCCGTGTACGAGCCCTCGCCATGCTCCATCTCGGCGGCCTGGGCACGGTCGTTGATTTCGGAGGCCAGGTTCACCGGATCCATCAGCATGGCGTCTTCGCCCGCAGCCTCGGCGGCTGCCGCAATCGCTGCATCGGCTGCAGCATCGGTGGCGGCTCTGGCCATGCGGTCCTCGCGGGTCAGCGAGATGCGGCGCGCCGTCCAGGCAGCATCCACTTCGGCAGCGGCCGCGTCGGCAGCCTCCTTGTCGCAGCAGGAGTTTTCACGTGCCTCGCGCATCTTGATCTGGCGGTTGACGTCGTCGGCCGAGGGCAGGGCATCGCCCTTGAGCAAGGGGTGGATCGGATCCAGGCCCTGGCTGCTGTTTTCCGTTTCTACGCGTTTGCGTGCAGCCGTGTCCCGGTAGATGAAGCCACGCAGCAGGCCGTCGGCCTTGCGGAAATCCGGACGCAGGGCGGGGTCGGCCAGACGCTTTTCCATGGGCACGGCGTTGCCGAGGACGCTCAGGTCGCGACCAGTCTCTTCTTCCATGTACTTGAGGTCGTAGGGCGCATCCTTCCAGTTCAGCGCCGTTGCGCCGGCAGTGGCGATATCTGGCTTCTTGGGCTTGTAGTGGTCCCAGATCCAGTGGCCCATGCCAAACAGCACAAAGATGGAAAAGGCGAGCAAGACAAGACGCAGAACTTGAATCAGCAAATCTTCTGCGCGTCGCAAGAGGGTCAGCATAGGCAGCAAATCCTTGTAAAAAGCTTGAGTGGTCTGCACTTTCAACTATGAAATTGGAAGCGCGTGAATGATCGCGATTGTAGGAAGCGAATCGGAAAGTCGTAATTTGTTACAGGTGGGTCGACCAATGCACGCTTCTGTCCCGCCCTGCGTTCTTTTTGGGCCTGGGACGCCGGTGCGGCTCCTCTTGACTTCATGAAGGGGCGATGCACCCAGATCCTGTAACGGAATTACGAAACCGCTGTAATGGAGTTTTGATGGATCGAGGCTGGATCATGGGTAAGACGTCGCTGGATAAATCGAAGATCAAGTTTTTGCTGCTCGAGGGCATACATCCCTCCGCGCTCAAGGTGCTGCATGACGCGGGCTACACCAATGTGGAGGCACTGACCGGCGCGCTGGACGGCGAGGAGCTCAAGCGCAAGATCGCCGACGTTCACTTTGTCGGCATCCGTTCGCGCACCCAGCTCACGGCCGATGTGTTCGCGGCCGCGCAGAAGCTGGTGGCCGTGGGCTGCTTTTGCATCGGCACCAACCAGGTGGATCTCAACGCAGCGCGCGAGCGCGGTGTGGTGGTCTTCAACGCGCCTTACTCCAACACCCGTTCGGTAGCGGAGCTGGTGCTGGGCGAAGCCATTTTGCTGCTGCGCGGCATCCCCGAGAAGAATGCCGTCTCCCACCGCGGCGGCTGGAAGAAGAGCGCGGAGAATTCCTTCGAGATCCGCGGCAAGACGCTGGGCATCGTCGGCTATGGCTCCATCGGCACCCAGCTGTCGGTGCTGGCAGAAGGCCTGGGCATGAAGGTCATCTTCCACGACGTGGTGACCAAGTTGCCGCTGGGCAATGCCCAGCAGAGCAGCGGTCTCAACGAGCTGCTGGCCCAGTCCGATATCGTCACCCTGCATGTGCCCGAGCTGGCCTCCACCAACGGCATGATGGGAGCGGCCCAGATTGCCGCCATGAAGCCCGGCAGCATTCTGATCAATGCATCGCGCGGCACCGTGGTCGATATCGAGGCCCTGGCCGAGTCGCTCAAGAGCGGCAAGCTGCTGGGCGCGGCCATCGACGTTTTTCCCAAGGAGCCCAAGAGCAACAAGGACGAATTCCTGTCGCCGCTGCGCGGCATGGACAACGTCATCCTCACGCCGCATATCGGCGGCTCCACCATAGAGGCGCAGGCCAATATCGGTCTGGAAGTGGCGGAAAAGCTGGTCAAGTACAGCGACAACGGCACGACCACCTCGGCCGTCAACTTCCCCGAAGTGGCACTGCCCGAGCACCCCGGCAACAACCGCATCCTGCATGTGCACGAGAACCGTCCCGGCATTCTCTCTGCCATCAACCAGGTGTTTGCCGACAACGGCATCAATATCGCGGGCCAGTACCTGCGCACCGATGAGAAAGTGGGCTATGTGGTGATCGATATCGATGCCAAGTCCTCGGCGCTGGCGCTGGAGAAGCTCGCGCAGATCGCGGGCACCATCCGCTGCCGTGTGCTGTTCTGAAGCCTTGGCAGCTGAACGAAAAAAGGAGACCTCGGTCTCCTTTTTTCATGGACCGGCCATTGGCGATGCCAGGAGCTGGCCCGAAGGGTGCGCGACGGTCATGGTGTTGCGCGCCGCTGATGCTAGGCTTGTGCCATTAAAGATTCTCCCGCTTGCACAATGAATACACCAATCAAGAGAGAGTTCACCTTCCGTGGCGTGCTGCTCGGCGCGCTCATCACCCTGGCGTTCACCGCCGCCAACGTCTATCTGGGACTCAAGGTCGGGTTGACCTTTGCCTCGGCGATTCCCGCTGCCGTGATCTCCATGGCGCTGCTCTATCGCTTCAAGGATTCCAACATCCTTGAAAACAATCTGGTGCAGACCCAGGCCTCCGCAGCTGGCACCTTGTCTTCGGTCATCTTTGTGCTGCCGGCACTGCTCATGCTGGGGCTGTGGACGGGTTTCCCGTTCTGGCAGACGGCATTGATCTGTGCGGCCGGCGGTACGCTGGGCGTGCTCTACACCGTGCCCCTGCGTCGCGTGCTGGTGGTGCAGTCCGAGCTGCCCTATCCAGAGGGCGTGGCCGCTGCCGAGGTGTTGCGCGTAGGCGACGAGCAGCGCCATCTCCACGATCCGCAGAACCAGGGCAAACCACGCAGTTCGGGCTTGCGCGAGCTGGGCTGGGGCACGGGGCTGGCCGCGTTGTTCGGCTTTCTCAGTGGCGGTCTGCGTCTGCTCGGAGATGCCTTCAATTTCTGGATTCCCGCAGGCGGCGTGGCCTTTCGCGTGGCAGCGGGCTTCTCGCCGGCCCTGCTGGCCGCCGGCTATCTGATGGGCGCGGCCGCAGGCATTGCCGTGCTTGTGGGGCTGGCGCTGTGCTGGGGTGTGGTCGTGCCCTGGCTGACGGCCCAGGCTTCTCCTGCGGCTGGCCAGGCGCTCTCCGAGCTGTCCACCCAGCTCTGGGGCAGCAAGGCCCGCTTTCTGGGGGCGGGCGTCATCGGGATCTCGGCGCTGTGGACCGTGGCAACGCTGGCCAAGCCCATTGTCCAGGCGATTCGCAACCAGCCTGCACGCAGCGTTGCCGAGAGCGGCGGTGGCGACGAAACCGACAAGGACATGCCGCGCAGCTGGATGCTGATGATAGGAGCTGCCGCCCTGGGCGTTCTGTTCCTGGTGGTCAATGACTTCATCGCCGGGCATATGCCCGAGCTGGCCGCTGGCGCACGCTACGGCCTGGCGGCCCTGTGCGTGCTGTTCGCAGCCCTGTTCGGTTTTCTGGTGGCGGCGGCCTGCGGCTATATGGCCGGTCTGGTCGGCTCTTCGGCCAGCCCCATCTCGGGTATCGGCATCATTGCCACCTTGCTGATGGGCGTGGCCCTGCTGGCGCTGCATGCCCTGGTGCCGGCCTATGCCAGCGCCGTCGCGGGGCAGATGGGCATTGCACTGGTGCTGTTCATGGTTTCGGCCGTTCTGGCCATGGCCGCCATCTCCAACGACAACCTGCAGGATCTCAAGACCGGCTACCTGGTGGGCGCCACGCCCTGGCGTCAGCAGATCGTGCTCATCATCGGCTGCCTTGTGGGCGCGCTGGTCATACCGCCCGTGCTGGATCTGCTCTACAACGCCTACGGTTTTGCGGGCAGCATGCCGCGTGCCGGCATGGACCCGAATCAGGCCCTGGCCGCGCCGCAGGCCACGCTGATGATGCAGATTGCCAGCGGCATCTTCAAGGGCTCGCTGGACTGGAGCATGCTGGGTCTGGGCGTGGCCGTGGGCATTGCCGTGATCCTGATCGATCTGGCCCTGCGCAAGAGCGGCAAGGGCGCGCTGCCGCCGCTGGCCGTGGGCCTGGGCATCTATCTGCCTCCCACCATAGGCCTGACGCTGACCATAGGCGCGGTGCTGGGCTGGTGTATTGCCAGAGCCATCAAGGCCTATGCGCAGCGCGGCGGCAAGGACTGGACGGCGGCGGCCGAGGAGCGCGGCCTGCTGCTGGCGTCCGGCTTGATCGTGGGCGAGAGCCTAATGGGCCTGCTGATTGCGGCACTGATAGGCTTCAGCGGCAAGGATGCGCCGCTGGCCCTGGTTGGTGAGGGCTTTGCGCCCGCCATGTGGCTGGGCCTGGCCTATTTCGTGGGCCTGTGTGTGTTCTTTTATCGCCGGGTGCTGCGCAAATGAAGACAGGAAGATTCGACGGGGAACAGGCCGAATACCGCCAGGGCAACTTTGCCTTTGCCCATGAGTGGCTGCAGGAGTTCAAGACCCTGGACGAGGTGCTGGAGCGGCTGGACGCGCTGCGCGCCACCGACCCTGCACATCGCTACCTCTGCACGCTGGACGATGTGAGCCAGTGCAGCTACACCAGCGGCCATGCGAGCCAGGATGAGCGCCTGTATCTGGATGACCCCGAGGACATGAACTGGGAGGATCCGGCGCAGGAGCAGGCCCTGACGCTGGCATCGTTGCAGCACCGGGTGGCCCAGCTGCAGCGGCCCGGACTGGTGCAGGACTGGGCGCAGGTCTGCGGCACGCTGCTGCTGGCCGCCGAGGACGTGGATGCCCTGCTGCTGGCCAACCGCAGTCCCGAGGTGCTGCTCGATGACGTGGTCTATGTCCAGCGTCTGCCCGTGCCCAGCGACGAGCTCATGATTGCGGGCCAGCCCAACGGCTATTTCAGCGCGGACTGGGACAGCTTCCAGAACCACGCCGTCATCCGCCATCTTGTGGCGCAATATGGCTATCGCTTCTTCGGCATGGGCGCCGCATGGATGGGCTTTGTGCGCTGCAGCCTGCCCGATGCGGCGCTGGTCGAGCGGCTGATAGAAGATTTGCGCATGCTCTACGGCCAGGGGCAGGGCGAGGTGCGAGAGCATGCGGGCTGGGCACAGCTGGCGTCTGTGCTGCTATCTCGGCGTACGCTGATGCTCGGTTACGCCGAGAATCTGGCCGAAGGCCTGGGGCTGGATCAGCTTCCTTATGAAAGCGCCATGAAAAGCTGACAAGGCTGGATTCGTCACCGCCGGAGCCGGCCATGGGATGCACGGTTTCATCGGTGATGGTTTTATAGTGTGCGGGCTACCCCCGCGGCGCAGGCCGCTTTTTGCAACTGAAGGAGAAACCAATGGCAGGTCATTTCGAGTTGAGCAAGAGCAGCGATGGGCAGTTCCGGTTTGTGCTGAAGGCCAGCAACGGCGAGATCATTCTCACCAGCGAGCTGTACAAGACCCGGGCGGCAGCCGAGAACGGCATCGCCTCGGTGCAGACCAATAGCCCGCTGGCCGAGCGCTACGAGAAAAAGACAGCCAGCAACGGCAAGGAGCATTTCAACCTCAAGGCTGCCAACCACCAGGTTATCGGCACAAGCCAGCTCTATGCCTCGGCGGCATCGCGCGATGCGGGCATTGAGTCCGTCAGGAAAAACGGCGCGACGACGGTCGTCAAGGATCTGACTGGCACTTGAAACCCATCGCCGGACAGCACCTGCTGGGAGCGTCAGAGGCCTTTCAGGCCTCTTTTTGATGCCCGTCCACAAACTGCTCTATGGCGCTCCAGAAGCCGTTGGCGCGGAAGATGGTCGAGTGATTCGCCTGGGCGAATGCCTGCACCTGAACCGCCTTGCCCTTGAGGCTGTGCAGCAGCGCATCGGTGCGCTCGGGCTGCACCACCTGATCGAGTCCGGCGCGCAGCACCAGAATCGGCCCATGGTAATTGCGCAGATGCGCGGCAGAGTCGAACGGATCGCGCAGCAGCAGCTCCACGGGCAGCCAGCCATACATGCCGCGCACCGTGTTCAGAATGCTGTCGAAGGGAGTGACCAGCACCAGCTGCTCCGGCTGGCGCAGATCGGCCACGGCAGCCGCCACGCCCGTGCCCAGACTGCGGCCGATCACGGTGATGGGCAGTTGGGGGTGCAGGCGCCTGACCTCATCGAACAGGGCGGCGGCATCGAGCTCCATCAGCTCCTGCGTGGGCTCGCCCTCGCTGGCGCCATAGCCGCGGTAGGCCAGCATATAGATATCGCTATGTGGCAGGCTGCGCGCCAGCTGCTGGCGCCGGTGGGCAATGTTCTCGGCATTGCCGCCAAAGTAGATCACTGCATTGCGCGCCTTGCCATCCGCCGGGTGCAACTGCCAGCCCCGCAGCAGTACATCGGCGCGCTGCAGCGAGAAATCGGTGCTCTCGGCCGCCACCTGCGTGCCGCCGCCCGGAAAAATCATCTGGCGCTGCTGCGCAAACATATAGCTGCAGATACAGATATAGACCGCCAGGCACAGGGCCAGCAGCCAGAGCAGGGGCTTGAGCAGCTTGGAGAACATGGAGCGCAAAAGTATGGGGTTTGCGCCGGATTGTGCGCAGATTTGTGTGGGTTTGGTGTGCGCTTTACCTCGGCTTTATGTAAGTGGTGGTTTGAGGAATTGATAGCGGGTGGCATTGGTGTTGCCTGCGGCTGGGGCTTGTTTGGCTCGTGTTTTGTCTTGACCGCATGCCTGCTTGGTTTTCAGAGAGCGGGTCTCGGCCCGCCTGCCGACTTACTTTCTTGCAGGTGCAAGAAAGTAAGCAAAGAACACCGCCCCTGCTGCCCACGACCCCTTCGCTGCGCTCTGGGGCGACCTGCGCCGTCAAGCTCTTGGGGCTGTGCGGCAAAACTCACTTCGCGTCTTCGACGCTCCGTTCAAACAGGTTGCCGCAGACTAGATGACGATGCAGTTGCACTCTGTGGTGCAACTGCCAACCCCAAGAGCTTGCCGTCGCAGGCGTGGGCACAAGGGGCAATACCGGATGCGGGATAGCTTCTTTGGAAAATTAATAGCTGCTACCGCAATACAGATAGGCGAGAGAAGCCAATTTCGTCATAACTCTCGCAGGCCGTCCGTACCCGCTTCCACCCGTGTGTTAGCGCCTGCGGCACGCGGGTCAGGCTGCGGGCAACGCTGCCGCAGGACAGCGTTGCATCGTGCTCTGACTTGCGGCAACGTGTTTGAGCGGCGCGCGCAGCGCAAAGCGAGTTTTGCTGCACCGCAGACTGAATGGCGTGACGCAGGTTTGCCCGCAGCGCAGCGAAGGGACGCAGACAGTCGGGGCGCATTCTTTGGGTTACCTTTCTTGTGCGAGCAAGAAAGGTAACTCGCCTGCCGGGGCGAGACCCGGCGCGGCCGGCCCGGCCTCTGTCGTGTACGACAAAAAAAGCGCTTTTTTGATAGCGGCTTACGCTGATGCGATGGAGCCAGAGACCGATTTGGCTTGAAGCCTCTGTTTTAGCGACATGCCTGATTAGTGGACAGTGGGCGGGTCTCAGCCCGCCATGCCGACCTACTTTCTACTGCCGGTATGCCGGATCACCAGAAAGTAGGCAAAGAGCCCGCCCCTACTGCCCCCGTTCCTTCGGCTGCGCCTGCGAGGGGACCAGACACCTAGCTATCACGCCCCCGGCAAAAAATACCCCGCCTTATGCTGATTCCGCGAACTGCTCACGCACAGCTTCAACCGCGCCTCCATGTACTGGCGCACTTCCGAGCGGTCGCACATCTGGGCCAGGTCTTCCCAATACAGCAGGCTGGTGAAAGAAGGCTTCGCGGACTCAGCCGTGTCGCCCTCGCTCATTTCTGCGGCGCGCGCAGGGGTGGGAACATAGATAGGTCCATTCACCGGGGCGTAGTGCTGCACCGGGCGGCCCGCGGCTTCTTCCTTGCGGCGCGAGGTCAGCACAAAGTAATGCTGGCGGGCGTCCGCCAGATGCGGTTTCTTGTCAGCGTCGAACACCTTGTCCAGGCGCTCCAGCCCTTTGGCCACATCGGCGGCGTAAGTCCAGTTGCTCAGGTATTTGGTCTCGATGAACAGAAAGACCTGGCGTGCAGGGTCGGAGATGAGGACATCTGCCAGCTTGCTGCGCAGGCGCTCGTGGCACAGGTAGGCGTGGGTGTCAAACGAGATATGGGGGTTCTGAATGCCCAGGTCTTCGCGGCCGGTGACTTCCTGGATGTAGCGGTTGAAATAAACGATGCGCTTGGCATAGCCGGCCGTGAATTCGTTGAAAAAGTAGCCGGCAAAGAACTTGGTGCAGAGGTTGCGCTCTTTTTCGGATTCGATGAGGGAGGCGTTCGAGAAGATCACAAAAACTTTCCTGAGCAGGCGGCGCAGGGCGTGGGAAGCGGCAAATAACAAGGCCGCAGGCATATGCTGCCTGCGGCCCTTAGAGCGTGTCCACATTATCTGGGGACACAGGCACGTCTTTGGGGACGTGCGTGTAACAGAGTTAGGCCAGCTTGGCCTTGAGCAGCTCGTTGACCTGGCCGGGGTTGGCCTTGCCCTTGGAGGCTTTCATGACCTGGCCGACCAGGGCGTTGAAGGCCTTGTCCTTGCCGGCGCGGTATTGCTCCACGTTGGCGGGGTTGGCGGCAATCACCTCGTCGATGATGGCTTCCAGTGCGCCGGTGTCGTTGGACTGCTTGAGGTCCTTGGCTTCAATGATGGCGTCCACATCTGAGCCTGCACCGGTCCACAGGGCTTCAAACACCTGCTTGGCGGAGTTGTTGCTGATGACATTGCCGTGGATGCGGGCGATCAGGGTGCCCAGCTGTTCGGCGGTGACCTTGACCTGGTCCATGCCGATCTCTTCCATGTTCAGGCGGCGCGAGATCTCGCCCATGATCCAGTTGGAGGCCAGCTTGGGCTGGCCGCAGGCCTTGGCGGCGGCTTCAAAGTAGGCGGCCATGGCCTGGCTTTGCGTCAGCGTGGTGGCGTCGTACTCGGGCAGGCCGTATTGCTCGACAAAGCGCGCGGCCATGGCGCGGGGCAGCTCGGGCATCTCGGCCTTGACCTGCTCCACCCACTCGGGCGCCACGACCAGCGGAGGCAGGTCGGGGTCGGGGAAGTAGCGGTAGTCGGCCGCATCTTCCTTGGTGCGCATGGCGCGGGTCTCGCCCGTGTCGGGGTTGAACAGCACGGTGGCCTGCTGGATCTTGTGGCCGTCCTCGATCTGCTCGATCTGCCAGAGGATTTCGTAGTCGATGGCGATCTGCATGTTCCTGAACGAGTTCAGGTTCTTGATCTCGCGGCGGGTGCCCAGCGGCTGGCCGGGCTTGCGCACGGAGACGTTGGCGTCGCAGCGGAACGAGCCTTCCTGCATGTTGCCGTCGCAGATGCCGATCCAGGTGACGATCTTGTGCAGCTCCTTGGCGTAGGCCACGGCTTCGGCAGTAGAGCGGATATCGGGCTCGGTCACGATTTCCAGCAGCGGCGTGCCGGCGCGGTTCAAATCGATGCCGGACTGGCCGATGAACTCGTCGTGCACCGACTTGCCTGCGTCTTCCTCAAGGTGGGCGCGCACCAGGCGCACGGTCTTGAGGACGTTGTTCTTGCCTTCTTCCAGATAGAAGCTGACTTCACCGCCTTGCACCACGGGGATCTCGAACTGGGAGATCTGGTAGCCCTTGGGCAGATCAGGGTAGAAGTAGTTCTTGCGCGCGAAGATGGAACGCGGCGCAATCGTCGAGCCCAGCGACAGGCCGAGCTTGATTGCGCATTCCACGGCCTTTTTGTTCATCACCGGCAGCGTGCCGGGCAGTGCCAGGTCCACGGCGCTGGCCTGGGTGTTGGGCTCGGCGCCGAAGGCGGTGCTGGCACGGCTGAAGATCTTGCTGTTGGTCGCCAGCTGGGTGTGGGTTTCGAAGCCGATGACGACTTCGTAGCCATTGATCAGTTTCACAGTCATTGCTCTGTGTGTCCTAACTGCTAAAAGAGAAGCGGCTTGCGCATGTTCTGATTAGGTTTCAGGTTGTTTTCATGCTGAAAATAAGTCAGTACAAGCGCAAGAAGCTATTAATTTTTAAATGCCAACAGGGCTCTTCAGGTGGAAGTCTGTCGCTTGCTGGAAGCGGTGGGCCGCATTCAGCAGCTTGGCTTCGCTGAAGTAGTTGCCGATCAGCTGCAGGCCCACGGGCATGCCGCCGTCGCCAAAGCCTGCGGGCAGGGACAGGCCGGGCAGGCCGGCCAGCGATGCGGGCAGGGTGAAGATGTCGGCCAGATAGTTGCTCACGGGGTCGGCCTTGCCGCCAATGGCCCAGGCCGTGGTGGGCGCTGCCGCACCGGCGATCACGTCGCAGTCCTTGAAGGCGGCCTGGAAGTCGTCGGCAATCATGCGGCGGATCTTCTGCGCCTGCAGATAGTAGGCGTCATAGTAGCCTTCGGACAGCACATAGGCGCCGATCATGATGCGTCGCTTGACCTCGTCGCCAAAGCCTTCGGCGCGGGTCTTCTTGTACATGTCGTTGAGGTCTTCGTACCTGGCGGCGCGATGGCCGAACTTCACGCCGTCAAAGCGCGACAGATTGGACGAAGCCTCGGCCGGAGCCAGGATGTAGTACACGGGCACGGACAGTTCGGTGCGCGGCAGGCTCACGGGCACCAGCTTGGCGCCCAGCTTTTCGTATTCCTTGAGCGCGGCGTCCACGGCTGTGCGGACATCGTCGGACAGGCCTTCACCAAAGAACTCGGCGGGCACGCCGATGCGCAGGCCTTCGATCGAGTCACCCAGGCGGGCAGTGAAGTCCTCGGCCGGGTAGTCCAGGCTGGTGGAGTCGCGGTCCAGATCGGGGCCGCACATCTCGCTCAGCAGCAGCGCGCAATCTTCGGCGCTGCGGCCCATGGGGCCGGCCTGGTCGAGGCTGGAGGCAAAGGCGATCATGCCGTAGCGGCTGGCGCGGCCGTAGGTGGGCTTGATGCCGGTGATGCCGCAGAACGAGGCGGGCTGGCGGATCGAGCCGCCGGTGTCGGTGCCGGTCACGGCCGGGGCCAGACGCGCGGCCACGGCAGCGGCCGAGCCGCCGGACGAACCGCCGGGCACGCGCTCGGTGTTCCAGGGGTTGCGCACAGGCTGGGCGCTGTCGAAGCCCACGGGGGCCACGGCCGAGTTCTCGTTGGCGCCGCCCATGGCGAATTCGTCGCAGTTGAGCTTGCCCAGGGTGACCACGCCAGCATCGGCCAGCTTCTTCACCACGGTGGCGTCAAACGGCGATTGGTAGCCCTCCAGCATCTTGCTGGCGGCGGTAGTGGGGAAGTCCTTGGTGACGAAGATGTCCTTGTGCGCGATGGGCACGCCGGCCAGCTTGCCGCCCTTGCCTTCGGCAATCAGGGCGTCTGCCGCCTTGGCCTGGGCCAGGGTGGCGTCTTCATTGATGGCGACAAAAGCGCCCAGGTTCTGGTGCTGCTTGGCGCGGGCCAGGAAATGCTGGGCGGCTTCGGTGGCAGAGACCTGCTTGGCGCGCAGTTGCGCGGCCAGCTCGGCCACGCTCAATTGGTGGAGTTCGGTTTGGCTCATGTTCTTGTGTGTCCCGCGCGTTTATTCGATGACCTTGGGCACGAGGAAGTAACCCTTTTCGGCTGCAGGGGCGTTCTGCATGTTGGCGTCGCGGTTATTGCCCTCACTTACCAAATCGTCACGTAGCCGTAAGGCGACGTCCTGGATGGCTGCCACCGGATGTGACAGAGGGCTGACGCCTGAAGTATCCACAGCCTGCATTTTTTCGACGATGCCGAAAAAGTTGTTTAGTTGCGCGAGCATGCGCTCACTTTCGTCTTGCGACAGCTCAAGGCGGGCCAAGTTGGCGATGCGCGCAATGTCTTGATCGTTCAATGCCATAGAAATTATTTAACAGGGCCGCCGCGTGTAAAGCAGTGTTTCTAACCCTGACAGTAGAAGTTATTCACAGGGGATACGGTATTATCTCGGCTTTGCCGCAATACCTCCGTTCGGCTGGTCATTGTGCAAAAAATGCCCACCACCCAGACTCCATTACCTTACATCCCGGCGACGGCTAGCCGATGCGCAAGCCGTGCCTGAGAGGACCCTGAATGTTCGGAGCTTTCCGTCGGTACTTCTCCACCGACCTTGCCATTGACCTTGGCACAGCTAACACCCTGATTTTCGCCCGAGACAAGGGCATTGTTCTGGACGAACCTTCGGTGGTTGCGATCCGTCACGAAGGCGGCCCCCACGGCAAGAAGGTGATCCAGGCTGTCGGCCGCGAAGCCAAGGCCATGCTGGGCAAGGTGCCCGGCAATATCGAAGCCATCCGTCCCATGAAGGACGGCGTGATCGCCGACTTCGTGATCACCGAGCAGATGATCAAGCAGTTCATCAAGATGGTGCATCCACGCTCGGTGCTGACGCCCAGCCCCCGCATCATCATCTGTGTGCCCTGCGGCTCCACCCAGGTCGAGCGCCGCGCCATCAAGGACGCCGCCGAAGCTGCGGGCGCCACAGCGGTGTACCTGATCGAAGAACCCATGGCAGCCGGTATCGGCGCGGGCCTGCCCGTGTCCGAAGCCTCGGGCTCCATGGTGGTGGACATCGGCGGCGGCACGACCGAAGTGGGCGTGATCTCGCTGGGCGGCATGGTCTACAAGGGTTCCGTGCGCGTGGGCGGCGACAAGTTCGACGAGTCCATCATCAGCTACATCCGCCGCAACTACGGCATGCTGATCGGCGAGCCCACGGCAGAACTGATCAAGAAGCAGATCGGCTCGGCTTTCCCCGGCTCCGAAGTCAAGGAACTGGAAGTCAAGGGTCGCAACCTGTCCGAAGGCGTGCCGCGCAGCTTCACCATCTCTTCCAACGAAGTGCTGGAAGCGCTGACCGATCCGCTCAACCAGATCGTTTCCGCCGTGAAGAACGCGCTGGAGCAGACGCCTCCCGAGCTGGGTGCCGACATTGCCGAACGCGGCATGATGCTGACCGGCGGCGGCGCGCTGCTGCGCGATCTGGATCGTCTGCTGGCCGAAGAAACCGGTCTGCCCGTGCTGGTGGCCGAAGAGCCGCTGACCTGCGTGGTGCGCGGCTGCGGCATGGCGCTGGAGACCATGGATCGCCAGGGCAGCATCTTCACCAGCGATTAATCGCTGTGCAATGTGGTGTTTTGCGGCACGCGGCATAGTGCGCGTACCGCAGCCACTTCCATGAACAGGGCCTGAGTCCGTGATACGCCTGCATACCGCGCTCTCTTTTTGCATTCCTTCTGGTTGGGAAGGCCGTACGCATACGGCTATGCCCAGGGAGCGCACATGAGCCTGGACACCCTGGACCACCGCGCTCCATCACTGTTCAAGCAACAGGCCTCGCGCACTTCCCAGCTTGCCCTCTACAGCGCCTTGGCGCTGTTTTTGATGGTAGCCGACGCGCGTTTCAAGATCACTACTCCCGTGCGCTCCGCCTTGTCGGTGGCGCTGTCGCCCGTGCAATGGGTGGTGGCCCAGCCGGTGCTGGCCTATCAGAACGCCAGCCGCTATGCCGAAGTGCAGCAGCAGGCCGTGGCCCGCGAGGATGCTGCACGCAAGGAGCTGGTCGTCATGGCTCAGCGTGCCGAACTGGCCGACGAGTTGATCAAGGAGAACGAGCATCTGCGCTCCATGCTGGAGTTGCGTGAGCGCTCGTTGACGCCGGGCCAGGTGGCCGAGGTGGTCTATGACAGTCCCGACCCCTATACGCGCCGCGTGGTGATCGACAAGGGGCAGGCCGACGGGGTCGAGCCGGGCTCTCCCGTACTGGATGAAAAAGGCGTGATAGGCCAGGTCACGCGCGTCTATCCGACGCGTGCCGAGGTCACGCTGCTCATCGATCGCGATCAGGCCATTCCCGTTTTCAACCCGCGCACTGGCGCGCGCAGCGTTGCCTATGGCGATGCGTCTTCGACCCGCGCCGGCGGGCTGGAGTTGCGCTTCATGCCCAGCAATGCCGATGTGCAGGTGGGCGATTTGCTCACTACCAGCGGTATTGACGGGCTGTATCCCTTGGGTTTGCCCGTGGCCAAGGTGGTGACGGTGGACCGCCGTGCCGACTCTGCCTTCACCCGCATCTACTGCGAGCCCGTGGGCCGCGTGCAGGGCGTGCGTCATGTGATGGTGCTCAAGCCTCAGGGCCGCACCGAACATCCCGAAGCCGCCAATATGCAGGCCAAGGCCGATGCCGAGAAGGCCGACCGCGCAGCCAAGGCGCGCGGCAAGAAGGAAGCCGCCGCTGCCGAAAAGGAGAAGGCCGCCGCTGAGAAGGCGGGTGCCAAGCCCGCGAAGGACCCCGCATGATCATGCCGCGCGGCCAGCAGCTGTTGCTGCCGGTCAACCCTCTGTTCATCGTCGTCACCCTGGTGATCGGACTGGCCATCAATATGCTGCCGCTGGGCCGCATCGTCTGGCTGCCGGACATGCTCATGTTGCTGCTGGCCTTCTGGAGCCTGAACCAGCCGCAGCGCGTGGGTCTGGGCATTGCCTTTGCGCTGGGCCTGATCATGGATGTGGACCGAGCCTCGCTGCTGGGCCAGCATGCGCTCGCCTACACCTTGCTGGTCTTCGTGACGGGCTGGATGAGTCGTCGTCTGCTCTGGTTCTCGAGCCCCGTGCAGGCCCTGCACCTGCTGCCGGTGTTTGCTGCGGCGCACGGCATTCAGGTACTGCTGCGTGTCGCGACAGGGGGTATCTTCCCAGGACTGGAGTTTCTGATAGCGCCAGTGATCGAGACCTTGCTGTGGCCTGTGGTCAGCGCTTTGCTGCTGGCGCCGCAGCGCCGTGCGCCGGACAGCGATGAAAACCGGCCTCTGTAGATGAAAGCCCCCTTGAGTCGCTGCGCGCCTTTCCCCCTCTCGCTTCGCGGGGGGGAACGACTGCCTCGCTGCGGGGCGGCCCTTGCTTGCAGTCACTGGCTTGGCGTGCGGGGAGCCTGCGCATGATGGAGATTCGCAACACCGAAGTCGAGCTGCAGCGCTTCCGGATGCGGGCAGTCGTCATGGGCTGCGTGGTATTTCTGGCGTTCTGTCTGCTAGTCTGGCGTCTGCTGGTGCTGCAGGTCGAGCGCCATGAGGAATTTGCCGAGCGGGCCGAGAGCAATCGCACGGCGGTGGTACCCATCGTGCCCAACCGGGGCCAGATCCTGGATCGCAACGGCGTGGTGCTGGCGACCAATTACTCGGCCTATACGCTGGAGATCACACGCTCGAAGGTCGAGGATCTGGACGAGACCATCGAGGGGCTGTCCGAGGTCATAGAGATCACGCCGCGCGACCGTCGCAAGTTCAAGCGGCTCATGGATGACTCCAAGAGCTTTGAGTCGATTCCGATCCGCTCGCGCCTGACGGATGAGGAAGTCGCCAAGTTCGCTGCTCAGCGTTATCGCTTTCCGGGCGTGGACATCAAGGCCCGCCTGTTCCGCACCTACCCGCTCAAGGAAACCGGCAGCCATCTGATCGGATACATCGGTCGTATCAATCAAAGGGAAAAAGAAGAGATCGACGAGTCCGATGATGCCGCCAACTACCGCGGCACCGAGGTCATGGGCAAGCTGGGTGCCGAAAAGAGCTATGAGCTGCAGCTGCACGGCCAGACCGGCTGGGAGGAAATGGAAACCTCGGCTGGCGGTCATGCCGTGCGCCGCCTGGGCAGCCGCCCCGCCACGCCGGGTCACAGCCTGCAGCTGTCGGTGGATATCAAGCTGCAGAAGATGGTGGAAGACCTCTACGGCAATCGCCGTGGCGTGGCCATCGCCATGGACCCGCGCAACGGCGAGGTGCTGGCCATGGTCAGCAAGCCGACCTACGACCCGAATCTGTTTGTCGACGGCATCGACCAGGAGAGCTGGAAGGCACTCAACGAATCGCTGGATCGCCCCTTGCTCAACCGCTCCATGCGCGGCACCTACCCGGTAGGCTCCACCTACAAGCCCTTCATGGGCCTGGCAGGCATAGAGACCGGCAAGCGCACGCCGGGCACGGTGATCCAGGACGGCGGCTCCTGGACTTTTGGCGGCCACACCTTCCGCTCCGGCCATGCGCTGGGCCCGGTGGACCTGGCGCGCGCCATCCAGCATTCCAGCAATGTCTATTTCTACACCCTGGCCAACGAGATGGGCGTGGATGCGATCCACGACTTCATGAAGCCGCTGGGCTTTGGCCAGATCACCGGCATCGATCTGCCCGGCGAGGTGCGCGGCGTGCTGCCCAGCAAGGAGTGGAAGCGCAAGACCTACAAGCGCGCCGCGCAGCAGCAATGGTTCGCGGGCGAGACGATTTCTCTGGGTATCGGCCAGGGCTACAACAACTTCACCATCCTCCAGCTCTCGCATGCGCTGGCCACGCTGGTCAACAACGGCATGAGCTTCACGCCCCATGTGGGCAAGGAGCTGATCGACTCCGTCACCGGTACGCGCACGGCCATTGTTCAGCCGGCACCCGTCAACCTGGGCTACAAGCAGAGCAATGTCGATGCGGTCAAGCGTGGCATGGTGGGGGTGGTGACCGGCGGCACGGGGCGTGGCGTATTCGGTAGTGCCAGCTATCTGTCGGGTGGCAAGACCGGCACGGCCCAGGCAGTGAGCGTTGGCCAGAAGGAAAAGTACAACGCTGCGCGTCTGGCTGAGTACCAGCGCGACCATTCGCTCTATATCGCCTACGGCCCGGCCGAAGCGCCCAGGATTGCCGTGGCCGTGATTGTGGAGAATGCCGGCTTCGGTGCAGCGGCTGCCGCACCCATCGCACGCCGCATCCTGGACTACTGGCTGGTGGGCAACTATCCCAGCGAGGCTGATATCGCTGCCGTGCGCCAGGGCAAGGCGGGCGCACCGATCGGCACGCCGCGCCGTGTGGAAGATATCTCGGTGCTGTCCGACGACGAAACAGCACCTTGATAAATTGATGGCTGTTAACGCTTTCTGTGTAATGGCTTAACGCAGAAAAGCGTCGTAGCCCGTCTTCAGAATCAGCAGGCTGACCACGCCGATGAAAATCGTGCGTACAAAGCCGGTTCCGTGGCGCAAGGCCATCCAGGTGCCCAGCATGCTGCCCAGCACGTTGGCCACGGCCAGCGGGATGGCAAAGTGCCACCAGACATGGCCCTTGAGCGTGAACAGCAGCAGTGCTGCGGCGTTGGAGGCCAGATTCAGCAGCTTGGCGCTGGCAGAGGCGTTGAGGAAGTCATAGCCCAGCAGGCGCACGAACAGGAACACGAAGAAGCTGCCCGTGCCCGGGCCGAAGAAGCCGTCGTAGAAACCGATCAGCAGGCCGATGGCGCTGGCGGTCAACATCTCGGTGCGGCCTGCCAGGCGCGGTTCGTGGTCGCGGCCCAGCTCTTTTTTGGCCAGGGTGTAGCCCAGCACGCCAAGCAGGATGAAGGGCAGCAGCTTGCGCAGAAAATCGGGCGAAATCAACGTGACGGCCCAGGCTCCGAGAAAAGCTCCCACCAGCGTCGTGCCGATGGCGGGCAGCAGTGTGGCCCAGGTGATATGGACGCGCTTGCTGTACTGCCAGGCGGAAATGGCCGTGCCCCAGACGGCGGCGCTCTTGTTGGTGCCAAACAGCGTGGCGGGCGTGGTGGTGGGGAAGGCCGCAAACATGGCCGGCACCAGAATCAGTCCGCCGCCTCCCACGATGGCGTCAACAAACCCGGCCAGGGCCGAGGCGAGAGAAACAAGAATCCATTCCATGGAGCAAATGCCTGCAATTGGTGCATGCCGTGAGCAGCGCCCGCTGCCGCTGGGGCGGCGCTGCCGGAGGCGGGATGAAGAAGCCAGGGGAGAGAGGGCGTGAAGGCCCGAAGATGGCGCCGGCATTGTCGCACCGCCGCCTCAAGCTTGTGCGCAGGCATAAAAAAAGCGCCCACTGAGGGGCGCTTTTGAACGCATCTTTGATGCTTTTATATGTATTGGTCTGGTTGTGTCGAGTTGTCTCCTCGGCCCTCCATGCTGCTTCGTGGAGCAGCGAGAGTGACGAGAATGTAAGGGCTGCACCTGTGTGGTGCATTGGGGAATTCCCTTGGGTTATATCAAAAACGTCTGACAAATGAATCAGAAAGTTTCGTGACATCCTTATGAGTTTTGCGATATTTCAAAAACAATAGCGTCATATGCTTATAAGCAAAAGATCTCTGAAGACTTTGATTCATGGAGCATGACGTCGCGCGGGATTCTTCCGCTCGGACAGGCTTTGCGCTCCAGAGCGAATTTCAGGCGCTGACGGGCTTGTCACAGTGAATCGCTCGGATTTTCGAGAGGCCGTTTTTCAGGTTGCATCACGAATCCACTGCGCCGCCTTTTCGGCCATCATCAGCGTCGGGCTGTTGGTATTGCCGCTGGTGATGGTAGGCATGGCGCCGGCATCGACCACGCGCAGGCCCTGCACGCCTCGCACCTTGAAGCGGCTGTCCAGGACCGCCATCGGGTCGTCGGCTCGCCCCATCTTGGTCGTGCCCACGGGGTGGAAGATGGTGGTGGCGATATCGCCGGCCAGACGCGCCAGCTCCTCGTCGCTCTGGTATTGAACACCGGGCTTGAACTCTTCGGGCTGGAAGGGCGCAAGCGCCGGCTGGCTGACGATGCGCCGCGTGACACGCAGGCTGTCTGCTGCCACCTGCCGGTCTTCGGCCGTGCAGAGGTAGTTGGGTGCGATGGCCGGAGCCTGGCGGAAGTCGGCGCCCTGCAACTGCACCGTGCCGCGGCTGCTGGGGTTGAGGTTGCAGACGCTGGCGGTGAAGGCGGCAAAGTCGTGCAGCGGCTCGCCAAAGGCATCCAGCGACAGCGGTTGCACGTGATATTCCAGATTGGGGTGGGCCAGCGCCGGATTGCTGCGTGTAAAGGCCCCTAGTTGCGAGGGGGCCATGCTCATGGGGCCGCTGCGCTTGAGTGCGTATTCCAGGGCTATGGCCGCCTTGCCCCAGAGACTGCCGGCCATGGTGTTGAGCGTCTTGGCGTTGTGCACCTTGTAGACCGAGCGGATTTGCAGGTGGTCCTGCAGATTGGCGCCCACGCCGGGCAGATCGCGGCGCACGGCCACGGCATGGCGCTGCAGCAATTCGCCGGGGCCGATGCCCGACAGTTGCAGGATATGCGGCGAGTTGACCGCACCCGCGCAGAGCAGCACTTCGCGCCCGGCCTGTACGGTCACCATCTCGTCTCCGGTCCAGACTTCGGCGCCGGTGCAGCGCTGGCTGCCGTCTGGCAGATCTTCCAGAATCAGCCTGCGTACCTGGGCCCGGGTCCACATTTCGAAATTGGGGCGGCCATAGCAGGTGGGACGCAGAAAGGCCTTGGCCGTGTTCCAGCGCAGGCCCGATTTCTGGTTGACCTCGAAGTAGCCCACGCCCTCGTTGCAGCCACGGTTGAAGTCGTCGGTGGCCGGGATGCCGGCCTGCTGCGCCGCCTGGGCAAAGGCGTCGAGTATGTCCCAGCGCAGACGCTGCTTCTCCACGCGCCACTCGCCGCTGCCGCCCGTGCTCTTGCTGCCGTGCAGGCGTTTGAACTCTTCGCCGGCATTGCCTCCGGGGTCCAGACGCCAGTGATCCTCGTGCTGCCTGAAGGCCGGCAGGACCTGCTCCCAGCGCCAGGTGTCGTCGCCGGTCAGATTGGCCCATTGCTCGTAGTCGCGGGACTGGCCGCGCATATAGATCATGCCGTTGATGCTGGAGCAGCCACCCAGTGTCTTGCCGCGCGGATAGCGCAGGCTGCGGCCGTTGAGTCCGGGGTCAGGTTCGGTTTGGTAGAGCCAGTCGGTGCGCGGGTTGCCTATGCAATAGAGATACCCCACAGGGATATGGATCCAGTGGTAGTCATCCTTGCCGCCTGCTTCGATCAGCAGAACCCGGTGATTCTTGTTGCGGGTGAGACGGTTGCACAGCAGCGAACCTGCTGTACCGCCGCCGATGACGATGTAGTCGAACTGGGTATCACTCATGGGCAGATCAAAAGGCCGGTACAGCTTGGCGCAGAGGCCAGAGCGTCAGGCAGTCATGGGCAGAAAGTCCGGTTCATTAGGTGCGATGACCTTGCCAGTGTCGATAGGGAAAGCGCTCGCATACTCCTGTTTTGGAAGCTGTCGGCGTAGTACTGGTTTTGACTTTCGCGAGTTTTTGATAAAAATTGCAACGCTATCATTGCGTGGCATGCGGCAGCGGCCTACGTGCTGCGGTTGGCATGTTCCTCGCTTGGCGCGTTATGCTGGCCCCTGCGGCCAGCCCGTCTCCCTCATGTCCTAGGAAGCTTTTCTTTGCCCAGCTCAGACCAACTACCTCAATGCCCGCTGCAGTCCCGCGAAGGTCAGCAATGGGCTGTGCCTGTGGGCCGCTGGAGTGCTGCCGAGCTGGGCGACCGCCATATCTGGCGTCAGCTGGCGCCGCAGATCAGGGCGGTTCCCAAGGGCGCGGCCTGGGATCTGCAGCAGATGGTCTGGTTCGACCATATCGGTGCGCAGCTGCTGTGGGAGCAATGGGGCAAGGCCTGGCCAGCCCACTTGCTGACGACCAAGACCCAGCGCTCCATGCTGGAGCGAGTGGCCAGATTCAGCGAAGTACCCGAGCCCAAGCCCGAGCCCTCGGGCTGGATGTGCGAGGTCAATCGACTGGGGCAGATGGTGATCGACGCCTGCGGGCACTTTTCCAACTTGATTCAACTGGTCGGTCAGTTGCTGCTGGACTGCCTGCGATTGCTGCGCAATCCTTTTCGTGGCCCCTGGCGCGATATTTCAGGCCACCTCTATGCGACGGGGGCGACAGCCTTGCCGATCACGGCCCTGGTGGGCTTTCTGATCGGCGTGGTGCTGGCCTATCTGATGGCGCTGCAGCTGCGCCAGTTCGGGGCCGAGTCCTTTATCGTCAACATTCTTGGCATCTCGCTGATCCGCGAGCTGGGACCGCTGCTGGCGGCGATTCTGGTGGCAGGGCGCAGCGGCTCGGCCATTACGGCGCAGATCGGTGTGATGCGCGTGACCGAAGAGCTCGACGCCATGCAGGTCATGGGCATCTCCCAGGGCTACCGGCTGGTGCTGCCGCGTGCGCTCGCGCTGGCCGTGTCCATGCCGCTGGTGGCGTTGTGGACCATTCTTGCGGCACTGGCGGGCGGCATGGTCGCGGCGGACCTGACCATGGACATCACGCCGTCTTACTTCATTCAAAGTCTGCCTGCGGCCGTAAAGATCGGCAATCTGGTGCTGGCCATGGGCAAGTCCGTGGTGTTTGGTGTGCTGATTGCCCTGATCGGCTGCCATTGGGGCCTGAAGGTAGAGCCCAATACCCAGAGCCTGGGGCGCGGCACCACGGCGGCGGTGGTGTCATCCATCACCATGGTCATCATCGTGGATGCCATCTTTGCCATCCTCTTCAGAAACGTGGGCTTTTAGGATGAACTACCCCCTGTGCGGCTTCGCCGCTTCCCCCAAAGGGGGCGACATCTTCGCTGAGGGGCGGCCCTTGCTCGGCGTCTCTGGCTTGGGTCGCGCCAGCCTCGCGCGGCGGGGGGCACGCAAATGACAGAGGTGATGCGCAACCGCCGTATCGAGGGGGCCGTGGGCGACTACGCGCCGCCGCAGGATGTGAAGCCGCTGGTGCAGGCGGTGGACCTGTGGACCGAATTTGGCGAAGGCGCATCGCGCTTTGCCGTGCACCAGGACTTGAACTTCGATGTCTACCCAGGCGAGATTCTGGCCCTGGTTGGCGGCTCCGGCACGGGCAAGACGGTGCTGCTGCGCCAGATCCTGGGGCTGCTCTCGCCATCGCGCGGCACGGTGACCGTGGACGGACGGCCCTCGCGCGAGGTCATCAGCGGCGAGCTGGCGGCGAGTCAGGTGGGCATGCTGTTCCAGCAGGGGGCGCTGTATTCGGCCTTCAATGTGCTGGACAACATCGCATTTGCGCTGCGTGAGCAGGGAACCTTGCCCGATGCCGTGGTGCGCGATGCGGCCATGGTCAAGCTGCAGATGGTGGGCCTCAAGCCAGAGCATGCCTCGCGCATGCCGGCAGACCTGTCGGGAGGCATGATCAAGCGTGTGGCGCTGGCACGTGCGCTGATGATGGATCCGCCGCTGCTGCTGCTCGACGAACCCACAGCGGGACTGGACCCCAAGGGCTCGGACGAGTTCTGCGAGCTGCTGCGCGATATCCATGCCGAGCTGGGCCTGACCGTGATCATGGTCACCCACGATCTGGATACGCTGTTTGCACTGTCCACACGAGTGGCCGTGCTGGCCGAGAAAAAAGTGCTGTTCACCGGAGCCCCGCGCGATGTGGCCCGGATCAAGCACCCGTTTATCGAACATTTCTTCCAGGGAGAGCGTGGCCGCCGTGCCATGGCCCCGGTGCAAGGCGGCGTGGCCGCAGAGGAAAGCTGATGGAAAACAAGTCCCATGCCATGGCTGCCGGCATCTTCGTGCTGGTGGTTGCGGCCCTGCTGGCAGGGCTGGCCGTCTGGCTGACGCGCGACAACCGCGAATACCAGCTCTACGAAATGTCCACCAAGGATGGTGTCAGCGGTCTGCAGCCCCAGGCCACGGTGCGCTACAAGGGCGTGCCCGTGGGCAAGGTGGTGCGCATCGGCTTTGACCCGCAGATTCC
Source organism: Comamonas sp. AG1104 (assembly GCF_003350425.1). Taxonomy (NCBI): domain Bacteria; kingdom Pseudomonadati; phylum Pseudomonadota; class Betaproteobacteria; order Burkholderiales; family Comamonadaceae; genus Comamonas; species Comamonas sp. AG1104. Next base: position 14,319 of record NZ_QQAS01000004.1, on the reverse strand, counting down.
CGGCAATGTGCTGATTCGCATTGCCGTGGGCGAGGATACGCCGGTCACGCCGGCCACCTACGCCCAGCTTGGCTATCAGGGGGTGACGGGGCTGGCCCATATCCAGCTCGACGATGACAGCAAGGCTTCGCAGCCGCTCAAGCCTGGGCCCAGCGGCCTGCCGCGCCTGCCCATGAAGTCCTCGCCGCTGAACATGCTGGCAGACCAGGGGCCGGTGCTGCTGGAGCGGGTTGACGAAATTTCACGCCGCCTCAATGCCATGCTGGGTGAGGACAACCAAAAGCGCGTGAGCGCGGCGCTGGACAATATCGCGGCCGCATCCGGAGGGATCAAGGATCTGGCCGAGACCATGAACAAGACGGCCAAGGACTTTCCTCAGCTCACGACGGATGCGCACCAGACCCTGCAGTCCCTGACCAAGGCCGGCAATGCCGCCACGGGCGTGGCAACCGATTTGCAGCAGACCGTGCGCAAGGTGAATGCGCCCGACGGCCCGCTGCAGCAGATTGCCGAGGGCACGCAGGCCCTGTCGCAGGCGGCCGAGTCGCTGGGGCGCAGCACCTTGCCGCGCATGAACGGTGCGGCGGACGATGTCTCGCGTGCCGCGCGCACCATGGGCGCGGCGGCAGGCCGCTTCAATGACAACCCGCAGTCGGTCATCTACGGTCAGGGCCTGGGCCTGCCAGGCCCCGGCGAGCCCGGTTTTGTGGCTCCGGCCAAGTGAAGCCGCAACAAGGACACGACTTGCGCAAATTCGGACCAGGCAGGCTGTTTCTCGATGGAAATGCCTGCTGCCCATTCCGGCTGGCCTAAGTCCCAAAGGAATCAATATGGCAGACACAAAGATTTCACTCACCGGCCGCGGAGCACGGCGATTGCTGGGCGCTTCTTCCCTGGTGCTGGCGCTTGCCGCCTGCTCGGGCCTGCCCACGGCACCCACGCAGCCGGTGCGCTATGACCTGGGCATGACCGACCTCACGGCGCCGCTCGCCAATGCAGCCGCACCCTCCGTGGCGCCGACGCCGCTGGTATTGGCTGAAGTCCAGGCTCCGGGCCTGCCCGAAGGCTTGACGGCCATGTTCTACCGCCTGAACTACAGCGACAGTCAGCAACTGCGTGCCTACCAGAACGCGCGCTGGAGCCTGCCTCCAGCCCAGATGGTGGAGCAGCGCCTGCGCATGCGCCTGGGGCTGGAGCGCCCCGTGCTCTCGGGCAAGGACAATGTCCGCCCCCTGCAGGCCGACAAGCGCTCGATTGCGCAGCTGCGCGTGACGGTGGACGAGTTCAGCCAGGTCTTTGACAGTGCCAGCAGCAGCCGTGCGCTGCTGCGCCTGAGTGCCAGCCTGATTGGTGCCGGTGAGAGTGCGGGCAATCAGTTGCTGGGCCAGAAGGTGTTCACGGTCGAAGTGCCAGCTGCTGCTGCCGACGCTGCCGGCGGTGCCCAGGCCATGGCGCGTGCTGTGGATGAGGCGGCTGCCCAGCTCAGTCGCTGGTTGCAGGGCTACGGGCGCTAGAGCCCGAACAGCCCCAGGCATTTCCGCTCCCAAAGCCCTGCTAGTCAGGGCTTTGTTGATTCCGGGCAAGTCCTGGTTACTTGCGGGCAGCTGCTTTGCTGATGTGGGTCAATGGCCGGGCCAGGCCTTGTTCTTAAGCTGCCAGTTCCTCAACCTCGCACAAAGAACTGCCATGGCCAGCCTCGAATGGAATGCCGCTCTCATCCTGGATTTTCCCGTCATGGACGAGGTGCATGAAGAGTTCGTCACCCTGCTGGCCCAGGTGGAAGCTGCGGGCGACGAGCAGCTGTGCGCGCTCTGGGACGAGCTGATTGCCCACACCCAGCAGCACTTCGATCAGGAGGACCGCTGGATGCAGACCACGGGATTTGCCACGGGCAACTGCCACAGCCAGCAGCACAAGGTGGTGCTGGCCGTGCTGCGCGAGGGAGCGGTCAAGGGCAGTCAGGGCGATCTTGCCACGATCCGTCATATGGCGGCCGAGCTGGGCCCCTGGTTCAGTCACCATGCGCAGAACATGGATGCCGCGCTGGCCTTGCATATGCGCCGCGCGGGCTTTGACCCGGTGACCGGCGCGGTGCTGATGCCCGAGGCTTTGCCTGCTGAGCCGATCACCGGCTGTGGTGGTGCCTGTGGTGAAACTGAAAAAAAGGAAGTAGTAACTGCCTGAAACTGACGCGCGCTAAGGCGAGAGACAGCGACCAAGCGCCGCCGCGCAGCGAAGCTGCCGTCCCCCCTTGGGGGAAGCGGCGTAGCCGCTCAGGGAGTCAAGGATATATTGCCGGGGAGGCCAGGATGGGGAAGATCTTGATCAGGCCTCCCGCCATCACCTCGATGGCCAGCGCGGCCAAAATTAGGCCCATGAGCCGGGTCATCACATTGATGCCGGTCTTGCCCAGCACGCGGGCAATCGGGTGGGCCAGCGAAAAGCAGACCATGATGGCGGCGGCCACCACCACGCCATAGCCGACCAGTGCCACATGCTGCCAGATGGTGCGCGCCTGATCGGCATAGATCACCACGGTGGACATGGCAGCAGGCCCGGTCAGCAGCGGAATGGTCAGCGGCACGACGGCGATGCTGTTGCCCTCGGCGGCCTTTTCGACGCCGGCTGCCAGCGTGGCATTGTTGGGGCGGTCTTCGGCGGGGCGGGCGTTGAGCATGTTCATCGCGCTGATCAGCAGCAGCAGGCCGCCGCCGACCTGAAAGCTTTGCAGCGAGATATTGAAGAACTGCAGAATCTGCAGCCCCAGCAGGGCGCAGACCGCAATCACGCAGAAGGCGGCAAAGGCGGCGGTGCGAATCGTCTGCCAACGCTGCTCGGCGTCGAAGCCGGCCGTGTAGTGGATGAAGAACGGGACGATGGCCAGCGGGTTGATGATGGCGACCAGGGTGATCAGCGGCTTGATATCCATTACAGCTCGCCTCCGGGCATGGGGGGCTTATCGCGACTGTCGGCCTTTTGTGGGGCTGAGATAGCTGGCATCAACACTCCTGTGAAAAAATGGCCGAATCATCGACGCGGCATCAGCCATTACAGCATTGCTGGCGGTCGCGTCGCGGATTCCCCTTTTGAACCATGTTAAGGAGCTTCGCAATGGGCAGCTTTGTTGAACTGACAGCCGTGGATGGCGCAAAAACCCCCGCTTATGTGGCCATGCCCGAGGGGCCGGCACGCGGTGCCATCGTGGTGCTGCAGGAGATCTTCGGCGTGAACTCGCATATCCGCTCCGTGGCAGACCGCTACGCAGCCCAGGGTTATGTGGCCGTGGCGCCCGCCATGTTTGCCCGCGTCAAGCCCGATGTGGAGCTGGGTTACAGCGACGAAGACATGAAGGCCGGCTTTGCGCTCAAGACCGCAGTGGAAGCCCTGCCCGAGCCCGGTGCACTGCGCGATGTGGAAGCGGCCGTAGCCCATGCTGCGACGCTGGTGCCCGGTGGCAAGATTGGCGTGGTGGGCTTTTGCTGGGGCGGCCTCATGACCTGGCGCTCGGCCTGCAATCTGGCTAGCGTCTCGGCTGCAGTCTGCTACTACGGCGGCGGCATGACGGGAGAGCTGGAGGCCAGTCGTCAGGCGCTGTGCCCGGTGCTGGCCCATTTCGGCAGCAAGGATCACTACATCTCGCTGGAGTCCGTCGAAGCCTTCAAGAAGGCTCAGCCCAAGGTGGAAGTCCATGTCTACGAAGCCGACCATGGCTTCAACTGCGACCAGCGAGGCTCCTACAACGCGCCTGCTGCTGCGCAGGCCATTGAGCGCACTCTGGCCTTCTTCGCCCAGCATCTGGGTTGATATAAAAACCATAGCTGCTTGTGCTTGATATATAAGCGCAAGCAGCTGTTTTTATCTAAAGCCCGTTGCCGCTGGGCGGTCCCCCATCAGAGACATCAAGCAAGCGCCGCCGCGCAGCGAGGATGTCGTCCCCCTTGGGGGAAGGCGCGGAAGCGCCTCAGGGGGTCATTCTTTTTCTTCGCTTTCCAGGTAGCGGCGGCGCCAGAAATAGGCCACCAGCACCACGGTGATGATCACCATGGCCACCAGGGCCCAGATGAAGCCGTCCTTTTTGTGCACGAAGGGGATGAACTCGAAGTTCATGCCGAAGATGCCGGCAATCAGGTTCAGAGGCAGAAAGATGGCCGTCACCGTGGTCAGCGTGCGCATGATGTCGTTGGCGCGGTTGCTCTGCGCCGAAAAGTGCATCTGCACGGCGGTCTCGGCGCTTTGCTCCATGCGGTGAATATGGTGGGTCACCCGCTCTATATGTTCGAGCACGTCGCGCGAGCGCACGCGAAGCAGTTCGCGCTCATGTTGGCGCGCGGGTGTGTGCTCGGGCGGCCAGCCCTCCAGTGCCTCGGTCCAGTCCTGCACGGCGGCGCGCTGGTCTTCGCAGATTTCATCAAGCTGGTGCAGCGCCAGGCGCACGTCGAGCACGCTGGCCCAGTTGCTGAAGCGCTTGTTGGGCTTGAGCAGCGCCATCTGCCAGTGGTCGATCTGGCGCGTCAGCGTGCGGCGCAGGTCCAGATAGCCGTCCACCATGCCGTTGACCATGCGCAGCATCAGGTCCGCAGGCTCCACGGGCATCTTGGCGCTGACCTGGCGGCCGTCGGTCTTGGCGGGGCCGGAAATCAGGCGCTGCCAGAAGTTCTCCAGCACAAAGCAGCCGTCGGGATGCACGGACAGCAGTATCTGGTCATACAGCGCAAAGCCCACGGGTTGGGTTTCCACGCGTTGCAGTACCGGCGCTTCGCGCTGGCCGCTGTGGGCAGGGCTGTGGGATGGCGGCGGGGCGCTGGATGCCGCACTGCCGGTGCCGGCAGCCAGGGCAGGCAGGCCAGCCGGTGTGGCCACGGCTGTCGCGGGCGAGGCGTGGCTGCCGTTGAGTGGAGGCAGATGAGCGTCAGCCAGGCGTCGGAACACCAGCACGTCGTACACCGAGGTGTAGTCGTAATTGGAAGGGATGGCCGGATTCAGCAGGTCGGAGACATGCAGATCCACGAGGGCGGAGCCGCCCAGCCTGGCCAGCATGGTCTGAATGGCCGGCAACTGAGCCTCCAGCTCCGAGCGTGTGCAGGAGACCCAGTAAAACCCCGTTGTTGCCGCCTGCGTGGGCAGTCCGTCAACTGGCTGGGCATAGAGGGGAGAGATATGCAGCACGCGCATGGGAATAGGCAGTCTCGATGTCAGTGCAGAAAGCAGATGCAAAAACGGCCCGTGCAAGCTGCCCGGGCCGTCAGATCATGCCTGAAATGCTCTCAGGCGCAAGCATGACCTGCGCTGACAGCTATCAATTTTGTTACAGGCCACGCAGCTTCTTGGCGGCGTCGATGGCAAAGTAGGTCAGGATGCCGTCGGCGCCCGCGCGCTTGAAGGCCAGCAGGGCTTCCATCATCACGGCGTCGTGATCGAGCCAGCCGTTGGCGGCAGCGGCCTTGAGCATGGCGTATTCACCGGACACCTGGTAGGCGAAGGTTGGCACCTTGAACTCGTCCTTGACGCGGCGCACCACGTCCAGATACGGCATGCCGGGCTTGACCATGACCATATCCGCGCCTTCGGCGATGTCCTGCGCCACTTCGCGCAGGGCTTCGTCGGTGTTGGCGGGGTCCATCTGGTAGACATTCTTGTCGGCCTTGCCCAGGGCGCCGCGTGTGCCCACGGCATCACGGAAGGGGCCGTAAAAGGCGCTGGCGTACTTGGCGCTATAGGCCATGATGCGGGTGTGAATATGGCCTTGAAGCTCCAGTGCCTCGCGGATGGCGCCGATGCGGCCGTCCATCATGTCGCTGGGGGCGACCATGTCCACGCCGGCTTCGGCATGGGCCAGGGCCTGGCCGACCAGCACTTCCACGGTGTCATCGTTGATGATGTAGCCGCTCTCGTCCAGGATGCCGTCCTGACCGTGGCTGGTGTAGGGGTCCAGGGCCACATCGGTCATCACGCCCAGCTGGGGGAATTCCTTCTTCAGCGCACGCACCACGCGCGGGATCAGGCCGTCGGGGTTCAGGGCTTCCTTGCCGTCGGGGGTCTTGAGGCTGGCTTCGATGGCGGGGAACAGCGCCAGATAGGGGATCTCCAGCTTCACGCATTCCTCGGCCACGGGCAGCAGCAGGTCCAGGCTCAGGCGGTCCACGCCGGGCATGGAGGGTACGGCCTCGCGCTTGTTCTGGCCTTCGTGCACGAATACGGGGTAGATGAAGTCGTGCGGCGTCAGCACGCTCTCGCGCACCAGATTGCGGGTGAAAGCATCGCGGCGCAGGCGGCGCGGACGATTCTGGGGAAAAGGAGTAGGGCTGGACAAATGCATGGGGAAAATTGTGCCCCATTCGCCATGGCTTGGCTTGCAGGTGCGTGACTATTCCATGACGGCTGTCGCATTGCGGGGTAAAGACGCGACGTGCAGCAGCTGTGATGCGGCACAGGCCTTTACACTGGCTCCATGCTATGGGTCAAAGCCTTCCACATCGTTTTTGTCGCCAGCTGGTTTGCTGGTTTGTTCTACCTGCCGCGCATCTTTGTCAACATCGCCATGGTCACGCCGGGATCGGTGGCAGAGCGCGAGCGCCTGCTGCTGATGGCGCGCAAGCTGCTGCGCTTCACCACCATGCTGGCCGTGCCTGCGCTGGGTCTGGGTCTGTGGCTGTGGCTGGGCTGGGGCTTTGCGGGTGGCTGGCTGCATGCCAAGCTGGCCGTGGTGCTGCTGGTCATCGGCTACCACCACAGCTGTGCCGTGCTGCTGCGCAAGCTGGCGGACAACACCTGCCATAAAAGCCATCGCTGGTTCCGTTTCTATAACGAAGTGCCGGTGCTGCTGCTGATCGCCGCCGTGATTTTGGTGGTGGTCAAGCCCTTCTGAGTCTTGTGCCGAGAGTAGGAGGCGACTGTGTCCGATTCCGCGGTGCCAGTGATTTCCATGCGCCATACCTCGGCCTGGCCGCTGGCGCTGGTCTATGGCCTGCTCATCGTGTTTGCCAGCCTGTTCCCGTTCGACGGCTGGCGCGCCCAGGGCATCGATCCCAGCGTATTCCTGTTCGCCAGGATTCCGCCGCCGTACTGGACCTGGTTCGACGTCAACACCAATATCGTCGGCTATGCGCCGCTGGGCTTTTTCCTGGCGCTGGCCCTGATGCGCTCGGGTCAGCCCAGGTTGGCCGTGCCGCTGGCTTTTCTTGCCGGCACGCTGCTGTCGCTGTGCATGGAGTTTCTGCAGATCTATCTGCCGCGCCGCGTGCCGTCCAATCTGGACCTGGTGCTCAATGCCGGCGGTACCTTGATCGGCGCTCTGCTGGCTGCTCTGCTGGAGAAGCTGGGGGCTCTCTCGCGCTGGAGTGCATTTCGCAACCAGTGGCTGGGCGAGGGCGGTGCTGGCGTGCTGGTGCTGCTGGCGCTGTGGCCGTTTGCGCTGCTGTTTCCGGCGGCCGTGCCGTTTGGCCTGGGTCAGGTGCTGGAGCGCATCGACGACACCTTGCAGGACTGGCTGCTGAACACGCCGTTCGAAGACTGGCTGCCTCTGGGCGACTTCGCCATGACGCCGCTGTCGCTGGTCACGGAGATGCTATGCGTGATGCTGGGGCTGTGGATTCCCTGCCTGCTGGCCTATTGCGCCGTGCGCCATATGGGCCGCCGCGCGTTGGCCGGGCTGCTTCTGGTGGCGGCAGGGGTGGGGGTGACGGCGCTGTCGGCTGCGTTGAGCTGGGGCCCGGCCCATGCCTGGGAGTGGGTGGATCTGCCGGTGCGCCTGGGTGTCTGGGGCGGGCTGGGCCTGGCCGTGATTGCATTGCCTGCCTCGCGCCGCATGTGCGCCGTGCTATTGCTGCTGGTGCTGGTGCTGCATCTGAGCATCCTCAATCAGGCGCCGACCAATGTGTACTTCGCCCAGACCCTGCAGGCCTGGGAGCAAGGCCGTTTTATCCGCTTCTACGGCCTGGGCCAATGGCTGGGCTGGCTCTGGCCTTACGTGACACTGGCGTATGTAGTGATTCGACTCTCGCGTCGCCAGCAGCCTGCCTAGAATGACCCACCATGAGCGACATCCAGAACCAAGACCAGGCCGGTGGCTACTACCAGCGTCATATCTTCTTTTGCCTGAACGAGCGCCCCAACGGTGAGGACTGCTGCGCTCTGCACGGCGCCAAGGCGGGCTTTGACCACTGCAAGCGCAAAGTCAAGGAGGAGGGGCTGGCCGGCAAGGGACAGGTGCGTGTGAACAAGGCCGGCTGCCTGGATCGCTGCGCCGGCGGTCCCGTGGCCGTGGTCTACCCCGAGGCCGTCTGGTACACCTTCATCGACGACAGCGATATCGATGAAATCGTCGAATCCCACCTCAAGAACGGCAAGGTGGTCGAGCGCCTTGTACTGCCCGAAAGCGTGGGGCGGTGATCTGGCTGTCTTGAGTCCTTTGGTCGCCCCGACAGGCTTGCGGCAAGGCGGCTCTTGTCTGGTGCGACCGACTTTGGGCTTGCTTGTTCAGGAACTTTAAGTGTTTTCAAGCGTCAGCCCAATTACAGCAAGCGCAAAAAGCTACAACTAGGATAGCAATCGTGAATTCCCAGACCGAACGACTGACGCTCACCGGCACCGCCGGTGCCATTGAGGCCCTGCGCGATGCGCCGCAACTGGTCGAAGGCCAGAGCCCCAAAGGCGTGGCCATCATCGCCCATCCGCACCCGCTGTTTGGCGGCACCATGGACAACAAGGTGGTTCAGACCCTGGCGCGTGCCTTTGTTCAGTGCGGCTACACGGTCGTGCGTTTCAACTTTCGTGGCGTGGGCGCCAGTGCCGGCGAGTATGACGCCGGCAAGGCCGAGCTGCAGGATTTGCTGGCCGTGGTGCAGCAGGTGGCTCCCGAAGGCCCTGTGGCTCTGGCCGGCTTTTCCTTCGGCGCTTTCGTCACCAGCCATGCACTGGCCCAACTCTGGGGTACAGGCCGGGTGCAGAAGGCCGTGCTGGTCGGCACCGCCGCGAGCCGTTTCGAGGTGGCGCCCGTGCCCGTCGAGGCCCATGACCAGACCCTGGTGATCCATGGCGAGGCGGACGATACCGTCGAGCTGTCCGCCGTGATGGACTGGGCGCGCCCGCAGATACTGCCTGTTACCGTGATTCCGCAGGTCGGCCATTTCTTTCACGGACAATTGCCTCTGCTCAAGAGCCTGGTGGTGCGCCACCTGAAGTCCCTGTAAGAGCCGCTCCCACACCTTGACGCACGTGAATTACTGCCCTGTCTCGGTTAACTCCCTTTTCATAGCGCCAGGCCGAGGTATATCCTTGGCTTTGGCCGTTTTCGACGGTAAATCACCGCGCTTACCTTTGCTTTAGCGAGAGTCCTCTTCATGAAGCCCATCTACTCCACACTGCGTGTTCTGGCCGTTGCTGCCGCAGTGGCGCCCGTGTTTGCCATGGCACAGGTGGCGGCCCCTGTTCCTCCCGAAATTGCTGCCCGCAACTACCTGCTGGTGGACGTCACTGCCGGCCAGGTGCTGGGTGCCAAGGACGTCGATGCACCCGTCGAGCAGGCATCGCTGACCAAGCTGATGTCGGCCTATGTGGTGTTCGACGCCTTGCGCTCCAAGAAAATCACGCTGGAGCAGCGCATGCCCGTGAGCGAGCGCGCCTGGAAGATGCCCGGCTCGCGCATGTTCATCGACCCCAAGATGCAGGTGCCCGTCAATGACCTGCTCAGCGGCATGATCATCCAGTCCGGCAACGATGCCACCATGGCATTGGCCGAGGCTGTGGGCGGCACGGCCGAGAACTTCGTCAAGATGATGAATGACCAGGCCAAGGCCCTGGGCATGAAGAACACGAGCTACAAGAATCCCGAAGGTCTGACCGAGCCCGGCCACCTGACGACGGCGCGTGATCTGTCCATCCTGGCCCAGCGATTGATGCATGACTTCCCCGAGTACATGCACTACTACTCCACCAAGCAGTACAGCTACCCCGGCACGCCTGCCTCCAACGGCAGCAACCGCAATGCCTTGTTGTTCCGTGATCCCACCGTGGACGGCCTGAAGACCGGCCACACCAACGCCGCAGGCTATTGCCTGGTGGCCACGGCCAAGCGCGACCTGCCCAATGTGGGTCAGCGCCGCCTGCTGTCCATCGTGCTGGGAACGGCCAGCGAAAAGGCGCGTGCCAACGAAAGCCAGAAGCTGTTGAACTGGGGCTACACCGCTTTCGATGCCGTCAAGCTGTTCGATGCCGATCAACCCGTCGCTACTCCCGCTGTCTGGAAGGGCGCGGCCAATGCCGTCAAGATCGGCAAGGCCGACGGCGCCGTGGTGGTGACCGTGCCCTCGGGCACCGGCGGCAAGCTGACCACCGAGGTGGTGCGCCAGGATCCGTTGATTGCACCCATTGCCAAGGGGCAGTCCATGGGAGTGCTCAAGGTCAAGTCGGGTGCGGATGTGGTGGCCGAGGTGCCGCTAGTAGCGCTTGAGGCCGTCGAGCAGGCAGGCTTCTTCGGCCGTCTGTGGGACACCATCCGCCTCTGGATCAAGTAAGTTCCCGGGCTGGCAGGAGGCCGCTCCTGCCGGAAAGAGCACTTTGATGTGCCATGCAAAGCATCTTGCTGTCTGCGGGGCTATTGTCGGTGGGTGGTTGTGCTGATTTGCACAAGCTGGTACATTCGAGGGCTTTTCGGAATTTCCGAAGGGATTCACGTTTCCGCATTGGCATCTGTTGCTGCGGATAAACCTTTTGCTTTCACGAAGCAAATTCACGTTTAGGGACGTTTAATTAATGCCAACCATTAACCAACTCGTGCGTCAGGGCCGCACGGTCGAAGTTGTTAAATCCAAGAGCCCTGCTATGGAAAACTGCCCCCAACGCCGTGGCGTGTGCACCCGTGTGTACACCACCACTCCCAAGAAGCCTAACTCGGCTCTGCGTAAGGTGGCCAAGGTTCGTCTGACCAACGGTTTCGAAGTGATTTCGTACATCGGCGGTGAAGGCCACAACCTGCAAGAGCACAGCGTTGTGCTGGTGCGCGGTGGTCGTGTGAAGGACTTGCCCGGTGTGCGTTACCACATCGTGCGCGGTTCCCTGGACCTGCAAGGCGTCAAGGACCGTAAGCAAGCTCGCTCCAAGTACGGTGCCAAGAAGCCTAAGGCTAAGTAATCAGCTCTGGTTTTTTGAAAACAAACGGTGTTTGATTCGCCTGACTGGCGCGGTCAAACGTAGTGGCCCTGAGCACGAATGTTTTGTGCGGGTCGAGTAAGTGAGAGTTTTGAATAGCTCTCGCGGTATCTGAAAAGATGCCAACTGAAGCAAAGATAGAGGTAAAAAATGCCACGTCGTCGCGAAGTCCCCAAACGTGAAATCCTGCCGGATCCCAAGTTCGGCAATGTAGAGCTGTCCAAATTCATGAACGTGATCATGGAAGGCGGCAAGAAGGCGGTTGCTGAGCGCATCATTTACGGCGCTCTGGACCTGATCGAGAAGAAGCATCCCGGCAAGGACCCTCTGGAAGCTTTCGTTGTTGCCATCAACAACGTCAAGCCCATGGTTGAAGTGAAGTCCCGCCGTGTTGGCGGTGCCAACTACCAGGTGCCCGTGGAAGTGCGTCCCGTCCGTCGTCTGGCTCTGGCCATGCGCTGGATCAAGGAAGCCTCCCGCAAGCGTGGCGAGAAGTCCATGGCTCAACGCCTGGCCAACGAGCTGCTGGAAGCTACGGAAGGCCGTGGCGGCGCCATGAAGCGTCGTGACGAAGTGCACCGTATGGCCGAAGCCAACAAGGCCTTCAGCCACTTCCGCTTCTAATCGGAATCTCGCTCGAGATACAGGGCCGCATGCAAAAACTTGCTGCGGCCTTGTGTCGATTCTGAGCGCCCCCATATAGAGCTGCTGCCTCCTGCGCACAATGCGGGGCCGGCAGTACTCCCATACGATCAAGCAAGGATCCATCATGGCTCGCAAGACCCCCATTGAGCGCTATCGCAACATCGGTATTTCCGCTCACATTGACGCAGGTAAGACAACCACTACAGAACGTATCCTGTTCTATACCGGTGTGACCCACAAGCTGGGCGAAGTGCACGACGGCGCTGCCACCACCGACTGGATGGAGCAAGAGCAAGAGCGTGGTATCACCATCACTTCCGCTGCAGTGACCTGCTTCTGGAAGGGCATGGATCTGTCCTACCCAGAACACCGTTTCAACATCATCGACACCCCCGGTCACGTGGACTTCACGATTGAAGTGGAACGTTCCATGCGCGTGCTGGACGGTGCTTGCATGGTGTATTGCGCTGTGGGTGGCGTACAGCCCCAGTCCGAAACCGTGTGGCGTCAGGCCAACAAGTACAAGGTGCCTCGTCTGGCCTTCGTGAACAAGATGGACCGTACCGGTGCCAACTTCTTCAAGGTCTATGAAGGCATGAAGACTCGCCTGAACGCGAACCCTGTGCCCGTGGTGATCCCAATCGGCGCTGAAGAAAACTTCCAGGGCGTGGTCGATCTGGTCAAGATGAAGGCCATCATCTGGGACGAAGCTTCCCAGGGCATGAAGTTCGAATACCAGGACATCCCCGCCGAGCTGGTGGAGACCGCCAACAAGTGGCGTGAAAACCTGGTGGAAGCCGCTGCCGAAGCTTCGGAAGAGCTGATGAACAAGTACCTGGAAGAAGGTACTCTGACTGAAGAAGAAGTGAAGCTCGGCGTGCGTACTCGTACCCTGGCCACCGAAATTCAGCCCATGCTGTGCGGCACCGCGTTCAAGAACAAGGGTGTGCAGCGCATGCTGGACGCCGTGATCGACTATCTGCCCGCTCCTGTGGACATCCCTGACGTTACCGGTACCGACCCCGATGACGAAGAGAAGAAGCTGAGCCGCAAGGCTGACGATGCTGAGAAGTTCTCGGCTCTGGCCTTCAAGCTGATGACCGACCCCTTCGTGGGCCAGCTGACTTTCGTGCGCGTGTACTCTGGCGTTCTGTCCAAGGGTGAGACCGTTCTGAATGCCGTCAAGGGCAAGAAGGAACGTATCGGCCGTATCGTGCAGATGATGGCCAACGACCGCGTGGAAGTGGAAGAAATCCGTGCTGGCGACATCGCTGCCTGCGTGGGCCTGAAGGACGTGACCACCGGTGAAACCCTGTGCGACATCGCTGCGCCTATCGTGCTGGAGCGCATGGTGTTCCCCGAGCCCGTGATTGCACAGGCTGTGGAACCCAAGTCCAAGACCGACCAGGAAAAGATGGGTATCGCTCTGTCGCGTCTGGCTGCAGAAGATCCTTCCTTCCGCGTGCGTACCGACGAAGAATCCGGTCAGACCATCATCGCCGGTATGGGCGAACTGCACCTGGAAATCATCGTTGACCGCATGAAGCGCGAATTCAACGTGGAAGCCAACGTGGGCAAGCCCCAGGTTGCCTACCGCGAAACCATCCGCAGCACGGTCAAGGACGTGGACGGCAAGTTCGTTCGCCAGTCCGGCGGTAAGGGCCAGTACGGTCACGTGGTTCTGACTCTGGAACCCCAGGAAGCTGGCAAGGGCTTCGAGTTCGTCGACGAAATCAAGGGCGGTGTGGTTCCTCGCGAATACATCCCTGCGGTGGAGAAGGGCGTGATCGAAGCTCTGACTTCCGGCGTGCTGGCTGGCTACCCTGTGGTGGACGTCAAGGTTCGTCTGACCTTCGGTTCGTACCACGATGTGGACTCGAACGAAATGGCGTTCAAGATGGCCGCTATCTTCGGTTTCAAGGAAGCTGCCCGCAAGGCCAACCCCGTCATCCTGGAGCCTATGATGGCTGTGGAAGTGGAAACGCCCGAAGACTACGCTGGTACCGTGATGGGCGATCTGTCCTCGCGTCGCGGCATGGTTCAGGGCATGGACGACATGGTTGGTGGTGGCAAGGCCATCAAGGCAGAAGTGCCTCTGTCCGAAATGTTCGGCTACGCCACTTCGCTGCGCTCCATGACTCAAGGTCGCGCCAGCTACACCATGGAGTTCAAGCACTACGCTGAAGCTCCTCGTAACGTGGCTGAAGCCATTGTTGCTGCCCGCGCCAAGTAATTGACGCAGGTTTGACGAATCCGTCATAATCTACGGCTTCCAATCGCGGCAGTCCTTTGAGGATTGCCGCGATTTTTGCCGGTCTGCGATCCCATGCCGTCCTGTTTCCTGTGCGGGGCGAGTCAGCAATGAGGTGCAGACCTTAAACATCACACAGGTTTTTGCTCTTTCGGAGAAATCATGGCAAAAGAAAAGTTTGAACGCACCAAGCCCCACGTGAACGTGGGCACCATCGGTCACGTTGACCACGGCAAGACCACCCTGACTGCTGCTATCGCTACCGTGCTGTCCAAGCA
>NZ_QQAS01000003.1:0-727040 GCF_003350425.1 Comamonas sp. AG1104 | reverse complement strand
AACGAGGAGCGCCTGTCGTACGTTGTCAAAGCATTGCGGCTGCAAAAATACCGGAAACCCATAAAAAGAGGGCGCCAGGCGCTCTCTTTTTATTTTTCAATGGCCAACCTGGTTGGTGCACTTCAATAGGGCGCCGCCTGGCCATGCACAAACACCCTCAGCTCCCCGTTCTGGAAGGGGATCCACTGCTCGTTCTGTGTCAGAGGGGCGGTGACGATGATGGCCACCTTGTCCTGGGGGGTGGTTTCGCGGGAGAAGTCCACGCTGAGATCTTCGTCGGACAGCTGTGCCTGGGTGAAGGGATGTCTACGCTCGATATAGCAGAGGTGGGTCGTGGCATGGGCCCAGAGCGCTTCGCCGTTGGAGAGCAGGAAGTTGAACGTGCCGTGGGGTGCGATCTTGGCGGCCAGCTCGCGCAGGGTGTGGGTCAGCTCTTCGATGCTGGGCACGCCGGCATGGGACTTCCACAGCTCCTGCATGATCCAGCAGAAGGCCCGCTCGCTGTCCGTGTTGCCAATGGGCTGGAAGTGGGCATGCAGCTTGGGGGCGAAGTTCTTGAGGTCGCCGTTGTGCGCGAAGACCCAGTTGCGGCCCCAGAGCTCGCGCACGAAGGGGTGGCAGTTCTGCAGGCTGACCACGCCCTGGGTGGCCTTGCGGATATGGGCGATGACGTTGGTGCTCTTGATCGGGTATTCGCGGATGAGCTTGGCGATCTGGGAGTCGACGGCGCGTTCGTGATCGACGAAGTGGCGCAGGCCCTTGTCTTCGAAGAAGGCGATGCCCCAGCCGTCGGTGTGGTCGCCGGTGTTGCCTGCGCGCTGTGTGAAGCCTGAGAAGCTAAAGCGCACATCGGTGGGCGTGTTGCAGTTCATTCCAAGCAGCTGGCACATGGCTTCGTCATATCTTTCAAGCAAAAAAGCTTTATAGCCCAAGAATCTATGGACGATCTCGTCAATGATGGTGCTGTATGGCAGAGATCGTCAACCGCTGCCCAGCCGGCATGAAAAAAGCAGCCGAAGCTGCTTTGCGCAAGAGGGCTGCGGCGACCTATTCGCGGTCCAGCCAGAGCTTGCCGCCAGTGGCCCAGTCGTGACGCTTGATGTCGGTGATGATGATGTCCACCGATTCGGGCGAGCCGCCCAGCACTTCCACGCTGACGCGGGTGATTTCTTCGACCAGCTTGCGCTTTTGTTCGACGGTACGGCCTTCCATCATTTCGACATGGTAGGTGGGCATGTGCAGGTTTCCTTGCTGGCTTGGGGTTGGGAAAAGAGGCCCATCATAAGGCCGGGCTGGCCAAGAGCCGTCCCAGGACGGCCTCGGCCGCGTGCGGGTCGGTCAGCTTTGCTCCGACCAGAGCTTGCCGCCGCTGGCCCAGTTGTGGCGCGGCACGTCGGTGATGATGATGTCCACGGATTCGGGTGCGCTGCCCAGCACCTCGGTGGTCACGCGGGTGATTTCTTCGGCCAGCTTGCGCTTTTGTTCAACGCTGCGGCCTTCAAACAGTTCAATGCGATAGGTGGGCATCAAGGTCTCCTTGCTGAATGTGGAATGCCCAAGCTGCACGCAGGATCAGGCAGGGGTGGAATCGTTGTCGAGCGGCCGCGCACAGGCGGGGCAGATGCAGGCCTTGCCACGTGCGTCTGCGGGCAGCCTCTGCAGCGCATCCCGGGAAACCGGGGTCTGCATGCACCAGCAGCTTTGCGGCGGCAGGCCGGCGCTGATGGCGCACTGGTTGGGCTGGCCGCACAGAGGGCAGCGGCTGGCGTCTATGAGGGGATCGGTGGGCATGGCCGCAGTGTAGAAGCGATAACGCACTGCGAGTGGCGAGGTCAAGAAAAATGCACTCGATGTACTGACATGGAGTACATTTTCGATAGCTGCCTGCGCTTTTGAGTCAATGGATTCAGGTAGAAATACCTTCAAGATCCATTGACATCAAGCGAAAGCTACTCCTTATTCAGGAGCAGCCTTGCCCGGCAATAATCAAGCGCCGGCCTTGACCTTCAGGCGCCAGGCGTGCAGCAGGGGTTCGGTGTAGCCGGAAGGCTGTTCCTTGCCCTTGAACACCAGGTCCAGAGCGGCCTGGTAGGCTGCGCCATCAGGGTTGGCCACCAGGCTCTTGTAGGCGGCGTCGCCGGCGTTCTGCTCGTCCACGATCTTGGCCATGCGGGCATAGCTGTCGCGCACCATGGCTTCGGTGACGATGCCGTGCTGCAGCCAGTTGGCGATGTGCTGGCTGGAGATACGCAGCGTGGCGCGGTCTTCCATCAGGCCCACATTGTGGATGTCGGGCACCTTGGAGCAGCCCACGCCCTGGTCGATCCAGCGCACCACATAACCCAGGATGCCTTGCACGTTGTTGTCCACTTCCTGCTGCTTTTCCGCATCGCTCCAGTTGGGGTTGGTGGACACGGGCACTTGCAGGATGGCGTTGAGCAGCTCATCGCACTCGGCGTCGGCGTTGGGGCTTTCCAGACCCTTTTGAACGTCGGCCACATTGATCTGGTGATAGTGCAGGGCGTGCAGGGTGGCACCGGTGGGCGAGGGCACCCAGGCGGTGTTGGCACCGGCCTTGGGCTGGGCAATCTTCTGCTCCAGCATGGCCTTCATCAGGTCGGGCATGGCCCACATGCCCTTGCCGATCTGGGCGCGGCCGCGCAGGCCCATGTTCAGGCCGACCAGCACGTTGTTCTTTTCATAGGCGGGCAGCCAGGCGCAGGTCTTCATGTCGGCCTTGCGGACCATGGGGCCGGCATACATGGCGGTGTGCATTTCATCGCCGGTGCGGTCCAGGAAGCCGGTGTTGATGAAGGCAACGCGTGCCGGTGCGGCTGCAATGGCGGCCTTCAGATTGGTCGAGGTGCGGCGCTCTTCGTCCATGATGCCGAGCTTGACGGTGTTCTCGGGCAGGCCCAGAACCTGCTCCACGCGGCCGAACAGCTCGTTGGCAAAAGCGGCTTCGGCGGGGCCGTGCATCTTGGGCTTGACGATGTAGACGGAGCCGGTGCGGCTGTTCTTGATGCCGTTGGCACCGTTGCCCTTGATATCGTGGATGGCAATGGCAGTAGTCACCAGCGCGTCCATGATGCCTTCGGGGATTTCCTTGCCTTCGACGCCCCACAGAATGGCGGGGTTGGTCATCAGGTGACCCACGTTGCGCACGAACATCAGCGAGCGGCCGTGCAGCTTCACGCTCTTGCCATCGGCGCCGGTGTATTCGCGGTCGGGGTTCAGGCCGCGGGTCACGGTCTTGCCGCCCTTTTCAAAGGATTCGGTCAGCGTGCCTTTCAGAATGCCCAGCCAGTTGGCGTAGCCGTTGACTTTGTCTTCGGCATCCACGGCGGCCACGGAGTCTTCCAGATCCAGAATGGTGGACAGGGCGGCTTCGACCACCACGTCGGCCACGCCGGCGGCGTCAGTGCTGCCGATGGGGGTGGACTTGTTGACGATGATGTCGATGTGGATGCCGTTGTTCTTGAGCAGCACCGATTTGGGAGCTGCGGCATCGCCCTGGTAGCCGATGAACTTGGCTTCTTCCTTCAGGCCGGTCTTGCTGCCGTCCTTCAGGGACACGACCAGCTTGCCGCCTTCGACGGCGTAGCCGGTGGAGTCCTTGTGCGAGCCCGAGGCCAGGGGCACGGCCTGATCGAGGAAGTTGCGTGCGAACTCGATGACCTTGGCGCCGCGCACGGGGTTGTAGCCCTTGCCCTTCTCGGCGCCGCCTTCTTCGCTGATGGCATCCGTGCCATACAGCGCGTCGTACAGCGAGCCCCAGCGGGCGTTGGCGGCGTTCAGGGCGTAGCGGGCGTTCAGAATGGGTACCACGAGCTGGGGGCCGGCCTGGATGGCCAGCTCGGCATCCACGTTCTCGGTCGTGGCCTTGGCGTCCTTGGGGGACTCGACCAGATAGCCGATGGTCGTCAGAAACTTGCGGTAGGCCACCATGTCAGTGATGGGGCCGGGGTTGGCCTTGTGCCAGGTATCGAGCTGCGTCTGCAGGCGATCGCGCTCGGCCAGCAGGGCTGCGTTCTTGGGGGCCAGATCGGCCACGATGGCATCGAAGCCCTTCCAGTAGGTGTCCTGGTCAACGCCCGTGCCAGGCAGCACTTGCGTGTTCACAAAGTTGTACAGCTCGGTGGCGACTTGCAGGCCGTGGACTTGGGTGCGATCAGTCATTGGAAACCTCTGGTTGTGATGTCTCTGGATTCAGGAGTCGTTGCCCATCACGGGCAGCATGTGGGGAGACTGTATTTGAATTTTTTGAGTACATAAATAGCCTAAATAGTTCAGAACTCATGATGTTTTTATATGGAGTTCCTGGAATTTATGCGTTTTACGTACCAAAGACGCCAGAGTTCGTCAGTTCTGACCGGGATGCTCGGCGGCTTCGGCGGTGACCGGCTCAGCAATGGATGAATGCGACTTGGAGGATGCAGCGCGAGGCCTCTCCCGAAGCAATAGCTTCAATCGCGTGCCAGGCCTGAGCTTGCGGCAGTTTGGACGGTGTTCTTACGGCCTTATTCTTGAGATTGAAGTAAGTGCGCGCAATCAAATGACAAGGCGTTGTCTGTCATAAGTCGATATCCGCGCTCAGAAATGATTTGTTAATCTTGAAACAAATTGAGCATCTTCCGATATCGGCCAGCCAATCTTTACCAAGGAGCTTCTGATGGCGAATCTGAACGAAAGCCTGCAAGATCTGATGACCCTGGATGGCGCCATGTGCGCGGCAGTGGTGGATTACAACAGCGGCATGCTGCTGGGCAGCATAGGTTCCGGCGTGGACCTGGAGCTGGCTGCCGCCGGCAATACCGAAGTGGTGCGCGCCAAGATGAAGACCATGAAGTCCCTGGGTCTGAACGACAACATCGAAGACATTCTGATCACCCTGGGCAAGCAATATCACATCCTGCGCCCTGCCGAGAAGATCAACGGCATCTTCATCTACTACGTGCTGGACAACGGCCGTGCCAACCTGGCCCTGGCCAGGCGCAAGGTCTCGGACGTGGAGTCCAAGTTCGTCATGTGATTCAGCCGGCCTGAAGACGCGTAACGGGCGTGGAGGCCCGTTCTTGTTTTTCGCGCCGCACCGGACTGATCAGGCCGCGATCAACGGGGCGCGGAACTGGTAGCCCACTTTCTGCTGGGACTGCAGCGGCACGGCCACGGGCGTCGCCTTTTCGATGCGGCGGCGCAGGCGGTAGATGGTGGCGTGCAGGTTGTTGTCGGACTCGGCTGCGCTGGTATGGGTCAGCAGGCTGCGGATATGGTCGCGACTGACGGTTTCGCCCTGGGCCTGCAAAAAGCACTCCATCAGCATCAGGTCGGTGGCGCCCAGCTCCACGTTCTGGCCGTCGGGAGCGGTCAGCAGGCTGCGGCGGCTGTCCAGCTTCCAGGCCGTGGCCGTCCGGGCCGTGGTCATGATGCGCCGGTGCACGGCGCGTACGGCCAGTTCCACCTGCTCGAAGGTCACGGGCTTGGTCAGATACATATCTGCACCGGCATTGATGACCTCGGCAAACACTTCGGGCCCCAGGCGCCCCGAGACGATCAGCACGCCCGCCTGGCTGCGCTTGCGGATGATGCGCAGCAGCTCGGTGCCTGCCACCCCGGGCAGCATCAGATCCAGTACATAGAAATCAAAGCGATAGGGGGCGTCGTCGGCCAGCAGGTCGCTGCTATCGCTGTATGCCGTGACCTCCACACCTTGTCCGCGCAGATGCTGGGCCAGAAATTCGCAGTACTCGGTGTCGTCGTCGACCAGGGCAAGAGTGGCAGGCAGCATGGGCGGCGGACCTCATTCGGCAAGACCTTGGGGAATGACCAGGCGCATGATCGTGCCATGCGGGCTGTGCGGCAGAGCTTGTACTGTACCTTGGTGCAACTGCAAGACCGAATGCACGATGAACAGGCCCAGGCCGGCCCCGGGGCGGCTGTGGCTGTGATGACCGCGCGCGCCTTTTGTGAATAGACGCGGGAGCAGCTCCTCGGAAATGCCGGGGCCCTGGTCCATGACTTCCAGAATCAGCGCCAGAGGTTCGTCGGACTCGGAGATGCGCAGCTGCACCCGGGTATCTGCGGGCGCATAGGCCAGGGCGTTGTTGAGCAGATTGCGAAGCGTCAGCCGCATCAGCGCCGGATGCAGCTGTACGGTGCGTGCCGTGGTCAGCCATTGAACATCGATGCGCGGGCGCAGGTCGGCAGCAATATCGTGCAGCACCAGCTTGATCAAGGTTGGCAGATCGGTTTCGCTGGAGGCGCCGGCCTTGCCGCCTGCAGCCAAAATCGTGCCGGCGGTCAGGGTGTTGTCCAGTGTGCCTATCACCTGCTGCAGCACATGCTCGGCGCGCAGCAAGGCCCTGGCGGCGGGCGCTGCATCGGCCAGATGCAGATCTTCGATGGCCTTGAGCGTGGCCTGCATGGCAGCCGAGGCGTTGTTCAGCGGCTGGCGGATTTCGTGCGACAGCAGCTGCAGCATCTCGTTGTGTTCGCTCAGCATGGCCGTGCGCCAGTTCAGCAGGGTACGCAGCCTGTCGAGCTCGCCCGCGTCCTGGCGGCTGCTGCGCAGTTGCTCGTGCAAGGCCTGCAACTGCTCGCGCTGGCGTGCAATGACTTCGCCACGCGCATATTCGCGTCCTGTGTCGCTGAGCTGCATCAGCACCTCGTGCCGGCCCTGGGCATCGGCGGCTCCCGGCGTGAGCTGTATGCGGCGGTGGCGCTGCGCACCGAAGTCGCCGCTGCGGGTGTCGTCGTACTCCTGGCGCAGACCCCGAGCGGCGGCGGCGAAGCGCTGGCCATGGGTGTGCCAGATGCTGGCAGGCAGCAGACCCCGCAGCGGCTGGCCGATGGGGCTTGCGCCCTCGGGCACATCCAGCCATTGGCACCAGGCGGGAGTGGCCATGAGCAGCAGCCCTTCGGCATTCCAGAGCGCGCAGCCCTGGCCGGAGCGGCCCAGCAGATCGGCCAGTTGGGCGGCAGAAATGGGTGAAAAGCTCATGACGGCAGGCGGCAGCGGATTTGTAAATGTGTTTTGCAAATCATAGGTTTAACGCCTGGCTCTGCCCACCAGCTCATGGCGCTGGCGAATAAGCGATATTCCTGCCTCAGGGAAAACGGTAAATTTTGATATAAACATATATAAACATCAAAGATTCACTGGCAACTTGTGACTTCTAAGTAAGATATATCGCAATGAAGTCACATGCGAGACAGGCATGCGGCGCTGATTGATGACTTTTATAGTGATAGCACTCAGCGCTCTTGTTTAAAGAACTTTCGATAAAAACATTTGAGAAATCAAGACTGCTTGTGCGGTATGTGCTCTTGTATTAATAGTGCACGCTACCGCAGCAGGAGACAACACGGACCAGACAGGAGCAGCGGTCATGGACAAACTCAAGGCATTTGAGTCTTTTGTATCGGTAGCGACCAGGGGCAGCTTGACGGCTGCCGCCAAGGCCGAGGGTGTGGCGCCCGCCATCATGGGGCGCCGTCTGGACGCTCTGGAAGAGCACCTGGGCGTCAAGCTCATGGTGCGCACCACGCGCCGCATCTCGCTGACCCATGAAGGCAGCGCCTTCTTGGAGGATTGCCAGCGCCTGCTCTCCGATGTGTGCAATGCCGAAGCCAGCGTGTCGGCCGGCGGTGTCAAGGCCACGGGCCATCTGCGCATTACGGCGCCTGCCGGTTTCGGGCGCCGCCATGTGGCGCCGCTGGTGCCGCGTTTTCGCGACCTGCATCCCGATGTCACCATTTCGCTGAACCTCAGCGATCGCGTGGTCGATCTGGCGGGCGAGGGCTTCGATTGCGCGGTGCGCGTGGGGGATCTGCCGGACTCGGCCCTGGTCAGCGTGCGCATTGCCGACAACCGCCGCCTGTGCGTGGCCACGCCCGGCTATCTGGAGCGCCGCGGCACGCCCAAGCATCCCAGCGAGCTGACCCAGCATGACTGCCTGACGCTGTCGTCCGACGCCTCGCAAACGCGGGGCTGGGCCTTTCGCATCCCGCATCCCGAAAGTGGCACCAGCGAGGTCGTGCACTTCAAGCCGGGCGGCCCGCTGGACTGCTCCGACGGGCAGGTGCTGCACGACTGGTGCCTTGGGGGCTGGGGCATTGCCTGGCGCAGCACCTGGGAGGTGGAGGCCGAGATCGCCGCAGGCCGCCTCGTGCCCGTGCTGGAAGAGTTTGCCGCACCTCCCAACGGTATTTTCGTGGTCTTCCCCCAGCGCAAGCACATGCCGCTGCGCGTGCGCATGTGGATCGACTACCTCAAGCACCACTACAACCAGCCGGACTTCTTTCGTCTTGGCGTGGATATCTGAGCGGGCCTGAAACGGTAGACAATGGACCGGTCGCCGTGGCCTCATGTGGGCCGCTGAATCCGTCCTTTTTTCTACTGTGAAGCCATGACCTTTGAAGCTGTTCTTGCCAGCGCCCATCTGCTGGCGATTCTGACCCTGGTGGTGTTTCTGACCAGTCAGGCCGCCCTGTGCCGTGTGGAGTGGATGAATGCCGCCGTGGTGCAGCGTCTGGCCAGGTTGGACATGATTTACGGCATTGCCGCCGTCGTCCTGCTGCTGACCGGTATTGCGCGCCTGCTCTGGGGCGTCAAGGGCATGGGGGCCTATACGGCCTCGCCGCTGTTCCACCTCAAGATGACGCTGTTTGTCATCGCCTTTTTGCTCTCGCTCAAGCCCACGCTGACCTTCCGCCGCTGGAAGAAGACGCTGGATTCGAGCGGCCAGCTGCCGGCGCCCGAGGAGGTCAGGCAGACGCGCAAATGGGTGATGTGGCAGGGCCATGTGGTGCCGGTGATCGCCGTGGTTGCCGTCTTCTGGGCTCGCGGCATGTAATCTGCGCCAGACCCTGCAAAAGACAAAGGCCGCTGCAAAGCGGCCTTTTTCATGCCTGCGGCATTCAGAACGTGCCGCGCAGCGTCAGCATCACATTGTGTGGATCGCCATAGTGGCTGCTGTTGACCAGGTTGCCGATCCAGGTGTAGCAGCGCTTGTCGAACAAATTGTTGAAGTTCAGCGATGCCTGCCACTGCCTGTTGATCTGGTAGCGCACATAACTGCTCCACAGGGCAGGCCCGGCGCGGTGATGTCCACCGTGCCGATCTTGGGGTCGCAAGCACTCTGGGTGATCACGCCGCCGCCTGGCCTGAAGGCACTCCTGGCGCCGGGCAACGGGTAGGTGGTCCAGAGGCGCAGCATGTGCTCGGGCGGGTGGGTATTGAAGTCCAGGCCCTGGTTGTTGATGTCGTGCTCGTAGGTGTTGCGGTTGGGGTTTAGCCGGCAGACAGGTCCCAGCCGCAGCTGAGCTCGCCGCCGAATGTGGTCAAGGTCTGCATTCCGGGCTTAAACGAGAATGACTTCCCTTCGCGCAGTGACTGTGCATGGCCGGCGAAACATACGGATACCGCCCACCGCTCTGAAACCTGTGAACCGGCCCCGTAACAAGGGTGTGGCGCCAGCGATTCGGCAGGACTTGAATCCGGCACGTAAAATCCCTCGATGCTCTCCGTCAAACAGGAATTGCTCGCAGCCCTGGCTGCTGAGCTCGAAACACTCTCGCCCGGCGCCGGCGCACGCGCTGCGTTTGAAAACCCCAAAGTGGCAGCCCATGGCGATTTCGCCTGCACGGCGGCCATGCAGCTGGCCAAGCCTCTGAAGGCCAACCCGCGCGCCCTGGGCGAGCAGCTCAAGACCGCGCTGGAGGCTACAGCCGCCTTCCAGCAGTGGGTAGATGCGATTGAAATCGCGGGCCCGGGCTTTCTCAACATCCGCCTCAAGCCTGCTGCCAAGCAGGAGGTGGTGCGCGAAGTGCTGGCGCAGGCCCAGAAGTTCGGCTACCAGGCAGATCGCGGCGAGAACATCCTCGTCGAGTTCGTTTCCGCCAACCCCACCGGCCCTCTGCATGTGGGCCATGGCCGCCAGGCGGCCATTGGCGATGCGATCAGCAATCTGTATTCCACCCAGGGCTGGAAGGTTCACCGCGAGTTCTATTACAACGACGCGGGCGTGCAGATCGACACCCTGACCAAGAGCACCCAGCTGCGCGCCAAGGGCTTCAAGCCCGGTGACGAATGCTGGCCCACCGACAGCGACAACCCGCTGGCCAAGAATTTCTACAACGGCGACTACATTGCCGACATCGCCAAGGCTTTCCTGGCCAAGGAAACCATCAAGGCCGATGACCGCGAGTTCACCGCCAACGGCGATGTCGAGGACTACGACAACATCCGTCAGTTCGCCGTGGCCTATCTGCGCAACGAACAGGACAAGGACCTGCAGGCGTTCAACCTGAAGTTCGACGAGTACTACCTGGAGTCCAGCCTCTATGAAAACGGTCATGTCGAAGCGACCGTGAACCGCCTGATCGCCAATGGCAAGACCTATGAGCAGGACGGCGCGCTGTGGCTCAGGTCCACCGACTACGGCGACGACAAAGACCGCGTGATGCGCAAGACTGACGGCGGCTACACCTACTTTGTGCCCGATGTGGCCTATCACATCCAGAAGTTCAAGCGCGGCTTCACCAAGGTGGTGAACATTCAGGGCACGGACCACCACGGCACCATTGCCCGTGTGCGTGCCGGCCTGCAGGCTGCCGATGTAGGCATCCCCGAGGGCTACCCCGACTACGTGCTGCACACCATGGTGCGCGTGGTGCGCAACGGCGAAGAGGTCAAGATCAGCAAGCGTGCCGGCTCCTACGTCACGCTGCGCGATCTGATCGAGTGGACCAGCAAGGACGCCGTGCGCTTCTTCCTGCTCTCGCGCAAGCCCGACACCGAGTACACCTTCGACGTGGACCTGGCCGTGGCCCAGAACAACGACAACCCCGTGTACTACGTGCAGTACGCCCATGCGCGCATCCAGTCCGTGCTGCGCGCCTGGCAGGAGGCCGGCGGTGCAGGCCTGGCGGCACTCAAGGATGTGGACCTGTCCGCTCTGGAAGGCCCGCAGGCCCAGGCGCTGATGCTGCTGCTGGCCAAGTACCCCGAGATGCTGACTGCTGCTGCCGAAGGCAATGCACCGCACGACGTGACCTTCTACCTGCGTGATCTGGCCTCCAGCTACCACAGCTACTACGACGCAGAGCGTATCTTGGTGGACGACGAAAAGGTCAAGCTCGCACGCCTGGCCCTGGTCGCTGCCACGGCCCAGGTGTTGCACAATGGCCTGGCGGTGCTGGGTGTGAGCGCACCCGAGCGCATGTAATCCCAGTTTCCTGTCCATCGGCCGCCTTGCCGGCCTTGCCTGTCAGGGGTCGATGGATCTGAGAGTGGAATAACTGAAGCAGAAAGCGTTAAGCGACTGATATGAAGAACCAGCAACGCGGTGGAACCATCCTGGGGCTTATCTTTGGCATGGTCATCGGTCTGGCTGCGGCTCTGGCCGTGGCCATCTATGTGACCAAGGTGCCGGTGCCCTTCCTCAACAAGGGCGGAAACAACACTCAGCGCGATGCGGCTGAGGCCGAGCGCAACAAGAACTGGGACCCCAACGCACCACTGCAGAGCCGCCAGCCTGCACCGCCCCCGGTGACGCCACCAGTTCCTCCGAGCGACGTGACGGTGTCGCCGCCCACGCCTGCGGTTCAACCTACTGCAACCGGCGGGGTCACCACGCCGCCGCCCTCTACGCCGGACAAGCCTGTCAAGCCTGCATCGGGTGATCCGCTGGGTGATCTGGTCAAGGAGCGCTCCGCCGCCGCCGACAAGGCAGAAAAGGCGCGTGCAGACAAGGAAAAGGCGGCTGCGCAGACGGCATCCTCTTCGGACTCTGCATTCAACTACTTTGTGCAGGCCGGTGCTTTCCGTGGCCAGAGCGAAGCGGAAGCGCAGCGTGCCAAGCTGGCCATGCTGGGCTGGGAGTCGCGCATCAGCGAGCGTGAGCAGAACGGCATCACCGTTTTCCGCGTGCGTGTGGGGCCGTTCAGCAAGCGTGACGACGCCGAGCAGCTCAAGGGCAAGCTCGATGGCGCGGGCGTGGACTCGACTCTGGTGCGCGCGGCCAGATAACAAGGCCCTGAGACGCGGAGCGCCTTCTCCTCGGAACGGGGGGCACCTTAGGTGCGAGGCGGCCCTTGCTTGAGGTTTCAGGCTTGTGCCACTGGTAGTTTTGACAACGCTGAACTTTTTTGGGCCTGTTGGCTCTGATACTGCAGACCTGATACAGGAGTTTGTTTAGATGAAACGTCGCGAATTCTCTCTGGCTGCCTCGGCAGCTGCTGCCGGTGCCCTGAGTCTGGGTGCCTCCTCCAGCTGGGCCCAGGGCGCTGCGCCCAAAGAAGGCAAGGACTACATCAAGCTCGGCAAGCCCGCCAGCGTGAGCGCGCCGGCCGGCAAGGTCGAGGTGGTCGAGTTCTTCTGGTACAGCTGCCCGCATTGCAATGTCTTCGAGCCCCAGTTCGAAGCCTGGGCCAAGAGCCAGCCTGCCGATGTGGTGGTGCGCCGCGTGCCCGTGGCTTTCAATGCCTCTTTCGTGCCGCAGCAGAAGCTCTACTACGCTCTGGAGGGCATGAACCTGCTGCCCCAGCTGCACGCCAAGGTGTTCCGTACCATTCACGTGGATCGCAATCTGCTCAAGACCGACGATGCCATCTTTGACTGGGTCGGCAAGCAGGGCGTGGATCTGGCTAAGTTCAAGGAGGTCTACAACTCCTTCACCGTGGCCAATCAGGCGCGCAAGGCTGCTCAGCTGCAAAACGAATATGACGTGGAAGGTGTGCCCGCCATGGGTGTGGCCGGCCGCTACTACACGGACGGCACCAAGGCCGGCAATATGGACAATGTGCTGCGCGTGGTCAATGCGCTGATCGCCTCCAGCCGCAAGGCCTGAGATCAGGCAGCAGACGCCAGTGACGTTTGACGCCCAACAAGCCCGCCGCCGTGCGGGCTTTTTTGTGGGTGTTTTTTACGCAAGTTGCAAAAAGGGAATGACTACAATGGATGCAAGAAACGTGCCTTCCATGAAAAAAACACTCCTACCTCTTGCGCTGGCCTGCGCCCTGGCAGCAGCGACCGGCATTGTCCATGCCGAAAAGGCCGACAGCGCCAAGCCCATGAATATCGAGGCGGATGCGTTGCGTCATGACGAGTTGCAGCAGACCAGTGTCTTCACTGGCAATGTGGTGATGACCAAGGGCACCATCGTGCTGCGCGGTGCTCAGCTCGATGTGCGGCAGGACGCCGAGGGCTATCAGTACGGTGTGATCAAGGCCGAGGCCGGCAAGCGGGCGTTCTTCCGTCAGAAGCGCGATACGGTGGCCGGTCAGCCCGAGGAGTTCATCGAAGGCGAAGGCGAAGTCATCGAATACGAC
Organism: Comamonas sp. AG1104; assembly: GCF_003350425.1. Classification (NCBI taxonomy): domain Bacteria; kingdom Pseudomonadati; phylum Pseudomonadota; class Betaproteobacteria; order Burkholderiales; family Comamonadaceae; genus Comamonas; species Comamonas sp. AG1104. The sequence goes on along the minus strand of NZ_QQAS01000003.1, from coordinate 713,708 downwards.
GGCAAGGCCGATATCGTCAAGTTCATCCGTCGTGGCGAGATGCGCCGCTACCGTGGCGGTCAGCTCAGCGATCAGGTCACGGGCTCCATCATCGTCTACAACAACATCACAGATGTCTATACCGTCGATGGCCAGAAGACCAGTGGTGGCCTGCCCAGCTCCTCCGTGGGGCAGGGCGGTCGTGTGCGCGCCATCATGGCGCCCAAGGACGGAACGCCGGGGGCCCAGCCCAAACCTGCAACACCTGCCACGCAGCTGCGCCAGAGCATGACACTGGGCGGCGAGAAAGCCGACGAGAAGAAATGAGCGAGCCGACTTTCTCCAGCAGCCGCAGCGGCGAGTCCGACAGCCGCCTGGAGGCCAAGCATCTGGCCAAGTCCTACGGCAGCCGCAAGGTGGTCAAGGATGTGTCCCTGTCCGTGCAAAAAGGCGAGGTGGTCGGTCTGCTCGGCCCCAACGGTGCGGGCAAGACCACATCGTTCTACATGATCGTGGGCCTGGTGCGCAGCGACGGCGGCGAGATCTTCATCGACGGCCAGCCGGTGGGCGGCATGCCGATCCACCAGCGTTCGCGCCTGGGCCTGTCCTATCTGCCCCAGGAAGCCTCTATCTTTCGCAAGCTCAGCGTGGAAGACAATGTGCGTGCCGTGCTGGAGCTGCAAAAAGACGAGCAGGGCAAGACACTGACGCAGGGCGAGATCGAAAAGCGCCTCACCGGCCTGTTGCAGGAGCTGCGCGTCGAGCATCTGCGCCAGTCGCCGGCGCTGGCGCTGTCCGGCGGTGAACGCCGGCGCGTGGAAATCGCGCGTGCCCTGGCCACGCAGCCGCGCTTCATCCTGCTTGACGAGCCGTTTGCCGGTATCGATCCGATTGCGGTGATCGAGATCCAGCGCATCATCGGCTTCCTCAAGGAACGCGGCATCGGCGTGCTGATTACCGACCACAACGTGCGCGAGACGCTGGGCATCTGCGACCACGCCTTCATCATCAGCGACGGCCATGTGCTGGCCGAAGGCACGCCCGAGGAGATCGTGGAGAACGCCGATGTGCGCCGCGTCTATCTGGGCGAACATTTCAGGATGTGATGACTCCCACGCTCCCTCACTTTGTGTGGTCGCTGCCCCCGGAAGGGACCCTGACCGGCAGCGCCGAGGTTTGCCTTGGGGCAGCCCGGCGGCAAACCCATAGCACTGCGCGCGTTTGCAATGATTGTCTGGGGGCCGCGCCTCGATGAAGCCAGGTCTCTCGCTACGCGTTTCGCAGCATTTGTCGCTTACGCCGCAGCTGCAGCAATCCATTCAGCTGCTGCAGCTCTCCACTCTGGAGCTGGCGCAGGAAGTCGAGCAGATGCTGGTCGACAACCCTTTTCTGGAGCGTGCGGGCGATGAGGCTGAAACTGCGGGAGATGCTCCTGTAGATGTAGCTGCTAGCGCCAGTGAATACAGCACTTCAGATGGTATTCGTTCTGAAAATGAATCATTGCAAGCGCAATCAGCTACTGAAACGGTAGCGGAAGCATCAACCCCCGAAACCCCTGAAACGCTGAACTGGGAGGCCGACGGCATGGACGGCCAGGACGGGGAGTGGGGCGGCGAATCCAGCAGCGAGTGGGAGACGCCCTCGGCCAGCAGCTCCACGCGCAACCGCGATGGCGATGACGAAACCGATGCCATCGATCTGGCGCGCGAGCACCAGAGCCTGACCGACTTTCTCCATCGTCAGGCGCTGAGCCTGCATCTGGGCGCGGCGGACATGGCGGCACTGCGCTTTCTCATCGAGTCGCTCAGCGACGATGGCTATCTCGAGGATTCCCTGCAGGAGCTGGCGCAAAGCCTTGCCGGCGACGACCTGGAAGAGCGCGAGGAGCTGGAGCAGCACTTTGTCATTGCTCTGAAGCTGCTGCAAAGTCTGGAGCCCGTGGGCGTGGGCGCGCGTGATCTGGCCGAGTGCCTGCAGCTGCAGCTGCGCGACCTGATCCGCACTGCCGAGGACGAGGGCACGACCGAGGCGCATATGAACCGGCTGCTGCTGGCGCAATCCATCTGTGCGCAGCCCATGGACCTGCTGGCGCGGCGCGATCTGCGCAAGCTCACCAGCCTGTGCGGCGCGCGCGAAGAGCAACTGCGCGAAGCCATGGCCCTGATCGCCAGGCTGGAGCCGCGTCCGGGGCGCCGCTTTGTCGACGTGGAGCGCCATATCGTGGTGCCCGATGTCATCGTGCGCCCGGTGCGGGCCGGCGCCGGCCGGGCGGACTTTTCCGTGCAGCTCAACCCCGAGGTCATGCCACGTCTGCGCGTGCACGACATCTATGCCAGCGTGCTGCGTCGCCACAAGAACAGCGACGGTCATGCAGCGCTGCAGCAGCAGTTGCAGGAGGCGCGCTGGTTCATCAAGAACATCCAGCAGCGCTTCGACACCATCTTGCGTGTTTCCGAAGCCATCGTGGAGCGGCAGAAGAACTTCTTTGTGCATGGCGAGCTGGCCATGCGCCCGCTGGTGCTGCGCGATATCGCCGATACGCTGGGCCTGCACGAGTCCACCATCAGCCGCGTGACCACCGCCAAGTACATGGCCACGCCCCAGGGCACGTTCGAGCTCAAGTATTTCTTCGGCTCGGGCCTGGGCACGGAAACCGGCGGCAGTGCCTCCAGCACGGCCGTGCGTGCGCTGATCAAGCAGTTTGTCGATGCCGAAGATGCCAAGAAGCCGCTGTCGGACGCCAAGCTGGCAGACATGCTCAAGGAGCAGGGCATCGAGTGCGCGCGCCGCACGGTGGCCAAGTACCGCGAGCAGCTCAAGATACCGACGACCACGCTGCGCAAGGCGCTGTAGGGCGCCTTAGAAACAAGAAAGCCGCTGATGCATCGCACAGCGGCTTTTTGTTTAGAGCCATATGTCTTGATGAAGCAAGATCCAAGTGAGGGACAGCAAGCAAAGGCCGCCCTGCAGCGAAGATGTCGTCCCCCTTCCGAAGAGAAAGGGGGAAGGCGCAAAGCGCCTCAGGGGGTTAATTCGGTACCAACCACCAGATAAACCAGACCAGCACGCCAATCATCAGTCCGAACTTGAGGATCTTGTAGAAGGTCGGATTCCAGTCGCGGAAGGCACGGCGGTACTTGCCGGCATAGAACGAGATCTTGAACAGCTTGCTGATCATGCCGCGCGGATCGCCCTCGTTGTTGGGCGAGCTGGCGGCGGCCACCACGTTCTTGCCCAGCCAGTGATTGAGCCACTGGGCAAAGCCATTGGTCATGGGGCGTTCCACGTCGCAGAACAGCACGATGCGGTTGCCTTCCGAGCGGTTCTCGGCCCAGTGCATATAGGTCTCGTCGAAGATCACGCCTTCGCCTTCGCGCCAGCTATAGGGCTTGCCGTCGACCTCGATCATGCAGCGGTCGTCGTTGGGGGCCAGCACGGCCAGGTGATAGCGCAGCGAGCCCGCATAGGGGTCGCGGTGCAGATTGAGCTTGGCGCCGGGCGGCAGCTCGGCAAACATGGCGGCCTTGACGCTGGGAATCGACTTCACCAGGGCCGTGGTCTTGGGGCACAGCTCCATGGCCGAAGGGTGGGCATCGCCGTACCACTTGAGGTAGAAGCGCTTCCAGCCGGTCTTGAAGAAGGAGTTGAAGCCTGCGTCATCGTTGTTGGCGGCAGCCTTGATCTGCATGTTCTTTTGCAGATTGACGGCTTCCTCGCGGATCTCGCGCCAATTGGCCTGCAGCGGCGCCAGTTCGGGAAAGGTGCTGGTGGGCAGATAGGGCGTGCGCGGCACCTTGCTGAACATCAGCATGAAGACGTTGAACGGCGCTGTGAACGTGGAGTGGTCAAACAATTGCTTGACCACCTTGTGGCGCACCTTGCCGCGCAGATGCATGTACAGCCCGCAGCCAAAGAAAAGCAGCACCAGTGCCAGAACGATAATTTTTGCCATAAGGGCCAATTTTACCGGGGGCACCCCGGCGGCCACCATGGGGGCAGGTCAAACAGAACCGGGGTAGGGGAATATCAAAAGCTATAGCTGCCGGCGCTTGACGGCCAAGCGCAGCAGCCCGCTTGTTAGATATTCAAGGCAGAGCCAGCACGGCGCAGTTGCACAGATCCGCGCTCTCGAAGGCCGTTGTGTCGCCTGCTTTGAGCCCCGGCACGGGGAACAGGCGCACCGTCAGCGGCTTGTTGAGGCGAAAAGCCATGGTGCCCGTATCGCGCATGACGGCGGCGATCTGCTCGGCGCTGCTGTCGCCCGGCACAGGCACGGTATCGAGGCCGATGCCGCAGACGCTGCTGTAGGTCAGCAGGGCGCGGATATCGAATTCGTCATTCAGACTGGCCTGGGCCAGGCCTTGGTCCTCGGTCACGGCCAGCATCAGGCCGCTGAAGCCGATCTGCGTCACGCCGCTTACCGATTTGAAGACGCGGGTCAGCAGGGCCGACGCTTCCACCGTGCCGCTGGCGCCGAAATGGGGCACACCCAGCAGTTGGTAGACATCGACCATGGAGGCGCAGGACTTGGACGGCGCAGCCGAGGTGTCCATGCCCGCGATATGCCAGCCCTCGGCCAGTTTCACGCCGTCGGCACAGCGCTGGATGGCAGTGGCATGCTCGTTCAGGGTCTGGCTCAGGCGATCGAATGCGAGCTTGAACCACGCCGCGTGATCGAGTTGCAGGCGCTGCTGCTGCAGCGCCTGCAGTTCAGCCACCATGAGGTCTGGCGTTTCCAGGCCCAGCACCAGGGCGCCGTGGTGCTGTCCGCGGTGGTAGCTGGCCGGGAAATAGGGAATGCCGGGTGCGCAGTTGAAGTTGACCGTGAAGTTGAAATTGCCTTCGCCGCGAGGCGTGATGCGCGCGATTTGCTGAATCGCCTGCACGCTGTGGGCCAGCAAGCCGGTCTGCACAAAGCCATGTTCATCCAGATCGATGTTCACGCAGGCGTTGCACAGGTCGCCATAGGCTGCAATCAGCTGCGGCAGCAGCGCCACCTCCTGCGCATTGCGCGCTTCGCCCACGGCAAAGCGGATGCGGCGTTTGCCGGTGTTGATGGCCTTGAGCGTTTCGGCAATGTGCTGCAGGCCGGCGAGGGCGCTGTCTATGCCGCTGACGTCCAGGTATTCGCCGAACGGGTTGCTCACGATGCGGATGGACTGTACTTGGTAGCCCCGCGCTTCGATGGCATCGGCCACGGCATCGCATTGCTGCTTGGCCTGGGTCAGGCCGGCCTGCCACTGTGCCTCATCGGCGCTCAGGTTGACAAAGGCGGTGACGGTGCGCACGCGCACCAGCGGGTTGAAGCTGATATTCATAGCAGTATCCGTAGGCAGGAGAATGGCTGGCGGCCATTTTGCATCTGAATATGCCGATCACAGCAGGCGCGTTCCCAGCGGCACCTCCCTGTCGGGTACGCACAGGGCCACGGCTCCTGTGGCATCGTGAAAGCCGGTCACAAGACATTCGCTCATCAAGGGCCCAATCTGCTTCTTCGGAAAGTTGACCACGGCCACCACCAGGCGGCCAATCAAGTCCTCGGGCCGGTAATGCTCGGTGATCTGTGCGCTGGACTTGCGTTGGCCCAGCTCGGGACCCAGGTCCAGCAGCAGCTTGTAGGCGGGTTTGCGGGCCTCGGCAAAGACCTCGGCCTGCAGTATGCGGCCCACGCGCAGCTCCACCTTCATAAAGTCGTTCCAGCTGATTTCTTCCATGTTGTCATTGCTCCTTGGTCTGGCATCATGCCTGGGGCCCTGCATGCATCTGTAGAGCAACGCTTGTCGTGCGCGGGCACCGGAAAAGGCCTAGCGCGTATGCTTATGCCCTGTAAAGCGCACAACAGGCTCCCGTGAGCGTCCGGCGCCTGAGCCGTTGCTGGCGCGCACTGATTTCTATGAACCAACTGCATTTGTTTCTGCCCTGCGCCGCCGGCGTCGAGGGCTTTCTGGCCGACGAGGTCCACGCCATCACCGGCGCCAGCGGGCAGGATCTGCTCGTGGGCCGGGGCGGCGTCATGCTGCGCGGCATGTGGCGCGATGCCATGCTGCTCAATCTGCACAGCCGTCTGGCTCAGCGCGTGCTGATCGAGCTCTCGCACACCATGTACCGCAGCGAGAACGATCTGTACCGTGCCGCCAGCGAGGTGGCCTGGGAGATCTGGTTTAGCCCCAAGGAAACCTTCAAGATCGAAGTCACGGCCCAGCACAGTCCGCTGACCAGCCTGAACTTTGCGGCACTCAAGGTCAAGGACGCGATTGCCGACCGTTTTCGCGCCAAGCGCAACGGCGTGCGTCCCAGCGTGGAGACCCATCACCCCGATGTGCGCGTGCATCTGCACCTGACGACCGACGGGGCCACCCTCTATATCGACACCTCGGGCGAGGCGCTGTTCAAGCGCGGCTGGCGCGAGGACAAGGGCGATGCCCCGCTCAAGGAAACCCTGGCCGCAGCCATGATTGCGGCCTCGGGCTGGAACCCGCATGGCGACAACCCCCAGCCGCTGTACGACCCCTGCTGCGGCAGCGGTACCCTGGTGATCGAGGCCGCGCAGATCGCGCGCAGGATTCCGGCCGGCATTCTGCGTCGCTTTGCGTTCGAGAAGCTCGTGCCTTTTCAGCGCCATGTCTGGGAAGCCATGCTGGACGAGGCCGAGAGCCAGATCCTGCCTGAATCGCCGGTGGGCATTTACGGCTCGGACATCGCCTTCCGCATGGTGGACTTTGCCCAGCGCAATGCCGAGCGTGCGGGTGTGTCCGATACCGTCAGCCTGCGCGGCGGTGATGCCTTGCAGCGCATGCCGCCCAGCGAGCAGCCCGGCATGATGATCCTGAACCCGCCCTATGGCGAGCGTATCGCGGCCGCCGGCAGCGCAGGCCGCAATGCGGCCGAGCGCATGGGCCAGGTCGAACGCGCAGGCCGTGAAACCGCGCAGACCGAGGACGGCGGCGAATTCTTCAGTCAGCTGGCCAGCCACTGGAAGAAGAACTACAGCGGCTGGAGCGCCTGGATGCTGACCCCCGACCTCAAGCTGCCCAGCAAGATGCGCCTCAAGGAGTCGCGCCGCACACCCATGTGGAACGGCCCCATCGAGTGCCGTCTGTTCTGCTTTGACATGGTCAAGGGATCGACCAAGCCCCGCAAGGCCGCAGAAGGTGACGCACAGCAATGAAGATCGCCCCCCTGCGCTGGCCGGCCTGCAATGCCGGCTATGACGGCCCGTTGCCGCGCCCCATGATTCTGGACACCAATGTGGTGCTGGACATGCTGATCTTTGACGACCCGGATATCCCGACCATCCGCGAGCTGGTCGCCCGTGGCGACGTGCGCTGGATTGCCGACGAAGCCCAGCGCATCGAGCTGGGTCGCGTGCTGCACTACAGCCAGATTGCGCCGCGCGTCAGCTACTACGGCAAGACGCCCGAAGGCGTGATGGCCGCATTTGACGCAGCCGTCGAATATGTGTCCGCTGCCCCCAAGATCCGCTTTACCTGCACCGATCCCGACGACCAGCATTTCCTCGATCTGGCCAGCCAGCACAAGGCCTTGCTGGTCAGCAAGGACAGGGCCGTGCTCAAGCAGCGCAAGCGTGTGGCAACGCACTATGGCGCGACGGTTGGCAATGTGGTGGTGCTGGAAGAGGAGCGGCTGGCAGCCTAGTGTGGCGCAGCCGGGCGTGCTTCCCTGTATCGACTGGCCGCGCTCCTTGGAGCGCTGCTATATCAGACAGGCTCTTGTGCCTTTTCTTGCCTTCGTTGCCTGGCCGCCGATTCAGTCGAAAAACTGCATGCCTGCATAAGGCCGCAAGCGGCATTGCGCCAGGCGGCTTTGCAGCGAACCGACATGGGCTTCGAGCTGGTGGCCGTCCGGGTCCAGAAAGTAGAAGGAATCGCCTTCGCTGCGGTTGCTCTTCCATTCCTGGACACCGCATGACCTGGCATGCTCCACAAAGTGCGCGAAGTCCCGTTGGGCAATCGTGAATGCGTAGTGGGTGTAGTCAGAGCTGCGGGCCTGGCTTCGCTGTTCGACTGACGACAGGCACAGCCACAGATCGCTGAGTTCCAGATAGGCGCCCATATCCCACTGCGCGCGTGGACGAAACCCCAGCACGCGCACGTAGAAGTCCACGCTGCGCTGCAGGTCTGTTACGGCAAGTGTGAGGTGATTCAATCCGGCAAGCATGGGGGCGGTGGGCGCGAGCAGCACAAGGCGTGGAGTGTGCCACTGCAATGCATCACTTCGTTTTGGGTAGCCAGGGCACGCCGTTGATGTGACTGCCGCCATCGACAAATAGCGTGTTGCCCGTGACATAGCGGCAGTCTTCGCTGGCCAGGAATAGGGCCGCGCCGCCAATGTCCTGCTCGGGGTCGCCCATATGCCCCATGGGGTTCAGACGCAGCATGTCGGCCGCGTTCTCGGGCTGGCTTGCCGCAAATTTTTGATAGGCTTCGGTGGCCGCGCCGGGGCACAGTGCGTTGCAGCAGATGCCAAAGGCCGCCCATTCGCGAGCGGCAGAGCGGGTGAGCGTGCGCAGCGCTTCCTTGGCCATGTTGTAGTCCACCGAATAAGGGTGGGCATTGACGCCGTTGAGCGAGCACATATTGATGACCCGGCCCCAGCGCCGCTCCTGCATGCCGGGGAAGACTGCCTGCATGGCCCAGAGCGCCGATTGCGCACCTATGCGCCAGGCCCAGTCGGAATCGAGATCGCTGAGCGTTTCGACCCTGGCAAAGCCGGGCTGGCTGCCGGGGCGCCGGCCCCAGGCATTGTTGACGAGGATGTCGATGTGGCCGAACTGCGCCAGGGCGGCATCGACCATGCTCTGCACGGCGGCGTGCTCGCTCACATCGGCCACCGCATGTCCCACCTGAACGCCAAATTCGGCGCGGATTTCTGCGGCGACCCCGGCACAGGTTTCGGCATTGATATCGGCCAGCCACAGGCTGGCGCCTTCAGCCGCAAAGCGGCGTGCCACGCCTTTGCCAATGCCGGCACCTGCGCCCGTGATCAGGGCCACGCGGTCTTGCAGTCGGTTCATTGTTCAGTTCTCCTCGTTCCATGGACGAGTCACTGTGCGGCGTTACCAGCGTTGCGACATCGTCGAATCGGACGAGAAATCGGCCCATGAATGTGGCGGCCGAACCACCCATGGCTGGCCCGGATTTGCCCATGCGGATTAGGATTCATGCCGCAGGGACGACCTTGCCGGGCGATGCGATGCATGGCCTGATTTCCTGCCGGGACGGCCTGGCCATTCGATCTTCAAAGAGGTTTTCTATGGCTTGGGTTTATCTGCTGGTGGCCGGCGTTCTGGAAGTGGTCTGGGCCTTCACCATGAAGCAGTCCCATGGTTTCACCAACCTCAAATACAGCGCCATCACCATCGTGGCCATGATCGCCAGCTTCGGCCTGCTGTCGGTGGCCATGCGCAGTCTGCCCCTGGGCACGGCGTATACGATCTGGACTGGTATCGGTGCCGTGGGTGCATTCCTGGTGGGCGTCACGGTGCTGGGCGAGCAGCTCAGTGCCATGCGCGTGGGAGCGGCTGTCCTGATCGTCAGCGGCCTGGTGCTGATGAAGCTTTCGGCCGGGGAATAAGGCACCGTCCGTACGCGCTGAATCAGCGCTCCATGGCGGCTGGCGTCTCCGGTGTCATCGGGCATTTGCTCAGCCACAGTACCAATCCCTGCCGGTAGGCGGCCGGGTCCATGGCATCGCTGTGGCGGGGGATATGGTAGGTCTTGCCCTCGGCCGCGAGCCGGGCGCAGGCCACTTTGTAGAAATCGGGCGTGGCCTGCAGGCGCGCGATCTGCGCCCATTCGAGCCGCTCTCGCGCACCCCGGTCGTGGATCAGCGTGAAGCCCTGATCGTCCAGCTGCAGGCGGTAGCTGCCCTCCAGGCGCCGCAGGCGGGCCCGCAGGCCTGCGCGCACCAGCTTTCGGTGCAGGCCCTGCAGCGGCGCCTGGCGCATGGCTTGGTGCTGACGCAACGCGCCGAGCAGGCGCGCTGAGTAGCGCTTCCACAGCAGGATGCAGAGCACGGTCGAGACCAGCATGGCGATGATTTTTTCGGGGCTCGGCGGCTGGCCCGGCCGAGCGATGGCCAGCAGGCCGCCGCCCAGGCCCAGGCAGAGCAGCAGCGGGGCAAGCCAGCGCTCCTGCCAGCCCGCCATCCGGGCCTGCAGGGCGGCCTGTTGTCGCGCGTGCTGCTGCATCTCGCGCTGCATCGCGGCCTGCAGCCGGCAGTCGGTGTGGGCCGGGGTGATGGTGAACAGCAGTTCCATGGGCGGTGGCGTCCGGTCTTCTAGGGGCCGCCAGTCTACCGGGGCGGGGCGCTGTCCAGCCTTGCCTGACTGGCGGCTGCAGGCCGCTTACCGCAGCCACCGATGGGGGCGAGCGCGCGGGTTAAAGCGCATGGCGCGACAATATCGGGATGACATCCTCCACGACGCCCCTGCATCCCAGCGCAGCTTCGGCCCGCAAGGCCCAGCCCAAACTGACCACGCTGGACAAGACCCGCATTGACGACACACGCATCAAGATCGTGCGCCCGCTGCTGACCCCTGCACTGCTGGAAGAGTGGCTGCCCGTGACCGAAGAGGCGCAGCAACTGGTCGAGTCCAGCCGTGCCGCCATCTCGCGCGTGCTGCATGGCCAAGATGACCGGCTGGTGGTTGTGGTCGGGCCTTGCTCCATTCACGATCACGATCAGGCCATGGATTACGCGCGCCAGCTCAAGGTCCAGGCCGATGCGCTCAAGGACGATCTGCTGATCGTGATGCGGGTCTACTTCGAGAAGCCGCGCACCACCGTGGGCTGGAAGGGCTATATCAATGACCCGTACCGCGACGGCAGCTTTGCCGTCAACGAAGGGCTGGAGCTGGCGCGCCGCCTGCTGCTCGATGTGCTGGCGCTGGGCCTGCCGGCCGGCACCGAATTCCTGGACCTGCTGTCGCCGCAGTTCATCAGCGACCTGGTCAGCTGGGGCGCGATTGGCGCGCGCACCACGGAGAGCCAGAGCCATCGCCAGCTGGCCAGCGGTCTGAGCTGCCCCGTGGGCTTCAAGAACGGCACTGATGGCGGCGTGAAGGTGGCCAGCGATGCCATTTTGGCCGCACAGTCCTCTCATGCTTTCATGGGCATGACCAAGATGGGCCAGAGTGCGATCTTCGAGACACGCGGCAATCAGGACTGCCACATCATCTTGCGCGGCGGCAAGGCTCCCAACTACGACGCGGCCCATGTTCAGGCAGCGTGCGAAGTGCTGGAAAAAGCGGGCCTGCATCCGCAGGTGATGATCGACTTCTCGCATGCCAACAGCAGCAAGCAACATCGCCGCCAGATCGATGTATCAGCGGATGTGGCCCAGCAGATTGCCGGGGGCGACACACGCATCACCGGCGTGATGATCGAAAGCCATATTCATGAAGGCCGTCAGGACATTGTCGAAGGGCAGGAGCTGCAATACGGTGTCTCGCTCACCGATGCCTGCATCAGCATGGAGCAGACGACTCCGGTGCTGGAGCAACTGGCTGCCGCCGTGCGTGCACGTCGCCTCAAGGCGGCCTGATGCCGGGAAAACGAAGCTAGATGAACAAGAGGCGCCCAGGCGCCTCTTGTGCTTTTCAAATGGGGCGGGGCCGCCCTTGTCTTCAAAGCTCCAGCGTCAGCTTGAGCATGTCCTTGTGCTGTACGCCTCGCTCCCACAGCGGGGTGGTGTAGTTCTGCAAAAAGAAGTCGCGCTCGATATCGGTGACGCGAAACCCCAGGCGTTGATAGAACAGCAACTGGTCGCCAAAGCTGCCAGTCCCTACATCCAGCTGCTGCACGCCGCGTTCGCGCATCTCACGGATGGCTCGCTGCAGCAGGGCAGAACCTATGCCATTGCTCTGCCAGGCCGTGGACACGGCCATGTTCATCAGCTCCCATCGGTGAAGGCCGTCGCCCTCGGGGACGAGCACGCATACGCCGATCAGGGCGCCGAGGCCGCTGGGCGTGAACTGGGTCGTCTGGCGCGCTCCGAAGCAGGTGGATCCGGGCAGATAGCGCTTGATGCGCTCGCGTGAGGGGTCGGCCAGCAGCAGCAGATGCCAGGGGGCTTCTGCGGGGTTCATGGTGGTGATATGCCAGGAGTCGGTCGTGCCGGGGCCGGCCAGTGTGGAGCTCATGCGCGCACTCCCTTGCGGCGGAAGGCGGGCGCTGCATATCGGCCGGGCTGGATGTCGGCATTCACTCGATGGGACGAAAGCCCGTCCATCTGCTGCAAACCACAATCTCGCGCCATTTCCACTTTCCACCTGCGGGAGTTGTGAACCCGCCACAAATATTGTCAACAGGCCATAGCGTAGCAGTCGGCGGACAAATTCGGTGACGTACTGGTGAAAAGTACAGCGTTCTGCGGCAATTTTGATGCAGGAATCTCGCAAATATTGATCTGCACAGGCCTTGCAACTGCGTGAGCAAGCACTTCAAGGCAGTGCACTGACGAGCCTGACGCCCTTTGCGCAGGACGGGCTTTGCAAAAACGAAGCTAGTGGTTTATACTTAGTATCAAGGGTTAACCCTTAAGGTAAAACCCGCGAACGACAGTGCATGAGATGCGTGCTGTCCATCGCTTGAAGTGCATCTCTTGATTTCATAGAAAGCTCATCATGCGCCAAGCTATCAACTCCCTGATCGAATTCATCCAAGAAGCTCGCGAGTTCCATCTGGATCTGGCCAACCAGTAATCACGCACTGGTTTGAGAAACAGCCGCCGCTCTAGGCGGCTTTTTTTCGTCCCGAAAGAGGTGATCAGGCCGCCAGCAGGCCCTGTTTCTCTATGAAGGCCACCACCTCATCCAGACCTTCCAGTGTCTTGAGGTTGGTCATCACAAAGGGCTTGAGCCCCTTGGGCGTGGTGCGCTGCTTGATGGTGTCGCTGCGCATGATGTCCAGATTGGCGCCCACATGGGGAGCCAGGTCGGTCTTGTTGATGACGAAGAGATCGCTCTTGGTGATGCCGGGACCGCCCTTGCGCGGAATCTTCTCGCCTGCTGCCACGTCGATCACGTAGATGGTCAGATCCGACAGCTCGGGGCTGAAGGTGGCAGCCAGGTTGTCGCCGCCCGATTCGATGAAGACGATGTCGGCATTGGGGAAGTCCTTGAGCATGCGGTCAATGGCTTCCAGGTTGATGGAAGCGTCCTCGCGAATCGCCGTGTGCGGGCAGCCGCCAGTTTCCACACCCATGATGCGCTCGGCGGGCAGGGCGCCGCTGATGGTCAGCAGGCGCTGGTCTTCCTTGGTGTAGATGTCGTTGGTGATGGCGACCAGGTCCCATTTGCCGCGCATGGCCTTGCAGAGCATCTCCAGAATCGTGGTCTTGCCCGAGCCCACGGGCCCGCCGATGCCCACGCGCAGCGGCGGCAGCTTCTTGGTGCGGTTGGGGATATGGTGCAGTGCGGTCGACATGGTGAGTTCTTTAGTGAATGAGAGGGTTGCGATCAGCGGGCCTTGCCGTAGGCACGCTCCACCTTGGCAATGCGCAGCTCGAAATGCTGGTACCAGGTGGTGTGGCCTTTTTCCTGGGCGATCTGGTGCTCGGCGTTGTGCTTCCATTGACGGATGGCTTCCTCGCTTTCCCAGTAAGACACGGTGATGCCGAAGCCTTCGGCATCGCGGGTGCTTTCAGCGCCCAGATAGCCTGCCTGCTGGCCGGCCAGCTCCACCATGCGCTCGGCCATCTCGCCATAGCCCTGGTCCGTCTGGGTGCGCAAGGAGGTGAAGATGGCGGCGTAGTAGGGTGGCTGGGGCGTGGCGGCAAACAGTGCAGACATGGCGGATGGAGGTTCAGCTACGGAAAAGTCGAGAATACTGGTGTTCATGCTGGGCCGAGAGAATGGCCAGCATGGGCGAAAAAGCCTGTCTTGCGTTGTCCGGCAACGCCAGCGCGTATTCGACTGCAGCGGGAATTTCGGAAGTCAGCCGCGCCAAGATGCGCTGGCCGGCGCTCTGGCCCAGGGGCACGGTCTTGATGGCGGCCTGAACCATGTTCTCTGCCCAGCCAAAGGCATAGGCCAGCAGTGCATCACGCGGTGTGGCGCCGGTGCATTGGGCCGCCAGCGAGAAGGCGATGGGGTAGCTGGCATCCTGCGCAGCCAGCCAGTGGACGGAGGCCAGCGGGACTGCTTCGTCGGCGTAGCGGTTTTTCAGCCACTCGGTCAGCGAGCGGCCCATCTGCTCGGTCTGCAAGCGCAGCTCGCTGGTTTCGCGCGTGACTCTTACCCACAGGTTGAGGCTGGCAATGCGCGCCAGATCCGCGCCTTTCCAGGCCGGCATAGCCTGCGCAATCACGGCCATGTCCCCGCGCGACTGGGTCAGATGCAGCTGCTGCACCAGCCAGCCGGCGGCCTCTGATTCCGTTGTGACCAGCGCCGCATTGATGGCCGCTTCAAGCCCTTCCGAATAGGAAAAGCCGCCGATGGGCAGCGCCGGCGAGGCCAGCCACATCAGCTGCAGAAAGCTCTGCGCGCCAAGAGCCAGCAGTGGCTCAGTGGGCGTGGTCATGCGAGTGTCCATGGCCGTGATGATGGTGGCTGTGGCCGTCATTGGTCACATGGCCGCCATAGGCGCCTCCTTCGGGCTCGAAAGGCAGATCGGCCTCGACCACCGTCATATGCATGCTGCGCAGCATATCGGCCAGCACATGGTCGGGTTCGATCTTCAGATGGTCGGGCTGCAGCTCGATCGGCACATGGCGGTTGCCCAGATGGTAGGCCGCGCGCATCAGGTCAAACGGCGTGCCATGCTCAGCACAGGCCGTGATATGCAGCACTTTTTGCGGTGCGGCCAGCACGCGGATCAGGCTGCCGTCTTCGGCCACCAGCACATCGCCGCCGCGCACGGCCTGGCCGCGTGGCAAGAAGACGGCCAGCTCGCGACCCAGGCTGTCGGTAGCGGCAAAGCGGCTCTTCTGACGCACGTCCCAGTCCAGTTCCACGGACGCAGCGCGTTTGAGGATGACGGCGGAAAGGCCCTGGCCCTGGAGCAGCAGTTTGTTGGCAGTCAGCATGGTGAATTCACAATGAAATAAAAGGCCCGGACCAGATTGGCGCGCATGTTGCATGTGCTGCGCATATCAGTGATTTTGATGGTTCGAGCAAGATGACAACTCTTTTGGAAGCTTCGGCAGAAATGGCAGCCCCGACCTCTTTGCATGACGCGCCTGCTAACTGGCAGGGCTGTGGCGCAGCCTATGTGGCGGTGTATGGCACTTTGCGTGCCGGTGGCATCAACGATATTGCCAGGCTCCAGCCGGGCATCGCCTGTGTCGGCAGGACCCAGCTGACCGGAACTTTGCATGACCTGGGCTGGTACCCGGGCCTGAGGCTGCAAGGCACGCAAACCGTGCTGGCCGAGGTCTACCCCATGGACGCAGCGCTGGAGCGGGCCATGGATCGCATCGAAGGCCTGTGGCCCGAAGACCTGGGTGAATACGCCAAGCGCATTCTGACCCTGCCCGTGATGCTGACCCAGGGCGGTCAGCAGTCCATCACCGTGCTGGTGTACGAGGCCATGCCCGCCACCGTGAGCGCTGCGCCGCAGCTCGCCGTCAGTGACTGGCTGGCCTGGTTTGAGGGCAAGGGCATGCAGCATCCGGATACGGAGTTTCAGCTCAACACTGCTCAGAACAGGAAGTAGCGCTGTGCCATGGGCAGGCTGACCGCGGGCTCGCAGGTCAGCAGATCGCCATTGGCACGCACGGCATAGGTCTGGGCGTCCACCTCCATATGCGGCGCCAGATCGTTGTGGATCATGTGCTGCTTCTTCACATTGCGTATGCCCCTGACCGCCGACAGGGTCTTGTGCAGCCCGAAGCGCTGGCCGATGCCGGCGGCAAGTCCTGCCTGGGAGACAAAGGTCAGTGAAGTTCTGGCAACCGCACCGCCAAAGCTTGCAAACATGGGGCGGTAATGCACGGGCTGAGGCGTGGGAATGGAGGCGTTCGGATCGCCCATGGCCGCCATGGCGATGCTGCCGCCCTTGAGGATGCAAAACGGCTTGACGCCAAAGAAGGCGGGCTTCCAGATCACGATATCGGCCCACTTGCCCACCTCGATGCTGCCCACCTCGTGGCTGATGCCGTGGGCAATGGCGGGGTTGATGGTGTATTTGGCGATATAGCGCTTGATGCGGAAGTTGTCGTTGCGCGCGCCGTCGCCGCTCAGGGCACCGCGCTGCAGCTTCATCTTGTGCGCCGTCTGCCAGGTACGCAGAATGACTTCGCCCACGCGACCCATGGCCTGGCTGTCGGAGCTGAACATGCTGATCGCGCCGATATCGTGCAGGATGTCCTCGGCCGCAATCGTTTCCTTGCGGATGCGGCTTTCGGCAAAGGCCAGATCTTCGGCAATGCCGGCGTCCAGGTGGTGGCAGACCATGAGCATGTCCACATGCTCGTCCAGCGTGTTGATGGTGTAGGGGCGCGTGGGGTTGGTGGAGCTGGGCAGCACATTGGCCTCGCCCACCACTTTCAGAATGTCGGGCGCATGGCCTCCACCCGCGCCTTCGGTGTGGAAGGTGTGAATGGTGCGGCCCTTGAATGCGGCCACGGTGTCCTCCACAAAGCCGGACTCGTTGAGCGTGTCGGTGTGGATGGCGACCTGAGTGTCAGTGTCTTCGGCCACGTCGAGACAGTTGCTGATGGCGGCCGGCGTGCTGCCCCAGTCCTCGTGCAGCTTCAGGCCGATGGCGCCGGCACTGATCTGCTCGTGCAGGCCGCCTGGCAGGCTGGCATTGCCCTTGCCCAGAAAGCCCAGATTCATGGGGAAAGCGTCGGCGGCCTGCAGCATGCGTTCCATATGCCAGGGGCCTGGCGTGCAGGTGGTGGCGAAGGTGCCGGTGGCCGGGCCGGTGCCGCCGCCGATCATGGTGGTCACGCCGCTGGTCAGTGCTTCTTCGATCTGCTGCGGGGCAATGAAATGGATATGAGTGTCGATACCGCCTGCGGTGACGATATTGCCTTCGCAGGAGATGATTTCCGTGCCCGGGCCGATGATGATGTCCACGCCGGGCTGGGTGTCGGGGTTGCCGGCCTTGCCTATGGCCGCGATGCGGCCGTCCTTGAGGCCGATGTCGGCCTTGACGATGCCCCAGTGGTCCATGATCAGTGCGTTGGTCAGCACGGTATCGACCGCGCCACCTCCGTCGGGCCCTGTTCCCGTCCCGTTGCGTGTGCGCTGGCTTTGCGCCATGCCGTCGCGGATGGTCTTGCCGCCGCCGAACTTCACTTCCTCACCATAGCCGCCAGCGGCCAGGGTGTAGTCTTTTTCGACCTCGACGATGAGTTCGGTATCGGCCAGGCGCAGGCGGTCACCCACGGTGGGGCCAAAGGTTTCTGCGTAGGCTCGTCGGTCCATGGTGGCCATTGAGGAATCTCCGATTCAGGTATTCAGCGCAGGGACTGCTGCTGGGCTGCCGGTGGCAGGGCGACGGGGCTTGTGCTGAGCAGGTCGCGCAATGTACCCAGTGCCAGGGCCAGCAGCAGTGCGGCGCAGCAGCGGTAGGTAAAACGGCTCCAGTGGGCGGCAGCGCGGCGGAAGAGCCGGTCCACCAAGGCTGCGCAGACAAAGCACCAGAGCAGGGACGAAGTCATGAACCCCGCGAAGAACAGCCCGTAGTCGCTGGCGCCGGGCTGGGTCACTCCCACGGCTCCGAGGGCGCTGCCCATGGCGGCCCAGTAGGCCAGGTTCTGCGGGTTGGTCAGCGACAGGGCCATGCCGCGGCGCAGGACCTGCTTCTGCGTGGCGGTGGCCGAGGCATCGAGCTGGTGTTCGGTACGCGCGGCCTTCCAGCTGTCCCAGGACAGCCAGAGCAGGTAGGCGGTGCCCGCCAGACCAATCGGCCAGCGCAAGGCGTCGACCTGCATGACCAGACCAATGCCGGCCAGGCCCAGCAAGGCCCAGCTTGCATCGCCCACCAGGGAGCCCAGCTGCACGGCCAGCGCCGGGCGATAGCCGCCGCGCACACCTTGGCGCACGGTCTCGGCAAACACCGCTCCGGGCGCTGCGTTGAACACCAGGCCCAGGACAAAAGCAGAAGCAAAGAGCATCAGCATGGCAGGTCAGTCCCTGGCCGCTACGGGCAATGGGCCCTGGACCAGACTGCGAAAACCATAGATCTGGCGGTCGCCGCCGATCTCGACCAGCTCCACCGTGCGCTGCTGGCCCGGCTCGAAGCGCACGGCCATGCCACTGGCAATATTCAGGCGCATGCCGTGGGCGGCGGTGCGGTCGAAATCCAGGCCCGCATTGGTTTCGGCGAAGTGGTAGTGCGAGCCGACCTGAATCGGCCGGTCGCTGGCATTGTTCACCACCAGCGTGAGCGTGCGGCGGCCGGGGTTGAGTGCATGGCTGCCCTCGTCAAGAATCAGTTCGCCGGGGATCATCTTTCGCCTCCTTGCGCAAAGGCCTTGTGCTGCGCTGTGCCGGGGTGTTTCATATCAGGCCAGTTTCGTCAGCATGAAAGCGCCGAGTGCAGCGGTGGCGGCACCGCCGAACCGGGCCACCCATTGGTGGCGCCGCATGAGGGCATGACCGAGCACCATGCCAGCGATATGCAGCGTGGCCGAGCCCAGAGCAATGCCCACCAGTGCGCCGACGGCCGCCAGGCCGCTGTCTCCGGCCAGCTCAAAGCCGTGCGCTGCGCCGTGGAAGAAGGCAAACACTGCAGTCAGTGCGGCGGCAACGCCCCAGGGCATTTTTTGCTGGACCAGCACCAGCAGGCCCAGCACCAGCACGGACGCGGCAATCATGGGCTCCACGCCCGGTACCCACAGGCCGGCAAAGCCGGCCACGGCACCCGCCACCAATAGGGCCACAAAGGCCGCAGGTGCACGCCAGGCCGTGCGCAGGCTGGGCATGGTCAGCGCGCTCCAGGCGCCCACGGCCAGCATGGCGGCCAGATGGTCTGCACCGGTAAACGGGTGGGCAAAGGCATGGCCCAGGCTGTCGAGAAAGTGGTGATGGCCGCCTGCATCGGAGCCCATATGTGCGAGAGCGGACAGGGGCAGTGCAGTCGCCGCAGCGGCAGTGGTGGCAAGGAGCTTATTGAATTTCATAGCTATCTGCGCTTGATGGATAGGGGTTTGATGGCTGAAAGGCTTGAAGTCTCTGGATGCTGCTTCAGGCGATGGGCTCATGCACGGTGACCAGCTTGGTGCCATCGGGGAAGGTGGCCTCGATCTGGATGTCGGGAATCATCTCGGGGATGCCCTCCATCACATCGGCGCGGGTCAGCACGCTGCGGCCTTCGCTCATGAGCTGGGCCACGGTCCTGCCATCGCGTGCTCCCTCCATCACAAAGGCGCTGATCAGTGCCACGGCCTCGGGGTAGTTGAGCTTGAGGCCACGAGCCATGCGCCGCTCGGCCAGCAGGGCGGCGGTAAAGATCAACAGCTTGTCTTTTTCGCGTGGTGTCAGTTCCATCTTCTTCAATCCCTCAGTCAGCTAGCGCAGTCGGTGGCACCGGCAGAACGCACGCTGGGAGTTTCATGCCCTTTTATGTAGCAAGTGCCATGCCAAAGGCCAGTCTTTATTGCCAGCCTGCAGGCAAGCCGTTGCAGATGTTTTGCACCTTGTTGGTGCTGCAGGCACCCGGTTGTGCACCAGGGTGTATCGGTGAGGCCGCGATGGTGCTTTGTGGTGCATTGGCGAGCCGTAGCGGTGCATTGCATGGCACGAACTTTGCTGTTCTGGTGCATGTACAAAAGACCATTGAATAGGGGAGGCGCGCAGTGCCTGGGTACCACGGCAAGACTCGCAGTGCTGGTCTTGGGCGGTACGCTGTGGATGGCTTCAGCCGTACAAGCGCAAACAGCCGAGGAAGGCGACAAGGTATTGCCCGAGGTGAGGGTGAATGCCCTGGTCAAAGGCCAGGCGCTGGACGAGTCACAACGCGCGTTTTCCGTCACCGAGTTCAGGCGCGATGAAATTCGCGAGCAGCCCAGACAGGAGGTGGAATCATTGTGGAGCCAGGTACCCGGCATGCATGTCAATCACTACCAGCTCAGCGGTGTGGCCAACGGGCTGGTGCTGCGCGGCTTTGGCGGCGGTGGTCATGGCGGCGATGTGGCGGCTACCCTGGATGGCATCCCGCTCAACGAAGCCATGTCGCATGCTGATGGATATTTCGATCTCAATGTGGTGGTGCCGCTGGAGCTGGACAAGGTCAATGTCTATCGCGGTCCCGTGTCGGTGTTGCAGGGCAATTACAACCGAGCAGGGCTGCTGGAGCTGCGCACGCGGCGCAACGGCAACTATGCGGAGTTCGATGTCAGCGCCGGCTCGCATGGCATGTTCGATGCACAGGCCGCTCTCGGGCGCGAGCTGGAGGGGGGCGATCAGCTCAACCTGGCTACTCAGCATGCACGCGGTGATGGAGCGCGGCCCGCCTCGCGCCATGAGCGCAGCACCCTCAGCGGCACCTGGAAGCACCATGTGCATGAAAAGCTCGATATCTCGCTGTCCGGCCGTTGGCACGAGGCGCGTGGCGACTCGCCCGGCTATCTGACCGAAGCGCAGTGGCGGAAGGACCCACAGGGCAAGGACAGTCGCGTAGTGGGGGATGGTGCCAACAAGCACTTTGGCACGCTGCGCCTGGATGCGCAGTACGCACTGGATGCAGATACCCGGCTGCTGGGTTTTGTCTACGGCACGCAGCAGGATTTTGTGCGCTGGTTCACCCGCCCGCGCAGCTCCACCTGGATGCAGCGCGAGGAGCGTTACGACCGCAGCGTGCTGGGAGCGGGGCTGAATCTCAGTGGCAAGTCGCTTCTGGTGGCGCGCGAGCTGAACTGGATGCTGGGCCTGGAGCAGGTGCGCGAGTCCACGGACTATGGCTACTGGGATGGATTGCTCGACCGCCGGCGCACCGGCCCTGCATTGATTGATCGCAATACGCGGCTCGACAACACGGCGATCTACGGCCAGGCTGGCTGGCAGCCAACGGCCTGGTTGCAGACCACGGCGGCCCTGCGCTGGGACCACTTTGACGGCCGTTGCCGTCTGCTGGGGGCAGAGGCCGGTGGCGATGAATGCAATCGCATGCAGGGCCGCAGCCATGCCAGCCCCAAGCTGGGAGCACTGGCGCATCTCAATGCCCGCACAGCCGTGCGTGCCAGCTGGTCGCAGGGCTTTGCGCTGCCCAGCGACTTTGCCAAGTACGCGCTGCGCAACAGCGACCTGCATGCGAATATCTTTCGCCAGAGCGAGCTGGGCGTGGAGTGGAAGCCATCGGCCCATTGGCTGATCGATGCCTCGCTCTATCGCATCAGCTCCAACCATGAAATACGCAACACGGCACCCGGCGAGTACGAAAACCTGGGAGCGACCGTCCGCAAGGGCGCCGAGCTGCAGCTGCACTGGCTGCCCAGCCGCAACTGGCATGTGGAATGGGCTTATGGCCACAATCGCTCCCAAGTCACGCAGAACGCGAACGCCGCATTGCTTGGCAGGCGTGTGGTGGCCGTGCCCGAGTACACCAGCACCTTGCATGCGCGCTGGATGCCGCGCAGCGATGTCACCTTGCATGGCGTGCTGCGCCATGTGGGGCGTGCGCCCATCAACGCCAGTAATACTGAATGGGCGGGCAGCTATCGCTGGCTGGACCTGGGCCTGCAATACCGCTTGCCCGCAAGCCTGGCGCGCAATGCCAGCCTGAGCCTGTGGCTGCGCAACGCCGCCAACACCCGCTATGCCAGTACCTCCACCATGATTGCCGGCCAGCGCCTGGTCGCCCCCGGCGTGCCACGCAGCGTGCAGCTGGGCCTGCAGTTTTCCTTATGATTTTTCGGAGCTTCCATGTCTGTTTGCAGCACACGTAAAAACATCATCGCGCGCATTCTGTGCACCACGGCTGCTGCCTGGTTGCTATGCGCCCATCCGGCTTCTGCCCATAACGTGTGGCTGGAGCCCGACGCGCAGGGTGGCTATGTCATGCAGTTTGGCGGTCATGAAGGCAGGACCGAAGCCTTCGATCCGGCCAAGCTGCAGCGGGTGCATGCCTATGACCTGCGCGGCCGTGAAGTACCCAGTGCCGTGCAGAATGTGCAGGGCGGCATCCGAATCAAGCCCGATGCCGGTGCTGCGCTGATCGCAGTGGAGCTCGATAACGGCTATTTCAGCAGTACGGGTGCCGAGGGTGCCATGCTGCCTATGCCCATGGACCAGAACCCCGGTGCGGTTCGCGGCGTTCATGCGCGCAAGTTCCACAAGACCGTGGTGCGCTGGGGTGCCGTCATGCAAAAGCCGCTGGGTCAGATGTTCGAGGTGGTGCCGCTGCAGGGGCAGTCTCCCCATGCCGGTCAGCCGTTCAGGCTGCAGGTGTTGCTGCATGGCAAGCCGCAGCCTGGCGTCAGACTGTCCTGGGGAGAGAATGGCTCTCCCACGATGACGGACGCGCAGGGTCAGGCGAGCATGACGCCAGTTGTCGGCAGCAATACGCTGCAGGCCATATTGCGTCAGCCGGTGCAGGGCGATCCCAAAACCACCGAGAACAGCTACGAGTATCTGCTGCGCTTTGCCGTGCATTGATGAAGCCGCATTCCGTCAGTTCAAGATCCGTTTCACAGCCTGCCGCCATGACCGATTCCACGCCTGTTGTCCGCCGCACCCGAGAGCAGATTCTGCAAGCCATCCGCGAGGCGGCGATTGCGGAGTTCAGCAGCCATGGTTTCAAGGGCGCATCCACGCAGGCGATCGCAGAAAGAGCGGGTCTGACCAAGCCCCAGCTGCATTACTACATCGAGAGCAAACAGGCCTTGTATGACGAGCTGCTCTATGCGTTGCTGGAGGCCTGGTCGGCGGCATTTGCGTTCGATCCGGCACTCGACGATCCGGCGCAGATCATCGGAAACTATGTGCGGCGCAAGCTGGACTATGCGCTGGACAATCCGGCCCTGTCACGCATCTTCACCAACGAGGTGCTGGGTGGCGGCTTGCGTCTGAACCAATACTGGCCTGTCGCGCTGAGTTCCACGGCGCAGAAGGTGGATCTGATCAACGCCTGGATCGCGCAGGGCCGCATGCGCAGCCTCGATGCGCGCGTGTTGCTCATGCAGATCTGGGGCATGACCCAGCACTATGCGGACTATGCGGTGCAGGCCAGGGTCATGCTGGAGTGCGCCGACGACCAGCCGCTGGATCGCGAGCATATCGCCCGGGAGCTCACCACTTCCGTGCTGCTGAGCTGCGGTCTGGCACCAATTTGAAGACGGTCTGCGCAAGCCTGGTGCAGATGGCAGGGGCGGCAGGCCGCTAGCTCTCCCTGGCGTGTTCTGGCACACCGTTTGCTTAGATTTGACCAGTCGATCAAATCGGATGGTCAATCATGCCCAACACTGCCCCGGATACTCTGGAAACGCCCGTAGAAAAAGGCTTTGAGCTGGTATTGCTGCGTCAGGGATTGCGCTTGCCGGTGGAGCCCGCAGAGCGCATCACCGATGTGCTGCAACTGGCCGGTGTGGCCATAGAGACGGTGTGCGAGCAAGGCATTTGCGGCACTTGCGTCACGCGCTGGACGGCCGGTGATCCCGAGCACCATGACCGCTGCCTGACCGATGAGGAGCGCAGCACGCATGTGGCTTTGTGCTGCGCACGCAATCGCGGCGCGACGCTGACCCTGGATCTTTGAAGGGTCGACATGCGAGTGCTTGTGATCTTTTCTCATCCCGTGGAAACCAGCTATCAGGCCGCATTGCATGCCGAGGTGGTGCAGCAGTTGCGCGGCGCCGGGCATGAGGTCGATGACTGCGACCTGTACGCAGAAGGATTCAATCCCGTGATGTCCCGCGAGGAACGCCTGGGCTATCACGAGGTGCCGCACAACCGGCTGCCGGTACAGCGCTATGTGGACCGCCTGCTGTGGGCCGAGGCCGTGGTCTTCTGCTTCCCGACCTGGTGCTTCGGCCTGCCGGCCATGCTCAAGGGGTTCTTCGACCGCGTGCTGATGCCCGGTGTGGCCTTCGACATCAGCGATCCGCAGAACGTCAGACCGGCACTGACCCATCTCAAGCGCATTGCGGCGGTGGTGACTTACGGGCGTCCGCGCTGGACAGCGCTGTTCATGGGTGATCCACCGCGTAAATGCATCACGCGCTATCTGCGCATCCTCACGGGCGGCAAAGCGCGTATCGACTATCACGCCTGCTACCACATGAACGTGGCAACGCCGTCCCGGCTGCAGTCCTTCAAGGCCCATGTCGGCCGGGCCATGCGCCGCTTTGCCTAGAAGAGCTCTCCATGTCCTCACATCTGACACTTTGCAATGCACGGCTGCCGCGCTGGTTGCTTGCAGCACTGGGGCAGCGCAGCGAGATGCAGCTGTCGCGCCTGGAGATCGCCAACGGGCGCATTGCGGCCATAGCCGCCGAAACTCCAGGCCTGCCGCGCAGCTTCGGCTCCCAGGTCTGGGATCTTCAAGGAGCGCTGGTGCTGCCGACCATGGTGGATGCGCATTTGCATCTGGACAAGGCGTTCACGCTGGAGCGCATGGGGCCGGTGAAGCCGGGCCTGCTGGCCGCGATAGAGGCCATGATGGTGGACAAGCAGAACTGGACTGCGGCCGATGTGCGTCGCCGTGCGGGCCAGGGCCTGCAATGGGCCTATGAAGCCGGTGTTTCGCATGCACGCAGCCATTGCGACTGGTGGGAGCCGGACTCGGTGCCCGTGGCCTGGGAAGTGCTGCGCGAGCTGGCGCAGGAATGGGCGGGGCGCGTGCTGCTTGAGCGCGTCAGCCTGATTCCCCTGCATCTGTATGAGGAACGCAGCATGGCGATGCGTCTGGCCAAGCAGGTGGCGCTCAGTGGCGCGGGCGCCTTGCTCGGCGGCTTTGTCCATTCCACCAACTGGAGCCCGCAGGCCCTGCGCAATCTGCTTGAGGCCGCGCAGCAGCACGGCCTGGACGTGGACCTGCATGTGGATGAGGAACTCAACCCCGCAGCCCAGGGACTGGCCACCACGGCCGCGCTGCTCAAGGAACTGCGCTTCGAAGCCCGCGTGGTCTGCGGCCATACCTGCGCGCTGGCGGCGCAGCCGCTGGAGCAGGCGCTGCGTACGCTGGATGCCGTGGCCGGCACTCCCATCACCATGGTCAGCCTGCCGGTGACGAACCTGCTGCTGCAGGACGCGCAAACCGGTGTCACGCCGCGCCAGCGCGGCCTGACGCTGCTCAAGGAGGCCAGGGCGCGCGGCATACCGCTGATGATCTCCAGCGACAACGTGCAGGACCCTTTCTGTCCGCTGGGCAGTTTCGATCCGCTGGAGGCGCTGACCACCGGCGTGGCGGCAGCGCAGCTGACTTCGGCCTTCGACGAGTGGAGCGACAGCGTCTGTCGCCGCGACTGGCTGGGTCATGGTGTCGGCCGTATGCCGCTGCAGCCAGGCTCGACAGCCGATCTGGTGATCCTTCCTCAGTCCAGCGTCAGCGGCTTTCCATCTCGCAGCCAGCGCCGCGTGGTGATGCGCGAGGGGCGCGTCAGCAACGGCGAGCCGCTGGCTGCCTGGTTCACACCCTGCATTGAACGGAGCGTTGCATGAGCACAGATACCACAGGCATTGCACAGCCCCTGGCACGTTATGCGGCCTGGCGACGGGCGGGCGATCTGGTGTTCCTGTCGGGCGTAATCGCTGTGGACCCGGGCGCCAATCGCATCGTGCGCGGCTATGCCGACATTCCTGCTGAAGCGGCGGCGCTGATCGGGCGTACCGGTGAATTCAGCACCGACATCAAGGAGGGCCCCATCCTGGCGCAGAGCTGGTGGGTGCTGGACCGCATCCGCCAGACGGTGGAGGCCGCCGGCGGCCAGATGTCGGATGTCTTCAAGCTGGTGCAGTACTTCCGCAATCTGGACCAGTTCCCGCAGTACAGCCGCGTGCGCAAGCTGTTTTTTCCCGGCGAATCACCGGCTTCCACGGTGGTTGAGGTGACGGGCATGTTGCCCACGCCGGACATTCTGATCGAGGTGGAGGCCACGGCCTATCTTCCCTTGCGTTGACCCATTCATCACTCACCCCGGAGAACCCATGCTGCACGGATACACCCCTGCCGACCGCTTTCTGCCCTATCTGAGCTGGACCGAGGTTGCGGCCCTGCCGGACAAGGCCAATACCGTGATCGTGCTGCCTGTGGGCGCCATGGAGCAGCATGGTCCGCATCTGCCCTGCTCGGTGGACGCAACGATTGCGGCGGGCGTGGTCGGCGCCGCCATGGCGCAGCTGCCCGCAGCCGTGCCTGCATTCGCCATGGCCCCCATCGTCTATGGCAAGTCGGAAGAGCACCTGCACTTTCCCGGCACGGTCACCTTGAGCGGCGAAACCCTGCTGGCCACGATCAATGAAATCGGCGAGTCGGTGTATCGCGCAGGCTTTCGAAAGCTGCTGTTCGTCAACGGCCACGGCGGCCAGCCACAGGTGCTGGAGATCGCGGCGCGGGAGCTGCGCCTGCGCCATGGCGACTTCATCGTGGTGCCGAGCTTTACCTGGCGCGTGCCCCATGTCGCAGGCCAGTATCTGTCGAACCTGGAGAAAAAGCTGGCCATGCATGCAGGTCATGCCGAGACCGCGCTGATGCTGGCGCTGGCGCCGCAGACGGTGCACATGGAGCGGGCCGTCATCAACTACCCGCCCGTGTTCCCCTCCAGCCTGCTGTCGCCCGACGGCCGTCCCGCCTGCGCCTGGACCGCACGGGACTTCGGACCCAGCGGCGTGATCGGTGATCCGACCCCCGCAACCGCCGAGCAGGGGCAGGAGATCCTGCAATCCCTGGCCCGCAGCTGGGCCGCCGCCATTGCCGAGTTGCACGAGCTGCAATGGGCCAGCCGCGACGAAGCCACCTGGGGCCGGGCCCAGCATCAGGGGCATGTGGAGCCTGCCCTGGCCTGACGCCTTTTCACGCCTTGCCTGTTTCAAACCTTCGGAGATCCGCCATGATGAAGACTGCCAAACTCCTCAAACCCCTGACCTGCGCGGCCATGCTGGCATGCGGTCTGAGCGGCCTCGGCCATGCCGAGGAAAAATTCGTCTACATGACCAACTGGTATGCCCAGGCCGAGCATGGCGGCTTCTATCAGGCCGTGGCCACAGGGCTGTACAAAAAGCACGGCCTGGATGTCAGCATCAAGATGGGCGGCCCCCAGGTCAATATCACGCAGATGATGGCAGCCGGTCAGGCCGACTGTGTCATGGGCTCCAGCGATCTGCAGATGGTGCAGATGCGCGAGGGCGGTGTTCCCGTGACCACGGTGGCTGCGGTGTTCCAGAAAGATCCGCAGGTGCTGATCGCTCACGAGGATGTGAAGCGGTTCGAGGACCTCAAGGGCAAGACCATTCTGATCGCCGCTTCCGCGCAGCGCGGTTACTGGCCCTGGCTCAAGGCCAAATATGGTTTCACCGACTCCCAGACCCGGCCCTATACCTTCAATATCCAGCCGTTCCTGGTGGACAAGAATTCGGCCCAGCAAGGCTATCTGACTTCCGAGCCCTTTGCGATTCAGAAGGCCGGCGTCAAGGCGAACACGCTGATGTTCAGCGATCAGGGCTTCCCGGCCTATGCCACCACCATCTCCTGCATGGACAAGACGGTCAAGGAGCGCAGCAAGGCGGTGCAGGCCTTTGTCACCGCCTCCATGGAGGGCTGGAAGAGCTATCTGGCCGATCCCGCGCCGGCCAATGCCCTGATCAAGAAAGACAACCCCAACATGACCGATGAACAGCTGGCCTACAGCGTGGGCAAGCTCAAGGAAATGAACATGGTCGCCGGCGGAGATGCCGCCAGGCTGGGCATCGGCGTGATGACCGATGCGCGGGTCAAGGCCAGCTATGACTTCCTGGTCAGCGCCAAGCTGATCGATCCGGCCAAGGTCAAGCAGGCCGATGCCTACAACCTGAGCCTGATTCAAAACATCAAGGTCATGCCCTGAGGGCGTGGGCTGACAGCGGCAGCGAAAGGTGACTATGAGCGGCTCTGAAATTCCCGCAGCAGCAATTCCCGCAGTGGAGGTGCTGTCTGCAGAGAAAACCTATCCCGGCGGCACGCAGGCCTTGCTGCCCGTCGATCTGCGCATCGAAGAGGGTGAGTTCGTGACCTTGCTCGGCCCCTCGGGCTGCGGCAAGAGCACCTTGCTCAAGATGGTTGCAGGTCTGCTCGAGCCCAGCGACGGCAGACTGCTGCTTTGGCGCAAGCCGGTGCCGCAGCTGCAGGCCGGCGGCAAGAAGATGGCGTTTGTCTTTCAGCAGCCCACACTCATGCCCTGGTCCAGCGTGCATACCAATGTGCGGCTGCCGCTGGATCTGGCTGGCGTGCCGCGCGCAGAGGCCGATGCGCGCGTCGCGGAGGCACTGCAACTGGTGGGCCTGGCACGCTTTGCCAAGGCCCTGCCGCGCGAGTTGTCCGGAGGCATGCAGATGCGCGTCTCGATTGCCCGCGGCCTGGTGACCGAGCCCGATCTGCTGCTGATGGATGAGCCCTTCGGCGCGCTCGACGAGATCACGCGTCACAAGCTGGACGCGGAGTTGCTGGAGCTTTGGAGCAAGAAGAAGCTGACGGTGATCTTTGTCACCCACTCCATCCACGAGGCCGTCTTTCTGTCCAGCCGGGTGGTGATGATGGCGGCCAGACCGGGACGGGTGGTGGAGGAGTTTCGCATCGATGCTCCCTGTCCGCGGCCTGCCGATTTCATGCTCGGCCCCGAGTTCGCCCGCCATGCGCAGCAGTTGCAATCGAGCCTGCTGCGCGCCAGTGTCATTGTGGAGGAGAGTCTGTCATGAGCGCCTTGCCCGCTTCCATTCCCGATGATGCGGCCAGGGCCGCCGACGGCAGGCCAGCCGCGACCGGCGCGCGTGCGGTGGCTGCCGCCAAGCCCGGCAAGGCGGCCACCCCCTGGCTGCTGCAGCCCAAGGTGCAGCGCGTGCTTTTGCCGGCGCTGGTGGGCCTTGTGCTGCTGCTGGTCTGGCAGGCCCTGGTGACGGGGCTGGAGCTGCCGCCTTATCTGGTGCCTTCGCCGCTGCTGATGCTGCAGACCCTGATGACGGACTGGGCGGCACTCGGCCTGTCCCTGTGGGTCACCGTCAAGATCACCTTGCTGGCCTTTGCCCTGGCCACCGTCGCTGGCGTGCTGATCAGCTTTGTATTCGTGCAGAGCAAGCTGATCGAGACGGCCTTGTTTCCCTATGCCGTGCTGCTGCAGGTGACGCCTATCGTGGCCGTGGCTCCGCTGATCATCATCTGGGTCAAGGACCCGGTGCTGTCCATGGTGATCTGTGCGGCGCTGGTGGCGCTGTTTCCCATCATCAGCAACACCACGCTGGGCCTGCGCAGTGTGGAGCCGGATCTGCTGGCCTACTTCAAGCTCAACCGGGCCACGCGCCTGCAGGTTTTGATGCGCTTGCGCATTCCGAGTGCCTTGCCTTATTTCTTCGGGGGGCTGCGCATTTCCAGCGGCCTGGCACTGATAGGCGCCGTGGTGGCCGAGTTCGTGGCCGGTACCGGCGGGCAGGGGGCAGGTCTTGCCTACCAGATCCTGCAGGCGGGCTTTCAGCTCAACATCCCGCGCATGTTCGCTGCGCTGCTGCTGATTTCGCTGACTGGCGTGGCGCTGTTCGTGCTCATGGCCTGGTGCACACGCCGGGCGCTGGGTGGCTGGCATGCCAGCGAATCCGGTAGCGACTAGCGCTCTAGCCCTTTCTTCATTTCTGCTCCCGTCATGCCCGCAATGTGCGGCATGTGGGCCGACTCATGCCTTGCATTTTTGCGCCACGACCATGAACACCAATCCGATTGCCGAGAACAGCAGCCAGCTGGCCAGCGCCTTGCCTGCGCTGGACTGGATCACCGACTCCCTGAAAGTCTCGCGCCTGTCCCAGGATTTTTCCTGGTTCAGTCCGGTTCTGAAGCAGGCCCTGCAGGGCAAGCGCGGCGACATTGCGGTACGTCCGCGCACCGAGGCCGAGATTGCCCAGGTCGTGGCCCATTGCGCGCGCCGGGGCGTGCCCATCACGCTGCGCGGCAGCGGCACCGGCAACTACGGCCAGAGCACGCCGCTGCACGGCGGCGTGATCCTGGATCTGAGCGGCTACAACAGCCTGTGCTGGGTGCGCGGCAGCGTGGGCCGGGCACAGGCCGGCATACGCCTGGCGGACTTCGACCAGCTGGCGCGCGAGCAGGGGCAGGAGCTGCGCTGGCTGCCGTCCACCTACCGCAGCGCCACCCTGGGCGGTCTGTTTGGCGGTGGTTTCGGCGGCGCCGGCTCCATCACCTACGGGCCGCTCGCCTCTGCGGGCAATGTGCTGGCTGCGCGCGTGATGACGGTGGAGGCCGAGCCGCGCATTCTGGAACTGCGCGGTGCCGACGCCATGCGCCTGCACCATACCTATGGCACGACCGGCATCGTGCTTGAGCTCGAAGTGGCGCTGGCAGATGCCACGAACTGGACGGAATGCATTGCCACGTTCACGGGTTTTGACGAGGCGCTGGGCTTTGCGCAGCAGCTGGGCAATGCGCCTGGCATCCGCAAGAAGGAACTGAGCCTGATGGCGGCTCCGGTACCGGCTTATTTCACCAGTCTGGCCGAGCATCTGCCCCAGGGCTGCCACGCGGTCATTGCGCTGGTGGCGCCCGAAGCCGAGGAGGCCATGCAGCTGTTGCTGGAGCGTCACGGCGGCACCCTCAGCTACTGCGAGCGCGGGCGCTGGTCTGCGCAGCCGGCTGCGGGCTACAAGTCGCTGATCGAGTATTGCTGGAACCATACGACCTTGCATGCGCTGAAGCTGGACCGGGAGCTGACCTATCTGCAGACCGGCTACAACCCCGCAAGGTTTGGCGAGCAGCTCAAGGCCTTGCGCAGCGAGCTCGGTGACGAGGTCCTGTTCCATCTGGAGTTTCTGCGCACCAAGGAGGGACAGTTCAACTGCAGCGGGCTGGAGCTGGTGCGCTTCAGCTCGGCCGAGCGGCTCAACGCGATCATGGACATCTATCGCAAGCATGGCGTGCAGATCAACAATCCTCATGTCTATGTGGTGGAAGACGGCAAGGCCAACAACCAGCTCGATCCCACGCTGCTGCAGACCAAGGCCGATCTCGATCCCTTGAACCTGCTCAATCCCGGCAAGCTGCGCAGCGCAGCGCTGCCGGCCTGTATCCAGACGGACTGAGGCAGTCATGCACTTCAATAGTGCCGGCAGCCCGGTGCGGTCTGCATCTGGTGCATGGGGCACTGCAATGGTGCTCGCTGACGGCCGTTGCTGAGCGCAGGAAGACGCATTCGGGCCGTGCCTGCCCCAAAAGAGGCAGCGGCGCCGATTCCGGCGGCTTCCTGGCCATGCTGCGAGGGACTGGCACGGTAATTGCACTTCAGGTTCTGCGGTCAATGTGACCGAACAAAACCTCCTGGGAGTGCTGAAATGAATCGTCGCGGAACCCTCACAACACTGGCTGCATCCATGGCTCTGGGCCTGGGATTGACTTCTCAGGTGCTGGCTGCAGACACCATCAAGGTGGGTGTGTTGCACAGCCTCTCGGGCACCATGGCCATCTCCGAGACCGTGCTCAAGGACACGGTGCTGATGGCCATCGACGACATCAATGCCAAGGGCGGCGTGATGGGCAAGAAGCTGGAGCCCGTGGTGGTGGACCCGGCCTCCAACTGGCCGCTGTTTGCCGAAAAGGCCAAGCAGCTGATCACCCAGGATAAGGTGGCCGTGGTCTTCGGCTGCTGGACCAGTGTGTCGCGCAAGTCCGTGCTGCCGGTGTTCGAGCAGAACAACGGCCTGCTGTTCTACCCCGTGCAGTACGAGGGCGAGGAA
The DNA here is from genome assembly GCF_003350425.1 of Comamonas sp. AG1104. Classification (NCBI taxonomy): domain Bacteria; kingdom Pseudomonadati; phylum Pseudomonadota; class Betaproteobacteria; order Burkholderiales; family Comamonadaceae; genus Comamonas; species Comamonas sp. AG1104. Next base: position 681,898 of record NZ_QQAS01000003.1, on the reverse strand, counting down.
CTCTCCAAGAACGTCTTCTACACCGGTGCCGCGCCCAACCAGCAGGCCATTCCCGCTGTCGAGTACCTGATGAGCAAGGAAGGCGGCGGTGCCAAGCGCTTTGTGCTGCTGGGCACGGACTATGTGTACCCGCGCACCACCAACAAGATTTTGCGTGCCTTCCTCAAGTCCAAGGGCGTGAAGGATTCCGACATCATGGAAACCTACACTCCCTTCGGCCACAGCGACTACCAGACCATCGTGGCCGATGTGAAGAAGTTCTCCACGGGCGGCAAGACGGCGGTGATCTCCACCATCAATGGCGACTCCAACGTGCCCTTCTACAAGGAGCTGGGCAATGCCGGCCTCAAGGCCAAGGATGTACCGGTCGTGGCCTTCAGCGTGGGTGAGGAAGAGCTGCGTGGTGTGGACACCAAGCCTCTGGTCGGTCACCTGGCGGCATGGAACTACTTCATGAGCGTGAAGAACCCGACCAACACGGCCTTCATCAAGCAGTGGGGCGATTACGCCAAGGCCAAGAACATCGCCGGCCACAAGGACAAGCCGCTGACCAATGACCCGATGGAAGCCACCTGGGTCGGCATCCACATGTGGAAGCAGGCCGTGGAGAAAGCCAAGAGCACGGATACCGACAAGGTGATCGCCGCCATGGCCGGCCAGACCTTTACCGCACCCAGCGGCTTCACCCTGAAGATGGACGAGAAGAACCACCATCTGCACAAGCCTGTGATGGTTGGCGAGATCAAGGCAGACGGTCAGTTCAGCGTGGTCTGGAAGACCAAGGGTCCGATCAAGGCCCAGCCCTGGAGCCCGTATATCGAAGGCAACGACAAGAAGAAGGACGAGCCCAACGGCAAGAGCTCCTGATTCGCTCCCGCGGACTGGAGAGGTCTGGTGGGCTCTCCAGTCCTGAAGAGATAGCTGCTTGCGCTTTATTGACAAGGGCTGCAGCGCTAGAAACCTGAAATTCCTATGAACATACTGCGCAAGTCATTGAGGCTGGCATTGTCCGCCGGACTGGGCTCGTTGCTGAGCTTTGCCAGTCACGCACTGACAACCGAGCAGGCCTATGCCATGGCTGCGGCAGACGACTCCGAGCAGCGCGTGCTGGCGATCAATCAGGCCGTGCTGGCGCCGGATGCACAGACCGACGGCGGTCGCCTGTCGGCCTATCTCGGCGCGCTCGCCAACGATGAAGTGCGCGTGTCCCAGGGCAAGGTCTATGTGATGAGCGGCGACGCGGTCACCGACCCGGTGACCGGCCAGGCCGCCCAACTCCCGGCGGATGCCGAGGAGGTCGTCAGCAACAATTACCTGCGCTCGGTCATCGACACGGCGCAGGCCGCGCTGGCGTTGGGCAGCAGCGATGTGCAGGCGCGCCGCAAGGCTGCCGAGCAACTGGCCTCCGAGCCTGATGCCGGGCGGCTTCCCCTGATCGAGAAAGCGCTGGCCGCCGAACAGGACGGGCAGGTCAGAGCGCTGCTGGAGCGCAGCCAGGCTGCCAGCCTGCTGGGCAGCGACGAGGTGCAGCAGCGTCTGAAGGCGGTGGAGCAGCTGTCGCGCCAGCAGACGCCGGAGACGCAGCTGCTGTTGAACCAGCGCCTGTCCGAAGAGTCCGATCCCGGCGTGCAAAAAGCCATCAAGGCCGCGCTGGCCGGCATTGCAGAAGGCCTGGCCTGGGGCGACAGGCTGGGGGCTATCTTCAGCGGCATCAGCCTGGGCTCGGTGCTGTTGCTGGCGGCGCTGGGTCTGGCTATCACCTACGGCCTGATGGGCGTCATCAACATGGCACATGGCGAGCTGATCATGATCGGTGCCTATGCGACCTATCTGGTGCAGGTCGCATTCCAGCGATGGCTGCCCGAGGCCTGGTTTGGCTGGTATCTGGTGGTGGCCGTTCCCGTGGCCTTTCTGGCCTCGGCGCTGGTGGGCGCGGTGCTGGAGCGCGGCGTGATCCGTTTTCTCTACGGCCGCCCGCTGGAGACCCTGCTGGCCACCTTTGGCATCAGCCTGGTGCTGCAGCAGACCGTGCGCAGCCTTTTCGGAGCGCAGAACGTGGGTGTGGAAAACCCCGTCTGGATGAGCGGCGGGATCGCGCTGCTGCCCAATCTGACCCTGCCCTGGAACCGCATCGCCATCATCGTCTTTGCGTTCGCCGTGCTGGCGGGCGTGGCCTTCATGATTGCCAGAACGCGGCTGGGCCTGTTCGTGCGCGGCGTGACACAGAACCGCGCCATGGCTTCCTGTGTGGGCGTCAACACGGCACGCACCGACACCTATGCGTTTGCACTGGGCTCCGGTATCGCCGGTCTTGCCGGCTGCGCCCTGAGCCAGATCGGCAATGTGGGTCCGGATCTGGGGCAGAACTACATCGTGGACAGTTTCCTGGTGGTGGTGCTGGGCGGTGTAGGGCAGCTGGCGGGCACCGTCTATGCGGCTCTGGGACTGGGCGTGCTCAGCAAGCTGCTGGAAGGCTGGACCGGAGCCGTGCTGGCCAAGATCGCCGTGCTGCTGTTCATCGTGGTCTTCATTCAAAAGCGTCCGCAAGGCATCTTTGCCTTGAAGGGCCGCAGTGCGGAAACATGAAACACCCCCTGAGTCGCTTCGCGACCTCCCCCGCTCTCGCATTGCTGCGCGCTGCGGGCAGGGGACGACACCCTCGCTGCGGGGCGGCCCTTGCTCGGTGTCTCGTACCTGGGCCGCGCCAGCTGCGCAGGCCATGTGCCTTGCTCGACTTGAGGGAAAACTGACATGACAACCCAATTCATACCCATCGAACTGCCCAAGCCAGCGCCGCTGCTATCCGCCAAGGGCTGGACGGCATTTCTGCTGGCCCTGACCATGGTCTGCGCCGTGGCTCCCGCACTCAATCTGTGGGTGCCCGAGGGCAGTGCGCTGCACCTTTCCGACTACATGCTGGGCCTGCTGGGCAAGTTCATGTGCTATGCCATCTGCGCGCTGGCGATTGATCTGATCTGGGGCTATACCGGCATCCTGAGCCTGGGCCACGGCCTGTTCTTCGCACTGGGCGGCTATGTGATGGGCATGTACCTGATGCGCGAGGCCGCAGGCCCTGATGCGTTGCCCGCCTTCATGGGCTTTCTGGACTGGAAGGAGCTGCCCTGGCACTGGGCGCTGTCGGGCAGCTTTGCCGCCACCGTGTTGCTGGTGTTTCTGGTGCCGGGCCTGATCGGCGGGCTGTTCGGCTACTTCGCCTTTCGCTCGCGCATCAAGGGCGTGTATTTCTCCATCATCACCCAGGCCCTGACCTACGCGGCCATGCTGCTGTTCTTCCGCAACGAGACCGGTTTTGGCGGCAACAACGGCTTCACGGGCTTCAAGACCCTGCTGGGTTTTTCCGTCAACTCGCAAGCCATGCATGTGCTGCTGTTCGCGCTGTCGGGGCTGGCGCTGCTGGGCTGCTTCCTGTTCTCGCGCTGGCTGATGCGCAGCAAGTACGGCCGCGTGCTGCAGGCCGTACGCGATGCCGAATCGCGCACCATGTTCTGCGGCTACAACCCGCTGCCCTACAAGCTGTCGATCTGGGTCATCTCGGCCATGATGTGCGGCCTGGCGGGCGCGCTGTATGTGCCCCAGGTGGGCATCATCAACCCCAGCGAGATGAGCGTGGGAAACTCCATCGAAATGGCGGTGTGGACGGCCGTGGGCGGACGTGCCTCGCTGGTCGGCCCCATCATCGGCGCGTTTGCCGTCAATGGCGGCAAGAGCTGGCTCACCGTGGCCGCACCCGAGTACTGGCTGTACGTACTGGGTGCGCTGTTCATCGTCGTGACGCTGTTCATGCCGGGAGGACTGATCCGGCTGCCGCAGCAGCTTCGCCAGTGGCGTGAGAAGCGCAAGGCGCAGGCCCCGGTGCCGTTGAACCAGACTGCAGTCGCAGCTGCCAAAACCGCTGCCGAGCCGGCTTCTGCCGATGCCATCGAAGGAGTGCGCGCATGACCCCCGATCTGATGCAGGAAGGCGAGCAGCGCCTGGCCTCCTACCAGCAGCGCGAAGCCGCGCTGCGCACCGAATCCGGCGGTCGCAACGCCAGTCTGGCTCGCCCCGTGGTGGCCGGCGAAGTGGATGTGACCCATGGCCGAATTCTCTATCTCGAAGACGTGCATGTGAGCTTCGACGGCTTCAAGGCCATCAACGGTCTGAGTCTCGATATCGCGCCCGGCGAGCTGCGCTGCATCATCGGTCCCAATGGCGCGGGCAAGACCACGATGATGGACATCATCACCGGCAAGACCCGACCCGACAGCGGCACGGTGTTCTTCGGCTCCACCATCGATCTGCTGCGCTACAAGGAGCCCGAGATCGCGGCCATGGGCATTGGCCGCAAGTTCCAGAAGCCCACGGTGTTCGAGCAGCTCAGCGTGTTCGAGAACCTGGAGCTGGCGCTCAAGACCCACAAGGGCATTGCCTCCTCCATGCTGTTCAAGCTCAACGGCGCGCAGAAGGACCGGATTGCCGAGGTGCTGCACACCATTCATCTGGCAGGCAGCGTAACGCGCCAGGCCGGGCTGCTCAGTCACGGACAGAAGCAGTGGCTGGAGATCGGCATGCTGCTGGTGCAGGAGCCCAAGCTGCTGCTGCTCGACGAGCCTGTGGCCGGCATGACCGACGAGGAAACGGTGCGCACGGCCGAGCTGTTTCTGACGCTCAAGGGCAAGCATTCGCTGATGGTGGTGGAGCACGACATGAGCTTTATCGACACCATCAGCGAGAAGGTCACGGTGCTTTGCGATGGCTCGGTACTGGCTGAGGGAACGCTGGCCGAGGTGCAAGCCGACGAGCGCGTGATCGAGGTGTACCTTGGGAGGTAGCCCCCTGAGGCACTTTGCCTGGGCGGCCCCGCGCCTTCCCCCTCTCTCTACGCGCTTCGCGCTAAGGGAGGGGGACGACTGCTTCGGTGCGCGGCGGCGCTTCCTCGCTGTCTCGTTAATTGGGTAGCGCCAGTTTCAAACGTCATGCGCTCCGCAGATAGTCAAATTAGATAGCTGCTTGCGCTTGCTGTGTAAGCGTTAGAGGTCGAAAATGCTTAAAGTTCAGAACCTGCATCAGTACTACGGCGGCTCGCATATCCTGCGGGACGTGAATTTCACGGCCGAGATCGGCAAGGTCACGGTGCTGCTGGGCCGCAACGGCGTGGGCAAGACCACCTTGCTCAAAAGCCTGATGGGGCTGGTTCCCATCAGAAGCGGCGGCATTGAATGGCAGGGCCGCGATATCGCGCGCAGGACGCCCTATGAGCGCGCGCGCAGCGGCATCGGCTATGTGCCCCAGGGGCGCGAAATCTTCTCGCGCCTGTCGGTGGAAGACAATCTGCGCATGGGTCTGTCCTATTGTTCGGCAGGCACCCGGATTCCGGGCGAGCTGTACGAGCTGTTCCCAGTGCTGAGGCAGATGCTGCACCGCCGTGGCGGCGATCTCTCGGGCGGGCAGCAGCAGCAGCTGGCCATTGCGCGCGCACTGGCGCCGCAGCCCAAGATCCTGATCCTGGATGAGCCCACCGAGGGCATACAGCCCAGCATCATCAAGGACATCGGCCGCGTGATCCGCATGCTGGCCAATCGCGGAGACATGGCCATCCTGCTGTGCGAGCAGTACTACGACTTTGCCGAGGAGCTGGCTGACCACTATGTGGTGATGGAGCGCGGCGAGGTGATCGCATCGGGCCCGGGCAGCGAGATGCAGGAGAAGAATGTGCGCTCACTGGTGGCGATTTGAATATCGGGCGGAGAAAAAAAGGTGCCGCAAGCGGCACCTCAAAGCCTCAGGCCATGCCCGCAGGACAACTCATTTCGTCAATACGCTGCGCCGTGCGCGGCCAGCACCGGATTGCCCTGTATGGCAGTGCTGGCGCGGCCGTCCGCGCCCCGGGGGACTTCGCCCACCAGCGTGGTGCGGTAGAGCTGGCGATCGAACTCCAGCGCAAAGATATCCTGTGGAGCCACATGGGCTGTGGAGCGGTTGTCCCAGAAGGCCAGCGAGCCGGGTTCCCACTTGAAGCGCACGGTGAACTCGCTGCTGACGGCGTGCTCCCAGAGCAGCTCCAGCAGCACGCGCGATTCGCGGGTGGAGAGTTCCACGATGGATTTGAGAAAGCCGGGGCTGATGTAGAGCACCTTCTCGCCGGTCTCGGGATGAATCGTGACCAGCGGGTGTTCGCTGATCAGGGTGTTGTCGCGCACCAGATCCAGATATTCCTGCGATGCCGTGGCTCCCTGCGGGGCGCTGAATCGGTGCTCGCCACGCAGGCCCTGCAAGAAGGCCTGCAGCGGTTTGGAGAGCGCTTCGTAGGCAGCGGCCAGATTGGTCCATTGCGTGTCGCCGCCATAGGGAGGAATCGTCACGCCGCGCAGAATCGATGCGGCAGGCGGGTTGTGGGCAGCCGTCACATCGGCATGCCAGCCGGTCCAGGGGCGCTGTTCGGCCTGGCCGCTGTGGCGGTTGGCCTTGCGGTGCTTGGCAATCGAATACAGCTCGGGAAAGCCTTCGACATGGCCGAAGACGGGGTGGCCGGGCGTCAGCTCGCCAAACTGGCGCGAAAAGGCGATCTGCTGCTCGTGGCTGAGGTGCTGGTCGCGAAAGAAGATCACCTTCCAGCGCAGCAATGCCGAGCGGATGGTGTGCACTTCGGCGGCGCTCAAGGCCTGCTTCAGATTGACGCCGCTGATCAGCGCGCCGATATGCGCCGACTGCGGCGTGATGCGGATATGCGGAGTGATGTTGCTTGCGGAGCTCAGGCGTTGGTCCAGATGCTGCAGCGGAGCGTGGGGAAGGGGCATGTTCATGGGATTTTTCCTGATGAGAGCGGGGCTTCAGCGGGCCTGGGCAATACGGGAGGCGCTGGGCTGCAGCAGGCCCAGCTCGGTGAGAAGTGCATGGCTGCGTTCGACCTGGGCATGCAGTGCGCGAGCCGTGTCCTGCGGGCCGAGAAACACGGGCTCCCACTGGTTCAGCGCCACAAACTCCTTCCATTCCCGGGTTTCGGAAACCTTGCGCAGCGCGTTCACCCAGTACGTCTGTTGCGCGGCGCTGGCACCGGGTGCCGTCATCACGCCCTGAAACGAATCGCTGACATAGTCGATGCCCTGCTCCTTCCAGGTGGGCGACTGGGCGAACACGCCGTCAAGCCGCTTGTCGGCGGCAATCGCCAGCACGCGCACGCGGCCCGACTGCAGATAGGGCAGCAGGTTCGGCGTGGTGGCCGAAACCACATCGAGATGGCCGCCTGCCAGCGCCACCATGGATTCGGCGGAGGACTTGTAGGGGACGATGCGCAGCTTCTGGATATTCACACCGCCCTGCTGCAAGGGCTGGGCCACGCCCAGATGGATGTGGTTGCCCAGCGTGGTGGCGATGCCGATGGAGTATTTCTCGGGGTCCTTGCGCAACTGTGCGATCAGGTCCTGGGCATTGCGCAGCGGCGAATCCGCACGCACGACCACCGTGGTGAACTCGCGCAGCAAGGTCACCAGCGGCGTGCCTTTCTGCAGGTGTGCGGGCAGGGCATTCTGCGCCAGGCTGTTTCCGTAGCTGGTGCTCAGCGTCATCAGCGTATGAGCGTCGCCAGGGTGGCGGTGCAAGCTTTCCAGCGCGGCGATCGCATGCGCGCCGGACTTGTTGCTGACCACGAACTGCGGTGCATAGCCATCGCGTGCCAGCAGCTCGGTGAGCTTGCGGGCCGCCTGATCCAGCGCCGCGCCGGCCCCGCTGGGGACAATGAATTCTGTAGCTTTGCTGGGCTTCCAGGCCGAGGCCGCTGCACCGCCGGATTGCGCAGCAGCAGGGCCAGTTGCCAGCGTGCAGCACAGCACCGCCATCGATGTCAGCCATGGGGCCAGAGTGCGATGCAGGCGGGAATGAGTTACGGTACTGGCCGACATGAAAGCTCCTGAAGTCAATCGCCATGCGCTTTGCGGGCTGGCGTGCTGAAGACTGTAGAAGCGCGGCAGCATTGCAACAACGAATGAATTTTCATGAGTTAGTAAGCAAAAGAGCTGAGCTACCCGGGCCTGAGCGGCAGGCCTGCTTGAAGAGGCGAGAAAGACAATGACCTGGCATGCGCAACTGGCGCTGAACTATTCCCTGCAGGCCGGCAAGACCTCGGTGCATTTCACGCACGATGGTCCGCTGCGCATCCTCAAAAGTCTGTATCCCGAGGGGCCGGCCATCTGCCACAACGTGCTGGTGCACCCCCCGGGCGGGTTGGTGGGCGGCGATGTGCTGGACATTGATGTCCATGTCGCAGAAGGTGCGCATGCGCTGGTCACCACGCCCGGTGCCACGCGCTTTTACAAAAGCAACGGCAAGCAGGCCATGCAGCGCACCCGGCTGCGCCTGGACCCCGGAGCAAGGCTGGAGTGGCTGCCGCTGGAGGCGATCGCGTACAACGCCTGCGATGCCGTCAACCACCTGGAGTTTGAGCTTGCCGAGGATGCGCAGCTGCTGACCTGGGATGTGACGGCACTGGGCCTGCCGCTGGCCTCCCAGCCCTATGAGTCCGGCAGGTTCGAGCAGCACATCGAATGGCCGGGCCGGTTCCTGGAGCGCGGCGCGATCAACGCGCAGGATGAGCTGCTGCTCAACGGCGACCTGGGGCTGGCCGGGCATCGCTGCCTGGGCAGTCTGATCTTTGCCAGCGGCTCACCCATTGCGCGTCATCAGCGCGAAGCCTTGCTGGAAGGCACGCAGGAGCTGCTTGCCAAGGCTGCCCCGGCAGTGTTGAGCGGGGTCACTGCGCCCAATGAAAACATGCTGGTTCTGCGCTGTGCATCACCTGTGGTTGAGCCTGTGATGATGCTGTGGAAAACCATGTGGAGTTTCTGGAGAAAAGAGCTTTGGGGTCTGCAGGGGGGAGTGCCGAGAATCTGGTCCATGTGAGCCTGTATTTGGCCGGTCTGCGGCTGCTGCAGCCCGGCATCCCTAACAGCTTTGGCACTGTGGCAGGCCCGGGTTCAAGGCGTCGATCGGCCGGTGCACCGGGCCAGCTCGGACCGGCTCCAGTCCAGCCGCTCGCGCAAGCGCGCACAGGCGGCGCTGCCGGCTTGCGGGTCGCGTTCCATGCAGCGCTCCTCGATCATGGCCAGGCTGGCGCGCGTGTAGCGGTATTGCTCCTGCGAGCAACTGCGTGTGCCGGCCTCGGCGCGTGTTCCGCCTTGCGCGCGCGTGCCGGGCGGCACGGCCGTCCAGCCCCGGTTGTGCCAGGGCGAGAAGGAGGCTGAAGGCGTGATCTCTACGTCGCTCACGCGTCCTTCCAGGCCGGGAAATGTGGACAGCATGGCGGCTGCCACCAGGGCCGGGTCGCTCATGCGTCCCAGGGCGGTATCGCAGTCCATGACATCGGGATTCAGGCGAGGCGGCAACAGCCTCAGCACGCCATAGATGCGGGTGGCATCGGTCTCCAGCTCCTTGACGCTGCGCCCGTTGCTGCCCGGCACCAGGCCCATGCCGACCAGTTGGTACTGCGTGTCGCGCAGGGCGGTATCGGGGCCGGCATGGATCTCGACCGCGCCCGAGGCCCGGCCCGCGAACATGAGCAGCCTGAATGCATCCGTGGAGAACAGCGCCTGCACCTCCAGATGGCAACGGGCCGGGGCGGCGGGGCGCAGCACGCTTGGCAATTCCTTGGTGGCGTCGCCGTGGACCAGCATGGCCGTGCGCGGCAGCATCTCCACGGCTATCCGTGCCTTGCCAAGGTTCACTGTGGCCGCCACGCTGGCGTCAATGGAGCCGGCTGCGGGAAATTGCGCCAGTGCCTTGAAGCCGGGCTGCAGCACGGACAGTCTGTCGTTGCTGACGATGCCGCCTGTGGCGATCTCCAGTCGCCCGTCGGCGAAGCGGTAATGGCTGGGCACTTCGTCGGCTTCGGTGTAGCTGCCGTGCCGGGTGGAGACGCGGTAACGGATCTCGCGCCCGCCCATCTCCATGAAGGGGCGTAGCGTCTCCAGCAGGGCCTGGCGTGTGGCGGCATCGTCCTGGCGCAGCGTGATCTCCACGCGTGTGGAGCCATAGCCCAGCAGCTTGTCAAACGCATGGCGCATGACTGCCTGGTTCGGAAAGGTGATGACAGCCCCCACCATGCCCGCCAGAGCAGCCACGCCGCCCAGCAGCAGCGGCCAGGTAGAGCGCTCGTCGGCTTGAACGCGAGTCACGGCGCTCCAGATGGCTTGCGCGCCATGGCCCAGCCAGCTGGTGGCCACGAAGGCAATGAGCGCTGCAGTCGGCGCCCACACAAGAATCAGCAGTATTTGCAACAGGCCCATATGGGCAGTGATTCTAGGCACAACCCATATATGGCCTGGCGGCAGCCGGCCAGGTGCCGCCCGCCCGGGACTGCCCGTCCGGGGCTGCCCGCCTGGGACGCTACAGCGCCAGAACGATTCTGGATTCCTGCGTCCTGGCGCGCGAGCAGCAGCTCATCATCTTGGTGCAGGCCGCACGCTCGGCACGGGTCAGCACCATGTCGCGATGATCGATATCGCCTTCGAGCACCGGCACCTCGCAGGAGCCGCACAGGCCTTCGCGGCAGTCACACTCGATATCGATATTGGCGCTGCGCAGTGCATCGAGCAGGGTCTCATCGTTGCGCACCTGCAGCGTGATGCCGGATTCGCGCAACTCGACTTCAAAGCCGTGCTCCTTGTCCGGGTCCAGCGCTCCCAGGGTGCTGGAGAAATGCTCCACGCGCAGGCTGTCCTCGGGCCAGTGCTGGCTGGCCTGGGCAAGGCCGTCGAGCATGCGCTGCGGACCGCAGGCATAGATCTGTGCGCCGGGCCTGACCTGGGCCAGCAGCGCCGGGTAGTCGGCTCGCCGGCCTTCTGCGCCCACATAGATCTGCAGACGCTCGCCATGCCGTGCCTGCAATGCAGTAAGCAGCGCCATGCGCTCGCGCTGGCTGCAGCTGTAGTGAATCTCATAGGGAATGCCCAAGGCCTGGGCGCGGGCCGCCATGGCTGCGATCGGTGTGATGCCTATGCCGCCGGCGACGAGAATCAGCTGCTGCGCGCTTTCGTCGAGCTTGAAGTGGTTGCGAGGGCCGCGCATCTGCACCTTCATGCCGGCCTGCAGCGCACCATGCACCCAGGCCGAGCCTCCACGGCTTTGCTCCTCGCGCAGCACGGCGATCTCGTAGGTATCCGCTTGCTGCGGGTCGCCGCATAGCGAGTACTGGCGCGAGATGCCCGTGTCGCCGCAGTGCAGGTCGATATGCGAGCCCGGCGTCCAGCGCGGCAGCCCGCGCCCGTCGGGCGCCTTCAGGCGCACGCGCAGCACGTCCTGGGCAATCAGCTCGGTGCTTTCCACCAGCATGCTGCGGCTGACGCCGCCTTGCGAGGATTCGCCGATGCGCACGGGCTGCTGCTCGGCCAGCACGGCGGGGTTGGCGCGTTCGGGGTTGCGGTTCACATCCCATTGCACCCACAGATGTTCGGGGCCTCGGAACGAGGTGTTGGGCACATAGGTGAAGCGTTGCTCGGCCAGCTGCATATGGGGCAGGCGGCGCGTGAACTCTTCAAGGAAGATCTGCATTTCCATGCGCGCCAGATTCTTGCCCATGCACTGGTGGGAGCCGTAGCCGAAGGTCAGGTGATCGCTGGCATTGTCGCGGTGGATGTCGAACAGGTCGGCATCGACAAAATGCTGCTCGTCGTGGTTGGCCGAAGAGGTGACGATGAGCAGCTTGCTGCCGGCCGGAATGGCCTGGCCGCCGATCACCACATCCTTGGTGGCCAGGCGCCGCCAAGCGGCCACCGAGCCGTTGTGACGCAGGCATTCCTCCACGGCATTGGGGATCAGAGAGGGATCGGCGCAGATCTCCTGCCAGACCTTGGGGTGCTGCAGCAGCAGCTTGACCGCATTGGCCGTGGCGTTGGCCGTGGTCTCGTGCGCGGCGACCAGGCCGGCCATCATCATGGAGTGCAGATAGGAGTCGGTGACGACCTCGGGCAGCTCCTTTTGCTTGCGAATGCCGTATTGCATCCAGCCCTCGGCGTCGGGATCGGCACGCATCTTGTCGAGAATCCGGCCCGCGTGCTGCCAGAAGTTGCCCACGGCATGGGCTACGGCCACCTGCTCCTCGGCCTGGGGCCGTCCCCAGGTGTTGACGGTGTGGGCGATGCTGTACTGGCGCAGCGTGTCCATATCGTCTGCGGGCACGCCCAGAAAATGCATGGCCACGGTGAGCGGTACTTCCCACAACATCTGATCGACGAGATCGGCGCGGCCGTCGTCGATGAAGCGGTCCACATATTCGCGGGCCAGCCGGCGCACCATGGGCTCGTGGTGCTTGAGCTCCTCGGGCGTGAAGGGCTGCATCAGCGCGCGGCGGCGCGGCATGTGGGCGGGCTCGTCCTCGTTGACCAGGGTGCGGTTCAGCGCAAAGCCGTAGCTGGCGAGCACGGCATTGGCTTCATCGCCTGTCGGTGTGATCTTCTCCAGTGCGATCGAGGGGCTGAAGGTCAGGTTGTCGCGGAAGATGGCCTTGATGTCGTCGAAGCGCGTGACCACCCAGTAGCCCAGCTGCGGGCTGTAGAACACCGGCTCCTGCTCGCGCGCCCAGCGCACATATTCGGGCGGGTCCTGCTGGTAGCCGTCGGCAAAGGGATTGAAGCTGGCGGCTCCGTGGCTGATGGGGCAGCCCGTAGGGCCGCTCTGGCCGGTGGGCTTGCCGAACTGGCTGTGATCGATGGGGCAACGGCTGGGGGTGGAAACGGTCATGGCTCGCTCGCAAACGCAAAGAGGCAGGAGATGGCTTGCGCCATCGGACGAGAGCGCAGAGGCGGCCTGCCGCCAGCCTCTGCGGCATGGGTCAGCGGGGCAATCAGTCCAGCGTGATGTTCAGATCCTTGATCAGCTTTTGCCAGCGTGTGCTTTCGCTGTGGATCAGCGCCTGGAACTGCTCGGGCGTGTTGCCCACGGGCTCAACGCCGAAGTCGATGAGCTTTTGCTTGACAGCAGGCTCGTTGATGGCGGCGACCACCTGCTTGTTCAGTGCCGTGACGACATTGGCCGGGGTCTTGGCCGGGGCCACCATGCCGACCAGGGCCGCAGCCTGCACGCCGGGCAGGCCCAGCTCGCCGAAGGTGGGCACATCGGGCAGCTGGGGCAGGCGCGTGGCATTGGCCACGGCCAGGGGGCGCACCTTGCCGCCCTTGATGAAGCCAGCGCCGGCGGCCAGGTCCACCATCATCACGGGAATCTGACCGCCTGCCACATCTGCCAGCGCCGGAGCAGCACCGCGATAGGGCGCATGGGCGAGCTTGAGGCCGGCCTCGGACTTCAGCAACTCCATGGCCAGATGATGGGGGCTGCCCGCACCGGCGGAGCCGTAGTTCACGCCCTCAGCACTGGCCTTGGCGGCAGCAATGAACTCCTTGGCGGTCTTGGCCTTCTCGGCGGGGCCGGCCACCAGAATCATGGGAAAGCGACCCATGAGCGTGACGGGCGTCAGATCCTTGCCGGGGTTGTAGCTCAGGCTCTTGTAGAGCACCGGGTTGAAGATCAGTGTGCCGTTGTCGGCCGACAGCACGGTATAGCCGTCAGCCGGTGCGCGTGCGGTCTCCGATGCGCCGATGGCCGTGTTGCCGCCCGGGCGGTTGTCCACGACGATGGGCTGATGGGCCTGCGCGCCCCAGGCCTGGCCTATGGTGCGGGCCAGGAAGTCCGAGCCGCCGCCGGCGGCGTAGGGCACGATCCAGCGCACGCTCTTGCTGGGGTACTTGTCCTGGGCCATGACGGCGCCGGGGGCTGCGGCCAGCCAGAGCATGCTGGTGGCCAGAACCGAGGCGGTGAAGAGGCGTTTTTTCATTGAGGGTGTCTCCTGGGCTGTGGTGTTGTTTGCCTGCGGGTTAACCAAGCTTCACTCCGCCTGCGGTTCCGCTTTAATACGGAGATTTTGCGTAATTTTTATACGCATTGCGTAAATTGAGTCTGAGGGATTTCCATGACCTGAGTCATGAATTTGAATCAGAATGCCGATCCAAGCCCTGCCATCAATCGCTACAGACATGAAAAAAGACCAGAAGACTGCGGACGCCGTGCTGCCGACCACCGCTGCGCAAGCGCCGCGCGCCACAAAGCTGCGCCAGCCTGGTGCCGTCGCAGAAGCTGCGGACGGGCGCGAGCGTCGTCAGCGAGTGCAGGCCGCCGAGACCTGTCTGGCCGTGCTCAAGGCCCTGGCAGGACTGGGCGGGCGTGCCAGCCTCACGGCCATCGGTGCTGCTGTCGATGAAAGTCCGGCCAAGGTACATCGCTATCTGGCCAGCCTCATGGCCGAAGGTCTGGTGGAGCAGGATCGTGGCGGCACCCAGTACGCGCTCGGACGCGAGGCCATCCATATCGGCCTGGCTGCGATGCGCCAGAACGACCCGGTGCGCATGTCCGAGCCCGCCTTGCAGCATCTGCGCGAGTCCTTGCAGGTCACGAGTTTTGTCGCAGTCATGGGCAATATGGGGCCCACCATCGTGCGTTTCGAGGAGCCCAGCCTGCCCATCACCGTCAATGTGCGCGTGGGCTCGGTCATGTCCATGCTGTGGTCGGCCACGGGGCGGGCATTTTTTGCCTTCATGGAGCCGCAGCCCGAGGTCGAGGCGCTGCTGGCGCGCGAGCTGGAGGCCGCCAGCCCCGAGCATCGCCGTCTGCTGCATGCCAGCAAGCCTCTGGAGCAGCTGCGCAGCGAGATTCGCGCGGCCGGCTGTGCGGCGATCCGGGATTTGAATCTGCCCGGAATCAGCGCCGTGGCTGCGCCCTTGCTCGACTACAACGGCCATGTGGTGGCCGTGCTCTGCGCGCTGGGTGCCAGCGGTGGCTTTGACCCCGATCCGCAGGGCCGCATTGCCCGGGCTGTATGCCAAGAGGCGCGCAGTATCAGCGCTTCGCTGGGCTACCGAGTCTAGGTCTGTGATCAGGCCCCGGTCAGCGCAGCCGGGGCTCCGAGGCGCTGGGACAGCGCACGCGCCTGGGCCTGCAGCTTGCGGGCCGGCAGACCGGCGGGGTCCAGCGTCAGCGTGACCGAAGGGCCGATGGCGGCAATCGCCAGCACCAATTGGCCGAAGCCGTCGAACACCGGCACCGCCAGCGCGCTTACGCCTGAGAGCAACTGGTTTTCGACCACGCTCAGGTGGTTGCTGCGAATGGAGTCCAGTTCCTTGGCAAACGCAGGCTCGTCCAGGCTGTGGCCTTCGGCCTGCAGCAGCGGTGCGATGCGGGCCGGCTCGCCAAAGGCCGCAAAAATCTTGCCCGTGGCGGTATGGCGCAAGGAGGCCGGGGTGCCGTGGCGCATGGCCACATAGACATGGGTCGGGCCTTCCTCGACGCGGATGATGGTCGGCCCCTGGCCGCTCCACATGGATACCGATACGGTGTAGCCCACCTCTTGCGCCAGAGCGGGCAGCTCGGCAATCGCCATGCGCACGGGATCTGCCTGCTGCAGGCTGATGAGACCCATCTGGATGGCCAGCGGCCCCAGGCCGTAATGGCCGCTGACGCGATCTTGCTCCATCAGGCCCAGTTTGCAAAAGCTCACCAGATAGGGGTGGGCCTTGGCTGCCGTCATCTCCGCCTCGCGTGCCAGATCCTTGAGCGCCATGCGCCGGCCCGTGCGCGCCAGCACCTTGAGCAACTGGCCGCCGACTTCCACGCTCTGTATGCCGCGCGGTGCGCGCGTGGGTTCGTCGTCACTGGATTCAAGCATCAAACGGGCGTCGGTCAAAGAAGAGTTGGCATGAGGCATGACGGCATTGTGACGGCGGAAAAGCGGCTGGAAGCCCTGCAGGGTTTTTCACTATGACAAATCGATTGTGCAATGTTGAATTTATATCTAGCATTCAGAAATTCGATAAAGCTGAATGCATTTGTTTAAAACAAAGAGATTGCAACGATGAGCACCAAGACCTTTGCCTCCGCCGCCGACCTTGAAGTCAAGAAGGTGAGCTTCGACAAGCTCTCCGAACATGCCTATGCCTACACGGCCGAGGGCGACCCCAACACCGGCATCATCATTGGCGACGACGCCGTGATGGTCATCGACACCCAGGCCACGCCCGTCATGGCCGAGGACGTGATCCGCCGCATTCGCGAGGTCACGGACAAGCCCATCAAATACGTCACGCTGTCGCATTACCACGCGGTGCGCGTGCTGGGTGCCTCGGCCTATGGCGCCGAGCACATCATTGCCAGCCAGGACACCTACGACCTCATCGTCGAGCGCGGCGAGCAGGACAAGGCCAGCGAGATCGGCCGCTTTCCGCGCCTGTTCCAGAACGTCGAGAGCGTGCCCGAGGGCATGACCTGGCCGACCATGACCTTCACCGGCAAGATGACGCTGTGGCTGGGCAAGCTCGAGGTGCAGATCCTGCAGCTGGGCCGGGGCCACACCAAGGGCGATACCGTGGTCTGGCTGCCACAGGAGAAGGTGCTGTTCAGCGGCGATCTGGTCGAGTTCGATGCCACGCCCTATGCCGGCGATGCCTACTTCCAGGACTGGCCGCAGACGCTGGATGCGATTGCCGCCCTCAAGCCCGAAAAGCTGGTGCCTGGCCGCGGTGCGGCACTGCAGAACGCGGCCGAAGTGCAGGCCGGCCTGGCAGGCACGCGCAACTTCATCAGAGACCTGTGGGCCGAGGTCAAGGCCGGTGCGGATGCCAGGAAGGACCTGCGCAAGGTCTACGAGGCAGCCTTTGCCAAGCTGCAGCCCAAATACGGCCATTGGGTGATCTTCAACCACTGCATGCCCTTTGACGTGACACGCGCCTACGACGAGGCATCGGGCCACGCCGACCCGCGCATCTGGACCGCCGAGCGCGACCGCGAGATGTGGCTGGCGCTGGAAGGCTAGTCGCCTCCTGGGCCGCCCGGCTGGCAGTCTTCTGCGCTTGGCGCGGCGGTCAACGACAAAGCTATCTAAAACAGGAGCTACTTGCGCTTGATTTGCAATGAATTCAAATTGAAAAGATATTGAATTCATTGCTTTACAAGCGGTAGCAGCTATCAAAAAGACAGAGTTTGAATCCGGTCGCCAAGAGCCGGAGGGGCGTTTATTGCCCCAAGAAACAGATCCACGCTTTTCAGGGTTTGCGCACCGATGAACGCCATGTCCACCACCGCCATTTCTCTTGACGCACTGCGCGGCAGCGCCGCCGACATTCAGTCCATCCAGATTCCCTATCGACGTCACGCGGACCAGGATGCCGATGCGCCAGCTCGCCACCCCGTGGTCGTCGTCGGCGCCGGGCCCGTGGGCCTGTCTCTGGCCATCGATCTGGCGCAGCGCGGCCAGCCGGTGGTGGTGCTCGATAACGACTGCAAGCTGTCCACAGGCTCGCGCGCCATCTGCTTTTCCAAGCGCACGCTGGAGATCTGGGACCGCCTGGGCGTGGGCCAGCCCATGGTGGACAAGGGCGTGTCCTGGAATCTGGGCAAGGTGTTTGCCAGGGATCAGTCGCTCTACCAGTTCGACCTGCTGCCCGAGGCCGGCCACGAGCGCCCGGCCTTCATCAATCTGCAGCAGTACTACGCCGAAGCCTATCTGGTCGAGCGCGCCCTGCAGCTGCCGCTGATCGACCTGCGCTGGCACAACAAGGTCACGGCGCTGGCGCCACGCGACGATGGGGCGGAGCTGACAGTGGAAACGCCCGAGGGCGAGTACCGGATCGATGCCCAGTGGGTGCTGGCCTGCGACGGATCGCGCTCTCCCTTGCGCGGCCTGATGGGCCAGGAAAGCCATGGCCGCATCTTCCGCGACCGGTTTCTGATTGCCGATGTGAAGATGCATGCGGATTTCCCGACCGAGCGCTGGTTCTGGTTCGATCCGCCGTTTCATCCAGGCCAGAGCGTGCTGCTGCACCGCCAGCCCGACGATGTCTGGCGCATCGACTTCCAGCTGGGCTGGGAGGCCGATCCCGAGGAGGAGAAAAAGCCCGAGAACATCCTGCCGCGCATCCGCGCCTTGCTGGGCAAGGACGCGAACTTCGAGCTTGAATGGGCCAGCGTCTACACTTTTGCCTGCCTGCGCATGGACCGTTTTGTCCACGGCCGCGTGGTCTTCGCGGGCGACAGCGCGCACGGCGTCTCGCCCTTTGGCGCGCGCGGCGCCAACAGCGGTGTGCAGGATGCCGAGAACCTGGCCTGGAAGCTCGACCGCGTGCTGCGCGGCCAGGCTGACTCTGGGCTGATCGCGACCTACGGCGCCGAGCGCGAATACGCGGCCGACGAGAACATCCGCAACTCCACGCGCGCCACCGACTTCATCACGCCCAAGAGCGAGATCAGCCGCCTGTTTCGCGATGCGGCGCTGGAGCTGGCGCGCGAGCACGAGTTTGCGCGTCGCATCGTCAACAGCGGGCGTCTGTCGGTGCCGGCCACGCTGCAGCATTCGCCGCTCAACACGCCGGATAGCGAGGTCTTCGCAGGCTCGCAACTGCCCGGTGCCGTGCTCAGCGACGCGCCCATGCGCCGCCCCGGCGACAGCCAGACCACATGGCTGCTGCGGGCCCTGGGCCCGGACTTCACGCTGCTGCATTTCGGCTCCACGCCGGCCTGGGCACGCGAGCTTGACGGTGTGCTCAATCTATCCATAGCCGCCGAGGGCGATGCCGGGGCCGCGCAAGCCGATCTGCTGGATGTGCAGGGTCTGGCCGCGCAGCGCCTGGATGCGCGCCCCGGCACCTGCTATCTGCTGCGCCCCGACCAGCATGTCTGCGCGCGCTGGCGCCGTCCCGACGAGGCTGGCGTGCGTGCTGCGTTGCAAAGAGCCTCCCCCTGAGTCGCTTCGCGCCTTCCCCCTCTCTCGCTACGCGGGAGGGGGACGACAGCCTCGCTGCGGGGCGGCCCTTGCTAGCTGTCCCTGGTGGAGGCCCACCAAAGGATTCCCCCCATTTTTGTCAGGAGACCGCCATGCTGCTGTCCACACACCCGAATCTGCAAGCCTGCGACGATTTCTATGAAGCCCTTATCGCCACGCATCAGGGCCTGGAAACCGCGCAAAGCCATGCCCTCAATGCCCGCCTGGTGCTGCTGCTGGCCAATCACATCGGCCATCAAGAGACCTTGCTGCATGCGCTCGAACTGGCCCGCGCCAGCGCAGGATTCGCTCCTGCCGGCGCAGACCCGGGCGAGCGCGGCGCCGTGACACCGGTTGCCCCGGTACACGCTGCCGTTTGAGATGCAGCGCGCCGCCGGCCTGGCGGCAGCTGCGCCATCCCCTAAAGGCCCCGTCACCAAAATCTATTCAAGGGGCCAAGAATCAAGGAGACAAGGATGATGCAACGCAAACAGTTTCTGGCCGCACTGGCCTGCTCGACGCTGGCCTGGGCGGCAGGGCCGGCCGCCATGGCACAGGAAAAGCCCCTGGAGTGGGTCATAGGCTACGCCGCAGGCGGGGGCTCCGACGTGGTGGCCCGCGTGATTGCAGAGGCCATGGGCCGCAATCTGGAGCGCCCCATCGTCATCAACAACAAGCCCGGCGCGGGAACCAATATCGCAGCCGAGTACAGCGCGCGCTCGCATGACTTTGGCAACCTGATGTTCACGGCCGACTTCGCCACGCTGGCTGCCAACCCGTTTCTGTTCCGCAAGCTCAACTACAACGCCGAGAAAGACTTCAAGCCCGTGGGCATGCTGGTGCGCTTTCCCATGCTGCTGGTGGTCAACAACGATGTGCCGGTCAGCAATCTGACCGAGTTTGTCGCCTGGGCCAAGCAGCAGAAGACCGGCGTGAGCTGGGGCTCGGCCGGCCTGGGCAGCCCTCATCATCTGGTTGGCGAGCTGTTCCGCGAAGAAGTGGGCCTGGGCAATATGACCCATGTTCCTTATCGCGGTGCGGCGCCCGCAGTGCAGGATGTGATCGGCGGCCAGATTCCCGCCATGTGGGCCGACAGCGCCACCATCATTCCCTTCCTCGGCGAGAAAAAGCTCAAGGCCATAGGCGTGGCCAGCCCGGCCCGCATCGATGTGCTGCCCAAGGTCGCCACCTTGCAGGAGCAAGGCCTCAAGGGCTTCGAGGGCTATGCCTGGCAAGGCATCGTCGTGCCCAAGGGCAGCTCGGCCGAGGTGGTCAAGAAGTTCAGCCAGTCGCTGCAGTTTGCGCTGGCCGACACGCGCACCAAGGCCCGTCTGGCAGCCATGGGGGTCGAGCCCATGCCTGGCAGCTCCGAGCAGATGGAGAAATTTGTCGGCAACGAGCGCAGCAAATGGGGCCGTGTGATCACGGCCAACAACATCAAGCTCGATTGAGATCCGGACTCAGTGGGCCGCAGCCTGGGTGACGGACAGGCCCGGGTGCTGCGGGATATGCGTTTTTGCAGATGCAGCGCCGTGCCAGCCGTGGCAGACTGCGGGCCATGTCCGAGCCCACTCTTCTCGTTGCCGACGATCACCCGCTGTTTCGCGCAGCGCTGATCCAGGTGCTGCACGACCGCTTTCCGCAATTTCGCATTGTGGAGGCGGCCAGCGCCCAGACCCTGGGCGCGGCGATG
The DNA here is from genome assembly GCF_003350425.1 of Comamonas sp. AG1104. Taxonomy (NCBI): domain Bacteria; kingdom Pseudomonadati; phylum Pseudomonadota; class Betaproteobacteria; order Burkholderiales; family Comamonadaceae; genus Comamonas; species Comamonas sp. AG1104. Next base: position 661,415 of record NZ_QQAS01000003.1, on the reverse strand, counting down.
CAGGATCATCCCGAGATCGAGCTGGTGCTGCTGGACCTGGCCATGCCCGGCGCGCGCGGCTTCTCGTCCCTGCTGCATCTGCGCGGCGAATATGCGCAGGTGCCGGTGATCATCATCTCGTCCAATGACGACCCTCGCATCATCCGCCGCGCCCAGCAGTTCGGCGCGGCAGGCTTTATCTCCAAGTCCGCGGCGGCAGACGATATGAGTGCCGCGATTGACGATGTGCTGAGCGGGGATATCAGCTTTCCCTCCATGGTGGCCGAGCGCTCGGAGGCCGATGCGGCCCTGGCCGCTCGTCTGGCCCAGCTCACGCCCCAGCAGTTTCGCGTGCTGCTGTGCATTGCCGACGGGCTGCTCAACAAGCAGATCGCGCACGAGTTGGGCCTGGCCGAGAACACCGTCAAGGTCCATGTGACGGCAATTCTCAAGAAGCTCGAATGCTATTCACGCACCCAGGCCGCTGTGCTGGTCAAGAGCCTGGAAAACGATCACGAGGTTTGATTGCCCTGGTGGCTCAAGAGCCATCTGTCCTGATAGCTTGCTGCGCTTTGTTGGTAATGGATTGAGGCCTTTTTGACCTCTTTTCTACGCAGCTTGCCGCTGCAAGCCGTCGTCGCAGTTCGATGGCTACAAGTGCGAGAAAAACTCCGGCGTCGCGTCCCAGCGATCGTGCATGCCATCGACATAAGTGATGGGAATTCGCGAAAGCTCCTCCTCCGACAGATCTTCCAGGCAACCGATATTGATGCCGTACATCTGGCCTATCGGCGTGTCGTGGCCCACACCAAAGACGCGGATGCCGCAACGTTTGCAGAAGAAATGCTGGTTCTTTTGCGAGCCAAACACATAGAGGGTGAGTTCCTTCTCGCCCGTAATAAGGCGGAAATTTTCGGGGCTGGCGATGGCGGGCCAGAACCGGCTGCGTCTGCAGATGGAGCAGTTGCAGCGATAGCTGGGCTGGCTCAGATCGAGGCCGACTTCAACCTGAACCCGGCTGCAATGGCAGCTGGCACGATAGGACTTCAGCATCTGGCGATCCCCCTGTGTTGAGACGGGCCGCCATCGGGATGTCAGCCCTGGTCGAAGCTTAGATAGTTCAGATGCTCCTGGCTACGCCAGACCGCACACCATGCATTGATATCGCTGCCGTGGGAGAAAAAAATCTCCCAGCGATGATCGACCTCGTCCTGAAAACCCTGTCTCGCCGCATTGATGAAGCGATGGCAATGGACTTGGAGCGGGCCTTCTACATCTTGCGCATCGATCAGCCAGAGGAAATCCTCTTGCCAGTCGGCGTCCAACGATACTTCATGCACAGACTTCAGACGCAGCCTGCTGACCACATCGGGCCAATGAGCGAGATCGATTCGGCAGCGCACAGCCAGGTGGTCATCAATGCCGCTGCCTCCGGCATAAAAGCCCAGTGCATAGTGCAAGTCTTCCTCTGTAGGCAGAAAGCCAATCAGATTGGCGATGAGTGACATGGGCTTGTTCACGCACATGTCTTTGCTGCTGTGTCGATGAGCCAGGCTGTCGTAGTAGCGCATGTCTTCTGCAACCGTCTAATCAAGAGCTGGCATGCAGAGGTGTGCCTCCTCATGCGGCATGGGTTCGTCCTCCCAGGGAAGACAGTACGGCAGGGGCGATCAGCCTGTGCATGGGTTTGACGGGCAGCATGTAGAGGCGGCCCAGTGCGTTCTTGACATGCACGACGGTGGTGACGGTGATGACGGTGTCCAGGGAGCTGATGTCGCTCTTGCGGTGAATGCTGAGCACGACCTTCAGATGCTTGTCGTCGTCGCCGATCAGGGCTTCATCAAAGGTGTTCTCGAACATCGTGAAGATGCCGACCCTGTCGCCCGGGCCGTAGCTGGCTGCTGGCTTTCCGAGCTTCAGGGCCGACAGGGTGCCCAGGTTCTTGAGTCCCGCCAGGCCTCCCACCAGATTGCGCGCACGCATGCAGATTTCAATCCAGCGCGGCGTTTTGCGCGCGGCAAGAATGAAGTGGTCCAGTGCAGACAGGCCTGTGGCGTCCGAGATGATGCTCCAGGAGTCGTGAAAGCTGGCTCCGGCCAATCGATCTGCGATGCGGCTGCCGGGCGGAACGGCGGATTCAACGGGATGATGGTGCATGCGGTCTGGCCTGAGTGGCGTGAGCTGCGGGCCGGAAATACCGCAGAGGCTGCAGCAGCATATCGAAGAATCCGCCGCTCGGCTTGCGCAGCCACGGCGTGCAGAGGGTCGCTCTTCCTGAATTCATAGCGAGAGTGCAATGCGCTGAAAGCGCCGCCGCTGGAAATGACTTTGTTTCTCAGGCGCTGCCGCCATCTCGTCCGCGCAGAAAAGTCTGGCTCATCAGCGCCCGCAGCGCCGGCGGTCTGACCGGTTTGGCGAGAAAGCCCCAGCCGCGTTCGGCAGCCTGGCGGCGCAGGGTGCTGTCGCCTTCGGCGGTCAGCAGGATGACCGGAGGCTGCTGCCCCCAGCGCTCGCAGAGCAGGGCATAGACATCGGGGCCGTAGAGCTGGCCCAGATGCACATCGAGCAGCACCAGTTGCGGGGCATTGCCGGGCGCTGCATAGGCCAGGGCTTCGGGGGCGTTGGCGGCCAGCGGCACATCGCAGCCCCAGCGCTCGAGCAGGGCGCAGGTGGCGTCGCGGGTGGCGGGATCGTCCTCTACATACCAGACGGTGCCGCCCTGCAGCGGGCTGTCCACGCGGGCGCTTGGAGACGGCTGCTGCGATACCGGCGTCAATGCTGCAGCCTGCCCCAGTGGAACCTTGACCCAGAAGACGCTTCCCTTGCCCAGGGTGGAGCGCAGGCCGATCTCATGGTCCAGCAATCTGCCCAGGCGCTCCACGATGGCCAGGCCCAGGCCGGTGCCGCGGTCGTCGGCATGGCCTTCGTCGAGGCGGCGGAACTCTTCGAAGATTTCCTTTTGCAGGCTCTGGGGGATGCCCGGCCCCTGGTCATGCACCTCGATGCGCACCTGGTCGCCCTGGCGGCGACAGCCCACGACGATACGGCCCTTGCGCGTGTAGCGGATGGCGTTGGAGACGAAGTTCTGCAGTATGCGACGCAGCAGGGCCTCGTCGCTGCGCACGATCAGCCGGCTGGGCATGCAGTGCAGGCTCAGGCCCTCGCTTTCGGCCTGCAGCGCAAAATTGTTGTGCACCACTTCCAGCAAGGAACTGAGCGCGAAATCGCGCACACGGACTTCGAGCTGGCCCGATTCCATGCGCGAGATATCGAGCAGGCTGGTGAGGATGGCATCCTGCGAGGCCAGTGCCTTGTCCACCCGCTGGGCCAGCTGGCGGCCCGCATCATCATGCAGATAGGTGGGCAGCAGGCTGGTGAAGATGCGCGCCGCATTCAGCGGCTGCAGCAGGTCATGCACGGCCGAGGCGACAAAGCGGGTCTTGTAGCGGTTGGCGCGCTCGGCCTCCTGTTTGGCCTGGGCCAGGTCCCGGGTGCGGTCGGCAATGCGCTTTTCCAGCGTATCGGCCAGATTGCGCAGCTCGCGCGCCGTGTTCTTGTAGCTGGTGATGTCGGCATAGCTGGTGACAAAGCCGCCATCGGGCAGGGGGTTGCCGCGAATCTCCAGCACCGTGCCGTCGCCCTTGGCACTCTCGTGCAGATGGGGGCTGCCGCTGCGCAGATGCTGGAGCCGGCGCTGGATCGCGGGCTCCACATCGCCCTTGCCCAGCAGGCCGCGCCTGGCGTTGTGGCGTATCAGGGCCTCGATGGGCTGGCCCACATGCATCAGCTCGGGCGGGTAGCGGAACAGCTCCACATAGCGCGAGTTCCAGGCCACCAGCCGCAGCTGCGGGTCCACCACCACCACGCCTTGCGGCAGGTGCTGCAGGCTGCGCGAAAGTCCGGTGTCGGCCTGCTTGGCGGCCTGGACAATGCCGTCCTGCGCGGTGCGCAGCTCCTGCGCATGCTGGTGCAGAACGGTCTCCAGCTCCTTGCGGCTGCGCTGGCGCAGGGCTGCCAGGCGCTGGCGCTGGCGGATGTAGAGCACCAGCAGCGATGCGGCCAGCCACAGGCCGCCAGCGGCCACTGCCGCCCAGTGGCTGGCTGTCTGGCTATGGGCGATGTCGTGCAGCAGGTGCAGCTGCCATTGGCTTTCGGGCAGTTCCATGCGCAGCCAGAGCATGGGGTCGACCAGTGGCGGCTGGCTGAAATGGGCCAGCATGCCGATGCCAGCAGGCTGCCGGCTGGTGCGATAGCCCAGCGGAATCAGGGCCTGGCCCGCGTATTGATGGGTGTCTCGCACTACCTGCTGGTCGCTGCTGGACAGCGGCTCCAGCAGGCGGTAGCGCCATTCGTCGCGGTTGGAGAGAAAGACCACGCCATGCTCGTCCGAGGCGAAGACGATGTCGGGCGACTGGCTCCACTCGCCTTCGAGTTCCTGAAACAGGATCTTGATGGCGATGAGTCCAAGCACCGAACCGTCATTATCATGAATGGCCTGGGAAAGAAAGTAGCCGGGCAGACCGGTGGTCATGCCTATGCCGTAGAAGCGGCCACTGCCCTGGCTCAGCGCCTGGGTCACATAGGGGCGAAAGCTGTAGTCCTCGCCCACATTGCTGTGCGAGTCGCGCCAGTTGCTGGCGGCCAGGGCCTTGCCGCTTTTGTCGATGAGAGTCAGCGTGGAGGCCTGGCTGGCGCCGTTGGCCTGCTCCAGCTTGTGGTTGAGCCTGTCCACCTCGGTGGCGCTGAGCGGGTGGCTGAGCGCGCTCTTGAGTTCGGCATCGAGCGCCAGCACCTCGGGCAGGGTGCGGTAGCGATCCACGCGCTGCACCATGGCCTGTGCATAGAGCGTGAGCTGGCGCTGCACGCTCTCGCTTTCATCGTGCAAAGAGGTCTGCAGCGCGACGCGACTGGCAGCCCACATGCTCAACAGCATGCCGCTGAGTACGATGACAAGGGTCAGAAAGAGTCGGTTTCGGGCAAGGTTTCGCGCAAGACGCATGACGAGGGCGGGTGATCAAGGAGCCCAGTGTGGCTCTGGAGCAGGTTCAGTGCGGATTTTGACGCCTAGGGATTTCCCTAAGTTGGTGCATGCTCTCCCTAGGAGCGCACCCCGACCTAATACCAATGGGTTATCGGCACAAAAAGGGCGCGGGAGTACAAACGGCAGCAATTCGGCGCACCACGGTGGTGCGCCCGCAATCTTGGAGATGCAGCGTGCACACTCTGCCCACCGAATCTGCTCCGCGCGAGCACTTGCCGTTCTACCGTCAGCTCTACTTCCAGGTGGTGTTCGCCATCATCGTGGGCGTGCTGCTGGGGCATTTCGAGCCCGCCTATGGCGAGGCCATGAAGCCCTTTGGCGATGCCTTCATCAAGCTCATCAAGATGATCATCGCGCCGGTGATCTTCCTGACCATCGTTACCGGCATCGCCAGCATGACGCACCTGAGCGCCGTGGGCCGTGTGTTCGGCAAGGCTATGGCGTATTTCCTGACCTTCTCCACACTGGCGCTGGTCGTGGGTCTGATCGTGGCCAATGTGATGCAGCCCGGCGCCGGCATGCACATCAACCCCGCCGATCTGGACCAGACGGCCGTCAAGGGCTATGTGGCCAAGTCGCACGAGATGACGCTGACCGGCTTCGTGATGGACATCATCCCCAAGACGCTGATCAGTCCGTTCGTGGGTGACAACATCCTGCAGGTGCTGCTGGTGGCCGTGCTGTTCGGTGTGTCCCTGGCCATGGTCGGCGAGGCCGGCAAGCCCGTGCTGAACTTCTTTGAAAGCCTGACCAAGCCCGTGTTCAAGCTGGTCAACATCGTGATGAAGTTCGCTCCCATCGGCGCGTTTGGTGCCATGGCCTTCACCATCGGCAAGTTCGGTCTGGGCTCGCTGGTCAACCTGGCCGAGCTGGTGCTGACCTTCTACATCACCTCGGCCCTGTTCGTGCTGGTGATTTTGGGTGCCGTGGCGCGCTTTTGCGGCTTCTCCGTGCTCAAGCTGATCAAGTACCTCAAGGACGAGCTGCTGCTGGTGCTGGGTACATCGTCTTCCGAATCGGCTCTGCCTTCGCTGATGCACAAGATGGAAAAAGCCGGCTGCAGCAAGTCCGTCGTCGGTCTGGTCGTGCCCACCGGCTACTCCTTCAACCTGGATGGCACCAATATCTACATGACGCTGGCCGCGTTGTTCATTGCCCAGGCGACCGATACCCATCTGACCCTGGGCCACCAGATCGCGCTGCTGCTGGTTGCCATGCTGTCGTCCAAGGGCGCGGCGGGCGTGACGGGGGCTGGCTTCATCACCCTGGCCGCGACCCTGGCCGTGGTGCCCGAGGTGCCCGTGGCCGGCATGGCACTGATTCTGGGTGTAGACCGCTTCATGTCCGAATGCCGTTCGCTGACCAACTTCATCGGTAACGCCGTCGCCACCGTGGTGGTCTCCAAGTGGGAAAACGCGCTGGACTACGAAAAGCTGGATGCTGCTCTGGCAGGCAAGGAAGAAAACGAGGCGGTGTCCGCTCACGCCTGAGCGAGCACAGACCCCATGAAAAAAGCCCCGACCTGATGGTCGGGGCTTTTTTCATGGGCTTCAGGCTTGAGCCCAGTCAGGGAAAGCGCTGGTGGCTATTGCTTTTATGGAATTCAGGCGGAGAGCGGGGGCGCCGCCAGCAAGTCATGGGCTGCGAGCACGCGCAGGGTGTCGCGCCCCAGGCTCTTGCTGCGGGGCAGAAAGCGCACCCAGCTCAGTTTGTTGACGGTTCGCTCCAGTACCTGCCGGGCCTCGGCGGGAAGCTGCTGCACAAACTGCTGCCAGGCCTGTCGGGCCTGCTCCAGCGCACCTGCCTGCTGCAGAAACAGTGCCGTGGACTGGGCGTAGTTGAGCGCATCGCGCGCCATGCAGACAGCTTGCGGCAAATGGGCAGCAGGGTCGTCTTCAAAGTCGATGAAGCCTATGACCCCGTCGGCGCAGACCACCATATTGCGCGCCACGGCCTGGCTCAGCACCTCGCCGCGGGCATGTGCCTGCTGTATGGCCTCCAGGCCTCTTTGCCAGAGTTGCAGCGTGGCCTGTGCCCCTTGGGCAATCGCGTCTTCGATGGCATTGCTCAGCGATGGAGCCTCTTCGCCCGGGCGGCCCAGATGGCGCATCACAAAGGCCTGCTCGTGCGTGGCCAGCACTTGCGGCACGCGCAGGCCCTTGGCCATGAAACTGCGCAGGCGGCGCACCTCGGTTTGCAGGGACTCGGTCCCGCCGGGGTTGGGCACGGGCTGCAGCACGGCGGCCCTGAACAGCTTGGCCAGCGTGTTCAGCAGCCAGTAGTTGAGGGCCGGGTTGCCTTTGTTGGCGCGCTTGACCCAAAGGGTTTCATGCGCCAGTTCATAGCGCATGATGCTGTGAGGCTGGTTCAGATGCTCGCGCAGGAATGCCTGGTAATCGATGGCGTTCTGCGTAGAGGGCATCTGCTCTTGGGCGGAAATATCCTGAGATGGCACGGCTTGGGGTCTGTCGGGCGCGCGAAGCTCTGGCTTCTCAGGTCCAGATGCCGTTGCGCTGGGGAAAAGCCTGAGATTGTGCCGCGTTGTCGGCACTACCCGCAGCAGAGGGGCGCAATACGGGCTCGTGCAGCGGCTGAAAGCTCTGTGCCGTGGCCAGCGGCCAGTAGTTCTGGAAGACCTTGTGCTGGCGCTCCAGGTTCTTGAGCAGGCAGCCTGGCTCCACGCGCAGTATCAGGTTGGACAGCAGGCTGACCTGGGTGTCGTCCAGCCGGCGCACGATATGGTGGGCCGTGATTTCGTTGGGATGCCTGAGGCCGGCGGCCTGAACCAGCTCCTGCAGCGCATGCAAGGTGTTCTTGTGGAAGTTGGCCACGCGCGTGGCCTTGTCGGGCACGACCAGCGCCTGCTGGCGCACGGCGTCTTGCGTGGTGACGCCCGTGGGGCAGGTGCCGGTGTGGCAGCTCTGTGCCTGGATGCAGCCCAGCGCCATCATGAAGCCGCGCCCTGAATTGCACCAGTCGGCGCCCAGGGCCATCATGCGGGCAATGTCGAAGGCCGTGATGACCTTGCCGGCCGCGCCGATCTTGATGCGCTGGCGCAGGTTCGCTCCCAGCAGCGTGTTGTGCACCAGCAGCAGGCCTTCTTGCAGTGGCACGCCCACATGGTCGACAAACTCAACAGGCGCAGCGCCCGTGCCGCCTTCGGCACCGTCGACGACGATGAAGTCGGGCGTGATATTGGTTTCCAGCATGGCCTTGACCATGGCAAACCATTCCCAGGGGTGACCGACACAGAACTTGAAGCCCGTGGGCTTGCCGCCAGAAAGACGGCGCAGCCTGGCAATGAACTGCATCAGCTCCACAGGGGTGGAGAATGCGCTGTGGCTTGAGGGCGAGATGCAGTCCACGCCAATGGGTATACCGCGCGCTGCTGCAATTTCGGGAGTGACCTTGGCGCCGGGAAGCATGCCGCCATGGCCGGGTTTGGCGCCCTGGCTGAGCTTGATCTCTATCATCTTGACCTGCGGATCGGTGGCGTTGGCGATGAATTTCTCTTCGCTGAACGTGCCGTCCGCATTGCGGCAGCCGAAGTAGCCCGAGGCCACCTCCCAGATCAGATCGCCGCCATGCATGCGGTGGTACTGGCTGATCGAGCCTTCGCCCGTGTCGTGGATGAAGCCGCCCATCTTCGCGCCCTGGTTCAGCGCCTGGATGGCATTGCCCGACAGCGCACCAAAGCTCATGGCGGAGATATTGAAGACGCTGGCGTGATAAGGGCGGGTGCAGGGGTCCACTCCTTCAGCTGGTTGCTCCTGCGTGCCGCCAATCCACAGGCGGAAGTCATGCGAGCTGAGCTTGGTGGGTTGCAGGGAGTGGTTGACCCACTCATAGCCCTGCTGACTGACGTCGAGCTGGGTGCCGAACGGCCGGTTGTCGACCTGGCCTTTGGCACGCTGATAGACCAGCGAGCGCTGGGCGCGCGAGAAAGGCTGGGCCTCGGTATCGCCTTCGATGAAGTACTGACGAATCTCGGGACGGATGAATTCGAAGATGAAACGCAAATGTCCCATGACGGGATAGTTGCGCAGAATGGCATGCTGCTTTTGCAGCAGATCCCAGATGCCCAGCAGCACCAACAGGCCTGAAGCGACCAGCCATCCAAGCCCCCTGTCTGCTGTCGTCAGCGTGTAGAGCGAGATGCCCAGCACGACCACCGAAATGGCTAGCGCGCTATAGCGCAGAGGCAGACTGTTGAAGAAGCGATGCACTGCAGATACTCCCATGGCAGGGTGTGTTGATGGTGGCCCGCTAAAATTCAGCCTGTACGGGAGCATCCTGCCCCCAGCTCCATCTCCCGGCCCTGCACTTCGATAGTGATGAAACGGTCCGGGCCATCATAAAAGCCTTTCCCTATGCAAGAACAAGCACCTAACTCCGCAGCAGAAGACGCGGTCCTCGCCGACATGCCCGAGGGCGCACTGAGCAACGATCAGCTTGAAGAGCTGGATGCGCTGCTCGATGAGCTGCGCACCCGTGGCGACGAAATCCCCCAGTGGGAATTCTGTGACGGTTTCCTGACCGCTCTGGTCTGCACGCGTCGCCCCATCGCCGCAGCCGAATACATGCCCATGTTGCTGGGCGATGGCGAAGCCCTGCAAGTGGCCGAAGGCCAGCCCCTGCCCAAGCTGGAAGTCTTCAAGGACGAGGCCCAGCAGGCACGTTTCATGGAGCTGTTCGAGCTGCGCCTGGCCGAAGTGCGCGAGCAGCTCGATGCCGACATCAAGTCCCTGGCCGACGACGCCGCCTTCCAGCCCGAAGCACTGGACACGCGTGGCGCCATCGCCATCCTGCCCGAAGCCGAGCAGGCCGAGCTGGCCGGCGAAGAAGTGCCCTCGTTCTCGCAAGTGTGGGCGTTGGGCTTCATGTTTGTGGTGGAGAACTGGGCCGACGAATGGGCCGCTCCCCGCGACAAGGAAGCAGCCCAGTTGCTGGATGCGGCCATGGAGTTCATCGTCAACCTGACCGAAGACGACACCGATGAGCCGGCGCTGAATCTGTACGACGAAGCCGGCCCCGCCTCGACCAGCCAGGAGCGTGTGGACGCCTTTGGCGAAGCCATCTGGGCCGTGTATGACCTGTACCGCCTGTGGAAGAGCATGGGCCCCCGCCAGGAAACCATCGTGAAGGGCGAGCAGCCCGGCCGCAATGACCCCTGCCCTTGCGGTAGCGGCAAGAAGTTCAAGAAGTGCCACGGGGCCTGACCAGAGCCACCGCCTGAGGCTCTTTGAGCTTTCCCGCCAAGAGGCGGCAGCATCACCGCAGGGCGGTCTTTGCTTGCTGCCTCCGCGTTGGGGATAGCTGCGTTGCAGAGTCCTCTCTCAAGGCGTCTCGGTTGTCGGGAGGCTCAAACTAAAAAAGGCCGCGTGACATTTGCGTAGGCATTGCCGTTCAGTGTGGGTTAGTGGAATAGATGACGCATTTAGGTGAGCGCATACGCGCCCGGCGACAGGCGCTGGGTTTGAGTCAGGGGCGCTTGGCGCAGATGGCGGATGTCACTGCATCCGCCATCTCGCAGATCGAGTCGGGAGCCATTCGCACTCTCAAGAATGACACACTGGCAAGACTGGCCGTCGCGCTGCAGACCACGGCGCTGGAATTGATGGCAGGTCTGCATTCCGAGACCGCATCGCTACCCAGCGACGAGCAGCGCTTGCTCGATTGCTATAGAAAACTGCAGCCACCGCTGCAGGACATTGCTCTCAAACTGATTAAAGCTCTGCAGTGATTTCCGAGTCGCGGTATTGAGCGATCTCTTTTGTTTCAAAAAGGCCTGTTAACTACAGGCCTTTTTGTTTTTTCATTCAAGAACAAGGGTTAACCCGATTACTAAATGTAGGATGAAATCCAATGGTCTGTAGGAAATGAATGAAGATTGCGTAGATTGAACCGGAAGCTACACGTGAGGGATTAGTCGGAAGAATTGCAGATGATCTCTTTCGGTTTGTGAAGTGATTGTTTTTATTGGATTTTTTTGGTGCGATGGAGCTTGCTGCCAGAGGATTGAAATTGTTGAGAGCTATGCTGCATATTTGTTGATAGCTATTTCAAATATTTCAAGATGTTTCTTGATCCGTAAGATCAGTTCCGCGGTGGTCGAAAAGGTCGCCACGGCGATTCTTCAACCTGATTGTTCAAGGAGCTGATCATGAAAGACCAAATCATCAAATTCTGGCGTGATGAAGAAGGTGCAACGGCGATTGAGTACGGCCTGATCGCAGGGCTGATTGCTGTGGGAATCATTGCCTCTGTCACAAATATTGGGACACAGTTAAAGGCATTGTTTGATGCGGTCGTAAATAAGCTTACCGCAATACCGAAAACCTGATTGGGTAGTGAATGAGTATCTTCGATGAGAATTTATATTTCAGTTTCTCAAGGAAAAAATTATGAAGGATCAATTTATTAAATTCTGGATCGATGAAGAAGCTGCAACAGCGATTGAGTATGGATTGATTGCTGGATTGATTGCAGTAGGAATTATTGCTTCCGTTACCAACATCGGATCACAGTTGGTATTGATATTCGGTGCGATTGTGGATAAGTTGACGGCTATTTCAAAGACATGATCCATGGGAATATTGTTTTTGCTTTGGATGTGTTATGCGGCTGTCTACGATGCCTTGCACAGGCGTTGCGAGAACTGGGTGATCATCTTAGGAATATTGCTGGCATTGGCTTCAGTGTCAGTATTTAAAGATGCGCATCCAGTTTCCATCAGTCTTGGTGATTCTTTGTTAGGATTTTTCACTGCATTTGTGGTTCTTTTGTTTTTTTACTCAAGAAATATGATGGGTGCCGGTGATGTGAAATTTGCTGCAGTTGTCGGTTTGTGGGTCGGTTTTGATTTGCTCCTGCCTATCTGGGCACTCAGTTGTTTTTTTGCTGTATTGCATGGAATTTTTGCTAAATTCAGGATAGTATATTTTTTATCTGGTTCACTTGTTTGGGGTGAACGGAATTTTGTGAGAAATGATCGATTCATTCCTTACGTGACATATATGTCAGTCGCAACAGTGATTATCTTGATGTTCAATAAATAAAGGGGAAATGGAGGGTATATGCAAACAAAGAGCCAAAATGGTGCTGCCGCCATTGAGTTTGCAATCCTTTTTCCCATTTTTTTCCTGATTTTCTACGCAGTTGTTACCTATGGGCTGATTTTTGCTGCGCAGCAAACGTTGACGCTAGCTGCTGCGGAAGGCGCAAGAGCTGCGGTGCGTTATCCGTCTGTACCGTCAGGCAGCACCATGACCAAGGCCGCACAGTTGCAGGCCCGGCTCACTGCGGCATGCGCTACTGCCAATGTCGCGACTGATTGGCTGAAAAATATTGGAGCAGGCTTAGGGACTGCATCGTGCAGTACCGGAGTTAGTACTGCTGCTGGTGTTTATGCCACCTCTGGCCAATGCGGCACGGGTTCGGCGAGTTTCACTCCCTCTGGTGATACTAGTTTGGTGAACTGCGTCACGATGCAGGTGAACTACAACTACGCTGTCGCACCTCTAATCCCAAAGCTGCTCGGTCCTTTACTCAGTTTGCCCACGCCTAATCTTTTGCAAGGCAAGGCAGTGGCTCAGATTAGCTTGATTGACTGACTACAACGATAAAGCCCTGCCATAGATGGCAGAGCATGAAGAGAGGAAGTTATGGTGAATCTCGCAAAGATCGCTGTCGGTGTATTGCTGGCCATTGCGTTGGCCTTGGGTGTTTATGGCTGGATGCTGGCCAAGACGCCTCAAGCGAGTGACCCTCAAGTTCAGGCCAGCAATAGCGACAGCAAGTCCAGCGCCGACGTGAGCGTCGTTGTGGCGGCACAAGCCATTCCTGCTGGGCAAGCGCTCAAAGCCGAGGACCTTCAACTCTCCGCTCTTCCTTCCAAGCTTGATGGTGCTTATGACGATGTGGCTGCTGCAGTGGGGTCTGTGCCAGCGGTTGACATCCCCAAAGGCGCTCCTGTGCTCAAAGGGCAGATGGTGACGGGCCTTGCCCTGAAGGTCGCAGAAGGTGAGCGTGCTGTTGCTGTCAAGGTCGATGAAAGCATTGGCGCAGGCAACCGTATACGACCAGGCGACTTTGTCGATGTGTTTTTTGTTCTGCGCCGCGATGGCAATGAAATCGACCAGAGCCAGGCTCGCTTGCTGCTTTCGCGCAAGCGCGTGCTTGCCTATGGCGCTGCATCAGTCGATGCACTGACCACGGCTGAAAAAACTGACGGCAAGCAGGCCAGTGGCCCTGACAACGCACGCACCGCAGTGCTTGCAGTACCTGTGGCAGAGGTGAGTCAATTGGCCTTGGGAGGCTCTAGCGGCAGCTTGGTACTAGCACTGCGCAATCCGACGGATATGACAGAGCCGGACATGGAAAAGTTTGCGCCGCTGCCCGGCGTGCTGACTGTGGCCATGCCCAAAGGCGCTGTTGTAGCGCCGCTGGAAGGTGCTGACGCAGCGCAGGCCGGTGTGGCCATGAGCAGCCTGGCTGGGTCTGCAGGCACTTCTGCAGCGCGCACGAGTGCTGCCAAGCCGATGACAGCTGGTGTTGCCAAGCCTGCAGTGCCGCGCACGCGTACTGCATCTGCAGACACCTCCCTGCCTGTTGAATTTGTACGTGGCGCCAACTCTCAAACCGTGCGGTACTGAGCTATGAATAACAAGATTTTCTGGATCTCGACCCGCACTGCGCCAATGAAGCCGCTGCATCTGCTCTGCGGCCTGTCCTTGAGTGCCGTCACTGTCCCGGCCCTTGCGCAGCAGGCCCCCAATGCAGGCGAAAGCAGAGCGCAGCAAGCAACAGCAGCCAGGGAAATCAAGCTGGTCATGGGGGCTCAGCATGAGCTGGATCTGCCTGGCGGTGTGGAGCGCATTGCAATCGGCGACGACACGATTGCGGCGGTGCATATCAAGCGTGCGGGCAAGGGTGCTGCCGCCAAGATCTTGTTGAGCCCGCTCAAGCCCGGCAGTACATCTTTCATGGTGTGGCCGCGCGGTGAAGCGCAGGCGCAGAGCTATATGCTCAATGTGCAACAGCGTGTGGACTTGCGCACAGCCAGGGCCTCCAGCCTGATAGAGCAGCAGTTTGCCGGTGAGTTGGCGAACGCGCAGTCGGCTGACAAGGCCAAGACCGTCGATCTCTCCAGCGTCCAGCTCAAGAGCAATGTGGTGCAGGTCGATGTCAAGGTGGTCGAGTTCAACAAGACCCAGATGAAGAAGGTGGGTCTCAACCTGTTCAGCACGTCCCCTAACAGCTCCGGCTTCAGCTTTGGCATTTTTGGACGCGGCTCTTATGGCATTAGCGGGGGGAGTTCCACGACGGGCGCCTCTGCGAATCCTTTGACTCAGGCCTTCAACTTGCTGATGCAGTTCGACAAGGCCGGCATCGGTGTCAATATCGGCATGCTCGAAGGCAATAATCTGGCGCGGGTGCTGGCGGCTCCGACCCTGGTGGCTTTGTCCGGCCAAAGCGCCAATTTTCTGTCCGGCGGCGAAGTGCCGGTTCCCGTGCCTGCGGGCACGGGCATGGTGGCCATACAGTACAAGCCTTACGGCATTGGTTTGACGGTCTCTCCCACGGTGCTGTCCAACGATCGCATCGTGCTCAAGGTGGCGCCTGAGGCCAGCGAGCTGGACTATGCCAACACCATTGTTCTGAACAGCGCGACCGTCCCTTCGATTACCACGCGCCGTGCCGATACGACGGTGGAGCTGGGCGACGGCGAAAGCTTTGTGATTGGCGGCCTGGTCAGCCGCAACACCACATCAGGCACCGACAAGGTTCCTTTGTTGGGCGATATCCCGATTTTGGGTGTGCTATTTAAGCGCCAGGAGTTTCAGCAAAAGGAGAGCGAGCTGGCGATTGTGGTCACGCCGCGCCTTGTCAAGCCGCTGGCCCGCGATGTGAATGTGGAGCCGCTGCTGCCCGGGCGCACCGAGCAGCGTGATCCTGCGGTGTGGGGTCCATGGATCGCGGGAGGCCTGTCGTCTAGCGTGGCGCCAGGCTTCTCGCGCTGAGTGTCAGAGTAGAGACATGAATATGCGCATGGACTCATCCCAGCTCAATACCGCGCAGCCAGGGTCTGCGCGCAGCAATGTCCGCGTGGTGCTGGTGACGCAGTCGTCATCGCACGCTTTCTGGCTGGCGAGTGCTCTGGGCAGCGATGCGGAAGTGATACCGGTGGCTGGCGATCTGGCAACGCTTCACGCTGCGATTTCGGCGCCTGGGCTTGGCGTGGTGGTGGCGGATTTCTCGGCTCCCATGACGGAGGCTGCCATCGCCCTGGTCAGCGAGCTGCGTGCCGCATTCCCCGGTGTGGTGATCATGGGATCCGGCTCTGCAGCCGAGCCCGCTTCCATGCGTGCGGCCCTGCGCTGTGGTGTGGCCGAATTCATTGACTGGGATGCGTCCGAAGGAGAGGCCAATGCAGCCGTCAGGCATCAGATGCATGCACGCACTCAGCTGCCTGCTGCCGTGGCGCTGGAGCCGGAAACCAAGGGCTTTTCCCTGCCTTTGCTGGGAGCTCGTGTCGGGATGGGGGTGACTACGCTGGCAACGCATCTGGCCGTGATGTTCCAGGAGATGCATGCCTATGACGTGCGAGGCGCCCAGAACAAAAAGCAGCTTGCTCGGCCCTTTGGCGCAAGTCAGCTGCCGCAGGATGAGTCTGCGCACGCGGCATTGCTGGATCTGGGTTTGCCTGCACGCGATGGCTTGCTTTATCTGGGCATCGCGGGTGACTTCAGCTTTGTGGACGCGGTTCAGAATATGCGCAGGCTGGACGCGACGCTGATCAACTCGGCGTTTGCCAAGCACTCCACGGGCGCGGTGACTCTGGCCTGGCCTTCCGATCTGGGCATGCTGCGCGAAGTCAGCCCTGCGGCTGCAGCGGGCGTAGTCAATACGCTCAAGAGCCTGCTAGGGGTGCAGGTGATCGATCTGGGCGGCATGGTTCAGGCTGATTTTCTGGCGCCTTTGCTGCGCGAGAGCGGGCTAGGCTGGGTGGTTTGTGACCAGTCACTGGGAGGCATTGTGTCTACGGCGCAGATGCTCAAGGAGCTCGATGCCAAGGGCGTCAATCGCGGCACGCTCAAGCTGGTGCTCAACCGCTTCAATGCACAAGCCGGGCTGCCCGCCAAAGAGGTCGCGCAGCGCCTTGGTCTGGAGCTGCTACATGTGGTTCCGGACCGATCCACGGTTTTGCTGAATGCCGCCAGCTGCGGCCAGCTGTTGTCGCAGTCGCTGCGCGGTGACCCCTATGTGACTTGCGTCAGAAGCATGGCCAGAGCATTGCTCAGCGCAGCGGTTGCGGCCGACAAGGTCGCGGCGCCAGTGTCGGGCGTTCTGGGGCAATGGGCCAAGCGATTGAGGAGAGGCGAATGAGCATGGACATTGTTTTCGCCGAAAAAACCAGTCATTTTTCGGACTCCAAGCAACTGCTGCTGATCAAGAACGTCGCGCATGAGCATTTGCTGACGCGTGTGGAGGAACTGGGGGCAGTGTTTGCCAAGTGGTCAACCAGCCGTGTGCGCCAGTTTGTGCACCAGGAGCTGGAGCAGTTTGTGCGTCAGCAGCGCTTTCCCGTCAATGACGAGGAGGTGCAATGGATTGCGCAGGCACTGAACAAGGAGTTGTCGGGGCTGGGGCCGCTTGACGACTTGATGGCCGACCCGGAGGTCGAGGACATTCTGATCAACGGCTATCAGCGCGTATTCGTTTCGCGCAAGGGCATTTTGCAGCAGGAGGCCTTGCACTTCACCGACAACGCCCATGTGCTGCGCATCGTACGCCGCATCATCTCCCCGCTGGGCCGGCGCCTTGATGAATCCACGCCCATGGTCGATGCACGTTTGCCGGACGGCGGCCGTATCAATGTGGTGATAGAGCCTTTGTCGCTGGACGGGCCGGCGGTTTCGATCCGCAAGTTTCGCAATGATCCGCTGCGAGTCCAGGATCTGGTCGACTTCGGCACCATGGACGAAGGCATGGCCCGCTTGCTGGAGCTGGCGGTGCGCGAACGCTGCAATATTCTCATCAGCGGCGGCACCAGTTGCGGCAAGACCTCCATGCTCAATGCGATTGCGGGCTTTATCCCCGGCAATGAGCGGGTGGTGACGATTGAGGACACGGCCGAGCTGACGCTGCCTCACCCTCATGTGGTGCGCATGGAAAGCCGTCCCGGTGGCTTTGAAGGCGCGGGAGTGGTTTCCATTCGGGATCTGCTGCGCAACAGCTTGCGCATGCGCCCGGATCGCATTGTGGTGGGCGAGGTGCGTGGCGCGGAAGTGCTGGAGATGCTCCAGGCCATGAACACCGGTCACGACGGCTCCATGGCCACCATCCATGCAAGCTCTCCGCGCGAGTGTCTGCACCGCATGGAGATGCTTGCCGGCTTTGCGGGCTTTCAGGGCAGCGAGGTCAGCCTGCGCCGCCAGATTGCCAATGCGCTCGATTTCATCGTGCAGATCAGCCGCCTGCCCAATGGCAAGCGGCGCATCACATCGATCACCGAAGTCACGGGCATCATCGACAGCGTGATTGCCACCCAGGAGCTCTATCGTCACGAGCTGCTGCCCCAGCCCGACGGCGAGGATCTGGAGCGTTGGACCACGCTGGGCATGGTGCCGCATACGCCCAAGCTGGCACGCTATCGCGCGGTGCTGCAGCACGCGGGAGGTAACGGCGCAAGCCATGCGGGACTGCGTCATGGCTAGCAATGCGTTTTTACTCCTGAGCCTGGCGCTGCTGATTGCTGCAGCCGCCATGGCGCTGTGGATGTTTGTCAGCCGGCAGCAGAAGACGCACCGTATGACCAGGCATCTGGAGCAGAGCCTGGAGAAAAGCGCAGCAGCTGCGGCTGGGTTTGCGGCCAAGGATGCCGCGGCATCGGCTTTTGACGGCTCCGTGGCGGATGCTTTGCTGGGTCATGAGAAAAAAACAGGATGGCCGGTTCCCGCCGCTTTGTTGGGGACGGCCAGTGCCGGACTTTTCTATGGCGGATTGGTCCTGATTGCTGCGACGTTTTTGGCCGTTGGCTTTGCTGCTGGCTGGCTGGCCGGTAGTGCAGCGCTGGTGGTGCTGGGAATTGGCTTCTTCTTTTTGCTTTACACGCGGGCACAGAAGTACCGCACCAGGCTCACGCAGCAGTTGCCTGGCTTTCTCGACAACACGGTGCGCCTGGTGACCATTGGCAACTCCGTTCAGGCAGCGTTCCAGATGGCTGCAGCCAGCACCAAAGACCCGTTGCAGTCGGTCATGGAAAAAGCCGCCAGTCTGGCCCGCGCGGGCATGGATCTGGAAAATGCGGTGGCCCATGTGGCCAGGCAGACAAGACTGGACGAGCTGCACTTGCTGGCAGCTATTTTGCGCATCAGCGTGCGTTATGGCGGCCGGGTCGACCTGCTGCTGGAGCGTGTGGCCAATTTCATGCGCGACCGCGAGCAGGCCGAGCAGGACTTGTCTGCCATGACGGCCGAAACGCGATTGTCGGCCTGGGTGCTGAGTCTGCTGCCGGTGGCCGTGTGCTGTCTGATCATTTCCTTCAACGCGAGCTATTTCCTGAGGATGTGGAATGACGCCAGTGGCCGCAACATCATCTGGGCAGCGGCTGCGTTGCAGGTCTTTGGTGTGCTGCTGCTCTACCGCATGGCCAAGCTCGATGAGGGGGCCGACTGATGGAGACATCCCGTCTTTTGCTGATGCTGAGCGTGGCATTTGTGGCCTTGGCGGCGCTGATTGGTGCGGCTTTGATTGCCTATGCACATCAGCGACGCGAACGCAGCAGTCAGGTGGTGCAGGATGCACTGAGCCGCAGCGGCGCGGTTGCGGCGAATGAGGCGGCAGCGCCTGCCAGGCCCGCAGATCTGCTGCGCTCGCTCAATGGCGATGGCGATCTGCCTGCACACTGGCTCAATACCTCGTTTGGCAAGGCGCTGGTGGCACAGGAAGACCGCATTTTGCTGAGCAAATGCGGCTGGGGGTCGACTCGCGCGCAGCTGCAATACCTGATAGCGCGCTGCGTGGTCTCTGTATTGCTTGTGCTGCTTGCTGCCTTTGTTCTTTCGGGCAGCAAACAATTTCTGCTCTACCTGTTTGCTGCGTTCACCATAGGTTTTCTGCTTCCCAAATGGGTGCTGCGCAGCGTGGCGCGCCGCCGCAGGGCCAGCGTCGCCAGAGAGCTGCCTTTGCTCGTCGACTTGCTGGGCTTGCTGCAAGGCACGGGCTTGAGCCTGGATCAGACCCTGCAGGTGATTGGCTCTGACTTCGGCAATGTCATGCCCGTGCTTTCGCGAGAGATACAGCTGGCCAACCAGCAGTACAGCCGGGGCAGCACGCGCGAGCGTTCCTTTGGGCGCATGAGCGAGGTCTATCAGAACGACAACCTTGCCAATCTGACATCGCTGATGACTCAGATCGACAGATATGGCGGAGCCGTGCAGGAGCCGCTGCGCATTTTTGGCGAACGTCTGCGCGAGCAGCGCAAGGCCAAGATGAAGGAGTTGATAGGAAAGATCTCGGTCAAGATGACGGGCGTCATGGTGGTGACGCTGCTTCCTGCCCTGATCATCATTACAGCCGGACCGGGGTTTCTTGCCGTGATCCGGGCACTGGGAGGGATGACAAAATGAAAAAAGAAAGCCGATATCTGATGCTGCCATTGGCGGCTGCAACCATGGCTCTGCTGTCGGGCTGTTCCAGCATGGGCAATCTGCTGGGGCAGAACCAGTCCGTGCTGTCGCCCGCGGCCAAGGCCGCAGCAGACAGGCCGCTGGAGAAGGAGGCGGTGGTCGACACGCAGGACACCTACCTCTCTCTGGTCAAGCAGATGCAGTCCAAGTCGCTTTGGTATGCCTCCATCGCGCACCTGGATGCACTGGACAAGCAGTGGGGCGCTTCCAGCGATTCGAGGCTGTTGCGCGCCGATGCATTGCGTCAGGTGGGGCAGCTCAGTGCAGCCATCCCCATCTACCAGGGCCTGTTGGGCAGCGCCAAGGATGGTGCCGCACGCTACGGCCTGGGCCGTGTGGCCGCAGAGCAGGGCGACTTTCGCAGTGCCGCTCAGCAGATGGAGCAGGCGCGCATGAGCAATCCTGTGGATTCGCGCCTGTTGACCGATCTGGGCTATGCCTATCTGCGTGCGCGTGACCTGAATGCAGCGCGCATTCCCCTGATGCAGGCGGCGCAGCTCAACCCCGAGGATGCACAGGCCAACGTCAACCTGAGCCTGTTCATGATGGTCAGCGGCCAGAGCGCGCAGGCCGAGGAATTCATGCGCCAGCGCAAGCTGGATGCACAGACCCAGCAGCTGGTCAAGGAGCAGGCCGGGGAGTGGTTGAGGGATGCAAGTCTGGCCGCAGCAAAGCCTGCCGCGGCTGCGACCGGAAAGGTCGTCAACCTCTCTCGTCCGGAAGTGAAGACTGCACCTGAGGCCGTGGCCAGTTCCGGGAAATCCGCCGAAGTGCCGGAGCCTGCTGCAGTGCAGGAGGTACCCGCCGCAAAAAAGCCCGCACCGGAGCCTGAAGCCGCAAAGGCTCCGGTAGTGACAGTCAAGGCAGCGGACTCTGTGCCGTCTCGTTCCCATGTGACCCAGACCCTGTTGCCGCTGCCCGCAGCTCAGCCCATGGTGGCGCGGAGTGTGGAGCGGGCGCCCAGCGGTGGTCAGTGGATGGTCTCTGGCGGCAGCTTCGATGCAGGAAGGCCGCGTCACCCCGGTCAGGGGGCGAGCCAGCTGATGCCGGCGGCTGCGCAAACCTATGCCTACGTGCCGCCTGTGCCTGGGCAGGCAATGGATGCTCCTGATAATGTAGCAGCTACCGCTTCATTGGAAATACTTTCAGAAGTAAAGCAGTCTGAAATTGCTGTCAATAAAGCGCAAATAGCTCCTGTATCGATAGCTAAAACTGCACTGCCACTGGAGGCGGCCGTGGCGACGGCTTCTCGGTCAGCGAAGCAGGAGACGCCCAAACCTGAACAGCCTCTGCTTACCGAGGCGATGCCCGCCAAAGTGCAGCAGACGCGGCCAGCAATGGCTTTGCAAGCCGAGCCTGCACCGCAGTCCGTGATCCCGCGCCAGCCCGTGCGCCCGACAAGGTCGGTGCCGGAGGCTGCCGTGGTGATGGCTGCGGCAAACCCTGTCGCAGTGCGTCAGAGCGGTGAATCCGGCGGCAAGCAGGCTGTGCGAGCCATGCTGCCGCAGCGCGCAGCGGCGGGTGGATTGTTTTTTGAGACACCCGATGAAGATGCCGGCAGCAAGCCTGCAGCTTCTGCCAAGACGGGTGCGCCCGAGCGTGCCTGGCCCTGAACCTTCAAGGAGTAGTCCACATGAATACGCAGACAGCATCCATCCCATGGGCCCGCGCATTCACCCTGGCATTGATGGCACTGGGCATGGCCTCGGTCGCCATGGCGCAGGCCAGTGGCAATACCGGCCTCGGCACAGGCGTGACCAATATGAGTGCGCCCCGAAGTGCGGCAGCGATGCCCGCAGCAACTGCGCAGGCCGCAGTGACTCAGACTCCGGCTCCGGGCAATGCCTCCCTGACGCCACCGGCAAGCAATCGTGTGGGCGATGCCACCAGCCATCTGCTGGCGCTGCAGGCCGGCGGCCAGTACGCATCGCGCAATGCCTATCCCGTGACAAGCGATGTGGCCCAGCGCAGCTATCAGCGCTATCTGGAGAGCTTTACCCACAAGATCCCGGAGAGCGCTGAAACACAAGTGGGCAGCAAGACAGGTGGTAGCCGCTAAGCGGTCAGAGAGGTTCTCTGCATGCAGTCTTTTGCCAAAGGCCTGAGCGGTCTTCGCACTCGTCGCCAATCGGGCTCCGTGGCGATGCTGGGGGCGCTATGGCTGATGATTGCCGTGATCTGCCTGGCAACCATCGATATCGGCAATATGTTCTGGCAGAAGCGCGAGTTGCAGAAGATTGCTGATTTGGCGGCGTTGGGGGGGGCCGCGACCGTAGTTTCGGCCTGCCAGGACAATGCCCGCAGCAGTGCGCGGCAAAACGGGCTGAATGAAGCTGCGCTCGATGGCGATGCGCTTGTCGTGGAGTGCGGCAGCTGGAGTCCCCGGCGTGCGGGCGCTGCAACCGACTATTTCGTGGCTGGTGGTACGCCCTTCAATGCGAGCCGGGTCACTGTGACACGCGGCGTGCCGTACTTCTTCCTCCTGTCGGCCGGGCAGGCTCAGGGGCGGTTGGTGGTTGCCAGTGCCACCGCGGCGCGCAAGCCCCCTGCGGCGGCCTTGAGCGTTCGAAGCACGCTGCTGAGCGTAGACAGCAGTCAGTCGCCGTTGCTCGATGCGCTGTTCAGCGGTCTGCTGCAGTCGAGCGTGAAAATCGATGCCGTGGGTTGGCAGGGTTTGCTGGATACGCGGGTGAGCTTGCTGCAATTTCTTGATGCGCTGGCGGTCCAACTCAATGTGGCTGCCGGCGATTACGACGGGCTGCTCAAAGCCGATGCGCGTGTAGGCAGCGTGCTCACCGCCTTGCTGGACGTGGTGCGACAGAAGCAGACGGCAGGAGTGGTCGTGGATGCGCTGCAAAAACTCGTGCAAGCCGCCGCCAGTGTGGGCGGAGTGCCGTTGACGCTGGGCCAACTGTTGAAACTGCAGACAGGTCTGCCGGCTTCGGCGCTGGATCTGGGGCTGCGCGCCTTTGATCTCGTGCAGGCAGTCGCGCAGTTGGGCAACGCCAACAGTGCGGCCGTGGCGGCGCTCGATCTGCCGCTGGGTCTGGTGGGCATCTCTGTCAAGCTCAAGGTGATAGAGCCGCCGCAGCTGTCTGCTATAGGCGATCCGTCTCTGGCCAAGCAAAATCCCACGGGCGAGCACGCCATTTTTGTGCGTACGGCACAGGTGCGCACGCTGATTTCGGCGGAAGTGCCGCTGGCCTCGGCCGTAACGGGTCTGGTCAATGGCGTGCTGGTGCTGCTGTCGCCTGTGTTGACGACCGTGAATCTATTGCTCGGAGGCATTCCTCCGAAATGGATGGATATCCAGGTGCTGCCACCGCCTGTAAGGTTGGACATAGCACTGGATGTGGGCAGCGGCAGCGCGAGGCTGACGGATTACTCTTGTCAGGCCGGCAACAAATGGCTGCACACCCGCAGCACCACGGCCGTCTCCAACCTGCGCATAGGGAGGATGGGCAATACGCCGGCAGATGCCGCCAATGCGGCATTTTCCTCCAAGGTCTATCCCATAGTGCAGCCATTGGTCGTGGCCGACGTCGGTTGCCTCGGGTGCAATGGCGCCGGACGTACCCCGCTTTATTTCGGTGGGCTGGGCGCATCCGTGGACTCGCCCGTGGGCGAGAACATCGTCGATCCGCATGTCTTCGTAAATCCGCCGCGGCTTGAGCAGGCGCCGCTGTACCAGAGCGTGGCAGCAAAGAATATCGTCGGCAGCTTGGCTCCGACAGTCGGTCAAATCCAGCTGACGCGCATTCCCGCGACCGGCAGCCCCAACGGCCTTCTAACCGCTTTGCTAGGGACTGTGTTCGATCTGCTGGGTGGGCTGAGTGGCGCCGTTGCCGCTCTGATCGGTCAGGTGCTGTCGCCCTTGCTCGACCCACTGGTCAATGTGCTGCTGAAGGTATTGGGCATAGACCTGGCCACCACCGACGTGGGCGTGCAGCTCAATTGCGCTGCCGATGTTCAGTTGGTGTTCTAAGCCCGCTGGCTAGTCCGGCAGTCAGCATTCAGTTGCGTCAGCAGCCCCGCCAGGGCATGCCGAAGCGTTGCGGCCCGCACGGCGAAGCGGCCACCGGCGAACTGCTGCAGCTCGCTGATACTGCACCCATCCACATTCCAGCCGAACCAGACTGTGCCCACAGGCTTTTCGGCAGAGCCTCCGCTCGGGCCCGCAACCCCCGTCACGGCAATGCTGACCTGGGCGCGTGAATTGCGTATGGCGCCTTCGGCCATGGCGCGCACGACCTCCTCGCTGACGGCGCCGTGCTTGGCGATCAGCTCGGCAGGCACGCCCAGCATCTCGGTCTTGGCCTCGTTGGAGTAGGTCACGAAACCACGTTCGAACCATTGGCTGGAGCCTGCCAGATCGGTGCAGGCCGCAGCAATCATGCCGCCGGTGCAGCTTTCGGCGGTGGCCAGCATCCAGCCTTTTTCGGTCAGCCTGGCGGCCAGTTGCCGCACCAGTTCTTCGATGCCGCTTGCTTGTGTGCTCATCGTCTCCTCCATGGCTTGCGCGGTCAGAAGAAATGCCGCCAGAGGGCCACGACCAGTAGAGTGCAGAAGGCGGCTACCAGGTCATCCCACATGATTCCCCAGCCGCCGCGCGGGCCGAAGCCTTTGAACAGACGGTCTGCCCATTTGACGGGCTGGGGTTTGACGGCATCAAAAAAGCGGAACAGAGCGAAGCAGGTGAGCTGACCCCAGAAGCCCATGGGCATGCACAGCCACATAACCATCCACATGGCGACCACTTCGTCCCAGACGATATGGCCGGGGTCGGCCACGCGCATATGCCTTGCGGTGACGGTGCAGGCCCACCAGCCTACGGGAATGCTGGCGGCAATCAGCCAGCCGATCTGTGCCGGGCTCAGCCACAGTGCCAGCACCAGATAGGCCAGCCAGGCCCACAGGCTGCCCACCGTGCCGGGGGCGACGCGGGGCAGACCGGAGCCAAAGCCCAGAGCAATCAAATGGGCCGGATGCTGCAGCATGAACTTCACGCTGGGGTGGGCGATTCCTGCCGCACTCATGCCGTGGCTTGCTTTGTTATTGATAGCTGCTTGCGCACTATCCGTATGCGCTGCGGCGCTATCTGATAGATCATCCGTCATGGCGTGATGATACGCGCTGCCTTACTGCAGGCCGGTGATGGGCTGGTTTTCTGGGAAGCGGATCTGGTGCGTGGCCTGGAACTGAGCCGTGCTGCGGGCGGCCAGATTCTGCTCCCAGGCAACCATGCCGTTTTGCGCATTCCAACTGGTGGTGGCGGGCTGCGGGCTGTATTGCGACTGCACCTTGATCTGCTCATTGCGCGAAACAGGGGCCGAGTCCAGCACCTGCAGCGCGATGGGCTGGTTGTGGCGGTTTTCCACGGCGTAGTGGCGCACGATGCTGCGCTCGGTTTTGCTGCTGGCCCAGCCGCCGCTGCCGGTGTGGCTTTGCGCAGGCAGGCGGCGCACCACCACGTTTTCATCGCGACCAAAAGACAGTCCTTGCGCCAGCGCCTGGGCGTTGCCAAAGTCCAGTCTGCCGTTGCCAACCAGCGCCTCGTCCCGGAACAGAGCTACCGGGCCCGCTGGCCAGATGCCTGGCGGAGCCTGCAGCGTGGCAATCAGATAGGCCGCCTCTTCCATGGCCGGCGCGGTGCGGGTCAGCAAGCTGGTGGCCAGATTTTCCTGACCTAGCGACAGCGTGATGCGCTCGGCGCTGGAGGGCACGCTGATCTTGTACGGCACGATGAATTGCGTGCTGTAGGCCGTGTTGATGCTGGAGACATCGAGCACCGGCAAGTCCGGTGCCACTGCCTCTTCGCGCATCGCCCGGGCTCCGCTGCGCGCCATCATGGCGACGGGGGCCGGCGCCGGTACGGCGGGGGGCAGCGGCTGGGCGATATCTACCGTCCAGGGGCGCGGCATGACACCCTGGGTGCTGCGGCTGGGTTGGCCGGTGGACAGGCGCAGGCGCACATTGCTCCAGTCCTCGCCACTGGCCTGCACGACCAGGGCCTGGCGCTCCAGCTGCACCTGCTGCTTGGTGGTGTTCAACTGGGCGCGGTAGCTGGGCTGCCAGCTCGGCCCGCGCACCTGGTAGCTCAGGCGCACATTGGCCGCGCGTGCGCTGGCCAGCTGCACGCTGACTTTCATGACCTGAGACTGCTCGGAACCCGTGCGGTCGCGCTCCTGGCGCAAAGGCTGCAATTGCGCCAGCAGATCCTGCTTCTGGCGCTGAATCTGGTGGGCACGCAGGCTGTTGTCGCGGCTGGTCTGGCGCAGCACCTGGCTGGTGCCGGCGATCTGCGCGGGGCTGATTCTGGCTTCGTCACCGGGCTTGCTCATGCCCTGCAGAAAATCGCCCACCAGCCTGGCGGCGCCTTCTTCGGCCTCGATGTTCGCGAGCTGATCCTCAAGGCCGCGAATCTGCTGATCCAGCGGGCTGGTGCATTCCTTGGCAGCCATCTGCCTGGACTGCATCAGGGTCTTGATCTCACCCACGCGCACGCCTTCGTCGCCGCTGATCTGCAGGCTCTGCGTATCCACGCTGGCAGGCAGGCATTCAAAGCTGAGCAGACGGGTCTGGGCGTCGATGCGTGCCTCGCGCTGTACGGCGGCGATGCCGGGATAGAGCGTGACCTCGGTGATGGGCGCGCGATTGCCCGAGACACTGAGGCTGCTGGCGTCGGCCAGGGCGAGCCCGGGCAAAGCAGCTGCGACACAGACCATGGACACAGGCAGAAGACGGCTTGAACGCATTGGCAGCTCTTGTGGGCAGTGGACAGGGACATGACTTACGCAAAACGGGTTCAGGCAAGACGACTGCCTCAGCAGGCAGGCCCTTGTTGCATTCCTGTGTGCGTAAGCCCCAAGGGCGTGAGCTTAACCCAGGCGGTTTCCTATCCCTGTCCTGGCGCCTCTTGCGTCCGGGCCGAGTTCATTGCGTTCATCCGCCGAAGTGGTCGAAGGACTTCCAGCGGTTTTGCAGCAGGGTGCCGTCCGCATCGATCACGCGCAGACCCGGCTCGGTATCGATGCGGCCTATGCAATGCACCGGCGTGCCGCTGGCAGTGCCTGCTGCCAGTACGTCGGCATGCCGGGCTGCTGGGGCGGTAAAGCACAGCTCGTAGTCGTCGCCGCCGGCCAGCGTGCATTGCTGCTGCAGTCTTGCATCCAGTTGCCATGCACTGCCTGACGTGTAGGCGGCAGCCGCCATCAAGGGCGTGATGCAGCGACTGTCTACTGTGGCGCCGACGCTGGACAGCTCCAGGATATGGCCGAGGTCGCCGAGCAGGCCGTCGCTGACATCCAGCGCGCTGCTGGCAATGCCGCGCAGCGCCAGGCCCAGGGCCACGCGCGGCGTGGGGGCTTCAAGCCGCTGGCGGGCCTGCTGCAGCAACTCGGCAGGCAAGGGCGCATGGCCCAGCATGGCCTCCAGTGCCAGGCGTGCATCGCCCAGAGTGCCACTGACCCAGATTTCATCGCCAGCCCTGGCGCCGCTGCGCAGCAAGGCCTGGCCGGCAGGGACTTCGCCAAATACGGTGATGCAGATATTGAGCGGGCCGCCCGTGGTGTCGCCGCCGATGAGTTCGCAGTCATGGGCATCGGCCAGGGTCAGCAGGCCGGCCGCAAATTCGCTGATCCAGGCTTCGTCGGCACCGGGCAGGGACAGGGCCAGCGTGAATGCCAGAGGCCTGGCACCGCTGGCGGCCAGATCACTGAGGTTGACGGCCAGAGCCTTGTGACCCAGCAGGCGCGGGTTCACATCGGCAAAGAAGTGGCGGCCCTCGACCAGCATGTCGCTGGAGATGGCCAGCTGCATGCCGGGGGCTGGGGCCAGCAGCGCGCAGTCGTCGCCCACGCCCAGGGCGGCGCGACGCACGGGGCGCTGGAAGTAGCGGCGGATCAGATCGAATTCAC
Organism: Comamonas sp. AG1104; assembly: GCF_003350425.1. Lineage (NCBI taxonomy): Bacteria > Pseudomonadati > Pseudomonadota > Betaproteobacteria > Burkholderiales > Comamonadaceae > Comamonas > Comamonas sp. AG1104. The sequence continues at coordinate 633,786 of NZ_QQAS01000003.1, read as the reverse complement.
CCATGAAGTCTCTGGCCGCCCGCGATGCTGCGGCCTGGTGGGCCGCTGGTCGGCGGCGGTTGATGGTCAAGGCCAGAAAAAGCTCAGCGGCCTGCGCCAGAAGCGCTGGCGTATAGCCTTGTAGATGCGCGAACGGTCCACGCCGCTGACGTTGTGGGCACGCAGGGCGACACGGAAAGCCAGGTAGAAGCTCACCCCCACATTCAGCGCCGCATTGAAGGGCAGCATGGCCACGGCCCACCACAGCAGATCGTCATGCAGCACCTCCCAGCCCAGCGATGCCACGGCCACGCCGATCTGGCCCGTGGATAGGGTGACGTGGCGTACTTCCAGTCCCAGGCCGAAGAAGGCCGCAAATGCAGGAACCAGGCCCAGCATGAAACCCAGCGAGATATTGGACGCCAGGCTGGAGACATTCTTGCGCAAAAAGCTTGCCCAGCGATCCGCGCGGCCCGTGCCCAGAAAGCGGGTGATGCGCGGGTTGTAGCGAATCACCGAATCGATGTTGCGCAGCACAAACCAGTTTTCCGCACCGCCGGCAATCAGGCTGCTGACAAACAGCAGCACGCCGGTAAAGGCGGCGAAGAGCACGGATGGCCCCAGCAGACTCAGCGAGTCCAGCACCTGGCGCGCATGCGGGGTGCTGAGCGCCTGGTGGCCGACAAGATAGGCATAGCCCAGCGACAGCAGCAACGCCCCTGGGAAGACGATGAGCACGTTGCCCAGAATGGCAGCCACCTGGGAGCGCACCAGATGAGCAACCTCATCGACGAACTCCTGGATGGAGCCATCACTTTGGATGTCCTTGAGCTTGGCGGCCATGGCAGGCGCCGTCATGGCAGGCTGCTTGGTGGCCACCGTGAAGTGCAGCATCTGGATCAGCACAAAGCTGATGGCGTAGTTGAAGCCCGCAGCCAGTCCCGACCAGAAGACGGACAGGCCCAGCGCATACAGCGCAAACTTGGCCAGCGTGGTGAAGGCCATCACAAAGCCGCCGCCCGCGGCCTTGGCCACCATCTTGCGGTATTCGCTGCCGTCGCGGGTGATGTAGTGCTCGCCGGTTTCGGCGCTGCGCTCGGCCACCTTGGCGGCCAGCAGCGATGAGTTGGTGGACATCAGCGCACGCACGCTTCGGCGCTCTATGCCCACGGCCACCAGGTTGGACAGCAGCTCTGACGTCTCGTAGGCGCGGTCTTCTGCCAGCAGGCAATCGAGCAGGCGGCGAATGCGCAGAATGCGCGCACGCACCTGGCGCAGGCGGAAGATCAGGCCGACGGAAATGCCTTCGGCCTCGACATAGGAGTACACCGACGATACGGCGGCGCGGCAGGCCTCGAGCCGTTCGCGCAGCTGGGCGGCTGCGGCGTCGCGCCTGTCGGTGGTGCGCAGCGGCAGCATGACCTCCACACGCAGGTTTTCCACATCGTGGATCAGCGCATGAAACGGCTTTTCCTCGCGTGCCTGCTCGCTCATGCGCAGACGCAGCTCCGGGGCAAAGCCTGTGGAGAGAATCTGTCCCGCGCAATAGGTGATGGCGTCAAGCAGGTTACGCTCCCAGAAGCTCACGCCTTCATCCTGCTGCTGCGGGGTCAGCAAGGTGGTAATGCGGGCCATGAGCTGGCTGTCCAGCGCATGCAGCCAGCGGGCGTCGAAACGCTCGGGAAAGACCAGCATGAACAGCTCGGAGGCATCCTCGGTCTCGGGAGTGCTGGGCAGTAACTTGTAGCGCAGGCGCTCGGCCACTTCGCTGGCCATGGCCGTGCGCGGGGCAAAGCCGAAATCTGCCAGCAGGGCGGTGATGTCCACCGTCTCCATCAGCGTCTGGCTCCAGCGGCGCAGCCGGGCCAGCGCTTCGGGGTCGGCCTCAAAGGCCTCGACGATCTGTTTCACGCGCTGCACGGCGCCTTCGACAGAGGGTTCGGCCGCGCGTATCCATTCGGCCAGATGGATCAGCCACAGATGGCGTTGTGCAAGGCCCGCACCAGGGTCCAAGGACGCCAGCAGGCCGGGCAGGTCAAGAGTGCTTTTCTTCATGCAAATGTGGGGTGGCCGCCTTAGTGCAGAACGCGCTTCTCGGGCATGGGCATGGGGTCGCCGGACTCATTCATCTGCAGCACGAAGAGCGGAATCTCGCACTCGAAGGTCTCGCCCTCGTGATTCACGCAGAGATAGCTTCCCCGCATGGTGCCCGTGGGCGTGCGCAGCTGGCAACCGCTGCTGTACTCGAAGGATTCACCGGGCTGCAGCAGCGGCTGTCGGCCCACCACGCCCAGGCCCTTGACCTCTTCGACATGGCCCAACTCGTTGGTGATGATCCAGTGCCGCGCAATCAGCTGCGCGGGCACCTCACCCGTGTTGGTGACGGTAATGGTGTAGGAAAACACATAGACGCCGGCGGCCGGGGCGGATTGCTCGGGCAGGTAGGCGGGCTGGACTTGGACCAGAAACTCATTCATCGGCATGAGCTAATGGTAACTGCGACAATTGCAATCCATGAGCCCCACCTACCGTATTGCCCCCTCCATTCTGTCAGCCGACTTCGCCCGTCTGGGTGAAGAAGTGCGTAATGTCATTGCAGCCGGCGCCGACTGGATCCACTTCGACGTGATGGACAACCATTACGTCCCCAATCTGACCTTCGGCCCCATGATCTGTCAGGCTTTGAAGCCCCATTCGGTCACACCCGATGGCAAGCCCGTGCCCATCGACGTGCATCTGATGGTGCAGCCCGTGGACGATCTCGCCACGGCTTTTGCCAAGGCAGGTGCGGACTACATCAGCTTTCACCCCGATGCGTCGCAGCATGTGCACCGTAGCGTTCAGAACATCAAGGCTCACGGCTGCAAGGCCGGTCTGGTGTTCAATCCCGCCGCGTCGCTGGAGGTGCTGGACTGGATGATCGAAGACATCGATCTGATCCTGCTGATGAGCGTGAACCCCGGCTTCGGCGGTCAAAGCTTTATTGATAGCACGCTGCGTAAGATCGAAAAGGCCCGCAAGTTGATCGATGCTTCTGGCAAAGACATTCGCCTGGAAGTGGACGGCGGCATCAAGGAAGCCAATATCCGTGCAGTGGCCGATGCCGGTGCCGACACTTTTGTGGCAGGCAGCGCCATCTTCGGCAAGCCGGATTACAAGGCTGTCATCGACACCATGCGCAAGAATCTGGCCTGACTCCCGCTTAAGGCGCTGCACAGAGGCGGCGAGGCCGCCCAGGCCTGGTTCCCAGCCCTGACTTCGGCTGCGCTCGATACACGAGCGCGGCTTTGGGAGTCGGGGGATGGATGTTTTAATTTTATTGGCTGCAAGCCCAATATTGAAAAGCGCATGCAGCTACTGAATTGATAGTTGTATGAAGCTGAATCTGCCCGCTCCCGCCGCCGCTCTGGAACTGGATGCCGTCATGGTCGACCTCGACGGCACCATGGTGAACACGCTGGGCGACTTTGCCGAAGCGCTCAACCGCATGCTGGCCGATCTGCAATTGCCGGCTATCAAGCCGCAGATCATCGAGAACATGGTGGGCAAGGGCAGCGAGCATCTGATCCGCTCCGTGCTGGCCCATGTGGGGGCCGCAGACATCGACGCCCTCTATCCCCAGGCCTGGCAGCGTTATGAGCACCATTACCTGGCCATCAACGGCCAGTTCGCCGATGTCTACCCGGGCGTGGCCCAGGGTCTGCATGCCCTGCGCTCCCTGGGCCTGCGCATGGCCTGCCTGACCAACAAGCCCCTGTCCTTTGCCCAGCCCCTGCTGGCCGCCAAGGGGTTGGACGGCTTTTTCGACTGTGTGTTCGGTGGCGACTCCTTCGCGCGCAAAAAGCCCGACCCCATGCCCCTGGTCGAGACCTGCAAGGCTCTGGGCAGCGAGCCCGCGCGTACGCTGATGGTGGGTGACTCCAGCAACGACGCCCAGGCTGCCCATGCAGCGGGCTGCCCCGTGGTGTTGATGACCTACGGCTACAACCACGGCCAGCCTATCACGGCGGTCAAGGCCAGGGCTCATCTGGATTCGCTGGCGCAGCTTGTTGCGTGATGCTGTGTTTTGTCCGCATATCTGGCATGAAAGAGTGCGGATAAGCATATTTGCTAGAGTCGGTCGCTTTGTCTGAATCCATGCCGGCTCCTGCATCACTGTGCGGTCGGCAGAGAACAAAGGGGGACTCGCGCCACATGCACGGACTGCACCTGACTGCCGACCTTTACCAATGCACAGGCCATGAGCGCTTCATGCTCGATGCCGACGCCATCGCCGGGCTTTGCCGCGAACAGACGGCGGCCTCGGGGCTGACCCTGGTGGACGACCGCTGGGTGAAGTTCCCGCCCTACGAAGGCCAGCCTGGTGGGGTGACGGGTACGGTGCTGCTGGCGGAATCCCATCTGGCCATACATACCTGGCCCGAGACGGGCAGCGTCACCATTGACGTCTATGTGTGCAATTTTTCCGCCGACAACTCGGACAAGGCCCGTCGGCTGATGGACGGCGTGATCGAGGCCTATGCCCCCGGGCAGGTGCTGCGCCAGCAATTGATGCGCGGCGATATCCGCATGGCCCAGCCCCATGTCCAGGAGTCCGAGGCCGGCTGGGCCATGGAGCCGCTCACGCCCCATGCCCGCTTTGGCTATCGCGCCACAGCGCTGCAATCGCTGCAGACCCCGTATCAGAAGCTGGAGCTGCTGCAGACGCCGCAATTCGGCAAGGTGCTGCGCCTGGATGATTGCTTCATGACCTCCGAGGGCGAGGAGTTTTTCTATCACGAGGCCCTGGTGCATCCGGCAGCCATGGCCCATCCCGCGCCGCGCAAGGCCTTGATCCTGGGCGGCGGCGACGGTGGGGCCGCCGAGGAGCTGCTCAAGCACCCGAGCATCGAGCGCGTGGTGCTGGCTGAGCTGGATGAGGCCGTGGTGCAGTTCTCGCGCCAGCATCTGCAGTCCGTGCATCGGGGCGCGCTCGACGATCCGCGTGTCGAGGTCTGTATAGGCGACGGTCTGGCCTTGATGGATGCAAGCGATGAGCGCTTCGATCTGGCACTCATGGATTTGACCGACCCTGACACGCCTGCCAGCGCCTTGTATGCACCTGACTCGCTGGCACGCATGAAGCGCGTGCTGGCGCCGGGCGGTGCGCTGGTGCTGCATCTGGGCAGCCCTGTCTTTCACGGTGCGCAGGTGGCGGAGCTGGTGCGCAGCCTGCGTCAGCAGTTTGCCGTGGTGCGCTGCTACGGCCTCTACATTCCGCTTTACGGCGCTTACTGGGGGCTGGCCGTGGCCTCCGATGAGCTCGATCCGCTGGAGCTGAAGGCGCAGCAAGTGGCCGAGCGCCTCAGGCAGCGCAAGGTGCGGGATCTGCAGTACTACAACGAGCAGGTACACGGCGCGCTGTTTGCGCTGCCCAACTATTACCGCGAGCTGCTCAAGTGAGTCAGCCAGTCTCGCCCAGCAGCGCTTTCTTGAGCTGCTGATCGGCGGGCCTGGGGCCCAGCCAGATGCCCAGCAGGGCGTTGAAGAACTCTGGCTCCTTGAAGGCCTCGCCCTGTGGCTGGCCCTTGACGGTGACGATGGCGCCCTGGCCGGGCAGCCAGTCCACCATGAAGCTCTCGCCCGCAAGCAGCTTCTTGTGCTGGGTGAAGATCTCGCTCATGCGCATCACCCCCGGAATCAGCTTGGAGAAGGCGGCGCGCTCCATATTGTCTTCCATGCCGCGTGAGAACAGCTTGCCCAGCTCGGCCGAGTCGATATCGCGAAGCATGGTCACGCTGATGCGCTTGGGCCCGGGCAGGGCGGCGATTTCCTGCAGGCTGCGCGCCGGCTTTTCCAGATACAGGCCGGCGGTATAGACCTTGAAAACGGCCTTGTAACGTGTGCCTGCACCGTTGAGCTGCAGGGCCTGACCCTGCAACTGCAAGCTGGGTGCGTAGTTCACACCATGCAACTTGACGGGTTCAGTCGGGCGCTCCTGAGCATGGGTGGCAAAGCTGGCAAGCGCAGCGGCCAGCAGCAAAGCCTGTGGCCAACGTAAGCTGGGCATGAATGTCTCCTCGTGTTGGTTGTTCCTGGCCTGCTCTGCAGGTGGCCTTGAATTGCGAACGGTCGTGCATATTTGTGTCTGCCAGATTTCGTCGCAATAAGGACTGTCCCCAGCATGGGGCTTTGAGATGGGTCTTTCCCCGGGTATCTGGACTGCGGAGAAATTCCGCAGTTCATGCGCTACACTGTCCGGCATCATGTTCATTCATCGCACGTTCAATGCAGGTTGTGGAGACCGGGGAGCCTGGCCCTGGCGTAAGCCTGCACATCTGAACTGCTGAAGCACCCGGCACGAGCCCGGCGTGCACCCCGCGGCCCCATGCATTGCATACTTCGGGCCAATTGGAATGAACCGGCGCATCCTCTCTTCAAACGCGTCATCTGCCCTGTAATCCATCCGTGCAGATGCACCATGCGCCATGACTCCCGGAGCTTCTCCCGTGATCACGGAACTGGAATTCAAATCGCTTGCGGCCCAAGGCTATAACCGCATCCCGCTGCTGATCGAGGCCTTTGCCGACCTCGAAACCCCACTGTCTCTCTATCTCAAGCTGGCCCATGCCAATGGCGACGGCAAGTACAGCTTCTTGCTGGAATCCGTCGTCGGCGGCGAGCGCTTCGGCCGCTACAGCTTCATCGGCCTGCCGGCACGCAGCTTTGTGCGCGCCTCGGGCTTCGGTGACCAGGCCAGGACCGAGGTTGTGACCGACGGCAAGGTGGTGGAGACTGCCGGCGGCAATCCGCTGGACTTCATCGCGGCCTATCAGCAGCGCTTCAAAGTGGCCGTCACGCCCGGCATGCCGCGTTTTTGCGGCGGTCTGGCCGGCTATTTCGGCTATGACGCCGTGCGCTTCATCGAGAAGAAGCTGGAGAGCAGCTGCCCGCCCGACAGCCTGGGCACGCCCGACATCATGCTGCTGCAGTGCGAAGAGGTCGCCGTCATCGACAACCTCTCGGGCAAGCTCTACCTCATCGTCTACGCCAACCCCGGCGAGGCAGAGGCCTATACCCGCGCCAAGAAGCGCCTGCGCCAGCTCAAGGACCAACTGCGCTATTCGGTCAGCGCGCCGCAGATTCGTGCCGGTGAAAGCTATCCCGCAGAGCGCAGCTTCGACAAGCAGGACTATCTGGACGCCGTGCAAAAGGCCAAGGAGCTGATTGCGGCGGGCGACTTCATGCAGGTGCAGGTGGGCCAGCGCATTCACAAGCGTTTCACGGCCTCGCCGCTGTCGCTTTACCGCGCGCTGCGCTCGCTCAACCCCAGCCCCTATATGTACTTCTACCATTTCGGAGATTTCCATGTGGTGGGAGCCAGCCCGGAGATCCTGGTGCGCCAGGAGCGCACGCCCGACGGCCAGAAGGTCACGATTCGACCCCTGGCCGGCACCCGTCCGCGCGGCAATACGGTGGAGGCCGACAAGGCCACCGAGCAGGAGCTGATCGCCGACCCCAAGGAGCGTGCCGAGCATGTGATGCTGATCGACCTGGCGCGCAACGATATCGGCCGCATTGCCAAGACCGGCAGCGTCAAGGTGACCGAAGCCTTTGCCGTGGAGCGCTACAGCCATGTCATGCATATCGTGAGCAATGTGGAAGGCATCTTGCAGGACGGTATGGACAATATGGATGTCTTCAAGGCCACCTTCCCCGCCGGCACGCTGACGGGAGCTCCCAAGGTGCATGCCATGGAAGTCATCGATCGGCTCGAGCCCAGCAAGCGCGGCATCTACGGCGGTGCCTGCGGCTATCTGAGCTTTGCCGGCGACATGGATCTGGCAATTGCGATCCGTACCGGCGTCATCAAGGACAACGTGCTCTATGTGCAGGCCGCTGCCGGCGTGGTGGCCGACTCCGTGCCCGAGCTGGAGTGGAGAGAGACCGAGCACAAGGCCCGCGCCTTGCTGCGCGCCGCAGAACTGGTTGAGGAAGGTCTGGAATGAAAAACGACTACCCCCTGAGGCGCTGCGCACCTTCCCCCTTGAAGGGGGACGACGGCCTTTGCTGGGGCAGCCCACGCTGCGGGGCGGCCCTTGCTGGCCGTCTCCTGCAAGGCGCTGCAAAAGTTTTGAGTGCAGTGACTGACCTGCCACGCGATGGAGAAATGCAATGAATCGTTCCATTGAGAAGGTGCAGCACTGCACCACCATGGAAGATGTGCGCCGCAATGTGAATGCGCTCGACGATGTGCTGGTGCCGCTGCTGGTCACCCGCATCGGCTATATGCAGCAGGCAGCACGCATCAAGGGAGACGTGGGCCAGGTGCGCGATGAGGCGCGCATCGAAGCCATCGTCAGCCGCGTGCGTGAGCGCACGGCGCAGGAGGGCGGCCAGCCCGATGTGATGGAGACCGTCTATCGCGCGCTGATGGAAGCCTGCATCGACTACGAACACCAGGAATTTGCGCGTCTGCGTGAACCCAAGAAATCAGGGGAGTAAGACCATGAAACTGCTGATGGTCGATAACTACGACAGCTTTACCTACAACATCGTCCAGTACTTTGGCGAGCTGGGCGCGGAGGTGACCGTGGTGCGCAATGACGAAACCACGGTGGCCGAAGTCGAGGCGCTGATCGCGCGCGAAGGCATCGAGCGGTTGGTGATCTCGCCCGGCCCCTGCTCGCCCAACGAGGCGGGCATCTCGGTGGCGGCGATCAAGCATTTCGCAGGCAGGCTGCCGATTCTGGGCGTCTGCTTGGGTCACCAGAGCATTGGCGCGGCCTTTGGCGGCGACATCATCCGGGCGGGCCAGCAGATGCACGGCAAGACCAGCGTGATCAGCACCGACCAGAAGGGCGTGTTTGCCGACCTGCCCAGGCAGTTCACGGTCAACCGCTATCACTCCCTGGTCATAGACCGAAGCACGCTGCCCGAATGCCTTGAAATCACGGCGACCAGCGAAGATGGTGAAATCCAGGGGGTGCGCCACCGCGAGCTGGCCGTCGAGGGCGTGCAGTTCCACCCCGAGAGCATTCTGACCGAGCATGGTCATGCCATGCTGAAGAACTTTCTCGATCAGAAATAACAGTCGATTTATTGATAGCTGTCAGCGCATGTCACTGCTTGATTTCAGAATGAAAACAATAGGAAGTCGATTGCTGATAAGCGGAGACAGCTATCAAAAACATAGAGAGATATTGCAATGATCACTCCCCAGGAAGCGCTGCAGCGAACCATCGAGCATCGTGAAATCTTCCATGACGAAATGCTGCACCTGATGCGCATGATCATGCGCGGCGAGCTCTCGCCCGTGATGACGGCCTCCATCATCACCGGCCTGCGCGTGAAGAAGGAAACCATTGGCGAGATCTCGGCTGCGGCCGAGGTGATGCGCGAGTTCTCCAACAAGGTGAACGTGCACGACAAGAGGAATCTGGTCGATATCGTCGGCACCGGCGGCGACGGCGCCAACACCTTCAACATCTCGACTTGCTCGACCTTTGTGATTGCGGCGGCGGGCGGCAAGGTCAGCAAGCATGGCGGGCGCAGCGTCAGCAGCAAGTCGGGCAGTGCCGATGCCATGGAGGCGCTGGGCGTCAACATCAACCTCAACGCCGCGCAGATCGCCGATTGCATACGCGATGTGGGCATCGGTTTCATGTTTGCGCCCAACCATCATCCGGCCATGAAGAACGTGGCCCCCGTGCGCAAGGAGCTGGGCGTGCGCACCATCTTCAATATCCTGGGCCCGCTCACCAACCCGGCATCCGCGCCCAATATCCTGATGGGGGTCTTCCACGAAGACCTGGTCGGTATCCAGGTGCGAGCCCTGCAGCGCCTGGGCGCCGAACATGCACTGGTCGTCTACGGCCGTGACGGCCTGGATGAAATCAGCCTGGGCGCTGGCACGTTGGTCGGCGAGCTCAAGGACGGCGTGGTGCGCGAGTATGAAGTCCATCCCGAGGACTTTGGCCTGCGCATGGCGGGCACGCGCTCGCTCAAGGTCGAGAATCCCGAGGAGTCCAAGGCCATGCTGATGGGCGTGCTGCAGGGTGAGCAAGGCCCGGCACGCGATATCGTCTGTCTCAACTCCGGCGCTGCCCTGTATGCCGCCAATGTGGCCAGCTCGATCGAAGAGGGGCTGGAGCGTGCGCAACAGGCCATCGACAGCGGCGCGGCACTGGCCAAGCTCCAGGAACTGGTGGCCTATTCGCAAAAGCTCGGCCAGGCAGCGGCATGAGCCTGCTGGATGCGCCCATCTGGAGTGATGCCGGCACCTGGATCGTGCTGGGCATCTCCCTGCTGTTCATCGTGGTGGGCATAGGCATGCACCGCATCATCGTGAAGGTCTTGCGCGGCCCGGCGGATGCCGCCACCAACAAGGAAAACCATGTCTGACATTCTCAAGAAAATCTGCGACGTCAAGGTCCAGGAAGTTGCTGCCGCCAAGAAGGCCGTGCCGTTTGCCGAGATGCGCCGCGATGCGCAAAGCCGTGTCTCCACGCGCGATTTCGTGGGTGCCATCCGTGCCAAGATCGCCAAGGGACAGGCCGGCGTGATCGCCGAAGTCAAGAAGGCCAGCCCCAGCAAGGGCGTGATCCGTCCCGACTTCGATCCTGCCGATATCGCCCAGAGCTATATGGTGGGGGACGGCAAAATCAGTGCGGCCTGCCTGTCGGTGCTGACTGATCGCCAGTTCTTCCAGGGGCAACCCGACTATCTCAAGCAGGCCCGCGCGAGCACGCTGCTGCCGGTGCTGCGCAAGGACTTCATGGTCGACCCCTACCAGATCTACGAATCGCGGGTGATGGGCGCCGACTGCGTGCTGCTGATCGCTGCCTGCCTGGACGATGCGCAGATGGCGGAGATGGAGCAGATTGCGCACAGCCTGGACATGGATGTGCTGGTGGAAGTGCATGACGGCCAGGAGTTGCAACGAGCACTCAAGCTCAAGACGCCGCTGGTGGGCATCAACAACCGCAATCTGCGCACATTCGAGGTCGATATTCAGACCACGATTGCCCTCAAGAAGGATGTGCCCGCCGATCGCCTGCTGGTGACCGAGTCCGGCATCCTGACCAGGGACGATGTGAAGACCATGCGTGATGCGGGCATTGACGCCTTCCTGGTGGGCGAGGCATTCATGCGTGCCCGCGAGCCGGGCGAGGCCCTGGCCCAGTTGTTTCAATAAAGGGTTGGCCGGTGTGCAGGCTCAGCGCAGAACCTGCACATCGGCATCCAGAAAATAGCCGGCGCCACGCTTGGTCTTGAGCAGCATGGGCGCGCGGCTCGATGCTTCGACCTTGCGGCGCAGACGCAGCATCTGCACATCGATGGCACGGTCAAAGACATCATCTTCGGCCTGTGTCAGATCCATGATCTGTTCACGGCTCATGATTTGCCTGGGGCGCTTGAGCAGGGCCAGCAGCAGCGCGAACTCGCTCTTTGTGAGCCCCACCTCATGCCCGGCAGCGCTGATGAGGCTGCGCGAGCGCAGCCTCAACTCCCAGTCGGCAAACTTGAAGCCCTGTGGACTCAAGGTGAACGCAGGGCGGGCGCAGGAGAAGAAGGCCTGCGCGGCAGAGGCTTGTGAGTGACTGGCAGAAGATGTGTGCATGAATAACTCCTTGTGAGCCTGAGCCGCCAGGTGGTCAGCTATGTTGGAGTCGATTCTTTGCAAATTGTCAGAATGTGTCACTCACTGAAATCAGGTATTTTGAGCCTCGAAATAGGTGAGAACCCTTGAGGAAATCATTCGAGGTGGGCGTGGAAGTTGAGAGAATCCACGCATGAACTTCACTAGCCAGAGCATGAGTGCCAACACCGCTGCGCCTACCCAGTTGATGAGTGCAGATCCGCAGGACTGGCCAGTCTCAACCGGCTGGCAAGCCGTTGTCGAGCCTTTCTTTGCTGGGAGCACGGGCCAGAAGCTGCTGCAGTTTTTGCAGCAAAGACTGGATGCCGGCGCCGTGATCTTTCCCCCTGCCCCCTTGAGGGCCCTGGAGCTGACACCGCCAGAGGACGTGCGTGTCGTGATTCTCGGGCAGGACCCCTATCACGGCCGTGGGCAGGCCGAAGGGCTGGCATTCTCGGTTGCCCCCGGGGTGCGCGTTCCGCCCTCGCTGCAGAACATCTTCAAGGAAATGCAGCGCGAGCTGGGCACGCCGTTTCCGGCTTTTCCCCAGCCCGGCGGCAGCCTGGTGAGCTGGGCTCAGCATGGCGTGCTGCTGCTCAACACCAGCCTGACGGTGGAAGAAGGGCAAGCCGCAAGCCATGCCAAAAAAGGCTGGGAAGAGCTGACCGATGCCATCATCCGACATGTCGCCGAGCAGGGGCGGCCCACGGTCTTCATGCTCTGGGGCTCGCACGCCCAGTCCAAGCGTGTGTTCATTCCTCAGGATCGTGGTCATCTGGTGCTGATGAGCAACCACCCTTCGCCGCTATCGGCCCTGAGGCCGCCTGTGCCCTTTATCGGTAACGGACACTTCGGCAAGGCCAGGGAGTTCAAGCTCAGACACGGCTATTGAGATGGCCGGATTGGGCTGTCTCAGCGCTTTTCCCGAATCCCCAGCCAGACCCCCATCAGGCCGCTGAGCGTCACCACCGCCATGCCGATCAGCGATGTGCTGTCGGGAAGCTGTCCGAAAAACAGCCAGCCCATCAGCATGGCAAAGCCAATCTGGCTGTAGAGGAAAGGCGCCACGGTTGCGGGCGTGGCGTGGGTGTATGCCTGCAGCAGCATCAGGTGGCCAATGCCGCTGCAAAGGCCCATCACAGCTGCCGCTGCGTAGATCTGCCACTGATCGATGGGCTGCCACACAAAGCCTATGAGAGGAGTGGTCAGCAGCAAGGGCAGCCAGGTCGAGTAGAGCTGGGTGGTCGGAGGCGAGTCCAGGCGCGACAGGCGACTTCCGAGGACCTGGTAGGTGGTGCCCGATATCAGCAGACCAACCGGCCACAGGGCGGCCAGGCCCAAGGACTGCCCGTCGTTTTCCGGCCGCACGATGGCAATCACTGCCAGCAGGCCGATCACCAGCAGCGACCAACGGGCAGGACTGACCTGCTCCTTGAAGAAGAGTGCCGATGCGACCACGATAAACAGCGGAGCCGCTGACCAGATGGCTGTGAAATTGGCCAAAGGCATGTTCTTTATGCAGAAAAAGGCGCAGACCGTAGTCAAAAGCCCTGAAGCTGCCCGCAGAAGCTGAAACCTCAAGTTCTGGGTTCTCAGTGTCGAAAAGCCGTGCCGAGGCAAAACCAGCACGCTGGTGACCATGGCCTGGGCCATGAAGCGCAGCCACAGAACCATGAGAGTCGGAAGCAGCGTGCCCGTGAATTTGGTGGCGCTATCCAGAACGGCAAACAGCGCACAGGCGAATATTGTGAGCAGAACACCGCGGATGGCAGACTGCGCTGACGGTGAAAGTGTGGGCGAGAGCCAGCGGGGGAGCATGTCCGTAGCGATTTGCGACAAGAGAATCGCAGAATTCTAGGTGCAGGAGGCTGCCTGCGTTGGTTGCTCCGCCCATAAAAATGCCCGCACTGTTAGGTGCGGGCATGGGATGGGAGGCGAAGGCTTACCAGGGCATGGCGTTACGAATACGCGCAATTTTTTTGGCCCGCTCGGTCGAAGACTCCTTGGCGGTACGCAGCGCTTGCCGGATGAACACAAAAAGCAGCAGGATGAAGCCGGAGCCCACAGCCGCACCAATGGCCAGCATGGATTTCTTGGGTTTGATGGAGAGCTCGGGCAGGGTCGGCATCTGGATCACATCGTCGTTGTCCAGGCCGCCGAGGCGGCGCTCCATGTCCAGGATCCCCTTCTGGCGATTGCTGTTGGCGGTCAGCAGCTCGCCATAGAGGCGGCTGGTCGCTTCGCTGACACTTTTCCCGGAGGAGAGATTGGCGGAGGTGTCATGCTCGAGCTTGAGGGACTCCTCCAGGCGCGTCTTTTCGGAGGCCAGTTGCACTTCCAGCTGCTTTTTTTCCAGGCCGCGTGGCCTGCTCAGGGGAAACAAGGTGTCCAGCAGCGCCTGGTTGAGCTTTTGAGCCGCTTCAGGCGATTTGGCCTGCGTTGCAATATTCAGCAGCTTGTCCTGCTTGCCGACATTGACGGTGATGCGCTTGCTGAGCTTTTTATAGATTTCCTCGTTGGTCAGGCCATCGTCCAGACCCGCAACGGGCGCAATCTGGTGCAGCACGTCTGCAGACATGGCCAAGCTTGCGGCCATGGGGGCGGTAAAGCTGGAGCCGGCACGCTCAACCTGAACCGATGAGCTGCTTTCGTAGGTCTTGGGAATCACAAAGCCGATTCCATAGGCGGCAATGCCCGCCAGTAGCGGGCCGAAAATCAGAATTTTCCAGTTTTCTGCGAGAGTTACCAACAGATCCAGCAGATCCAACTCTTCATCTTGTGGGGCTTGAGCTTCCATTGATTTTTATAAATGAATAAACATTTTGACAAAACAATGAAATCTACCATCAAGAAAAGATTGGACCCAGATTTTCTGTAACTCTATATGCCAGGAGCTGAGGTGGCGGGTCCAATGTGTTGCAGATCAGCGATGGCGCTCCAGCAGCATGGAGTCTCCATAGCTGAAGAAGCGGTAGTGCTGGGCAATCGCATGCTGATACATGCCCATGATGTGCTCATAGCCCGCGAAAGCGCTGACCAGCATCATCAGCGTACTTTTGGGCAGATGGAAGTTGGTGATCAGCAAATCGACCACCTGGTATTGAAATCCCGGGGTGATGAAGATGCTGGTGTCGCCGCTGATATTGCCGTACTTGGCCCAGGACTCCAGAGTGCGCACCGTGGTGGTGCCCACGGCAATGATGCGGCCGCCGCGCTGGCGACAGCGCTCCATGGCGGCCAATGTGGGCAAGGGAATGTCGTACCACTCGCTGTGCATGGTGTGGTCGGCAAGGTTTTCGGTCTTGACGGGCTGGAAGGTGCCGGCACCTACATGCAGGGTGACGCTGGCGCGCTCCACGCCCTTGGCCTGCAGGGCTGCAAGCACGGTTTCGTCAAAGTGCAGGGCTGCGGTCGGTGCCGCGACCGCGCCAGGGTGGGCGGCGAACACGGTCTGGTAGCGCTCGCTGTCTTCCTTTTCATCCGGGTCGTGGTCGGCGTTTTGCTGGCGCTCGATATAGGGGGGCAGTGGCAGGTGGCCGAACTGCTCCAGCAACTCATAAGGCGACTCGCCCTGGCTGCCCTTGAAGGAAAGCTGGAATAGCGGCCCGTTCTCGTCCGGCCAGCGGCCCAGCAGCGTGGCTTCGAAACCGCCGTTTTTGAGGCCGCCGCAAAGATGGATCTTGGCTCCGGGCAAGGGCTTCTTGCTCACGCGCATATGGGCCACAACCTCGTTGTTCTGCAGCACGCGCTCGACCAGCAGTTCGATCTTGCCGCCGCTGGCCTTTTCACCAAAGACGCGTGCCTTGATGACCTTGGTGTCGTTGAAGATCAGCAGGTCGCCGGGCTGCAGCAGATCGGGCAGTTCGCGGAAGATGCGGTCGGTAGCAGGGAGGCTGCGGCCGTCAAGCAGGCGCGAGGCGCTGCGAACGGCGGTGGGATGCTGGGCAATCAGGGATTCGGGCAGGTCGAAGTCGAAATCGCTGAGTGTGAATTCACGGGAGCAGGAAGACATGCGGTGCTTGAGGGCCGTACGAGGCCCGTTCCAAGTTCAATCAAACAAGTGGTCGATTGTCGCAAATCGCCATTAGGGCTGTCGGCTTCAGGGCTGTGCGGCGGTGGCTGGATTCCAGAGTTCATTGAGATTCCTGAAGGGCCAGTCGGCAGGGTCTTCGCGCCCGACGATGCTGTCGTTGGCATGGGGGCAGGCCAGGTCGAGAATCTCGGGCGTGATGCGGCGCTGCTGGCTGAGGCAGTAAAAGCGCCGCACCTTCGGGGTCAGCAGACAGGTTGGCGAGACATCCAGCACCACGGCAAGATGCTGCGACTGCAGTCGCACCAGCGAGCCCAGCGGGTAGATGCCTACCGTCTGCACAAACTGCTCGAAGATGGCTTTGTCGAAATGATGGGGCGCCCATTGCGCCATCCGCTGCAGCGCAATCGCCGGGTGCCAGCCTTGCTTGTAGGGGCGATCCGAGGTGATGGCGTCATAGACGTCGCAGACGGCCGTCATGCGCGCCATCAGGCTGATGTCGTCCTGCTTCAGTCCGTCGGGATAGCCCGTGCCGTCGACTTTTTCGTGGTGATGCAGGCAGGCGTCGGTGACGGCATCGTCCAGCCCCTGAGGCCGCAGGAGTTCGTAGCCCCAGCGCGGGTGGGATTTCATGATGACCCATTCCTCGGCATCCAGCGGCCCGGGCTTGTTGAGAACCTCGATAGGCACTTTGCTCTTGCCGATGTCGTGCAGCAGGCCCGCGATACCGGCCAGATGCACCTGGTGTTCGTCCAGGCCCATGCGGAGCGCCAGCCCGATCATCAGGGCACACACCGCGATGCTGTGCATATAGGAGTAGCTGTCCGCAGTCTTCAGGCGCGCCAGGCTGATCAGGGCATGGGGGTTGCGCTTGATCGACTCGGCCATCTCGTCGACCAGCAGGCTTGAGGCAGGCAGGTCCAGCGGACGGCCCAGGCGAACGTCGCTGAACATGGTCTTGAGGACATCACGTGCCTGCCCAATGATCTGATGGGCCTGCTGCAACTCCACGCTGGTTCTGGTGAGCCGTGCTGGCGAGCACGGCACAGCCTCGTCGACTGGCGACTCGGAGACCTCTGCGGGCGTGATGTCGGGGGCGATGTCGGCCCCCCTGCCGGTGTCTATCCACACCTGGCGGATGGTGGTGGCAAGCAGACGTTCCAGGTCCCTGGGCTGATCGAGCAGGAGGCTGGCACGCAAAAAGGGATGCTCCATCCAAGAGCCGCAGAACTCGTGCACAAACATTCCCGGGCGAAGGTGCTCGACATCAACTCGCTTCAACATGAATTTCTACGGAAACACAAAGTAACAATTTGAGAATGGTAGCGATTTTGACGTTGTTGCGCTGGAGGCAGTTGTTTGCAAACCTGAATATGCTGTATATACATACATTGCTTTCCTGGTCGCGGGGAGTGTAGTCAAGGAGTCTCAGTTGTCTGTGTCAAAAAAGCCTGTTGCCGAGCCGAAGTCTGCTGTCAAGCGCGCTGGCAGCCGCGCTGGCACTCGTGAAAAAAAGGCGGGCACGGATCTGGATGCGGCTCCCAAAAAGACCCTCAGCCCTGCGCAGCAGGCGCTGTTGAAGATGGGGCTGACACGCGATATCGACCTGGCTTTGCACCTGCCGCTGCGCTATGAGGACGAAACCCGCATCGTGCCGTTGAAGAACGCGCGCGATGGCGAGACGGTGCAGATCGAAGCCACGGTCACGCACAGTGAGGTGCAACTGCGCCCGCGGCGCATGCTCAAGGTCACCGTGGATGATGGCA
The DNA here is from genome assembly GCF_003350425.1 of Comamonas sp. AG1104. Classification (NCBI taxonomy): domain Bacteria; kingdom Pseudomonadati; phylum Pseudomonadota; class Betaproteobacteria; order Burkholderiales; family Comamonadaceae; genus Comamonas; species Comamonas sp. AG1104. Next base: position 616,391 of record NZ_QQAS01000003.1, on the reverse strand, counting down.
GCAGCACCTGTCTGTTGACCTTCTTCAGTTTCTATCCGTCGCAGCAAAAGACCATGGCGCCGGGCGCGCGCCTGCGCATTCGCGGTGAGGTCAAGGGCGGCTTTTGGGGGCGTCAGATGATGCACCCCGCATTCCGGGTGGCGGGCGGAGAGTTGCCCACGGCGCTGACGCCTGTCTATCCCGCCACTGCCAGTCTCCCGCAGGCTTATCTGCGGCGGGCCATTGCCTCGGCGCTGCTGCGTGCCGATCTGTCCGAGACCTTGCCTCCGGGGCAGTCGCCTCCCATTGCGCAGTTCTATGGTCACGATGGGATTCAGCCCGCACATGACTTGCGCAATGCGCTCACTTTTTTGCATCATCCAACGCCCGATGTAGCACTTGTCACGCTGGAGGATCATTCCCACCCGGCCTGGCAAAGGCTCAAGGCCGAAGAGCTGCTGGCTCAGCAACTGTCCCAGTACGAGGCCAAGCGCGAGCGTGCCCGCTTGCGCGCGCCCGTGCTCAGGCCGCAGGCCGGCATGGCGGATTTGACGCAGCAGTTTCTCACGCAGCTGCCGTTTGGCCTGACGGGGGCGCAGCAGCGCGTGGTGGGCGAGATTCGGGCCGATATGGAGCGCCGCATTCCCATGCACCGTTTGCTGCAGGGCGATGTGGGCTCGGGCAAGACGGTGGTGGCGGCCTTGTCTGCCGTGGCCTGTATCGAGGCCGGCTGGCAGTGCGCCCTGATGGCACCCACCGAGATTCTGGCCGAGCAGCACTTCGGCAAGCTGGTCGGCTGGCTGGAGCCGATTCTGGCGCCGCTGGGCAAAAAGGTCGCCTGGCTGGCCGGTGCCCAGAAAAAGAAGGAGCGCGCCGCGATGCTGGCGCTGGTGGAAAGCGGCGAGGCGGCGCTGGTCGTGGGCACCCATGCCGTGATTCAGGAGCAGGTGCAGTTCAAGAACCTGGCCCTGGCCGTCATCGACGAGCAGCACCGCTTTGGCGTGGCCCAGCGCCTGGCGTTGCGGCAAAAGCTCGCAGCCACGGGCATGGAGCCGCATCTGCTGATGATGAGCGCAACGCCGATTCCGCGTACGCTTGCCATGAGCTATTACGCCGACCTTGATGTCTCCACCATCGACGAGCTGCCGCCAGGGCGCACGCCCATCGTCACCAAGCTGATCTCGGACAGCCGCAAGGACGAGGTGATCGAGCGCATCGGTGCCCAGGTCGCCAGCGGGCGTCAGGTCTACTGGGTCTGTCCTCTGATCGAGGAAAGCGAAGCGCTGGATCTGTCGAATGCCACGGCCACCCATGAATATTTGAGCGAAATGCTGCCCGGTGTCATGGTGGGTCTGCTGCACTCGCGCATGCCCACGGCCGAGAAAAAGGCCGTGATGGAGCTGTTTTCTGCCGGCGTCATGGGGGTGCTGGTGTCCACCACGGTGATCGAGGTGGGAGTGGACGTGCCCAATGCCTCGCTGATGGTCATCGAACACTCGGAGCGCTTCGGGCTCTCGCAGCTGCACCAGCTGCGCGGCCGAGTGGGGCGCGGCGCTGCGGCCTCGGCCTGCGTACTGCTGTATTCGGTCAATGACAACGGGCGGCTGTCCGATACCGGCAAGGAGCGCCTGCGTGCCATGGCCGAGACCAATGACGGTTTCGAGATCGCGAGGCGGGATCTGGAAATTCGCGGCCCGGGAGAGTTTCTCGGTGCCCGGCAGTCTGGTGCCCCCATGTTGCGCTTTGCCGATCTGGAGCAGGATGTGCTGCTGCTGGACTGGGCGCGCGAGCTGGCACCGCTTATGCTTGAGCAGTTTCCTGCGCTGGCTGCACGCCATGTCAGCCGCTGGCTGGGTGGAAAAGCCGAGTATCTGAAGGCCTGAAATACCCAAACCTGCGTTCAAAGACGTAAAAAGTTACGTTTTTGCAGGAATATATGTAATCTTTTGCCTTGGCAATTTGTGATTGAATGCAAAAACAGGATGAATCAATGCTGTTATTGATGATCCCAATGACCCACTCTTTATGACTCTTACCGAATTGAAGTACATCGTGGCCGTTGCGCGGGAAAAGCACTTTGGCCGCGCCGCCGAAGCCTGCTATGTGTCCCAGCCTACGCTGTCCGTGGCGATCAAGAAGCTGGAGGAAGAGCTGGATGTCAAGATTTTCGAGCGCAGTGCCGGTGAAGTCTCGGTGACCTCGCTGGGCGAGGAGATCGTGCGCCAGGCGCAAAGCGTGCTGGAGCAGGCCAACGAGATCAAGGAAATCGCCAAGCGCGGCAAGGACCCGCTGTCCGGTGTTCTGACCCTGGGCGTGATCTACACCATAGGCCCCTATCTGCTCCCCGATCTGGTGCGCAACTCCATCAATATGACGCCGCAGATGCCGCTGATGCTGCAGGAGAACTTCACCGTCAAGCTGCTGGAGATGCTGCGCACGGGCGAGATCGACTGCGCCATCATGGCCGAGCCCTTCCCGGATACCGGTCTGGCACTGGCGCCGCTCTACGACGAGCCCTTCATGGCCGCCGTGCCCAGCACCCACCCGCTGGCGCAGAAGAAAAGCCTGTCCACCACGGATCTCAAGAACGAGACCATGCTGCTGCTGGGCGCGGGTCACTGCTTCCGCGATCATGTGCTTGAGGTCTGTCCCGAATTCGCGCGCTATGCCAGCAACTCCGAAGGCATTCGCCGCACGTTCGAGGGCTCGTCTCTCGAAACGATCAAGTACATGGTGGCCGCCGGCATGGGCGTGACCCTGGTGCCGCGCCTGTCCGTGCCCGAGGATGCGCTGGCTCCCATTGAGCGCCGTCGCCGCGCCGATGAGCCTCATATCCGCTATCTTCCGATTCATGAGGAAGACGGCATTGCGCCGCCCACTCGCCGTGTGGTGCTGGCCTGGCGGCGCAGCTTCACGCGCTACGAGGCGATTGCTGCACTGCGCAATGCCGTCTACGCCTGCCCGCTGCCAGGAGTGCAGCGCCTGTCGCAGTAAGCGTGGCTTCAGCGGCTCCAAGAGGGCGGGAGTCTGGATTCGTTAAACCTGAAAGGTGAGTGCATGACCAAGCAAGGCAAGGACAAATCGCAGAAACAGAAGTCGGACGCCGCGCCGCAGGTGCCCGCAGGCATCCACATAGGCATCAGCGACGAGGACCGCGCCGCCATCGCCAAGGGGCTGTCGGCGCTGCTGGCTGACACCTATACGCTGTACCTGACCACGCACAACTTCCACTGGAATGTCACGGGGCCCATGTTCAACACGCTGCACACCATGTTCATGGCGCAGTACACAGAGCTGTGGAATGCCGTCGATCCCGTGGCCGAGCGCATCCGTGCACTGGGCCACCATGCGCCTGGCTCCTATGCCCAGTTCGGCAAGCTCACCAGCCTGCCCGATGCACCGGCGCAGCCGCCCAAGGCCCTGGAGATGGTGCGTATCCTGGTGCAGGGCCACGAGGCCGTGGCGCGCACGGCCCGCCAGCTGTTTCCCCGTGCCGACAAGGCCGGCGACGAGCCCACGGCAGACCTGCTGACCCAGCGCCTGGCTGTGCACGAGCAGACCGCCTGGATGCTGCGCTCCCTGCTCGAGGAGTGAGCTGCACCCAGGCCGTTGTTCTCGCGGACTCCCCAAGCCCTGACGGGCCCGCCTCCAGAGGCCCGTCAGGGCTTTTTCGCTTTTGCTCCTGAAAGGAATGCCTGTGTTTTCTGCGGCGACTCCCGTGGTCCTGCTGGCGCAGTGGGTGGACGGAAATGCCATCTGGCTGCTGCTGCTGTTGCTGCTGCTCGCGGCCGGCCTGCTGCGCTGGCGTGCGCAGGGTCGGGCCGCGTGGCTGTGGCAGGACCGCAGCGCGGATCTCAGGCCTGGCGGCAACTGGCTGCTGGTGGTGGCTGGGTTGGCTGGCGCTGCTCTGGCTCTGCTGGTCGTTGGCGTGCAGCAGTCCCAGTCCCTTCAGCCGCCTCAGGGGCTGATGGCCCTGGACCTGAAGCTGCAGAGCGCGGTGAGCGCAGGCCTGCCGCCCAGTCTGCAGCCCCTGGTGCGGGGCTGGACCATGCTCGGGGATTTGCGCGTCATGGGGCTGCTGAGCCTGGCCGTGGGTCTGTGGCTGCTGTGGCGACGCCAGGGCCTGCAACTGCTGAGCTGGCTGGTGGCCGTGGCCGGTACGGGACTGTGGGTGCGCTTCATCAAGGCGACCATGCAGCGCGCGCGTCCGCTGGATGGTCTGGTGCATGAGGCAGGCTTCAGCTTTCCCAGTGGTCATAGCGCAGGCACTGCCGCGATTTTCGGCATGCTGGCCTGGCTGGTCGCTCGCCGACTGCCGCCCGGCTGGCGGGCCTGGGTCTTTGCGGTTGCGGTTCTGCTGGCCCTGAGCACAGGCTTGAGCCGTGTGCTGCTGTCCGTGCACCATGCCAGCGATGTGCTGGCGGGTCTGTGCCTGGGTCTGGGCTGGACGGCTCTGGTGCTCTGGTTGACAGACCGTGTCGAGCATGGGGGCGGCGCCCTCAGAGCGGTGCAGGGCGAGGCACAATTGCCGCTGCGCTGACCGCGGCCTGGGGGCCCGGTCGTGATCTCCTGCCTTCCGGAACCCCTCTCATGTCCGCCTCCATTCCTGCTTCGCCGCGCTCCAAGCTGTCGCTGTATCTGGATCTGATCCGCTTCAACCGCCCCGCAGGCTGGCTGGTGCTGGTCTGGCCCACGCTGGTGGCGCTGTGGGTGGCAGGCCAGGGCTTTCCGGGCTGGCATCTGCTCGTGGTCTTTGTGCTGGGCACGGTGCTGATGCGTAGCGCGGGCTGCACCATCAACGATATTGCCGACCGCGACTTCGACAGGCATGTGAAACGTACCACCCAGCGCCCCGTCACCAGTGGCCAGATCTCGGTCAGGGAAGCCGCCATGGTCGGCCTGGTGCTTACTCTGGTGGCTTTCGGTTTGGTGCTGTCCACCCGCTGGGAGGCCGTGGCCTGGTCGGTGCCTGCCGTGCTGTTCACGATTCTCTATCCGTTCACCAAGCGCTTTTTTGCCATGCCGCAGGCCTTTCTGGGCATTGCCTTCAATTTCGGCATCGTGATTGCGTTTGCGGCGGTGACTGGTGAGGTCAGCGCCACGGCCTGGACGCTGTGGCTGGCGAATATGTTTCTGGTGCTGGCCTATGACACCGAATACGCCATGGTGGACCGCGATGACGATCTCAAGATCGGTATGAAGACTTCGGCCATCACACTGGGCCGTTTCGATGTCACAGCCATCATGCTGTTCTTTGGCCTGTGCTGGGGTCTGATCGCCTGGGTGCTGGCGCCTTATCAACTTGGCTGGCCCTTCTGGCTGGGCATGGGCGTGGCGGCGGCCCAGATCGTCTGGCATTTCAGCCTGATCAAGGACCGCACGCGCGAAGGCTGCTTTGTCGCCTTCAGCAAGAGCCACTGGATTGGCGCTGCGATCTTTGCGGGCGTGGCGCTAGGGTTTGCGTTGAAATAGTCCTGTTTTAATAGCTGAAAGAGCTTGACTGATAAGCGATAGAGACCTGAAAGATCAAATAAAAAAACCGGCCGAGGCCGGTTTTTTTATTTGCCGAACTCGGCGGCCAGCTCCTGTGCGCGGACCTGGGCCTTGCGCATGGCCTCGATGAAATGCTCGGGCAGCTTTTGCTCCTGCATATGCGTGATGGCCGCATAGGTGGTGCCGCCCTTGCTGGTCACGCGCTGGCGCAGCACTTCGGCGCTCTCGCTGGAGCGTGCCGCCAGTTCCGAGCCGCCCGCAAACGTGGCCACGGCCAGCTTGTAGCTTTGCTCGGCGCTGAGGCCCATGTCGACGCCCGCCTGGGTCATGGCTTCGAGGAACAGGAATACATAGGCCGGTCCGGAGCCGGAGATCGCCGTCACGGCATCCAGATGTGCTTCTTTGTCCACCCAGCTGAGTTCGCCGGTGCTGCCGATCACGGTCTCGATCAGGGCCTTGCCCTGGGCATCGACCTCGGGGCGGGCGAACAGGCCCGTCATGCCCTTGCCCACCAGGGCCGGGGTATTGGGCATGGCGCGCACGATGCGGCGGGTGCCGGTCCAGGCCGCAATGCTGTCGGTGGTGATGCCGGCAGCCACGCTCAGGTGCAGGGCGTTGCGGGTGTAGGCGGCAACGGGAGCGGCCGCTTCCTTGAAGCTCTGGGGCTTGACGGCCCAGACCACCAGCTGGGCGCTTTGCAGGGCCTCGGTGGCGGCGGGCAGGGCGTCGATGCCGAAGCTGGTCTTGATCGCAGCACGCGTGGCTTCAAAAGGCTCGACCACGGTGATGCTGCTGGCCGGAACGCCCTGGCGGATCAGGCCGCCGATGATGGCGCTGGCCATGTTGCCGCCGCCGATAAAGGCGATGGGAGGGAAAACGGAGGTCGAGTGGTCGGTCTGGCTCATGATGGTTTGATTCGCTCTGCGATGCAGCAAGTGGGCAAGCCTGTATTCGGATTCCAGGCGCACAACGGCACTATAAACCTGCTGCGCAGCGGCCGCGCTCCTCGCTCAGGGCGATGAACTGGGTGACTTCGGCGGGATTGAAGTTGTTGTCGCTGACCAGCAGCAGCACGCGCCGACCATCGGGCAGCGGCGGCCCCCAGCTCATGCCCTCCAGGTTGTCCATGGAGCGCAGGCCGGCATCGGCCAGGTCCAGCAGCAATTCCTTGTCTGCAGGGCGGTAGCTGCCCGGCACGAGCCGGGTCTGGCCCAGCGTATCGCTGCTTGCGTCGGCACGGGTGCTGATGCGGTAGATGCGGGCGCCGAAGCGCAGCGGCGGTGCAAAGGAGCGCTCCAGCACCAGCAGATGTTCAGGGCCGTCGGCCAGCACGGCGCTGATGCCGTTGATGGCGCCGCGTTGCAGCCACAGGCCGGCAGGCAGTGCATCGGGCTGGTAGGCCAGCTGGCGTACGGGCTGCCGCGTGCCCATGTCATAGGTGGTGATGCGAACTGGGCCGCCCAGGTGGTCAGCAGCGGGCAGGGGGCCGTCTTGCCTGAGCGCCGCCTCCATGGCCAGCCAGAGCGTTGCACCATCTTCGCTCAGCGCCATGCCCTCGAGCGTGAAGTTGCTGCGCGGCCCCTGGGACTTGCTGGCCGGCAGGCGCAGCTCGGGCGGCAGCGGCCATTCGCGCTGCCAGCGTCCGTCCGTGCCTGATTGCAGCAATTGCGGGCCGAATCCGCGTGCGAAGTCGCCCTCGCTGCTCCACAGCAGGGACTGTCCTCCTGGCAGCACGCGCAGGGCTTCCGCATCGGGCGTCGCGATGCCGGGCACGGACTGGCGGTGGCTGGGGTAGGGGGCCTGGGCGGAGCTGAGCAGCGGCCGCGCATCGTGCACTCTGACCTGATGCAGGCCGCTGGCGTCGTATTCGATGCGCGCCGTGTAAAAGCGCGCCGGCCCGTGGGCGGAGCGGTCGTCGCTGACCAGGTAGTACAGATGGCTGCCCGCGTCATAGTCGATCGACGACAGACCGCCCACCGGCGTGTCGGCAAACAGCTTGTCATGCTGCCAGCGGATTTCCCCGAGCAGGGACCAGGGCCGGGCCTGGGATGTGCTGCAGATGGGGTGTGGTGCGACCGGTTTCGTCGTGCAGGCAGCCAGGCCGGCGCAGATCAACGAGAGGCCCCAAAGGCAGAGCTGTCGTGGATTGTTCACATTTGTGCCTTGTACTTTTCGCCGATCGCTTTCTAAGATGCCAGCGGCTCTGTGCTGCGTGGGGCGGCACGGACAACGCCATCGGAAATAGGGAGCAATCATGGCATCCAATGTCAAAAAATGGTCGGCGGAGTTTCTGGGTACTTTCTGGTTGACGTTTGGCGGTTGCGGCAGCGCGGTGCTGGCAGCGGCATTTCCCGAAGTGGGCATCGGCCTGCTGGGCGTGTCCTTTGCCTTCGGCCTGACGGTGCTGACGGGCGCTTACGCCTTCGGTCCCGTCTCCGGCGGCCACTTCAACCCGGCGGTCTCCGTCGGTCTGGCAGTGGCGGGGCGTTTTCGCTTTGCCGAGCTGCCCGGCTACATCATTGCCCAGGTGCTGGGTGCCATTGTGGCGGCCGCCGCGCTGTACTTCATTGCCAGTGGCAAGGCCGGCGCCCAGGTGGCCGATCTGGCCACCAACGGCTATGGCGAGCACTCGCCAGGCAAGTTCAATATGGCGGCAGCACTGGTGACCGAAGTGGTGTTGACTGCCGTGTTTCTGCTGGTGATCCTGGGCTCCACCACCAAAAAGGCCGCCGTGGGCTTTGCGGGCATGAGCATCGGCCTGTGCCTGACGCTGATCCATCTGATCTCCATCCCCGTGACCAATACCTCGGTCAACCCCGCCCGCAGCACCGGCCCGGCGCTGTTCGGGCCGGCCATCGCGCTGGAGCAACTGTGGCTGTTCTGGCTGGCTCCCATCGTGGGCGCCATCATCGGTGCCGTGATCCACAAGGCGCTGCTGGGTGATGAAGACTGAGCGTTGAACGCGGCCGCTGCCCAAGCAAAAAGGGATGCCTTGGCATCCCTTTTTTGATGGTTCTTTGAGGGCTTGAGCGCTTGCCTGGCCAGCGCCCAGCGCAGCGGCTTTACTGCGCCGTGGTCTGGCGCACGGCTTGCTCCCAGCGCTGCATCAGCTCGTCGGCGCGGTCCTTGCCAAGGGTGGGCAGGAAGCGGCGCTCGGCCTTCCACAATGCCGACAGCTCCTCGGTGCTCTGATAGACGCCGCTGGACAGGCCCGCCAGATAGGCAGCGCCCAGGGCCGTGGTCTCCACGCAGGCCGGGCGCACCACGGGAATGCCCAGCAGGTCGGCCTGGAACTGCATCAGCAGATTGTTCACGCAGGCGCCGCCATCCACACGCAGCTCGCTGACCGGCGTGCCGCCCGTGGCCACGGCGTCGCGGCTCATGGCGCCGAGCAGGGCCGCACTCTGGTAGGCAATGGATTCCAGGGCCGCGCGGGCGATATGGGCCATTGTCGTGCCGCGCGTCAGGCCGGTGATGGTGCCGCGCGCGTCAGGCTTCCAGTAGGGGGCGCCCAGGCCGGTGAAGGCCGGCACCAGCATCACGCCGCCGCTGTCGGGCACGCTTTCGGCCAGTTGCTGCACCTGGCCGCTGTGCTCGATGGCCTGCAGGCCGTCGCGCAGCCACTGCACCACGGCACCGCCGACGAAGACGCTGCCTTCCAGCGCAAACTGGGGCTGGCTGCTCGCCTGGGCGGCCGAGGTGGTCAGCAGACCGTTGCTCGAGGTCTGGAAGCTGCTGCCCGTATGCATGAGCATGAAGCAACCCGTGCCATAGGTGTTCTTGGCCATGCCGGCGTCGAAGCAGGCCTGGCCGAACAGTGCGCTTTGCTGGTCGCCGGCCACGCCACCGATATTGATGGAGCCGCCCAGCACTTCGTTGGCCGTCTGGCCGAAATCGGCAGCCGAGGGCAGGACTTCTGGCATCAGACACGCAGGAATGTCCAGCAGGGCCAGCAGATCGGTATCCCACTGGTTGCTGTGCACATTGAAGAGCATGGTGCGGCTGGCGTTGCTCACATCGGTGACATGGCGCTTGCCGCCCGTCAACTGCCAGATCAGCCAGCAATCCACCGTGCCGAAGGCCAGCTCGCCGGCCTGCGCTGCGGCGCGTGCGCCGGGCACGTTGTCCAGCAGCCATTTGAGTTTGGTGCCCGAAAAATAGGCATCGATGCGCAGGCCGGTTTTGCGCAGAATCACGTCGCTGTGACCGGCTTCGCGCAGCTGCACGCAGGTGGGTTCGGCGCGGCGGTCCTGCCAGACGATGCCATGGTGAATGGGGGCGCCGGTCTTGCGGTTCCAGACGATGGTGGTTTCGCGCTGGTTGGTAATGCCCACCGAGCGGATATCGCCAGCCTTGAGGCCCGCCTTGGCCAGCGCCTCTTTGGCGGTGCTCAGCTGGGTGCGCCAGATCTCGCGCGGGTCATGCTCTACCCAGCCCGGCTGCGGATAGATCTGCGGCAGCTCCAGCTGAGCCGATGCCACGATGCGGCCTTGCGTGTCGAAGACGATGGAGCGGGAGCTGGAGGTGCCCTGGTCCAGGGCGAGCAGATAGGTTGTCATGGAATGTCCGTGATTCAGAGGGGGAGCACAAAGCGCGCCATTTCGGCCTGCTCGCTCCAGCCCTGGCGGGAGTAGAAGCCGCGCACATAGGAAGGGCGCTCGCGGTTGTTGACCAGCCAGATGCGTATGCAGCGGCGCTCGCGCGCAGCCTGTGTGGCGGCATCCAGCAGCTGCTGGCCCAGGCCGGCGCCGCGCGCCGCTTCGGCGACAAACAGCTCGCTCACATAGGCCTCCCAGCCTTGCTGCACGGCGACCGGCAGCCAGTGCACGGCGCAGTAGCCGTGAATGCGTTGCTGAGCGTCTTGCGCCACCAGCATCAAAGAGCGCTCCGGCCCGGCCTGCAGCTCGTCCAGCAGCGCCTGCACGGCCTGGGTGTTCTCGGAGGCGGAATGACTTTCGTAGGCCTGGAACCAGCCGATGTCATGCAGCAGTCCGGCAATGCCTGCTGCATCTTCGGGCAGCGCGGGACGGATCAGATAGGGGGCAGCATTCATTGGGCGATGGTGCATTGCACCTCGGCATCGCGCAACAGGGCATCGAAGGGGGCGGAGGGCGCAACGTCGGTGAACAGGCGGTCGATCTGGTTCAGTCGGGCCAGCTCCACCATGGCCTGACGGCTGAACTTGCTGTGATCGGCCGCCAGCCAGACTTCGCGCGACTGGCCGATGATGGTCTGGGCCACCTTGACCTCGCGCAGGTCGAAGTCGCGCAGGCTGCCGTCGGATTCGATGGCCGAGATGCCGATCACGGCAATATCCACCTTGAACTGGCGCATGAAGTCCACGGCGGCCTCGCCCACGATGCCACGGTCGCGTGTGCGTACCACGCCGCCCGCGACGATGACCTCGCAATCGGCATTGCTGCTGAGGATGGCGGCGACATTGAGATTGTTGGTGATGACGCGCAGCCCCTTGTGCTGCAGCAGAGCCTGGGCCACCGCTTCGGTGGTGGTGCCGATGTTGAGAATCAGCGAGCAGCCGTTGGGAATGGCCTCGGCGATGGCGCGCGCAATGCGCATCTTGCCTTCGGCGTGCAGCACCTGGCGCTGGGTATGGGCCAGATTCTCCACGGTGGCGCTGGGCACGCGCACGCCGCCATGAAAGCGCACCAGCAAGCCGGCATCGGCCAGCTTCTGGATGTCGCGGCGCACGGTCTGCAGCGTGACCCCGAGGATTTCGGCCAGTTGCTCTACCGAGGTGGATTGGCGGGCGCGGACTTCTTCGACAAGCTGCAACTGGCGGGGATTGCTGTTCATGACTGGTGACTGGTTATATAGGTGCTATTGGCGCATGGACGGGCCTGCAGGCGAAGAGCTCTACAGACGAGAGCGCCAGCCGCAGCGGGCAGTGCAGGGATTGTGAGCGAATCCAAACGAACCTCTAATAGGGTGATTTTCTATGGAATTGCCCGGTAAAAAACAAAAATGAATCCGCGCCGAGTCTGAAGTCTGACAGCAAGCTGCGGTTATATGTCATCGTGGTGAGTTGTTGCAGCAGTAACAATTGGCACGGCAAGAAGAATGCAGTTCATGCATCGAGAGTGTGCAAGCGCACCGATTGCTGATGTTGCGGCCTGGCTGGAGCGGCGCCGGATCGGTGGTTTTGTCTTGAATCGCGCAAAAACGAATCGATATTTGGGATTTGCAATGCACTAAAAGCGAAAAAGAGCGAAAATATTCGATCTGAAATTTGTTCTTTGCTGTGCGCGTCTCATCGCTGGATGATGGCGGCGCGGCGATCACCGCAGAAGTCGTTCCATGAACCAGTCCACTCAACCCTTGGCTACAACACGTGCTCAGCTGCTGGAGCGCCTGGCGCAGACCGAAAGCTTCGATCTGGCCATCGTGGGCGGTGGTGCCACGGGGCTTGGCGTGGCGGTGGATGCGGCGGCACGCGGCTTCAAGGTTGTGCTGCTGGAATCGCTGGACTTCGCCAAGGGCACCTCCTCGCGTGCCACCAAGCTGGTGCACGGCGGCGTGCGCTATCTGGCGCAGGGCAATATCTCCCTGGTGCGCGAAGCGCTGCATGAGCGCACGACCCTGTTGCACAACGCACCGCATCTGGCCCAGCCGCTGGCCTTTGTGATGCCCTCGTACAAGCTGCTGGATACGCCGTTCTACGGCATCGGCCTCAAGATGTACGACGCGCTGGCCGGCAAGGCCGGCCTGGGCTCGACCGAATTCCTCTCCAGCGCCAAGACCGTGAAATATCTGCCCACGGTGCAGCAAAAAGGTCTCAAGGGCGGGGTCAAGTACTGGGATGGCCAGTTTGATGATGCGCGCCTGGCGCTGGCGCTGGCGCGTACCGCAGCGGCCAAGGGCGCTTTGCTGATCAATTACTGCCCGGCAGAAAAGCTGATCTATGAAAACGACCAGATTGCCGGACTGATCTGCCGCGATGCGGAATCGGGTCGCAACTTCACCGTGCGTGCCAAGTGCGTGGTCAATGCCACGGGGCCCTGGGTGGATCTGTTCCGCCAGCAGGATGCCGAGGCCCAGGGTAAGCCCGTCAAGCCCATGGTTGCGCCCAGCCAGGGCGTGCACGTGGTGGTGGACCGCGAGTTTCTGCCCACGGATCATGCGCTGCTGATCCCCAAGACGGCCGATGGCCGCGTGCTGTTTGCCGTGCCGTGGCTGGGCAAGGTCATTCTGGGAACCACCGACACGCCGCGTCACGATCTGGCGCGCGAACCCCTGCCTTTCCCCGAGGAGCTGGACTTCATTCTCGGCGAGGCCGGCAAGTATCTGAATCGCCAGCCCACGCTGGCCGATGTGCGCAGCATGTGGGTGGGCCTGCGCCCGCTGGTCAAGCCGCAGGACGACGATGGCGAGAACACCAAGAAGATCAGCCGAGAGCACACGGTGATGGCCAGCAAGACGGGTCTGGTGACCGTCACCGGCGGCAAATGGACGACTTACCGGGCCATGTCCGAGGATGTGCTGGCCGAATGCTTCCAGATCGGCCGTCTGCCCAGTCGCCCTGCCGGGGTGACCGTGAACCTGCCCCTGGTCGGTGCGCCGGCCGAAGCTGCAGTCACGCACAGCATGAACCAGAGCCAGGGGCTGCACTCCTACGGCACGGATGCCGCCGCCGTGGCGGCCTTGCCGGGCGCGCAGAACTGGCTGATGGACGGTCTTTCCGAGGCCATGGTGCGCTTTGCCGCCCGCTTTGAGTACGCGCGCACCGTCGAAGACATGCTGGCGCGCCGCAGCCGCCTGCTCTTTCTCGATGCCCGCAAGGCGGCCGAGATCGCGCCCCGCGTTGCAGCCATCCTGACCGAAGAGCTGGGGCAGGATGTGCATCTCAACGACTTCCTGGCCCTGACCCGCCAATATCTGCCCGCTCAGGGCTGATCTGCGCGGCCGCGCTGCAGGGCGTGGCGTGCGGGCAACAGGCTGCGATCCGCAGGCCTTGTGAAAATGTGAGCTATCAGCGCTTTCTATCTCTTGATTTCAGATGATTTATTGTTTGAAATCAATGGTGTAAGCGCGTTGTGCGCTATTGTTTTGGGTGCAAGTGCGATAGACCTGTTTGCCAGGCTTTCCACCAGTGAAATCAGTGCGGGTATTGCAGGCTAAACGCTTGACGCACAAAGGATTTCCTGCGACAATCTCCTGCTTCACGTTTAAAAGCGTGGAACTTTCTGCCCAGCGGGAAGCCCTCCGGAATGGTCCGGAAGGTGGACGACGGGCCCAAGACTGACCGGCTGCTTGATCAGCCCTTGAGAAGACTCTGGGGCTGTCGAGCGTTGCTGGAGCAAGTTGGGAATATTGAAATGATCCAAACAGAATCTCGGTTAGAGGTTGCCGACAACACCGGCGCGAAGTCTGTTCAGTGCATTAAGGTGCTGGGCGGTTCTCATCGTCGCTACGCAAGTGTTGGCGACATCATCAAGGTGAGCGTCAAGGAAGCAGCTCCTCGTGGTCGCGTCAAAAAAGGCGAGATCTACAGTGCTGTGGTTGTGCGCACCGCCAAGGGCATCCGTCGTGCAGACGGTTCGCTCGTGAAGTTCGACGGCAATGCCGCCGTGCTGCTGAACGCCAAGCTGGAGCCTATCGGCACCCGCATCTTTGGCCCCGTGACTCGTGAACTGCGTACCGAAAAGTTCATGAAGATCGTGTCGCTGGCCCCTGAAGTTCTCTAAAGGAATAGCACCATGAACAAGATTCGCAAGGGCGACGAAGTTATCGTGCTGACCGGCCGTGACAAGGGCAAGCGTGGCGTGGTTTCTCTGCGCAAGGATGACTCCCACGTGATCGTGGACGGTATCAACCTGGTCAAGAAGCACACCAAGCCTAACCCCATGAAGGGCACCACCGGCGGTATCGTGGAAAAGGCCATGCCTATCCACCAATCCAACGTGGCTATCTTCAATGCAGCGACCGGCAAGGCCGATCGCGTGGGCATCAAGGTGAACGCCGACGGCACACGTGTTCGCGTGTTCAAGTCCAATGGCGCTGAAATCGCCGCCTAAGGAGTAACACATGGCACGACTGCAAAAACTCTATCGCGAAAAGATCGCGGCTGAACTGAAAGAAAAGTTCGGCTACACCTCCGCTATGGAAGTGCCCCGTCTGACCAAGATCACTCTGAACATGGGTGTGAGCGAAGCCGTGGCCGACAAGAAGGTGATGGACAACGCCGTGGCTGACCTGACCAAGATTGCTGGTCAGAAGCCTGTGGTGACCAAGGCCAAGAAGGCTATCGCTGGTTTCAAGATCCGCGAAGGCCAGGCTATCGGCTGCATGGTGACCCTGCGTGGCGTTCAGATGTACGAATTCCTGGACCGTTTCGTGACCGTGGCTCTGCCCCGCGTGCGTGACTTCCGTGGTATTTCGGGTCGTTCGTTCGACGGTCGCGGCAACTACAACGTTGGCGTCAAAGAACAAATCATCTTCCCCGAAATCGAGTACGACAAGGTGGACGCTCTGCGTGGTCTGAACATCAGCATCACGACAACAGCGAAGAACGACGAAGAGTGCAAGGCACTGCTCGCCGCTTTCAAATTCCCCTTCAAGAACTGAGGTGGCGCATGGCTAAAGTAGCAATGATTCAGCGCGAACTGAAGCGCGAAAAGCTGGCAGCCAAGTATGCTGCCAAGTATGCAGAACTGAAGGCAATCGCCGGCGACGTGAAGCGTTCCGACGAAGAGCGCGATGCCGCTCGCCTGGGTCTGCAGAAGCTGCCCCGT
Organism: Comamonas sp. AG1104; assembly: GCF_003350425.1. Classification (NCBI taxonomy): domain Bacteria; kingdom Pseudomonadati; phylum Pseudomonadota; class Betaproteobacteria; order Burkholderiales; family Comamonadaceae; genus Comamonas; species Comamonas sp. AG1104. The sequence goes on along the minus strand of NZ_QQAS01000003.1, from coordinate 601,170 downwards.
AACTCGAACCCCACTCGCCAGCGTAACCGTTGCGAGATCACTGGCCGTCCTCGCGGTACCTTCCGCCAATTCGGTCTGGGTCGTGCCAAGGTGCGTGAATTGGCCTTTGCTGGCGACATCCCCGGTGTCACCAAGGCCAGCTGGTAAGCAAGCAGGAGAGATTAAACATGAGCATGAGTGATCCCATCGCTGACTTGCTGACCCGCATCCGCAATGCACAACTGGTCTCCAAGGCCACTGTGTCGGCTCCTTCCTCCAAGGTCAAGGTTGCCATCGCACAAGTGCTGAAGGAAGAAGGCTATATCGACGGCTTCGAAGTGAAGTCCGAAGGTGGCAAGTCCGAACTCGAAATTACCCTGAAGTACTACGCCGGTCGCCCTGTGATCGAACGTATCGAACGTGTGAGCCGTCCCGGCCTGCGCGTGTACAAGGGTCGTCACGCAATCCCTCAGGTCCAGAACGGCCTGGGTGTGGCCATCGTCACTACTCCCAAGGGCGTGATGACTGATCGCAAAGCACGTGCTGCCGGTATCGGTGGTGAAGTGCTGTGCTATGTGGCCTAACGGACATTAAGGAGAAATACTGAAATGTCTCGCGTAGCAAAAGCTATTGTGACCATCCCCGCAGGTGTGGATGTGTCCATCAACGCTGGAACCATCAAGGTCAAGGGCAAGGGCGGCGATCTGTCGCTGGCTCTGAACGGCCTGGTGACTATCGGCAACAACGACGGCAAGCTGTCCTTTGCTCCCGCCAACGACTCCCGTGAAGCTGACGCTCTGGCCGGTACCATCCGCCAGCTGGTCAACAACATGGTCAAGGGCGTGACTGAAGGCTTCGAGAAGAAGCTGACGCTGATTGGCGTGGGCTACAAGGCCGCTGCACAAGGTTCCAAGCTGAACCTGGCTGTGGGCTTCTCGCACCCCGTCAACTTCGAGATGCCTGCCGGCATCACTGTCGCTACCCCCACTCCGACTGAAATCGTGATCAAGGGTGCTGACCGTCAAGTGGTCGGTCAATTGGCTGCTGAGATCCGTGCCGTTCGTCCTCCCGAGCCTTACAAGGGCAAGGGCATTCGCTATGCGAATGAGAAGGTCGTGATCAAAGAGACCAAGAAGAAGTAAGGAGCTGCATGATGTTGAACAAGAAAGAGCAGCGTCTGCGCCGTGCCCGTCAGACTCGCATCCGCATTGCCCAGCAAGGCGTTGCACGTCTGAGCGTGAACCGCACCAATCTCCATATCTACGCCTCCGTGGTTTCGGAAGACGGCACTACCGTGCTGGCTTCGGCCTCCACTGCAGAAGTCGAAGTGCGTTCGCAACTCGGCGCCGCTGGCAAGGGTGGCAACGTGGCCGCCGCCACGCTGATCGGCAAGCGCATTGCTGAGAAGGCTAAGGCTGCTGGCGTTGAGAAAGTGGCTTTCGACCGCGCCGGTTTTGCATACCACGGCCGCGTGAAGGCTTTGGCAGAAGCCGCTCGCGAAGCGGGCCTGCAGTTCTAAGCGGAGCGGATACAAATGGCTAAATTTTCCCCCAAAGTGCAAGACGAAGGTCGTGACGACGGTCTGCGCGAAAAAATGATCGCGGTCAACCGCGTCACCAAGGTTGTGAAGGGTGGTCGTATTCTCGGCTTCGCTGCACTGACCGTGGTTGGCGACGGTGACGGTCGCGTTGGCATGGGTAAGGGCAAGTCCAAGGAAGTGCCTGCTGCCGTGCAAAAAGCGATGGAAGAATGCCGTCGCAACCTGATGAAGGTTGCACTCAAGAGCGGCACCATTCACCACTCGGTGAAGGGCCATCACGGCGCTGCCAAGGTCGAGCTGCACCCAGCTCCCAAGGGTACCGGCATCATCGCTGGCGGCCCTATGCGCGCTGTTTTTGAAGTGGTGGGTATCACCGACATCGTGGCCAAGAGCCACGGTTCGTCGAACCCCTACAACATGGTTCGCGCAACTTTCGACGCTTTGAAGAACTCCACGACCCCTGCGAACGTGGCAGCAAAGCGCGGCAAGTCGGTCGAAGACATCTTCACCGCCTGATCGGAGTCCAGCACATGACAACACAACAAACTGTCAAGATTCAGCTGGTTCGTAGCCCCATCGGCACCAAAGAGTCGCACCGTGCGACTGTGCGTGGCCTGGGTCTGCGCAAGCTGAACAGCGTCAGCGAACTGCAGGACACTCCTGAAGTGCGCGGCATGATTAACAAGATCGCCTACTTGGTGAAGGTTCTCTGAAAGGATTGATGATGGAACTCAATAGCATCAAGCCTGCAGACGGCGCCAAGCACGCCAAGCGTCGCGTGGGTCGCGGTATCGGTTCTGGTCTGGGTAAGACCGCCGGTCGCGGTCACAAGGGTCAGAAGTCGCGTTCGGGTGGCTACCACAAGGTGGGCTTCGAAGGCGGTCAGATGCCTCTGCAGCGTCGCCTGCCCAAGCGTGGCTTCAAGTCGCATCTGCTGAAGTTCAATGCAGAAGTGACCCTGTCCGAGCTGGATAAGCTCGGCCTGGCCGAAGTCGATCTGGCTGCTCTGAAGCAAGCCGGTCTGGTTGGCTCTATCGCTAAGGTGGTGAAGATCATCAAGAGCGGTGAACTGACTAAGGCTGTCAAGCTCAACGGTATCGGCGCTACCGCCGGTGCCAAGGCTGCCATCGAAGCTGCCGGTGGCAGCATCGCCTGATTAAAGTTCTGAAAGAAGACATCCGTGGCTACTAGCGCAGCTCAAATTGCAAAGACTGGAAAATTCGGCGACCTGCGTCGTCGTCTGGTTTTTCTGTTGCTTGCGCTGGTCGTATACCGCATCGGGGCGCATATCCCCGTTCCGGGCATCGATCCAGCGCAGCTGCAGCAGCTGTTCTCTGGCCAGCAGGGCGGCATTCTCAATCTGTTCAATATGTTCTCGGGTGGAGCGCTCTCGCGCTTCACAGTGTTCGCACTGGGGATCATGCCGTACATCTCGGCATCGATCATCATGCAGCTCATGACCTACGTGGTCCCGACCTTCGAGCAGATGAAAAAGGAAGGTGAAGCGGGTCGTCGCAAGATTACCCAGTACACCCGCTACGGCACTCTGGGCCTGGCGCTGTTTCAGTCCTTGGGAATTGCTGTTGCCCTGGAAAGCTCCGCAGGCTTGGTTCTGAACCCTGGTTTTGGCTTCCGCATGACTGCGGTGGTCAGTCTCACGGCCGGTACCCTGTTCCTGATGTGGCTCGGTGAACAGATCACTGAACGTGGTCTGGGCAACGGTATTTCGATACTGATCTTTGGCGGTATCGCCGCAGGCCTGCCGAGCTCTATCGGCGGTCTGCTGGAACTGGTGCGCACCGGTGCCATGAGCATTCTGGCGGCAATCTTCATTGTTCTCGTTGTGGCAGCCGTGACGTATTTCGTCGTGTATGTCGAACGAGGTCAACGCAAGATCTTGGTGAATTACGCACGCCGACAAGTCGGCAACAAGGTGTACGGTGGTCAGTCTTCGCACTTGCCACTGAAGCTGAACATGGCAGGTGTGATTCCTCCCATCTTCGCTTCATCGATCATCTTGCTGCCCGCTACGGTGGTGAATTGGTTCAGTGCAGGAGAATCCATGCGCTGGCTGAAGGATATTGCGAGCACGTTGACCCCTGGTCAGCCAATCTATGTCATCCTTTATGCTGCCGCGATCATTTTCTTCTGCTTCTTCTATACGGCCCTGGTTTTCAACAGCCGGGAAACTGCCGACAACCTGAAGAAGAGTGGCGCTTTCATCCCCGGGATTCGTCCTGGCGAACAGACAGCCCGCTACATTGACAAGATTCTGGTTCGCCTGACCCTGGCTGGCGCGATCTACATTACCTTCGTGTGCTTGTTGCCCGAATTCCTGATCCTGAAGTACAACGTTCCGTTCTACTTCGGTGGTACATCGTTGCTGATCATCGTGGTCGTGACAATGGACTTCATGGCGCAAGTGCAGAACTACGTGATGTCGCAGCAATACGAGTCGCTCCTGAAAAAAGCGAACTTTAAGGCTGGTATTTGATGACAAGGCTGCCCAAGGGGGCAGCCTGCCAAAAGTTAGTAGACGCCCATCGATCTATCGCGGGCATTGTTTCCCGGTCGATAGGCCGATAGTGGATGGAAAGTTTTAGGAGAAAAGAATGAGAGTTTCGGCTTCGGTCAAGAAAATCTGCCGTAACTGCAAGATCATCCGCCGCAAAGGTGTTGTGCGCGTGATCTGCACTGACCAGCGCCACAAGCAGCGCCAAGGTTGATTGAAAGCATTAGAGGACTAATATGGCACGTATTGCTGGCATTAACATCCCGCCGCACAAGCATGCTGAAATCGGCCTGACCGCCATCTTCGGCATCGGTCGCACTACAGCTCGCAAAATCTGCGAAGCATGCGGTATCGAGTATTCCAAGAAGGTCAAGGACCTGACGGACGCTGATCTGGAAAAGATCCGTGACTTCCTGAATCCCATGACTCTGGAAGGTGATCTGCGTCGCGAAACCACCATGAACATCAAGCGTTTGATGGACATCGGTTGCTACCGCGGTTTCCGTCATCGTCGCGGCCTGCCCATGCGCGGTCAACGTACCCGCACGAACGCCCGTACTCGCAAGGGTCCGCGCAAGGGTGCAGCGGCTCTGAAGAAATAAGAGATTGAAAGATCATTATGGCTAAGTCTCCCGCAAACAACGCAGCTGCTCGCGTTCGCAAGAAGGTCCGTAAGAATATTTCTGACGGTATCGCGCACGTGCACGCTTCGTTCAACAACACGATCATCACCATCACCGACCGTCAAGGCAACGCTCTGTCGTGGGCTTCGTCGGGTGGCCAGGGCTTCAAGGGTTCGCGTAAGTCGACTCCCTTTGCTGCTCAGGTTGCTTCGGAAGTGGCCGGTCGTGCTGCTATCGAACAGGGCATCAAGAACCTGGAAGTCGAAATCAAGGGTCCCGGTCCTGGCCGTGAATCCTCGGTTCGCGCCCTGGGTGCTCTGGGTATCCGTATCACTTCCATCTCGGACGTGACTCCGGTTCCCCACAACGGCTGCCGCCCTCAAAAGCGTCGTCGTATCTAATTTTTTACCAAGCCCACCGCCGCCCAGGTGCATTTGCATCGCGGGCGGCTCCCGTGTTTGCGCACGGTAGATGACACAAAGGAAATCAAGTGGCACGCTATATTGGCCCTAAGGCAAAACTCTCCCGCCGCGAAGGCACCGATCTGTTCCTGAAGAGCGCCCGTCGCTCCATCGCAGACAAGGCAAAGTTCGACACCAAGCCTGGTCAGCATGGCCGCACTTCCGGTCAGCGCACTTCCGACTACGGTCTGCAACTGCGCGAAAAGCAGAAGGTCAAGCGCATGTACGGCGTGCTGGAGAAGCAATTCCGCCGCTACTTCGAAGCTGCTGACCGCAAGCGTGGCAACACTGGTGCCAACCTGCTGTCGCTGCTGGAATCGCGTCTGGACAACGTTGTGTACCGCATGGGCTTCGGCTCCACTCGCGCTGAAGCACGTCAGCTGGTGTCGCACAAGGCTATCACTGTGAACGGCCAGTCCGTGAACATTCCTTCTTTCTCCGTGAAGGAAGGCGACGTGGTTGCTCTGCGTGAAAAGTCCAAGAAGCAAGCTCGCGTGGTCGAGGCTCTGCAACTGGCGGCTCAAGTGGGCTTCCCCGCATGGGTTGAAGTGTCTGCTGACAAGGCAGAAGGTACTTTCAAGAAGTCTCCTGACCGCGATGAATTCGCAGCTGACATCAACGAATCCCTGATCGTTGAGTTGTACTCGCGTTAATCTTTAGCAGCGACATTTCTGTAAACCGTCCCCACGGCGCGAGGCATCGCGCCGTGGGTGCTTCACCAGCCTTACCGGTGTAACGAGCCGAGGGTATTGAGAGGAAGTCTGCATGCAAACGAATTTGCTGAAGCCCAAGACAATCAATGTCGAGCAACTTGGTCACAATCGTGCCAAGGTTGTTCTGGAGCCGTTTGAGCGTGGCTACGGTCATACGCTGGGCAATGCCCTGCGCCGTGTTCTGCTCTCCTCCATGGTGGGTTACGCAGCGACGGAAGTGACGATTGCTGGGGTGCTGCATGAGTACTCCTCCATCGACGGTGTCCAGGAAGATGTGACCAACATCCTGCTGAACCTCAAGGGTGTGGTGTTCAAGTTGCACAACCGTGACGAAGTCACCCTGAGCCTGCGCAAGGATGGCGAAGGTGTTGTCACTGCGCGTGACATTCAGACCCCCCACGACGTAGAAATCGTCAACCCTGATCATGTGATCGCCCATCTGTCGCAAGGCGGCAAGCTGGACATGCAGATCAAGGTGGAAAAGGGCCGCGGCTATGTGCCCGGCAACGTGCGCCGCTACGGTGACGAATCGACCAAGTCGATCGGCCGTATCGTGCTCGACGCCTCGTTCTCGCCCGTCAAGCGCGTGAGCTACGCTGTCGAATCCGCACGTGTGGAACAGCGTACCGATCTGGACAAGCTGGTTCTGGAAATCGAGACCAACGGTGCCATCACCGCTGAAGACGCAGTGCGTGCATCTGCCAAGATCCTGGTGGAGCAACTGGCAGTGTTTGCCCAGCTCGACGGTGGCGATATCGCCAGCGTGTTCGACGCTCCTGCCGGTGGCCGCGGCGCTGCCACGTCGTTCGATCCCATCCTGCTGCGTCCTGTGGACGAGCTCGAGCTCACCGTGCGTTCTGCCAACTGCCTCAAGGCAGAGAACATCTACTACATCGGTGACCTCATCCAGCGTACCGAAAACGAGCTGCTCAAGACTCCTAACCTGGGTCGTAAGTCGCTCAACGAGATCAAGGAAGTTCTGGCTTCCCGCGGTCTGACTCTGGGCATGAAGCTTGAAAACTGGCCACCAGCTGGCCTGGAAAAGCGTTAATTGCTACAATAGAGGACTTTGCTAGAGTTGATCTGGCAAAGTCCAAGTGCCTCGGGCAGTACCTGATACGGCTGCCTGATTTAATTTAGAAAAGATCTCCGGATAAAAACGGGGAGCAAAGGAAAAGCACCATGCGTCACGGCAACGGCCTCCGCAAACTGAACCGCACTTCTGCACACCGCAAGGCAATGCTGCAGAACATGATGAACTCGCTGATCGAGCACGAAGCAATCAAGACCACGGTCCCCAAGGCCAAGGAACTGCGTCGCGTGATCGAGCCCATGATCACTCTGGCCAAGGTTGATACCGTGGCTAACCGCCGTCTGGCTTTCGACCGCCTGCGCGACCGCGACAGCGTGACCAAGCTGTTCAACGTGCTGGGTCCCCGCAACGCTCAGCGTCCCGGTGGCTACACACGTATCCTGAAGATGGGCTTCCGCGTGGGCGACAACGCTCCCATGGCCTATGTGGAACTGGTCGAGCGCGCTGAAGAAGCCGCTGCAGCAGCTGAATAAGCCAGGGCAGGCTGCAAAGCCTGCTATAATTTGGAAATACCGCGCGATGGAGCAGTCTGGTAGCTCGTTGGGCTCATAACCCAAAGGTCGGAGGTTCAAATCCTTCTCGCGCAACCAAATTGAAAAAGGTCACGACATTGTCGTGACCTTTTTTTTGTCCATTTTCTCCATGGGCCAGAAGGCAGCACCCGCCTTAGCTCGTCATACCCCTGATTGCGTGCCTGAGCGACGGCGCAGGTGCTCGCGTACGCGGTCGGCGATCACCTGGGCGATCTCCGGGCTCAGCACCTCGCTGATATGCAGTACCTCGGTGTAGTGCAGATAGAGCAGGCCGCGCAAGGTCCTGAATGCCGTGTCATGTTCGGCACCGCAGATGCCGGCATCATTGGCCAGCACGCGCTCCACGGCACCGGGGTCGAGCAGCCGGATCTTGCAGATAGCTGCCTGATGCAGGATCTCTAGGTCTATTGCCTCAAGGCGGTTTTCCCATTCATCGGGCAAGAATCGATTCGCTGGCATGTAGGGTGGCTCTCCTGCTCAATCCATGGACGTCTGTCCCAGACCCGGATGCTGGCATACCCCGGGTCCGGCCGTTGGTTTTGCTTCTACAAGTCTTGATGCTTATCAAATGCCGGCAAGGTGAAGGTTGGCCTGGGGTCGCGACCGTGCGGCACTGCATCATGATGCCAGTCTGCGACCTGACCACCAATGCCCGTCCGTGTCTCCTGGAATTCTCCGAGCTGAGGTATGGTGTCTCGATGCGCTGCAGGTAAAGAAAAGGACTTGTATGTTCGAGAAAATCGTCTCGATGTTCCGCTACCTCAAATCGGCCGTGCCGTTTCGGCTGGTGCCTGCACTGGTTGCCACTCTGGTGCTGATTGGTCTGCTGCTGACGCCGGTGCCGGCCGGGCTGGATGCCAAGGCATGGCAGCTGGTGGCCATCTTTCTGACGACCATCGTGGCGATCATTCTCAAGGTCATGCCCATAGGCGTGATGGCGTTGATGGCGATTGTCATCGTGTCGCTGTCCCAGGTGACCTCCAGTTCCTCCAAGGGGGCGATCACGGATGCGCTGAGCAGCTTTGCGAATCCCCTGATCTGGCTGATCGTGGTGGCTGTTCTGATCTCGCGCGGCCTCAAGAAAACGGGGCTCGGCAACCGCATCGGATTGCTGTTCATTGCGCTGATGGGCAAGCGCACCATAGGCATAGGTTACGGACTTGCGATCTGCGAGTTGGTGCTGGCCCCGTTCACGCCCAGCAACACGGCGCGCGGCGGCGGCATCGTGCATCCGATCATGAAGTCCATTGCCAATGCCTTCGAGTCGGACCCGGCCAAGGGTACGCAGGGCAAGGTCGGGACCTATCTGGCACTGGTCAACTACCACTCCAACCCGATCACCTCGGCCATGTTTCTGACCGCTACGGCGCCCAATCCTCTGGTTGTGGACCTTGTGGCCAAGGCCACGGGCCAGTCCCTGCATCTGAGCTGGACAAGCTGGGCGCTGTACATGCTGCTGCCAGGCCTGCTGTGTCTGCTGTTGATGCCGCTGGCAGTCTATCTGCTGTCGCCACCCGAACTCAAGGCCACGCCCAATGCCGTGGAGTACGCGCGCGCCGAGATGGCCCGCATGGGGCCGCTGTCAGGCAAGGAGCGGGTGATGCTCGGGACTTTCGGTGGGATGCTGTTGCTGTGGGCGAATGTGCCGCAGATGCTGTTTGGTCCGGCTTTCACGCTGGACCCGACCGTGGTGGCTTTTCTCGGTTTGTTCGCCTTGATCATCACGGGGACCATCGATTGGGATGACGTGCTGTCCGAGAAAAGCGCCTGGGACACCCTGATCTGGTTCGGTGCCCTGGTCATGCTGGCCGAGCAGCTCAACAAGCTGGGGGTGGTTGCCTGGTTTGCCGAGGGCTTGAAGAATGCCATCGTCGCCAGCGGCCTGGACTGGCTGCCCGTGGCTGCCATTCTGGTGGGCATCTTCGTTTTCTCGCACTATCTGTTTGCCAGCACCACGGCCCATATCAGCGCCATGATGCTGGCCTTTCTGACCGTGGGGGCGCAACTGATCCCAGCCGACTACGTCGTGCCCTTTATGCTAATGATGACGGCCGGCTCGGCCATCATGATGACGTTGACGCACTACGCGACCGGCACATCGCCCATCATCTTCGGTAGCGGCTATGTGACTCTGGGTGTCTGGTGGCGTGTGGGGGCCGCGATGTGCGTGCTGGAGTTGCTGATCTTTGCTGTCGTCGGCAGTGCCTGGTGGAAGTTGCTGGGGCTGTGGTGACCTGCGGCCTCAGGTGGCCGTATGCAGGGGCTCGCCCAGAGACAGCATGAGCCGGTTGGCCCAGTTGAAGAAAGCCGTGCCTTGCAGGGCATCGGAGATGGCCGCGTCGTCGAGGCCGGCGGCGCGCAGCGCATCTATATGGCTGGATTCCAGCGCGGGCGGTGTCTGCGTCAAGGCCACGGCGGCGGCGACGATGGCATTCCAGCGAGGGCCCAGGTCGGTGCCCGGACCTTCATCGAGCAGGCGCTGCACATCGGCAGTGCGATGTGAGAAATGCGTGGCAAAGCGCGCATGTACCGAAGCGCAGTAGATGCAGCCGTTGGTGCGTGAGGTTGCAGCTGCTGCCAGTTCACGCTCGGCGCGCGGCAGGCCGGCGTCGGGGTTGTAGAAGATGTCCTTGTCGGTGCGCGTGCGTGCTCCCAGTGTGTCGGGGTCGCGCGCCAGCAGCCGGAAATAGGGTGAACGCGCGCGCGCCGCGTCCACAAGCCCCGCATGGTGGCGCTCGCTCAGCTCGCTCTCCTGCAGCGGAGCTATCCACGGCTGCCAGTCGAGCTGTTCCTGGGTGAAGACCTGGGGGGAGGTGTTGTGCGTAGTGGTCATGGCTGGGCTTGAAGGGCGATGGTGGAAGATGCCGTGGCGGCTGCAGCTCGTGCTCCGAGCACGCGCAGCCCCGCCACGAGGCGGATCTGGAAGGACAGGAAAGAGGCGAGCTGGGACAGGATGACGATATCGGTCTCGCTCCAGCCGGCCTGCTGCAGCGCCAGCAGGGCCTGGGCACTCGCATCGCGTGGGTGGTAGGCCAGCAGATGGGCATGGGCCAGCGCGGCGCTCAGGCGCGGGCCCAGCAAGGCCGCATGCGCCGGGTCCACGGCGTAGCTGGGGCCGCTCTGGTCCTCGCGGCTCAAGGGCCCGGCCGGATAGATCCCGTAGGGGCCGTGCGGGCCGCTGCCGGGCTGCAGGCTGGCAGCGCGCCCGCGCACCACTTCCGAGCTCACGGCATCGGCCAGATCGGCATCCTCGTCCGCCAGGGAGCGTGTGTAGAAGGCCGTGCTGCGTGGCTCGCCGTGCAGGCCTGCCGTGAAGGCAGCCAGCGTCAGGCGCTCCCGCAGGGAGACGGTTCCAGCAACGGGCTCGGCGGGGTTGAACAGCGCGGCAAAGCTTTGCTGAGCCTGGGTACGCGCCTCGCTGCGGTGGCGGCGCACCTGATCCAGCGTGCTGCCTGCAGCGATGTCGGCGAGATGGTCGATCACATCTTCGGGAAAGCGGGTCTGTGCGGTGTTGCTCATGATCATGCGGCTTGAAGCAGTTCGGTCTGGACAAGGGGTTGGGAAGCGCCTGTGGGGGCCTCGCTGCGGCGCCAGCCCAGAGCCGGCGCCACGACGGCTGCCGTCAGCTCGATGGAGCGCAGAATGCCCTGGTGCGGCGGGTCGATGGAGTGGACCTGGAACACGATGTCGGTGGCTTGCGCCAGCGCCGTGTCGGCGCGCAGCGAGGCGATCACCTCCTCGGGCGTGCCCACATGCACGTCATAGGCTTCAATGAGCTGCTGCAGCGGCGCCTGCGGATCGACGCGCGTTGCCCATTGCGTGGACGTGGATGAGGCCAGGGCCGCATGACGCTGGGCCGAACGGCGCAGACCGGCCTCGGCCCATTGCAGTGCCTGTTCGCGCCTGTCGGCAACCAGCAGGGTGCGCGACGCCAGGATGCGCTGTGCGCGCCCTGCGGGAAGGGCCGCGAGATAGGCCTCGATGATGGGGTTCTGTATCTCGGACAGCGTGGCCCGGGGTCGGCCTTCGGGTCGGGGCTGGGTGCGCGAGAGCATCAAGCCGTCCCCGTTGGCGCCGGCGCGTGCCCCGCCCTCGACCGAGAACGTGGCCTGCCAGACGCGCTCCAGCAGTTGCCGGGCTGCGGGGTACAGGCGCACGCCGCCTGCCAGCTCGCGCCCGGCCCAGGCATCCCGCAGCACAGCGAAGTTGCGCGCAAAGACTGCGCCGCGCTCGCTGCCTGTGACGCCGAAGGCCTCGAAGGACTCTGCCGTGCCGCCTGTGCCCAGGCCCACTTCGAGGCGGCCGTTCGACAGCAGGTCCAGCACGGCCGCATCCTCGGCCACGCGCAGCGCGTTTTCCAGCGGCAGCGTGACCACGCCAGTACCCAGACGGATGCGCCGCGTGCGGGCCGCCACATGCGACAGAAAGACAAAGGGCGAGGGCAGGCCGCCCTCGCTTTCGTGGAAATGATGCTGGGCGATCCAGGCTGAGTCGAAACCCTGGGCTTCGGCATGGGCGATCTGCTCGGTCACGAGACGGTAGCGTTCGCCGGCCGGTACCTCATCGAGCAGGCGGCTGAAGAAGCCCAGGCGCGGTGCAGGGCGCGCGCGAGCAAGAGTGTCAGGCGGGGTGGGGGACAAAATCAATGCTCCTTTTGCCGGGAATGGCGTCCATGAGTTCGCGCGTGTAGTCGCTGGTGGGGTGCAGGAACACGTCCTCGACGCTGCCTGCGTCCACCACCTTGCCTGCGCGCAGCACCGACACCGTGTCGGCGATCTGGCGCACCACGGCAAGGTCGTGCGAGATGAAGAGATAGCTCAGGCCCAGGTCCTGCTGCAGCTGCGCGAGCAGGGCCAGGATCTGGGCCTGTACGGTCACGTCCAGTGCCGAAACGGCCTCGTCCAGCACCACCACTTCGGGTTGCAGCACCAGGGCGCGTGCAATCGCCACGCGCTGGCGCTGGCCGCCCGAGAGCGCATGCGGGCGCCGTTCGAGCACGGCGGCCGGCAGGCCCACGCGCTCCAGCATGTCATGCACGCGCTGGCGTCGTTCCTGGGGCGGCAGCGGCTCGAAGTTGAGCAGCGGCTCCTCGATGATGTCGAAGACACGCTGGCGCGGGTCCAGCGAGCTGAACGGGTTCTGGTAGACCAGCTGGACCTTGCGCCGGAGCTGGCGCAGGGCCTCGCCGCGCAGGCCCGTGAGTTCGGCGCCGGCGATGCGGATGCGTCCCGATGTAGGGCGTGCCAGGCCCACGATGTCGCGTATGGTCGTGGTCTTGCCCGAGCCCGACTCGCCGACGATGGCATGCGTGGAGCCCCGGCGCAGGCGCAGCGACACGCCGTCCACGGCGCGGAAAACGCCGCCCCCCTGGCCGGGGGCATGGAAGTCGTGGACCAGGTCCTCGACCTCGATGGCCCAGTCTTGGACAGCGGCCGCCGCCGATGGCGCAGTGCGACGAAGGGCGTGCGTGAGCGACGGAGCATCAGACAGCAAGCGGCGCGTATAGGCGCTTTGCGGATTGCGCAGAAGCTCCAGTGTCGGGCCTTGTTCCTGGATGCGGCCGCCCTGCATGACGATGAGGCGATGCGCGCGGTCGGCCGCTACGCCCAGGTCGTGGGTGACAAGCAGCACGGCGGTGCCTGTTTCGCGGCGCAGCTCGTCGATCAGATCCAGGATGCGCCGCTGCACAGTGACATCCAGCGCGCTGGTGGGCTCGTCGGCGATGATCAGCGCAGGCCGCAGCGCGATGGCGATGGCGATCAGCACGCGCTGGCGCATGCCGCCCGACAGCTCGTGCGGATACTGGCGCGCGCGCAGGGCGGGCTGTGACAGGCCCACGCGTGTCAGCAGGTCGATCACGCGCGTCTCGATGGCGGAGCGGTCGCGCAAGCCGTGAATGCGCAGGATTTCGCCGACCTGGTCGCCCACGGTGCGCACGGGGTTGAGCGAGGTGGTCGGGTCCTGGGGCACAAGGCTGATCACGCGGCCGCGAATGCTGTTCCAGCGCGCGGCGCTCCAGTCCGAGACCTCGGTGTCCTGCAGCCGGATGCTGCCTTGCTCGCGGCGCCCGTTGTCGGCCAGCAGTCCGATCACGGCCTGGGCCGTTGTGGTCTTGCCCGAGCCCGATTCGCCGACCAGGGCCACGACCTCGCCGGGCGCCACGGAAAACGACAGGCCGTGGACCACGCGCTGTTCCTGGCCGCTGTGGTCGCGGTAGGCGATGACCAGATTCTGGACCTCAAGCAGCGGGGCTGCGGTGGCGGCAGGGATTGCGGTGGCGGGTCGGTCTTGCAGCAGGGCGCTCATGCCGGCCTCCGCGCGAAGGAGGCGCCAATGCGGTTGGCGGCCAGCACCACGGCCACCACGACCAGGCCCGGCGCCGTGGTCAGCCACCAGGCGGTGGCGATGTAGTTGCGCCCTTCAGCGATCAGCAGACCCCATTCGGGCGTGGGCGGCGGCGCGCCGTAGCCCAGAAAGCCCAGCGTGGAAATCGACAGGATGGCCGCGCCGAACTGCAGCGCGGCCAGGGCTACCACCGAGGTCAGCGAATTGGGCAGCACATGGCGCCACAGCACGACGGCAAAGCGTCCGCCGCTGCCGAAGGCCGCCTCCACATAGTCGGAGCGCCGCACGCGAACCACTTCCGAGCGCACCAGGCGCGCGAAGCCGGCCACGGATGCCACCCCCACGGCGATGGCAGCATTGATGGTGCCAAAGCCGAGCAAGATGATGATGGTCAGCGACAGCAGCAGCGAGGGCACGGCCAGCAGCACGTCGACGAAGCGCATCAGCGCATCATCGACACGGCCGCCCGTGGCACCGGCCAGCAGGCCGATCAGCGTGCCCGCCACCAGGCCCACGGCCACGGCCAGGAAAGCACCCGACAAGGAGTGCACCGAGCCATGCACCACGCGGGCCCAGAGATCACGCCCCAGCGCATCCGTGCCCAGCCAGTGCGCGAGGCCGGGCTCCAGCAACTGCTGGCCGGCCTGGCCGACGACGGGGTTCTGATAGGCAAACCAGCCCGGAACCAGGGCCCACAGCGCGGCCGTGGCAATCACCAGCCATGCCAGGGCCAGCGTGGGCGGCAGGCGCCTGAGCCTTTGCAGATCGGTCAGGGCGGGGCGCAGGCTTTTTGCGGCCGGTGCCGGTGCCGGTGCCGGCGAGGGCGCCAGCCTGGGCGCTGCGGACGATGCGACGCCGGATGCCAGGGGCTTGGGAATGGCGGTCGAGACGGCGGTGTTCATGCCCGGTTCTCCACAGAATGACGCAAACGAGGATCGAGCAGCGGGTAGAGCAGGTCCACGGCGAGGTTGATGAGCACGAAGGCGGCGGCCGAGACGACGACCACGGCCTGGAGCACGGCCGTGTCCTGGTTGCCCACGGCCTGCTGGGTCAGCGTGCCCAGGCCGTTGAGGCCGAACACGGCCTCGGTGACCACGGCACCGGCCAGCAGCTCGCCGAATAGCACGCCGGCAATGGTCAAGGTGGGCAGCAAGGCATTGCGCGCCACATGGTGCAGCAGCACCCAGGCGCGAGAGGCGCCCTTGGCGCGCGCCACGGCCACGAAGGGCTGGGCCAGCACGGTGTCGATATTGCGCAGCAGGATCTGGGCCAGCGGCGCTGAAATCGGGACGGCCAGCGTCAGCGTGGGCAGGACCAGGCCTTCCCAGGGGCCGGGATTGATGACGGGAATCCAGCCCAGACGGAAGGACAGCACCTGGATCAGCATGATGCCCAGCCAGAAAACGGGCACGGAGACGAAGACCGAGGGCAGGGTTTGCAGGGCATTGCGCAGCCAGGCCAGAGGCGCGAGGCTGGCTGCGGCCGCCAAAGCGATGGCCAGCAGCGCCGCCGTGGAAAAGCCCAGGGCCGCCAGACGCAGCGTGGGCGGCAAACTGGTGGCCAGGCCCTGGCTCACGGGCACGCCGGCCTGCAGCGAGTAGCCGAAATGGCCCGTGAGGAACTGAGCCAGCGTGTGCAGGTATTGCTGCCAGACGGGCTGGTCGGCACTATAGGCGGCGCGGATGTCGGCGATCTCCTGCGGGCCCAGGCCCAGCTCGGGGTTCAGGAACTTGATCAGCACGGCGTCGCCCGGCAGCAGCTGCAGCAGGATGAAAGAGGCCGTGAAAGCCGCCCACAGCACCAGGGCGGCCTGTGCGATGCGGCCAAGCAGATAGCGGCGTGGCATGGGGGCGCCTCCTTGATCGGTGCGCACTCAGCGCTTGGCCAGCCAGGTGCTGTAGAAGCTGGGGCGGCCCACGGCCTCGAAGCCCACCTCACGCACCCAGGTCGCACCCGCGAAGGCCTGGGGTTCCTCGAAGATCGGGATCACATAGGCCTGATCGATCAGATAGTTCTGCACCTCGCCGGTCAGCGCCAGGCGCCGGTTGGCATCGGTCTCGGCCGCGATGGCATCGAACAGGCGGTTGAGCTTGCCGTCCTCGAAGGACTTGACCTTCTGGCTCACGCCGCCTTTTTGCAGCAGCACATTGCGGTTGCTCGGGTAGTAGTTGCTCTTGATCACGTCGGGATCGGCGCGGCCCACCATGCCCGGCAGCACGCCGGTCTTGTCGGGGTCCAGCGTGTCCACCGTGCGGCTGCCCGAGTCTCCGGCCAGCACATTGAGCTTGATGCCCAGCCTGGCCCATTGCTGGGCCACGAGCTGCAAGGTCTCCTTGTTCTGCGGCTGGGGCAGGGATTCGTAGGTCGAGAGCACGAAGTCCTGGCCGTTCTTCTGGCGCAGGCCGTTGGCGCCCGGGCGCCAGCCGGCCTCGTCGAGCAATTGTCTGGCCTTGGCCTCGTCAAAGACCAGCTTGGCCGACAGGTCCACATAGCCGGCTGCCGTGGAGGCGATCACCGAGCGTGCCTGCGGGTAGCGCGGCGAGAAGAGGGTTTCGACGATCTCCTTGGTATTGGTGCCATGCAGCAGGGCCTGGCGCACCTTGAGATCGGCCACCAGGGCGTTGTCGGGACGGATGGCGATGCTGTTGTTCACGCCGCGCGTGGACGGCGCATAGATGGCGAACTTCTGCTGCTCCACGCGCTTTTCGTCATAGGCCTGGACCTGGCGGATGAAGCCGGCCTGGCCGGCCAGCAGTGCGCCTATGCGCACGCTGTCCTCGGGCGTGACGATGAACTTGACTTCATCCAGGCGTGCGCGGCCCTGGTGGGCCAGCTTGGCCGGGCCCCAGCTGTAGTCCTTGCGCGCCTTGAGCACCAGCTCCTTGCCCAGGGTCTCGCTGGCCACCACGAAGGGGCCCGAACCTATGATGCGCGTGGCATCGCCAAGCTCCTCGAATGGACGATCCAGCGTGGCCGGCGAGACCAGGCCCGAGCCGATCACCGAAGTGCCCTGGAGAAAGCCTGGCGAGGGTTTCTTGAAGAAGAATTTCACGGTCAGCGGATCGACGACTTCGCTGCGCTCGTAATTGTTGATGACCTCGGAAACCGGTTGCTTGAGCGCCTTGTTGCCCAGACCGTAGGTGTCGAAGTTGCGCGCCACGGCGGCCGCGTCCAGCGGCGATCCGTCCGAGAAGCTCACGCCGGAGCGCAGCTTGAAGCTGTACTCGGTGGCGTCGGCGTTCACGGTCCAGGACTCGGCGATCCAGGGCTGGATCTCCAGTGTCTCGGGGTCCTGATAGGTCAGCTTGTCCGTGATCTGGTTGAGCACGCCGCCGTTGGGATAAAAGCCCCCCGCAGGCGGATAGAGATTGGTGTGTGCCTGCTGTTCGAGGTAGACCAGGGTGCCGCCCTGGACCGGCTTGGCCGATGCATCGGCCTGGGCCGTGCCGGATTGCCTGGAGCAGCCGGCCAGCAGCATGCCGCCCGTCAGTACCGCCACTGCGGCCCACAGGGCCCGGCGTTTGGCCGACCTGTTCACTGGCTGTTTTATCGATGGATCCGTCTGCGAAGGGAAAAACACGTTCATACCTCGTCGCCGCATGGCGCTGAAAACTCAGGTTCCGGACGCATCGCCGCAGCGACCGACCGGATTCATGGTTCTCATGCTATTGACGCCAAATATTCGTGCTCATATATTGAGTAGCATCGTTATGCGAAAAACAACTAAGCAGCGTGAGCCTGCATATTTGCTACGCGCATAAGCGCAGACGAATTCCTTTGTTGGCCCGACGCGCCGCTCTCACAACAATGGCCTGGCATTCCTTTATCAAAAGCCCGCTCATGAGTCATCTCAACGAATATCTTTCCGAAAAACGCGCGGCCGTGCTGGCACGCAGCGCCGCCATCGAGGCGGGCACGGCCCAGGCCGCCAGACTCAAGGCCAGCGTGCGTGCCGAGGGGCGCAGCGGCGTGCGCCGCCTGCGCATCCGCGAACACCAGGTCATCAGCGACAGCCCGCCCGACTTCGCGGGCTACAACCTCGGCCCGAGCTCGCCCGAGCTGCAACTGGGCGTGCTGGGCACCTGCGTGACCCATATCTTTCTGATCCAGGCGGCCGAGCGCCAGGTGCCGCTGGAGAGCCTCGAAGTCGAGGTCACGGGCATCATCGACCCGCGCGGCGGCAAGCCCGGCCACGAAGCGACGCCGATCTGGCCGCACGATATCGGTTACACCGTGCATATCGATTCGCCGGCCAGCCGCGCCGAGATCGATGCACTGTTCGAGGCCGTGGAGCGAACCTGCCCCATCCTCAACCTGCTGCGCAGCCCCCAGTCCATCCGCGCCGAAGTGCGTCATACCGACTCCAGCGCGCCCGAGCGCCTGGCGGCCTGATAACCTTTAGAAAGACTTTTGCATGAGCCTGCCACTCGACCATATCGTCATCGCGGTCCAGGACCTGGAGCGCACGATTGCCGACTATCAGTCCCTGGGTTTCAACGTGCTGCGCGGCGGCGAGCACCCGGGCCGCTCCACGCACAACGCCCTGGTGGTCTTTGCCGACGGCGTCTATTTCGAACTCATTGCCTGGCGTGCGCCTGCGCCCGAGGAGCGCTGGTGGCAGCAGTTGCAGCAGCACGGCGAGGGGCTGGTCGACTTCGCGCTGCTGCCTTCCGAGACCGGCGCCGTGGTGGCAGCGGCCCAGGCGCGTGGCCTGGGCTATGAAGCACCTTATGAGGGCGGACGTCTGCGTCCCGATGGAGAGCAGCTGCGCTGGCGCAATGCACGCGCCCACAGCCAGGATCTGCCGTTTCTGTGCGGCGACCTGACGCCGCGTGCCCTACGCGTGCCCGAAGGCCAGGCCCGCGTGCATCCCAACGGCGCGACCGGCGTGGCCCGTCTGGAAGTGGCAGTGCAGGACCTGCAGTCCAGCCTGGCGCGCTGGCGGGCATTGCTCGGCGAAGGCGTGGATGTCAGCGCGCTGCGGGTCTCGGCCGACGGCAGCACGCAGCAGGTATCGCTGGGTCTGGGCACCACCGAGCTGGTGCTGGCCGCACCCGTACAGGCTGCAGGCTTCCTGGCCCAAAGACTGGCCACTCGCGGCGAAGGCCCTTATGCCATTGTGCTGTCGGTGCCGCAGCAGGCGGTAGCACGGGAACTGGACGAAGTTGCCACCCACGGGGTGCGCATTGAACTGGCACTGCATTCCGGCAGCGAGCGGGAAACCGCCGCCGCCTAGGCCCAATAACAGGGGCGCTAGAATAGCGCCCCCGCTGACACCCATGCCCACTTCGGTGGGCGTTTTCGTTGCGGCCGCGTCAGCCTTTGCGGGCCGGCGCGGTGCAGCGCCGCCTTCCATGACTACAGCTCTCACGCCTGCCACTCTGGGCATCGATTTCGGAACCTCCAACTCTGCTGCCGCCTATCGCCTGCCTGGCAAGACCGCTAGTCTGCTGCCGCTGGAAGGCGCTGCCACCGGCATGCCAACGGCACTGTTTTTCAATACCGAAGAGCACAGCACGCATTTCGGTCGCGATGCCATGCAGCAGTATCTGGCAGGCGAGGAAGGGCGTCTGATGCGTTCCCTCAAAAGCCTGCTGGGCAGCAGCCTGTTGCTGGAAAAGACTGCGGTGCACGAGCAGCTTGTCAGCTATCAGGACATCATCGCGATCTTTCTCAAGCGCGTGGCCGATCAGGCACGCCGGGCGCTGGACGGCCGTCTGCCGGAGCGTGTGGTGCTGGGGCGTCCCGTGCATTTTGTCGACGAGCACCCGCAGCGAGACCGTCAGGCGCAGGATGCCCTGGCCGCTGCGGCGCGCGCCGCGGGCCTTGGCGAAGTCAGCTTTCAGCTGGAGCCGATTGCGGCGGCGCTGGACTACGAGCAGCGCCTGAGCGAGGAGCAACTGGTGCTGGTGGTCGATATCGGCGGCGGCACCTCGGACTTCACAGTGGTGCGTCTGGGCCCGCAACAGGCCGGGCATGCCGACCGTACTCAGGACATTCTGGCCACCACCGGCGTGCATATCGGAGGCACGGATTTCGACCATCGCCTCAATGTGGCTCAGGTCATGCCGCTGCTGGGCTACAAGCATATCGGCCCCAGCGGGCGCGAGGTGCCCAGCAGCGTGTTCTTCGATCTCTCCACCTGGCATCTGATCCAGTGGCTGTACACGGCCAAGGCCCTGGCTTCGGCGCGTGGTCTCAAGAGCGATTACAGCGATCAGCAACTGCACCAGCGCCTGATGAAGGTACTGGATTGGCGTGAAGGCCATAGGCTGGCCGATGCGGTGGAGCAGGCCAAGATTGCGGCTTCGCAAAGCCATGCGCCCTCGGCCATTGCTCTGGACTGGCTGGAGCAAGACCTGCCAGCGGCCATCTCCCCGGAGGTTCTGCAGGAGCAGTTGCAGGCCTTGCTGCTGCAGGTGGTCGAATGTGCGCAGGACTGTGTGCGCCAGGCCGGCGTGGCGGCACCAGACGCCATCTATCTGACCGGCGGCTCGTCGGCCCTGCGTACCCTGCGCGATGCGCTGCGCGTCGCTTTCCCCGATGTGCCGCAGGTCGAGGGCGACCTGTTCGGCGGCGTGGCCACCGGTCTGGCCTATGCCTGAACTCGAAGCCCCCTGAGCTGCTGCACGGCTTCCCCCAAAGGGGGCGGCACCTGCGCTGCGAGGTAGCCCTTGCCAGGCATCTCCGGTTTGTACCGCGCTCGGTTGACGTGCTTATTCTTCTTCGGCGGCCCGCTTGAGCTCCAGCGCCCGGTCGTAGAGCGTGTTGCGGCTGGCTCCCGTGATTTCGGCGGCCAGTTTCACGGCCGTCTTGGTCGGTAACTCGGCCAGCAGCAGCTTGAGCACGCGCTCGGGCTCGCCCGACTCCTGTTGCACCGCCACAGGGTGCAGCACGATGGCGAACTCGCCCTTGACACGCTGTGGCGAGGCCTGCAGCCAGGCGGCCAGCTCGTGGGCCGGCATGCTCGCGATGTCTTCAAACTGCTTGGTGATCTCGCGCGCCAGCGTGACGCGGCGCTCGCCCAGCAGGGCCAGAGCCTGGGCCAGCTCGATGATGCGGTGCGGGGCTTCGAGCAGCACGGTGCAACGCGGCTGGTCGGCCAGTTTTTGCACGGCGGCCAGTCGCTCGGCATTCTTGGTGGGCAGGAAGCCGGCAAACACAAAGCCGTTTTCGCCCTGTGCCGGCGTGACGGCACCGGCCACGCTGATGGCCGATGTCACGCTGCTGGCGCCGGGCAGCGGAATGCTGCGCAGACCCACGGCCTGCAGCGCTGCGCACAGGCGCGCGCCCGGGTCGCTGACGCCGGGCGTGCCCGCATCGCTGACATAGGCGATGCGCTGGCCTTGCTGCAGGCGCTCGATCACCTGCTGGGCGGCTTCTGCCTCGTTATGCTGATGCACGGCCAGCAACTGGCTGCCGGGGCGGTCCAGCCCGTAGCTGCGCAGCATGCCCTGGGTGTGGCGCGTGTCTTCGCAGGCGATGCAGTCCACGATCTGCAGCACATGCAGCGAGCGCAGGCTGATGTCGGCCAGATTGCCAATCGGCGTCGCCACCACATACAGGGCTGCCTGCGGATAATGCTGGGAAGCGGCCGCGTCATGTGCGGCAGTCAGTGCAGAGGCGAAAGAGGTAGTCAATGGATTTCCTTGGAAAGCGGCCCAAGCCGGCGCAAAGCACAACCGCACGCGGGCAACAGGCCGAGGATGCTGCGTTGGCACATTTGCAGACGCGAGGCCTGAAGCTTGTCGAGCGCAATTATCGGACGCCGGGCCGTGGTGGCGGCGAAATCG
Source organism: Comamonas sp. AG1104 (assembly GCF_003350425.1). Taxonomy (NCBI): domain Bacteria; kingdom Pseudomonadati; phylum Pseudomonadota; class Betaproteobacteria; order Burkholderiales; family Comamonadaceae; genus Comamonas; species Comamonas sp. AG1104. Next base: position 579,578 of record NZ_QQAS01000003.1, on the reverse strand, counting down.
ACCTGATCCTGCGTGACCGCGACGGGTCTTTGGTGTTCGTCGAAGTCCGCAGCCGCAACACCGATCGCTTCGGCGGTGCAGCCGGCAGCATCGGCCGCCTCAAGCAGCAGCGCATTGTGCTGGCCGCCAGACACTATCTGATGAGGCTTGCGGCAGCGCCGCCATGCCGCTTTGATGTGGTGCTGGTCGACAGCTCCGGGAACCAGATGCGCATCGAGTGGCTCCAAGCGGCATTCGAGGCGCTTTAGTCGCCGCGTCATAGTTGTGCGCAACACTGATGCGCAAATAACGGTTTGCTACCAAAGAGATAACAGGTGGCGGGTATCATCGGGCCTCCATGCTAGAGCAACGAATTCAACAGCATTTCATCGACAGTGCCGACCTGAAGTACCAGGCCGCCCAGGCGCTGAGCCAACCTATCGCTTCCGCCGTACAGGCCATGCTGGCCTGCGTGACGGGCGGCGGCAAGGTGCTGGCCTGCGGTACGGGCGTTTCGGCCAGCGATGCCCAGTTATTTGCCTCCCTGTGCGTGACAGGGTTCGAGCGCGATCGTCCCGAGCTGGCGGCCGTGGCCCTGACTTCCGATGGCGGCCTGCTGGGCAGCGTGGGGGCGACGGGTTCGGGCGGCAATGCCAGCCAGTATCTGGCGCGTCAGGTGCGGGCGCTGGGGCAACCCGGCGATCTGCTGCTGCTCATGTCGGTGACCGGCAACGATACGGCTGTGCTGGAGGCTCTTGAAGCCGCCCACGAGCGCGACATGATGGCCGTGGTGTTGACAGGCCGCACCGGCGGAAATCTGGCCTCCGCCGTGCGCGAGACCGATGTGCTGATCTGCGTGCCCCACGACCGTGCGGCGCGTGTGCGCGAAACCCATACCTTGATCCTGCACTGTCTGGCCGACGGTGTGGACTCTCAACTGCTTGGTGACCAGGAGATGCCTTTATGAAGTTGAAGTGGACCCGTGTTGCATGCGCGGCCCTGACCGTTGCCGCTCTGGGCGGTGCCTTGAGCGGTTGTGTGGCTCTGGTGGGCGGTGGTGCCGCCGTGGCGGGCATGTCGGCAGTGGACAGGCGCACCACCGGCACACAGGTGGAGGACCAGGGCATAGAGCTGCGTGCCGGCAATCGCATCAGCGAGGTGATGGGCGAGAAGGCCCGCGTCAGCGCCACCAGCTACAACCGAGTGGTGCTGCTGACCGGCCAGGCAGGCAATGCGACGGACAAGGCGACCATCGAGAAGCTGGTGCGCGAACAATCCACCGTGCGCCAGGTCTACAACGAGATCGAGGTCGTGCCTTTCACGGCCACTCTGGGTCAGCGCTCCCAGGATTCTCTGATCACGACCAAGGTCAAGGCCAGTCTGGTCAACGCCAAGGACATTTCATCCTCGGCCATCAAGGTCGTGACCGAGAACAACGTGGTCTATCTGATGGGCATAGTCACGCCGCGTGAATCCAAGCGGGCTGCCGAGATCGCCCGTGGCGTCAACGATGTGAGCAAGGTTGTGCGCCTGTTTGAGGTCATCTCCGAAGATGAGCTGGCTGCTGCAACGTCCAAGGCAGCCCCTGTGGTCGAGGACCGCTCCAGCATGAACTGAGGCGAACTGAGGGCCACAAAAAAGCCGGACCCGAGTCCGGCTTTTTTCATGGCGCAGCGGCTCAGCGCAAGCGCTGGATCAGGCTGGAAGTATCCCAGCGATTGCCGCCCATGGCCTGTACATCGGCATAGAACTGGTCCACCAGCGCGGTGACGGGAAGGCGTGCGCCATTGCGCTGGGCCTCGGCCAGCACCAGTCCCAGATCCTTGCGCATCCAGTCCACGGCAAAGCCGAAGTCGAACTTGCCCACGGCCATGGTCTTGCCGCGATTGTCCATCTGCCAGCTCTGGGCGGCGCCCTTGCCGATCACGTCGAGGACCTTCTCCACGTCCAGGTCGGCGCGCAGGCCAAAGGCAATGGCTTCGGACAGCCCCTGGACCAGGCCCGCAATGCAGATCTGATTGACCATCTTGGTCAGTTGACCGCTGCCGCTGGCACCCATATAGGTAAAGGCGCGCGAGAAGGCATCAGCCACCGGTGCCACCTGGTCGAATACCTCCTGATCGCCACCGCACATGACAGTGAGCTGACCGTTGACCGCACCGGCCTGACCACCCGATACCGGGGCATCCATGAAGTGCAGGCCGCGTTTGCGTGCTTCGGCATACAGCTCGCGCGCCACCTGGGCCGAGGCCGTGGTGTGATCGACAAAGATGGCGCCAGGCTCCATCCCCGCAAAGGCGCCGTCGTCGCCCAGCACAATGGAGCGCAGGTCGTCATCGTTGCCCACGCAGGAGAAGACCATGCGTGCGCCCTTGACGGCTTCACGGGGCGTGGCCGCATGGCGGCCGCCGACAAATTCCTCGACCCAGGCTTCGGCCTTGGTGGTCGTGCGGTTGTAGACCGTGACCTGATGGCCAGCCGCAGCCAGGTGCCCGGCCATGGGATAGCCCATGACACCCAGACCCAGAAAGGCCACAGGAGTGGAAGTGCAGCGTGCGTAGCTGCGGGAGGCGATGGTGGCTGTGCTCATGAAATCCTCTAAGACTGGGTGCGGAACAGTTCGATCATGGTAGCGCCGCAGTGCATGGCCTTGGCGTAGAGCAGGGTCCTGGGCGGCCCTGCCGCCCCACAGCAAAGCCAGCGCTCCACCTGTGGGAGGAGATGCCGGCGCCTTGGGGTTAGACGATGGTCAGATGTTCGGTGCCGGCTGCCAGGTCCAGAGTCCGGGCGCGCTGGCTGTTGAGCTTGATCTGCAGACGCAGGTCGTTGACCGAGTCTGCATTGCGCAGCGCATCTTCGTAGGTGATGAGATTGGATTCGAACAGGTCGAACAGCGCCTGGTCAAAGGTCTGCATGCCGATATTGCGGCTTTTCTTCATGATCTCCTTGATCTCGACGACCTCGCCCTTGAAGATCAGGTCGGCAATCAGCGGAGAGTTGAGCATCACCTCGATGGCGGCGACACGGCCCTTGCTGTCCTGCTTGGGAATCAGACGCTGGGAGATGATGGCCCGCAGGTTCAGCGACACATCCATCAGCAGCTGTGGACGGCGTTCTTCGGGGAAGAAGTTGACAATACGGTCCAGCGCCTGGTTGGCACTGTTGGCATGCAGCGTGGCCAGACACAGATGGCCCGTTTCCGAGAACGCAATCGCGTGCTCCATGGTTTCGCGGTCGCGGATTTCGCCCATCAAAATCACATCGGGAGCCTGGCGCAGCGTGTTCTTGAGCGCCGCTTCCCAGCTGTCCGTATCCAGCCCCACCTCGCGTTGCGTGACCACGCAGTTCTTGTGCGGGTGCACGAATTCCACGGGGTCTTCCACCGTGATGATGTGGCCGAAGGAGTTCTCATTGCGCCAGTCCACCATGGCAGCCAGCGTGGTGGACTTGCCCGAGCCCGTCGCGCCCACCAGGATGCACAGGCCGCGCTTGGTCATGGTCACTTCCTTGAGCACCTGCGGCACGCCCAGGCCGTCAATCGTGGGCAGGGTGGTGGGAATGGTACGCAGCACCATGCCGACCTTGCCCTGCTGCATGAAGGCATTGACACGGAAGCGCCCCACACCGGCCGGCGAGATGGCGAAGTTGCACTCCTTGGTGTGCTCGAAGTCCGCCACCTGCCTGTCGTTCATGATGGAGCGCGCCAGGGCCAGCGTATGCAGCTGGCTCAGCGGCTGGGGCGAGACCTTGGTGACCTTGCCGTCAATCTTGATGGCAGGCGGAAACTCCGCCGTGATGAACAGGTCGCTGCCGTTGCGGCTGACCATGAGCTTGAGCAGATCGTTGATGAATTTACTGGCCTGATCGCGTTCCATGATCACTCCTTGTCCAGTGGTCGCAAGCAAAGACCACTCTTAAAAATTGGCACGGCCCAAGCGAGAGGCAGCCAGCAAGGGCCGTCCCGCAGCAAAGGCTGTCGTCCCCCTCAGGGGGAAGCGGCAAAGCCGCTCAGGGGGAACCTTATCCAGGGAAATTTTCGGGAATCTTCGCCTTGCTGCGCGCTTCGGCCGGGCTGATGAGGTTGCGGCGCACCAGATCGGTCAGGTTCTGGTCCAGGGTCTGCATGCCCATGTTCTGGCTGGTCTGGATGGTGGAGTACATCTGCGCCACCTTGGCTTCGCGGATCAGGTTGCGGATGGCGGGCGTGCCCAGCATGATCTCGTGCGCGGCCACACGGCCCTGGCCGTCCTTGGTCTTGCAAAGCGTCTGTGAGATCACTGCCTGCAGCGACTCGGACAGCATGGCGCGCACCATTTCCTTTTCATCGGCCGGGAACACGTCGATGATACGGTCGATGGTCTTGGCCGCCGACGAGGTGTGCAGCGTGCCGAACACCAGGTGACCGGTTTCGGCCGCAGTCATGGCCAGGCGGATGGTTTCCAGGTCGCGCATTTCGCCGACCAGGATCGCGTCCGGATCTTCACGCAGCGCGGACTTCAGGGCTGCCGCGAACGACAGCGTCATGGGGCCGACTTCGCGCTGGTTGATCAGGCATTTCTTGGACTCGTGCACGAATTCGATGGGGTCTTCCACCGTCAGGATGTGGCCGTACTCGGTCTCGTTGAGATAGTTGACCATGGCGGCCAGCGTGGTGGACTTGCCCGAGCCCGTGGGGCCGGTCACCAGCACCAGGCCGCGCGGCTTCAGGGCCAGGTCGGCGAAGATCTTGGGGGCGTTGAGCTGTTCCAGTGTCAGGATCTTGCTGGGAATGGTACGGAACACGGCCGCCGCGCCGCGGTTCTGGTTGAAGGCGTTGACACGAAACCGGGCCAGGCCTTCGATTTCGAACGAAAAGTCCACTTCCAGAAACTCTTCGTACTGCTTGCGCTGGGCATCGCTCATGATGTCGTAGACCATGGCGTGCACGGTCTTGTGGTCCAGCGGATCGATGTTGATGCGGCGCACATCGCCGTGGACGCGAATCATGGGGGGCAGGCCTGCCGACAAATGCAAGTCCGAAGCCTTGTTCTTGACACTGAATGCCAGCAATTGCGTGATATCCACGGAGATCCCTCTCTGGTTTGATACTCTGGCGCCAATTATGACGACGATTGAAAACAATCTGGGGCAGATTCATGCCCGCATTGCAGCCGCTTGCGCCAGTGCAAGCCGGCCCGTGACATCGGTGCAACTGCTGGCCGTTTCCAAGACCTTCGGCGCGGATGCGGTGCGCGAGGCGGTGCTGGCCGGCCAGCGCAGCTTTGGCGAGAACTATATCCAGGAGGCGGTGGAGAAAATTGCCGCCGTGCGCGCCATGCAGCTGGCGGGCGGCGAGGCGCTGCAATGGCATTGCATAGGCCCCATCCAGAGTAACAAGACGCGGCTGGTGGCCGAGAATTTCGACTGGGCCCAGACCGTGGACCGGCTCAAGATCGCCGAGCGTCTTTCGGCCCAGCGTCCGCAGGGCATGGCACGGCTCAATGTCTGCATCCAGGTCAATGTGGATGGCGGTGCCACCAAGTCCGGCGTCATGGCAGAGCAAGCCCTGGAGCTGGCCCAAGCCATGGTGAAGCTGCCCAATCTGCAGCTGCGCGGCATCATGAGCATTCCTGACGATGCTCCTGATTTCGAGGCGCAATGCGCAGTCCACAAAAAGGCCAAGGCTGTTTTTGAGTCCATCAAGACCAGTGGCCTCGCGGGGCTGGAGCATTTCGACACGCTGTCCATGGGCATGACCGGCGATCTGGACGCCGCCGTGGCAGCGGGCAGCACCATGGTGCGCGTGGGCAGCGGGATATTTGGAAGGCGTACCTACGGTACGCCCACCCCCTGAGCCGCGTAGCGGCTTCCCCCTCTCTCTTCGGGAGGGAGGACGACAGCCTCGCTGCGAGGCGGCTCTTGCTCGCTGTCTCTGGCTTGGTGCGCGCCGGTTTCAAGCTTCAGTTGCTGTGTTGCAGTCTTTTGCTCAAGGTCGCTTCATCTGGCATTCGGTCGGTAGATCAAGCTGCTGGGCGGAATAGACGGCATCGGTTCTGAACCCGTAGTTCGTGCCTTCCCAGCCGGTTTTGACCAGCTTGCCATCCACGGGGGCGATGGTATTGACGACCTGGGGCAGCAGCAGCTGATGGTCCTTGCCGCGCATCTTGACGGGGCCGAAGACAGTGTCCATGGACATGTCCTCCATGGCCTTGGCAATTTTCACGGGCTCGGTGGACTGTGCCTTGGCCATGGCAGCGGCCAGCATGCGCGGCACCAGGTCCATGCGCGGGGCCAGAAAGTCCTGGCTCATCCTGGCCTTGTACTCCCTGGCGCGGGCGTCGGCCTGGGTGCGGTCGGCCATGCCGGGGTGCCATTCCGCGACCCAGGTCACCTGGCCGATCCTGGCCTGGGAAATGGAGGTCACGGTGCCTGGAAAGCCGCCTGCGCTGTGGTTGAAGTAGCGCAGGTCGTAGCCCGAGTCTCCGGCGGACTTGAGCAGCAATGCCAGATCCTGGCCCCAGTTGCCGGTGATGATGGAATCGGTTCCGACTTCCTTGATCTTGGCCACATAGGGCGCAAAGTCCTTGATGCGGCCCATGGGGTGCAGGGTCTCGCCCACGAACTGCACATCGGGTCTTGCCTTGCCGACCATGCTGCGCCCGAAGCTGGCCCATTGCTTGCCATGGGCATAGTCCTGGTTGAGCAGAAAGACCTTGCGGATCTGGGGCTGGGTCTTGATGTAGTTGGCGATGGCCTGCATGCGCATGGCCGTGTTGGCATCGAACATGAAATGCCAGAAGCTGCAGGACTTGCCGGTCAGTTCGGGGTCGATGGAGCTGTGGTTGAGTACTAGCACCTCCTTGCCTGGATTGCGCTGGTTGTAGCGCGATGCTGCCTGCACCAGGGCCGTGACCACCGAAGAGCCCGAGCCCCCCGTCACCACCACGCGCGCGCCCTGGTCAATGGCGGCCTGCAGCGCGCTCTGGCTCTCCTGGGCCGAGAGCTTGCTGTCGAACTGCAGCAGCTGGAACTTTGCGCCGTTGTAGAGGCCGCCCTTGGCGTTCACGTCATCGACGGCATGAAGCACATGGTTGCGCATGACTTCACCCACATTGGCAAACGGGCCGGAGAGCGGGTCGATGAATGCGATCTTGAACGGCTCAGCCGTCTGGGCGGATACGCTGCCGGCGCAAAGACCGGCGGCCAGCGCAATGGCTGAGAAGCGAACGGACATGGTGTTGTCTCCAGGGAGTTGGAATGGCGCCTTGGCCGCAGGGGCTCTCAGCTGGCGCTGTGGCTGGTGGAGGAAGCGCTCTTGCGGCGCCTGGGGGGCGAAGGGTCTTGCGGTGGCGGCGCAGTGCGGCTCGCGCGCTTGCGTGGTGCAGGTGCAGGTGCAGGTGCAGGTCCAGGATTGCGCAGGCCCAGCACGCGCGAGGCCAGATCGGTGAGCTCGACCACCATCTCGGCCGGCCCCAGCTTGCCGCCGGGCTGGTACCAGTTGTAGAGAAAGCCCGGCAGGCTGCAGGCCGCCTGGGCCGTGATGCGGGTGTCGCGGAAGTCGAAATGCCCGCTGGCGCGGCCTTCGTCGAGCAGGGCGCAGAACTGCCTGTAGAACTGCTGGGCCACATTGCGGGAGGCCTTGAGATAGGCCGGGCTGAAGGCCTGCGGCTCACGGTAGGGGAAAAAGCCCGCTGGATAGTGCGCAATGGTGGCGGCGATCAGGCGCTGCAGGCCGTCCACGGCTTTCTCATGCGCGGGGCGCGGGTCGTCGGCCGCAAAGTCCAGCACCGTGAAGCAGGCCTCGGTCGGAGCCCAGCACAGGGTCTCGAAGATCTCCTGCTTGTTGCGGAAGTAGTAGTAGACAAAGGGCTTGGTCACGCCCAGCGCCTGCACGATCTGCTCGATGGTGGTGTTGGCATAGCCATAGCGATCGAACAAGGCTTCGGCGGCCTTGAGAATGCGCTCGCGCTTCTCGTCGGAGCCTGCCGTGGGCAGGCGCTGGCGGCCGTGCGGCGCCACGGGCGCAGCCGGCTTTTTTTCGGTCTTTCTGGGCGTGGCAGGCATGAGGGTTTGCGCGTGTCGCATTCGTTATACCAATGGGTAGCATTGTTCTACCGGCAGGTATACATTGACAAGACGCCGAGCAGCAGATTGCCCTAAGGCAATCCCTGAGAAAGCCCGCAAAGTGGCTCCAGACCTCGGTTTTCACGAGACACCCAGGAGACAACCATGGCTGAATCCGAAATCCTCATTCCCCTGCATGAGGCCTTGCGCCGCAATGCGCGCCAGCATCCCGAGCGCGATGCCTATATCTGGTACGGACAGCACATCAGCTGGCGCCAGGTGGATGAGGCCAGCGATGCCGTGGCCGCGCATCTGCAGCAACTGGGCGTGAAGCCCGGCGAGCCCGTCGCCCTGTTCATGAACAACTGCCCGCAGTACATCGTGGCGCACTACGCGGTGCAGAAGATCGGAGCCATCGTCTGCCCCTGCGGGCCGTTGAACAAGGAGCACGAGCTCGAATACCAGCTCAACGATCTGCAGGCACGGATCATCATTGCGGCCGATGTGCTGCTGCCCGTGGTCGACAAGGTGCGCGGCAGCACCGCGCTGCAGCATGTGCTGGCCGTGCGCTACGGCGACTGGTTGCCCGCAGCGCCCACGCTGCCCCTGCCTGCCGAGCTGCAGGCCCCCGTGCGGCGGCTGCCCGCCGATGTGACGTCGTTCTGGGATCTCATGCACAGCGGCGCCAGGCCTTCCCATGTCGAGGTGGACATGGACGAGGTGGCGCTGATGACCTATACCTCGGGGACCACGGGCCTGCCCAAGGGCGCCATGCTGAGCTTTGGCGCGGCCGCATACAAGACCGCCGGTGCGTCCCGGGTGACCGGGGTCAGCGCCGAGGATGTCCTGCTGGCCGTGGCGCCGCTCTATCACATCGCCGGCATGTCCATGGGCGTGAACATGCCTGTGCATTCGGGGGCGCCCTGCGTGCTGCTGCATCGCTTCGATCCGCTGGCCGTGGCGCAGGCGCTGGAGCGCTATCGCGTCAGCTGGTGGTACAGCATCGCGCCCATGAATGTGGCGCTGATGCAGGTGCCCGGCGTGGAGAAGATGGATTTCAGCGCACTGCGCCGCAACACCGTCACCAGCTTCGGCATCACCTACACCGAGGACCTGGCGCAGCAGTGGCGCCGGTTCGCACCCAATGCCATCTCCAGCGAGGCGGCCTACGGCCTGTCCGAAACCCACACCATGGATACCTTCATGCCGGGCGATGCCATCCGCTGGGGCACCCATGGCAAGCCCGCGCCGGGCAACGAAATCCGGGTGATAGATCCGGAGACCGGCGCACCGCTGGCGGCAGGCGAGGTGGGCGAAATCATCATTCGCGGCCCGGGCAACTTCAAGGGCTACTGGAACAAGCCCGAGGCCACGGCCAAGACGCTCAAGGACGGCTGGGTGCATACCGGCGATATGGGCAAATTCGATGCGGACGGCTATCTGACCTTCATCGGCCGCTTCAAGGAGATGATCAAGGTCTCGGGCTACAGCGTCTTCCCCGAGGAGGTGGAGACCATTCTGATCAAGCATCCGGCCATTGCCCAGGCGGCCGTGATCGGTGTTGCCGATGCCCAGAAAGGCGAGGTCGTGCGCGCCTTCATCGTGTGCAAGCCGGGGCAAAGCCTGGAGGCGGACGGGCTGCTGGCCTGGAGCAAGGAAAACATGGCCAGCTACAAGGCTCCGCGCGAGGTGCGCTTCATCGATGCCTTGCCTGCCACCGGCGCTGGCAAGGTGTTGCGCAGATTGCTCAGAGACATTCCCTGAGTCATTGCGCCAAAAGTGGGTGAACCCCTTGGTTGGTGAGTGCTAGAAGCTATTCAAACGAGAGTCCTATGTTCAAGAAAGTCCTGATCGCCAACCGCGGTGAAATCGCCCTGCGCATCATCCGAGCGCTGCAGGAGCTGGGCATTGCCAGCCTGGCAGTGTACGCCGCCGATGATGCACAGGCCCCGCATGTACAGGCCGCAGACGAGGCGCAGGCACTGGGAGCCAGCGGCCCGGCTGCCTATCTCGATGGCGCGCATCTGCTGCGTATCGCGCAGCAGCACGGTTGCGACGCGCTGCACCCGGGCTATGGTTTTCTCAGCGAGAACGCGGACTTTGCGCGCGCCTGTGCGGCAGCGGGGCTGCGCTTTATCGGCCCGACGCCCGAGCAGCTGGCGCTGCTTGGCGACAAGGCCAGAGCCCGCGCGCTGGCGCAGCAATGCGGCGTGCCCCTGATGCCCGGCAGCACCGAGGCCGTGACGCTGGAGCAGGCCCAGCAGTTCTTTGCGCGCCAGCAGGCCGACGGTGCCAGCGGCATCATGATCAAGGCGATTGGCGGCGGCGGCGGTCGCGGCATGCGTGCGGTCACCGAGGCTGGCGAGGTGGCGGCCGCCTACCAGCGCTGCCGCAGCGAGGCGCAGGCGGCCTTCGGCGTGGACGGCGTCTATGTCGAGCGGCTGATGAGCGGCGCGCGCCACATCGAGATCCAGCTGCTGGGCGACGGCAGCGAATGGCCGATGGCGCTGGGCGAGCGCGAATGCACGCTGCAGCGGCGCTTTCAGAAGCTGGTGGAGGTTGCACCCAGTCCCAGCCTGACGCAGCCGCTGCGCGAGCGCATCACCGAAGATGCGCTGCGCATGGCAGCCAGGCTGCGCTACGAAAGCCTGGGAACGTTCGAGTTTCTGGTCGATCTGCAGTCCGAGTCTCTGCCCTATGTGTTCATCGAGGCCAACCCGCGTCTGCAGGTGGAGCACACGATTACCGAAGAGGTCTTTGGCGTCGATCTGGTGCAGGCCCAGATCCGCATTGCGGCGGGCGAGCATTTCTCCGACCTGGGCCTGAATGTGAATGTCCCGCCCCGGCCGCGCGGCTATGCCATGCAGTGGCGCATCAATGCCGAAACCCTGGATGCCCAGGGCAACTCCCGCCCCGGCGGCGGCCGCATTGCCGAGCTGCAATGGCCGCAAGGGCCGGGCATACGCCTGGACGGTCATGCGCAGCAGGGGGCCAGTCCGTCGCCGCACTACGACACCTTGCTGGCCAAGCTCGTCGTGCACAGCAACGCGCCGCATTTCGAAGATGTGCTGCGCCGCTCCCGGCGCGCGCTGGCCGACTGCCGCATCGTGGGCCTGGCCACCAACTTGCCGCTGCTGCAGGCCCTGGCCCTGCGGCCCGAGATGCAGGTTCAGACGGTGCACACGCGCTGGCTGGAGGAGGTCCTGCCGCAGCTGGTGGAGGCTTCAAAAAAGATAGCTTCAAGCGCAAGTCATTCAACAAATTCAAATACTTTTGATACTGAAAGTAAGGCGCTTAAAGCGCAGCAAGCTCCTGAAAATGCTGTGCTGGCCCCCATGCCAGCCAGGGTCGTGCAGTGGTCTGTCGCGGTGGGCGAGACGGTGGCCAAGGGCGCCGAGCTGGGCATTCTCGAAGCCATGAAGATGCAGCATGTGTTGCTGGCGCAGGCCGCAGGCAATGTCTTGCAACTGCTGGCAGAGCCCGGCAGCTATGTGGCGCAGGACCAGGCCTTGCTGGTGCTCGCACCCGCACAGGGCGAGGCCGCGCATGCTGAAGTGCAGGCGCAGCTGCAGGACCCCGACCAGATCCGGGCCGATCTGCAGCGCGTCAAGGATCGCCATGCTTTCACGCTCGATGCAGCGCGGCCAGGCGCCATGGCCAGGCGCCATGGCCAGGGCAGCCGCAGCGCGCGCGAGAACATTGCCGATCTCTGTGATGAAGGCAGCTTCATCGAGTACGGGGCGCTGGCGATTGCCGCGCAGACACGCAGGCGCAGCCTCGACGATCTGGTGGCCAACACGCCGGCCGACGGCATGGTGACGGGCATGGGCTCCATCAATGCAGCCCAGTTCGGCACGGAGCGGTCGCGCGCCGTGATCATGTCCTATGACGCCACGGTGCTGGCCGGCACCCAGGGCGCGCGCAATCACGCCAAGACCGACCGCATGCTGGGCATCGCGCTGCAGCAGAAGCTGCCCGTGGTGCTGTTTGCCGAAGGCGGCGGCGGCCGGCCCGGCGATACCGACACACCCGTGGTCGCGGGCCTGCATGTGCATACCTTCGCGGCCTATGCGGCGCTCTCGGGTCAGGTGCCGGTGGTAGGCATTACCCACGGCCGCTGCTTTGCTGGCAATGCCGCGCTGCTGGGTTGCAGCGATGTGATCATCGCCACGCGCAGCAGCAATATCGGCATGGGCGGACCGGCCATGATCGAGGGCGGCGGGCTGGGCGTCTTCCGGCCCGAGGAAGTCGGCCCCGCCAGCGTGCAGCATGCCAACGGCGTGATCGACATCCTGGTCGACGACGAGGCCCAGGCCGTGGCTGCGGCCAGGCACTATCTGTCCTTCTTCCAGGGGCGCATCGACCAATGGTCCGAGCCCGATCAGCGCCTGCTGCGCCAGGTCGTGCCCGAGAACCGCCTGCGCGCCTACGACACCCGCGCCGCCATGGCCGGGCTGGTGGACGAGGGCAGCCTGCTGATGCTGAGAGCTGGCTTCGGCGCCGGCATCCACACGGCGCTGGCACGCATCGAGGGCCGGCCCGTGGGGCTGATGGCCAACAACCCTGGACATCTGGGCGGTGCCATCGATGCCGATGCGGCCGACAAGGCGGCGCGCTTCATGCAGCTGTGCAATGCCCACGGCATCGCCATCGTCAGCCTGGTCGACACGCCCGGCTTCATGGTGGGGCCGGAGATCGAGAGAACCGCCCAGGTGCGCCATGTCAGCCGGCTGTTCGTCATCGCGGCCAAGCTGCGCGTCCCGTACTTCAGCGTGGTGCTGCGCAAGGGCTATGGCCTGGGCGCCATGGGCATGACGGCGGGCAGCTTTCATGCGCCCATCTTCAATGTGGCCTGGCCCACGGGCGAGTTCGGCGCCATGGGCCTGGAGGGCGCGGTGCGGCTGGGCTTTCGCAAGGAGCTCGAAGCCCTGCCCGAGGGCGCTGAGCGCGAGGCGCTGTTTCAGAAGCTGCTGGCCCAGCAATACGCGCATGGCGAGGCCATGCACATGGCTGCCACGCTGGAAGTCGATGCCGTCATCGATCCTGCGGAGACCCGCGCCTGGCTGGTGCGCGGCCTGGCCGGTGCGCGCCTGCGCGAGGGCGAAGGCCGCTTTGTGGACACATGGTAAACGCTGATGGAGGTATCAAGATTTCAGCATCTAATCGGCTTCAAACTCCAATATGCAAAGCACTTGATGCTCATGTTTTTGATATGAACTCCATACGCAAAACCATATTCCGGCTCATGCTAAGCTGAATGTCTTGCACCAGCGCCCCGGCGGCCCGACGGCTGCTCCGGGGTGTTTTTGATTGCCCAGTATTTGCGATTGGAGATATCCCATGCCCGGACTTTTGCCCGACGTCGATCCCGATGGCCTGCTTGAATTCTCGGTGGTCTACACCGATAGAGCGCTCAACCACATGTCCAAGAAATTCGTGGGTGTGATGCAGGACATCCTGGGCATGCTCAAGGATGTCTATCACGCCAACACGGCCGTGCTGATTCCAGGCAGCGGCACTTTCGGCATGGAGGCCGTGGCGCGCCAGTTCGCCAACCGCGAGCGGGTGCTGATCGTGCGCAACGGCTGGTTCAGCTACCGCTGGACGCAGATCTTCGACGCCGATGCAGGCCTGGGCGGCGGCTCCGTGGTCTGCAAGGCGCGCAAGCAGGGCGAGGGCAGCCAGGACCCCTGGGCGCCATGTCCGGCAGCGGATGTGGCCGAGACCATTCGTGTGGAGCGTCCCAAGGTGGTGTTTGCCCCGCATGTGGAAACGGCCAGCGGCATCATGCTGCCTGACGAATACCTGCGCACCGTCGCCGACGCCGCACACGAGGCCGGCGCGCTGTTCGTGCTCGATTGCGTGGCCTCCGGCGCCATGTGGGTCGATATGGAGAAAACCGGCGTGGACGTGCTGATCTCGGCGCCGCAAAAGGGCTGGAGCAGCTCGCCTTGCTGCGCCATGGTCATGCTCTCGGCGCGCGCCCGCGAGGCCATAGAACACACGCAAAGCTCCAGCTTCTCCTGCGACCTGAAGAAGTGGATGCAGATTGCCGAGGGTTACGAAAAAGGCCAGCATGCCTATCACACCACCATGCCCACGGATGCGCTGCTGCGCCTGCGCGACGTGATGCTGGAGACGCGCGAGTACGGCTTTGCCAAGGTGCGCGAAGAACAGATGGAGCTGGGGCGCAAGGTGCGCGAGCTGCTGCAGTCGCGCGGCTTTCCCAGCGTGGCTGCCGAGGGCTACAAGGCCCCTGGCGTGGTCGTCAGCTACACCACCGACCCGGAAATCCAGAGCGGCCGCGCCTTCCTCAAGGCGGGCCTGCAGACCGCCTCGGGCGTTCCGCTGCAATGCGATGAAGGGCCGGACTTCAAGACTTTCCGCGTCGGCCTGTTCGGCCTGGATAAATGGCATGACTCGGATCGCTCCGTGGCGCATCTGTCCAAGGCGCTGGACGATATCGGCATTGCCCGCAGCTGAGGCCCTGCGGCCGGCGGCAATGCAGCCATGACATTTTTTCGACCCGACTTCGTACTACAGTCGGGTTTTGTTCATTCAGCGCATCCGATATGAAAAAAGCAATCTCCGTGATCGGTCTTGTATGGGCCATGGGTGCTGGCGCAGTGGTTCATGCTGCGCCGGTCACCACCGCCAGCGGGCTGATCTATGAAAGCCAGGTCGAAGGCAGCGGGCCCAGTCCCAAGGCGACGGATACCGTCAAGGTGCATTACCGCGGCTACTTCCCCGATACCGGCAAGGAGTTCGACAGCTCCTATGCCCGCAAGCAGCCCATCGAGTTCCCGCTCAATGGCGTGATCCCCTGCTGGACCGAGGGCGTGCAGAAGATGAAGGTCGGCGGCAAGGCCAAGTTCACCTGCCCGCCAGCCATTGCCTACGGCTCACGCGGCGCGGGCCGTGCCGTGCCGCCCAATGCCACGCTGAACTTCGATGTGGAGCTGCTGGGCATCCAGGGCCGCTGATCAAGGCCTGTCGATCTCCAGCCGCTTGGCCAGGCGCTGCAGATTGGCACGATCGAGCTGCAGCTCGCGCGCTGCGGCGGCCCAGCTGCCCTGGTGGCGGGCCAGGCTGGAGCTGACCAGCTGGCGTTCATAGGCGCTGACGGCGGCGCGCAGGCCGGCCTCGGGCGCAGCCGTCGGTGTGGCCGGGTCCATGGACGCAGGGGCCTGTTCGGTGGCTGGTGCCTCGGCCCGCTCCCAGAGATCGGCCAGCCCCAGCGTCACGATGCGCAGCCTGGCGCCGGCGCGGCTGGCACTGCCGTCATGGCGGCTCAGGGCCC
Organism: Comamonas sp. AG1104; assembly: GCF_003350425.1. Taxonomy (NCBI): domain Bacteria; kingdom Pseudomonadati; phylum Pseudomonadota; class Betaproteobacteria; order Burkholderiales; family Comamonadaceae; genus Comamonas; species Comamonas sp. AG1104. The sequence goes on along the minus strand of NZ_QQAS01000003.1, from coordinate 564,256 downwards.
TGAGCACGGCGCGGCTGATGCAGTGCTCGAGCTCGCGTACATTGCCGCTCCAGCTGCGATTGAGCAAGGCCGCCTGTGCGGCCGCATCCAGGCGCAGACCGCCCAGCCTGAGCCTGGAGCGGTTCTCCTCGAGGAAATAGCCCGCCAGCTGCAGCACATCGCTGTCGCGCTCGCGCAGCGGCGGCACATTGAGCGGATAGACGTTGAGGCGGTGATAGAAGTCCGCGCGCATGCGCCCGGCGCCGACTTCTGCAGCCAGGTCGCGGTTGGTGGCGGCGATCACGCGCACATCCACATGGTGCTCCCGGTCCGAGCCCAGGCGCTGCAGCTGGCCGCTTTGCAGCACGCGCAGCAGCTTGGCCTGCACGGGCAGCGAGAGTTCGCCGACCTCATCCAGAAACAGCGTGCCCTGATGCGCCTGCTCGAACTTGCCGCTGCGCTCGCTCAGCGCTCCCGTGAAGGCCCCGCGCACATGGCCGAACAGCTCGCTCTCGACCAGATTGTCGGGCAGGGCCGCGCAGTTGATGCTGATCATGGGCTTGTCGGCCCGGCCCGACTGCGCATGCACGGCCTGGGCCACCAGTTCCTTGCCGGTGCCGGTCTCGCCGGTGACGAGCACGCAAAGATCGCTGGCGGCGACCAGGGCAATGTCTTTTTGCAGCTGGCGCATGACGGGGCTTGCACCCTGCAGTGCGCGCTCCTGCGGCGCGGCCGCTGTGGCAGCGCCGGTGGCGCCGCGCGCGAGCTGGGCCAACTGGTGCACGCGCTCGGCCGTGGCCACGGTGGCTGCAGCCAGATTGCTGAAGGCCTGCAGCATGGCCAGCGCCGCAGGATCGGCAAACCGGCCCGGCTCCAGTGCATCCAGCGTCAGCAGGCCCCAGGGCAGGCCGCCCAGTTGCAGCACGCAGCCCATGCAGTCATGCACATGCAGCTCGGTGATGGCCTGGCCCTTGTGCGCCACCAGCCCGTCATAGGGGTCGGGCAGGGGGCTGTCGGGTTCGAAGCGCATGGCCTGGCCGGCCGCCAGCAGCTGGGCAAAGCGCGGGTGCTCGGCCAGACGAAAGCGCCGGCCCAGCGTGTCCGGCATCAGGCCGTCGATCGCCATGGGGCGCAGCCATTCGCCCTCCAGCTTCAGCAGGGCGACGGCATCGGCGGGCAACAGGTTGCGCAGTGCGGCCAGCAGACGGCGCAGACGTTCGCGCTCGGACAGGTCCTGGGCCAGATCGGCGATCAGCGGGCTGACGGCATTGAGAATGTGGGATGTTGTCATAACGACAGCGTTTGGTGTCAAAAAGACATCAATTGAGCAATGTCATATTGACTCATATTTCTGCAAGCCATTGCTTTGCAATGGTCTTGATGCTGGCATGCCGTTTGCATTTATCCGTTCAAGCCTTGCAGCTGGCAAGGCAGCAACCAGGAGATTTGCATGCTTACCGAACGTCAACGCGAGATCGTCAAGGCCACCGTACCGCTGCTGGAAACCGGCGGCGAGGCGCTGATCACGCATTTCTACCAGACCATGCTGGGCGAATACCCCGAGGTGCGCCCGCTGTTCAATCAGGCGCACCAGCAAAGCGGTGCCCAGCCTCGTGCTCTGGCGCACAGCGTGCTGATGTATGCCAAGAACATCGACCGCCTGGAAAACCTGGGCAATCTGCCCGCCCAGATCATCAACAAGCATGTGGCGCTGCAGGTGCAGGCCGAGCATTACCCCATCGTGGGTGCCTGCCTGCTGCGCGCCATTCGTGAGGTGCTGGGCGCCGAGATCGCCACGGATGAGGTGATCGCCGCCTGGGCCGCAGCCTATCAGCAGCTGGCCGATATCCTGATCGCGGCCGAGCGCAGCGTGTATGAGCAGACGGCGGCGGCCGAAGGCGGCTGGCGCGGTGCGCGCGCCTTCAAGCTGGTGCAAAAGCAGGCCGAATCGGCCGAGATCACCTCGTTCTACCTGGAGCCGGCGGACGGCGGCGCGGTGATCACCCATCAGCCCGGCCAGTACATCGGCCTGCGCGTGGTGGTCGACGGCCTGGAGCAGCGCCGCAACTATTCGCTGTCGGCGCCCGCCAACGGCAAGAGCTATCGCATCAGCGTCAAGCGAGAGGCGGGCGGCAAGGTCTCCAATCATCTGCACGACCAGCTGCAAGTGGGCGATACGCTGGAGCTGTTCCCGCCTGCCGGCCATTTCACCCTGCAGGCCGCCGCCAGGCCTCTGGTGCTGATCAGCGGCGGTGTGGGCATCACGCCCACGCTGCCCATGCTGCAGGCCGCGCTGCCCACGGGGCGCGAGATCACCTTCATCCACTGCGCGCGCGATCGCGGCGTGCACGCCTTTCGCGAGAAGATCGATGCGCTGGCCAGCAGCCACGAGCAGCTCACACGCCGCTATTGCTACGACCAGGCGGACGCGGGCGACGAGGTGGATGCCCAGGGCCTGCTGAGCACCGAGCGACTGGCCCAGTGGCTGCCCGAGTCGCGCGATGCCGATGTCTACTTCCTGGGCCCGCGCGGTTTCATGCGCAGTGTCAAGCAGTCGCTGCGCGAGCTGGGCGTGCCCGACGCCCAGGTGCACTACGAGTTCTTCGGCCCGGCCGAAGCCCTGGCTTGACGTTATCGCACCCCCTGAGCGGCTTTGCCTAGGCCCTTGCTCGGCGTCCCTCGTTTTTGGGTGCGCCGGTTTTGAGCGCTGTGATCTGCAAACCAATGGATGCTCATAAAAAAAGAGCTGCTAGCGCATGTTATTACTAGGTTTTAGTGCTTAAAGCATTTGAAATCCATGTAAATAAAGCGCAAGCAGCTCTCTTTATTGAGGCGGCGATTGGACTCATTGCTCTTTGAACTGGGCGATTGCCCAGTGAGATACATCGAGCAAGGGCCTGGTGGGGGGCACCGCCCAGGCGCTCAACGGTAGTACGCTTCGACCGTGCCCTTGAGCTTGATCAGCAGGGGCTTGCCCTTGCGGTCCAGGGTCTTGCCGGCGGGCACCTTGACCCAGCCTTCGCTGACGCAGTATTCCTCGACGTCAAAGCGATCCTTGCCGTTGAAGCGGATGCCGATGTCGTGCTCGAACACGGCGGCCACATGGTGGGGGCTGCGAGGGTCAACGGACAGATGGTCGGGCAGTTCGGGGCGGGTGGCTTCGGTCATGATTTCTCGAGAGTCAGGCAATACAAGAGCGCTATTTTCGGTGCAATTGCAAAAGCCTGCCGTCTGCTGTCGCAATGGTGCAGCGCAGGCCAAGCGCTGCCATCGGGGCCGTGGGCATAGGCGAGCCGGCTCGACTCGCCTATGCTTGCGCCATGCTCACCGAAGAACAACGCCTGTCCCTGCAGCGCGCCAAGCGGCTGCCGCTGATTTTGCTGCTGCTGGTGACGGCCGGCTTCATCGCCACGGCGCTGGCGGGCTCGCGCTGGGGACTGGAGGGCCAGGCCGTGCCGTTGTGGCTGGTGTGTCTGCGGGCCATCTGCGAGGCTGCCATGGTGGGGGCACTGGCCGACTGGTTTGCGGTCTCGGCGCTGTTTCGCCATATTCCGCTGCCGCTGGTGGGGCGGCACACGGCCATCATCCCGCGCAACAAGGATCGCATAGGGCGCAACCTGGCCACTTTCGTGCGCGACAAGTTTCTCGACGCGCCCTCGCTGGTGGCGCTGATCGAGCGCAACAACCCGGCCCAGGCGCTGGCCGACTGGCTGACGGCCCCAGCCAACAGCCAGCTGCTGGGCAGGCAGGTGGCGCGGCTGGCGCTGGCAGCGCTGGAGATGGTGCAGGACAAGCAGGTTGAGAAGTTTCTGACCCAGTCGCTCAAGGCCGTGATGCAGCATGTGGATCTGTCGCGCGCGGCCGCTTCGCTGCTGTCGGGGCTGACGGCGGGCGGGCGCCACCAGGAGGTGCTCGACGATGTGCTGGCGCGCATCAGCCGCGTGCTGCGCCAGGACCAGACCCATGTGCTGATCGCGCAGACCATCGTGGTCTGGCTCAAGCGCGAGCACCCGATCAAGGAAAAAATGCTGCCAACCGACTGGCTCAGCGACAAGGGCGCGAGCCTGATTGCCAGCGCTCTGGACAGCCTGCTGCAGGACGTGGCCCAGAACCCCGGCCACCGTTTGCGCCAGGCCTTCGACAGCTCCATACAGCGCCTGATCGACGGTCTGCAGAACGACCCGGCCTACGCCGAGAGGGTGGAAAAACTGCGCAACTATCTGCTGCATGACGAGAAACTGGCCGTCTATCTGCGCGAGCTATGGGCCGGCTGGCGTGCCCGGCTGGAGCGTGATCTGGCCGACGAGAATTCGGCCATGGCGCGCCGCGCCGCCGTGATGGGGCGCTGGCTGGGCCAGGCGCTGGCGCATGACGAGGCGCTGCGCGAGTCCATGAACGAGCGTCTCAAGCGCTGGGCGACCACGCTGGCGCCTGATGTCTCGCAGTTCATCGCCCGCCATATTGCGGACACCGTGCAGCGCTGGGATGCCGAGCAGCTGGCCACGCTGATCGAGGCGCATATCGGCAAGGATCTGCAGTACATACGCATCAACGGCACGCTGGTGGGCGGCGCCATCGGCTTGCTGCTGTTTCTGATCTCGCATGCCGCAGCCTTGTGGCGCAGCCTGCTGGCCTGGCTGGGATAAAGCGCTATGAGCAGCATGCCGGTGCCAGTCGGCGCTGGTCAGTCCTTGTCAAAGTACTTAACAGTAAAAATTCTTTGGAAGGTCTGTTGGTTACGGTTACAATGAGAACTATTCGCAACAAGAAGACCTTGCGGTAATCTTTGACTCAGCCAGGCGTGCCCATTGAATGGCCGCATGCCGCCATGCCCCGCTGCATGGTGTAGCCAGGACGATCTCATGCGCAGATCGTGATTGCCTTCTTCATCACTCCAACAGCGCGAATGCTTCGCTGACCTGTACCTGTTGTCCATGGCTCTCGCCATGGGGCGCAGCCGTGCCTGGTCGATGTGCATCTTTTTCCAAACTCATCATGCAAATTCATGCAGCCGCTGCTGCAGGCTTCGCCACGGCCTGCGCCTCTTCGTCTTCCCGTCCTTTGTCCACAGCCTGCCGGTCGCTGCGTCCCATGCTGGGCATGGCGCTGGCGGCTGCCGGCCTGCTGACCCACGGGCTGACGGCGGCTCAGGAGAAATCTCTGGAGACCGTGGTGGTGACGGCCTCGGGCTTCGAGCAGGAGATCAAGGATGCGCCGGCCTCGATTTCCGTCATCACCCGTGAAGAGCTGGAAAAAGGCAGCTACAACAATCTGCACGATGCGCTGCGCGACGTGCCCGGCGTGAATCTGGTGCCTTCGGACAACAACTCCAACGACATCAGTCTGCGCGGCATGGGCGTGAACTACACGCTGATCCTGGTGGACGGCAAGCGCACCAACACCCGAGAAACCCAGGCCAACGGCTCCACCGGAACCGACCAGAGCTGGGTGCCGCCGCTGGAGGCGATAGAGCGCATCGAGGTGGTGCGCGGCCCGATGTCCTCGCTCTACGGCTCGGACGCCATGGGCGGCGTGATCAACATCATCACGCGCAAGGTGGCCAAACAGTGGATGGGCTCCATCCGCACCGAGGCCACACTGCAGGAGCGCTCTTCCTCGGGCAATATCTACCAGAGCAATTTCTATCTGTCCGGCCCCATACAGACCGATCTGCTGGGGCTGAGCATCTACGGCAACTACAACAAGCGCGGCGAGGACAACATCCTCAACGGCTACAACGACTACGACAACCGCGCGCTCAACGTCAAGCTTGCGCTGACGCCCAACAAGGACCACGACATCATTGCCGAGCTGGGCACGGGCAAGCAGCACTACACCTCGACACCGGGCAAGACGCTGGCGGCCACGGCAGCACTCAGCGACCGCAAGTTCGAGCGCGACAACTTCTCGCTGCAGCACAAGGGTCGCTGGGGCTGGGCGTCCTCGGACACCTATCTGCAGCAGGAAAAGACGCGCAACCTGTCGCGCGACATGACCATCAAGAACACGGTGTTCAACAGCAGCTGGGTGACGCCGCTTGGGGCAAGCCATCTGCTGACCACGGGCGTGAGCTACAACGAGCAGGACCTGACGGACACCACCACCAACACCTTGCCCAATGCCAGCCGCACCAGCATCAACCGCAGCCAGTGGGCGGTGTTTGCCGAGGACGAGTGGCGTCTGCACAAGGACTTTGCACTGACCGGTGGCCTGCGCTACGACCACGACAGCCAGGCCGGCGGCCAGGTCAGCCCGCGCCTGTATGGCGTGTGGAATCTGGCCCCGCAGTGGACGGTCAAGGGCGGTGTCTCCACGGGCTTTCGCGCGCCGTCGCTGCGCCAGACCGTGGGTGACTGGGGCCAGAGCAGCCGTGGCGGCAATATCTACGGCAATCCCGATCTGAAGCCCGAGACCTCGCTGACCAAGGAAATCGGCGTGCTCTACGACAGCGGCGCCGGCACCACGGCGGGGCTGACGGTGTTCGACAACGAGTTCGAGGACAAGATCACGCGCGTAGCCTGCCCCAGCTGCGGCCCGCTTAACAGCTCGGGCCGCGTGCCCACCACGAACATCAATGTGGACAACGCCATCACGCGCGGCCTGGAGGCTTCGCTGGGAACCCAACTGAGCAGGACGCTGCGCCTGAAGACCAACTACACCTTCACCAAGTCCGAGCAAAAGAGCGGCGAGTTTGCCGGCATGCCGCTGAACCAGCTGCCGCGCCATCTGTTCAATGTCTCGCTGGACTGGAGCCCCACCGGGCAGCTCAACGGCTGGCTCAAGGCGTCCTACCGCGGCAAGGAAAGCGCCCCCACGGGCGGAGCGTCCTCGGGCAGCTTCACCCAGAAGAGCTACACCATGCTGGATCTGGGCGGCTCCTACAAGCTCAACAAGACCGTCACGCTGTACGCGGGCATCTACAACCTGCTGGACAAGCAGGTCATCTATGACGGTGTCAATTACGACACCGTGCTTGATGGGCGTCGCTACTGGCTGGGCATGAACGTCAAGTTCTGATCCTGGTCATCGCAGCCGTTGCCGGGATGCGCGGCAACCGGCTGCCGACTTTTCTTCTGTTTCCGCTTTTCAAGGTACTTCATGCAACAACTGATCAGCCGTCGCGCCGCCACTGTGGCACTGCTGATGATGGCCGGCTCCGCCTGGGCGCAAACGCCGCAGGCCTTGCCGTCTGCGACCCAGCCCGCCCGTATCCAGGTCGAGCATGCCAGGGGCGTGACCGAGCTGCCCCTGGCTCCTCAGCGCGTGGTGGTGTACGACCTGGCTTCGCTGGACACCATGCAGGCGCTCAAGTTGCCGGTGGCGGGCGTGCCCAAGGCCCATTTCCCCGCCTATCTGGCCGGCTACGCCGATGCCCGTTACCAGGTGGCGGGCTCGCTGTTCGAGCCCGACTACGAGGCGCTGAGCCGCATCCGCCCCGATCTGATCGTGGTGGCCGGCCGCTCGGCCAGCAAGTACGAAACGCTGAGCCGTATCGCGCCCACGCTGGACCTGAGCACCTCGGGCCAGGACTTGCTGGGCGATATGCAGCGCAACGTGACCGCACTGGCCAGCCTGTGGGGCAAGCAGGATGAGGGCGCGCAGCTCATGCAGCAGGTGCGCAGCGATGTGCAGGCCACCCGCGCTGCCGCGGCCAAGGCCGCGCCAGGCCTGCTGGTGCTGGCCGTCAACCGGAATATGAGCGGACAGACCCCGGGCTCGCGCTTCGGTCTGCTGCATGACGTGCTGGGCGTCAAGCCCGCCTTGCCCGCAGATCCGGCGCAGGCGCGCGGCATTGCGCTGAAGATGGAAGATATCGCCAGGATTGACCCCGAGTGGCTGTTCGTGATCGACCGCAATGCGGGCACGGGCAGCACCCGGGACAAGGACGGCAAGCCGGTCGTGCCGTCGCGGGAGCTGTTCGACAACGACACCATCAAGAACACCCGTGCAGGCCGCAGGCAGCAAGTGGTGTTCGTCGATCCGCAGCTCTGGTATTTGCTGGGCAGCAGCGGCCCCCAGGCCATGCGGGCCAATGCGCAGCAGATTCGCGCTGCATTCGAGCGCTAGGCTCCGCGAAAGACAGCAAAGTTAATAGCTGCTTTCGCCAATGAATAAAGGGTTTCAATGCATAAAAGCATTGAAACCCTTTTTTATTAAGCGCAGCAAGCTATCAAAAGTATCAGGCAGCGGGCTCCGAAGGCTCGGGCGGCAGCAGCTGCTTGCCAATCAGCTGCCAGGCCTTGGCGGCATCGGCCTGGCCGGCAAACAGATGGCAGCTGGCGGCCGTCATGGCGATGCGGCCGTTCTCGGGCTCCAGGTCAAAGGCCAGCTCGCATTGCGCAGCGGCGTTGGCCCACATGACCAGCGCGTTCTTGTTCTCTTCCTTTTGCAAGGCATGGGCCTCGGCCATCCAGGCCTGTGCCAGGCGAAAGGCGGCTTCGGGCTCGCTCATATCGGCCTTGTGAGCCAGATAGAACTCCTTGCCGGCGGCCTGCCAGAATGCGCGGGCCTGCTCGAAGTCCTGCGTGGCAATCTTCTGGGCCTGCTGCACCAGCGCGTTGCCGGCCTGCAGATGGGCCTGATAGGTGGATGCGTCTTGATCTTGGGACATGGCGCTTATTGTCCTCATTGCAGGGCCCGGCCGAGCCCGTCCGCGCGCATCGCCCCTGAACAGGCCCGGGGCATTGCCGGTGCCTGCCGGCGGCTTGCCGCTAGTAGCGAAAGTCCAGCTGATGCGGGCCCTTGCCGATCTCTGCCGCCTGGGTCTGGCTGCTGCCTTCCTTGGTGGTGGCCGTGATCTTGTAGCTGCCGGCGGGCAGCTGGATCAGACAGACCGGGCCGTTGGCCGTGAAGCGGCTGCTGTCCTTGGCTGAGCTGACCTCGACCGCCACGTTGGCCAGATAGGCGCCGTCCTTTTGCGCAAACAGCAGCGACAGCGGGTAGTCCTTCATCGCGGCGCGCATGAGCGTGGATTCGTCCTCGCCTATGCCGCCGCAGCTGTAGCGCAGGGCGCCGGCCTGCTGCATATCGGGAATCCGGCCCTGAGCCAGAGCGGGCAGGCCGAGAGCTGCGCTGGCGGCCAGGGCCAGGCAGGCAGCGTTTCTCAAGCAATGCATGGTGTTTCCTTTCTGCGATACACGGCCGGCCATCTTGCGGCCGGGACGCGCAGCTCCATGTCATCCCCGCGCGGTGCTGCTTGTGGGCATCCCCGGCATTTACGCCTGGTTGCTTCCGGAAACAGGTGCCTGGGCTGATGCGTTAAGGTCCGCAGGCAGACTCAGCCCGATGCTGGTGACGGACAGGTCGGAGCGTGCAAACGCCTGTCCGCCGTGCATGCGTGCAATGGCGGCCACGATGGACAGGCCCAGGCCGTGGTTGCGATCGGCCTGGCTGCGGGCAGCGTCTGCACGGTAGAAGCGGTCAAACAGCCTGGACAGATGCTCGGCTGAAATGGCCTGCCCCTGGTTCTGCACCGCCAGCGTGACCTGGCCGGCCTGCGGCGAGCTGATCTGTATTTCTATGTGGCTTCCCGGCGTGGCATAGCGGGTGGCATTGCCCAGCAGATTGGACAGCGCCCGGCGCAGTAAACGCGCATCGACCTGGGCCTGTGCATCGCCCTGTACCCGCACCTGCAGATCGGCCTCCTGCAGCGCGGCCTCGTGGTAGTCCACCACTTCGTGCGCGAGGCTGGCCAGGCTGGCCACCTGAATGCGGTGCGCGCTCTCGCCGCGATCGGCGTGAGAGAGAAAAAGCATATCCGCCACGATGCCGGCCATGCGCTGCAGATCCTCCAGATTGGAGGCCAGGATGTCGCGCAGCTCGCCCGCATCGCGGGGCTTGCGCAGAGCCAGCTCGCAGCTGCTGATGAGAGTGGTCAGCGGGGTGTTGAGCTCATGGGCCACATCGGCGTTGAAGGCCTCCATCTGGCGGTAGGCCACGGCCAGCCGCTCCAGCAGCGCGTTGAACTGGGCAATCAGCGGGCGCAGCTCCTGGGGCTGGTTGCTGTCGTCAAGTCTGGTCTGCCAGTCGTGCGTGAGATCCTTGGCACCCAGTTGCCGGGTCTGCTCGACCAGCGAATGCAGGGGCGCCAGCCCGCGGCGCACCAGCCAGGCACTGAGCAGCGACACCAGCAGCGCACCGCTGACGGCAGCCAGGCCCAGAATCCAGGCCAGCTGGCGCAGCAGGGCATCGTCGGGGCGGCGGTCCAGCATCAGCAGCACCTGCACGACCTGCTGCTCCTGCGGATCCACATGGGCTGGCAGCACGACGCTGAAGCTGCGCCGGGCGCTGTGAACATCGTCGAGGGGCTGGTGCAGTTTCTCGAACAGCAGCGCGCCACTGGCATAGCTGACGCGGATCGACATATCCTCGTGGCCCGTGAGGAAGTCGGACAGCATGTGCTGCATGCTGGACGCGGAGCGGTTGGCACGCGCCTGTTGCAGAAGATGGGTGACGGTGACTTGCTTTTGCTCCAGGCTTTCCTGCTGTCGCTGGGCCAGGGCCAGCCAGCTGCCCCAGTAAACGGCCACGCAGACCAGGCCCAGGCCCAGCATGGTCTGCAGGGCCAGCGAGCGCGACAGCCGCCGGCTCAGGTTCGGGATCTGAGGAGTGCTTGGAGAGGCGTGATCAGCGGTCATGAGTGGCTGCTATGCTGGACGATTCATCGTTTGCGGTTTGCTGGAAAAAGGAATGGACCATGAGTCTTGATAACGCCATCATGAACAACTACGCCTTCTTGCTGGAGATGTACGAGGACAGCTATTTCCCCGAAGAGCTGGTGCGCAAGGGCGAGGATATTCTGCGCGAACTGTGTCTGCAGATCGAGCAGCAAAAGCCGCAGAATCTGGAGCAGCTGTATCGATTGAGCCATGCTGCGACCGAGCGTTTCAACGATCTTCAGCCGGAGTTCGAAGAGCAGGGCAGTGAGCTAGAAACGGCGGCACGTGAATGCATTGCAGCTGACTTCGAGGCCATTGCCAAGGCTTATGGTTTTGAAGATGCGGATGTGGAGGAGCTGATCGCTCTACGCGAATGGTAAGCACCGGCCATCAGACATCAAGGCGAAGCTCCAGCACATAGCCCATGCCGCGTACCGTGTGCAGCAGGGGCAGCTCGAAGGGCGCGTCGAGCTTGAGACGCAGGCGGCGCACGGCGACCTCGACGACATTGGTTTCGCTGTCGAAATTCATATCCCAGACCTGGGAAGCCAGCTCGGTGCGTGACAGCACTTCGCCCTGGCGCCGCAGCAACAGACTCAGCAGATTGAATTCCTTGGCCGTCAGGTCCAGCCGCTGGCCCGCACGCGTGGCGCGGTGACGCAGCAGATCCAGCTCCAGATCGGCCATGCGCAGTACCGTGGCTTCGGGCGTGGCCTGAGCCTGCAGGCCGCGGCGCAGCAGTGCATGAATGCGGGCCACCAGCTCTGAAAATGCAAAAGGCTTGACCAGATAGTCATCGGCGCCGGCCTGCAGCCCTTTGACGCGGTCTTCCACCTGGGCGCGGGCCGTGAGCATGAGCACCGGCGTCTGGCGGGACTGGCGCAGAGCCGCCAGCACGGCCAGGCCGTCTATGCCGGGCAGCATGCCGTCCAGAATGATGAGATCGTAAGGCTGCTCGGTGGCCAGATGCAGGCCGTCAATGCCGTTGTGCGCGGCATCGACCACAAAGCCTTCCTCGCCCAGGCCTTTTTGCAGGTACTCGGCGAGTTTGGTTTCGTCCTCGATGACTAGAAGCTTCATGCGCAGATTGTCGAGCAAGTCGGTTGTTTGCGAAGATGACAAATTTGTCATCTTGAGGTCAGAACCCTGTGGGGTCTACGAGACTAGATTTGCTCCGCTTGCACAAGACTGCCAATGGAAGGGCAGGCATGCCGGCGGAGCATCACCATGACATTCATCACCAAGGCGGCCGCTGCGTTGCTGGGCAGCGGTTTGGGCCTTTTTGTGCCTTGTGCCTGGGCGCAACAAGCTGCGCCAGCAACAGCAACAGCAACAGCAACAGCAGCTCCCATCAGCCTGCAGGCCGCACTGTCGCTGGCCATGGAACACAACCCCAGTCTGCGAGCGGCAGCGCAGGCTCTGGCGGCCAGCGAGGGGGCGTTGATCCAGAGTCGCGCCAGACCCAATCCCGAGCTGGCCTATTCTCAGGAAGACACGCGCCGCGAAACCCGCTCCATGACCCTGCAATGGAACCAGTCCATAGAGATCGGCGGCAAGCGCGAGGCCCGCATGAAGGCGGCCGAGCATGGTCGCGAACTGGCCCGGGCCGAGCTGGAAGCCGCGCAGGCCGGCCTGCGTGCCGATGTGCGCACGGCATTTGCCAATGTGCTGGCCGGCCAGCAACGCGTGCAGCTGCATCAGAAGACGCTGGAGATTGCCAGCAGTGCCCGCGATGCTGCGGCCAAGCGCGTGCTGGCAGGCAAGGTGGCCCCGCTTGAGGAAACCAAGGCCCGTGTGGCTGAGAGCAGTGCCGAGCTGGCGCTGGTGCAAGCGCGCTCCGGTCTGCGTGTGGCACGTCAGCAGCTGGCGGCGCTGTGGGGAGCGCAGCCTGCGGCATTTGGCAGCGCGGTGGGGGAGCTGGCGCAACTGCCGGTGCTGCCCGATGAAGGCTTGATGCTGGAAAAGCTGGAGCATTCACCGCAGATGCTGCGCGCGCAGCAGGCCGTTTTTCAAGCCAGGTCCGTCGCCGAGCTCGAGCGTGCCAGGCGCCTGCCTGACCCCAGCGTGAGCCTGGGCATGAAGCGTGCACAGGAAGTGGGGCGCAATCAGCTGGTAGTGGGTATCTCGGTGCCGCTGCCGATTCTGGACAGCAACCGCGGCAATCAGCTGCAGGCACTGCGTCTGGCCGACAAGGCCGAGGACGAAATGCTGGCCACGCGCCAGCAAATGTACGCACAGTTGCAGCAGCAACGCGAGCAGCTGCAGACCAGCCGGGCCCAGGCCGAGCAACTGGCGCAGCAGGTCTTGCCGGCGGCCGAATCTGCTTACGAAGTCGCTGCCAAGGGCTTTGCCCTGGGCAAGTTCAGCTATCTGGAAGTGCTGGATGCCCAGCGCACGCTGGCCGAGGCACGTAGCCTCTATCTGGAGCAGCTGGTGGCAACCCATCAGGCGGCTGCCGACATCACCCGCCAACTGGGCGATGTGCCCGGTCTTGAGTAAGAACAAGCACGCATCATGAATTCCACATCCCCTAAGCCCCGCCGCACGGCGATTGCCATTGCCATCATCCTGGCGCTGGGTGCGGCCGCTGCTGCAGCCATTGTCTACGGTACGCAGCCAGCGGCTGTAAGCGCCGAAGGCCATGATCACGGCGCTGCAGACAAGAGTCATGCCCATGAAGAAAAGAACGGGCATGAACATGACGAAAAAGAGGGGCATGACCATGGCAGCGAGCCTGGGCATGAACAGGCTGCCAGCACCGGAAAACCCGCAGTCAAGCCCGAATCCGCTCATGCCGATGATGAGGATGAGGGCCTGCTCAAACTCGATGCAGAGCGTGCCAGGGCTGCGGGCGTGGCGCTGGCCGAGGCCGGCCCGGCGTTGATAGCCAGCATGCTGCAGTTGCCGGGCGAGATTCGCTTCAACGAGGACAGAACGGCCCATGTGGTGCCGCGGGTGGCGGGCGTGGCGCAGAGCGTGGCGGCCAATCTGGGGCAGGTGGTGAAGAAGGGGCAGTTGCTGGCCACCCTCACCAGCCCTGCGGTATCCGAGCAGCGCAGCGAGCTGATGGCCGCGCAAAAGCGTCTCGCACTGGCGGGCACCACCTATCAGCGCGAAAAGCAGCTGTGGCAGGAAAAGATCTCGGCCGAGCAGGATTATCTGCAGGCCCAGCAGGCACTGCGCGAGGCCGAGATCGCGTTCGCCAATGCGCAGCAGAAGCTGGCTGCGATCGGTGCCGGCTCAGGCTCTGCCGGGGCGCTGAACCGCTTCGAGCTGCGCGCGCCCTTCGATGGGGTGGTGGTGGAAAAGCATCTCTCCGTGGGTGAGGCCGTACAGGACAGCACGGCCGTGTTCACCATCTCCGATCTGCGTTCGGTCTGGGCCGAAATGAAGGTGGCAGCCAGCGACCTGCCCTTTGTGCGCGTGGGCGAACAGGCCACTGTGCGTGCGACGGCCTTTGAATCGAAAGCCACGGGGACGGTGGCCTATGTGGGCGCCTTGATAGGGCAGGAAACCCGCACGGCACCGGCACGCATCACCCTGGACAACCCGGATGGCGTCTGGCGTCCGGGCCTCTTCGTGAATGTGGATCTGACGGCATCCGGCCAGAAGGCAGCGGTGACGGTGGCCAGTGCGGCCATCCAGAAGATCGACGGCGACAAGCCCGTGGTGTTTGTGCCGGTGGACGGCGGCTTCAAGGCGCAGGCCCTGAAGCTGGGCAAGACCGATGGCCAGAACACCGAAGTGCTGCAGGGCCTGAGTACAGGTCAGCGCTATGTGAAGGACGGGGCCTTCGTCCTGAAGTCCGAGCTTGGCAAGGCAACGGCCGAGCATGTGCATTGATTGCCCCCTGAGGCGCTGCGCGCCTTCCCCCAAGGGGGACGACCCCCTCGCCTGGGCGGCCCCGCCGCGAGGCGGCTCTTGCTCGGTGTCTCTGGTTTGGATTGCGCCAGTGTGACAGGGCAGATGAAGATATTTGGAGTTTGAATGTTTGAGCGCATCATCCGCTTTGCCATTGCCCAGCGCTGGCTGGTCATGCTGGCCACGCTGGCCCTGGTGGGCCTTGGCATCTACAACTACCAGCGCCTGCCCATCGATGCCGTGCCAGACATCACCAATGTGCAGGTGCAGATCAATACCTCGGCGCCCGGTTATTCGCCGCTGGAGACCGAGCAGCGCGTCACCTTTCCCATAGAGACCGTGATGGCCGGCCTGCCGGGGCTGGAGCAGACCCGCTCGCTGTCGCGCTACGGCCTGTCCCAGGTGACCGTGGTGTTCAAGGACGGCACGGACATCTACTTTGCACGCCAGTTGGTTAACGAGCGCATGCAGCAGGCGCGCGACGCCCTGCCGGCGGGCGTCGCGCCTGCGCTGGGGCCTATCTCCACGGGGCTGGGCGAGATCTATCTGTGGACCGTGGAGGCCGATGAGGGCGCCACCAAGCCTGACGGTTCGCCCTATACACCCATGGATCTGCGCGAGATCCAGGACTGGGTCATCAAGCCCCAGCTGCGCAATGTGGCGGGCGTGACCGAGATCAACTCCATTGGCGGCTTCGCCAAGGAATATCTGGTGGCGCCGCAGCCGCAAAAGCTGGCGGCCTATGGTTTCACGCTGGCCGACATCGTCGCGGCGCTGGAGCGCAACAACGCCAATGTGGGCGCCGGCTATATCGAGCGCCAGGGCGAGCAGTATCTGATCCGCGCACCGGGGCAGGTGGGGGGCATTGCCGATATTCGCGAAGTCATCGTGGGGTCGGCGCAAGGTCAGCCAATTCGCGTGCGCGATCTGGCCGATGTGGGCCTGGGCCGCGAGCTGCGCACGGGGGCTGCCACGGACAATGGTCGCGAAGTGGTGCTGGGTACGGTGTTCATGCTGATTGGCGAGAACAGCCGTGCAGTGGCGCAGGCCGTGCATGAGCGCATGCAGGTGATCAACAAAAGCCTGCCGCCCGGCGTGAAGGCCGTGACGGTGTACGACCGCACCAATCTGGTGGACAAAGCCATTGCCACGGTCAAGAAAAACCTGATCGAAGGCGCGGCGCTGGTCGTGGCGATTCTGTTCCTGTTCCTGGGCAATCTGCGGGCAGCGCTGATCACGGCGCTCATCATTCCGCTGTCCATGCTGTTCACCTTCACGGGCATGGTGCAGATGCGCGTCAGCGCCAACCTGATGAGCCTTGGGGCGCTGGACTTCGGCATCATCATTGACGGCGCGGTGGTGATTGTGGAGAACTGCGTGCGCCGTCTGGCCCATGCGCAGGCCGCAGCAGGCCGATCGTTGACCCGCAGCGAACGTTTCGAGGAAGTGTTTGCGGCAGCCAGGGAGGCACGGCGTCCGCTGCTGTTCGGTCAGCTCATCATCATGGTGGTCTATCTGCCCATTTTTGCGCTCACCGGTGTGGAAGGAAAGATGTTCCACCCCATGGCGCTGACGGTGGTGATCGCGCTGCTGGGTGCCATGCTGCTGTCGATCACCTTCATCCCTGCCGCGATTGCGCTGTTCATGGGCGACAAGGTGGCCGAGAAGGAAAACCGTCTGATGGAGTGGGCGCGCCGTGCCTATGCGCCGGTGCTGGACAAGGTCATGCGTGCACCTGCAGTGGTGTTGACGGCGGCCAGTGTCATCGTCGCCCTGAGTCTGTTGCTGGCTACGCGCATGGGCAGCGAGTTTGCGCCCAATCTCAATGAAGGTGACTTTGCGATCCAGGCGTTGCGCATACCGGGAACAAGCCTGACGCAGTCGGTGCAGATGCAGATGCAGATCGAGAGCGAGCTCAAAAAGCAGTTCCCTGAAATCGAGCGTGTGTTTGCGCGCACCGGCACGGCAGAGATCGCCTCCGATCCCATGCCGCCCAATATTTCGGACGGCTACATCATGCTCAAACCGCGTGAGCAATGGCCCGATCCGGCGCGCTCGCGTGACGATCTGCTGGCTGCCGTACAAGAGGCTGTGGAAAGGATTCCGGGCAGCAACTACGAGTTCTCGCAGCCGATTCAGCTGCGCTTCAATGAGCTGATCTCGGGCGTGCGCAGCGATGTGGCCGTCAAGATCTTCGGCGACGACATGGCTCAGCTGGAAAAGTCCGCGCAGGCCGTGGCCGCCATGCTGCAGAAGATTCCTGGCGCTTCCGAGGTCAAGGTCGAGCAGACCACGGGCCTGCCCATGCTCACGGTGCAGATCGACCGTGAAAAAGCCTCGCGCTACGGTCTGAACATGGGCGATGTGCAAGATGCCATCAGCACGGCATTCGGCGGGCGCGAGGCCGGCACGGTATTCGAGGGAGATCGACGTTTCGCCATCCAGGTGCGTCTGCCCGAGGCCATGCGCAGCGATGTGGACAGCATAGGCCGCCTGCCGATTGCGCTGCCGCGCGGCGGCGACGGGCGTCTGGGCTTTGTGCCGCTGTCATCGGTGGCGACGGTGGAGCTGGCACCAGGCCCCAATCAGGTCAGCCGCGAGGACGGCAAGCGCCGCATCGTGGTCAGCGCCAACGTGCGCGGGCGCGATATCGGCTCCTTCGTGGCACAGGCTCAGCAGGAACTCGAAGGCGTTGCGCTGCCTGCAGGTTACTGGACACGCTGGGGCGGAACCTTCGAGAACCTGGAGTCGGCCCGCCAGCGTCTGATGATCGTGGTGCCCGTGGCGCTGGTGCTGGTGTTCACGCTGTTGTTTGCCATGTTCGGCAATGTACGCGACGGTCTCATCGTCTTCACCGGCATTCCGTTTGCATTGACGGGCGGGATTGCGGCGCTGTGGCTGCGCGGAATTCCGCTGTCCATTTCGGCGGCCATCGGCTTTATCGCACTCTGCGGCGTGGCCGTGCTCAACGGCCTGGTGATGATTGCCTATATCCGTTCGCTGCGCGAGCAGGGCATGGGCGTTGAACAGGCCGTCACCGAAGGGGCGCTCACGCGCCTGCGTCCCGTGTTGATGACGGCTCTGGTGGCATCGCTGGGCTTTGTGCCCATGGCGATTGCCACGGGAACGGGGGCAGAGGTGCAAAGGCCGCTGGCCACGGTGGTGATTGGCGGCATTCTCTCGTCCACGGTGCTGACGCTGTTGGTGCTTCCGCTGCTGTACAGACTTGGTTACCAGAAGCGCCAGTAGCCGTGCAAGTGCCAGCGTTCTGACTGGCGTTTCGATGTTTTCTGCACAGGGCCGATGCAAATGCATCGGCCCTTTTTGCATGGCGCTTCGTGCCGGGCAAGGCTCGCGAATCTTGAGCGCTGGCTCGATGCGAGGAAACGTACTGAAACACGGACGTCATCGGGATGACACGAGCTTTGCCTAGATTCTTGCCGGTCGAAACCTGTCGACATCCAAGCGAAAGACTCCATGCAAAACAAGCGTTTGATCAAGGCGCTGGCGCTCGTGTGCCTGACGGCCGCCACACTGGCCGCCTGTGGTGGCAGCGATGACAGCCCGCCTGCCCCGACGACCCCCACCAATCCCACCAATCCCACGAACCCCACCGAGCCGGCCAAGCCGGAGATGCGCTGTGCTCCCTGAGCGCAGTGACAGACAAGACGCCCTACCATGATTTCGCGACGCAATCTTTTGCAGGCCGGCAAGAACGCCGCCTTTTCCGCTGCCGCACTGGCCGCCTTTCCTCCCAGCATCCGCCGTGCGCTGGCCATTCCCGCCAACAATGCCACGGGCACGGTCATGGATGTGCAGCATGTGGTGATCCTGATGCAGGAAAACCGCTCCTTCGATCAGTACTTCGGCACGCTCAAGGGGGTGCGCGGCTTTGGCGACCGGATGACGATTCCCATGCCCAACGGCCGCAAGGTCTGGCAGCAGGAGCGTACCAACGGCACGGTCATCACGCCTTACCATCTGGACGGAACGGCCAACAATGCGCAGCGCGTTTCCGGCACTCCCCATTCCTGGCTGGACAGTCAGCAGGCCTGGGACAACGGCCGCATGTCGCGCTGGCCAGTGGCCAAGACGGACACCTCCATGGGCTATTTCAAGGAGCAGGAGCTGCCCTACCAGTTCGCGCTGGCCAATGCCTTCACGATCTGCGATGCCTACCACTGCGCCATGCACACCGGCACCGACGCCAATCGGTCATTTCACATGACAGGCACCAACGGTGCCATACCGCAGAACGTGGCCTTCGTGAATAACGAGTGGGATGCCATCAACGGCGTGCCCAGCGATGCCAACACCGGCTACACATGGAAGACCTATGCCGAGCGGCTGCAGGAAGCCGGGGTGAGCTGGATCAGCTACCAGAACATGCCCGACGAGTGGGGCGACAACATGCTGGGGGCGTTCCAGAACTTTCGCCGGGCGAATCTGGCCTCCGGCTTTCCTGTCTCCAGCGGCGGTGCACCCAATGCGCCGTATACCAACACCGGCCAGGCCTTGCCCTATCACGCCTATGATGCGGCCAGCGACAACGCTGCCAATCCGCTGTACAAAGGCGTTGCCAACACCTTGCCCGGCAACAAGCCTGAGGAATACCTGGACGCCTTCAAGCGCGATATCCGCGAAGGCAAGCTGCCGCAGGTGTCCTGGGTCAATGCACCGTCCATCTATTGCGAGCACCCCGGCCCATCAAGCCCTGTGCAGGGCGCCTGGTTTTTGCAGGAGGTGCTGGACGCGCTGACGGCCAATCCCGAGGTCTGGAGCAAGACCGTGCTGCTGGTCAACTTCGATGAGAACGACGGCTACTTCGACCATATGCCTTCGCCCTCGGCGCCATCGCAGAACGCCGACAAGACCTATGCAGGCAAGACCACGCTGCCGCAAGCCGATCTGCAGGCCGAGTACTTCACGCATGGCGCACCGGCGGGCAGCCGCAGCCAGCCGGCCCCCGATGGCCGTGTCTATGGTCCCGGGCCGCGCGTTCCGCTGTATGTGATCTCGCCCTGGAGTCGTGGTGGCTGGGTCAACTCGCAGGTGTTCGACCATACGTCGGTGCTGCGTTTTCTGGAGGCTCGCTTTGGCGTGCAGGAGCCCAATATCAGCCCGTTCCGTCGTGCGGTATGTGGAGATCTTCTGAGCACCTTCAACTTCAAGACTCCGAACAACGAGACACTGCCCGTGCTGGCCGGGAGATCCACACGCGGTGTCGCCGACCAGCTGCGTGCCGATCAGCAAAAGCTGCCTGCAGTGCCGGTGCCGCGCGACATGCAACTGCCTTTGCAGGCAGTCGGTACGCGTCCGTCGCGCGCCTTGCCCTACGAGCTGCACACCAGTGCGCGCTGTCAGGCCAACAGCCAGGTGGAGCTGGTGTTTGCCAACACCGGAACGCAGGCGGCCGTCTTCCATGTCTACGACCGCTACAAGCTCGATCGCACGCCACGCCGCTATATGGTGGAAGCGGGCAAGACGCTGTCCGATACCTGGGATGCCGTGCGTGACAACTTCGGCAAGTACGACCTCTGGGTGCTGGGCCCCAACGGTTTTCACCGCCACTTCAAGGGCGACCTGAATCGCCTGGGCAGTACAAATGCCGCCCCCGAGGTGCGTGTCTGCTACGACATCGCCAATGGCAACGTCTACGTGGATCTGATGAACAAGGGCGCTCAGGCTGCAGTGTTCACCATCACGCCCATGGCCTACCTGAGCGACGGTCCATGGACGGTTAGCGTTGCCGCCGCCGCCAGCGCCGAAAGGCATTGGGAGCTGAAGGCCAGCGGCCAGTGGTATGACTTTGCCGTGACCTGCAACAGCGATCCGGCGTACTACCGGCGCTTTGCCGGTCGCGTGGAAACCGGTCAGCACACGATCAGCGACCCTGCCATGGGCGAGGTATAGCGACCATGCTGCGCTTTTGCGGACCTGTCTGGCATGCACCATTGGCCCTAATATGGCGCTCTTGTATGACGATGGATGCCCGCCATGACTTTCTTCGCACTGCGCGACCTTGTTGAAGACCTGCGTGATGCCCGGCCCACGCTATGGGCCGGGCGCAGCGAAGGGGCTCGTTCCACACACGCTATAGACGCAGTCGAGGTTCAGCAGGCTGTACAGCGTTTTGAACGCTTTGCACCCTTGCTGGCGCGGCTGTTTCCAGAGCTGCAGGCGTCTGGCGGACGTATTGAGTCGGCGCTGTTGCCCGTGCCGCAGATGCAGCAGGCTTTGCAGCTGCCCGAGCAACTGGGCCGGCTGTGGCTCAAGGCCGATCACAGCCTGCCAGTAGCGGGCTCCATCAAGGCGCGCGGTGGCGTGCATGAGGTGCTGGAGTATGCGGAGCAGATCGCTTTGCAGCATGGCCTGCTGGCCGATGGCGACTATCTGCAGCTGGCCTGCGATGCTGCGCGTGCGATGTTCGCCCGGTATCAGGTGGCGGTAGGCTCCACCGGCAATCTGGGCCTGTCGATTGGCGTCATGGCTTCGGGCCTGGGCTTCAAGGCGACGGTCCATATGTCTGCCGATGCCAAAGAGTGGAAAAAGCAGCGCCTGCGAGCCCGTGGCGTGCAGGTGGTGGAGCATGCCGGTGACTATGCCCAGGCCGTTGCTGCAGGCCGCGAGCTGGCCGACCAGGATGCGCACTGTCACTTTGTGGATGACGAGCATTCGCTTTCGCTGCTGCTTGGCTATGCGGCGGCGGCTCCGCACTTGGTCGCGCAACTTGCAGAGAACAAGATTGCTGTGGATGAAACGCATCCTTTGTTTGTCTATATTCCCTGCGGCGTGGGGGGCGCACCCGGTGGCGTGGCGCTGGGTCTGCAGCAGGCGTTCGGGCCGCATGTGCATTGTTTTTTTGCCGAGCCCGTGCAGTCGCCCTGCTTCATGGTGGAGATGCTGGCCGGTGCTGCAGCGCTGCCTGGTCTGGAAGCCCATCCTTCGGTCTATGAGCTGGGCCTGAACAACCAGACCGAGGCCGATGGCCTGGCCGTGCCGCGTGCATCGGAGCTGGCTGCCGACGTGGTGCGCGGATTTCTCGGCGGAGTTTTCACGGTGGAGGACGAAACCCTGTTTCGCCATCTTTACCTGCTGAAGGATAGAGAGGGGCTGCAGATCGAGCCATCGGCGGCAGCGGGATTTGGCGGTCCGCGCGCCCTGCTGGAAAGTGCTGCGGGTCAGGACTATCTGCAGCGCCAGAAGCTGCTGCCGCACATGGCAAGCGCCACACATATCGTCTGGACCACGGGAGGCCTGTTTGTCCCCGACGAGGAGTACGCGAGGTTTCTGGCGCGCGGGCGCGATCTGTCGAACTGAGCGCCTTGCCCGGGTTAGCTGGGTTACTTGGGTCTTGGCGCCGTGCCCGCTTCACTCATCAGCATTAGCAGGCTGCGGTTGAAGTCCTCCACCACCAGCAGGCGGCCTGCATGATCGATGTCCATGCCCGTGGGGCGGCCGCCGGGGCGCAGTCCGTGCCTGGCATCCCAGTTGCTCAGCCATTGAATGGGCTTGCCTGAGGGGCGGCCCTTGCCATCACGCGCAAAGCCCACGATGCGTTGACCGTCTGCGCGCTGGCCGTGCCAGGCCACCAGCAATTGCCCGCCAAACGCGCTGCCCGCAGGCGTGGCCAGCATTTGCAGCGGAGCCACATGGGCGGGCCAGAGCATATGCGGCGCCTCGGTCCTGCTGCAGTCAAAGCGCTTTTCATAGCCTTGTGCGTTCTGGCGTGCGCCTATGCAGTAAGGCCAACCGTAGTCGGCACCGGCGCGCAGCAGGTTGAGCTCTTCCGGCGGCTGTTTGGGGTCGCGGTAGTCGATATTGTTTTCGCCTTGCCAGACGGTGCCAGCCGCTGGGCCGTCAGGCATCACGGCCAGCGCCATGGAGTTGCGCAGGCCGCTGGCAAAGGGTTTGAATTCCTTGACGGGCTGCTTGCCAGCCTGCAGCACCAGGCGCCAGACGGCAGCGCGCGGCATGGCCGTGCTGCGCTCGGGGCAGGGCACGGGTTGCTTCTGGTCTTCACCCCGGCAGGCATCGGTGGCCGATCCCATATTGACGTAGAGGCTGCCGTCCGGCGCAAACGCCAGCTCCTTGAGCAGATGGGCGCCGTCGGCCGGCAGGCCGCTGGCAAGCATCTCGGGCTGAGGTGGCTGTCCGAGTGCAGGCACCGCAGCGCGCCATATCTTGTCGGCCTCGCCGATATAGATTTTGCCGTCAGGTCCGCGCACCATGCCCGAAGGATAGTTGAGCTTGCTCAGCAGCACCCGGGCTTCCACGGCCTTGGCCGTGGTGTTGGCATTGGCGGGAGTCGCCGCGTCTGGCGGTAGGCGCAGCTCGATCAGCTGGCCCACCTGGGGCATCCAGTTGCCCATGTCCAGCACCCAGATACGGCCAGGCGCAATTTCCAGCACGCGACGCGGAAAGCGCAGGCCATGGGCGTCGTCGGCTATCAGCCCTACGCAGGTGCCTGAGGGGCTGGTGATGGCCAGGCGCGGATAGATACCGCATTTGCCAGTGGAGGCATAGCCGCGCGCATGCGCACCTGGGCTGGCAGCCATGAGCAGCAGCGCAGACAGACTCAGAATCAACCGGTATTTGCGCTGCATGGCTCTCCTGGAGGTTAAAAGCGCGGCAGATCGGGATGGGCAATCTGTCCGCCGCGCACCAGCATCTTGCCGTACTCGGCGCAGCGGTTGAGCGTGGGAATCACCTTGCCGGGGTTGAGCAGCGATTGCGGATCAAACGCCGCCTTGAGCGCGAACATCTGGGCGTTCTCGGCCGTGGTGAACTGGGTGCACATGCTGTTGAGCTTCTCCACTCCGACACCATGCTCTCCCGTCACCGTGCCGCCCATGGCAACGCTGGTTTCCAGAATGTCGGCGCCGAACAGCTCGCAGCGGTGCAGTTCGTCGGGGTTGTTGGCATCGAACAGGATCAAAGGATGCAGATTGCCGTCGCCAGCGTGGAACACATTGGCGCAGCGCAGCTGGTATTTCTTCTCCATCTCCTGAATCGCCAGCAGGATGTCGGCCAGACGCTTGCGTGGAATGGTGGAGTCCATGCACATGTAATCGGGGCTGATGCGGCCGCTGGCGGGGAAGGCGTTCTTGCGCCCGCTCCAGAAGCGCAGACGCTCTTCCTCGCTTTCGCTGACGGTGATGGCCGTGGCGCCGGCGTGGCGCAGAACTTCGCTCATGCGGGCGATTTCTTCCTCGACCTCCTCGGGCGTGCCGTCGCTCTCGCACAGCAAGATGGCTTCAGCCGTGAGGTCGTAGCCGGCACGCACAAAGTCTTCCACGGCAGCCGTCATGGGCTTGTCCATCATTTCCAGCCCGGCCGGAATGATGCCGGCCGCGATCACCGCAGCCACTGCGTCGCCAGCTTTGCGCACATCGTCGAAGCTGGCCATGATGCAGCGCGCCAGCTGGGGCTTGGGCACGAGCTTGACCGTGACCTCGGTCACCACGGCCAGCATGCCCTCGCTGCCTATCATGATGGCCAGCAAGTCCAGGCCGGGGGTGTCGAGTGCATCCGAGCCGAATTCGACGGGATCGCCTTCGATGCTGAAGCCCTTGACCTTGAGCACGTTGTGCACCGTGAGTCCGTACTTGAGGCAGTGCACGCCGCCCGAGTTCTCGGCCACGTTGCCGCCGATGGTGCAGGCGATCTGGCTGCTGGGGTCGGGCGCATAGTACAGACCGTAAGGTGCAGCGGCTTCGCTGATGGCGAGGTTGCGCACGCCGCACTGCACCAGGGCTGTACGGCTGTAGGCATCGACCTTGAGAATCTTGTTGAATTTGGCCAGCGACAGCGTCACGCCCATGGGGTGAGGCATGGCGCCGCCCGAAAGTCCGGTGCCCGCGCCGCGCGCAATGACGGGGGCCGCTATGGCATGGCAGGCCTTGAGCACGGCCTGCACCTGTGCATAAGTCTCGGGCAGGCAGACCAGCAGCGGGCGCTGGCGGTAGGCCGTCAGTCCGTCGCATTCATAGGGTGTGGTGTCTTCGCTCTGATAGAGCAGGGCATGCGCCGGCACATGGGGGCGCAGTGCTGCCAGCACCTCGGCCTGGCGCCTGGCGCGCTCGGACGGCTCGGGCAGGTGATGCGCGGCGTTGGCCGCCGTGCTGGAGGTGGCGACGAGATCGGTGAATGTGCTGGCGGACGTCATGCCTGCAAATGTAGGGGATGCGCCCGCGCCTTGGTGTGAGCTTTATTGCAAAGCTGCTTGAAATGCTTTGCGATGACAGTTATGAATGCTTTAGAAATAAGAGCATCAACCGATTTGTGGGTAAGCGATTGAGTCGATTTATTCTCTGAAATGGCCGCTTGCATCAATCATGGTCAACCCCACATAGCTGGAGCCGGTGCGAGGCGGTGTGAAGCGCAGATGCATGGTGCCGTAGCGAATCTCGCCCATGGCGTCGAGGGCGGTCAGCAGGCCCGCTCGATTGCTTGTGGGCGCAGCTTTACGCAGCGCATCCAGCAGGGTTCGGGTGTTGAGAAAGACTTCCAGGCCCAGATAGGAGGCAGGCGGCATGCCGCTGTGGCCGAGGAGCTGCTGGTAGTCCTTGATGGCCGGAACCGCACCCTTCCAGGGACTGGGCACCAGGGTGGTGAAGGCGATGCCGCGCGTATAAGGGCCCAGCCCTTGCACCACGGCACGGTTGGCCTGGGCGGCCAGGTTGTAGAACGGTACCGTGACATGAGTCTGTCTGGCCATGGTGATCAGACCTATGGTGGCGGGGGCGCCCGCCAGCACGATGACGCCTTGGAGATCGGGCAGGGCGGCCAGCTGCCTGGCCAGGTCCGGGGTGTTGCTACCCGATGCTTCCACTGCCAGCGTGATGACGGGTTTGAGGTCCTTGGCGGCAAAGGCGGTCAGGGCAATTTGCAGGCTGTCTTTGCCGAAGCCGTCGTTCTGGTGAACGATGGCGATCCGCCGCAGACCTATGGTCTGCATCTGCTGCAGCATAGCCGCGATTTCAGCCTGGGTGCTGGCGCGCAGCGGATAGACGAAACGGCCCGGCTGCTGGCGCATGCTGCCGGCTCCGGCAATCACGCCCACCAGGGCCGTCTGGCCTTGCTGAACCTCGGGTTGCATGGCTGTGCAACTGGCAGTTCCCCAGCAATTGAGCAGGGCCAGGGCTCCTTCCTGGATCAGCTGACGTGCATTGCCGGCGGCGCGCTGTGGCTCGTAGCCATCATCCAGCACCTTGAGTGTCAAAGCTTTGCCGCCCAGGCCTCCCTGCTTGTTGAATGCCTCCACCTGCGCCTGCATGATGCTCAGGCCTTCCTTGCCGGCCTCGGCCTGCGAGCCTGACAGCGGCAAGCTGGCGCCTATGGTGAGGTTGTTCTCCTGCGCATGCAGGGTCAGGCTGGCGGTGATGCCGGTGGCCAGCAGCCAGGCGCAGCGCAATGGGGTTTGCATGGGTCTCCTCCTCGTTGTTGTGAGTCCATGGTGAAAGGGCTGCAACAAGGGTGGGAGAGGGCAACTGTGGCTATGTCGGCTGCGGGCGACGTTATGGTGTTTTGACCCGCTTATGAGATACGGGCTTGATCTGCATCGCCCCATGGCCTTGCGCCGTCATCTGCTTTCCAGCATCCACAGGCGCTTGCTGGCACGGGTCATGGCGACGTAGAGCATGTTGCGTTGTGGGTCGTTCGCGTTGGGCGAGAAGTGCCCGGGATTGACGAAGGGTACGGCCACATACTCGTATTCATGGCCTTTGCTGCGTTCTACCGTGAGCAGTTGCAAGCTGGGTTTTTCATGGCGCTGATGCTGCGCGATGCTCGACTGGACCATGAGGCTGAGGCGGCCAAGGAATTCATCGACGGAAAGCCCGGTGCAGATGCGCGACAGCGCCTGCAGGCTGGCCAGACACTGGCGCAGTTCGTCCTGGCTGATGGGGGCCTGGGCAAAGAACTGTCGCAACAGAGGGTGCCGGAGCAACTGGCCGGCATCGGCGCACTGGTCGGCGGGCAGGGCCAGCAACCGGGCGCATGGGGAGTCCGGTGCGATGTAGGCGGCGAGGAAGCGGCGCATGGCGGCTTGCTGTCCCATGAGTTCGGCGGCAATGCGCAGCGTGTCGGACTCCGGCGGGGCGTCGCCCAGTGCAGTCATGTCGAACAGGCCGTTGGCCAGCAGATCCCGGTCGGGCGGGCTGGCATGGCGCACGTAACGCATCAGGCCTTTGGCTGCGCTGTTCAGAATACCTTGCGAGAGCAGCGCGCCGCCGCTGCAGCCCTGCATGGCCCACAGCATGGCCAGCACCAGGGCGATTTCGCGGCGCTGGTAGAAGCGCTGCATGCCTTTGCAGGCATAGTGCACGCCCTCGTGGGCGAACAGCCATTCAAGCAGTACCGAATCTTCGGGCGAATGCAGGATGACACGCAGCACGGCTGGCGGGTCCTGCGGTTTGCGGGGCAGGTGTGCCACAGCGGTATGAATATCCAGCAATTGCCGGGCGCAGTCCTCGTCATCGCCATGGCGATGTTCGAACCAGGCCGAGGCGTTGCGGTAGTGGGCGTCGAACTCCACGCCGAAGAGCCGGTTCAGTTCCTTGCAGATGACGGGGCCGAAGCGATAGGTCGTGTTGAGCGTGGCCTGGCCGGTGTCCGCGGGCAGCTCCTGCAGTATGCGCTGGGCGCTGTCGCCAAAGATGGAGGAGGCGCCCGGCAGGATGTGCTGGTTGAAGTCGCCGACACCGATGAAGCGCCCATTGCCGCGCGCCAGATGGCGCAGCACCAGCAGCGCGGCCTCGTCCAGGTCCTGCAGTTCGTCGAACAGCACGGCTTCGAAGCGACCCTGCAGCAGAGGGAAATCGGCATCGAAGTCCAGTGCGGCCAGCTGGCAGGCCAGCGCATAGGTGCAGTCGCCGGGTGCATAGAACAGCGGCTCCTGGGTGGGACCCGCGCGCAGCCGCTCATAGCTGCGCAACAGTCGGTACAGGCCGTAGTCCAGGGCGTTGTCTCGGCAATATGCCAGCGCGCCGAGGCCGCTGTCGTCGATGTCGAGTTCCAACATGCACTGCTTGGCCTGGGCCTCGAAAGCGAGGAAGGCACTGATGTCCAGAGGCCGGGCGAAGTAGTCCGCCAGCTCGGGTATGTCGAGCTCGGCATGCCGCTCGGCCTCTTGCGACAGCGCTTCATGCGCCTGCTGGATGAGCAAATTCTTCTCCAGGCCGGAGGAGAGCATGGGTACAGGGTCCCCCTGCTCTTCGAGTATCCGCGTGCAAAACTGCTCCAGAGTGAGCAGATGCAGGCCTTCGAGACGCACGGTGCAGAGGCGGTCCAGGCGAGCCTGAATGGCCTTGATGCCGGCCTCCGAGTAGGCCAGCATCAGCACGTTGCGTGCGCCCTGGGTTCGGATCAGGTCGGCGGCCTTGATGGCCAGCGTGGTCGTCTTTCCCGTGCCGGCCAAGGCGCGGATGAGCAGCGAAGACGCTTCGCTGTTGAGTGCCTGGTTCTGGTCAAGGCCGGGGTAAAGCC
This sequence comes from Comamonas sp. AG1104, assembly GCF_003350425.1. NCBI lineage: Bacteria > Pseudomonadati > Pseudomonadota > Betaproteobacteria > Burkholderiales > Comamonadaceae > Comamonas > Comamonas sp. AG1104. The sequence goes on along the minus strand of NZ_QQAS01000003.1, from coordinate 536,270 downwards.
TGGGCTGCAGGTTCATGCCGTGAGTGCTCCATCTTCGTTATCCATCGAGCAGCCCGTGCAACGAGCTGCTCGTCGGGCCAGGGGCGGCGAGCAAGAGCTGCGCCACAGCGAAGCCGCTGGGGTTGCAGCTCAGCCCATTGCCTTGCGTAGCCACTCAGCGAAGGCAGCGCATTCCCAGCGGTCCATGATGCCGGTCTTCCAGCACAGGTAGTGGGCATGCGGGCTGGGTGCATCGACATCGAAAAGGCGTACCAGCGTTCCGTTTTCCAGCCAGGGGGCGCCGAGCTTGTGACGTACCAGGGCTACGCCCATGCTGGCCGATGCGGCGTCGCACATCAGACCGATATCGTTGAACTGCGAGCCTTCGTTGGGCTCGGCCATGTCGAGGCCGGTGGCGGCGAACCAGGTGCGCCAGGGCTCCAGCGGGCTGCGCAGCAGCGGCATGCCTTCCAGGTCTTCAGGGCGCTCGAACGGGCCATGTTCGCGGATGAAGCTGGGCGAGGCCAGCGGCGTGACCGTGTCGCGGGCCAGCTCGATGTGCTCCACATCGGCATAGTGGCCGGCGCCGAAGCGAACCATCAGGTCGGCATCCTCGCCGATCACGTCCAGCAGCGGAATCGATACCTGCAGCGCAATGTCGATCTCCGGATAGGCCTCGGTGAACTGGCGCAGGCGCGGGATCAGGATCACGCGTGCAAAAGTGGGGGTGACGGCCAGCTTCAGGCGTCTGCGCCCAGGCGAGGCCGATGCTCCTGGAAAGCGTTGCAAGGCGCCCAGGCCTTCACGCACATGGGCCAGATAGGAGCTGCCGTCCGTGGTCAGCGAGAAATCCGTGCGGCCGAACAGCCGCGCGCCCAGAATCTGCTCCAGCTGCTTGACCCGGTGGCTGACGGCGCTGGGCGTGACGCACAGCTCCTCCGCCGTCAACGTGACCGAGCGCAGCCGCGCCAGAGCCTCGAAGGTGAGCAGGCACTGTATCGGCGGAATCCGCCTGGCCGTAATGCTGTTCAAGGTGCCGGGGCTGCGGGTCATATGATCAATCCCAAGCCCAGGGATTTAGCGGAACACCACGGTCTTGTGACCGTTGAGAATGACGCGGCGCTCGCTATGCCACTTCACGGCCCGGGCCAGAACCTGGCTCTCGGTGTCGCGGCCGCGGGCCGTCAGGTCTTCCACGGTGTCGGTGTGGTCGGCGCGTGCCACGTCCTGCTCGATGATCGGGCCCTCGTCGAGGTCGGCCGTCACATAGTGGGCGGTGGCGCCGATCAGCTTCACGCCGCGGTCATGCGCCTGGTAGTAGGGCTTGGCGCCCTTGAAGCTGGGCAGGAAGCTGTGGTGGATATTGATGGCGCGGCCGGCCAGCTTTTTGCACAGGTCGTTGGACAGCACCTGCATGTAGCGCGCCAGCACCACCAGCTCGGCGCCTTCTTCCTCAATGATCTCGTACTGGCGCTCTTCGGCCTGGGCCTTGGTCGCGGCAGTCACGGGAATGTGATGGAAGGGGATGTTGTAGCTGGCCGCCAGTTGATAGAACTCGCGGTGGTTGCTGATGATGGCCTTGATCTCGATAGGCAGCAGGCCCGACTTCCAGCGGAACAGCAGATCGTTGAGGCAGTGGCCTTCCTTGCTGACCATGATGACGGTCTTGATGCGCTCGGCCTTGGAGTGCAAACTCCACTGCATTTGATATTGATCAGCTAATTCGGCAACGGATGCCTTTAGAGCGGCGGCGTCTTTGCCATCGCAGGCAAACTGCACGCGCATGAAGAACAGGCCGGTCACCGGGTCGTTGTACTGCGCTGCTTCTTCAATATTGCCGCCTTGTTCAAGCAAGAATCCGGAAACGGCATGCACCAGGCCCAGTCGGTCTGGGCAGGATAAAGTCAAAATATAGGCTTGGGTCATAGCTCGGCAATTGTCGCAGCAAGGCGAGGACCCTGCGGACAAAGGAAATTCATGAAAAGCGAGGAGGGGCATTCTGCGCTCACACCCTGGGTGATTGTCACCCTCTATTTGTGCGTGGGGATGCTTTGGTTGGGGGCGCAGGCGGGCGTGCTCGGCTATTTTGATGTATCGCTGAATCGACAGTCGCTGCGTTGGCAGATAGGCCTGTTCATTGTTTGGTTGCTGGCGACAGCGCTGGTTGCACTTTGGTTCATGCAGCGCAAGGCGCGCGCCGACCAGCGTGGCCGGGAGACGGCGCAGGAGCTGGAGTTGGTGGTGCGTCACGCACCGGCCGGAATGGCTCGCGTGCATGTGGGCGGGGCAGAGATTGTCTGGGCCAATGCCAAGCTGGCGGGTTGGCTGGGCCGCAGCGTGGAGTCGCTGCGCGGTCAGGATTTTCGCGTTCTGGTGCCGGTGAATGACCAGGACGAGGTTGCTCTGCAGCTGCAGCGCCTGCTGGACGGCAGCACTGATTACTTCCAGGTGCTGCGTCAATGCGTGCATGCCGGCACCGGCAAGGTTACGCCCGTGCTGTGCACAACCAGTCGCGTGGCGGCATCGGGTGTGGATGGGCCGGTGGCCCTGGTCTGCGTGTTGCAGGATCTCAGCGAGATGGTGAGCGCGCGCAATGCCATGGTGCGCAGCGAGACCATGTTGCGCCTGGCGCTGGAGGGCAGCGGCAATGGCGTGTGGGAATGGGATGCGCTGGAGCAGCGGCTGAACTTCTCCACGGGCATGAGCGCCTTGCTGCGCTACCAGGGCCAGGATCTGGCTCGCGAGTTCGATTTCCAACAGCGCCTGCATCCCGAAGATGCCGCAGGCGCGCGCGCCCAGGCCCTGCAGGCGCTGGAGCAGGGAAGCATGCTGGTGCTGACGGCACGTCTGCTGTGCTTTGACGGTCTGTATCGCTGGTTCCGCGCACGCGGCCAGGCCTACAAGGATGAGAGCGGACGCCTGATACGGATCTCGGGCCTGCTCTCCGACCAGACTGCGAGTCGTGAGGCCGATGAGCGCAGCCGTCTGGCCTCCACGGTGGTGGACAACACCATCGAGGGCGTGGTGGTAACCGATGCACACAGCCGGATTCTCTCGGTCAACCACGCCTTCACGCAACTGCTGGGCTTCAGCGAAGCGGAAATGCTGGGCAAGACGCCGCGCATGTTCAAGTCCGGCCGACATGACAAGGCTTTCTATGACGCCATGTGGGCCAGCATGCATGCCACAGGGCACTGGCAAGGCGAAATCTGGAATCGGCGCAAGAATGGAGAGGTCTTTCCCGAGCGCATGTCGCTGAGTGCGGTCAAGGATGCCAACGACAAGGTCACGCATTACGTCTGCATGTTCACCGATATCTCGGCCGAGAAGGCGCGCGAGCAGCAGCTGGAGTTTCTGGCCCATCGCGACACCTTGACCGGTCTGCCCAACCGCTCTCAGTTCACGCGCATGCTGGGTGAGGCGGTGGAGCTGAGTCAGAGCACCAACCGTCGCATGGCCGTGTTGCTGTTCAATATCGACCGCTTCAAGGACGTGAACGACAGCTATGGCCACTCCATCGGCGACGAGGTGCTCAGGCATGTGGCTGTGCAGATGCAGGGTGCTTTGCGGCACGGCGACATCATTGGCCGCCTGGCGGGCGATGAAATCTGCGTGGTGGCGCAATCTATTTGCGGTCGTGACAGCGCGGTGGACGTGGCCGAGCGCCTGATGGCCGCCGCCGGCCAGCCCTGGACCACGCCAGACGGGCTGTCTGTTGTGGTGAGTGTCAGTGCCGGTATCTGTCTGTATCCCGACCATGCACTGACGGCCGACGATCTGTTGCAGGGCGCCCATGCGGCGGTGTATGGGGCCAAGGCCAGGGGCTCCAATGCCTGGTGCTTCTTCCATGAAAACATGACCCAGGCCGCCCGCGAGCGCCTGGCGCTGGAGGCGCGCCTGCGCCGTGCGCTGGAGCTGGGCCATATGCGTCTGTATTACCAGCCACAGATTGAGCTGGCGACGGGACGCCTGATGGGGGCTGAAGCCCTGTTGCGCTGGCTGGACCCAGAGGAAGGCCTGATCTCGCCGGCCCGTTTCATTCCCGTGGCGGAAAACTCGGGCGTCATCGGCCCGCTGGGTCTGTGGGTGCTGGGTGAGGCCTGCCGTCAGGGCCAGCAATGGCGTGCTGCGGGCCTGCCTGATCTGACGATTGCGGTCAATGTCTCGCTGCATCAGTTTTTGCTGACCGATATTGCCGGTGCCACGGCCGATGCGCTCAACAAGTCGGGTTTTCCGGCCAGCTTGCTGGAGCTGGAGATCACCGAAAGTGCACTGGCCGAAAAGCCCGAAGAGGCGCTGGCCGTGCTCAACCGCCTGCGCGAACTGGGCCTGCGCCTGGCCATTGATGACTTTGGCACCGGCTATTCCTCACTGGCGCACCTCAAGCGCTTTCCGCTTGATCTGCTCAAGATCGACCAAGGCTTTATCCGCGACATTCCGCACAGCGCGGACGACATGACCATCAGCAGCTCGGTCATTGCCCTGGGTCATGCCATGGGTCTGAAGGTCCTGGCCGAAGGCGTGGAAACCCAGGAGCAGCTGACGTTCTTGCAGCAAAAAGGCTGTGACTACTTTCAGGGCTATTTCTGCAGCCGGCCCTTGCCGGCCGAAGACTTCACGCGCCTGCTGGAAAAGACGCGTGAGGGGCAGCCGCTGGTGTCTGTCGCAACCGTGGACTGAGGATCGCCAGCGCTGCATCAGCCTGTCAAGGCTTGGGCGCTGGTTTGTTTTTCCATTGTTCGCGCAGTTGCTGGCATTGGTCTTCGGAGGCATTGCCTTCCAGCGTCAGCTGCTTGTCTGCTTTCATCGTGATAGCAGCCTGAGCCTTGTCTGATTGGGCTATCGCCACTTTTTGCTTGAAGTCGCCAGGTAGCCAGGTCGGCACGCCGATATCGCTGCGCACATGACCACGGCCCGCCACCAGCAGCACGCTTTTGCCGGGCTGGCCCAGCTCGCGCACCGCTGTTTCAGTCACCCCGGCCATGGCTTCGTCGCGGGCCAGCTGAATGCGGGCCATGGGTGCGAACTGCGATTCGGGCAGCAGGCCGCAGTGGCCGTCCTTGATGGCATCGAGCTGCAGCTGCCAGCCCGCAGCCGGCAGATGTGCGTCGTAGCGGGACTCGCCCATGGCCTGCTTCATCCGGGGGCGCGGCAGATTGCCGCCGAGCACGGGCACGCCGGCTTTCACGGCAGCCATCACCACCGGACCATAGTCCTGCCAGGGCCAGCCGCCCGGGCCGCCGCCCTGAGCCCATTGAAGAGCGGTCTTCACCTCCTCGTCGCTGGCCGATGCGGGAAGGCCCCGGGTGCTGCCGCCTGCAGGGGCCATCTCGACCACCAGGGCTGCGAGCCTGTCTTGCGCTGCCAGGTGGCGCACGGTAGAGGCTTCCCACTGGTGATGGGCGATCTGGTCATGCTGCTCGCCGAGCAGAATGATCGGTGTTCCGGCCCATTGGCCCAGTGTCCGCTGCCATTCTGTGTCGGAGGTCAACCGAGCGCTTTGATGGGCACAGCCGCCCAGCAGCAGGGCGCCGGCAAGAGCCGTCATGGCCGAAGGATTGAAACGATTGAAGCGCTGGCGCGGCTGCGCCGCAGAAATGAAAGTCCACATATGAGCTGATTGCGTTCGTCTGAGACGGGGCATGGCTTCGTAGCTGTAGATTTCGTACCGGCTTTGCCCACCGAGTTTTACCGCGATACTGCGGGGCATTGCCCCTGTCGCGCGTCCATTGTCGTGCCTTGCCGGATTCCCGTGCACATGTCCGTATTGCTTCCCCCCGCGTTTCTGGCCCGTGTGGCCGCTACCCTGCTGCTGGCCTGGTTGGCCGCCCAGCTCTGTCTGATGCTGCATACGCCGCTGCCGTGGATGCTGGGGCCGCTGATTTCGATCTCCCTGCTATCGATTGGTGGAGCGCCCACCCAAAGCTGGGCCAGGTTGCGTGATCTGGGGCAGTGGACGATAGGCGGCGCACTGGGCCTGTATTTCACGCCTGCCGTGACCGAGCTGGTGGCAGGCCTGTGGTGGGCGATTGCGCTGGCCATTGCCTGGGCCTTGCTGCTGGGCTGGGTCTTCGGGCGCTGGCTGTATCGCGTGCAGGCGGCCTCCATGCTGGCGCAGCCGGGCATGGACAAAGAGCGCCTGCGCGCCACGACCTATTTCTCGGGTGCGATAGGCGCGGCCTCGGAGATGACGCTGCTTGCAGAGCGTGAGCATGCACGCACCGATCTGGTTGCTGCGGCGCATAGCCTGCGGCTGGTGATAGTCACGGTAAGCATTCCTTTTGCCTTGCAATGGGCCGGGCTGCAGGGAGACCCCGATCTGACGCTGCCCAGCGTGCGCAATGTGCAATGGCCGGGCTTTGCCTGGCTGGCGCTGGCCACTGGCGCGGGGGCACTGCTGATGCTCAAGCTCAGGCGTGCCAACCCCTGGTTTCTCGGCGCGCTGGCCGTATCCATGGGCCTGACCATGGCAGGCCTGGAGCTGTCCGCTGTGCCGCAATGGTTGATGAATGCCGCCCAGCTGGTGATCGGCGTCAGCCTGGGAGTACGCTTTCGACGTGAATTCCTGCACACGGCTCCGCGCTGGCTGGTCATGGTGGCGCTGGGTACCGTGGGCTTGATGGCAGTCTGCGCGGGCTTTGCCTGGCTCCTGCACGGTGCCACAGGCCTGCCCTGGGTGACCTTGCTGCTGGGCACATCGCCGGGCGGCATTACCGAGATGGCCATCACCGCCAAGGTACTGCAACTGGGCGTTCCCGTGGTCACGGCCTTCCAGGTCTGCCGGCTGATTGCCGTACTGCTGCTGGTGGCGCCGCTGTACCGGTGGCTGAACAGAGCGCTGCCGGGGACGAGGCCATGATCCGCGGCAGGCGAAATCCCTGGAAGCCGATCCTGATTATCAGCGCCTGCGTCGGCTTTGTAGTGGCCGGACTTCTGATGTGGATGGCCTGGGAGCACAACCCTCAGTGCGAGATTCACTGCGCAGAGCAGGGCATTGACTGGGGCTACTGGCTGGTGCTGGGGGCGGGAGGGGGGCTGCTGGGCTTTTTTGGCTGCATGCTGCCTGCCGGCGTGTTGATGCTGCTTTGCAGAAAGCCATAGCGGATCGCGCTTTTCCGACAGGCACTTCAGCGTGTTCCCAGACATCAAAAAAGCCACTCGAAAGAGTGGCTTTTTTGCGGGGGTGTTCAGTGAATGATGACCGGCTGCTGGGCCAGGCCCGTGTAGGTGTCGAGAATTTCCTCCACCTCTTCCTCGGTGGGGGCGTCCTGCTGCCAGGCGAGGATCTGCTTCTGGAACATTTCGGCCCAGGAGCCATCCAGATACACCTCCTTGCCCGAGCGCTTGTCCACGATCTCGAAGCCGTGGCGGGGCAGTTGATGGGCTTGCTCGGTCTCGGCCTTGGCTTTGCCTGCCGGAGCGTCTGCTTCCATATCGGGACGCAGATGGAGCACCGCAAAGGATTCAGAGTCGTAAAGCATTTGCATGGTGTTCCTCCTTTCACTTCCGTTATGAGCATGCCTGCCATGGATATGGCGACAGGGTGCCGCATTTCAAGGTGGAAATGCCTGCTCTTGGCACTTGGGCACAGTATTCCATGGATTTGACATGGTTGTGGGCAACCGGCTTTCCCGATCTGTAGTAGGCAAGTCCTTGAACGGCGCGACAGCGTTCAGCCCGAGCCGATGCAGGCTGCAGGCCTTGGCTGGGAGGCGAGTAAGCGCTTTGGGTGCGGTGGTCCCGGGGTTTACGCCAGGGTGCAGCATGGAGGCTATTGCGGCGTGGGCAGATATTTCTTGAGCTGCAGATCGACAAAGTCGTCTTGTCCCTGGGTGAGCTTGATGCGCACGGGCAGGTATTGCATGGACGGTGCCAGCCAGACCGAGCCGTGCTGGTCGCTGCTGCTTTTGCCGGGCAGCTTGTCCAGGCGCAGCGCCATGACACTGCCAAACGGCAGCTCCAGCGCCTCGCTGGCACCCACGCGGAACTGCCAGCGCACGGCCGAGCGTGCGCTGCTGGTGGTCAGCTCTATCAGTGTGCCTGGCGGATATTTTTCGGGGGCGGCAGCCATCAGGGCCGAGAGCTGCAGAAACACGCTGAGGCGGTCCTGCACGCCATCGCCAATGGCCGCATCGGGCTGGCCGCCGCTGTAGTGCGCCTTGCCGCTGGCCACGTCAAAGGCGGCGGACTGGGTTTTGCGCCCTTTGTCGCTGAAGTTGAGCGGCTGCAGGCCCTTGGGCGTGATCAGCCCCTCGCTGGTCTGGGCGCGCTCGCCCAGCAAGAACATGCTGATCGACTGCCTGGCCTGGTAATACTGGCCGTCATGCTGCCACTGCAGCTGTGCGCCGGCCGAGTATTGAAAACCCTTGACCTGACCCGAGGCATTGAACTCCAGCGTGGCGGAGTTAGGCAGCGTCACGGGCAGCACCGTGCCGGGCGGCAGCGGGGGTGTGCCTGCGGGGGTGACCCGGATGGGGCGGGCCGTGTCCGCACCATTGGCTTCGGGTGGCTCAGCCTCCGCTTCTGGCATCGGAGTGGCAGCAGGCTCTGGTGCTGGGGGCGGCGAAGGTGCTTCTGTTTCTGGAGCTGAATGCGCTTGTTGGTTCTGCTCCGAAGGCTGATTTTGGTCAAGTTCTGGCTCCGCCGGAGCAGGGCTTGGAGCGGGTGTAGGGGCTGGAGCACGCGGCTTGGGAGCCGGTCGGGGCTTTGGCGGCGATGGTGGCGATTTTGGGGGCGGCGGCGGAGCAGGCGGTGGTGGGGCAGGCGGCGCCTGAAGCATGCGTGTCTCCATCACAATCTGGGCGTCGACGGCCTTGTCTGGCTGACTCAGCTCGGGCAGCCCCCAGAGCAGCAGCCCATGGGCTGCCAGCACTACGCCGGTGACGGGTAGCAGTACTTTGCGTGTCTGGCTTGCCTGAAGGGTGCGGCCCATGAGCGTGACTTGGAGAGTACGGATGTCAGTGTGACTGGTCTGCGCGCCAGCCCAGATCGCTGGACAGCTGGCGGGCAGCAGCCTGCAGCGGCGCGTCAATGGCTCCACCATATTCGGGGTCGAAAGTCGCCAGCGAGCCCAGGGTCATGAGCCCCAGCACGATATGACCGGACGCGTCGAAGACCGGCACGCAAAAAGCCACTATGCCCGGCAGCACGGTGTCGACCACGCGGGCCGTGCCGCGCGCCCTGACTTCGGCCAGCATGTTCGCAACTGCCTCTTCGGTCTGGGGCAGGTCCTGGCGTCTGGCCTTGCGCGCACGCTCGATCTCGGGCTCCAGCAACGCGGCCGTCGCCTCGCGCGGCAGCCAGGCACCGAAGCAGCGCCCCGTTGCTGATGCCAGCATGGGCATGACGTCTCCCAGGCGCAGATTGGCGGTGACGGATTGCGCCGACTCCTCCCAATGCACGATGGTCGGGCCATGGTTGCCCCAGACGGCGATGGCCAGCGTGTGGTTGAGGGACTCAAGCAGTGCCGGAATGCGTTCACGCGCCAGACGCACCGGGTCGAGGCGGGCCAGCGAGGCCAGGCCGATCTTGAGCGCCGCAGGACCCAGGTCGTAGCGCGAATTGCGCTCGTCCTGCGTCACCAGTCCGATGCGCTGAAAGCTCACCAGATAGCGGTGAGCCTTGGCGGCACTCATGCCGGCGGCGGCGGCGACATCCTTGAGCATCAGCGGTCCGCTGGCCTGTGCCAGCGCCTCGACGAGGGAGAAACCCACTTCGACCGACTGAATCCCTGCGCGTTCCTTTTCCATTGCAATAGAATCGTGTTTTGTTTAGTTAAATCAATTTAACCAATCGTAATTTTGGCTAGCGTTGTCAGGCATTGTGCCAGCACCGCTGCCGTGAGCAGAGGGACAGAGAATGAAACTGGCAACCTACAAGGATGGCTCGCGCGACGGGCAACTGGTCGTGGTCTCGCGCGACCTGAGCCAGGCCTGCTATGCCACCGGCATTGCCAATCGCATGCAGCAGGTGCTGGACGACTGGAGCTATATGGCCCCCCAGCTGCAGGATCTGTCGCACGAGCTCAATCACGGCAAGGCCCGCCACGCGTTTCCATTCGATCCCCAGCGATGCATGGCACCGCTGCCGCGAGCTTATCAGTGGGCCGATGGCTCGGCCTATATCAACCATGTGGAGCTGGTACGCAAGGCGCGCAATGCCGAGGTGCCGGCCAACTTCTACACCGATCCGCTGATGTACCAGGGCGGCAGTGATGACTTCATCGGCCCCTGCGACGATGTGATCGTGCCCAGCACGGCCATGGGCATCGATTTCGAGGCAGAGATCGCCGTCGTTACCGGCGACGTGCCAATGGGCACGGATGCCAGGGATGCACTCGACGGCATCCGTCTCGTCATGCTGGCCAATGACGTGAGCCTGCGCAATCTGATTCCCGGCGAACTGGCCAAGGGCTTCGGTTTCTTCCAGAGCAAGCCCGCCACCGCCTTCAGCCCCGTGGCCGTGACACTGGACGAGCTGGGCGATGCCTGGAAGAGCGGCCGTCTGCATCTGACGCTGCAGAGCACCTGGAACGGCCGCAAGGTCGGCATGTGCGATGCGGGCGAGGAGATGACTTTTCACTTCGGCCAGCTGATCGCCCATATCGCCAAGACCCGCAATGTACGTGCCGGCTCCATCGTGGGCAGCGGCACGGTGAGCAACAAGGGTGTGGAGACCGGCAGCGGCAAGAACAAGCGCACGGAATGGCCCAAGGGCTATAGCTGCATCGCCGAAAAGCGCTGCATAGAGACCATTCAGGACGGCGCGCCCAAGACCGAGTTCATGCAGTTTGGCGACACCATTCGCATCGAGATGAAGGGCAAGGACGGCCAGAGCATCTTCGGCGCCATCGACCAGAACATTGCGCCGCCCGGCGGCAGCAAGGATGACTTGCCCGAAGCTCAGCCTGTGGATAGCTCTGAAGACTAAGCCCTCGTTGCCGCCGTCATGCTCATGCCAAGTCTTAATCTCTCGCGCTGGATCTTGCCTCTGAAGGCCGTGCCGGCCATGGCGCTCGCTTTGTTGACGGGCCTGTCCATGGCGGCAGAGCCGGCAGCCGAACCTGCTGGCAGTTGCCCGCCGTCGTTCAGCCCGCCAACGCCGGCCGAAGTGCAGGCCATGGCCCCCCAGATGCAGGACAGAGGCCTGCTCTGGCGCGTGCAGGACGGCGAGCGCACCAGCTGGCTTTACGGCACTTTGCATGTGGGCAAGCGGGAGTGGATCTTGCCCGGCCGCACCATCTTGCGTGCCATGGTTGCGACGGATTTGCTGGCGCTGGAGCTCGATGTGCTGAATCCGCAGGTCATGCAGCAATTGATCGAAGGCTTCCAGGCTCGTGTCGACGCCCCTGCGCTGCCCGCAGAGCTTGAGGCCAGGCTGGCGCAGCAGCGAAAGCAGGCCTGTGCCGAGCATCTGAGCACGCAACGTCCGGACGCCCAGCTGTTGGGGCTGCTCAGTCAACTAGGCCGCAGGTATGGGCTGATGGCCGAGTTTGGCGCCGATCTGCAACTGGCAAGCCTGGCCGGTGCCATGCACAAGCCTGTGCTGGGGCTGGAGTCGGCGCAGACCCAGCTTGAGGAGCTGCTTTCCGACGACCCTCTCGAGGTCCAGGAGAGCGTGCGTGAGGGGCTGGAGCAGCTCGAAGATCCCAAGTCCCCGCAAATCCTGCAGCAGCTGGCGAATATCTGGGCCAGCGGCAATGAAAGACAGCTGGAGAACTATGCCGATTGGTGTGACTGCATAAAGACCGAGCGTGACCGGCTTAAATACGCGCGCCTGATGGAGGGACGCAATCCAGGCATGGCGCAAGGCATCGCGAACCAGTTCAAACAGGGCAAGACGGTGTTTGCTGCCGTAGGCGCGCTGCATATGGTCGGGCCCATGGGCCTGCCCGAGCTGCTGCGGCAAAAAGGCTATCAGGTCGAGCGCGTGAGCTTCAAACTGCCACCCATACAGAAATCGGAGTCAAAACCGATTAAAACCGAATAGAGACAAGCGCAAGCTGCTATCAATTCTAAAAAAGCAGGCAGCTTGGCGGGGTCCAAAAATCATTCCACACCCCCTACATCACCCTCAAGGAGACAAACGATGGATCGTCGTCAATTCCTGGCTGCCGTGGCAGCCAGCTCGGCTGCTGCCGCATCCCCCTTCGCCATGGCGCAGGACTGGCCCGCCAACCCCGTGCGCTGGGTTGTGCCCTACCCACCCGGAGGCGGCACCGATGTGCTGGCCCGCACCGTGGCCGAGTCCATGCGCAAGACGCTGAACCAGACCATCGTGGTGGACAACCGTCCCGGCGCCTCGACCAATATTGGTGGCCAGCTCGTTGCCTCGGCCAAGCCCGATGGCTACACCATCATGTCGGCCGACAACGCCATCCTGGCGTTCAATGAACACTTGTTCAGCAAGCTTCCCTTCAGCCCCGACAAGGATTTCACCTATGTGGGCGGCATCAGCCGCTTCCCCATGGCGCTGGTGGTCAACCCCGCGTTCGAAGCCAAGGATTTCAAGGAATTCCTGGCCTATGCCAAGGCCAACCCCGGCAAGCTCAACTATGCCTCGCCCGGCAATGGCTCGCCCCACCATCTGGCCATGGAGCTGTTCAAGAACCGCACCGGCACCAGCCTGACCCATATCCCCTACAAGGGCGCCGCGCCCGCGCTGGCCGATGTGATGGGCGGCCAGGTGCCTTGCATGTTCCTGGATCTGGCATCGGGCCTGCCCGTGATTCAGTCCGGCAAGGTGCGAGCCCTGGCCATAGGCACGGCCAAGCGCGTGCCCAATCTTCCCAATGTGCCTACGCTGGCCGAGCTGGGTCTCAAGGATTCCGAGGTCTACGCCTTCCAGGGCATTCTGGGCCCCAAGGGATTGCCGCCAGCCATCGTGCAGCGCCTCAATGCAGACCTGCAAAAAGCGTTCAAGGACCCCGATGTGGTCAAGCGCATGGCCGACTTCGGCATGGAAGCCCTGCCTGGTACGCCCGAGCAGTTCCACCAGCTGGCACGCACCGAAGCCAAGCGTTGGGGTGAGGTCATCAAGGCGGCAGGCGTGAAGCTGGACTGATCGACCTTTTCCTGAGCTTCGCGAGGTCCCGGGCATGGCTTGAGCCGTTGCCGCAGACCTCGTCGGCGCGCATCACCACGGCCCTGCCTCCTTGCGTTGCAGGGCCGTTTTCAATAGGGCAGTATGCCCGGCAGCAGTGGGCGGCTGAGGCGCTCGCGCCACCATTGCTGGGCCCGGCCGCGGGCATCGCTGCGCCAGGCCAGCCAGAAGGTTTCGGGCGGGCGCGGCTCTTCCACCGCCAGTTCCACCAGCACCCCGGTCTCCAGCTCCACACGCACGCAGGCGCGCGGCACAAAGCCGTGGCCCAGCCCGGCGGCCTGGCATTCGATCTTGGCCTGCATGCTCGGCACGGTGATGCGTCGCTGGCCGGTGAGCAGGCCCACGGTGCGATCGGTCAGCGAGCGCGCGCCGTCACCCACCACCACGGCGGTGTGTTCCAGCAGGTCGCTGCGCGCCAGTGGCCGGCCCAGGCGCGCCAGCGGGTGGCTGGCCGTCACGCAGAACACGAAATCGAGCTGGCCCACGGCCACGGCCTTGTGGCCGCCGCCGGCCGGGCCTTCGCCCGCGGCCACGATAAGGTCGGCCCGGCCTTCGCGCAGGGCTTCCCAGGTGCCGGTCAGCGTCTCGCTGCCGATGCGCAGACGCGTGCCGCTGTTCAGCGCCTCGAAGGCCTGAATGTCGGCGCCGAAGGCGCTGGTGGGGATCAACGAGTCATGCACCAGGCGCACTTCGGTCTCGAAGCCCGTGGCGATCTGGCGCAGCCGCGATTCGAGCTGACGCGCGGCCGCCAGCAGCCAGCGCCCTTCCTTGAGCAGTTCTTCGCCCGCTGGCGTGAGACTGACGCGCGGGCCGTTGCGCACAAACAGGTTCAGACCCAGCTGTTCCTCGAGCTTGGAGACGGCATAGGAAATGGTTGACGGTACTTTGTGCAGGCGCTCTGCCGCACCGGCGAACGAGCCATGGCGCGCAATGGTGTCCACCAGTTCGATGGCTTCCAGAGAGAGTTTGAGCATATTGGGGTGCCTGAAAAATAATCATCGAAATTATCGATGATTGAGAAGATTTTCTTTCAGCATAACCGCATATCAGGCCACGGATACTTCATTCATCGCCACACGGAATGCAGCAGAAAAAGGCAGACAGGCCAGCCGCAGGAAGTGTGAACACCATCGATTGTTTAGGAGATAGAAATGCTTGAAGTTCGCCCATCCAACCACCGCGGTCGCGCCAACCATGGCTGGCTGCAATCGCGCCACACCTTCTCCTTCGGCCACTACCGCGATGCCAACCAGCAAGGCTTTTCGGATCTGCTGGTCATCAATGACGACCATGTATCCCCCGGCCAGGGTTTCGGCACCCACGGCCACCGCGACATGGAAATCTTCTCCTATGTGCTCGACGGCGCACTGGAGCACAAGGACTCCATGGGTACGGGCTCGGTGATCCGTCCCGGCGACGTGCAGATGATGAGCGCCGGCACCGGCGTGGAGCACAGCGAATTCAACCACTCGACCCAGGACCCGGTGCACTTTCTGCAGATCTGGATCGTGCCCGCCGAACGCGGCGCCGCTCCACGCTATCAGCAGGTCCATGTGGACGATGCCGACAAGCGCGGCCGCCTGCGCCTGATCATCGCCCCCGAAGGCCGGGACGGCACGCTGGCTGTGCGCCAGGACGCCCGGGTCTATGCCGGCCTGTTCGATGGCGCTGAATCCGCCGAGCTGGATGTGGGGCCCGAGCGCCATGTCTATGTGCATGTGGCCCGCGGCAGTCTCAGCGTGAACGGTGAGCGCCTGTCCGAAGGCGACGGAGCCCGCATTCGCAACGCCGGGGCCCTGCGCTTCGATCACGGTGAAGACGCCGAGGTGCTGGTCTTTGATCTGCGTCCCCGCGAACTGCCCACCTTGTAAGCAACAGTTTTCACATTCCGGTTTTCATTCTGCTTTCTTGTTTTCCTTGCAGCCTCTCGCTCACCTTTTACCCAGGAGTTTCACCATGACCAACGCCAATGCCTCCATCGCCCATCCCGTCGCCGTCGCCAAGCCCGGTGCCAAGCTGCTCAACCCCTATGACCACACGCTGATCATGATCGACTTCCAGTCGCAGATGGCCTTTGCCACGCACTCCATCGATCCCGTGCAACTGCGCTCCAACGCCGCCCTGGTCGCGTCGGCCGCCGCCGGTTTCGGGGCCTCCACCATCCTGACCACCGTGGCCGAGAAGAGCTTCTCCGGCCCCATGTTCGAGGAAGTGACTTCGCCTTTCCCTGGCCAGGCCCTGCTGGACCGCACCTCGATGAATACCTGGGAAGACCAGGCCGTGATCGACAAGGTCAACGAGATCGGCAAGCCTCGCATCGTGCTGGCTGGTCTGTGGACCAGCGTGTGCATCGTCGGCCCGGCCTTGTCGGCCCTGGACCAAGGCTTTGAAGTCTTCGTGATCGCCGACGCCTGCGGCGACATCTCCACCGAAGCGCACAACCGCGCCATGGACCGCATGGTGCAGGCTGGAGCCCAGCCCATCACCTCGCTGCAGTACCTGCTGGAAATGCAGCGCGACTGGGCCCGCACCGAGACTTATGACATGACCACAGGCATCGCCAAGAAGCTGGGCGGCGGCTACGGCATCGGCATCACCTACGCCAAGACCATGTTCGGCGCCCACGAAGGCTGAAAAAGCGCACCATCTACCTGCTTGCCACGAAACCCGGCGCAGTCTTTGCGCCGCCGAACTTCCTGAGACCGTCATGACCCAGCCCACCACTCCCGATCTGATCCTGTTCAACGGCCGCTTCACCACCCTGGACCGCGGCAAGCCCACGGCCACGGCCGTGGCCGTGAGCCAGGGCCGCTTCAGCGCCGTCGGCAGCGACCGCGAGGTCCTGCCCCTGGCCGGCCCGCAGACCAAGAGTATCGATCTGGGCGGGCGCAGTGCGCTGCCCGGGCTCATCGACAACCATCTGCACTTGATCCGTGGTGGCCTGAACTTCAACATGGAGCTGCGCTGGGACGGCGTGAAGAGCCTGGCCGATGCCATGGCCATGCTCAAGGCCCAGGTGGACGTGACACCCGCCCCCCAGTGGGTGCGTGTGGTGGGCGGCTTCACCGAGCACCAGTTCGTGGAAAAGCGCCTGCCCACGCTGGCCGAGCTGAACGCCGTGGCGCCCGACACTCCGGTCTTCATCCTGCATCTGTACGACCGTGCCCTGCTCAACGCAGCTGCCCTGCGCGCCGTGGGCTACACCAAGGACACGCCCGAGCCGCCCGGTGGCCAGATCCTGCGCGACAGCGCCGGCAATCCCACGGGGCTACTGCTGGCCAAGCCCAATGCGTCCATCCTCTATGCCACGCTGGCCAAGGGCCCCAAGCTGCCGCGTGACTACCAGGTCAATTCCACGCGCCACTTCATGCGCGAACTCAACCGCCTCGGTGTGACCGGCGCCATCGACGCGGGTGGCGGCATGCAGAACTACCCCGATGACTACGACGTGATCCAGGAGCTGGCCGATGCCGACCAGCTCACCATCCGCCTGGCCTACAACCTGTTCACGCAAAAGCCCAAGGAAGAGAAGGACGACTTTCTGCGCTGGACCTCTACCTCGCAGTACAAGCAGGGCACAGACTACTTCCGCCACAACGGTGCGGGCGAGATGCTGGTGTTCTCGGCCGCCGACTTCGAGGACTTCCGCCAGCCCCAGCCCGAGCTGGCGCCTGGTATGGAAGGCGAACTCGAAGAGGTGGTGCGCATCCTGGTCCAGAACCGCTGGCCCTGGCGTATGCACGCTACCTATGACGAGACCATCGACCGTGCGCTCAATGTGTTCGAGAAGGTAAACGAGGACACGCCCCTGGCCGGCCTGAACTGGTTCTTCGACCATGCCGAAACCATTTCCGAGAAGTCCATAGACCGCATCGCGGCCCTGGGAGGCGGCGTGGCCGTGCAGCACCGCATGGCCTACCAGGGCGAATATTTCGTCGAGCGCTACGGCGCGGCTGCGGCCGAAGCCACGCCCCCCGTCAAGCGCATGCTGGAAAAGGGCGTGAACGTGTCCGCCGGCACCGACGCTACCCGCGTCGCCAGCTACAACCCCTGGGTCTCGCTGTCCTGGCTCATCACTGGCAAGACTGTGGGCGGCCTGCAGCTCACCCCCCAGCGCAACTGTCTGAGCCGTGACCAGGCCTTGCGCATGTGGACCGAAAACGTGACCTGGTTCAGTAACGAACAGGGCAAGAAGGGCCGCATCCAGGTTGGCCAGCTGGCCGACATCATCGTGCCCGACCGCGACTTCTTCGCCTGCCCCGAGTCTGACATCGCCGATATCTCGGCCCTGCTCACCGTGGTGGGCGGCAAGGTGGTCTACGGCGCCGGCGCCTTTGCCGACTTCGACGAATCGGCCCCGCCGCTGGCCATGCCCGACTGGTCGCCCGTGCGCACCTTCAAGGGCTATGGCGCCTGGGGTGTGCAGGAAGGCGCGCCGCTGCAGTCCGTGATGCGCCATGCCGCCGCCAGCTGCGCCTGCGACAGCAACTGCAACATGCACGGCCACGCCCACGCTACGGCGTGGAGCAGCAAGCTGCCCGTGGCCGATCTCAAGGGCTTCTGGGGCGCGCTGGGCTGCGCCTGCTGGGCGGTGTGACATGGGTGAGGCGCTGCGCTCTGCCGCCACCGCACCCTGGGTGCAGTCGCTTGCCCTGCTGTGCCTGTGCGCCGCCTACCTGCAGGGCGGGGTGGACAAGGCCCGCAACTTCCGCGGGGCGGTCGCCGAGATGCGCCAGTTCGGTCTGGCGCCGGCCGTGCCCATCACGGTGGCCACCATCGCGCTGCAGTTGGGTGCTTCAGCGCTGATTGTGTCGGGCTGGTACCGCTGGGCGGGCGCCCTGGCGCTGGCGATCTTCACCGTGGCCGCTGCCTTCCTGGCCGACCGCTTCTGGGCGGCGCCGCAGGCCGAGCGCCAGCGCAGCGCCAACGCATTTTTTGAACATTGGGGCCTGGTGGGCGGCATGCTGCTCGTCGCCTGGCACGACCTGGGAGGCCACCGTGCCGGATAACACCACCACCACCAAAAACTCGGGCAGCTTCGCGCCGCTCGCCATTCCCGTCTTCGCCGTGCTGTGGGCCGCCACGGTGCTGGGCAACATCGGCAGCTTCATGCGCGATGTGGCCAGCGCCTGGATGGTGACCGAACTCTCGTCCAGTCCCACGGCCGTCGCGCTGATCCAGACGGCGGCCACGCTGCCGGTCTTCCTGCTGGCGATTCCCGCCGGTGTGCTGTCCGACATCCTGGACCGCCGCCGTTTCCTCATTGGCGTGCAGGTGCTGCTGGGCGCCGTGAGCGGCACGCTGCTGGTGCTGGCACAGACCAACACTCTCACGGTGGAATACCTGGTGGCCCTGACTTTTGTGGGCGGCATCGGCGCCGCCCTCATGGGCCCGACCTGGCAGTCCATCGTGCCCGAGCTGGTGCCGCGCAGCGAGCTGAAAAGCGCCGTGGCCCTGAACTCCCTGGGCATCAACATCGCCCGCGCCATCGGCCCGGCCGCCGGCGGCCTGCTGCTGGCCAGCTTCGGTGCGGCCGCCGCCTACGGCCTCGACGTGCTCAGCTATGTGTTCGTGATCGCTGCCCTTATCTGGTGGAAACGCCCCAAGGCCGAGGCCTCGGCGCTCAACGAGCAGTTCTTCGGTGCCTTCCGGGCCGGTGTGCGTTATGCCCGTGCCAGCCGCGAACTGCATGTGGTGCTGCTGCGCGCTGCGGTATTTTTCCTGTTCGCCAGTTCGGTCTGGGCCTTGCTGCCCCTGGTGGCACGCCGCATGCTGGGCGGCACGGCCGGTTTCTACGGTGTGATGCTGGGCGCTGTGGGGGCCGGTGCCATCCTGGGCGCCGTGCTGCTGCCCAAGCTGCGCAAGCGCCTCGACACCGACGGTCTGGTGCTGTTGGCCTCGGTGGTCAGTGCCGTGGTGATGGCAGTGCTGAGCCTGGCGCCGCCCCAGTGGGCTGCAGTGGCGCTGATGCTGGTACTCGGTCTGGGCTGGATTGTTGCGCTGACCACGCTCAACGGGGTGGCCCAGGCGGTGCTGCCAAACTGGGTGCGTGGCCGGGGTCTCGCCATCTACCTGATGGTGTTCAACGGCGCCATGGCCCTGGGCAGCCTGGGCTGGGGCCTGATCGCCGGCCAGTTGGGCCTGCCGGTCACGCTGCTGATCGGAGCCGTGGGCCTGGTGCTTGTGTCCCTGGTCTTCCACCGCGTCAAGCTGCCCACCGGCGAGGCCGATCTGCAGCCGTCAAACCACTGGCCCGAGCCTTTGCTGGCCGCACCCCTGGCCCACGATCGTGGCCCGGTCATGATTCAGGTCGAGTACCGGATTGCGCATCAAGACCTGGCCGCCTTTTTCCGGGCCATGCAGCAAGTGGCCCAGGAGCGCCGTCGTGACGGTGCCTATGCCTGGGGCGTGGCCGAGCACACCGGCGAGCCGGGTCGGGTGATCGAGTGGTTCCTGGTCGAGTCCTGGGCCGAGCATCTGCGCCAGCATGGTCGTGTGTCCAGGGCCGACGCCGACCTGCAGGCCGCCGCTTTGCGCTACCACCAGGGGCCGGACAAGCCCGTGGTCCATCACTTCCTGGCGCTCGATGCGCGCAGCACCCAGCAGGAAGCGGGCTCCCCCCACTGAGCGGCGCTGGAATCGGCATTCATCGCTGACGGGACAGGCGATGAATGCCACACGGTTTATTTTTCCAGAGGCTGGAGCAGAGGTCGTTGCATCACTTGACGGGCTTGGCGGCACGCACTGCCACGACCTCGATTTCCACATACCAGGCCGGGTTGGCCAGGGCCGCAATCTGGAAGGCCGAGCGTGCCGGCAGGTTGGGCTGGGCAGCCGTGCCAAAAAACTGGGTGTAGCCACGCATGAAGCCGGCAAAGTCCATCTTGTTGCCCTTGGCGGGATCGGCCACCAGGAAGACCTGCATTTTCACCACATCGCTCATGCCGAGATTCATGCCCTTGAGTTGATCTTCCAGGCCCTTGAGGATGGCGACGGTCTGACCCTCGGTATCGCCGCCGTAGGCCGCAGGATCAGTGGCGGGCTTGGACTTGTCCACCACGGGCGGTACCTTGCCGGAGAGATAGACAGTGCGTGCATCGGTGGGAATCTCCACGGCCGCAGCAATGGGGAAGGTCGAGCCCGGTGTCCTGTAACGCAGGACATCGCCACTTCCGGAGGTGGTGGCAGCGCAGCCGGTGAGCAGGACTGCCGCTCCCAGCAGGGCGGCAGTGGTGGCGGTCTTGAAGATGGATGGAACGTTCATGTGCTCTCCTGAATGGATTTATGGTGTTACGCGAAAGGGTTTGACGTCGGCGGCAGACAGCTTGTCCGGGTACTGATTGCCGAAGTTGCTGCGCACATAGTTCACGACGTCGGCAATCTGCTCGTCGGACAGCTTGCTGGCAAAGGACGGCATGCCGTGCAGGCCGTTCATGACGACCGAGGCCGGGTAGGCAGCGGCTGCCAGCTTGGGGTTGGAGGCCAGCGCAGGGTAGAAGCCCGCTCCCTTGGCGCCTTCGCCCTTGACCATGTGGCAGCCCTGGCAGATGGCCTGGTACAGGGTCTCTCCGCCGTTCTGGCTGAAGCGTGGACGGACTGCCGAGAAGTTCTGCATCAACGCCTGGGTATCTGCGGGCGAGATGGAAAGAACGGCGGCAGACTGCAGCGTTTGCAGGTTTTTCACATCCTGGGTTTTCACGCCCTGTGATTGGGCCAGGACGGCACCGGAGAAACCCAGGGCCAGGGCGCAAGCGGCGCAAAGACGGTGCAATGTGTGCATGGTGAAGTTCCTTGTGGCAGACATGGGCGATCAGAGACTGGAGGCCTTGGCGTGCAGACGCTGGATTGCGTCCAGCGAGGACAGCACGGCACCTTCCTGCCAGGCGGGGATGTAAGAGACATGCTCGCCCGCCAGCACCAGGCGACCGTCGATCTGGGCCAGATCCTTGTAGTGCTGCTCGCGCAGTGCATCGGTCCAGTTGCCAAAGCAGCCGTTGATCCAGGGCATGCGATGCCAGGCGACCGATACGCCGTTGAGGAACTCCTGCTTGTATTGCGGGTGGATCTGCGCGCCGTACTCCAGCGCCAGGCGAACGCGCTCGGCCGGCTTGAGTGAGGAGAAGCGGTAGCTGTTGGAGTTCTCGAATGCATAGGCGCCCAGCAGCACGGCGGGGCCGCGGCCCATATAGCCGGTGGAGGGGTAGGAGATCTGCTGGATCGGCAGGTCGGTGTAGCTGATGCCGCCGTAGATTCGCTCATCCTCTTCCCAGAAGCGGCGCTTGAACTCCAGTCCGACTTTCATGGAGCTGCCGTAGGGCACGGCAGCAATCGCGTTCTGCATGGCGCTTCCGGCCTGCACTTCGATCTGGCTCAGGATGGACAGTGGAATCGTGCATACGCACCAGTCGGCGCGGGCCTGCAGCGCGGCGCCAGGCTTGAGGGCGTCCGCATAGTCCACGATCACGCCCTTGTCGTTCTGGGCGATCCTGGTGACCTTGGCGTTGTAGCGGATGGCAGAGCCCAGATCGCGTGCCATGGCCTGGGCCAGCATGTCCATGCCGCCTTCGGGCTGGAAGATGGTGCTGTGGAATTCGTAGATATTGCCCACGCCCATCTGGCGCCACAGATTGGATTCAAGCAGCTCGTGCAGGCCCATGGGCGTCGAAGGTTTGGCCAGCGCCATCATGCCGCCGCCTGGGTCGATGTCGTAGCCACGGAAATCGCTGACCGCATTGCTGGCGCGGTAGCGGTACTCCTTGTCCAGCACGCCCCAGGCCTTCAGACTCTCCAGCAGGCGTTCCTTGTCTTCCCGGCTGACGCTCTGGTCCAGCGCGCCCTGATTGGTAGCCTTGGATAGCAGCTCGGCCACATGGCCGTAGACATCGGTCTGCACATGGCGAAAGCGCTGCGGCTTGCCAGCCAGGGCCTTGCTGTTGTGCAGATAGGCGTTGTAGTTGACCTGGTTGAAGGCTTCTAGCTTGATGCCGAAGCGCTTGTAGTAGTCCAGCATCGCATGATGGTGATAGGGCACGCGCCAGGGGCCGGGGTTGAAGTAGTTGCCCTTGGCAAAGCCCACTTTCTGACGTGTACCGTCGAGTTCGCTGAACTCATCGCCGCCGCGCAGCGTCCAGCAGCGGCCGCCGGCTCGACTCTGGTATTCAAGCAACTGCACCTTGTAGCCGGCCGCACGCAATTCGTGGGCTGCCACCATGCCTGCCAGGCCAGCGCCAAGCACCAGAACCGATGCACCAGGTCTGGCGTTGCCGAGCTTGACCGGACCGCTGTAATGCGATTCGGCGGCATATCCCAGTGAACTCATGGCTTGATACATGGCACTGCCGCCCGCGACCTTTCCGATCATCGAGAGCAGTTGTCTGCGACTGACATGTTTGCTTGGCTCTGGCATCTGAAATTCCTTTGCTGTTGTGTATTCCGCTGTCCATTCGGGGCTGCGGGGCAAGGGTTTTCAGCAAGAGCTGTGCCAGGGCTGGGGGCTCAGGGCATTAGTTCAATGAAATCAGTGGCTTGTTATGTATTTCAGGTCAACCTGTGTTCAATCCCCTTAACTTGTATGGTGCATGCTCACTAATTTGAAGCATTAATGACCAAATTGGTGCAACGGAGTCACACAATGAGCTGCAAAAAAGCGTATCGGCTGTGACAGCGGATACGCCTTGAAAGTGGGGGACTGAACTACGGCTCTGCCGGGCTCAGAGCTCGCTGGGAGGCTCGCTGGCCTCACTGACCATGACACGATTGCGTCCACCCCGCTTGGCCGCGTAGAGCATGACATCGGCCTGCTGGAAGACGGCCTTGATATCGGGGTCGCTGTCGGGCCAGTGGGCCACGCCCAGCGAGATGGTGATATGGCCCACAGGCTGTATCTCCATCTTCTCGACCATCTGGCGCAGGCGCTCGGCGACATGGGCGGCGGCCTCCAGCACCGTGCCGGGCAGCAGCAGCAGAAACTCCTCGCCACCCACTCGACAGGGCAGGTCATCGACACGCGAGACCTCGCGCATGGTGCGTGCGAGCTGTTTGAGCACCTCGTCGCCTGTATCGTGGCCAAAGCCGTCATTGATATGCTTGAAGTGATCGATGTCGATGGCAATCACCGAGAACGGCAGCGCCTGAGCCTGGAAGGCGCCGATGGCGGCCTCCAGATGGCGGCGATTGCCAAGGCCGGTCAGCGGATCGGTGTTCACGTCCTCGCGCAGCTTGGTGATATTGCGCTGCAGCAGGCCAAGGCCCTTGAGCATGGCTTTCTTGAGCTCGTAGGACTCGAAGTACCATGACTTGACGGCCTGAATGTTCTGCGCCGTCTCGGGCTTATCCATATCGTGCGCGCCGTTGGCCAGTTGGCGCAGCGGGCTGGCAATGCGGCGCGCGCTCCACCAGATGACCACCAGCATCAGCAGGGCGATGGGCAGGGTCTTGTAGAGCACGGAGCGCATCAGCTTGTTGAGCGGGGCCAGCGTGGCAGCCTTGGGACGCTGGGCCACAATGCCCCAGCCCGAAGCATGGATGACGGCATAGCCGGCCAGCATTTCCACGCCCTTGCTGTTGACGACCGGCGCCGTACCCGACTCGCCCCGGATCACGGAGTTGATGACATCGTTGTTGATCACCTGATCGCCGATACGGTGGTTGTCGGGGTGATAGATGATGTGCCTGTTCTGGTCCACCACGTAGACATAGGTGCCATCCTGGTAGAAGTGCGAGCCCAGCAGGGTGTCGAGGATGCTGTCTTCCTTGAGGTAGATGCTGCCGCCTACCGCTCCCAGGAATTCGCCCTGAGGGTCGAAAATGGGCTGCGATACAAAGACGATGTAGTTGCCGGCCGTTGACATGTAGGGCTGGCTGATGACGGGCCCACGAGTGCTCAAGGTCTGTGTCACCCCGGCACTTTGCAGCGTCTTACCCTTGATCTGCAGGGTTTCGGGCGATGTGGCCAGCACATAGCCCGTGGGGTCGATGATGGTGACGGAGTTGAAGCTCTTGGTTTGCAGGCGCAGACGCGTGGCCTCCTTGGCCAGATAGTCCACGTCATTCATGTGTGCACCCATCAGATTGGCGCTGTATTCCAGCTGCTGCAGGGCGGATTGCAGAAAATCATCCGTGCTCTGCGCCAGCTTGGTCGCATAGGCATGGTGACCCTCGAGCGTGTTGTCGATCAGCTGCTGGCGCTGCACCAGATAGCCGGCATAGAAAGTGTTGAGAAACGGGATCAGCGCGCTGCAGATGGTCAGGACCAGAATCAGGCGGCGCAGGTCAAGTCGGGTCGGTGCGAGGCGGCGTTGCCAGGGGAGAGATTTCTTCACAGATGATGTCGCGAGAGCAGGGCGGCTCTGCGCTGTACCTGTGTGCTCTGACAGGCTCAGACCCTGGCCGCATATTCATTGAGTGTCTGCATTATGGTTGCTTGCGCCGTGGCCCTGCTCATGGTCAACCACAATGCAGCAGCGTCAGGCTGACAACTCCTTGAACTTTTCCACCTGTACCGCGCAGTCGTAGAAGCAGGGCGCCCGGCCAATATCGGTGAGCTGCTGATGCGTCAGCTCATTCACATTCGTGCCGTTGGCTCCCTGCTTGCGCCACCAGATGCCCAGGCCCACAACCACGCCGGTGCGAGCGCGGCCGTTGACGGCGGCGTGGCAGACATGCTCGCCGCGCTGGTTGAACACTCGCAGCTGGTCACCGTCGGCAATGCCGCGCGCAGCTGCATCATCGGGGTGCATCTCCAGCAGCGGACGCTCTTCCATGCGGGCCAGACTGGCCACATTGGCAAAGCTGCTGTTGAGAAAGTTGCGTGCGGGTGGCGAGATCATGGCCAGCGGGTAGGCCGTCGTGGGCGGCTCGTAATTGGGCAGATAGTCGGGCAAGGTGTTGATGCCCAACCGGGCCAGGGCGGGGTTGTCGAATTCGCATTTGCCCGATGGTGTGGCAAAGCCGCCTTCGGCAAACGGCGCATCGGGCAGCGGGATATGGGCAAAGCCCTGTTGCAGCAGCACTTCAAAATCAATAGCTGTGCCCGAGACTGCTGTGCGACATAGAGTTTCATCAGACTCGGAAAAACATGCTGCTGCAAAAGCGGAGTCCAGCCTGGCCATATGCATGGCCAGATCGCGAAAGATCTGTGCATTGCTGCGCGCCTGACCTTGGGGCTCGATCGCTGGGCGATTCAGCAGCACATCGGTATGACCGTAGCTGCCGTGGATGTCCCAATGCTCTAGCTGCGTGGTGGCAGGCAGCACGTAGTCGGCATGGTCTGCGGTGTCGGTCATGAAATGCTCGAGAACCACGGTGAACAGATCTTCGCGCGCAAAGCCCGCAGCCACCTTGGCCGACTCTGGCGCCACCGCCACGGGATTGCTGTTGTAGACCACGACGGCTTCCACCTTGGGGCCGAAGCCGGCATCGCCCTCATGCAGCAGCACATCGCCAATCTGGCTCATGTTCAGCGTGCGTGGGCGACGCTCTCCCAGCAACTGCGGCATCTGAAGAGAAGCCCGCTTGAAAGGCGAGACGCCCGAGGCAGACAGCAGCAGCCCGCCCGCGCGGTGGCGCCAGGCGCCGACAAGAGCCGGCAAACAGGCCACGGCGCGCACGGCATTGCCGCCGCCGCGTGCGCGCTGCATGCCGTAATTGAGGCGAATCGCCGCTGGCCTGGTCGTGCCGTAATCACGAGCCAAAGACTGGATCTGCGCCACCGTCAGGCCGCAGATCAGGGCCGCACGCTCGGGCGGCCATTGCAAGGCTCTGGCCTTGAGTGCGTCCCAGCCCAGGGTGTGTTGGGCAAGGTAGTCATGGTCCAGCCAGCCGTGCACGATCAGCTCGTGCATCAGCGCCAGAGCCAGCGCCGCATCGGTGCCGGGCAGCAGTTGCAGGTGCTCGTGGCATTTGTCGGCGGTTTCACTCTTGCGCGGGTCTATGCAGATCAGCTTGGCGCCCTGGCGCTTGGCTTCCTGCGCATAGCGCCAGAAATGAAGATTGCTGGCAATGCTGTTGCTGCCCCAGATCAGGATCAGCTTGCTTTCGGCAAAGAACTCCACACGCATGCCCAGTTTGCCGCCATAGGTGGCGGTCAGCGCCTCGCTGCCGGCGCTGGCGCAGATGGTGCGATCCAGCAGGCTGGAGCCCAGCTGGTGGAAAAAGCGCCGGTCCATGCTCTCGCTCTGCACCAGTCCCATGGTGCCGGCATAGCTGTAGGGCAGTATGGCTTCGGGCGCGCGCCGAGCGATGCCGTGCAGGCGCTGTGCGATATCGCCGAGGGCTTCGTCCCAGCTCACGGGGGTGAAATGGCCGCTTCCTTTGGGGCCGCTGCGTTTGAGAGGCTGCAGCACTCGCCCAGCGTGGTAGGTGCGTTCGGTGTACTTGCTGACCTTGGCGCAGAGCACGCCTCCCGTGTGAGCGTGTTCTGCATTGCCTTGCACCTTGGTGGCCGTGCCATCGATCACCGTGGTGACCAGGGCGCAGGTGTCCGGGCAGTCATGCGGGCAGGCGCCGCGTACTTGAACGATATGAGGCATGTCGTGGGCTCGAAAAATCTGGAGCGGTTTGCGGCTGAGGACCGTTTTGTGGGCCTATTATGCGGCGCGCATCCATGTCAAAAAACCTGAGATGCAAGACCCCAGGAACGGGCTGATCCAGCCCGTGGCAATGAGTAGCCCGTAGAGAGAGATCGAGAGCAATGCAGGACAAGAGAGTGGAGTGGAATCGTCGTCAATTCATGACTGCTGGCGCAGTTGTGGCCGCCGGGAACTGGACCGGCGCCAGTTATGCCCAGGATTCGAGCGGGCCCATTGTGCTTGGGCAGTCCTGCGCGCTGAGCGGCCCTTCAGTGCAGCTGGGTATGCAGTTTGTGCAGGGCGCCAAGCTGTACTTCGATCAGCTCAACGTCCAGGGCGGCATCGGCCGCCGCCAGGTGGAGCTGCGCACGCTGGACGACGGTTACGAACCCGAACGCTGCGTGGCCAATACCCGGAAATTCATTGCCGACGATGTAATGGCCTTGTTCGGCTATCTGGGAACGCCCACCAGCATGGCCGCACTGCCTTTGCTGCAGAAAGCCAAGCTGCCACTGATTGCTCCACTGACGGGGGGCGCCGGCCTGCGCGACCCCAAGCTGGCGCAGACGGTCTTCAATCTGCGTGCCTCCTATGCCGACGAGACCGCGCTCATGGTCAGGCAACTGGTCTCCCTTGGCCTTAAGAAGATCGCGGTGTTTCACCAGAACGATGCCTATGGCCAGTCCGGTCTCGAGGGCGTGACGCAGGCGCTGCAAGGCCATGGCCTCAAGCCCGTGGGTTCTGCGACGGTTGAGCGAAACTCTCAGGATGTGGCCAAGGCGGTCAGGACTCTGGTGCCGCTGGGCGCCGATGTCATCGTGCAGGTCGGCACCTATGCGGCTAGCGCTGCCTTTGTGCGTGCGGCCCGCCAGGCTGGCTATGGTGGGCAGTTCTACAACGTCTCCTTCGTGGGCACCTCGGCACTGGCCCAGGCCTTGGGCAAGGAGGCAGAGGGGGTTGTGGTCACCCAGGTCGTGCCATCGCCGTTCAAGACCTCGCATCCGCTGGCACGCGAGTTTCAGGCTGCCCTGCAGAAAAGCGGTGCGTCGCTGCAGCCCGATTACTCGAGCATGGAGGGTTATCTGGCCGCCCGTGTCGTGGGCGAGGCGCTGAAATCTGCCGCTGCCGCCGGCCGTCTGAATCGCGAAGGACTAGTGGCGGCGCTGGAGGCCATGAACGGTCAGCAGGTGGCGGGTTTTCCCATCGCCTTCCGCCCACAGGCCGGCAAGCCGCGTTTTGTCGAGCTGTCCATGCTCACAGGCGACGGCAAGGTCCGCGTGTGAGGCTTAGAGGCGTGCAGGGCGCAGGCTCTCTCGCTTTGGGCCATCATGGCATCTTTGCCATTGATGACCCCAAGGAGAGAGCGCATGGCCCTGCTGCCCGAACTTCAAGCAAGCGCCCCTGACATTGCCGCGCTGCGTCGCGATATCCACGCCCACCCCGAGCTGTGTTTTGAGGAAATACGGACCTCGGATCTGGTCGCGGCGAAGCTGGAGCAATGGGGCATAGCGATCCATCGCGGCCTGGGCAAGACCGGTGTGGTGGGTATCATCCATGGCCGCGACGGCGGCAAGAGCGGCCGAGCCATCGGCCTGCGTGCCGATATGGATGCCCTGCCCATGCAGGAGTTCAACACCTTTGACCATGCCAGCCGCCATGCGGGCAAGATGCATGCCTGCGGTCACGACGGCCACACGGCCATGCTGCTGGCGGCGGCGCAATATCTGGCCGCGCATCGCGACAGCTTCGAGGGTACGGTCTACACCATCTTCCAGCCAGCCGAGGAAGGTGGTGGCGGCGCCCGCGAGATGGTCAACGACGGACTTTTCGAGCAGTTCCCCATGCAGGCCGTGTTTGGCATGCACAACTGGCCGGGCATGAAGGCCGGAACGATGGCCGTGGGGGCCGGGCCTGCCATGGCATCCAGCAACGAATTCAGGATCGTGGTGCGCGGCAAGGGCGGCCACGCGGCCATGCCGCATATGGTGGTGGATCCGGTACCCGTGGCGGCCCAGCTCATCATGGCTTTCCAGACCATCGTCAGCCGTAACGTCAAGCCCATTGAGGCGGGCGTGGTGTCGGTCACCATGGTCCATGCCGGCGAGGCTACCAACGTCGTGCCGGACAGCGTGGAGCTGCAGGGCACGGTGCGCACCTTCACGCTGGAGGTGCTGGACCTCATCGAGCAGCGCATGCAGCAGATCAGCGAGGCCGTTTGTGCCGCGCATGGCACGCAATGCACGTTCGAGTTCGTGCGCAACTACCCGCCCACCATCAACACGGCCCCCGAGGCCGAATTTGCCCAGGCCGTGATGCGCGAGATTCTGGGCGATGCCGGTGTGGTGCCGCAAGAGCCGTCCATGGGGGCCGAGGACTTTGCCTTCATGCTGCTGGAAAAGCCCGGTGCCTACTGCTTTATCGCCAACGGCGATGGTGATCACCGCGCCCTGGGGCATGGTGGCGGTCCCTGCACCTTGCACAACCCCAGCTACGACTTCAACGATGCGCTGATTCCGCTGGGCGCGACTTTCTGGGTCAAGCTGGCCCAGCGCTGGCTGGACCAGCCTACGCGCGCCTGAAGGCTTGGGTCCTGGGGGGAAGATTTCTTTCACGCCAGACCTCGGGCGGGCAGCCAAAGAGCGAGCTGAACCAGCGTGTGAAGGCACTGTGGCTGTTGTAGCCCAACATGGAGGCGATCTGGCCCACGGGGTAGTCAGGGTTGCGCACATAGCGCTGGGCAAGATCCGAGCGAACCTCCTGCAGCAGGTTGGTAAAGCTCAGGCCTTCACTGTCAAGCTCGCGCTGCAGGGTCCGTACGCTGCGCCCCAGACCTTGGGCCACGCAGATGCAGGTGGCATTGCCCGAAGGCAGCATGAGGTAGATGGCCTTGCGCACCTGCTGGCCGATGGAGGCCTGACGGTCCTGCTGCGTGGTGTCCACCATCGTCTTGGCATAGCGCACCAGAACCGGGTCGGCCAAGGGGTTAGGAGCATCCAGGTCCTCGGTGCGAAACACAATGCCGTTGAAGTCGGCATCAAACTCCACGCGGCAACGAAACATCTGCTTGTGTAGGCTGGTGTCGCCGGGCGCGGGGTGGCTGAAGCAGACGCGCTGCGGGCGCCATTGCTCATGCAGCAGCAGATTGCAGGTGCGAAACAGTACGCCAATTGCCAGCTCCATGGATTGCGGAAGCGCCTCCGGCAGGGTGAGCTCTTCGCGCAGCACCACGACGCCATTGGCGTCGTCCATATGAATCACCAGCGACTCATTGAGCATGTGCACATGCTCGATCAGCGTACTCAGCACCTTGCGCAAGGTGGGCTGGTGCAGCAACAAAAGGCTGACGACGCCGAAGTTTGAAACCTGCCGCGATTGGGCCATGCGCAGGCCGAAGTTTTCGCAACCGGTGATGCTTGCAGCTTCTTCCAGCAAGCGCCCGGCCGTCAGCGCATCAATCAGCTGGTCCTGTTCGCGCACCACGGCGGGTCGTAGCCCCGCGCGACGCAATGCCGCATCAGGGTCTCCACCCAGCTCGCTGAAGAGTTCCGAGAAATTTGTCAGAGATGCCGCGCGCACAAAAGTGACCATGACTGCTCCATGCATAGAGGCGTGGAAATTCTGGCATGAGATGCATAAGGTGCGGCATGAAATGCACAACCTATGTGACACAGGTTTTC
Source organism: Comamonas sp. AG1104 (assembly GCF_003350425.1). Classification (NCBI taxonomy): domain Bacteria; kingdom Pseudomonadati; phylum Pseudomonadota; class Betaproteobacteria; order Burkholderiales; family Comamonadaceae; genus Comamonas; species Comamonas sp. AG1104. The sequence continues at coordinate 505,945 of NZ_QQAS01000003.1, read as the reverse complement.
TACAGTGGACTTACCGGGCGGCAGAGACCTGCAACAAGCCTGGGTTCAAAAAAGGTAGGAGACAGTTATGCAGATAAACCCTCAGACCTGTGCCATAGGCGCGGAGTTGGTCGATGTGCAACTGGCGGATGCGCTGCACGATGACGGGCTTTTCGCAGAGATAAAGGCGGCCTTGCTCAAGTACAAGGTACTGTTTTTACGTCGCCAGAGTATCAGTCGCGCCGAGCATGTCGGTTTTGCCCGGCGCTTTGGCGAGCTGGAGGATCACCCGGTGGTCGGCAGCGACCCCGAGCATCCCGGCCTGGTGCAGATCTACAAGACGCCGGACAAGCCGCTGGACCGGTATGAAAACTCCTGGCATTGCGATGCCACCTGGCGCGAGGTGCCACCCATGGGCTGTGTGCTGCGCTGCGTCGAATGTCCGCCGGTTGGCGGCGACACTATGTGGGCCAATATGGCGCAGGCTTACGAGATGCTTCCATCGCACATCAAGGACGTGATAGCCCCGCTGCGGGCACGTCACAGCATTGAGTGCACCTTTGGCGCTGCCATGCCTGCGGAAAAGCGTCTGGCCCTCAAGGCACAGTTTCCCGATGCGGAACACCCGGTGGTGCGTACACACCCGGAAACCGGTGAAAAAGTGCTGTTTGTCAGCGGCTTCACCACTCATTTCACGAACTTCCACACGCCCGCCAATGTGCGTGTGGGTCAGGACTTCACCCAGGGCTCATCCAGTCTGCTGCAGTTCTTGATCAGCCAGGCCGCGATCCCCGAGTACCAGGTCCGCTGGCGCTGGGAGCCCGGCAGCATCGCCATCTGGGACAACCGGGCGACACAGCATTACGCGGTGATGGACTACCCGCCCAGCCATCGAAAGATGGAGCGCGCGGGAATCATTGGCACACCGACTTTTTGAGCATCGGAAGACGCCCGTGGCAAGGCGCAGAACCTGACCGAGCGGTGCGACGCAAGCACAGCTGTACGCAAGGCTCTGAGCGCGGGCATGGCATTCATATAACAACGGAGACACCATCATGAATTTCCTCGACGGTCACCTGGTTGCCGAAAATCAGCAGCCTCTCATCATCACTGCAGCTCCTTATGCGCCTTCGTGGCTGCCTGAGGACTTCCCCGGCGAAATTCCCGTCACGATGGAAGAGCAGATTCAAAAAGCCGTGGACTGCTACAACGCCGGTGCCCAGGTGCTGCACCTGCATGTGCGTGAGCTCGACGGTCGCGGCAGCAAGCGGCTTTCCAAGTTCAACGAGTTGATTGCCGGCGTGCGAGCCCGCGTCCCGGACATGATCATCCAGGTGGGTGGGTCGATCAGTTTTGCACCCGAAACCGATGGCGCGGCCGCCAAATGGCTGTCTGACGATACCCGCCACATGTTGGCCGAGCTGGACCCCAAGCCCGATCAGGTGACGGTGACCATCAATACCTCGCAGATGAACATTCTGGAGCAGTTCGATGCGCGGGATATCCAGGGCACTTCGATGGAGGACCCAGCGGTGTTCAATGCCTACAAGGAAATGACCGTTCCAGCACAGCCAGGCTGGGCCGAAGAACATATACGCCGCCTGAGTGCGGCCGGCATTCAGAGTGCTTTCCAGTGCTACAACATCAACAGCTTCGAGTCGGTTGAGCGGCTGATGCGTCGCGGCATCTACAAAGGTCCGCTGGTGCTGAACTGGGTGGCCATCGGCGGCGGCATGGACCAGCCAAGCGTCTACAGCCTGGCCAATTTTGTGCGCGCCGTGCCCGACGGTGCGGTGCTCACGGTAGAGGCCTCGGTGCTGAACGTGCTGCCCATCAATCTCATGGGCATTGCCATGGGCCTGCATGTGCGCTGCGGCACCGAAGACAATCTGTGGAATCAAACCCGAACCCGAAAAATGGGTACGGTGGAGCAGATCGAGCAACTGGTGCGCATTGCCAAGGAATGCAGCCGCCCTATCGCCACTCCTGCCCAGGCGCGCGAGATCTGCCAGATCGGCGTGTTCTACGACACGGTGGAGGAGAGCCTGGCAAGGAACGGCTTTGCTCCGAATCGCAACGGTGCTCAGCAGGGTTTTCTGCGCAAAGTCGCCTGAGGTCAAAGGAGCGCACGATGCAACGCATTCCCGTTCTTTTATCCATGGCTCTGGCTGCTGCTTTGCCGCTTGGCAGCGCCCTCGCGTTCACCGACAAGCCTGTCAAGCTTATTGTTCCTGCCCCGCCCGGTGGCACGATCGATGTGTTTGCGCGCATCATCAGCGATCAGCTGGCGCATGAGCTCAAGCAGCCAGTGGTGGTCGAAAACCGCCCCGGTGCCGGCGGTGCCATGGCGGTGAAATACATGCTGTCCCAGCCCTCAGACGGCAATACCCTGTTGGTGACGGTGACCAATATCCTGACCGAGGTTCCTCATGTGCTCAAGGGGGGCTTTGATGCCATGAAGGATGTCAGACCCGTCTCGCAGATGGCACGCTCCGTCATGGTGTTCATTGCTTCGCCTCAGTTCCCGGCCAAGGATGCCAAGGAGGCCATTGCCTATATCAAGGCCCATCCGGGTCAGCTGTCCTTTGCCTCCTACAGCCAGGGGACGGCATCGCAATACGCAGGGGCGATCCTGAATCAGAAGGCCGGCCTGGATATGCAGCATGTGCCATTTCCAGGCTCTGCACCAGCATTGGCACAAATCATGGGCAATCAGATTCCGCTGATGTTCGATGGCTCCGTGACCACCAAACCGCTGGTTCCCAGCGGCAAGGTCAAGTTGCTGGCCGTTGCTTACAAGAGCCGACTGCCCGATTTTCCCAATGTGCCGACGATGGCCGAGGTCGGTTATCCGGAGCTTGATTTCAGCAACTGGGCGGGTGTGTTTGCCTCGACAAAGACGCCGCAGCCATTGCTGGAGAAGATCAATGCCACGCTGCAGAAGGTCAACGCCAGCCAGGCGGTGCAGGCCCGCTATCTGTCCACCGGCTTCGAGCCCATCAAGCAGGAGCGCACTCTGGAGCAGCTGTCTACCGATCTGCAGGCCGAATACCAGCGCAACGGTGAGATCGTCAGGAATTTCGGCATCAAGCTGAACTGAGTCGACTCATCAATCGGTCCGGACATGTCTGCGACTGAGGACGCCCGGACTTTTGCTTTGCAGCGCTTGCTGCATCTTGCTGTGAACAATAGAGACAGGAGCATTTCATGACTCAGGCCATTCGCTTTTACGAGACTGGCGGTCCAGAAGTTCTGCGACTGGAAAACGTTGCCGTGGGAGACCCCGGCCCAGGCCAGGCGCGTGTGCGGCATAGCTATATCGCGCTCAACTTCATTGATGTGTACTTCCGCTGCGGGCGTTACCCGCTGGCCTTGCCCAACGGACTGGGCTCGGATGCCGTCGGCGTTGTCGAGGCCGTCGGATCAGGTGTGACGGATATCCGGGTGGGCGACCGCGTTGGCTATCTGATCGGTCCGCAAGGCGCTTATGCACAGGCGCGTGTGATGCCTGCAGAAGTGCTGATTCCGCTGCCCGACGGAATTTCAGACCGTGCTGCAGCCACGCTCATGATGAAAGGCATGACGGCCCAGTATCTGTTCCGTCAGGTCTATCCGCTGCAGGGCGGTGAAACAATTCTCTACCACGCAGCTGCCGGAGGCGTAGGTCTGATTGCCTGTCAGTGGGCCCGCGCCATGGGGGTCAACATGATTGGTACGGTCAGCACGGATGAGAAGGCCGAACTGGCCAGAGCGAACGGATGCGCGCACACCATCGTGACTTCGCGCGAAAACATCGTCGAGCGAGTGAAGGAAATCACGGCAGGCAAGGGCGTTTCCGTGGTCTTTGATTCGGTAGGCAAGGACACTCTGATGGATTCGCTCGATTGCCTGCAGCCGCGTGGCTCGCTGGTCAGTAACGGAACTTCTTCCGGCTCCGTGGTGGTGGACTCATCGCTGCTGGCCGCCAAAGGCTCGATCTGGATGACCCGGCCGGCCATGATGCATTACATCCAGCCCCGCTCACATATGCTGGAGATGGCTGCAGAGCTGTTCGAGCACGTGCTGGCAGGGCGCATTGTGAGCGAGCCGCAGCAGGAGTTTGCATTGGCCGAGGCGGCACAAGCCCATCGCGCATTGGAAGCTCGCAAGACCGTGGGGGCCACGGTACTCGTGCCATGAGCTGCAGGGTGCAAATGTTGGGCGCGTAACGCCATTGCGAAGATCTGTGCCGGCTCCTTTGTCAAGGCGCCTGCTTTTTTCTGTCTGACATTGGCCATGCGGCGGGGCGACATTCCTAGGGATTTCACCTTGGGCTGATGGCACCAAATAAGCAATGAATGGCATCAACTGCACAAGAGCTGCAGCCTTCCTTTTCTAGAGTGACTTCGCGGATCAAGACCGCGAATTCATAACGAAAAGGAGACATGACATGCCACGTATTTCACGCTATATCTGGAGTTTTTTTGCCCTGTCCGCAAGCAGTCTGGCCAGCGCTCAGTCATCTGTGACGCTGTTCGGTGTCATGGATGCAGGCGTCAGCCGCTACATGGTGCGCAGCAATTCCTGGGATGGCTCCGGTCGCACGGCCAGCCAAGGTCTCTGGGCGCTGTCACCATCGGGTAATCTGGCCAGCCGTCTGGGTGTTCGTGCCGTTGAAGATCTGGGTGCTGGAATGTCTGCCAGTATGTGGCTGGAAGCGCCTGTGACCAACGACACGGGCGGCGGCGCGCTGAACTTCGGGCGACGCTCGACCGTCAGCCTGGCGGGCAATTGGGGCGAGCTGCGCCTTGGGCGCGATCACACGCCGTCGTTTCTGAATGACTGGGCTTTTGATCCCTATTCCGTCAACGGCGTGGGCGTCAATTTGCTGGCGGTGGTCAGCAGCAACCTGGCCATCAACCGTGCACTGAGTACGCAGAGCAGCGGCACGCTGCCCGAGCGCTTGCTGGGAAACGGTTTGTCGGCAGGCACGGACAATTATCTGCGCGCCAACAACTCTATCGGCTACCACCTGCCGACAGGGCTGGGCGGACTTTATGGTCAGATGATGTATGCCTTCCCGGAAAATGATGCCAGGCGCGGCCGCTATGCGGGAGGCCGCATAGGCTGGGCCAATGGCCCCACCGATATTGCGCTGGGATATGGCGAAAGCATGCTGGGCACTTTCAACGGCCGCAAGGAAACCATCAAGTCCCTGAACCTGGGAGGCTCGTACAACTTCGGTCCGGTCCGCGTGTTGGGCGAGTGGTCGCAAGTGCGCAATGCGCGTAGCGATGTGCGGGCCACAGACCGCTATGACGGGCTTCTGGCTGGTGTGCAAATCCCTGTCGGACTGCATCAGCTCAGGGCGTCGGTGGCTAGGGTGCAATTCAAAAATGGGCAGGGAACTGGCGACGCATCGGTGAACAAGCTGGCCTTGGGTTATGTGCATAACCTCTCCAAACGTACGGCGCTCTACACCACGGTGTCACGTATCAGCGTGAGCAATGGACACAGCAATCCTGCGGTGATGGGTGTGACGCCGCTGGCCGTCAGCAGCCCGGTCATCATGCCGCAGCCGGCCTATAACAGCAGCCCCGGCATGCAGCCGCGCAGTGCACTGGGCTTTGATCTGGGTCTGCGCATAATGTTCTGAAGGCTGTCCGTTGGGCGAATCACGAAGAGGCGGATTGGAGGGCTAGCGTGCCACAAAGGGCTGCTCGCATGCAGGCGTCTCGGTACTTTGTGAAATAAAAAGAACGGTCGTTCTAATTTGACGTTTTTTTGGCTACACTGACCTCGACTATTAAAGCCCAGGAGACCTTTCATGTCCGATCTCAACGCCCGGTTCGAAGAAACCGTCAAGAATTCCACCTCACTCGGCGAGCGTCCTGACAACGCCACCTTGCTCAGGATCTATGCCTTGTACAAGCAGGCCACCGAAGGCGACAACGAAGCCAAGAAGCCCAGCTTCACCGACATGGTGGCGCGCGCCAAGTGGGATGCCTGGGCCAAGCTGGAAGGCACGACGTCGGATGAAGCCAAGCAGCAGTACATCGATCTCATCGAGTCGCTGCGCTGATCTGCTCCCCCCTGATTGCCGACAAGGCCCCGGATTCCGGGGCCTTGTCGTTTCAATTCAGACCACATCACACTGCGCTAAAGACGGGGGCTGGTGCATCCTCAAAGGGGTATTGAGGAAGCGCCGCCCCGTTCCCTTGGGGGACGCGGCAGGGCTGCTCAGAGGGTCTCAGTACCGGTTCGAAAAATTGGCACTGATGCGCTGGCGCAGGTATTCCGCTCCCGTGATGGGCGGATATTTCTGGGCCGGCCCTTCGATCACCGCATCCTCATTGGCCTGGCAGAAGAAGGCCAGGCTGTAGCGTGCGCCCTGGTACTCATGGGGCTGGGGGTTGCGCACGCGGTGGAAGTTGCTGGGCAACTGGTCGTCGCTCCAGCGCATCAGCATGTCGCCGATATTGCAGGTGATGACGCCATCCACGGGCTTCACGGGCGTCCATTGCTGGGCATCTGCCTCCTTGCCAGGCAGCACCTGTAGCCCACCCTGGCCGGCGCGCTGGAACAACAGCGTCAGGCAGTCGAAGTCCGTATGTGCGCCTGCACGCCACAGGCCGATTTCGTCCTTGAGAGCAGGGTCCACGGCAAAGTAATGCAGCATGCGCAGCGTACTCTGGTAGCTGGGCACGGCGGGGTCATGTGCGCGGGTGAAGAACTCCTCATCAAAGCCCAGCTTGTAGGCAAAGCAGGACAGCAACTGCATGCCCACCTGCCAGCACTGGTGCTCGAAGGCCAGCGTGGCCTGCTGGAATCCCGGCAGCTCCTGCTCGCTGGGCCACAGACCCTGCATGCGGGGACGCGTGACCTGATAGGACTCCTTTTGGTCGGGGGTGCGCGTGGAGGGGCGGATCTGCGCCTTGTGCTCCCAGCCTGCGTTGCGCGATAGCGGCCATTGCGCCTTGGTTTCGGGCGGCAGGGCAAACAGCTGTTCGGCCCTGCCGAATGCGGCGTCGATATCGGCCTGGGCTATGCCGTGGCCGGACACCTGGAAGAAGCCGATTTCCACCGAAGCGCTCCAGATCTGCTCGGCAATCTCCTGCTTGCGCTGCTCGAAGTCGCTGATGTCTATGACGCGAACTTCGCGCGCCGAAGTTTCTGCGCCTTGCCCGCCCATACGGGCCTCCTTGTCCAGCTCGCCAAGGCTGTAAGAGTGGCTGTTCGTGGTCTGCATAGGAATTTCTCTTGCAATGACTTCAGGCGCCGGTGTTGCCTCTGCGGCTTGGTGTGGCGGGCATCTGAAGTGTGGATACCAGGCGCGGCTGTGTGCCGCACCCACTTCAAGAGCAATGACCCGCGAAGCTGCTGACCGACAAGGGCCAGAGCACCGTGCTGAACGCTTCTACTCTTGATTTGAGTGCAGCAAACAGCGTGCCAGTCATTTACCAGGGAACGCGCACTCTTGGTTTTGGTGCATGGCTTCAAACTGGTGCACTGGCGTGCATGAATCCATGCATGCGCGGCTCGGACGTGCACCTTGTTGATACCGCTGCAAGCGGTAAGCAAAAGCAGGCACGCCAATTGCTAGAAGGTTGAACGAGTAGAAGCGTTCAGCCTGCCTCTGTGTGCAGTGCCCGGAAATTGCTCAAGTCCTGCCAGTGGCTGCCGCCGCCGGCAATCCTGTCGCCAGAGACCTGAGAGTTCCTTCATGCAACGTCGCCAATTTCTTGCTGCTTTGCCTTTGTGCAGTGCGCCCTGGGTGCATGCCCAGGGAAAGTCGCTGACACCTCTGAAATTCACGCTGGATTTCCGCGTCAACGGCCAGACCGCACCGTTTTTTCTGGCCCAGCAAAACGGCTACTACCGCGATGAGGGGCTGGATGTGAGTCTGGACGTAGGGTCGGGCTCGGTGGCTTCGATTACTCGTATCGCCAGCGGTGCCTACCAGCTCGGACTGGGTGATATCAGTTCGCTGATCGAGTTCAATGCGCAGAACGCCGGCACGCCGCGCGTGCAGGCCGTCTACCAGTACTACAACCGCACGCCCTTTGTGATCATCGGACGCAAGGACAGAGGCATCACGCCGGACTTCGCAAGCCTTAGGGGCAAGAAGGTGGCAGCAGCGGCGGTGGAGTCCACGCGCCGTGCCTGGCCCATGGTGGCGCGGCGCAAGAACCTGCCCGCCGACCTTTTCGCCTGGTCGACGACGGAGTTCTCGGCACGCGACAACGTCATAGTGCGTGGCGATGTGGATGCCGCCACCTATTTCCATGACTCGGCGGTATCTCTGTTTGCGCGCCTCAAGCCCGAGGAGCTTTCCATACTGCGCTATAGCGATGCCGGCGTTCATCTGTATGGCAATGCGATCCTGGCGTCCAGCCAGCTGATCGCCGAGAAGCCGCAGGTCGTAGCCGCTTTCCTGCGCGCCACCAACCGTGCGATTGTGGAATGCCTTGCCAACCCCGCAGCAGGCATTGCCGCCGTGCGCCAGCGTGAGCCGATTCTCGATGAGAGGCTGGAGCTGGAGCGCTGGTCCATCACCGCGCAGTACGTGGCTGCGGCAGACACGAAAAGCCATGGACTGGGCGACTTCAGCAAGCGTTTGATGGAGCAGCAGCTAGACAGCGTGGTGCAGACCTTTGCGCTCAAGACCACGCCGTCTGCCGACGCACTGTTCAACAGCAGCATGCTGCCCGCCAGGTCGGCGCGCATGCTCAAGGCCTGAGGAGGAAGCCTCCATGTCTCTGCCTCAAGCCCAGACATTGAACGACAGCGATGGCCGCTATCTGCGTGAAGCCATTGCGCTTGCCGATATGGCGCGCGAGCGCGGCAACCGTCCGTTTGGCGCGCTGATCGTGGCGGCCGACGGACGCGTGCTGGCCCGGGCCAGCAATGCCAACGGCGAAAGCGGCGATTGCACGGCCCATGCCGAGCTGTCCGCCATCCGCCTGGCCAGCCCCCTGCATTCACGCGATGAACTGACGCGCGCCACGCTGTATTCCTCGGCCGAGCCCTGCGTGATGTGCGCTGGTGCCATCTTCTGGTCCGCCATCGGCCGCGTGGTCTATGGCATCGATGCCGAGCGGCTGCGCGTGTTCCGTGGCGAGCGGCTCGATCAGAAGGATGCAGAGCTGTCCTGCCGCGATGTGTTTCAGGCCGCTTCGCACGCCATCGAATGCATTGGGCCGGCCTTGATCGAAGAGGCCAGCAGTTCGCACCAGGGCGCCTGGAAGGTCTGAGCCCCGGCACGCATTCAACCGCAATTCATTGACATAGAGAGAGGGAAGCCACCATGCAAACCAAGCGCCTGTTTCTGCAATCCGTTCTGGCCCTTGGCAGCTTTGCCAGCGCCACGACAGCCTTTGCCGCAACGCCTATCAAATTTCAGCTCGACTGGCGTTTTGAAGGACCTGCGGCGCTGTTTCTGCAGCCAGTCGCCAAGGGCTATTTCCAGGCTGCTGGGCTCAATGTGACGGTGGATGCCGGCAGCGGCTCGGGCGGCGCCATCCAGCGCGTGGCATCGGGCTCCTACGACATGGGCTTTGCCGATCTGGCCGCGCTCATGGAGTTTCATGCCAACAACCCCGAAGTCAAGGACAAGCCCGTGGCCGTGATGATGGTCTACAACAACACGCCGGCCTCGGTCATGGCGCTCAAGAAGAGCGCCATCGCCAAGCCGACGGACCTGACGGGCAAGAAGCTGGGAGCGCCGGTCTTTGATGCAGGTCGACGCGGCTTTCCGTTGTTTGCCAAGGCCAACAAGGTCGGCGATGTGCAATGGACCACAATGGATCCGCCGCTGCGCGAGACCATGCTGGTGCGCGGCGATATCGATGCCATCACGGGCTTTACCTTTACCTCGCTGCTGAACCTGGAGGCGCGCGGCGTCAAGGCCGCCGATGTGACGGTCATGCCGTTCGCCGACAACGGCGTCAAGCTCTATGGCAACGCCATCATCGCCAGCGCCAAGCTGGTGCGCGAGAACCCCGAAGCCGTGCGTGCCTTCCTCAAGGCCTTCAGCAAGGGCGCCAAGGAGGTCATGGCCAATCCCGGCAGTGCCATCGCCTATGTGAAGGAGCGCGACGGCATCGTCAACTCGGCGCTCGAGACCCGTCGTCTGCAGCTGGCGATCGACACGGTGATCAACACCGCCGATGCGCGCGGCGAGGGCTTTGGCCAGGTCAGCCCCACACGCATGGCACTGATGGCTTCCCAGATCTCGGACGTCTATGCGACCAAGACACGCGTGAACCCCGAGACGCTCTGGAATGGCCGCTTCCTGCCGCCCGTCGCGGATCTGGACGTCTTCCCCAAAAAGTAATTGCTCATTGATTGATAGCTGGATGCGCTTGTGAGACAAGCGCTACAGCCTTGTTTTATGAAGTCATCAGATACAGAAGCTGCCCGGCCATTTGTCGAATTCAAGGACGTCTGGCTGGCCTATAACGAAGAGCTGCTGCAGGCCAACCACTTTGCGGTGGAGGCCATCGACCTCACGGTACAGCGCGGCGAGTTTATTGCCATCGTCGGTCCCTCGGGCTGTGGAAAGTCCACGTTCATGAAGCTCACGACGGGCCTGAAGATGCCGTCCATGGGGCGCATCACGGTCGATGGCCATCGAGTGACCGGGCCGCTCAAGATCTCGGGCATGGCTTTCCAGTCGTCCTCGCTGCTGCCCTGGCGCACCACGCTGGACAATGTGCTGCTTCCGCTGGAGATCGTGGAGCCGCACCGCTCGCAGTTCAAGCAAAAGCGCAAGGAATACGAGGCACGTGCCATCGAGCTGCTGGGCAAGGTGGGTCTGGCAGGGTATGAGCGCAAGTTTCCCTGGCAACTTTCCGGCGGCATGCAGCAGCGCGCCAGCATCTGCCGCGCCCTGATTCACGAGCCGCAGATGCTGCTGCTCGACGAGCCCTTTGGCGCGCTCGACGCCTTCACGCGCGAAGAGCTGTGGTGCATTTTGCGCGACCTGCAGGCCGAGCAGAAGTTCAATGTGATCCTGGTCACGCATGATCTGCGCGAGAGCGTTTTCCTGGCCGATACCGTCTATGTGATGAGCAAGAGCCCGGGCCGCTTCGTGGTGCGCCGCGACATCGACCTGCCGCGCCCGCGCGATCTGGAGGTCACCTACACCCCCGAGTTCTCGGACATCGTCTACGAGCTGCGCGGCCATATCGGCGCCCTGCGCAAAAGCGGCACCGACACCGCTGCAGCCATTCTTCAATAAGGCGCTCCATGAAACATCAAAAAACCGCCGAGCGCTGGGCCCCCTGGCTGCTGTTGCTGCTGATCGTCCTGCTCTGGCAGATCATCTGTTCGGGCTTCGGCGTCTCGGAATTCATCTTCCCAAGCCCCTGGGCCATAGGCCATCAGCTCTATGAGTTTGCGGGCACGATTGCCATGCATGCCTGGCGCACCTACTGGGTGACTATGGCAGGTTTTGCCTTGGCGATCGTGGTTGGCGTACTGCTTGGGTTTCTGATCGGCTCTTCGCGTCTGGCCTATGCAGCCTTCTACCCGCTGATGACGGCTTTCAACGCCTTGCCCAAGGCAGCGTTCGTGCCGATTCTGGTGGTCTGGTTCGGCATCGGCGCAGGCCCGGCCATTCTCACGGCCTTTCTGATCAGCTTCTTCCCCATCATGGTCAATATCGCCACGGGGCTTGCCACGCTGGAGCCCGAACTGGAGGATGTGCTGCGCGTGCTGGGGGCCAAGCGCTGGGACGTGCTGATCAAGGTCGGACTGCCGCGCTCCCTGCCGTATTTCTACGGCTCGCTCAAGGTCGCGATCACGCTGGCCTTCGTCGGCACCACGGTCAGCGAGATGACGGCTGCCAACGAGGGTATCGGCTATCTGCTGGTCTCAGCCGGATCTTCCATGCAGATGGGCCTGGCCTTTGCGGGGCTGATCGTGGTGGGGGCTATGGCCATGGTGATGTACGAGTTGTTCAATCTGCTGGAAAAGCACACCACGGGCTGGGCGCGCCGCGGCTCTCAGGGCGAATGATGCACTGTTTCTGAGCGCAGCACCTGAAAACGAGAAAGGCCAGCCGGATCATTGATCCGGCTGGCCTTTTTGTGCTTTGTAGTCAATGCCTAGCTGGCCGTGCGGCAGCTGGCAAATGCATCCAGTGGCTGCTTGTAGGTCGGTGAGGTGACATCCATCAGACCCATTACTGTATGAAACAGGTTGTCATGCGAGAGCGGCTGGTCCAGCGTCTTGCTCAGGCAGCTCTGATTCAGGCCGGTGCGAGCACCCAGCGTTCCCAGCCAGGCAATCATGGGCACATGTTTTTGATTGTCGGGCGCCATGGCGTAAGGCATGCCGTGCAAATAGACACCGAGCTCGCCCAGCGATTCGCCATGGTCGGACATGTAGAACATGCCGGTTTCAAACTGGCTTTGCTGAGTCTTGAGCCAGTCTATGGTCTGGGCCAGGAAGTGGTCGGTATAGCGAATGGAGTTGTCGTAGACATTGACCACGCTTTGCTGCGAGCAGCTGGACAGTGCATTGGTGGCGCACTCGGGCTTGAACGCCTTGAGGTCTGCCGTGGAGCGCTTGAAGTAATCGGGGCCGTGACTGCCCATCTGGTGCATGACCAGTACCAGGCCCTTTGCGCGGCGTGCGGGGTCCAGCTTGGCGATGCGCTCGTCCAGGCCGCTGAGCAGCAGTGCATCCAGGCATTCGCCATCCTGGGCGCACAGCGCCTTGCCGGCCGGCGTATTCACGCTGTCGGCGGTATCAGCCATGGGGATGCGCTTGCACACGCCTTTGCAGCCGGCCTGGTTGTCCACCCAGAGCACGGCCAGGCCGGCAGCCTGCAGTACGTCAAGCAGGTTGTCATGCTCGACCTTGGAGGCGTAAAAGCCTTCGCGGCCCAGGTTGGAGAACATGCAGGGCACCGATTCGCGGGTGCTGGTGCCGCAGGAGCGGGCATTGCGCCAGCTCAGCACGTCGCGCTTGGCCAGCTCAGGGTTGGTATCGCGCTCATAACCGTTGAGGCTGAAGTTCTTGGCGCGTGCAGTCTCGCCGACCACCAGAACCAACAGCGGCGGTTTCTGGGCTGCCGCATAGCTGGCACCCAGAGCTGCGCCACCCGTGATACTGACAAAGGGCCTGGGCTTGTTGAGTATGGGGTCCAGCGCCACCGAGGCAGCGGACAGCACGGGGTTGATCGGGTTGATCATGTAGCGCAGCCAAAGATTGTTGCGCACCACGGGGGCCAGATCACGGTACGAAACGGCCAGCGATGCGGCTATCAGGGCAATGCCGCCCAGCAGCAGCAATGCGGTGCGCAGCATATTGCGCCAGGCGCTGTTAGCACGCTTGAGCGGGGTTTTCCACAGCCAGATGGCGGGCAGTATGGCGATGATCAACACCTCGGCCAGCAGCTTGATGTTGAACAAGTCCGAGCTTTCGCGCGCATCGGTCTGCAGGATGTTGTGAATCATGCCCTTGTCCATCACGGTGCCGTAGCTGACCATGAAGTACTGGGAACTGGCCGCCACCAGCAGCAGCGCAACCCAGAGGGGCTTGGTAAAGCGCGGCCAGGCAAACAAAGAGGTCAGCAGAAGGCTGGCACCAAGCACCAGCGGCACAACCCGCAGGGCAAGCAGGGCCGGACTGCCGTGATAGCCGTCCAGGGAAGGCAGGCGCAGCCACAGGGCCCAGTTGGCCGTCAGTGTCAGCCAGATGGCCAGGGCCAGAGCGATGAACTGAGGCGTTCGAGGTTGAAAAAACCCCTTGAAAAATGGGGCAGAAACGGAGTCTTGGGTAGCCACGGCAGACGGCAAAAAATAGGTATCGGAGAAGTCTGGCGAGACTTTCTTAAAAACCGCTGAAGCCTCCTATATGGCTAACCCGTGTAAAAAATTGTTTTATGTCAATTTGACGTATTTATTGGCACTGAGTCGCTGTTTTTGCCGCTTCTCCCCATTGGGCGCATAGCCGCAGCTTGCGTTCTTCAGCAGGCAAGGCTGACAGCTCGCGCATCTGGGTATAGAAGCCGCGCCAGGTCTCTGGAGTGGCCGGGCCTTCGCCGCGCAGCTGCAGCCACCAGCGAGTCATGGCCGGCACCCAGTCGTCATAGGCGGCAAGGGCTCCGAAACTGGCGTTATTGGCCTGCGCCACCCATTCATCGGTCTGGGTCAGGCGCCGGTAATACTGCTCGCGCAGGGCGATGCTGGTCAGCAGGGGCTCGTCAGTGGCAATCCATTGCGCTCTGAGCTGCGTGTAAGTGGCGCGGAATTCGTCAAATACTTTGCTTTTGATGGCTTCCAGCGCTTTGGCATCAACGGTTTGAGTATTTTTCTGCTCATAAATTTGTTGCAGGCGCTGACGGGTCTCGCGCGTCAGCTGCTGCCATAGCTCGCGCCGCTGCAGGCTCTGTTGCCAGCGTTGTTGCGTGGCGGCGCTGGCATGGCTGTGCAGCCACAAGGGTGTGGCCATGCGTTCCACCGTGGTGGCAAAAGATTCGTTGAAGGCCGTGTCATTCTTCACATACAGCAGCTGATGGGCCAGTTCGTGGAACAGCAGGCCGGCAAAGTCGCCCTCCTGCCAGGAGGTGAAGGTGCTGAGCAAGGGGTCGCCGCCCAGCCAGTTCAGATAGCCCAGCGTGGAGTAGGCCGGCACGCCATAGACGCTGGTTTCCAACCCCAGGGACTGAAGCGTTTGTGCCTGCGCCTGTGCGTCGCTCTTGCTGAAGTAGCCTCGGTAGGCAATGCAACCGGTGACGGGAAAGCACCATTGGTGCATCTCCAGGCTGTAGGCCGGGGCTGCCACCACGTTCCAGACGGCAAACGGACGCTGCAGCTGGGCGTAGCGGGTGTAGCTGGCGTTGTCGGGCAGAGCCAGCTCCAGGCTGGCGAAGCGGCGCATCTGTTGCGCGGTCTGCAGGCGCTGACGCAGTGCTGCGGAGGTACTGTCTTCTGCCAGCCAGTCATCGATAGGTCGTGCGGCCTGAAGAATCTGCATCTGTCCCTTGAAACCTTGCCAGTAATAGCCGGCGCTGCTGCAGCCCGTCAGACCTGCAATTGCGGCACTAATTACCAGCAAAGCCCTCAGGCTGACTACACTCATCCTTTTTCTCATTGCGCTTGTCCGCCTGTCTGGTTTCGCTTCATGGATTTTCTAACGCTCGCCATCATTGTCACCACCGTGCTCTACGTGCTCAAGAAGCGGGAGCAGCGCCAGCACACCCAGCTTCTGGCCCAGCATCTGGCACGCTTTCAGATCGAGAAGCTCATGGCCAATCTGATGGAGGGATATCTGCGTGTCATCGGCGAGAAGGATGTGCAGCGACGTGAACAGATCTGGCCCGTGCTGGCCAATACCGAGAGCAGTCTGGTGAGCCAGTTTCAGCGTTTCGCGGATGAGTTCGCCACCTTGCCGGCCGAGCAGACGCGTGCAAGTACCCTGCCGCTGGCGCTGCCCTATATGACCCGGGTTCTGCCATCGGTTACCATGGATGTGCGCGAAACCATGAAGCTTCATGCCCAGGCGCTGGCGGCTGCCCGTGTGGGGGATGCGGCCGACGAGGAAGAGCGCAAGCGCCGAGCCTTCACCATGACGGCCGAGTTGATGCTGATGCAGCACACTTGCCACTGGTTCTGCCGCAGCCGCACCGTTGCTTCCATGCGCTTGCTGGCGCGTCACAAGACGGCTTATGAACAAGTGCTGCAGTCTGTGGCCCCCGCCACCCTTAAGGCCTACGACAGGCTGGTGAAAGCCCGCAACTGATCCTCTGCCAGACCTGGAGGCAGTTTTAGGCAGGGATGTTTTCCGTCTTGACCCTGCCATAGTCGATGTGAACAATGGTTTTCATGAAAAACCTGTTGAGCACATTGGAGCCGCTGCTAGCAAGACTTCCTGTGACTGCATCGATACAGCTTCCCTCGGGCGAGCATATCGGGCCTGAACGCAGTGCGGTTCAACTCATTTTTCGCTCTCCCAAGGCTGTTGCGGCGCTGCTGGATGGTCAGATCGGCTCGATTGGTTCGGCCATCGTCGAGGGCTGGGTGGAGGTCAAGGGCAGCTCCCGCGACATCATGGCGGCAGCGGCCGGGCTGCTGCGCGGTGATCCGGTCAGTCATACGCCCTCCTGGCTGGGGCAGACGGTCTCCAAGGCCAGGTCGCTGGCCATGCACACGCTGACCCGCGATGCCGAGCAGATTCAGTTTCATTACGATCTCTCCGACGACTTCTACGCGCTGTGGCTGGACCCGCGCCGCGTCTATTCCTGCGCTTATTACAAAGAGCAGGGCATGAGCCTGGCGCAGGCGCAGGAGGCCAAGCTCGATCACATCTGCAAAAAGCTCAAGCTCCAGCCCGGAGAGCGCTTCTGGGACATAGGTTCCGGCTGGGGCGGGTTGATCTTCTGGGCGGCCGAGCATTACGGTGCTCAGGCCCATGGCATCACGCTGTCGCGCAACCAGTTCGAGCATGTGCAGCGCCTGATTGCCGAGAAGGGCCTGCAGGGCAAGGTCCAGGTCGAGCTGCGTGATTACCGGCAAATGGGTGATGTGGAGCCGTTCGACAAGATCGGCTCGGTCGGCATGTTCGAGCACGTGGGCAGCGCCAATCTGGAGGAATACTTCCAAACCATTTATTCCATGCTCAGGCCTGGCGGTCTTGCATTGGTCCATGGCATCACGGCGGGCGGCGTCAGCAATGTGGAGCTGGGCGCCGGCATGGGCGAGTTCATCAACCGTTACATCTTTCCCGGAGGCGAACTCATGCATGTCAGCCGCGTGCTGCATGACCTGGCTGCCAGCGGGCTGGAGATGGTGGACACCGAAAACTTGCGCCCGCACTATGCACGCACGCTATGGGCCTGGTCGGATACGCTGGAGTCCCGGCTGGGCGAGGCACAGGCCATTTTGCAGACCCAGTATGACGAGGAAAAAGCCGCTAAGGCGCTGCGTGCTTACCGCCTCTATCTGGCAGGATCGGCCATGGGCTTCGAGCATGGCTGGATTGCGCTGCATCAGATGCTGTGCAGCAAACCTGATGGCGATCTGCGCAGCGGCGCGATGACCGGTGCGCAGAGCGGCTATCCTTTTAACCGCGAATACATCTACCGTTGAAGGAACCGCTCCATGCCCTACAAATTCAAATCGCGTGCCACGGCAGACCTCATCATGCTGGACGCCAACGGCCGCAAGCTGCTGGAAATCATCGGCAAGTCGCCCGACGAGGTACACGGCATCATCACCGTGGAGCAGATTCCAGCCGCCATTGCCGCGCTGGAGGCGGCTGCCGCCGAGGAGGCAGTTAGGCGCAAGCAGCCGGAAGACGACGCGCAGGACGAAGATGCCGCGCCTGCGAGCCAGGACAGCGTGGCCCTGGGCCAACGCATCGTGCCTTTTGTCGACATGCTCAGGCGCAGTGCCGCCGACGGCAAGGAAGTGACCTGGTAAGTTCCATCCCCTTCCGGGCACCCCAAAAAAAAGCCTGCAGATGCAGGCTTTCTGTTTTTTACGAGCTCGCGCCCTGTCAGTCGGCGTAGATGCCGGCGGCCTTGATGACCTTGCCCCACTTGGCGATTTCAGACTCCACAAACTTTTTGTGGCCGGCAGGGTTGGTGCGGTCGTCCGTGGCAATCACGGCACCCAGGGCTTCCTGGCGCTTGATGAACTCGGGGTCCTTGAGCGAAGCCTTCATGGCTTCGTTGATCTTTTGCACCACATCGGCAGGCGTGCCCTTGGGGGCGTACAGACCGTGCCAGATGGTCACGTTGAAGTCCTTCAGACCCAGGGATTGCAGCGTGGGCAGGTCTTTGAGTGCAGGCGTGGTCAGAGGCTTGGCAGTGGTCACGGCATAGGCCTGGACCTTCTTGGCGGCAATCTGCGAAGTGGTGTTGGTGGTCTGGTCGCACAGCAGGTCCACCTGGTTGCCCATCAGGTCGGCAATCGCAGGAGCTGCACCCTTGTAGGGAACGGGCGTCATGTCCTGCTGCAGCGAGGCCTGGAACATCAGGCCGCACAGGTGCGAGGCCGAGCCCACGCCGGCGTTGGCCAGATTCACCTTGCCCTGGTTCTTGCTGACCCAGTCCTTGACTTCGGCGAAGTTCTTGGCGGGCAGGGTGGGGCGACCGATCAGTGTCATGGGCACATCGTTGATGATGCCGGCGTACTCGAAGTCGTTGAGCACGTTGAAGGACAGCTTGCGGTACAGCGTCGGGATGGTGGACATGCCGATATGCGTCAGCAGCAGCGTGTAGCCGTCATTGCGTGCGCGTGCTGCCTTGGCCGTGCCAATCGTGCTGCCGGCACCGTCTGCGTTGTCGATGACGATGGTGGCGTTGTTCAGCTGCTTGCGCATGGATTCGGCCAGGTCGCGTGCCACCTTGTCGGTGGGGCCGCCTGCCGTGAAAGGCACAATGATCGTGATCGTCTTGCCAGCGGCAGGGTAGCTGTCGGCATGGCTGCTGATGGCAGCGGTGGCAGCCAGAGCAATGGTGGCGATCTTGAAAATAGTTTTCACAGTGTCTCCCTAAAAATAATGTGCAAGCAGACCAGGACGGTTCGCTTTTCGTGACGTAAAGCCGGATTCTAGGTAGCGCTAATCTGTGGGGTTTTTGTTATTTTCTAAGTGTTATCCCTTGATGGAGCGGGCGATCACATTGCATTTGCGTTAAAGCAAACTGGTTGCCTGTCGCGTATTGGCGACACATGATCAGGGGCTTGGTCCCGGTACACAGCCTTTAGGCCGCAGAGTCAGCCGAAGCCTGCTGCTCTTCACTGATAGGAACGCGCGTCCTCGATCACCTTGCCGTCATTGGGCAGGCTGCCAGGAGATACCATCTGCACTTCGCCGCGCAGCTTGGTGACTTCTCGCAAGGCGTCGATCACCTGCAGGGCAAAGCCCGGCGCGGTTTCTGTGGTTTCAACCAGCAACTGCATCTGGTCGTTGGCCATCTCACCCGTCACCACCAGCCTGGCCCTGGCGATCTGAGGAAAGCGCTTGGCGACCTCAGCCACCTGTTTGGCATGCACAAACATGCCGCGGACCTTGGTGGTCTGGTCGGCGCGGCCCATCCAGCCTTTGATGCGGGCATTGGTGCGGCCCGTGGGACAGGCTCCTGGAAGATAGGCCGAGAGATCGCCCGTGCCGAAGCGGATCAGCGGATAGTCGGGGTTGAGCGTGGTGATGACCAGCTCGCCCACCTCGCCCTCGGCCACAGGGTCGCCGGTTCCAGGGCGTACGATCTCCACGATCACGCCCTCGTCCAGAACCAGGCCTTCGCGCGCGCTGGTTTCATAGGCAATGAGGCCCAGATCGGCCGTGCCGTAGCTCTGGTATGCGTCGATGCCATGCTCGCGCATCCATTGGCTGAGTGAAGGCGGAAAGGCTTCGCCGCTGACCATGGCCTTGGTCAGGCTGGGCAGCTTCACTCCCATCTCCTGGGCCTTTTCCACAATGATTTTCAGAAAGCTGGGCGTGCCCACATAGGCGGCTGGCCGCAGATCGGCCATGGCCTGCACCTGCTGCTCGGTCTGGCCCGTGCCGCCTGCAAACACCGTGCAACCCAGTGCCTGGGCACCGGTTTCCATCATCGATCCGGCGGGCACGAAGTGATAGCTGAAGCAGTTGTGCACCAGCTCGCCGGCCCTGAAGCCTGCGGCGTACATGGAGCGCGCCATGCGCCAGTAATCGGGGCGACGGCTTTCGGGTTCGTAGATGGGGCCGGGGCTGGCAAACAGCCTGGGCATGTCGTGGCCCAGGTCGATGGCGTTGAAGCCGCCAAAAATCTGCTGCGGACGCTGTGCAGCCTGGCGCTCCAGCAGCTCGCTCTTGCGCGTCACCGGCAGTTGCGCCAGAGCCGCTCGGCTGGTGATGCTGGCCGCATCCACGCCCTTGAGGATCTCGGCAAACGCAGCCGAGCGCTGCTGGGCATGGGCGATCTGCGCGGGTAATGCAGCCATCAATGTCGCTTCGCGCTCATCAGGGCTGCGTATTTCCAGGGAGTCGTAGAAGTCACTCATGGCAAATCCTGTGGGGAAATCTGCAAACAAAACGGAAAACAATGGGCGCTAGCTCTGAGAACTGACCTGCACCCAGCGAGAGGCGGCGAGCAAGCGCCGCCGCGCAGCGAGGCTGTCGTCCCCCTTGGGGGAAGCGGTGCAGCCGCTCAGGGGGGTATCCGTTACGCCAGCCAGCGCTTGCGACGCTTGTAGCTTTTCACATCCTTGAAACTCTTGCGCTCACCGCCGCCCACGCCCAGGTAGAACTCCTTGACGTCCTCGTTGCTGGCCAGATCCTTGGCTGAGCCGTCCATGACGATGCGCCCGCTTTCCATGATGTAGCCGTAGTCGGCGTATTTGAGCGCCATATTGGTGTTCTGCTCGGCCAGCAGGAAGGTGACTTTTTCCTTGCTGTTGAG
Source organism: Comamonas sp. AG1104 (assembly GCF_003350425.1). NCBI lineage: Bacteria > Pseudomonadati > Pseudomonadota > Betaproteobacteria > Burkholderiales > Comamonadaceae > Comamonas > Comamonas sp. AG1104. The sequence goes on along the minus strand of NZ_QQAS01000003.1, from coordinate 485,589 downwards.
GTCTTTGACGATGTGAAAGACCTCGTCCACGATCTGCGGCGCCAGGCCCATGGAGGGCTCGTCCAGCAAAACCATACGCGGGTTGCTCATCAGCGCGCGGCCGATGGCGCACATCTGCTGCTCGCCGCCCGAGGTATAGGCGGCCTGGCTGGTGCGCCGGGTCTTGAGGCGCGGGAAGTAGTTGTAGACCTTCTCGAGATTGGCGGCAATCTCGCCCTTGTCCGTGCGGGTGTAGCTGCCCGTCAACAGGTTTTCTTCAATGCTCAGGTGGGCAAAGCAGTGCCGGCCTTCCATGACCTGCACCACCCCGCGCTTGACCAGGTCGGCCGGCGAGAGGTTGGCGATCTGCTCGCCCTCCAGCGTGATGCCGCCCTTGGTGACTTCACCGCGCTCGCCCTTGAGTAGATTGGAGATGGCGCGCAGCGTTGTTGTCTTGCCCGCGCCATTGCCGCCCAGCAGGGCCACGATGCTCTGGTGCGGCACTTGCAGAGAGACGCCCTTGAGCACCAGGATCACATGGTTGTAGATGACCTCGATGCCATTGACTTCCACCAGGGGCGTTGCCTGCGGGGAAGTGGAAACTGTGTGCGCGTTATCGGTCATGCGGTCACCTGGTAACTCAAAATAGATAGCTATAAACGCTTTTTTAGGTAAGCGATTGAGGCTGATTTTTGTCAATCCAATTGCGGCGAGGCGAGCCTTGGTCAGAGACATCAGGCAAGGGCCGATGCCGGCCGCTTGCCCCGCAGCGGGGATGTAGCCCCCCTCAGGCGCTTGGCGCCGGAGAGGGGGAAGGCGCGAAGCGCCTCAGGGGGTGCAGGTCCTTACCTTGACGTTCTTTTCCTTGGCGTACTTGTCCGCAAATTCCTTGTAGAGCGGATCGACCATGGACTTGTCGGCCTGGTACCAGTCGGAGCTCACCTTGAACTTGCTGCCGTCCCAGGTCGCAATGCGCGCCCAGTCGGCGCCCAGATGGTTTTCGCAGCTGGTCTTGAAGGGGCGGATGATCTTGCCGAAGCCCAGTTCATTGAGGCGCTCCTGCGTCAGGTTCAGGTTCTCGAGGCCCCAGCGGACTTGCTCGGGCGTCATGGCCTTGCCCTTGCCGTATTTGTCCTGCGCGGTGCGGATGGCCTCGACCTGCAGCATAGAGATCACCATGCCGCGGGTATGTGCCAGTTGGCCCAGCTCCTTGGCGTCCTTGGCCGTGCCCTGGCCCTTGTCGTAGAGCATGGACTTGATATCCGCATGCACCTTGTCGCTTTCGGCCGTGTTGTGAATGGTCACGGTGTTGTAGCCCTTGGCTCCGGCGCCTATGTCTCGCACGTCATGGTCGGAGCCGCCCCACCACACGGCGTACATCTTCTCGCGTGGGTAGCCCGTGGCCTGTGCCTCACGCACGGCCGTGGGCGTCATCACGCCGGCCGACCACAGCAGCACATAGTCGGGGCGGCTCTGGCGGATCTGCAGCCAAGTGGATTTTTGCTCCACGCCGGGGGCGGTCACGGGCAGCTTGATCAGCTCAAAGCCATCCTTGGCGGCGCGCTTTTCCAGCAGCGGGATAGGTTCCTTGCCATAAGGCGAGTCGTGATAGACCAGTGCGATCTTCTTGCCCTTGAGGTTGCCTTTTTCCTTCTTCAGAATGTCCTGCACGATGGAGTCGGCGGCTGTCCAGTAGTTGCCCAGCAGCGGGAAGTTCCACTCGAAGACCTTGCCGTCCACGGACTGGGACAGGCCATAGCCTGGAGTGACCACCGGCACCTTGTCGCCAGGGGCCTTGTCAGTCACGGCAAAGGTGATGCCGGTGGACTGGGTGTCGAAGCCGGAGGCGCCGCCGTCCTTGTTCTTGAGGCGCTCGTAGCATTCCACGCCCTTGGCCGTGTCATAGGCGGTTTCGCATTCTTCGAACTTGATCTTCACACCGTTGACGCCACCCTTGGCATTGACCAGCTTGAGGTAATCCTGCTTGCCGTCCGCCCATGGAATACCCAAGGGCGCGAACTGGCCCGTTCGATACACCAGCAGAGGCACGAACTGCTCCTGGGCCTGAGCCGCAGGCGAGGCCATCAAGGCTCCCATGCCTGCAGCAACAGCAGCGGCAGCAATCGCAACTTTCTTGAACATCATCGACTGTCTCCTTGGGTTGTATGGGACGCTGTCCCGGTTGCAGGCACTCTGCGGTGTCTTGAAGAAAAGAATACTGAGGTAGCTCAACGGTCCATGAACCTGCATGACTCGCTGCGCGGCATTGAGCCAGGGGGCCGTGCACACGGAGGAAGGCTTGCAGCGTTTCAGCAGATGCTTCATGCTCAATGCGGGAACGGCCAGACGCGCAGCTTCTGACGGGCCGTGGCCCAGAGCTTGGCCAATCCGTGGGGTTCCACAATCAGGAAGAACACGATGAGCGCACCAAAAATCATGTGCTCGAGATAGGTTGCCGTTGCCGTGGATAGCGGCAGGCCCAGCCAGTGAGGCACCTGGTTGAGCAGCAGCGGCAGCAGCACGAAGAAGGCGGCGCCGAAGATGCTGCCCACGACCGAGCCCAGGCCGCCGATGATGATCATGAACAGCAGCTGCAGCGAACGATCCAGACTGAAGGCTGCAGGTTCCCAGGCCCCCAGGTGGACAAAGCCCCAGAGTGCGCCGGCCACGCCGACGATAAAGCTGCTGACTGCAAAGGCCGACAGCTTGGCGTAGGTGGGGCGAATGCCGATCACTGCAGCGGCCACATCCATGTCGCGCATGGCCATCCATTCACGACCTACCGAGCTGCGCACCAGATTTTTGGCGGCCAGGCCGAGCAGACACAGAATCGCCAGGCACAGCAGGTACTTTTCCATGGGCGTGTCGATGGCCCAGCCCAGAATGGCCAGCGGCTTGGCGCTGACCGAGCCGGAAGAGGAGTTGTTCGTCACCCAGGCCGCGCGGGTCGCCAGCCAGTCGACAAAGAACTGGGCGGCCAGCGTGGCCACGGCCAGATACAGGCCGCGAATGCGCAGGCTGGGCAGACCGAACACCACGCCGAACGCCATTGCCACCACGCCGCCGCCCAGAAGTGCTACCAGCAAAGGCATGCCTTCAATGCGGGCCTGCAGGTTGTAGGCCGCATAGGCACCCACGGCCATGAAGGCGGCGGTACCCAGCGAAATCTGGCCGCAGTAGCCGACGAGAATATTGAGTCCCAGCGCTGCCAGCGACATGATGACAAAGGGAATCAGAATCGCCTGAAAGGTGTAGTCGCTGGCAATGAAGGGAATGGCAAGGAAGGCAAAGGCCAGCACCAGCAGGATGACCCAGCGGTCCTGGGCGACGCCAAAGATCTGCTGGTCTGCTGCGTAGCTGGTCTTGAACTGGCCGTTTTCACGATAAAACATTTTCTTGTTCTCCCCGTTCAGACGCGGTCAATGATCTTGTCGCCGAACAGACCTTGTGGCCGAACCAGCAAAAAGCAAAGGGCCAGACCATAGGCAAACCAGGTCTCGATGCCGCCTCCCACCATGGGGCCGATATAGACCTCGGAGAGCTTCTCTCCCACGCCGATGATCAGGCCGCCGATGATTGCGCCGGGCAGCGAGGTCAGGCCGCCCAGAATCACCACAGGCAGTGCCTTCAGGGCCACCAGCGACAGCGAATACTGAACGCCCAGCTTGCTGCCCCAGATGATGCCGACGACCAAAGCCACGCCGCCGGCCACCGACCAGACGATGACCCAGATGCGCGACAGCGGAATACCGATGGACTGAGCGGCCTGGTGATCGTCGGCCACGGCGCGCAGCGCGCGTCCGGTCTTGGTCTTCTGAAAGAAAAGGCTCAGGCAGATCACCAGGATGGCTGCAATGCAGGCCGCATACAGGTCTTCCAGGCTGATCATCACGCCGCCCTGAAACAGGCTGTCCATGATGAAGACCGGGTCCTTGGGCATGCCGACGTCAATCTTGTAGACCTCGCTGCCGAAGACCATGGGGCCGAGACCATCGAGCAAATAGGCAATGCCCAGCGTGGCCATCAGCAAGGTGATGGGCTCCTGATTGACCAGATGGCGCAGGGCCAGACGCTCGATCACCCAGGCCACGCCCACCATCAGCGCCAGAGTGACGACGATGGCCAGCAGATTGCCGACCAGTCCCGGCTCCAGGCCCAGCCAGCCGGGAATCCACTGCGAGAAGCGCGCCATGGCCAGGGCCGAAAACAGCACCATGGCGCCTTGCGCAAAGTTGAAGACGCCAGAGGCCTTGAAGATCAGCACAAAGCCGATGGCGATCAGTGCGTACAGCGTGCCCACCATGAGGCCGCCGAACAATGTCTCTAAGAAAAATCCCATGACTGCTCCTTCAGTGGCCTGCGCCCAGGTAGGCTCTGATCACGTCTTCGTTGTTGCGTACTTCATCGGGAGCGCCGTCGCCGATCTTCTTGCCATAGTCCAGCACCACGACACGGTCCGAAATGTCCATGACCACGCCCATATCGTGTTCGATGAGCACGATGGTGGTGCCGAACTCTTCGTTCACGTCAAGGATGAAGCGGCACATGTCCTGCTTCTCTTCCACGTTCATGCCGGCCATGGGTTCGTCCAGCAGCAGCACCTGCGGCTCCATGGCCAGCGCACGGCCCAGGTCCACGCGCTTTTGCAGGCCGTAGGGAAGCTGGCCCACGGGAGTCTTGCGATAGGCCTGGATTTCGAGAAAGTCGATGATGTGCTCGACGAACTCGCGGTGCTGCATTTCCTCGCGCTGCGCAGGGCCGATACGCAGGGCCTGCATGAGGATGTTGCTCCTGATCTTGAGGTTGCGGCCGGTCATGATGTTGTCGATCACGCTCATGCCCTTGAACAGTGCCAGGTTCTGGAAGGTGCGTGCGACACCCATCTCGGCCACCTGGCGGCTGTTCATATGACTGAAGGTCTGGCCGCGAAAGGTGATGGAGCCTTCGGACGGCGTGTAGACGCCGTTGATGCAGTTGAGCATGGAGCTCTTGCCGGCACCGTTGGGGCCGATGATGGAGCGGATTTCGTGCTCTTTGACATTGAACGAGATATCGGTCAAGGCCTTGACGCCGCCGAAACGCAGGCTGATGTTCTTGATGTCCAGGATCACGTCGCCGCTGGTTCTTGTATTCATGAAAATTCCTCTCAGGCGGCAGCCTTGGCCGAAGCCGGGTGGAGCTTGGCGTCGACAATGGTCAGCGTGGCGCTGACGCTGCCCGTGCGGCCGTCCTCGAACTTCACCAGGGTCTCGATGAACTGCTGCTGCTTGCCGGTGTAGAGTGCCTCCACCAGCACGCCGTACTTGTCGGCGATGAAGTTGCGACGCACCTTGCGGGTGCGGGTCAGCTCGTCGTCATCGGGGTCTAGCTCCTTGTGCAGCACCAGAAAGCGCGCCACCTGGGTGTCGGCCATGCCGGGCTCGCTGGCCAGGTCGGCGTTGACCTTGTCTATGCAGTCGGCCACCAGCTCCAACACCTTGGCCTTGCTGGCCAGGTCCACATAGCCGCCGTAGGGCAGACCCTGGCGCTCGGCCCAGTTGCCCACGGCCTCGTAGTCGATGTTGATGAAGGCGCAGACCTCGTCCTTGCCATGACCGAAGCACACGGCTTCCTTGATATGCGGGAAGAACTTGAGCTTGTTCTCTATGTAGTTGGGTGCGAACATGGCGCCGCGGCTGGTCTTGCCCACATCCTTGGCACGGTCGATGATGCGCAGCTGGCCGTTGGCATCGATCACGCCGGCATCGCCGGTATGGAAATAGCCGCTGGCGTCGATCACCTCGGCCGTGGCATCGGGGCGTTTGTAGTATTCCTTGAGCACGGACACGCCCTTGACCAGCACCTCGCCGTTGTCGGCAATCTTGAGCTCGATGCCCGGAGCCGCCTGGCCCACGCTGGAGAGCTCCACCTGGCGGTCGCGCTGCAGGCAGACATAGGCACAGGTTTCGGTTTGGCCGTAGAGCTGCTTGAGGTTGATACCGATGGAGCGGAAGAAGCGAAACAGCTCGGGGCCGATGGCGGCACCCGCCGTATAGGCCACGCGAATGCGCGACAGGCCCAGTGCATTGCGCAGCGGCCCGTAGATGAACAAGCTGCCCAATCGGTATTTGAGGCGATCCACGGCACCGACGTTCTTGCCGTCCAGAATGTCCGAACCGACGCGACGAGCCACCTCCATGGCCTTGGCATACATCCACTGCTTGATTGGCGACGCATCTTCCATGCGGATGGAGACCGAAGTCAGCATGCCCTCGAATATGCGTGGCGGAGCAAAGTAGTAGCTGGGACCGATTTCGCGCAGGTCGATGGCGATGGTCGAGGCGGATTCCGGGCAGTTGATGGTGAAGCCCGCTACCAGCCATTGCGCAAACGAGAACAGATGGTCTCCCACCCAGGCCGGCGGCAGATAGCAGATCACATTGTCCGAAGCATTCAGGCCATCGGTCTGCACGCCGCCGCGGGCCGATTCGCCAAAGCTGGCATGGGTCTGGCACACCCCCTTGGGCTTGCCCGTGGTACCCGAGGTATAGAGGATGACCGAGACATCGTCGGGCGAGATGGCCTGGACCATGGCCTCATAGGCTCCTGCGTGCTGTGCATCCCATTCCTTGCCCTTGGCCAGCAGCTCCTCGGTGCTGACGAGGCCGGGTTGATCATATTTGCGCAGGCCGCGCGGATCGTCATAGATGATGTGACGAATTCCGGGAACGCTCTCGCGAACTTCCAGCAGCTTGTCCACCTGTTCCTGGTTCTCGGCGAAGGCAAACGCGATCTCCGCGTCCTCCATCACAAAGCGCATCTCGGCGGCCACGGCATCCTGGTACAGCGGAATAGGCACTGCGCCACAGGCCTGAACGGCCAGAAAGCCCATGTAGACATGGGGCCGGTTATCGCTGATGAACGCCAGGTTCTGGCCGCTTTCAAGCCCCAGCGCGCGCAGGCCGCAGGCCATGTGGCGTACGGTCTGCGCAGCTTCGCGCCAGCTCCAGGTCTGCCAGATGCCATACTCTTTCTCGCGCAGGGCGGGCGCATCGGGGCGTTCTGTCGCGTGCTTGAGCAGCAGTTGCGGGAACGTGGTTGTCATGCCTGATCCTCTTGGTTGGGGTTGGAGCCGCCGTGGCTACCCTTCACGAAAGTCTTGCAGACATGCTATGAGTGACTTTGACGTCAGGATGTCTGTTTGACGACAATTTGAGGGAAAGCCTGCATAGTGAAAATCCGCTGTAACAAATGCTGCTGAAAATGGCGCATTTGCTGCCTCGTGGAAATCCCGCTGTTGCGCCAGCGCGGCTTTGGCAATGCTTCTGGGCATGAGTCAAGAACTGTCCCTGCATCAAAGGCGGCGCAAGCCTTTGAGCTCAGAACTCGATGGCATTCCCTGGTGGCCCGTTCTGTTGCCCATAGAGCGTGAAAACGTGGCACGCGTGCTGCTCGTTGGCGATGCCGAGCCGGGTGACTATGTCTGTCGCACCGGTCGCCCGCCTACCTACTGGTTTGGCGTGGTCGACGGTCTGCTCAAGATGAACACCGAAAGCGCCGACGGCGTCAGCATGACGCTGGCCGGGCTGCCGCCCGGCGGCTGGTTTGGCGAGGGAACGGTCATCAAGCGCGAGCCCTATCGCTACAACGTCCAGGCTATCCGCAAGACCGTTGTGGGCGGCCTGCCCATAGACATGTTCCACTGGCTGCTTGATCACTCCATAGGCTTCAATCGTTTTGTAATGAACCAGCTCAACGAGCGGCTGGGCCAGTTCATCGCAGCGCGCGAGATCGACCGCATGAGCAATCCCGATCTGCGCGTGGCGCGCACCCTTGCCGCCTTGTTCAACCCCTTGCTCTACCCTGGCGTGGGGCAGATTCTGCGTATCACCCAGCAGGAACTGGCCAATCTGGTCGGCCTGTCGCGCCAGCGTGTGAACGAGGCCTTGTCGGTGCTGCAGCGCGAGCGCGTGATACAGATCGAGTATGGCGGCCTGCGCGTACTGGACCTGGAGGCACTGCGGCATGGAGAGTTCTGCGCGTCGCGCAAGGCGCTTGCCTGAGGGACGTCCTATAACCTAGCTCCGCGCTGGAATTGTGGATAACTCTCGCCTCGCGCCCGCGCGTCGCGAGACAATTACGCCCAAATGTCAGTCAAACCTCCTAAAGAGTCCGGCGCCCCTGGTGCTGGCAAATCCTCCGCGCCCTCGGATTCCTCGTCGGCGCGCCCTGTTTTGCGTGCACCGGCCAAGCCAGCCAAGGCCGAAAAGCCTGCGGCAGCCCGTGGCCCCCGGCCCGCAGGCGGCTCCGATCGCGGCCCGCGCAGCGAAGGCCCGCGTGGCGAGCGTGGCGCACGCCCTCAGCGCGAGCGCGACGAGCGCCCTCGCGCTTCCGGCTTTGGTCGCCCAGACGGCGGTCGTCCTGCTCGTGACGATGGCGAACGCCGCGGCGGCTTCTCGCAGCGCGACGAGCGCCGTCCCCGCGCTGATCGCGATGACCGCTTTGCCGAAGGCGGCGAGCGCCGCTTTGGCGGCGGTGACCGCGGTTTCCGCCCCTATGGCGAGTCGCGTGATGGTGATCGCGGTGGCGAGCGCCGCGAGTTTCGTCCCCGTGACGACCGCCGTGATGACCGTCCGCAAGGCGGCCGTGACTTTGGTGACCGTCCACGTTCGTCCGGTTTTGGCCGCCCCGACCAGGGCCGCTTTGAGCGCTCCGAAGGCGCAGAGCGTCGCGAATTCCGTCCTCGTGACGACCGCCGTGATGACCGTCCGCAAGGCGGCCGTGACTTTGGCGAGCGTCCACGTTCGTCCGGTTTTGGCCGTCCTGACCAGGGTCGCTTTGAGCGTTCCGAAGGCGGCGAGCGCCGTGAATTCCGTCCTCGTGACGGCGAACGTCGTGGCGGTGATCGCTTTGAAGGCCGCCGCGATGAGCGTCCTCAAGGTCGTGAATTTGGTGACCGTCCGCAAAACCGTGGTTTTGGTCGCCCAGACCGCTCCGAAGGTGGCGAACGCCGCGAATACCAGTCCCGTGATGCCGAGCGCCGTGGTAGTGATCGCCCGCAAGGCCGTGACTTTGGGGACCGTCCGCAGAACCGTGGTTACGGTGACCGTCCCGAAGGCCGCTCCTTTGATCGTGACGACCGCCGCAATGACGAGCGCCGTGGTGAACGCCGCGAAAGCCGCCGCGACGAGCGTGGTGGCGAGCCTGAAAAGCGTCATATCCCCGGCTCGTTTGTGTCGGAGGCCACACGCCGCCCGACGACCGGAATCCGCACCTACCGTCCCGCTGCCGATGGCTCGGACCGTGCAATTCCCGTCAAGCGCGCACCCGAAGCCGAAGCGCGCCAGGACGATCGTCCCGGTGCCGTGCGCATCAACAAGCGCATTGCCGACATGGGCCTGTGCTCGCGTCGCGAAGCCGACGAGTGGGTTGAAAACGGCTGGGTCACGGTCAACGGCGAAGTCGCAACCATGGGCCAGAACGTGGTGCCCGGCGACAGGATCGAGATCGACCAGAAGGCTCAGGAACGCCAGGACCAGCAGGTCACCATCCTGCTGAACAAGCCCATGGGCTATGTCAGCGGTCAGGCCGAGGACGGCCATGAGCCCGCCGTGGTGCTGATCACCAACGAGAACCGCTGGAATGAAGACCGCAGCAAGACGCGCTTCAACTTCAGCCAGCTCAAGGGCCTGGCTCCCTGCGGTCGTCTGGATATCGACTCCGTGGGCCTGCTGGTGCTGACCCAGGACGGCCGCGTGGCGCGCCAGATCATTGGCGAGGACTCGGAAGTCGACAAGGAATATCTGGTGCGCGTGACCTTCGGCGACCGCGACGTGGATGTGCAGTCCGTCTTCCCCGAGGAAAAGCTGGCCCTGCTGCGCCATGGCCTGTCGCTGGACGAGCAGCCGCTCAAGCCGGCCCAGGTGGACTGGCAGAACCCCGAGCAGCTGCGCTTTGTGCTGACCGAAGGCAAGAAGCGTCAGATTCGCCGCATGTGCGAGCAGGTCGGCCTCAAGGTCGTGGGCCTCAAGCGCATCCGCATCGGAGGGGTGACCCTGGGCAATCTGCCCACCGGCCAATGGCGCTATCTGGCTGCGCATGAGAGCTTTTGATACCCCCTGAGCGGCTCCGCCGCTTCCCCCCAAGGGGGGCGGTCAGCTTCGCCGCAAGGCGGCTTTTGTTCGCAGCCCCTCAGAAAAGGGTGACGTTATTTTTAGTGAAAATGGCCTCTACCCCTTTGCTGGAAAGCGCAAGTAGCTATTCTTTTTGAATAAGCGCTTGCGCTTTTTTCATGGCGACATGAAAAGGGACCTGGCTCTCAATACAAGACGTTGACAATCACGTTGTCGGTGTATGAGCCGGGCCTGACATTGCCGTTGCTGATGCGCCCGTATATGTTGATGGGACTTGCGGCGTACGAGCCCGTACCGGTGCCACCGAAGGTATTGCTGTTGCTGACATTGCCCCAAGGCAGGCTGCGTCCGGCATCGCGATATAGCCCGTAGCTGACATAGGTGTCCGGGTTATTGCTTGCCGTGCCGGCATTGCGCAGTGTGCCTTTGCCATCGGTGGGAGTCGGTGTTCCGCTGGGTTCCAGTGCGATGTTGTAGGGCGTGGTGCTGGTGCAGCGGGCATTCAGGCTGCTGCTGGTGTCAAAGGGGCCTGTTGTCAGCGGATTAATATTGCCAAAATCCATATTGCTGGCGCTGCTGATCTGGATTTGGCAGGCTTTTTGCACCGTTGCCGTGACACTGAATGACAAGGTGGCCTGGCTCAGCACGACGTTGGCACTGCTGGTGGATTGGCCTAGGCAGGTCACCGTGTTGCTGCTGCCCGTGCGGACAATGATGCTGGCCTGGGTTGTGCTGAAATCGCTGCGGTAGGCCCCGGGAATGGTGGTGCTCTGGCCGGAACCGATGTTTGCCGTAAACGGTATGGTGGCTGATTGGTAGTTGTATGAACCAAAGACGCCATTGACCAGCCAGGCTGACGGGAGTTGCAGCACGATCTGAGGGGGCGACGAGCCCGCCAGGTTGTAGGAGCCCCAGACTGCGCCATCGCTGCGGTAGATCTGGTACTGCAGCGGCGTCAGGCTTCCTGTCGTGCTCATGTTGCGTGCAGCGGCCGTTCCACCTGCACTGCCGTCACCAAAATTGATGCAAATGGCCGCATAGATGGAGGTGATTCCTAAGAGGCTAATAGTGGTGTTGTAGCACTGAAAGGAAAGCTGTCCGCTGGTGCTGGCTGGCGCATCAAATGGCGTAAAGCTGCCGAAATTCACATTCGGCATGCTGAAGGTATTGCACACCACGTTCTGCGCCTTGGCGGTTGTTGGCACAAGCAGCCAGACCATGGAGACGGCCAGAAGGCTGAGAAGCATGCGAACGGTGGTCTGTTTCAGCAGAGAGATAAGGAATTCCATGGCGCAACCTTTATCGACAGGTGATCGGGCCTATCACGGGAATTTCATTCACGGACTCAGCGGTATCAGGCCAGCGGGCATGGGCAGTGCATTGACCTCCATCGGGCAGGTTGACCGTGATACGGTTGTCGGCAGCCAGTTGCTCGAAGTACACCATGCCGTCATAGCCGACGATGCTGCTGATCGTCGCTGCGTCCCTGCTGTGATCTTGCACGACAGCACGGCTGCCGGTGGCAACGGGCTGACCCGAAGCATCGTGCAGCACGATGCTGGCTGAGCGAATGCGCTGCAGATCGAACTTGACCAGTGTTCCCGCCCTATCTGTCGGGACGATGTTGAGCTCGGGCTGGGGCACTTTGAATTGTGCGGGAAGCTGCATGGGGTCAATGGAAATCCTGTTGTTGCGATAAGCCCCGAGTTGCGTGACCAGCAGCAAGCCTTGCTCGCTGGTCTGCCCTGCAGAATTGTTTTCCCGCTTGATGGGGATGTTTGCAAGTCCATTGGTGCTGACGAGGGCAAAGCCGTCGTAGATACGACGACTGGCCAGCAGATGCCCGTCCATCAGCACGAGCGATCCAGACGCTCCTGCGGAGGCGCTGCTGATGCCTCGGTTGCTGGCGATGGATGCGTTGGCTTCGAAATGCTGGGCCAGATAATCGGCTCGTGCCTGGCCAGAATTGCCATCGCCGTGCTGGGCGGCAACACTCCAGCCCCAGCCGCCATCGTTGGGGCGGGATTGGCTGGCGTAGGCACTCAACAGGCTCTGCTGGTTCTGGCGGCTGGCCGTGGCACCCAGGTTGAGCCTGCCATCGAGAAACCAGCTCAAGGCCAGTTGCACATTGCTCTGGCGGCTATCGTCCAGATCATGATTGACACTGAGGCTGAGGGCGCCTTGGCCTCCCAGGTTACGGCTCCACCCTGCAGTGGCATAGCGCTGTGTCTTGTTGCCATAGCTGGACAGGTACAGCAGGCCGATATTGAACGCTCCCAGTTTTTTATCGTTGTACCCCAGCATGGCGCGCCCGGATGCCTTGGGTCGAACCACGTCATACAAGGATGCCGCATCACGGAAGCTGCGGTTGGCGCGCATGCCTTGCAGTGCGGTGAAAAACGATTGGTTGTTCCAGGTGTGCCCCAGTTGGACCAGCGCTCCAGCCTCGCCATCCTTACGGCTGATGGCGCTGGCTGCAGAAAGCACGCCAAAGGCCCCGGCCTGCCAATGCGCACCAGCACCAAGGTTCAGCAAGCCCGAGGTGGCCTCTGCATGCGTGAGTACGGTCAATTGGTTGCTTACACCCCTGCTCCAGGAGCCGCTGACGACCGGGACGCGGCCATAGCTGAAAGACTCGTAGCCGTAGTTCTTGCGCACCCAGCCAGCCTCTACAGACCAATCGCTCAAACCCTCGGCCAGCAATTGCGTGCTGCCGTAGAGGCTGTATTGCAAAGTGGTGTTGCGGCCCAAGGCATCGGTCAGAACAACCTGTGCATTTCCCATTCCTGAGATGCCCACCGGCGTGTTCAAAGTGAAGGGGCCCGCATTCACCGTGCCCTGGTATTGCTTGATCCCGTTGATGTACAGCGCAATATCGGATGGCAATGCGCTGGTGCCCATCAGCGCCGGCATGGGTGATGTGATGCGATAAGGCTGCAGTGAAAAATTGCGTGAAATCTGGATGCCGCCGATGCGCGTGGCGCGTGACCAGGGCTGCATGCTGGTCAGCGTGTCGCCGAGGCGAAAGGTCAGCATCTGGTTGGGAAAGGACTGGCTGTAGGTCGTATCCAGTCGTACCTGGCGAAATTGATCATGGCTCGTTCCCAGCTGGCTGGTGCTCGAAAATTGGGACAGCATGGTCGTCGCGAGCACCTTGTCCGCCATGAAGGCTCGCCACTCGGTAATCGCACTCAGCGCGCGCGATCCCTTGCTATCAAAGCCATAGGCATCGTAGTTCAGCAGCAGGCCGTGAGAGCTGTGGGATGGCTGGCCTCGGACGCCGTTGGCGGTAAGCTGGGCGCTGGCCCATTGCAGCCGCGTGAAGGGAATGTTCAGCGTCAAACTCTGCATCGCCATATTGAGCTGAATTTGCAGCTCCTCGATGGCATCCAGTTCAATCCATGGATTGGTTGGGGCGGAGGTCTGCGCTGCAGGCGAGGGTAGGGATTCGTTTCTCAGGCCCAGTACGGCAAGTGTGTCCCGGCGCATGGATAAGCGCTTGCCTCGCAGCAAGGCCGGTTGCAGGCCGAAGTCCCGGGTGTTGAGCTGCACGGAGAGCATCAGCTCGATGCCTTCCTCTCTGGAGGCAAGAGAGGCCCGAGGCGCAAGCGGTGCAAGATCCGACAGGCGAAAGGGTTGATTGCTGCCCGGGGCTGGATCGCTCTGTGTCTGGGCCCAGCCACAGGATGTGCCCAGCAAACTCGCTGTGCCAAGGATGAGTGCAGCGTTTCTGCTAAATGCCATGGTGCTCGCGCATGGCACAAGATCACGGCTGAAGCTTGATCATCTGGGTGTCCGAGTTGATCTGTGCCTGAAAACCTTTGAGAGATTGCGCCCGGGGCGCCGCCGCGAGCTTCCATTGCCGGGTGCTTCCGGGGAGCACATAGCCGAGCATGCCGCTGATCAAAGGGCGTGTTTGTCCCTCCGTGGTGACTGCACTGAGATCTGCAAGCTGGGCGCGTACAGAGGCGTGGTTGGTGACACGCACGATCCACTGTCCTGTGGAGTCATCTTTATGGGAAGACCACTCAAGCTGTGAGCCGATATCTTTGATGGAGTCGTCTGTGGCGTCACCGATAAACACTGGGACGGAGTAGCGCATCAAGAAGTTCATACCAAAGGTTCGCCTGGAGGGGGTGGGTGTTGGCGGCCTCAGGGCTTCTGGCACTTCGGCCGGCAGCTCGTCAACGATGAGTCTGTAAGCCGTTTCCGTGCCAATGGCGGGTGCAGCGCCAGTGCGGATGATGCGCACAAGCTGCTTGCCTCCCGGCGGGATTTCCACCACCGGAGGGCTGATCGTGAGCTGAGCGGTGGAGGACATGAGATCTTCCCCGTCTGCTTGTGACCATTTGAAGACCCGAATCTGGGCCGTCAAAGGAGAAGAATTGGTGTTGCTCAGCCAGATGCCAGCGGCATTGTTGTTGATGGGCATCTGTATGGATGCGGGTGCCACCTGCAGTCCGCCCGCATATGCCAATGGCATGTGACAAAACACGCATGCCGCCAGCGAAGCGACGAAGCCCTGTTTTTGAGGCATGAAACGCATGGAGTCCCTCCGCAACTTCTCATTTTTTGATCACCGAACACGGCTCTTGGCGCGCTGCCGGTTTGCCTTGTGCGGGCTAGCGCCTCGTCACGCTCAACTTTTGGTTTTGTGATTCGTGTTGCAAGCGCTTTGTGAAAGCTGCTCACAAAGCTGTCAACCATGAAGCAACTGGAAAATGCAAAGCTTTGGTCAGTCCTGCGATAACCGGACTCTGCACGCATCATGCCAAGGCCTTTGCACTGCTTGGGGCCGTACGTCAGGCTTGATCAGTAGGTCACGGTCACCGTGACTATGTCAGCATAGTTGCCAGGCTCGACATTCCAGACCGTGCCTGCCACTGCTGCAGTTGCGACATAGGTTTGTACTGCGCCAGTGCCTGTCCCGGTGACGGTATTGCCTCCAGCACCCGTCTTGTTGCCCCAGGCGTTGCTTGACGGAGAATTGATTTGGTAGGCAATCCTTTGGTCAGCGGTGGGCGAGGCGGCTCCGACCTTGGTCATGGTCCCTGCGCCTGTGGTGTTGGCGTTAGAGGGTGTGAGGCCGATTTCGTAAGGCGTGCTCTTCGAGCACTGAACAGCAATCGACGTGGTTTTGCTCTGGGCTGTAGTGCTCGTGGTGTCTACAGTGTCAAAAACGATATCGGCCGGGTTGGTGGGCGTGACCGAGCAGGCTTTGAGCACCTGGACCTTGACATTGAACGAGCCGGTGACAGTTTGGGCAAAAGTGGCAGTGGTGGCTATGCCCAGCAGCATGGCTGCGATGCCTGACAGAACGGGGCGTTGACTACGCATAAAGACTCCTTCAAAGCGAAGAGGGACCTCTGCTGTGCCAACTCAGTGCGTCAAGACAAGATATGGAGAAGGTAGTTGAGAAAACTCATGGATCGCTTCATGGAAGATTTGAAAATCAAAATTCAATTCGAATATCTGAATCTCACCAAAAAACATTCATAAGAAGATCTACCTTTTATTTTTTAGCAAAGAGCTGGTGTTTCAAAATTCTCATAAGGATGAAATAGTTCGTCTTGTAGGAGAAAAGCCCGAGCAAATGTAGGAAATTGTAAATATGCTCTGAATTTGTATGGGTGAGAGGCAATTCTCGATCTTGCTTTTGATCAACGTTTCCTAGTGATTTGGTTTTTTGAAATCTTCTGTTGTCTAAAAATGAATCATGTATTCAAAAGTGATTTTGAAAATCAATATTGAATTCTTCATTTGAATGCGTTGATTGACTATTGGTTTATTTTTTGACGCGTTTGATAGGTTTTCGTCAATAGCACTCATGCAAGCAGAAGGAGCGTCGCAGACGCTTGAGGCTGTGACGGTCAGACCTCTATGCAACCCGATCGGGCAATGGATACCCGCAGACTGATGACGAGCTCTTGAATTTGCGCACTTCTGCACTACTTGTATAAACGACAGTTTTTGTGTTCAACGACATCCGTATCCCGAGAACGATGACAAAGCAAACCCATTCCTTCCAGGCCGAAGTGGCCCAGCTGCTGCACCTGGTCACGCATTCGCTGTATTCCAACCAGGAAATCTTCCTGCGCGAGCTGATCTCCAATGCTTCGGATGCTTGCGACAAGCTGCGCTTTGAAGCGCTGGGCGACGCCAGCCTCTACGGTGATCAGCCCGGGCTGGAAGTGCGCGTTTCCTTTGACAAGGCTGCCCGCACCCTGACCATCACCGATACAGGTATCGGCATGAGCGAGCAGGAAGCCATCGACAATCTGGGCACGATTGCCAAGAGCGGCACCAAGGCCTTCATGGAAAAGCTCAGCGGTGACCAGAAGGCCGACTCGCAACTGATCGGCCAGTTCGGCGTCGGCTTCTACTCCGGCTTTATCGTGGCCGACAAGATCACCGTGGAAACTCGCCGCGCCGGTGCGCCTGCTTCGGAAGGCGTGCGCTGGATCAGCGGCGGCACGGGCGATTTCGAGATCGAGCAGATCGAGCGCGCCGAGCGCGGCACCAGCATCATCCTGCACCTGCGTGACGATGCCGAGGAGTTTCTCAACGGCTACAAGCTCAAGCAGGTCATCTCCAAGTACTCCGACCACATCAGCCTGCCCATCCTGATGGAAAAGGAAGAGTGGAAGGAAGGCGAGAACGATCAGCCCGGCGAGATGGTCAAGACCGGCGAATGGGAGACCGTGAACAAGGCCAGCGCCCTGTGGACGCGCCCCAAGAAGGACATTACGGACGAGCAGTACAAGGAGTTCTACAAGGCCATCAGCCATGACTTCGAAGACCCGCTGACCTGGAGCCACAACCGCGTCGAAGGCAATACCGAGTACACGCAGCTGCTGTACATCCCCGCCAAGGCCCCGTTCGACCTGTATCAGCGTGACAAGCATGCCGGCATCAAGCTCTATGTGAAGCGCGTCTTCATCATGGACGATGCAGAGGCGCTGATGCCCCAGTACCTGCGCTTTGTGAAGGGCGTGATCGACTCTGCCGACCTGCCGCTGAACGTGAGCCGCGAGCTGCTGCAGGAAAGCCGCGATGTGCGCCTGATCCGCGACGGCTCGGCCAAGCGCGTGCTCTCGATGCTGGAAGACCTGGCACGGCATGACAAGCATGAAGCGGCAGCTGAGGCTGCGGATGGCGTGCAGGATGTCGTTAGCGAAGAGGACAAGGCCAAGGAAGGCAAGTTCACGCAGTTCTACAACGAGTTCGGCGCCGTGCTCAAGGAAGGTCTGGGAGAGGACTTCGGCAACAAGGAACGCATTGCCAAGCTGCTGCGTTTCGCCACCACCACGCATGAAGGCCTTAATACCTCGTTTGCCGACTACAAGGCACGCATGAAGGAAGGCCAGGACGCGATCTACTACATCACGGCTGACACCCTGGCTGCGGCCAAGAACAGCCCGCAGCTCGAAGTGTTCAAGAAGAAGGGCATCGAAGTCCTGCTGATGACCGATCGCGTGGACGAGTGGGCGCTCAACTATCTGCACGACTTTGACGGAACGCCGCTGCAGTCCGTGGCCAAGGGCGCCGTGGATCTGGGCAAGCTGCAGAACGAGGAAGAGAAGAAGGCCGCCGAGGAAGCCGCCGAAGCCTTCAAGCCCGTGCTGGCCAAGCTCAAGGAAGCCCTGAAGGACCGTGCCGAAGACGTGCGTGCCACCAGCCGTTTGGTCGACTCACCCGCTTGTCTGGTGGTCAGCGACGGTGGCATGAGCCTGCAACTGGCCCGCCTGCTCAAGCAGGCCGGCCAGGCAGCGCCCGAGTCCAAGCCGGTGCTGGAAGTGAACCCCGATCACGCCCTGGTCAAGAAGCTGGACGGCTCCGTCCACTTCAACGATCTGGCACAGATTCTGTTCGACCAGGCCGTGCTGGCCGAAGGCGGCATGCCCGAAGATCCGGCTGCTTATGTCAAGCGTGTGAACGCGCTGCTGGCCTGAGCGGTTCGGTTACCCCGATAAAAATCCCCGCAGAGTGGTGGCTCTGCGGGGATTTTTTATGATTTCTGGCTATATCGCTTATGGGTAGGGCGCTACCGGCTATCAAAATTGATTAACTGCGTGAACGTACAAGCAGGCTGCGATCCCAGAGCACCATGGCCAGGGTGAGCAGGCCAAGCAGGCCACCCATGAGGCTGGTGCCGGTCCAGCCATAGGTCAGCCAGGCCCACGAGCCCAGTGCCGAGCCGAGGGAGGCGCCGAGAAAGTAGGTGGTCATATAGACGGCATTGATGCGCGAGCGGGCCTCGGGCGCCAATGCATAGACCACGTTCTGGTTGCTGATGTGCAGGGCCTGCAAGGCGCCGTCGACCACCAGCAGACCCAGCAGAAACCACCAGATGCTGCTGCCGCCCAGCCACAGGCACAGCCAGCCCAGCAGCATCAGAATGGCGCCGGCCAGCGTGGCGGACTGCTCCAGTCCCTTGTCGGCCATGCGTCCGGCCACATTGGCCATCAGTGCGCCGGCAATGCCCACGATGCCGATCAGGCCGATCATCAGATCCGAGAGTTCAAAGCCCGGCCCGGCCAGCAGCAGCGCCATGGTGGAGAACAGTACGCTCACGGTGGCAAAGCCGGTGCCGCCAATCAGCGCACGGCTGCGCAGGCGCGGATGCCGGAGCAGCAAGTCTCCGAGGGACTTCATGACTTCGCCATAGCTGACGGGAGCGGCGGGAGCCGCCTTGGGCAGGGCCCGTGCCAGCAGCACGGCCATGAAGGCAGTGCTGATGGCCCCCACCCAGTAGACGGTGCTCCAGCCGCCCAGATCCGACAGAATGCCGGCCACGCTGCGCGAGGCCAGAATGCCGATCAGCAGGCCGCTCATGACCAGGCCGACGGCACGCCCGCTGGCGCCAGGCGCGGCAAAGGTGGCGGCCATGGGCACCAGTACCTGGGCGGCCACCGAGAACACGCCGGCCATCAGGGTGCCGGCGGCGAGCAGCGCGAAGCTGCCGGCCAGGCCGCTGATGCCCGACAGCAGCATGCCGCAGGCGGCCAGCAGCATCAGGGTCAGAACCAGGCGGCGGCGCTCCAGCATATCGCCCAGCGGCACCAGAAACAGCAGTCCCAGGCCGTAGGAGACCTGGGCCATGGTCACGGTGCTGGAGGCCTGGGCATCGCTGATGCGCAGATGCTGGACCATGGAGTTGAGCAAGGGCTGGTTGAAATAATTGGCTCCGGCGCACAAGCCGCAGGCCGTGGCCATGAGCAGCAGGGTGGTTCTGGAGAGGACTGTGGTGGCCGCTGGTGTTGTGGTTTTCATGAGGCGCTCAGGTGCAGGGTCAGGCGGGAATGGCGGCTTTGGCGCCCATCGCCATGGGCAGGGCCGCCGTGGCCTCCACCTCGATCAGCATGCCGGGCAGGGCCAGCTTGGGCACGGGAATCAGCGTGCAGGCCGGAAAGCGCGGCCGTTTGTCGCCGGGCTCGCCGCTGCCCCAATGCTCTCTCACGGCGCTTTGCCAGTGCTCGAAGCGCTCCAGCGAATGATCGACGATGAGCACGGTGAGCTTGAGCACATGGCCCATGTCCGCGCCACCGGCGGCCAGGGCGGTCTTGATATTGGCAAGAGCCTGCGCAGCCTGCAGGGCAAAGCTGTCTGGCAGCTCGGCCTGGACGTTTTCTCCGCCCTGGCCCGAGACGAAGAGCCAGCGCAGCGGCTCCTGAACGGTGACCACATGGGTGTAGCCATTGGGCAGGCTGTCATAGAGACCGGCGGGCTGCAGATAGCACGGTTGCGGGGCGGGGGCTTGGGCAATGAAACTGGGCTTGGCGTCCATGAAAGTCTTTCAGGCAAGGCGGCTTCGGCAGGGCCCGTCAGCGGTAGGCCTTTGTTCCCGAAGCTGCTGGAATTGTTCAACCTCAACTAAGCTTGAGGTCAAGCGGTTTGTATGACCACACAGGATTGCGGTCATGGCGGCCAGGTAGGGACAACGGGAAGCAGCGGGAGATGACTGTGCAGTGTGAAGAGGCTGGCGATATGAATGGATGCGGCAGCGGCCTGGTGGCCGAGGCTGAGGGGATGCCGGATCTCAGTGTGGGAGAGGTCGCCAGCCGCAGCGAGGTGGCGGTATCAGCCCTGCATTTCTATGAGAAGCAGGGCCTGATCGAGAGTGCGCGCACCGCAGGCAACCAGCGCCGCTATGCGCGAGTGGTGCTGAGGCGGGTGGCCGTGATCAAGGTGGCTCAGCGCATGGGCGTGCCCCTGGCCGAGATAGCGCAGGCACTGGCCCATCTGCCGGCCAACCGCGTGCCTGGCAAGGCCGACTGGAGTCGCCTGTCCTTGCATTGGCGGGCACAGCTCGATGCACGCATTGCCATGCTGACCCAGCTCAGGGATCAGCTTGACTCCTGCATAGGCTGCGGCTGCCTGTCTCTGCAGGCCTGCCCGTTGCGCAACGACCATGACTGTCTGGCGGCGCAGGGAGCCGGCCCGCATTTCAGATAGCCGGGCTTACTGGCGCGGAACGGGCAGCACGCGTGCTCTTGCGCTGATGACGCCCAGCAGGGCCGACAGCAGGCCTAGGCAGGCGCAAAAGCCTATCAGTGCGCCCGTCAGCCCGATATGGTCGGACAGCCAGCCCATGCCCAGAATGGGGACGATGGTGCCTACATAGCCCACGACCAGATAGGTGGAAAGCAGGCCTGTGCGGTTGGCGGGCTTGGAGACCTTGTTGACCACGGCCATGCCCGAGAGATTGCACAGTGCATGACCGCAGGACATGCTCAGCACACTCAGTGCGAACAACCATGGCGAGCCGGCAAACAGATTGAGAACCAGCAGGGCATTGGTCGCCGCCAGGGCGAAGAAGCCGATGATGATCAGCCGCTTGGTGGGATAGGGCCGGGCGATGAGCTGGATGCCGGCCGACAGAAACAGGATGACGCCGATGGACAGGCCCGAGACTGCAGGTCCATGCCAGGGCAGCATCTGGGCCATGAAGCTGGGGGCCATGGCGGCAAACAGGCTGAACATGCCGAAGGCGGAAAACGCCGCCATGCAGCCCAGCGCATAGTGGTAGAGAAAAGGCTTGCGCGGCTGGGAGATGCTGGGAAGTACATCTTTCAGCGTCAGGCCTGGCGCGCTGTGGGCGGGCGTGCTGGCCGCTGGTAGCTGGATCTTGAACAGCGCATGGATGCCCAGAAAGCTCAGTGCGATGGGCGGCAGATAGCTGCTGATCAGGGGGAATGGCACCCATTGCGCCATCAGGCCGCCCACCACGGGCCCCAGGCCGAAGCCGAAGGCAATCGTCAGGCTGGTGGTTGCCGCCGCACGCTGCAGGTCGCCCTTGTTGTTGAGCTGGGTCATGCCTATGGAGGCCGAGGTGGTGATCAACCCCGAGGCCAGGCCGATGATGAAGCGGGAAGCGCCCAGGCTCCAGGCATTCCAGGACAGGGCTGAGCCGATGACGCCCACGGTCATCACCATCAGTCCCAGGCGCAGCACTTTGAGAAAACCGAAGAGGTTGGTCAGACGGCCCAGAAACAGCAGGCTGATCAAGGCGCCCAACATATAGGTCACGAAAATCTGCGTGATATGGCTGGGCTGCAGCCCCCAGGCCTGCTGGTAGAGCGGGTAGAGCGGGCTGGCAAGCGCCGTTCCCATGACGCCGACGCACATGGAAAAGCACACCCAGGCATAGGGACTCAGACGGGATTGCATTGGGAAAGCTTTGGTGGGGCAGTCATCCGCATGTCCGGTGTGGGCAAGTCGGCTTGACCTAGAATTATTAAAAATGACTATTTGGTCAATTTTATGAATTCTAGAAAAGGATTTCAGCGCATGGCGGATGGTGCGGCGGCTGCCCCTTGTGCAGACCCGGATATCGGCACGCAGGCAAAGCGTCAGCGGCGCACGCGTGGCCCTAGTCTCGACAAGACGGCGCAGACGCGTCAGCAGATTGCGGAGGCCGCGCTGGCCGAGTTCGTGGAGTGTGGTGTGACCCGTAGCACCATGGAGCGCATTGCCTGCCGCGCGCAGGTGGCCAAGGGCACGCTGTATCTCTACTACCCATCCAAGGATGAGCTGTTGCGGGGCGTGGTAGAGCACGCGCTGCGGCATTCGGCCGTCTACCAGCCGCTCAGGCGCCGCAAGGGCGAGACGGTGCGCGCCTTGCTGCGCCGCAGTCTGCTGCCGACGCTGGAGGCCGTGGACAGCAGCGAGCGCGGCATGCTGGCACGCCTGGTTCTGAGCGAGGCACGGCATGCGCCCGAGCTGGCCCGACTGTACAAGGAGCTGGCTTTTGATGCCTGGCAGAACTATGTGCAGGATTTGCTGGCGCTGGCTGTGAAAGAGGGGGAGCTCAGGACCCGCTCGGTCAGCCGCAGTGCCCAGCTGCTGGCCAGCCCGTTCTGGATGGCGCTGGTGCACAACAACCTGCTGGCCTCCGAGGGCTCGCAGAAGCTGGCCCTCAAGCCACTGGTTGAGCTACTGATTGATAACCTTTTTGCGGGCACGGCCGGTGACAATGCGGCTGTCAAACGTCAGTGAGAGTCAGTGAGATGAATTCCATGCCAGTCACCATCAAGCCCGGTCATCACAGAATCCTGAGCGCGGTCTGCGCCGCTGCTCTGGTGCTGGTCTTGCCCGCCTGCGGCTCCGTCGGGGCCGGAGTGGGCGTCGGGATCCCGGTGGGGCCGTTTTCCGTGGGCGTAGGTCTTGGCAGCGGTGGTCTCAGCGCAGGCGTCGGCACGGGTGTCGGGCCTGTCGGTGTAGGCGTAGGCGTCAACCAGCGCGGGCAGGTGCTGGGCAGTGCCGGCGTTGGCGCTTCCACCGGGGTGGGTGGTGCCAGTGTGGGTGTCGGGGTGGGATCCTCCACCGTGCTGCATGATCCCAACCGCCCGCAGGCACCGCAGGCACCGCAGGCACCGCAGGCGCAGCCCGCGCAGAGCGGCGATGCCGTGCAATGGCGCGATGCACGCGGGCAGCTCGTGCCCGAATGCCGCTTGCAAGGGCGCTGCTAGCTCTTTGCCGGTATGGACCGCCCTAGGCGTAGAGCGGCTCCTGCTGCATGGCTTCGATCTGTTCGTTGAGCATGCCCACCTGGCCCTGCCAGTAGTCGGTGCTGCCAAACCAGGGGAAGTTGATGGCAAAGATCGGGTCCTGCCAGCGGCGTGCCAGCCAGGCGCTGTAATGCAGCAGGCGCAGAGTGCGCAGCGGCTCGATCAGTGCCAGCTCGCGCCGGTCGAAGCTGCGGAACTGCTCATAGCCTTCGAGCAGGGCCGACAGCTGCTGGGTCTGCTGGCTCCGGTCGCCCGAGAGCAGCATCCACAGATCCTGCACGGCAGGACCGCTGCGTGCATCGTCGAGATCGACAAAATGCGGGCCGCCGTGGCCTTCGTCATCCAGCGGCGTCCAGAGAATGTTTCCCGGGTGGCAGTCGCCATGCAACCGAATCTGCGTCGCAGAATGCAAGCCAAAATGGCCTGCAGCGCTTAACCCATCTGCGGATGGTGCTATCAATGAAAGAGCTTTGTCGCAGGCCTGCTGCCAGCGGCTGCGCACTTCGAGCGCGACGACCTCATGTTCGAGCAGATAGTGCATGGATTCGTAGCCAAAGCTTTTCAGGTTCAGCGCCGGGCGATGCGTGAAGGGCTGGGCGGCCCCCACGGTGTGGATACGGGCCAGAAAACGGCCTATCCATTCCAGCACCTCCCAGTCGTCCAGCTCGGGGCGGCGCCCGCCGCGCCAGGGGCTGATGCTGAACAGAAAGCCCGCATGCTCATGCACGGTCTGACCTTGCAGCGCCAGCGGCGCCACCACGGGAACCTCGCCAGCCGCCAGCTCCTGGGAGAAGGCATGTTCTTCCTCGATCTGGGCACGGCTCCAGCGGCCTGGGCGGTAGAACTTGGCGACGACCTTGTCGCCCTCGTCCTGGTGGGCCAGATAGACGCGGTTTTCATAGGAGCTCAGCGCCGTCAGCCGCCCGTCCGGCACAAGGCCCGTGCTGCACAGCGCATCGATCACGCAGTCCGGCGTGAGGTCCGCATAGGGGTGAGAAGGGTCTTGGGTATCGCTCATCCCCGCATTGTCGGGCTCAAACAGGCTCTTGCGAACCGGATGACATGGCACATGCGTCAGCAAAATTGCTTTTGATTTGATAGCTGCTGCCGTTTCTCTGGCGGATGTTGGCGGCCGGAAATCCCTGGAAAACCGAGCGGGCGCCGTGCATGTCGCCTAAGCTGGCACACTGCCCGCATGCAAGAGAGCGAAGCACTTTCACAGCCCTGCGAGGACCGGGATTTTGCCGAGTGGCATCAGGGCTGCCCCTGGTGTGCGGTCTGGGTGGTGATGCTGCAAGGCCATGGTCTGGAGTCTGTGCTGCAGCAGGCCAGGTCCAGGCTCGGTGATGCCCTGCTGCCGCGCAATGCGCGCCAGCCGCATATCACGCTGGCCTATAGAGGGCTGTGCGGGGGAGGGGACGAGCATGCGGCGCGGGAATATGACCGGCTGGCGCTGCGCGCCGATGTCGCCATGCTGCAAAGCCTGCGGCTGAGCCCTTTTGCCGTGGAGATCGCGGGGGCTGGCAGCTTTACCACCGTGCCTTATCTGGGCGTAGGTCAGGGTCAGGAATGCCTGCAGCACCTGCATACGGCACTGGTGCCCGTGGAGCCCGCGCCGGGCTGGCGCTATGTGCCTCATGTGACCCTGGGCCACTATGCGAGAAGGCTTCCGCTGCGAGAGACTGTGGACAAGTTGCTGGCACTGACCCGGGACTTGCCGGTTTTAGAGGTGAAGCAGCTGGCGCTGGCCCGCTATGCGGCGGCAGATATTGCCGGGCCGCTGACGATTGAAGGCGTCTTCGAACTGGACACCGGGCGCTATGTGGCTGCGCCCGGTGCTCTGTGGCCTGAGCCGCTTTAGGCGATGGTCAGCGTCACGCCGATATTGCCGCGCGTGGCGTTGGAGTAGGGGCAGACCTGGTGAGCGGCGTCCACCAGTTGCTGGGCTGCAGCCTTGTCCATGCCGGGCAGGCTGATCTTCATGCGCACGGCAATGCCGAACACTTCACCCACGGGGCCTAGATCGACTTCTGCGTCTACCGACAGGTCGGCAGGCAGGGTGATCTTCTGGCGAGCGGCGACGGCCTTCATGGCGCCGATAAAGCAGGCGGAGTAGCCGGCGGCAAACAGCTGCTCGGGGTTGGTGCCCTTGCCGGCGCCGCCGGGCGAGCTCAGCTGGATGTCCAGGCGGCCATCATCGGTGCGCGAATTGCCTTCGCGGCCGCCGGTGGTGTGGGCGTGGGCGGTGTAGAGAACCTTGTCGAGTTGGGCCATGGTGTCTTCCTTTGCGAGATTGCCCGGCAGTGCAGGCGGGTGGAGGAAATCGTCACTCCGGTATCAGCCGGAGTGGCTGCGGCGCGGTGCCAGCCGTGCGCGCAGTGTGCTGAGTTGGCCCGTAAGAGCCTGCAGTTCGGGCAGGGTGCACTGGGTGCTCTGAAGCACGCAGGCAGGTATTTTTTCGGCCTCGGCGCGCAATGCCCGGCCGGTATCCGTGAGGGCGATGCGCACACGGCGCTCGTCCTGTGCATCGCGCTGACGTGCCAGCAGGCCTGCGCTCTCCAGTCGCTTGAGCAAGGGCGTCAGCGTGCCTGAATCCAGATAAAGGCGCTCACCCAGTTCCGAGACCGTGAGCTGGTCGCCTTCCCAGAGCACCAGCATGACCAGGTACTGAGGGTAAGTCAGGCCTATCGCATCCAGCAAGGGTTTGTAGAGCTTGGTCATGGCCAGCGATGCCGAGTACAGCGCAAAGCAGACCTGATTGTCCAGGCGCAGCAGCTCGGAGCTGTCGGGGAGAAGGTTGTCATCGGATCGCATGAGTCTAATTATTGCAGGCAATTTAATTGCGTGCAATTTAATTTGCAGATCACCCAAACCAAGGAGACAGTGCAGAGGTTCGGAGCAATGCAAACAGGCTCCGTGAGCGGAGCCTGTTGCGGCTGAAGCTGTCTCGTGCCTAACGGGTGGTCAGTGCATCGGCCAGCGCCTGGTACATGGGCAGGCTGGTCGGGTCTATGCCCGCATTGCCCGCAATCGGGTGGGAGGCATAGCGCACCACCACCATCTGGGCCTTGGGGTCGATATAGATGGCCTGACCGTGAATGCCGCGCGCCATATAGGCCCCGTTGGCGTTGTGCGAGACCCACCACATATTGCGATACGACCAGCCGGGCAGCGTGGCATAACCAGCCTTCACAAACTTGGCGGGGTCGGCGCCGCGGCGGATGTCCTGGACCACGGCCCTGGGCAGCACCTGCTGGCCGCTGGCGGCGCGGCCTTCGTTGCGCATCAACTCGCCGAAGCGGGCCAGGTCGCGCAGTGTGGTGTTGAGGCCGCCGCCGCCCGATTCCGTGCCTATGCGATCCACCATGAAGTAGGCGTCTTGCTCCGCTCCGATTCGGCTCCAGATGCGTTCGGACAGCAGCTGGGCCAGAGGCTTGCCGCTGGCACGGCGCACGATCCAGGCCAGAACCTCGGCGTTGGCCGTCTTGTAGGCAAAGCCCTGGTCATGTTCGCCCTCTTTCTGCAGGGTCTGCAGAAATTCGTAGAAGCTCCTGGGGCCTGCATAGTCCTTGCCCTGGGGCATCATGCCGCCGGCACGGGCGTAGTCCCAGACTTCGGCCTTGGGATCGGCGTAGTTCTCGGAGTACTTCACGCCGATCGTCATGTCCATCACCTGGCGCACCGTGGCGTCGCCATAGGCGGTGTTCTTCATCTCGGGCAGATAGTTGGTCACCGGTGCTTCGGGCTTGATGAGGCCCTCGTGGGCCAGCAGGGCGGCCAGGGTTCCGACAAAGGACTTGGTGACCGACATGGCCAGGTGCGGGCGCTGCGGCTCCAGCGCACCCAGATATTTCTCATAGATCACGCGGCCCTTGTGCATGACCAGAATGCCGTCGGTGTAGTTGCGATCCAGTGCCTGGGCAAAGGTCAGCTCCTCGCCCGTGCCCATGACCTTGAAGCGCACTTGCTCGATGTCGACCGGAGCCGAGCGCAGGGCGCTGGGAGCGCCCGGGCCGCGCCAGACATTGGCCGTGGGCGTGATTTCGCGGATATGCGAGAAGGTCCAGCGTATGCGCGGGAAGGTATTGCCCACGGGGTTGTCGAAGGTGATGAGCTTGTCGGCAGCGGGCGGAAAGCCCTGCATCCAGCCCATGGCCTGCGCGCTGGTGCTGGCCGGGTCGGGCAGCGCGGGTGCGGCAGTCTGCGCATGGATTGCAGAAACCATAGCTGTCAGCGCAAGTGGCACAAGCGTTTTTCGCGTAAAAGACTTCAAGCTCATCATCACCTCTTGGAGTTGGAATTAATGACCGGTAAAACGTGCTGGGCGTTTCTCGACGAAGGAGCGCACGCCTTCGGCGGCATCCTCGCTACTGGCCAGGCGCTGCTGCACGGGGATGAAATCGGCCACGGCGGCGGCCTGGCCCAGTTCTATGGCCTTGAGGACATTGAGGCGTGTGGCCACCACGGCCTGCGGCGCCTGTGAGGCAATGCGCTCGGCAATGCGAAAAGCCTCGTCCAGTTCCTGGCCCGCAGGCACCACTTTTTGCACAAAGTGGCAGCGCAGGGCTTCGGCTGCATCGAACGTGTCGCCGGTCAGCAGATGCAGCATGGCATTACCCACGCCGGCGCGCTCGGGCATGCGCAGCGTGGCACCGCCCGTGGGCATGATGCAGCGCTGTACTTCCATCTGTGCAAAGCGGCTGCTGTCGGCAGCGACGACGATATCGGCGCCCAGCATCAGCTCGATGCCAACGGTAAAGCAGATGCCTTTGACGGCGACCACCATGGGCTTGGTGCGGCGGCGGTAGCCGGGCAGGCCATAGTCATGCGGCTCCACCAGGCCCGGTGGAATGACTTTCTGGCCGCTCTTCATGAACTCGGCGATCAGGGGCAGGTCCAGCCCCGCCGTGAAGTGTTCGCCAAAGGCGTGGAGCAGGCCCACGCGCAACTCCGGGTCGTCGTCCAGCCTTGTATAAGCCTGGGCCAGTTGCTGGAACATGGCTGGCGTCCAGCCATTGCGCTTGGCCGGGCGGTTGATGCCGATCAGCAGCACATGGCCGCGGACTTCACAAGAAATACAGCCCTCGGGCGGAGGGTTGGGAATGTCGATTTGCATGGTGAATCTCCTGCGCAAAACAATAGACCGCAGCGGTTTCCGCAGCAGTCGCATACAGGACGAGTCATCGCTTGCAGAGCTAGGTGTTAACGCCAGCGCCTTGCACGCAGCTATGCTTTGGGCGTGATCCCACGAATTGGAAAAAAGATGCCAGAAGCGCCGCACCGTCAACTGTTCAGAGACTACCCGCTGGATGGCGCGCTGCTGCGTTTCCACCCGGAAAGCGGCACCAGCATCCGCATTGAAAACGCTGAAACCCGGCATCTGCAGCGCGTGGCACCCCGGGTGGCCATGTTTGGCATTACCAATAAATGCAATCTGGGCTGTGACTTCTGCTCACGCGATGTGCAGCGCGAGAGCGCATGGACGGTCGATTCCGCCGCGCAGGTGCTGCAAGACCTGAGCGCAGCCGGTGTGTTGGAGGTTGCGTTTGGCGGCGGCGAGCCTTTTGTCTTTCGCGGCTTTGCCGATCTGGTTCAGCAGTTGCATGAAACCACGCCGCTGGCGCTGAATGTCACCACCAATGGCCTGCTGATTCGCCCAGGCAGCTTTGCGGCGTATGCGGGCCGCTTGGGGCAGGTGCGCATCTCTCTTTATGACGACCCGCGCTGGCGCGATACGGCGCAGGTTTTGTCCAGCTATGGGCAAAGATGGGGCGCTAATCTGCTGGTCGATGCGGCAGTGCTGACTATGCTGCCCAGTCTGCTGGGGGAGTTGGCGGCACTGGGTTGCCACGATGTGTCGCTGCTCTCGTATATCGGTGCCGATATGCGCAGGCATTTGACGGCTGAGGGGCGGCTGCAACTGGCGGCCATGGTGCAGGATGCTCCACTGCCTTGCCGCCTTTCTGTGTGCTTTGGCGATACCGTTCCATTGCCTCGCTTGTTTGATGGAGCGGACGGTAGCGGGGACTGCGGCGCGGGCGTGGATTTTGTGTCCATCACTCCTGATCAGCGCATGCAGGGTTGCTCGTTCCACGATGGCGGCCTGCCCGCGCGCAATGCGCAGGAGATTCTGGCGGGCTGGCAGCATCAGCGCTCGCGTCTGGCCCAGCCCAGTTTGCGTCATGGCTGTGCGGGCCGCAAACGGGCTGGCGTGCCGCAAGCGCAGCGCGCCCATGCCGCGGCGCCATCCATACGGGTGTGGCAGGCGTTTTCGGGCAATAACAGTGGCGAATGTGTGATGGTGGCCAAGTTCGACACCATTAGCGATGCCAACAGCTATCTGGCGCAGCTGCTGCCAGCCTGGAGGCCGGAAGCAGACTATGCACCTGAATGGCAGCAGCTCTTTCAGGCGCAGGCCGTGGCCGGGCCGGGGCTGGCCTATGGCGAGATGCCGCGCGATTTGCTGGCCATTGGCCGATCGGTGCTGGCAATGGGCTACGGTCTGGAAGACCAGTTCCCCGAGCTGCGGGCGCTGGCCTGGAAGCAGGGTGCAGCGTCGAGGTCCGGTGGCATACACAGCCATGAGGTGACGCTGCTGGCGGCAGTGCGCACCGCCGGTGCAGCTGAAGCCCTCAAGCTCGCTGCAGTCGAGTGGGCTGATGAATTCCAGGCCCGGCCGTTTGTTTATGGCGATACGCTGTTGCTGGCCATGGGCCTGATGGGGCAAGAGGGCGAGCTGGAGGCTTGCAAGCGCAAGCTGGAATCTTTGGCTGATGGGCGCCCTCTGGCCGTTGAAGTGCACTCTGATATTGTCAGCAGCGAGAACATGCTGGAGGTGATGAAGCGGCTCGGTGCGCAAATTCATCAGACGCCGAGGCTGGTGCTGCAGTTCTGGGATGGTGACCCTGTGGTGGCGCAGAAGAAAGCAGCGCATTTTGCCCAGATGGTGACCGAGGCCGAAGTGACTGTGGCTGCAGATTGTGTGCTGATCTCAGGCCTGAGCCGGCGTAAGCGGCTTGCGGTGCTCGCGTATCGCCAGGGGGCGACGGTCGGGGCCTTGGATACTGCTGAGCTGCAGGTGAGCGCGCGGTTGGTGCTGCCTGAGTTGCCCAGACAAAAAGGCAAGCGTGCGATGCAGCCACCCATCGACATTGAGCTATTGCAGGATGAGCTGCGGCTAAGCCTTTGGCCCGGTGAGCAGTTGCAGGTGGCGCAGGGCTACCGAGGCGCAGCCCAGGTGCGCGTGACCAGCACCCAGCCTGAGCGGGTGCTGGAGACCTTAAAGCAAGCGGCGCAAAGACTGGGCGCAACAACCCATTTCTGGGTCAGCGAGCCTCAGGCTCTGGCGATGGCTGTGCGTCGGCTGCTGGCAGAGGTTCGGGAGTAGTGCGAGTGGGCCTTGCTGGCCCTCGCTTCCTGACCGAGCCAGCGACCGTAGATCAGTAGGTGTAGACGCCCTGGCCGGTCTTGCGGCCCAGACGGCCGGCGGCCACCATTTCGCGCAGCAGGAAGCAGGGACGGTATTTGCTGTCGCCGAACTCCTTGAGGTAGACCTCCATCACGGCCAGGCACACGTCCAGACCGATCATGTCGGCCAGGGCCAGCGGGCCAATGGGCTGGTTGCAGCCCAGTTTCATGCCGGCGTCGATGTCCTCGGCCGAGGCCGTGCCTTCGCTGAGCACCTGGAAGGCCTCGTTGATCATGGGCACCAGAATGCGGTTGACCACAAAGCCGGGAGCGTTCTTGACGGTGATGGGCGACTTGCCCAGTTTTTCCGACAAGGCCTTGACCGCATCGTGGGTGGCGTCGCTGGTCTGCAGGCCACGGATGATCTCCACCAGGGCCATCATGGGCACGGGGTTGAAGAAATGCATGCCGATGAACTTGTCGGCACGCTGGGTGGCGGCCGCCAGCTGGGTGATGGAGATGGACGAGGTGTTGGTGGCAACGATCACGTCCTGTGCCAGCAGGGTATCGAGCTGCTTGAGGATCTTGACCTTGAGCTCGTAGTTCTCGGTGGCGGCTTCGATCACCAACTGTGCCGACTTCAGATCGTCGTAGCTGGTCGAGGTCTTGATGCGTGCCAGCGCTGCGCTCTTGTCGGCTTCGCTGATCTTTTCCTTCTTGATCAGGCGGTCCAGGCTGCCGGCCACGGTGGCCAGGCCTTTTTGCACGGCGGCCTCGGAGATGTCCACCATCACCACGTCGATGCCCGACACGGCGCAAGCCTGCGCGATGCCGTTGCCCATGGTGCCGGCGCCGATGATGCCTACGGTTTGGATTGCCATCTTTTTGTCTCCATTCAGATAAGTGCGGTTGAACAGGAAAATGTTATCCCGGTTCTGACCGGGTTTGACCCTAGTCGGGCATGGTTGGCGTGTTAAGAGTCATCACGATGACAGTGTTTTTTTCGCACGACCGTGTTTTTCCGCGTTTCGCCGCTGCAGACCTCTGGTCAGAATTCGCAGCAAAAGGAGTGCGGACATGCGTGACTATCTGGTAGTGGGAGGCGGCTCCGCTGGTGCGGTGCTGGCAGCCAGGCTCAGCGAGAACCCGCAGGTCAGCGTGACCTTGCTGGAGGCCGGTGGCGAAGACAAAAGCGTGCTCATCCACTGCCCGGCAGGGCTGGCGCTGATGGCCAAGCAGAAAAACTTCAACTGGGCCATGAGCACAGTGCCGCAGGCCGGCCTCAATGGTCGGCGGGGCTACCAGCCGCGCGGCAAGGTGCTGGGCGGCTCCAGCTCCATCAATGCCATGATCTATCTGCGCGGCCAGCCTACGGACTACGAATATTGGAGCGCTCAGGGCAATCCAGGCTGGGGCTGGAGCGATGTTCTGCCCTATTTTCTGAAGGCCGAATGCAATGCGCGCGGTGCAGATGTGCTGCATGGCGCAAGCGGCCCTTTGCATGTCAGTGATCTCTGCGACCCGAATCCGCTGGCGCAGGCCTTTGTGCGCGCAGGCGTGCAGGCCGGTCATGCGCACAATCCGGACTTCAACGGCACAGCTCAGGAGGGCGTGGGTCTGTATCAGGTCACGCACCACAAGGGCGAGCGCTGCAGTGCGGCCAAGGCTTATCTGATGCCGGTGCGCGGCAGCCGGTCCAATCTGGAAATCATCACCGCAGCCCAGGTGCGGCGGATCCTGATGGACGGGCGCAAGGCTGTCGGCGTGGAATACGTGCAGGGGGGTCATGCCAGAAAGCTGCTCTGCCGGCGCGAGGTCCTGCTCTGTGCCGGCGCACTGCAGTCGCCGCAGCTGCTGATGCTCTCGGGCATAGGGCCGGGGGAGCATCTGCAGCAGCTGGGCATCGATGTCGTCCACCACCTGCCGGGAGTGGGTGAGCATCTGCACGACCATCCCGATGTGGTGCAGGTGGTGGACGGCCCGCAGCTCAAGGACAGCTTCGGCATTTCGCTCGCCGGTCTCAGGAATGTCTGGCAGGGCATGGGTCGCTGGCGCCATGAGCGCCGGGGCCTGCTGACCAGCAATTTCGCCGAAGCCGGCGGCTTTATCCGCAGCCGGCCCCAGGAGCCGGTGCCCGATCTGCAGCTGCATTTTGTGGTGGGCAAACTGGTCGATCATGGCCGCAAGACCTTGTTGGGCCATGGCTACTCCTGCCATGTCTGCCTGCTGCAGCCAAGGAGTCGGGGCAGCGTGAAGCTCGCCTCTGCCGATGCGGGCACCATGCCTCTCATAGACCCGGCGTTCTTTGCCGAGGCCGAGGACATGCAGCGCATGGTGCACGGCGTACGCCGCATGCGCGAAATTCTCGATCAGCCGGCCTTGGCCCGCTTCGAGGGGCGGGAGCTGGAGTATTCGGCAGGCGCGCGCAGCGACGAGGAGATCGAGCAGTTCATCCGCCGTTACGCCGACACCATCTATCACCCCGTGGGAAGCTGCCGCATGGGGCCAGGCGCTAAGGATGTGGTCGATGCCCGCTTGCTGGTGCATGGTGTGCAGGGGCTGCGCGTGGTCGATGCCTCGCTCATGCCGCGCATCGTGAGCGGCAATACGAATGCGCCGACCATCATGATTGCCGAGAAGGCTGCAGATCTGATCAAGGCCACGTACTGACTCAGGCCAGCGGAGTCAGGTCGGAGGGGGCATGATCCTCGCCGGGCGGAGGTGTCAGAGTGGTGCATTCCACCCTTCCCCGGCCCTGATTCTTGGCTTGTTGCAGGGCGGCTCCTGCATGGCTGGCCAGCTCGTTGAGGCTCAGGCTCTTCCAGGCTGAAGGGACCAGGGCGCAACCCGCGCTGAAGTCCAGATCCATCTGCAGTTCGTACTGCGCGCCGATCTGGAATGCGGACTGGATGCGGGTCAGCAGCGACATGACACCCAATTGGTCGGCGTGAATCAGCAGGCAAAAGGATTCCCCCTGCCATCTGGCCACGACCTCGTCGCCGCGCATCTGCTTTCGCAGAGTGCGTGACATGAGCTGCAGCGCCGCATCTCCGGCCTGATAGCCATGGCGGCTGTTGACCCGGGAAAAGTGATCCATGTCGATCAGAATCAAGGCCAGAGGCAGGCCTTCGCGCCGAGCTCTGTTAAGCATGAAGCGGGCCTGGTTCTTGATGGCCTGGCGCAGCGGCAGGCCGGTCAGGCTGTCCTCTGGTGCGTTGGCAGATCGCTGACGGACTTCTTCGTCACGGCAAGCCATCAGGATCGATACGAAAAAAATGGCTGAACCTATGGGGATCAGCCACGAAAGCAGCATATGTGGACTGGGTTCCTCTGCAAAGCTGTGCAGCCAGGGAGCGTGCAAGGTGAAGTAGCCGCGTATGACCAGAATGCTGGCGACGCAAAGGCCCGCACCCAGTAGCAGATATCGCCAGGCCGTGGCGGAGTTGGTTTGCGGCGATAAGGTCAGGCAGACCAGGGTGGCAAGGCTCAAGCCGTAGCTGATATTGAACCAAGCCAGCCGGTAGGGCTTGCTCTCAATCAGAACCAGCACGCCCGCAAGTGTCAGCAGGCACAGCACGGCCAGGGAGCGGGTGAGTATCTTGTTGCGAGGTCCAAGCCAGCCCTTGAGTGCTTTATGCAGCTGCCACAGTGCACCGGTTGCAACAGCGGCGCTGGAGATCGACAGCAGCGCATTCCATGTGAAGGGTAGTACATGGCCGGCGCAGAAGACGAGCAGCCAGGCCAGCCCCTGCAAAAGCAGGAATTGCTGAGCATTTCTGGCTGCCCGGCTCATTTGCTGACCCATAAACCATGGCAGTGCAAAAGCGACCGTCATCAAATTGACGGCCACCATCAATGTCATGGAAAACTGGTCGGCCTCCGGCATGGCTGGGCTCTACTGGAAGGCCACTTCGTCAAAGCTGCGCAGCTTGCGGCTGTGCAGGCGGTCGGAGCCGCCTTCGCGCAGTATGTCGACGGCACGCATGCCGATGCGCAGGTGCTGGTCCACACGCTCTCGATAGAAATGGTTGGCCATGCCAGGCAGCTTGATCTCGCCGTGCAGCGGCTTGTCGCTCACGCACAGCAAGGTGCCGTAGGGCACGCGGAAGCGGAAGCCGTTGGCGGCAATGGTGGCCGACTCCATATCCAGCGCCACGGCTCTGCTCTGGCTGAAGCGACGCTGGGGCAGGTTGTCGGGCAGCAGTTCCCAGTTGCGGTTATCGGTGCTGGCCACGGTGCCGGTGCGCATGATTCGCTTGAGGTCGGCACGCTCCATCTGCGTGACATCGGCCACGGCCTGCTGCAGCGCGACCTGGATTTCGGCCAGCGCAGGAATCGGCACCCACAGAGGAAGCTCTTCGTCCAGCACATGGTCTTCACGCACATAGGCGTGGGCCAGTACATAGTCGCCCAGTTGCTGGCTGTTGCGCAGGCCCGCGCAGTGGCCCAGCATCATCCAGGCATGAGGGCGCAGCACGGCGATGTGGTCGGTGATGGTCTTGGCATTGGCCGGGCCCACTCCGATGTTGACCATGGTGATGCCGCTGTTGTCAGCGCGCACCAGGTGGTAGCCCGGCATCTGCGGCAGGCGCGGCGGTGCCGTGCCAAGTTCGTCAACGGCTTCTGCAGGCAGGCCTGCGCGGCGGGTCACCACATTGCCAGGCTCGACGAAGGCAATGTATTCGCTGTCCTCCTTGGCCATTTCGGCGTGACCCAGGCGGATGAATTCGTCGATATAGAACTGGTAGTTGGTGAACAGCACGAAGTTCTGAAACCAGTCGGGGGCTGTGCCTGTGTAGTGGCGCAGGCGATGCAGCGAGTAATCCACGCGCGGGGCGGTGAACAGCGACAGAGGCAGGGCCTCGCCTGCCGCCGCGCGCCAGGTGCCGTTGGCGATGCCGTCGTCCATGGACTCCAGATCCGGCAGATCGAACACATCGCGCATCAGCATGCGGCGCTCTGGCGAGAGCGAGCCTTCGATATGGTCGTTGTCAGCGAAAGAGAAATGAATCGGGATGGGCTTGTCGCTGAGGCCTACTTCGATAGGGACCTGGTGGTGCAGGATCAGCAGGCGCAGTTGCTCGCCGAAGTAGCTGGCAAACAGGTCGGGCCGGGTCAGCGTGGCCTCGTAGGTGCCTGGGCCTTCCACAAAGCCGTAGGTCAGCTTGGTATCGGCTTGCGCCACCGTGGTGGTCTTGATGCGTACAAACGGGTAGTAGGCATGAATGGGCGCGGCCGGAGTTTCACCCGCCACGAAACGCTGCATGGCAGCTCGCAGATGGTCGATTTGCTCGCGGTACAGCTGCTGCACATGGGCCAATGCCTGAGGGGCATCCGTATGGAACATGCTGCTGCTTTTATGAGAGGGTGTCGGTGTATTCGAGGCCATGCACTATTGTCTTTGTAGCAGTTGACAGTGTTGCGACATCCATGCCGAAGCCTGCTCGGCAGGTAATGGCGCTGACACGAGAAACCCTTGCATCATGGCACAGCCCATCTCTCTCAGAAGTTGCAGCTGTTCAGTGCTTTCCACACCCTCGGCCAGAATCTCCAGATGCAGGCTCTGGCCCATCTGCACGATGGCATTGACAATGGCGGCGGCATCCGGGTTGTGGGGCAGATCGGTCACGAATGAGCGGTCGATCTTGAGCCGGTCTATGGGGTGCTTGCGCAGATAGGCCAGAGACGAGTAGCCGGTACCGAAATCGTCGATGGCCAGTCCCACGCCAAGTGCCTTGAGGGCGTGCAGAGTCTGCTGCATCTGGTTGCCCGAGAGCATCAGCGTGGTTTCTGTGACCTCGATGTGCAGATAGCAGGCGTCCAGCCCCGTGTCGGCCAGGGCCTGTGCCACTTCCTTGACGACATCGCGCTGGCGGAATTCCTGTGCCGACAGGTTGACTGCCACAGGGATAGGGGGAAATCCTTGCTGCTGCCAGGCACGGGCTTGACGACAGGCCTGATAGAGCACCCAGCGGTCCACGGCTGCGATCAGCCCCCGGTTTTCGGCAAAGCCGATGAACTCGTCGGGCGAGACCAGGCCACGGTGCGGGTG
This sequence comes from Comamonas sp. AG1104, assembly GCF_003350425.1. Lineage (NCBI taxonomy): Bacteria > Pseudomonadati > Pseudomonadota > Betaproteobacteria > Burkholderiales > Comamonadaceae > Comamonas > Comamonas sp. AG1104. The sequence continues at coordinate 449,029 of NZ_QQAS01000003.1, read as the reverse complement.
CTTCCAGCGCACCAGGGCTTCGAAGCCTGAAAGCTCGCCCGTCTGCATGAGAGTCTGTGGCTGGTAATGCAGCTCGAACTCACCGCGTTCCACGGCGTTGCGCAGCATCTGCTCCTGCATCAGCATGCGTGTTGCGCGGCTCTCGAGTGCAGGAGTGTAGAACTGGGAGAAGCTGCGGCCGTGACTCTTGGCCATCTGCATGGCAGCCTCGGCATTGCTCAGCAGGGATGCCGGGCATTTCCCGTCCTTGGGATACATGGCGACGCCGACACTGACGGAGATCACCAGCTGGGTGCCCTCTATCAGATAGGGTGCCTCTGCAGTCGCGCGCAGTCGTGCCAGCAGGGCCTCTGTCTCCAGCAGGCCGGGGTTGTCTGGCAGCACGACCACAAAGTCGTCGCTGCCGGTGCGGGCCACGATATCCTGAGCACCTACAGTGCTTCTGAGCCGCTGCGCCAGCTCGCACAGCAGCAGATCTCCAGCCTGATGACTGAGCGAATCGTTCACCGACTTGAATTGGTCCAGGTCCAGCGACAGCACCGCCAGCCGCGATTGCTCGCCGGCAGCCCTGGCGATGGCATCGGCCAGCAAATGGTTCAGACGTGCCCGGTTGGGCAGATGCGTCAGCAGGTCATGCTGGGTCAGATAGTCCATGCGCTGGCGGGTCTGGAGGTTTGCGGTCAGGTCGCGCAGCAGGACGATGCGATGCCTGTCCTTTTCTCCAGGCATGGTGGAGGCCTCTATCTCGACGGGGATGAGTTGGCCGTTCTTGTGCACGACCACGGACTCAAGACGATCTTCGCGCTCGCTGCGCATGTTCTGCAGCGCTCGCAGACGTGCCTCGGGCGCCACGTAATCGAGAACCGGCGTGCCGCGCAGCTCGCCAAGCGAGTAGCCAACCAGCCGGGAAAGCGCATCATTGCCGTCCATGATGATGCCGTCGCGGTGCAGCACGATGGCTTCGGTGGTGATGGCGGCAAACTTGCGCATGCGCTCTTCGCTGTCGCGTATCTGTTGTGTCGCCAGATGGTGGTGGCTGACATCGGTCATCAGCGCCACGACCCCTTTGAGTACGCCTTTTTCCTCATGAGGGCGCAGCACTGCCTCGATGTGTTGCAGCCGGCCAATCTCGTTTTCGACCTGGCGGGTGTAGCGCAGCGTCTGGGTGTTGTCGACGGCCACGGAGTCCAGATAAGGTTCGATCTGTGTCCAGACCAGCTCGCCCACGATGTCACGCACGTCCATGCCCACTATGGTTTGCATGGTGTGGCCAAAGTGCTCTGCATAGCGCGCGTTGGCAAAGCGACAGGCGCGTGTGCCGGCATCAAAATAAGCCAGCATAGCGGGCGCTGTATCGGCCACCAGTCGAAGAATGGCGTCCTCATCCCTCGGTTGCTGTGCTATCAACGTATCAGGCATGCGCCTCCCTTTTCTCTGGGAGTATTTATATAGGAATCAGGTCAGCCTCGACCATGACATGTCCATCACGATAAGGGATTGTGAATTGCTTTTCAGACAACTGGCAAAGACTATTGATGTATCAAAGCACTTGGTGATATAGAGGCTCAGGAACCAGAACATGCTCAAATCCGACCTCTCAAGCTCTTCAAAATGGCTGCAGCCGCACAATCTGCTGCGCCTGTCCGTAGTGGTGGCACTGCTCACCATTGTGCTCAAGACCCTGGCCTGGTGGCTGACCGGCTCGGTAGGCCTGCTGTCCGATGCGCTGGAGTCCTTTGTGAATCTGGCCGGAGCCATGTTTGCTCTGACCATGGTGACCGTGGCCAAGCGACCGGCGGATACCGAACACCCTTATGGGCATTACAAGGCGGAGTACTTCTCGGCCGGTTTTGAGGGGGTGTTGGTCATAGGTGCCAGCCTGGCGATTGCCTGGGCGGCGCTGTCGCGGCTGTGGAACCCGCAACCCCTGGAGCAGCTGAGCTGGGGCCTGATGCTGTCGCTGCTCAGCACCGTCTTCAACGGGCTGCTGGCCTGGGTCATGTTGCGCTCTTCACGTAAATACCGCTCCATGGCACTGGAGGGCGATGCGCGGCATCTGCTGACCGATGTCTGGACTTCGGTGGGCGTGGTGGTCGGGCTGCTGGCCGCCGCCTTGACGGGCTGGCTGTGGGTGGATGCACTGGTGGCTCTGGCAGTGGCTGTGCATATCTGCGTGCAGGGTGTGCAACTGGTCTGGCAGTCCTCGCAAGGACTGATGGATCAGGCGCTGGATGCGCCGCAGCGCCTCAGGATTGACACTTTGCTGGATGGCTATGCCAAGCGCAACGAGGGTGTGAACTTTGACAACATCTCCAGCCGCCAGGCGGGGGAGCGCAGCTTTGTGGACTTCCACATGCATGTTCCCGGCCAGTGGAGCGTGCAGCGAGCGGCACAATTGCGCTCCGAGATTGAAGCCGCGCTGCTGCAGGCCATTCCAGGCCTGTATGCCCGCATCGAGCTGCTGCCCATGGGCATGAATACGGTCAGCGAAGTGGCTGACGGAGAGCAGGGCGGCGCAGCACAAGGCACGGCCAAGGAAGGTTTAAGTACATGATGAGTGTGATTCAGCGCGTCAAGCAGGCGCGCGTGGAGGTCGGCGGTCGTATTACGGGCCAGATCGACCAGGGTTTGCTGGCGCTGGTCTGTGCCGAGCGCGGCGATACCGAGGCCGAGGCCGACAAGCTGCTGGCCAAGATGCTCAAGCTGCGCATATTCAGCGACGAGGCCGGCAAGATGAACAAAAGCCTGCAGGACATTGGCGGAGGGCTGCTGGTGGTCAGCCAGTTCACGCTCGCGGCCGACACCAGGGGCGGCAATCGCCCCAGCTTCACTGCAGCTGCCGAGCCTGGCGAAGGTCGGCGCCTCTACGACTACTTTGTGAACCAGGCCAGGCTTGCCCACGCTCAGGTCCAGACCGGCGAGTTCGCCGCCGACATGCAGGTGCATCTGGTCAATGACGGGCCTGTGACCATCCCCATGCGCATGGAGCCTCAGGTATAGGCGAAGTCAGGCCTGAGACCACATTCACCACAACGATTCCTGCAAAAGCTGTCCATGAAGAAATCCTGCAAGCCCTCTTTGCCGATCATCGCTGCGAGCCTGACCTTGAGTCTGGTTGCAGGCGCCAGTCTGCCCATCCAGGCGCAGACCTTGAAGAAACCCGCGTTGGAGGCACTAGTCGCGTCATCCGCTGCGACCCCGCCCGAATCCTTCAAGGCCTTTGCGCAGCAGGCTGCCAAGGCCGAGCCTGGCGTGGCGGCAGCCGTGCAGCGCTACACGCTCGGCCAATCTCTGTCGGACGGCCAGCTCGCGGATATCGCCCGATTGCTGGGGGTGTACAACCGTATGACACAAGAGACGGCGGTGCTGGAGAGCCTGCAGCGCATGGTGGCGCTGCCCACGGTGCGCGATCCCAAGGTGCCTGCGCATGAGAGTCCGGCCATCCTGGATTTCGGCAAGCTCGTTGCGTCCATGGCAGCCGAGTTCGGGCTGCGCTTTCGCAATGTGGACAACCGCATCTTTGAAGTGACGCTGCCTGCCAATGCGGCGAGCCGCGCCAGCGAGGCCACCGAGTTCGGCATCCTGACCCATGCCGATGTGGTGCCGGTGGTGGCTGCCGAGTGGGTACTGGATGGCAAGCAGATCAACCCGTTCCAGGTCACCCGCGTGGGCGATCGGCTTTACGGGCGCGGCACGATTGACGACAAGGGCTCCATCGCCACCGTGCTGTATGCGATGAAGGCGGTCAAGGACAGCGGTCTGCCGCTGTCGCGTAGCATTCGTCTGATGATAGAGACCACCGAGGAAACCGGCGGCGATGCCATGAAGTACTACCAGAGCAAGACCTCGCTGCCGCAGTACAACATCGTGCTGGACAGCAAGTACCCGGCCGTGGTCGCTGAAAAGGGCACGGGCGCGCTCAAGGCCTTGTTTGCGGATGTTCCCGTGGATGCCGCCAAGCCCGCCATCACCGCCATGGCCGGCGCCGCCTCGGCCAACTCCATTGCGCAGACGGCCTCCGCCACCGTCTCTGCCACCGATGCGGCTGCGCTGGATCAGATCGCGCAGCGGCTGTCCAAGGACAAGGGCGACTTTGTGCGCAGGCATGAGGCGCAGGGGAAGTTCTCCATCGATGTGCAGCGCGCCGAGGGTACAGTCACGGTCAAGGTCAGCGGCGCATCGGCCCATGGCTCGCGCCCCGAGGAAGGGGTGAATCCCGTGCCGCGCCTGGCGCTGTTCCTGCAGCAGAGCCTGATGCTGGAACAGGGCGCCGCACTGGTGCAGCCCAATCAGTACAGCCAGGCCGTGCGCTACATCAATGGCGTGTTTGGCCTGGACTATCTGGGCCGGCAGCTGGGCATTGCCTATGCCGATGATTTCATGGGGCCGCTCACGCTGTCGCCCAATCTCATCAAGTCGGCAGACGGCAAACTGGAGGTGACTGCCAATGCGCGCATGCCGCGAGGCAAGACGCCCGAGCAGCTGCGCGCCGAGGTGGAGCAGGGCATTGCCCGCTGGAGTGAGGCGGCCAAGGTGCCGGTCAGCGTGCAGTACACCCAGGGCAACTGGATGGCTCGCGACCCCAAGGGCGCATGGCTGAGCACCCTGCTCAATATCTTTGGCGACACCACGGGACTGGACGCCAGGCCCGTGCCGACCGCAGGCAGCACCACGGCCAAGCTCATGCCCAACGCCATCAACTTCGGCCCGGCCATGCCCGGCAAGAAGTACACGGCCCACAATGCGCTGGAGTACCAGGAACTGCCGGATCTGCGCACGGACATGCAGATGTTCACCGAGATGCTGGTGCGCATCGGCAATCTGAAGCAGATGCAGTGACGCGCTGAAGGCAAGGCGCAGCCCCGATGGCGGGGCTGGCGCTGCTTACTGCATCACGTTCATGACAGCCAGGGTCATGGTTTCCACGCCGGTCTTGAACGTGGGTTCTGGCTCGGGGGCGAAGAAGGGTGAGTGATTGAAGGGCAGCGGCTTGCCGCCGGGCTGACTGGCCTCGGCCACCTTCTTGGGGTCGTACACGCCCAGGGTGTAGAACATGGATGGCACGCCCTGATTGATGAAGTCCGAGAAATCTTCGCTGGCCGTGATGGGTGAGATGGGGATCACATTGCGGTCGCCGAGTGCGGCCTTGAACAGCTTGACCGTGCGGCCTACCAGTGCCGCGTCATTGACCACGGCATCCGAGCCCTTGACCAGCTTGACCTCGGGTGCAGGAGCGCCCGACATGGCGGCTTCGGCCTTGGCCGTGCGCTCAATGCCTTCGTGCATTTTTGTGCGCACCTCGCTCTTGTAGCTGCGGATTGTTCCGAGCAGCCGCGCCTGGTCGGGAATGATATTGCCCGCGCTGCCCGAGTTGAAGGCGCCCACGGTGACCACGCCGAACTCCATGGGATCTTTTTCGCGGCTGATCACGCCTTGCACATTCACCACGAAGCGCGAGGCCATGAGCACGGGGTCTATGCCTTTGTCGGGCATGGAGCCATGGCTGCCGCGACCGTGAAACGTGATGTCCAGCGAGTCCGAATTGGAGGTCGCCGCCCCGGCCACATAGCCCACCGTGCCATAAGGCATGGAGCCGGTGTGCAGCGCAAAGGCGTAGTCGGGCTTGCCGAACTTCTGGAACAGGCCGTCGGCCAGCATGGCCTTGGCTCCGGTCACGGTTTCCTCGGACGGCTGGGCCACGAACATCAGCGTGCCCTTCCATTGCTTCTTCAGGCCCAGCAGCGCCTGGGCAGTGCCCAGCCAGCTGGTCATGTGCATATCGTGGCCGCAGCTATGGGCGACAAAGCTCTCCTTGCCGTTGTACTGGGCCTTGGCCTTGCTCGCATAGGGCAGGCCGGTTTTTTCCTCCATGGGCAGGGCGTCCAGCTCGGTGCGTACCATGACGGTGGGGCCCGCGCCATTGCGGTAGATGGCGACCAGGCCGGTCTTGCCAATGCCCTCGGTGACTTCAAAGCCCAGCTTGCGCATCTCGGCAGCCAGCTTGGCGGCGGTGCGTGTTTCCTGGAAGCCCAGCTCGGGGTTGGCATGCAGGTCTTCGTAGATGCCGCGCAACTGCGGATACATCTGGGCGATCAGCTGCTGCAGCTGGGGTTTGAGCGGCTGGGGATCCAGCTCTGCTGCCTGGGTCGAGCCCAGAGTGAAGGCCAGCGTGGCGACGGCGCAGAACTTGCGGGTAAGGCTAGGGTGCATGTGAGGGTCTGTGGTTGGCTTCAAACAGAGGCGGCCATTGAAGACCGCGCTTTCAGACTAGGAGCATGGCCGGCTCGAATTGAAGAGGGGCAACCCGCAAACGACACCGTGAATAGCGATGGCTCAAGGCTTTTGCGGCGCAGGCCCGGGATAATCCGCTCCCATGAATACCTCCACCAGCGCCGCCCAGGCCTCTGATTCCACCGCTTTCTCGGCGCTGCCCCTGTCCCCCGAAATGCTGGCCAACCTCCAGCAGCTCGGCTATGCGCAGATGACGCCCATCCAGGCCGCCAGCCTGCCGCTGACCCTGCAGGGCAAGGACCTGATCGCCCAGGCCAGCACCGGCAGCGGCAAGACGGCTGCCTTCGGCCTGCCCATGGTGGACCGCCTGAACCCGCGCTGGTTTGCCGTCCAGGCCCTGGTGCTGTGCCCCACGCGCGAACTGGCCGACCAGGTCGCCACCGAGATCCGCCGCCTGGCGCGTGCGCAGGACAACATCAAGGTCGTCACCGTCTATGGCGGCGTGCCCTCGCGCAACCAGATCGCTTCGCTGGAAAACGGCGCGCACATCGTCGTCGGTACACCCGGGCGCGTGATGGATCTGATGGAGCGCGGCAAGCTCGACATCGGCAACCTCAAGACCCTGGTGCTGGACGAGGCCGATCGCATGCTGGACATGGGCTTTCTCGGCGACATCGAAACCGTGGTGCGCCAATGCCCGGCGGATCGTCAGACCTTGCTGTTCTCGGCCACCTACCCTGAAGGCATTGCCTCGCTGGCCAGCCGCTTCATGCGCGATCCTCAGACCGTCAAGGTCGCGACCCAGCACAGCGCCGGCAAGATCGCACAGCGCTGGTACGAGGTTGGCGCTCGTGACAAGGTGGACACCGTTGCCAAGCTGCTGGCGCACTTCCGCCCCGAGTCGAGCATTGCCTTTTGCAACACCAAGCAGCAATGCCGCGACGTGGTGAGCGAGCTGCAGGCTCAGGGCTTCAGCGCTCTGGCCCTCTTCGGCGAGCTGGAGCAGCGCGAGCGCGACGAGGTGCTGGTGCAGTTTGCCAACAAGAGCTGCAGCGTGCTGGTCGCCACCGATGTGGCGGCGCGTGGCCTGGACATTGCCGATCTGTCGGCCGTCATCAATGTCGATGTCACGCCCGACCCCGAGGTCCATATCCACCGTATCGGCCGCACGGGCCGTGGCGATGCCGAAGGGCTGGCGCTGAATCTGGTGTCCATGGACGAGATGGGCAGTGTGGGCAAGATCGAGCAGCTGCAAGGCCGGGCTTCGCAGTTCTTCCCCGTGGAAGAGCTCACGCCCGCCGCCGGTGGCGAGCTGCTGCCGCCCATGATGACCATCCAGATCATCGGCGGGCGCAAGGAAAAGATCCGCGCAGGCGACGTGATGGGCGCCATGTGCGCCGACTTCGGCTACAGCCGCGAGCAGATCGGCAAGATCAGCGTCAACGACTTTTCCACCTATGTGGCCGTGGATCGCAAGATCGCCTCGGCGGCCTGCGCCAAGCTCAATGGTGGCAAGGTCAAGGGCAAGACCGTCAAGGCGCGGCTGCTCTAAGCACGTCAACACGTTCTAAGCACCGTCCATCAAATTGATCTCCAGCGCTTTCCCACAAAGCGCGGGATGCTCACAAAAAAGCCTTCTCGGTCGCGAGAAGGCTTTTTGCTTTGGACGCCGCTTCAGCCTTTGGCGAAGAACAGCCCTGCCATCACCAGCCCCGTGGCCACAATGCCCCAGCGCAGGACATGGGGCGCAATCTTGCGCGCCACGCGCGCTCCCAGATAGCCGCCCAGGGTGGCGGCCGCCATCATGACCAGGGCCAGCTTCCACTCCACAATGCCGCCCACGGCGTAGATCACCACGGCAATCGCCGTCAGCAGGGCCGAGACCAGGTTCTTCATGCCGTTCATGGCGTTGAGCGAGGTCTGGCCCAGCAGGCCGAACAAGGCCAGCAGCAAAATGCCCAGGCCGCCGTTGAAGTAGCCGCCATAGATGGCCACGATCAGCATGCCTGCAGCGGCCTTGGCCATCGATGGGGTGGCATGAGCGGCATTCTTGCCCGCAGCCCAGGCGCGCAGCTGCGGGCCGAAGGCGAACATGGCGGTGGCGGCCAGCAGCAGCCAGGGCACGACCTTGCGGAAGGTTGCGTCGGGCGTGAACAGCAGCAGCGCCGCACCCGCAGAGCCGCCGATCAGGGACAGCGCCACCACCTGTTTCATGGACAGGCCTGGCGGGGACTGCATATCGTCCTTGAAGCCCCAGGCACCCGCCATATAGCCCGGCAGCAGGGCCACGGTGCCCGTGGCATTGGCAATCACGGGCGGCACGCCGGTGAAGACCAGCGCGGGAAGGGTCAGAAAGCTGCCGCCGCCGGCGACCGCGTTGAGCGCGCCGGCCGTGAAAGCTGCGGCCAGCAAAAGGGCGAGGTGGCCCAGGTTCTCCATGTTCTTGTCTCCTGATTTTCTCTATCGGCTTTGCGCCTTGTGGTTGGGGTCGATCTTAGGTGCTGGCCTGTGTCGCCTCTTTTCTTTTTCTTGCGTAGTTAATTATTTTTGGAAATAAAAGAATGTGAAAACAGTATTTTGAGGAATAAGTGATTGTTTTGACAATCAACTCCTTAGTTAAGGAGTTTTGCCGTGAATCTGCCCCGTTTTCTCTCCCGCACCGCTTGGACCATGCTGGCCGCAAGCTGTGTATCGGGCGCAGCCATGGCACAGCAGCCGGACTTTCCGGCGCGCTCGGTCAGGCTGGTGGTGGCCAACGGCCCTGGCAGCGCTCCGGATCTGCTGGCTCGCCAGGTAGGCAATCTGGTGGGCAGGGACTGGAAGCAGGCCATCGTGGTGGAAAACAAGGGCGCGGCCGGCGGTGTCTCGGCCGTGGATTCCGTGGTCAAGGCCCAGCCCGATGGCTACACCTTGCTGGTGGGCGGCGACAGCGCCATCACCATCATGCCCAATGTGCAGCGCAATCTTCCCTATGACGTCAAGAACGACCTGGTGCCGGTGACCAAGCTGGGCCAGTCCGACTTCGTGCTGGTGGCCAACCCCAGGAGGGGTTTCAAGACCTTGCAGGACTTTGTGGCCTACGCCAAATCGCACCCGGGCAAGATCAACTACGCCTCCTCGGGCACGGGCGGCGCCCAGCACCTGGCCATGGAGCAGTTCAAGCAGCGCGCAGGCTTTTTCGCCACGCATATCCCCTATCGCGGCGGTCCTCAGGGTCTGCAGGATGTGCTGGCCGGCCAGGTCGATGTGATGCTGATTGCGATCGCTCCGGCGCTCACCCAGATCCAGAGCGGCAAGCTCACGGCACTGGCCGTGTCCGGCCTGCAGCGTCATGCTCTGCTGCCCCAGGTGCAGACTCTGGCCGAGAGCTACAAGGGCTTTGAGGCCGGCGCCTGGTTCGGCCTGTTCGCACCCAAGGGCACGCCGGCTGCCGTGGTCCAGACCATCGCCCAGGACACTGACAAGGCGCTCAAGGACCCCGAGCTGCGCAAGAGCCTGCTGCAGCAGGGCATCACTCCCGTGGGCGAGGGCCAGCAGGTGTTTGCCAGACAGATCAAGACCGAAGACGTGCGCGTGGCCCAACTGGTACGCAGCATCGGCCTGAGTGTGGAGTAAGCCCGGCCGGGGTGCTCTCATAAAAAGAGCTGCCTGCGCTTGTCATTATTGATTTTCAAGGCTAAAAGCCTTTGAAATACATGATTGACATGCGCAGGCAGCTCTGTTTTCAGGAGTCTACGGCACGCGGGCCGATGCCTGTCCGCTATTTGGCGTAGGGGTCCTCGTAACCCATCTCCTTCATGATGTCGGTCTCGTAGGCCTCCATCTCTTCCGCGTCTTCCTCGCTGGTCTCGTGGTCCCAGCCCTGGGCATGCAGCGTGCCATGCACCAGCAGGTGGGCGTAATGCTCTTCCAGGCTCTTGTTCTGCTCCTGGGCCTCGCGCTCCACCACGGGGGCGCAGAGCACCAGATCGGCCATCACGGTCGGCTCCTGCTGATAGTCGAAGGTCAGCACATTGGTCGCGTAGTCCTTTTTGCGGTACTCGCGGTTGAGCTTGCGGCCTTCCTCGGCATCGACGATGCGCACCGTGATCTCGGCATCCACGGCCAGCGCATGGCGGATCCAGCGCGTGACGCGGCTGCGGCTGAGCAGTTCGCGGTGGGCGGCCGCCTCGGCGCTGGGGCCGAATTGCAGCGATAGTTGCAGTTGATTCAAGGTCATTTTGGCTTTTAGCCCTTATTTGGTAAGTGCTAGTAGCTATGGATTTTGATTAAAGCTCGTCGGCCGTGGGCAGCGAGCGGGCCGTACGCGGGCTGCTGGCGCGGTGCTTGGGCGCCGAAGTGCCTTCGGACACGCGCCCGCGCGCGTCGTAGGCGTCCACGATGCGCGCCACCAGCGGGTGGCGCACCACGTCGGCGCTGGTGAAGTGGTTGATGGAGATGCCCTTGACGCGTCTGAGCACGCGCTCGGCATCGACAAGACCGCTGGGCGCTCCCTTGGGCAGGTCGACCTGGCTCACATCGCCCGTGACCACGGCCTTGGCGCCAAAGCCGATGCGGGTCAGAAACATCTTCATCTGCTCGGGCGTGGTGTTCTGCGCCTCGTCCAGGATCACGAAGGCGTTGTTCAGCGTGCGCCCGCGCATGAAGGCCAGCGGCGCGATCTCCAGCGCATTGCGCTCGAAGGCCTTCTGCACCTTCTCGTAGCCCATCAGATCGTAGAGTGCGTCGTACAGCGGGCGCAGGTAGGGGTCCACCTTCTGCGTCAGGTCGCCGGGCAGAAAGCCCAGGCGTTCGCCAGCTTCCACGGCGGGCCGGGTCAGCACGATGCGCTGCACGGCGCTGCGCTCCAGCGCATCCACGGCGCAGGCCACGGCCAGATAGGTCTTGCCCGTGCCGGCCGGGCCGATGCCGAAGCTGATGTCGTGGTTGGCGATGTTTTCCAGATACAGCGCCTGGTTGGGCGTGCGGGCGCGCAGATCGGCACGGCGCGTGGTCAGCTGCGGTGCCGTCAGATCGGCTTCCAGCATCTCGACATCGCCGGCCAGCATGAGCTGCAGCGTATCCTCGGCAATCACGTAGTCGGCGATCTCATAGAGCGCCTGCAGCAGCTCCAGCGCTTCATTGGCCTTGGCCTTGGGGCCGTCGATCTTGAACTGCTCGTGACGGTGAGCGATCTTGACGCCCAGCGCGACTTCGATGGTGCGCAGATGCGCATCCGCCGGGCCGCAGAGATGGGTCAGGCGCGTATTGTTATGGGGAGTGAAGGTATGGCGCAGGATCACGCGGATAATTTCTCAAAAGAATCGCCGCACGGTGCGGCAAAGGATTTCAATGATAGGCAAATTGACTGGAACGCTGCTGGAAAAAAACCCGCCCGAAGTCCTGGTGGACTGCGCCGGCGTGGGCTATGAGGTGCAGGTGCCCATGAGCACCTTCTACAACCTGCCCGCCAATGGCGCCAAGGTGGCCCTGCTGACCCATTTCGTGGTGCGGGAAGATGCCCAGCTGCTGTTCGGCTTCGCAACCGCCCGCGAGCGTCAGACTTTTCGCGAACTCATCAAGATCACCGGCATAGGACCGCGCATGGCATTGGCCGTGCTCAGCGGCATGAGCATCGATGATCTCGCGGACGCGGTATCGCAGCAGCAAGCAGGGCGATTGGTCAAGGTGCCCGGCATCGGCAAGAAAACCGCCGAGCGTCTGCTGCTGGAGCTCAAGGGCAAGATCGGCGCGGATACCGGTGCGCAGTCGCTGTTTGCCAACAACAACGAGCAAAACGATATCCAGCAGGCACTGATGGCGCTGGGCTATTCCGACAAGGAAGCCTCGGCCGCCCTCAAGAAACTCCCACCCGATGTAGGGGTGAGCGAGGGCATTAAGCTCGCGCTCAAGGCTTTGACCAAATAGCTTCGCTGGCCCTGTGCCAGTCCGATCGTGAACGGCAGGAGAACACGAGATGTATTGGTGGATACAGGGCAGGCGCGTTTCCTCTCGATGCGCAAGCCTGATGCTGGTGGTGCTGACCGCTTGCGGCGGCGGAGGAGGCGGAGGCGGAGGCGGAGGCGGAGGCGGAGGCAATGTTCAGGACCCGGGCCCTGGCGGCGCAGGTGTCGGTAACGGCGGCGGCAATGGTGCGGGCGTCTCAGAGACCAGTCCCCCACCGGGTCCGCCCACAGCATATGTGCTGGATTCGCTGATAGTGCCTGTCGCCCAGACTGCGGCTTCGGCCAGAGGCGTGGCCGTGGCATCCGTGGCCGTGCGGCCCAAGGCCGTCGATCTGGCATTGCCGCAGTGGAGCGACGCGCCTTCGCCGGTCATGCCCAGGCCCGGCATGCCCATGCAGATAGGGGCGCCGCGGGCGCTGTCATCGCTGCAGTCCGCAGGCGATATGGCACGCACGCTGCGCTGGTCCGAGACCCCGGAGGGCGGTCAGGTGGCGGCGATCAGCATCACCTCGGCCGGCGCCCATGGCCTGCGGCTGGGCCTGGTGGTCGATGCCATGCCCGATGCCGCCGAGCTCAGGCTGTACCGCAAGGATCGCAGCAAGACCGGGTTCGAGACCACTGGCAAGGCCGTCAACGAGGCCATTGCGCGCAACCGCCGCGCCGACGGCGATACCCGGGCGGCCGGCATCTGGTGGACCCCCGACCTGGGGGCCGATGAGGTCACGCTGGAGATTGCACTGCCTGCGGGACTGTCGACATCGCAGCTGCGCATTGCCATTCCCACGCTCACCCATGCCTATGTCAACCTGGCCCTGCCCGTGGAGCTGGAGCTGCGCGATAGTCTCGTGCCCAGAAATGTGGGCGATGCCGCGGGTTGCGAGCTCGATGCCAGCTGCGCCGATCAGTACGCCACCGAGCGCAATGCCGTGGCGCGCATGACCTATGTGGGCTCAGACAACCGCTACTACTACTGCACGGGCTCCCTGCTGAACAACACGCGGCGCGATTTAACGCCGTATTTCCTGTCGGCCAATCACTGCATATCGACCCAGGCATCGGCCACCTCGCTGCGCACGGACTGGTTCTTCCGCTCGGCCAGCTGCAACAGCTTCGAGCCCAGCGCCCAGACCACGGCGCTGCAGCGCGGCGCCACCTTGCTGTATGCCACGGCGGCGCACGATGCCACGCTGATGCGGCTCAATGACGCAGCGCCCGCCGGTGCGACGCTGGCCGGCTGGGATGCGAGAGGCACGGCAGTGACGGGGACGGCCATCTACGGCCTGCATCACCCGCAGGGCGACTTGCTCAAATACAGCGAAGGCCAGGTGCAGAGCTACCGAAACTGCAGCTTGAGTGCCGGCAGCATCACCTGCAACCCAGGCAATGCCCAGAGCGATTTCGTGAACGTCGGCTGGAGCAAGGGCGTGACCGAAGGCGGCAGCAGCGGATCGGCCATGTTTGCGGGCGGACGTGTCGTGGGCACGCTGTCCGGCGGCAGCAGCTCGTGCACGGTCAGCGGCGGCTCCGACGTCTACAGCCGCTTCGACCGGACCTTCAGCAGCCAGATCGGGAACTGGCTGGCACAGTGACGGAGTGCCGGACCGGGCCGGGTCTATTTCCCCTGCAACTGCCTGACGGCGGCCTTGGTCTGCTCCACATGGGCCAGCGGGTCGCTGCTGACAAGGGCGAACTTCACCTTGCCGTCCTGGCCCACCACATAGGAGATGCGGTCGGCCCTGGCCGGGTTGGCGGCAGCCCCCGCGTCATAGGCCTTGATGGTGACGGCCTTCGGGTCCGATGCCACGGCAAACTGGTCGCGGCAGGCCTCGGTGGAAAAGCGCTTGAGGGTGTCGATATCGTCATGCGACATGCCCACCACCGTGGCTTTCATGGCCGCGAACTGGGGCGTGGCTTCGGCAAAGGCATGGGCTTCCAGCGTGCAGCCCTGGGTGAAGGCCTTGGGGAAGAAATACAGCACCACCGGCCCTTTCTTGAGCGCCTCGGCCATATCGAAGTCGAAGGCCTTGCCGGCGACGGCTGCGGGCGTCTTGAAGCTCGGGGCCGCATCGCCGGGCTTGAGCGCGGCCTGGGCCGGGACGGACAGGCAAAGCAGGGCGGCCGTGCAGGCCAGGGTGTGAATACGCATGAAAAAGCTCCTGAGGTCTTTGCCGCCATTGTGCGCAAAGCCCGGGGCCGGCCATCAATGTGGGAGCTGCAACTGTGGGATTTTGTTTTCCCCTGTATTTTTAATCAGTGCTCCGACCTGGCTTGGGGCACAATTGCCGCCATGACGATTCATGTGGACGAATTTGCGGCCAGCCCCGCACCTGCACGCAAGGCCAGAAGCGCGGCCGCCGACCCCGAGGCGGTTGCGCCGCGCATGGTCTCGGCCGGGCATTCGTCCCAGGGCGAAGAGGCGCTGGAGCGCGCCCTGCGTCCCAAGCAGCTCGACGAGTATGTGGGCCAGGCCAAGGCGCGCGAGCAGCTCGAGATCTTTATCGGCGCTGCCAAAAAGCGCAGCGAGGCCCTCGATCATGTGCTGCTGTTCGGCCCGCCAGGCCTGGGCAAGACCACGCTGTCCCACATCATCGCGGCCGAGCTGGGCGTGAACCTGCGCCAGACCAGCGGTCCGGTGCTGGAAAAACCCAAGGATCTGGCGGCGCTGCTCACCAATCTCGAGCCCAACGATGTGCTGTTCATCGACGAGATTCACCGCCTGAGTCCGGTGGTCGAGGAAATCCTCTATCCGGCGCTGGAGGATTACCAGATCGACATCATGATCGGCGAAGGCCCGGCCGCACGCTCCATCAAGCTTGACCTGCAACCCTTCACGCTGGTGGGTGCGACCACGCGCGCCGGCATGCTCACCAATCCGCTGCGCGATCGCTTCGGCATCGTGGCGCGGCTGGAGTTCTACAGCTCCGAGGAGCTCTCACGCATCGTCAAGCGCAGCGCAGGCTTGCTCAATGCCCCGATTGACGAGGAAGGCTGTTTCGAGATTGCGCGCCGCTCGCGCGGCACGCCGCGTATCGCCAACCGTCTGCTGCGCCGCGTGCGCGACTATGCCGATGTCAAGGGCGACGGCCGCATCACGCGTGAGATTGCCGACAAGGCGCTGGCCATGCTCGATGTGGACCCTCAGGGCTTTGACATCATGGACCGCAAGCTGCTCGAAGCCGTGGTGCATCGCTTCGATGGCGGCCCGGTTGGCCTGGACAACATCGCGGCGAGCATCGGCGAAGAGTCGGGCACCATCGAGGATGTGATCGAGCCCTATCTGATCCAGCAGGGCTTTTTGCAGCGCACGCCGCGCGGGCGCATGGCCACGCAGGCCGCCTACCGCCATCTGGGCCTGCAGGCCCCCGCAGACGATTCGGCCACGTAAGCGCTGCCGCTAAAACCGGCGTGGCCAAGAACTGGCACGGCCAAGGCCAGAGACGCCGAGCAAGAGCCGCCTCGCAACGGGAAGCCGCGTAGCGGCTCAGGGGGTCAATTATTCTGCGGCCCGGCGTTCCAGAAGGCCTGCAGCACGCCGGGCAAGGCTTCGATCTGCGTGACCACCTGGTCCAGCTCCTCGGCATGCACGGCCGTGGCGAACAGCTCGGCCTCGATTTCGGTGTTGTGCGGCGGGATCTCGTGCTTTTCGACTGCGCGAACCGGGTAGTTGGCCGCCTCCAGCAGCTCCTGCATGCCCTCGCGAACATCGGCCTGGGCTTGCTGGCCGCAGATCACATAGACATAGTAGGTGGCCTCGCTGGCATGCTCGGCCACGGGGTGGCGGTTGATGTAGTTGACCACGGGGCGCAGCAAGGTGTTGCTGGCCAGCACGAACAGGGTGGCAATGCCTGCCTCGGGCAGCAGACCCGCTCCCGCGCAGGCGCCCACGGCGGCAGAACCCCACAGCGTGGCGGCGGTGTTCAGTCCCGTGATGTTGGCGCCTTCCTTCATGATGGCGCCCGCGCCCAGAAAGCCCACGCCCGAAACCACATAGGAGATGACGCGCGTGGCGCCGTCCGCTCCCGAGACGCGCATGGCCAGGTCGACGAACACGGCCGCGCCCACGGCGACCAGGGTATTGGTGCGCAGGCCCGCCGTGCGCTGGCGTATCTGACGCTCCAGGCCGATGATGCTGCCGCAGACAAAGGCCACGACAAGGCACAGCACCGTGTTCAGCGTGGCGAGCAGATTGAAGTTCTGTAGGGATTGCATGAAGTTCCGATTGTTATTGCTTATGGAGCGGTGTCTGGGTTCATGAAACATGCGGCCCGGGCTGGCGCGCCTGCCCCGCAGGGCAGACGCGAAGCGGCCCGGTGCTCACCAGCCGTACTTGCGGATATAGACGCGCTTGAGCAGCGTGGTCAGCACAGCATAGGCCAGCAATATGACGATGAGCCATGGGAAATAGCCGAGCGGCAGGGCCTGCAGCTTGAAATGTCCGGCCAGCGGGCCCATGGGCAGGAAGATGCCTATGGCCATGATGGCCGCCGTGGCGCCCAGCAAGGGCCAGGAGGCACGGCTTTGCACAAAGGGAATCCTGGGCGTGCGGATCATGTGCACGATCAGCGTCTGCGTCAGCAGCCCCACCACGAACCAGCCCGACTGGAACAGGCTTTGCTGTGCGGCCGTGCTGGCATGGAAGACGAACCACATCAGCGCGAAGGTGAGCACGTCGAACAGCGAGCTGATGGGGCCGAAGAAGAGCATGAAGCGACCCAGGTCCTGAGGGTTCCAGCGCAGCGGCCGCGCGACCATTTCCTCGTCCACGTTGTCGAAGGGAATGGCGATCTGCGACAGGTCGTACAGCAGGTTCTGCATCAGCAGCTGCATGGGCAGCATGGGCAGAAAGGGGATGAAGGCCGAGGCAATCAGCACCGAGAACACGTTGCCGAAGTTGGAGCTGGCCGTCATGCGGATGTACTTGAGCATATTGCTGAAGGTGCGGCGTCCTTCGAGTACGCCCTGCTCCAGCACCATCAGGCTTTTCTCCAGCAAGATGATGTCGGCCGCTTCGCGGGCGATGTCCACGCCGCTGTCGACGCTGATGCCGATATCGGCGGCGCGAAGCGCGGGCGCGTCATTGATGCCATCGCCCATGAAGCCCGTGACATGGCCGTTGGCGCGCAGCGCACGCACGATGCGCTCCTTGTGCAGCGGCGTCAGGCGGGCGAACAGCAGGTGTGACTCCACGCAGCGGCGCAGCTGCTCCTCGTCCATGGCTTCGATGTCGTTGCCGACAATCGCCTCGTCCACCTGCAGACCCACGTCGCGGCAGACCTTGCGTGCCACCAGCTCGTTGTCGCCCGTCAGCACCTTGACCGTCACACCGTGCTGCAGCAGCGCAGCAATGGCTGCCTGGGTGGATTCCTTGGGCGGGTCGAGAAAGGCCACGTAGCCGATCAGGGTCAGTCCGGACTCGTCTGCGATGCCGTAGGTGTTCTTGTCGGGCGCAACTTCCTTCATGGCCACGGCCACCACGCGCAGCCCCTCGCTGTTGAGGCCTTCGGTGACGGCACGCACCTGTTCGCGGCGCTCGGGCGTGAGCGGCAGCCGCGTGTCACCGTCGCTCCCGCTGTCTCGAATATGTGTGCAGACCTGCAGGATTTCCTCGACCGCGCCCTTGCAGATCAGCTCATGGTGATGGTCGCGCTCGGCTACCACCACGGACATGCGCCGGCGCTGGAAGTCGAAGGGGATTTCGTCGACCTTGCGGTAGTCCTCGTTGACATGCAGCCGCGTGCGCAGCTCCACATGCTCGAGCACGGCACGGTCCAGCAGGTTCTTGAGCCCGGTCTGGTAGTAGCTGTTGAGGTAGGCGAACTGCAGCACCTCGTTGCTGGGACGGCCCTGCACATCGGTGTGGCGCTCCAGCGCGATGCGGTCCTGGGTCAGCGTGCCTGTCTTGTCGGTGCACAGCACGTCCATGGCGCCGAAGTTCTGGATCGCGTCCAGGCGCTTGACCATCACCTTCTGGCGCGACAGCACCACGGCACCCTTGGCCAGCGTGGAGGTGACGATCATGGGCAGCATCTCGGGCGTCAGGCCCACGGCCACCGACAGCGCGAACAAAAAGGCCTCGCCCCAGTCGCCCTTGGTGTAGCCGTTGATGAACAGCACCACGGGCACCATCACGGCCGCGAAGCGGATCAGCAGCCAGCTGACGCTGTTCACGCCCTGCTCGAAGGCGGTGGCCGTGCGGTCCTGGTGCGTGATGCGCGCTGCCAGCGTGCCGAAATAGGTCTGGTTGCCCGTGGCGACGACCACGGCCATGGCCGAGCCAGAGACCACATTGGTGCCCATGAAGAGCAGGTTGCCGGCTTCCAGCAACTGGCCCGCCTGCAGGACAGCCAGGGTACGCGCATCCTTTTCCACGGGCAGCGATTCGCCGGTCATGGCTGCCTGGCTCACGAACAGGTCCTTGGCGGACAGCAGGCGGCAGTCGGCCGGGATCATGTCGCCGGCCGACAGGGCCACGATGTCTCCGGGCACCAGCTCGCGCATGGGCAGCTCGGACAGCGAGGCGTCATGGCCGCCGCCGCTGTCGCGAAAGTCTGCGGCCTGTGCATCGGGTCTGCGGCGCACGGTGACGCGGTTGCTGACCAGGGCCTGCAGGCGCGCGGCGGCGCGCCGGGAGCGACCCTCCTGCACGAAGCGCAGCAGTGTGGACAGCAGCACCATGCTTGCGATGACGATGGTGGCCTTTTCGTCCTCGGTGACATAGGAGACCACGGCCAGCAGCGTCAGCAGCAGGTTGAAGGGGTTGCGGTAGCAATGCCACAGGTGCTGCCATGCGGGCAGCGGCTTTTCATGCGCCACCTCGTTGGGCCCATGGCGCAGCTGGCGCTGCCGGGCCTGCTCGGGGCTCAGGCCCCGGCTCGATGTGTCCAGCTGCTGCAGCAGCGCAGCCACGGGGCTGCAGGCGGCGGATTGCAGGGCCTGTACCTGTGCCGGTGGCACGGTGACGGCGGTGGAGGGGCCGCCAGCGGGCATCGGCCGGCGGCCGAAGAGGCCGGCCAGGCGGTGGCTGTGCAAGAAGGCCCGGAACAGGTTTTTGAGGGTTTGCATCACGGCCTCCTGTCAGTGCAGCGTCTTGCCGGAGGTGCCGAATCGCGTCCAGGGCTGCTGCGCCTGGCTGGCGCGCAACTGGTTGTCGATGCGGCTGCGCTGCTCGCGGGTCAGCAGCGACAGCGCATCGGCGCGCTGGCGGATGCTCAGATTGGCCATGGCACTGGCCATGAGGGGCGCGCCGTGGCGGTCGACCAGGTGGCGCAGCACGTCGGTGCGGCGCTCGCTCAGTGCCGAGCTCACGGCATGGGTCAGGCCATGGTGGCGGGTGGTGTCATCGAGGCGGGGGGCGGGGCGGCTGCGTTGCAGCACGCGCAGCCAGGCGAGGCGTTGCATGGGCATACTCCTTGGGTGACCCGGGAGCTGCCCGCCGCTGCTACTGCATCAGGCGTCCAGCCCCGGGTCGGGGTTCCGGTCCCTGCGTGCAGCCCTCAAGGTCACGCGCAGGCCAATGGCTTGACAGCGCGCCGCACGGGGCGCGCTGCAAGATCGACTAGGGTCGGGATCCATACGTGTTCCTTGGTTGAAAGTGAATGAAATACGGGCCGGAGCCGGTCCGCGACGAGGCGGCTCAGCGCACGTTGCGGCTGCTCAGATAGCTGCGGATGCGATGCGTGGGCCAGCTGGTCAGTGCATCGAGTTCCAGCGTCTGTTCCAGCGCTTGCGGCAAGGCTGCCGGTGCGGCGGGCGCTGCCTGGTGGGGCGTGGCGCGGGCGCGCAGCAGCAGGGGGCGCAGCTGGTGCAGAGTGCGGGTCAGGCGGTTGCTCATGGCGTTCTCCTCATTGGTTGAGGGAGCGGGCCAGGCGGCAGCGCGGCACAAACGTTTTGGCGCGACCATGAACCGACGGAAAGCCGGAGCGGTTGGCGGCGCGAAAACTCAGTGATGAGCAGAGCTTGCGAGCTTGAGGGCTCTAGCCGTGCTGTGCACGGCAGGCCGCCCCGAACGTCGGGACGCCAAACAGCAAGTTGCGAGGGGCGCGGGGCAAGGGATGCGGGGCGGTCGATGACGACTCCCGATCCGGGGGAGTCTGTCAGTCGGCCAGCTTCGCAGCCATTGCGGCGTGCGATAAATCACTGGTTGAACTGGCACTGTCCACGTGGGGACTCCTGAAATTGCGATCTGCCGATTATCGGTCGAGACCGGTCCAAGGGTCAACCCTAGGTGGCTTTCAGTTGCAATTGCGCCGGGGCCTGGCGGGTTGCGGGCTCGGCCCATTGGCGCACACAGCCCCAGACAATCAGGGCCTGCGCGGCGTAATAGCTGCCGAGCACGCTCACCGACGACCAGGGCAGTGGCTGCACAAATCGGTTGATGGCCAGGATGGAGTCGCTGAGCATGAAAAAGCTGGCGCCCAGGGCGCTCAGCAGTGCGGCGCGGCTGCGCAGTTGGCGATAGCGTCCCCAGGCCTGGGCCGCCATCAGGGCGATGACGCCGACATAGGCGGCCACGGGCAGACGCAGGGCGGCAGGCAGGCCATGGGTCCAGAGAAAGACATACATGGCGGCGCCGATCGCGGCCACCAGCAGCAGTGCGCTGCGATCTGCAAACCAGGCCACATCAAGCCTGAACAGCGCAACGTAGCAGACATGGGCCAATAAAAAGCTGACCAGGCCGGGAATGAACAGACTGGTTGACAGCTGTCCGTCCAGCATCAGGAAGACATCGCCTGACATGGAAAAAACAATAGCTGTCAGCAGCAGATAGACATGCCTTTGAGGCAGGTTTTGCATTGTTTTCGAGGCATGACTTGCGCAAGAAGCTATGCATATGAGAGCAAAAACCATGGTGGCGGGCTTGAACAGCCAATGCCATGGCTGCAGACCGAGCGCCGCCGTGGCCGTTGCCAGTGCGCCGCTTTGCAGCATCAGTGCCAGCCACAGGCTGATGCGTCCCTGCATGGCAGCGCCCAGAGCCCATTGTCCGGTGAGCAGCACGCCGAACCAGATCAGATTGGTGGCCAGTGGCGACTGGTCGGCATGCCAGAGAAAGACCGAAGTGCCCGCAACCAGCGCCGCAAACTGCAGGCCGGCAAACCAGCGCAGCGCAGCGCTCATGGGGGGCGAATAGATGATGCGGTGCTCGTCCAGATCGAAGGCGGGCCTGGGAAAGCGCTGCGCCACATCGGCCGGCCGCCAGCCCGGCGGCTTGAACCAGACGCGAAGCTTGTCCATCCAGCTGCGTGCGTGCCAGCTGTCATGCGCCAGCTGGCGGTAGACGCTGAAGTTGGCCCACAGCGGGTCCCAGCTCTTGAGCAGGCCGCGCGTGCCGTAGACGCAGGGCTCCTCGTCGTCTTCGGTCTTGTAGGTGCCGAAGAGCCGGTCCCAGACGATGAGAATGCCGCCGTAGTTGCGGTCCAGATAGCGCTCGTTGACGGCATGGTGCACGCGGTGATTGCTGGGCGCGCAGAACCAGCGGTCGAACCAGCCCAGCTTCCTGACCTGCTCGGTATGCACCCAGAACTGGTAGAGCAGATCGATCAGCCCGACCACGGCAAACACCAGCGGCGGCACGCCGGCCAGGGCCATGGGCAGATAGAAGATCCAGCCCAGCAGCGCGCCGGAGCTGGTCTGGCGCAGCGCGGTGGAGAGGTTGTAGGCCTGGCTCTGGTGGTGCACGGCATGGGCGGCCCAGAGCACGCCCACTTCATGACCCATGCGGTGCAGCCAGTAGTAGCAGAGGTCGTAGAACAGCAGGGCCAGCAGCCAGCCCGGCAGGCTGAGCCAGAAGGCATCGGCCTCGATCAGCGCCACATGGCTGGCCACGACGGTGTAGATGCCCAGCGTCAGCAGCTTGGTGAAGACGGCGCTGGTCTGGCTCAGGACGCCCAGGTTCAGCGAGCTGATGGCATCGGCCAGCGCATAGGCATTGCGCCCGCGCCTGAGGCTGACGGCCCATTCCACGGCAATCAATGCAAAAAAGACCGGCGTGGCCACAACGATGACTTGGCTGGGGGAGAGCATGGTCATCGATTGTGGGCAGGGCGCGGCGCGCGGCGCCTCGCATCTTCCCTAGTTGCGGCTCTTGGCGCGGGCGCTCACAACCGTATGCCGCGCTTGTGGATCAACGCGCCCCAGCGCCTGGTCTCCACGGCGATAAGCTCGGTGAAGCGTGCCGCATCCAGTGCCAGGATTTCCGCATCGGTGGCAGCCAGCCGCGCGCGCACTTCGGGCGTCGCCAGCGCGCGCTGGAACTGCCGGCTCAGCCACTCGACCACCGGCACGGGCGTCTTCGCCGGTGCGCCAATGCCGTACCAGGACTGCACCAGGATATCGGGATAGCCGGCCTGTGCGATGGTGGGTACCTCGGGCAGCGAGCGCGTGCGCGCTGCGGCGTTGACAGCCAGAGCCCGTACCTTGCCGGACTGGATCAGCGGCAGCACCAGGCTCTGCGAGATCAGCGCGAACTGCAGCAGGCCGGAGCCCAGGTCCAGCAGCGCCGGCGGCTGGCCCTTGTAGCTCACGTTGGTCAAGCGGATGCCGGTGCGCTCGAAGAACAGTTCCTGCGCCAGGTGGATGGAGCTGCCGGTGCCGGGGTTGGCTGCGTTGAACTCGCCCGGTCTGAGGGCCGCCAGCGCAACGAACTCCTTGAGCGTCCTGGCGGGCACCGTGTCGTGCACCACGAACACCGTCGGCGCGGCGGCGATGCCGCAGATGCCGACGAAATCCCTGCTGCGCAGCCGGCTGTCGGGCATCAGGTGCTCGGCTGTCGTCAGGATCGGGGACGCCGCCAGCAGCGTATAGCCGTCGGCCGGGGCCCTGGCCACCGCATCGATGCCGATGCGCCCGTCGGCGCCCGGGCGGTTGTCGACCACGATGCGCTGCGGCAGTGCGTTGGAAAGCGGGTCGCAGACGGCGCGCAGCACCACGTCGACGACGCCGCCTGCGGGATAGGGCACGACGACGCGCAGCGGCCGCTCGGGATAGCCGCCCGGTCCGGGCGCAACGGAGGCGCGCGCCAGCCCTGGCAGCATCCCTGGCACAAGGCCCAGGCAGGCCGATGCGCCGGCGAGCAGCGCGTGGAGATTGAACTGCCGACGATCCATGACGCTCTCCTCAGTCTGCGGCGATATAGGCCGCCATCGATTGCAGGGCCTGGCGCGTCTCGGTCACCAGGCGGTCCATCACCGCGCCCACGGGCTCGATCCCGCGCAGCCAGTGCACGCTCTGCCCTGCGGCCTCGTACATCAGCGGCTCGATCCGGTGCTGCTCCACCGCCGCCAGCAGACCGCCGGTGAGAGCCTGCTGGTAGGGCATGAACAGCGGCTCGGGCGCGCCGGGCTGTGCCCAGGCGTCGCTGAACGCGCTGCGCAGCACGCGGCAGGGCTTGCCGCTGTGGGCGCGCGTGATCACTGTGTCTTCGCTGTCGGCCGCGATCAGCTTCTTCGCCAGCTCCTGCGGCATCTCGTGCTCGCGCGTGCCCAGCCATAGCGTGCCCAGCCAGGCACCCTGCGCGCCCAGGGCCAGCGAGGCGGCCACCTGCGCCCCGGTGCCGATGCCGCCGGCCGCGATGACTGGCCGGCCCCCGGCTGCAGCCACGATCTGCGGCACCAGCGTGAAGGTGCCGATGGGCCCCGTGTGGCCGCCCGCGTCATAGCCCTGGGCCACCAGGATGTCGGCCCCGGCTGCGATCGCCTTTTGCGCATGGCGCACGCTGCCGACCAGGGCGATGGTGTGCAGGCCGCGGGCCTTGATGCGTGCCAGCGCCTCCACCGGCGTGCCGACGCCGGCGGCAAAGACCTCGATATCGCTGCCCGCAATGGCGTCCACCTGCTCCTCGAACAGGCTCTGCGAGCGTATGTACTGCGAGAAGAAGTTGCCTTCGGTGGCCGGCGGCACGTCGTATTGCCTGAACAGGCCCTGCACGAAATCCCTGTGCCCCTGCGGCAGCGCGGCAGCCACGGCCACGCGGTCGTCGTGTTCGGGCAGGCCGGTGGGCAGCAGCAGGTCCACGCCCACCGGGTGGTCGGGGCACAGTTCGCGCAGCTGGCGCAGCTTCTGTTGCAGCTCGTGCGGGCCGTCACGCGCGGCGGCATAGACGCCCAGCCCGCCTGCCCGTGAGATCGCGGCGGCCACTTCGATACGGTGGGCCAGACCAAAGATGGGCAGGCGTATGCCCAGCCGGCTGCAGAGGTCGTTGGTCAGCGAATGGCTCATGTCCACAGCTCCGGCTCCATGTCCAGGCAAGGGTGCTGCGGCAGCGCTGCGGCGCGCCGCAGCACATGGCGGCCGATCAGCGTCTTGTGAATCTCGCTGGTACCTTCGCCGATCTGGTTCATCTTGGCGTCGCGCAGGAAGCGCTCCAGCGGGAAGGCCTTGAGGTAGCCGTTGCCGCCCAGCAGTTGCAGGCAGTCGACCACGATGCGCATGCACAGGTCGGTGGCATGCAGCTTGGCGATCGATGCATGGACGGCCACGTCGGCGTCGCCTGCGTCGTAGCGCTGTGCGGTGCTGTAGACCAGACAGCGTGCGGCCTCGATCTGCGCCGCCATCTCGGCCACCATCCACTGGATGCCCTGGTGCGCACCCACCGGCTGCCCGAAGACCTGGCGCTGGTTGGCGTACTGGGCGGCAATCTGCAGCGCACCTGCGGCGCGGCCCAGCGCGATCGCAGCGTGGCCGATGCGTGCGCGCAGCAATGTGTCCTGCGCCAGCGCCATGCCTTCGCCTTCCTTGCCGAGCAGGTGCTCCGGCGCGATGTGCACGTCGTCGAAGCTGACCAGCGCGATCGGCACGCCGTACCAGCCCAGCTTGGGAATCACCGGCGATACCGTGATGCCGGGCGTGTCGCGCGGCACGACGAAGGCGCTCAGTCCGCGGCCGCCGCCGGGACCGTCCGCCTGGCGCGCCACCACCACGAACATGTCCGCTACGTTGGCACGCGTGATGAACTTCTTCTGGCCATTGAGCGTCCAGCCGCCCTGCGGTGCCGGCGCATAGTGCGCCCCCAGCCGCGCCACGTCGCTGCCTGCGCCGGGCTCGGTCAGTGCGAAGGCCGACTGGCGTGCGCCGCTGGCCAGGTCGGGGATCAGCGCGCTGCGCAGTGCCTCGCTGCCGCCGGCCACGATGGGGCGCGAGGACAGGTCGGTGCCCGTGACCAGCGAAGCGGCCGTCGAACACACAGACGCTACTTCCTCGATGATGCGCACGCGCAGCATCATCGACGCCTCGCTGCCGCCGTGCGCGCGCGGGAATGCGGTGGCGACGATGCCTTCGCGACATAGCAGCCGGAAGGTATCCCAGGCGAAGACGTCCTCCTGCGCCACGCGGTCAGCGTCCGGACCGATGTGCTCGGTCACCAGCGTTTTCACGCGCTCAAGCAGTGCGGCCTCATCGGGCGACAGGCGCACAAGCGGGTGGTGGGGTTCAGGAATCGACATGGGGGCCTCCTTTGTTTCAGATCTGCCTCAGATGACGCCTGCCTCGCGCAGGCGGGCCAGTTCGGCGGCAGGCATTGCCAGCTCGCCCTGGTAGAACGCTTCGTTGTCCTGTCCCAGCGAACCGCCGGCGTGGCGGATGCCTCCGGGCGATCGGGCAAAGCGCGGCACGACATTGGCCATGCGCACGCTGCCGAAGTCCCGGTCGGGCACGTCGCAAAGGGCCTGGCGAGCGCGCATGTGCGGGTCGGCCTCGATCTGGTCGATGCCGTAGACCGGGGCGATGGTGCCCTGCGCCGCTTCGAAGGCGGTCAGAACCGCCGCCAGCGGATGTGCTGCGCACCAGGCCGCGAAGATGCCGTTCAGCTCTTGGGCATGCTGCACGCGGCTGCGGTTGTTGGCGAAGCATGGCTCGTCTATCAGCTCGGGCCGGCCTATGGCGCGGCAGTTGTTGGCAAACATGGCATTGGTGCTGCCCGACAGCGATACCCATTGCCCGTCGGCAGTGCGGTAGACCGCGGCCGGTGCAGAGTACTGGTTGGCATTGCCCGAACGCTGATACACGGTGCCTAGCTGCTCGTGCTGGATGGGCAGGAACTCCAGCAGCTTGAGCGTGGCCTCGGTCAGCGACAGATCGATTTCCTCGCCCGGGGCCTGCGGGTTGCGGGCGCGGCGCCACAGCGCTGCCAGCACGCCTACCGCGCCGAACAGCCCGCCGACGTTGTCGGCCAGTGGGTAGCCGCAGTGCATGGGTGCTCCCTGGGCTTCGCCGCTGATGTAGGTCAGGCCGCCCATGGCCTCGAACAAGCGTGCAAAGCCCGGCCGGTCGCGGTAGGGGCCGCTCTGGCCGAAGCCCGTGGTGCGCAGTATCACCAGGCTGGGCTGGGCCTGCCACAAGGCCTCTTTGGTCAGGCCCCAGCGATCCAGCGTGCCGGGGCGGAAGTTCTCGATCAGCACATCGAACTGAGGCAGCATGCGCAGCAGCAGCGCGGCCCCCTCGGGCATGCGCAGGTCGAGCGTGATCAGGCGTTTGCCGCGGTTGGTCACTTTCCACCACAGAGGCTTGCCGTCCTTGTGCGGTGGGAAGTCGCGCATGCCGTCGCCTGCGCCGGGCAGCTCGGCCTTGACGACACTGGCGCCGTAGTCGGCAAGGAGGGCCGCGGCCGAGGGTGCGGCAATGATGGTGGCGATGTCCAGGACGCGCAGTCCGGTGAGAGGTCCGTTCATGGTGTGCATGTCTCCTGAAGGTCAATGTAGGAAACAGCTAGCCGCGAGCCAACCAGAAATATGAGAATCAGATATCTCGCTTTCAGATGGATGCAGAAGCTGCCATGACCCACGCCACCGAAGCCCTGGAGTTGTTGACACTGAAGTCGCTGAGGACGCTGGCCGCCGCGATCCAGGGCGGCAGCCTGACACGTGCGGCCGTCGAGCGTGGACTGGCGCAGTCGGCCGTGAGCCGGCAGATCGCCGAACTGGAGCGCGCGCTGGGCGGTGCGCTCTTCTACCGCACGGGACGCGGCGTCAAGCCCACGGCACTGGCCGAGCAGATGCTGCCGCGCGTTTCGGCTTTGCTGTCCGAGGCCGAGGCGCTGTTGCGCATGGGCAAGGAGCTGAACGGTGTGCCCAGCGGCCTGGTTACGCTGGGCCTGGTGCCGGGTGTGGCCGGCTTCATGGCTGCGGCGCTGTATGGCGAGGTGGCGCAGCGCTTTCCCGAGATCCGGCTGCGCGTCATAGAGGGCTATAGCGGAGACATGGAGGTGGCGCTGAGCCAGGGCCGCATCGACATGGCGATCCTGAACCGCTACCGGGCCAGAGGCAGCAACAGCTACCGCAAGCTGGCCGATGCGCAGATATGCGTGGTGGGTCGCCAGAGTGTGCTGCAGCGCATGCTGGCGCCGGTGGATACGGCCCTGCCAGCCAGCATGGCCCTGCAGACGCTCGAGCGCCTGCCGCTGGTGCTGCCGGTGCCTCCCAACGCCATCCGCAACCTGCTCGATGAGCAGGCAGGCCGACATGGGGTGCCCCTGAACGTGATCCTGGAGGCCAGCTCCTCGGTGATCCTCAAGAGCATGCTGGCTCGGCACGACTGCGCCACGCTGCTGCCGCGCCATGCAGTCAGCGAGGAGCTGGCCTGTGGCCGCCTCGCAGCCATTGCGCTGGCGGAGCGGGTGTTTCGTCAGCATGTGGTGCTGGCTACCAGCAGTCAGCGCCCTTTCACTCTGGCAGGCAAGGCGGTGGCGGCCCTGATAACCGAGACCGCCGGCGCCTTGATGGCCCGACAGGCAGTGCTGTGAGGTCGTGGATCAGCGTTTTCTGGGGTAAGCATCGATTGCTAAGTATTTCTATTTATGAGATGGGGCGAGAAGCGAGCCGATAATTTCGCGCATCTCCCCGGTCGGCAAGCTGTCTTGACCCGCCGGCCTGCACGGGCACTTCGCCGTCCGCATGCTGCGGCAAGGTGCCCGTGACCCACTGCTGCCTTTACATGTCCATACCACGCCGCTCTCTTGTCGCGACCGCCGCCCTGATGGCTGCGGCCGGTTTTTCCGCTCCCGTTCTTGCCGCCGCCGATGCCTGGCCCGCCACCAAGCCCATCACGCTGATCGTGCCGTTCAGCGCCGGTGGCAATGTGGACACCACGGCACGCCTGATCGGCCAGAAGCTGGGCGAGCGCCTGCACCAGTCCATCGTGGTGGACAACGTGCCTGGCGCCGGCGGTGTGCTCGGGGTGAGCAAGGCCGTCAAGGCACCGGCCGACGGCTACACCTTGCTCATGGGCTTTGACGGCCCCATCAGCATTGCCCAGCTGGTGAATTCCGCCGTCAAGTACGACGCAGAAAAGGATCTGACCCCTGTGGGGCTGACCACCATCGCCCCCGTGGTCGCCGTGGCCCGTCCCGGCCTGCCGGCACACAATCTGAGCGAGCTGATTGCGCTGGCGCGTTCCAAGCCTGGATCGCTGACCTACGCCACTTCGGGCGTGGGCACCATGCTGCATCTGGCCATGGAAATGCTGCAGGAGCGTGCCAAGATCAAGCTGGTGCATGTGCCCTACCGCGGCGGTGCCCAGATCACCAGCGACGTGATGGGCGGTCAGGTCGATGTGGGCATGCTCACCACCGTGAGCGCCGTGCCCATGATCCAGCAGAAAAAGCTCGAAGGTCTGGGCGTGACATCGGCCAGGCGCATCGATGCCATCCACAACGTGCCCACCTTTGGCGAGACAACCGAGCTCAAGGGCTTTGACCTCAACACCTGGACGGGGCTGTTCGTGCCCGCCAAGACGCCTCAGGCCGTGGTCACGCGCCTGGCCACCGAGCTCGATGCCGTGCTCAAGATGCCCGATGTGCGCAAGCGCCTGGAAGACGGCGGCGCCACGCCCGGCTCCGGCACCCAGGCCAGCTTTGTCCAGTTCCTGAAGAAGGAAAAAGCCGGCTATGCGCAGATCGTGAAGTCGGCCAACATCCAGGCGGAGTAAGCCATGGCCGCGCCACTGAACCCTGTTCACGCCGAAATCCACCCTCCCGTGCTGCCCGAAGTGGCCGCTGTCGCGGACGAGATGCTGGCCCTGCGCCATGATCTGCACGCCCATCCCGAGCTGGCCTACGAAGAGCATCGCACCGGCGATATCGTGGCGGCCAGGCTGGCCGAATGGGGCTACGAGGTCCATCGCGGCCTGGGCGACACCGGCGTGGTGGGGACGCTGCGCTGCGGCGAGCATGCCAATGGCAAGCACATCGGCAAACGTCTTGGCCTGCGCGCCGACATGGATGCGCTGCCTATCCGTGAAGCCACGGGCCTGTCCTATGCGAGTCGTCACGACGGCAAGATGCATGCCTGCGGCCACGACGGGCACACGGCCACGCTGCTGGCCGCAGCCAGGGTGCTGGCCACGCGCAAGAACCAGCTCCAGGGCACGCTCAATCTGATCTTCCAGCCAGCCGAGGAAGGCCATGGCGGTGCGCAGAAGATGGTGGAGCAGGGCCTGTTCGAGCTGTTTCCCTGTGATGCGCTCTATGCGTTTCACAACGAGCCTGGCTACCCGGCCGGGCAGTTCGGCTTTCGCTCGGGCGTGATGTATTCCAGTTCGGACACGGCCATCATCACCATCCGCGGCAAGGGCGGCCATGGCGCCATGCCCCATGTGGCCGTGGACCCCATCGTCGTGGCCTCGCATCTGGTGCTGGCGCTGCAGACCATACGCTCGCGTGAGATCGACCCCAACGACATGGCCGTGGTCACCATCGGTGCCATCCATGCTGGCGATGCGCCCAATGTGATTCCCGAAACCTGCGAGCTGCGCGTGACCATTCGCGCGCGCTGCCCCGAGGTGCGCCAGCAGCTGCGCGAGCGCATCACGGCCATGGCCCATGCCCAGGCCGCCGTGCACCGCGCCACGGCCGAGGTGGACTACAAATGGCGCTATCCGCCCGTCATGAACGACAAGGCCGCGACGGAGTTTGCCGTCGGTGTGGCACGCGAATTTCCGGGCGAGGAATGGCTGATTCCCGACCTGCAGCCGCTGCAGGCCAGCGACGACTTCGCCATCATGCTCAACCAGGTTCCGGGCAACTATTTCATCGTCGGCAACGGCATGGGCGAGGGCGGCTGCATGGTGCACAACGCGGCCTATGACTTCAACGACAACCTGCTGCCCGTGACGGCCTCGTATTGGGTCAAGCTGGCCGAGAGCTATCTGCGCCGCGACTGAGTTTTGTATGAGTGAAATTGCATCCGTGGCCGATCTTTGCGGCCAGAACCTGCCCGGCTTCGATGCCACGACCGACTACTGGCAGGCCACCGTCACCGAGGCCGAGCTGACCCAGTCGCCGCTGCCGCCCTATGCGAAGAGCTACCCGGCCAGGTTGCCCGACGGCCGCTATCTGCTGCTGCCGCTGCGCGGCATGCCCACGGCCGATGGCTCGGCACCGGACCGCTGCGTGGCCTCCCTGATTGCCAATCAGGCATCGATGGAGGTGGTGGAGGAGCTGGCGCTGCACATGGCGCAAGGCGCCGGGGCGCATGACTTCGATGCAGTCATCGGCCTGCCCACGCTGGGCCTGGCCTTTGCGCCGCTGGTGGCGCGCCACCTGGGCCGCAGCCGCTACGTGCCCCTGGGTTATTCGCGCAAATACTGGTATCGCGACGAGCTCTCCGAGCCCGTCAGCTCCATCACCACACCGGGCAAGGGCAAGCTGCTCTATATCGACCCGAATCAGCTGGGCCTGATTGCCGGCAAACGCGTGCTGGTGGTCGACGATGCCGTGAGTTCGGGCACGACCATGGTGTCCGGCCTCAAGCTGCTCGAGCGTTGCGGCGCCGAAGTGGTCGCCATTGCCGTGGCCATGCGCCAGGGCACCCAGTGGCAGCAAAAGCTGGTGCGAGCCGATGGCAGTGCCATCCCCGTGGTCGCGGCCTACGACTGCCCGCGCATGGAGCGCCGCGCCGACGGCTGGTGGCCTGAAAGCTAATAAAAAAAGAGAGCTGTTGGCGCCTTTCAGGCATGAATTTTAGACTGTTTATGCCTTGAAATCATTGCATGAAAGGCGTTAATTGCTATTTTTTATATAGCAATCAAAGCTTGAATCAAGAGCACATCAGGTCAGCGCACCGCGCCCGTCCACGGTAAAGATACGCTCCACCACGCCCTTGAGGCGGCCGCCGCGCACGCCGATCAGATGGTCGTGCAGATTGACCGTGGGGTCGCAGTGGCCGGGAATCAGCCACAGCGTATCGCCCAGCGCGGGCAGCCAGCCGCTGTGGTTGCCAGCCTGGGCGTCGGGGTGCAGCACGCCGTGCTCGTCGCCGCCGTTGGCAAAGCGCAGCGCGTTTTCAGGCGCCAGCGCATGCAGCCTGGGCAGGCCGGAATCTATGGCATGGGCCTTGTGGCCGGCGTCGCAGACGGCGTGATCGCCACTGAGTGACATGACCTGGGTCTTGACGTAGAGCGCATGCTCGAACAGGGGCTGGGCCGCGTCGCGCTGGTTGGCCGCGTAGTCGGCGTCCATGAAGAGGAAGGAGCCGGGCTGGATTTCGCCATAGATACCGCTGGCGGCCTCGTTGACCATGGTGCCCGTGCCGGCTCCCGTGATCAGCGGAATGGCCAGGCCGGCGCGGTCGAACTCGTGGCGCGTGCGGTTGACGAGCTTGAGCACCTGCTCGATGGCTGCCTTGCGCTCCTCGGCGCTGCGCAGATGCTGGGCGCCGCCGTGATAAGCCTGCAGACCCGCAAAGCGTAGCGTGGGCTGGGCGGCAATGGCCTGTGCCAGCAC
The DNA here is from genome assembly GCF_003350425.1 of Comamonas sp. AG1104. Lineage (NCBI taxonomy): Bacteria > Pseudomonadati > Pseudomonadota > Betaproteobacteria > Burkholderiales > Comamonadaceae > Comamonas > Comamonas sp. AG1104. The sequence goes on along the minus strand of NZ_QQAS01000003.1, from coordinate 417,142 downwards.
CAGGGCGGCTTCGCCGGGCTCTGCGCCGCAGCGGTTCTGGCCGACATTGATTTCCACCAGCACATCCATGGCCGCGTCGCCGGCCTGCGCATCCTGCAGGGCCCGTGTCAGCCGCGTGATGCCTTCCTCGCAATCCACGGCCAGGGCCAGCCTTCCGCCCTGGGCATTCAGTGCCTTGGCCAGAGCCGCCACGCGCGCCAGCTTCGGCAGGGCAATGACTTCGTTGCTGATGAAGATATTGGTGATACCGCCCCGAGCCAGTGCCTCGGCCTCGCTGACTTTCTGCACGCAGTGGCCGCAGGCGCCGGCATGCTCTAGCAAATGGGCGATATGAGCGCTTTTGTGCAGCTTGGCATGCGGGCGCCAGAGCACGCCATGCTGCTGGGCAAAGCGGGCCATGCGCTCGATATTGCGGTCCATGGCGTCCAGGTCGATGACCAGCGCGGGCGTGTCTATGCGTTTGACGGCCTGGCCGACCAGGGTCTGCAAATGCTCAGGAATGTGCTTCATCTCGGCTGCCTTGCTGAAGGTGTGCGGTATCTGCCCAGCCTACCAAAGACAGACCGTCAGGCGTCCAGAGCAGGCGATTGATGGCGCAGTTGCTCAGATCCCAGGTGCGTGGCGTCTGGAAGTCCTGGCGCGTGGCCAGGCGGTAGAGCACATCCATCACGCCGCCATGGGCGACCAGCACGATCTGCTCGCCCTCATGCTGGCGTGCAATCCGGTCCACGGTGGCAAAGATGCGTTCGCGCAAGGCCTGCAGCGAGTCGCCACCTCCGGGCGGGGCATAGGCCGGGTTGCGAGTGCGCCAGAGCTGTGCGTCCTCGGGCTGGGTGGCTTCCACATCCTTGAAGGTGCGGCCCTGAAAATCGCCGAAGCAGCGCTCGCGCAGGCCGGTGGTGGTGTGCAGAGGTGCACCGGATCTCTGGGCAATCGCCTGCGCCGTGACATGGGCACGCTGCAGGTCGCTGCTGTAGATGGCGGCAATGCTCTCGTCGGCCAGCGCCTGGGCCGCCTGCTCGGCCTGCCACAGGCCGGTGTCGTTCAAGGGGATATCCAGATGCCCCTGGATGCGTCCATCGACGTTCCAGGTTGTCTCTCCGTGCCGGATGGCAATGATGCGCGTGGCGTGCATGTCTTGGCTCGTTCAGCGTAGGTTGTTTTATTGAGCAGTCATTGTCTTGCAAACAAAGTGTGCCTGTACCCCGGTCTGTTGTTACAGACTTTTTGAGAATCGACCTTCATCCGTCAGGCGCAGCGGGCGATGGTGTGCGAATCACCCGCTTGCACAGCCGCAGTCTGGCAGGGCGCACCTGGGGCATGGACGGCAGCGCCCAGTGCGGGCGTGATGATTTCGGTGCAAAGCGCTGCTTTTTCCTGGGCAAATGTTGCCGCAGCCAAGAAAAAAGGCCTGCAACCACGGTTGCAGGCCTTTGGGCATTGCAGCACTTGCGCTTCAAGCGCCGGCTGCCATGTCTTTTAGTGTCAGATCAGTGACTTGGCATTGTCCAGCACAAAGTCGCAGGCCTTTTCCTTGAGGTTGCTCTTGACCTTGTCCAGGCTGAAGCTCTTGCCGTCGGCGCCCGTGACCATGCCCATCAGACCGTTCTGGTAGCCCTGGTCCTTGGGTTCTTCCTTCTGGCCCAGGCCCAGCTTGCCCAGCAGCTGATTCTTGACCTGGGCGGCCTTGTCGGCGTTCAGGTAGTTGTTCTTCATGCAGTAGGTGAGGACACCGGCGGCGTTGCTGGCCGTGCCGGAGCTCAGGTTGCCCAGGCCCAGGGCCGACAGTGCCGAAGAGCCACCGGAGCCGCCGAGCATGCCGCCCAGGCCCGAGGCGCTGGAGCTGCTCTCGGTCGCACCGCCGCCCAGTTGGCCGCGCAATGCGTCGCCGAGGCCGCTGGCATGGGCGCTGAAGGAGCCCGCAGCCACTGTGGCGCAAAGCAGGGTGGAGAGAGCAAATTTCTTCATGACAGTCATCCTTTTCATGGCGAGGGCCCAGGCAGGAGGCCCAGGTTCAAGCCGAGCTGCACGTTAGCACGCGGCAGGCCCGGCAACTGTTGAAGATTGCAAATCAACGTGCCGGGGCCACGCTGGCCGGCGCCACGGCGGCCGGTGCTGCTGGCGCAACCGATGCGGCGGGCTGTGCAGGTGTTGCCGGCGTGCCGCTGGCAGGCTGGGCCCCGGGCGGCTGGATGACGGTGCGCACATTGCGCTGGCCCTGCGGCGGCTTGGGGAAGCCCGTCAGCGCGGCATCAAACAAGATGCCGAAGATGGCCGGGTCGTCGGTCCATACATCCTGGCGCTGGGCCGAGGTTTCGTAGACGATCTGCTGGGTCTTGATATCGCGCATGACGATGCTCACGGCGCGGTAGTACTCCAGCGGCGGTTCGTTGAACATCATGCTGCCGCCAAAACCCATGCCCCAACCGCGACCGTAACTCATGCCCCAGCCCCAGCGCGGGCCCCAGTAGGGGTCGTAGTAGGGCCAGCTCGCGTAGTCGCGCGCATAGCGGGCCATGGCGCTGATCTGCACCACCAGGCTGGCGTGCGAGTCATCGCGCGTCAGGCCGACGCGGGCCAGCGCATGCTGGGCCTGGGCTTCCACGGCCGCGAAGTTCACCTTGCCCTGCTGCGAGGGCAGGGTCTCCAGCCGGTAGGTGGCCGGCACGGGGATGGTGCTCAGTGCGGAAAAGCTCTGCACCGTGCTGTTGACCTCGCGCACCGTGCTGCAGCCGGCCAGCAGAGCCGTCGCAGTCAGGGCCACAAGGCCGATCCAGCGTAAGGAGGTTTTGCGCAGGTTCATGATGATTTCTCTGAAAACGACAAAGGCCCATGGGATGGGCCTTTGATTGGACTGCAGGGTCCGGTTTTAGTTCAAAAGTCCGCTCAGGACAGTTGTACCACTTGTACTCCGCCGGGCAGGGCGGCCATGGTTGGCAGCTCTTCATGGTCAAAGGCCATGTCGCCGTTGGGATCGGCAATGCCCGTGGCCTTGGCGTTCCTGAAGTCGTGCAGCTGGGGGTCCATCATGTGGGTGGTCACGATGTTGCCCATGGCGCGGAACATGCTCTCGATGCGGCCGGGGAACTTCTTGTCCCACTCGCGCAGCATATTGCCCACGGCCACGCGCTGCAGGCCGTCCTGGCTGCCGCAGAGGTTGCAGGGGATGATGGGGAAGTTCTGGTACTGGGCCCAGCGCGTCGTGTCCTTCTCGGGCACATAGCACAGCGGGCGGATCACCACATGCTTGCCGTCGTCGCTGACCAGCTTGGGCGGCATGCCCTTCATGCGGCCACCGTAGAACATATTGAGCATCATGGTCTGCACGATGTCGTCGCGGTGATGGCCCAGGGCCACCTTGGTGCAGCCCAGCTGGTCGGCCACCTTGTACAGGATGGCGCGGCGCAGGCGCGAGCACAGACCGCAGGTGGTCTTGCCTTCGGGCACGACGCGCTTGACGACGCTGTAGGTGTCCTGGTTCTCGATGTGGTAGTCCACACCGATGCTCTGGAAGTACTCGGGCAGCACATGCTCGGGGAAGCCGGGCTGCTTCTGGTCCAGGTTCACCGCCACGATGTCGAACTTCACGGGCGCACGCTTTTGCAGCTTGCGCAGAATGTCGAGCAGGGTGTAGCTGTCCTTGCCGCCGGACATGCAGACCATGATCTTGTCACCTTCCTCGATCATGTTGTAGTCGAGGATGGCCTTGCCCACTTCGCGGCACAGGCGCTTTTCGAGCTTGATCTGTTCGCGCTCGATCTTGATCTTGCCGGGCTTGGCGGCTTCTTCGCCGTTGGCGTTCTCTGCGGCCGCAGCATCGGCGGCTTCTGCCTCTTCGGCAATCCAGGGGTTGTCGTTTACTGCATTCATGGGGTTCACCATTGTCCGGTTTCGATGCGAATGGCTACTTCGCAGTCGTCAAAAATTTCCAGCTTCGCAATTTTCACACGCACGCCGCGCACGCCGGGCAGCTGCAGCAGGCGCTGGGCCAGCTTGCCGATCAGGCTCTCGAGCAGGTTCACATGCTCGGAGGTGCATTCGTCGATGATGATCTGGCGCACCTTGCGGTAGTCCAGCACATGGAGGATGTCGTCATCGCGCGGAGCCAGGGGCTGGGGGCCGAGGTTGAGTTCGGCGTCGACCTGGATCGGCTGAGGCTCTTGTTTCTCATGCGCAAGAATCCCCAGGCTGGCGTCAAAGCGCAGGCCGGTGAGCGTGAGAATCTGTTGTCCGGAAGTGGAAGTCATGGGAAAGGGTGCGGCCTCGGTGGGCTCACATCATCGAAAAATCGCGCTCGAAGCGCTGTAAATGTTGGCCGCCGTCCACCAGCATGGTGGTGCCCGTCATGGAGCGGTTTTCCAGTGCAAAGCACACGGCGGCGGCAATGTCCTCGGGCGAGGAGGAGCGTCCCAGCGGGCTCATGGCGTGCAGGGCCTCGAATTTTTCCTGGCTCAGCATATGGCTGGTCAGCGTCAGGCCCGGCGCCACGCCCACCACGCGCACGCGTGGAGCCAGCGCCAGGGCCAGCATGGTGTTGGCGGCTTCCAGAGCCGCCTTGGAGAGGGTGTAGCTCAGGAAGTCGGGGTTCTGGTTCCAGAGCTTCTGGTCCAGCACATTGACCACAGCGCCCTGGGCGGACTCTTCGCCCGCCGCCACGCGCTCCTGCACATGGGCGTGCAGAGCCTGGGACAGCAATATGGGCGCGCCCGTGTTGCTGCGCAGATGCGCTTCCAGAGCCACATAGCTGAAGCTCTGGGCATCGTCATGCTCGAACAGCGAGGCGTTATTGACCACGGCGTCGATGCGGCCAAAGCGCTCCACCACACGCGGCACCAGCGAGCGCACCGACTCCTCGTCAAAGAAATCCGCGTCAAAAGCCGCGCTGTCGCCCGACAACTGCGCGCAGGAAGCCACGGTCTGCATGGCTTGCTCGTGGGAGTCGCGATAGTGCACAGCCACTTGCCAGCCCGCGCGGGCCAGGGCCAGGGCCATGTCACGTCCGAGGCGACGGGCGGAACCGGTCACCAATACTGTGCGTGGTCGGGCGGGTGAGGACATTCGTGGAAAATGCGGGTTGTGACGACAGAACCCTCAAGTTTAACGAGCGCCTTGCAATCCCGCATTGCCAAGGAGATTGCCGCCGTGGGCGGCTGGCTGCCTTTCGACCGTTTCATGGAGCTCGCGCTCTATGCGCCGGGCCTGGGCTATTACGCCAATGAAACGGCCAAGTTTGGCACCATGCCGGAGTCGGGCAGCGACTTTGTGACGGCACCGGAGATTTCGCCTATTTTTGGCCAACTGGTGGCGTCCCAGCTACGGGAAGCGCTACAAAAAACGAATACCCGTGAGATCTGGGAGTTCGGCGCGGGCACCGGCGCACTGGCGCTGCAGATCCTCGACGAGCTGGCGGCTCAGGGGGCGTTGCCAGAGCGCTACACCATCGTCGATCTCTCGGGCACACTGCGCGCGCGCCAGAAGCTGGCGCTGGCCAAGTACGAACATCTGGTGCGCTGGGTGGACGCGCTGCCGGACGCCATGGAAGGCGTGATCATCGGCAACGAGGTGCTGGACGCCATGCCGGTGCAACTGCTGCAGCGCACCCAGGGCCAATGGCATGAGCGCGGCGTGGTGCTCGCAGGCGACGGTGATGAGGCGGCCTTTGCCTGGGAAGACCGAGCAACCGAACTGCGTCCGCCTGTGGATATCGGCGGGCCGCATGATTTTCTGACCGAAATCCACCGCCAGGGCGAAGCGTTTATCCACACCCTGGGCGAACGCCTGACCCGGGGAGCTGCCTTTTTCATCGATTACGGCTTTGGCGAGAGCGAGTACTACCACGAGCAGCGCCATATGGGGACCCTGGTCTGCCACTACCAGCATCAGGTGGACAATGACCCTCTGGTGCTGGTCGGCCTCAAGGACATCACGGCCCACGTCAATTTCACGGGAACGGCCGTGGCGGCCCAGGATGCGGGCTTCGACGTGCTGGGCTATACCAATCAGGCGCACTTTCTCATCAACTGCGGACTTGCGCCCAAGCTAGATGCGGTCGGCATCAAGGCCCGCTCCATGGCCTCCAAGCTGGTCATGGAGCACGAGATGGGTGAGCTGTTCAAGGTCGTTGCCCTGTCCAAGGGCGTGGAGCCCTGGACGCCGCAGGGCTTTGTGCAGGGCGACCGCACGCACCGTCTATAGCGGCTATAGCGTCTGCGTGCCCGCCGAGCTCACTGCTTTTCGAGCTTGGCGGCCTGGATGATGCTGCCCCAGTGCTTGTACTCGGTGCGCGTGAAGTCGCGGAACGCGCTTGAGCCGAGCAGGCGGGGTTCGCCGCCCAGGGCCGCGACGCGGGCCTTGAACTCTGGGCTGCTGGCCACCTTGAGCGTGGCCGTTTCCAGGCGCTGGACCACGGCGCGTGGTGTCCCCTTGGGCGCAAGCACGCCGTTCCAGGTGGCCGTGACAAAGGACGGGAAGCCGCTTTCCCTCATGGTCGGGACCTGGGGCAGCTGCGGCAGGCGCTCGGCGGAGGTCACGGCCAGCGCCTTGAGCTTGCCGCCCTGGATGAAGGGCAGCGCCGGCGTGATGTTCTCGAAGATGAAGTCGATCTGGCCGCCGATCAGATCGGTCAGGGCCGGAGCGCTGCCCTTGTAGGGCGCGTGAACCAGGTCCAGCTTGGCGGCGCTCTTGAGCAGCTCGCCCGACAGATGCACGGTGGAGCCCATGCCCGGCGAGCCATAGCTCATCCCGGCGCGGCGCTCGCGCGCGTAGCTCACCAGCTCGGCCACCGATTTGACCGGCGTTTTCGACTCGTTGACCACCAGCACATTGGGAATTGAGGTCACCAGAGCAACGTACTCGAAATCGTCCAGGCTTTTCTCGCTGAGATTGCGGTACAGGCTGGGATTGATGGCCTGCGTGCCCGCCGTACCGAACAGCAGGGTGTAGCCGTCATTGGCGGCGGCTGCGACGCGGCTGGCACCGATGGCACCGTTGGCGCCGGGGACGTTCTCCACCACGACGGGCTGGCCCAGCGCCTCGGCCAGACCCTGGCCGACCAGGCGCGCCACGACATCGGTATTGCCGCCGGGCGAGAAGGGAACGACCAGCTTGAGCGGGCGATTGGGGAAGCTGTCGGCAGATGCAGGCAGGGCCAGGCTGGCGCCTAGCAGCGCTGCGGTCAGGAGAAACTGTTTGCGTGAAAAGGTCTGGGGCACGGTATGTCTCGTCGTTTGTAGTTGGAGGGCCGCGACGGCAGACGCACGGGCCCGGACTCTGCATGGCGCAGGGCTTGGACATCATGGGCAGAGGGGGGAATTGAGGTCAATCAATCTTTGGGAAGCATGTCATGCATAAACGGAATGGCTGCCTGACAGCATGGGCGCGCAGGCCGTCAGGACAGTGCGCCCCTATACTTGCGTTCTCATGATTCGCTGGTTGATCGTCATTTTTCTGGCCCTGTTGCTCGTCAACGGGCTGCACGGCTGGCTGCAGCGCATAGGGCTGGGGCGTCTGCCCGGCGACTTCCGCTTTCGCCTGTTCGGCAAGGAGTTCTTCCTGCCGGTGGCCAGCACGGTGCTGCTCAGCGTAGTGGCCGCGCTGATTGCCCGCTTTGTGAAGCTCTGAGATCGCAGCCACGCTCTGACGCTGGCCGACTTGAATCTGCAGGCTTTGGCTGCACATACGGGCCTGAGCCCGAGCAGTGCCTGCTGGCATCGTCAGACATTGCCAAAGAAAGCAAGACTTGCGCAAAGCGGGTTCAGGCAAGGCGCCTGTCTCAGGAGGCGGGCCGTTGTCGCATTCTTGTTTGCGTGAATCCCAGAAAGGTTGCCCCGTGTCCGAATCCCTGCACTACGTCTGCCCTCATTGCCACACCACCAATCGCATCGCCAAAGAGCAACTGGGTAATCAGCCCGATTGCGGCAGCTGCCACCAGCCGCTGGTGACGGGCGAGCCCGTGGCCCTGGACAACGACAGCTTTGCCCGGCACACCGGTCGCAGCCAGTTGCCGGTGGTCGTGGATTTCTGGGCCCCCTGGTGCGGCCCCTGCCGCATGATGGCGCCGGCCTTTGCCCAGGCGGCGCAGCAGCTGGCGGGGCAGGCGCAGCTGGCCAAGCTCGATACCGAGGCTTATCCGCAGGCTGCAGCACCCTTTGGCATCCGCAGCATTCCGACCATGGTGATCTTCAAGGAAGGCCGGGAACTGGCACGCATCTCCGGGGCGCTGCCTGCAGCGGAGATCGTGCGCTGGGTGCGATCGGTGAGCTGAGCGGCGGATTTTCGCGCTCCCGGCTGCATCACCAGGGCATGGCCTGCGGTGACACGGCCGGGGCGCCAGCCTGGTTCAGGCGGCGATGTCCAGCACCACGCGGCCTTCGATCTTGCCTTCGTGCATGCGGGCAAAGATGTCGTTGATGTTTTCCAGCTTGTCGGTGGATACGGTGGCCTTGACCTTGCCCTGAGCTGCAAAGTCCAGCGACTCCTGCAGGTCCAGGCGCGTGCCGACGATGGAGCCGCGTACCGTGATGCCCTTGAGCACCATGGAGAAGATCGGCAGCGGAAAGTCGCCGGGCGGCAGGCCGTTGAGCGAAATCGTGCCGCCGCGACGCACCATGCCCAGCGCCTGCTCGAAAGCCTTGGGCGACACGGCCGTGACCAGCACGCCATGGGCGCCTTCAATCTCTCTTTGCAGATAGGCCGCCGGATCGGTGGTCCTGGCGTTGACAGTGACGGTTGCGCCCAGCTGACGCGCCAGAGCGAGTTTGCTGTCGTCGATGTCGACCGCCGCGACGTTGAAGCCCATGGCCTTGGCATATTGCACGGCCATATGTCCCAGGCCGCCGATGCCGGAAATCACCACCCAGTCACCGGGCTTGGCATCGGTGACTTTCAGCCCCTTGTACACCGTGACCCCGGCGCAGAGCACGGGAGCGACGTCGATAAAGCTCACGTTCGATGGCAGATGGCCCACATAGTTGGGATCGGCCAGTGCGTAGTCGGCAAAGCCGCCGTTGACCGAATAGCCGGTATTGGTCTGAGATTCGCACAAGGTCTCCCAGCCGCCTATGCAGTGGCGGCAGAAGCCGCAGGCGCTGTGCAGCCAGGGCACGCCCACGCGATCGCCTTCCTTGACATGCTTGACGTTCTTGCCCACTGCAGCCACATAGCCCACGCCCTCGTGGCCGGGAATGAAGGGCGGATGAGGCTTGACAGGCCAGTCGCCTTCGGCAGCATGCAGATCGGTGTGGCAGACGCCGGAAGCCGCGATCTTGACCAGGATCTGATCGTCTGTCGGTCGGGGCACCGGCATTTCTTCAATCGTGAGCGGCTTCCCGAAGGAGCGCACCACGGCGGCTTTCATGGTCTGGGGTAAGGACATCAGAGCACCTCCTTGAAGTAGAAGGCAAGGCCCAGACCTGTAGGCCGGACACTTGCCTGTCAAAGAACCATGCCGGTATGGCATGGGGGTTGCAGCGGGTTTCGTGATCCGCTGCATGGCCCGGGCGGAGCGAACCGCCGCAGCCGTCTCGTACTGTGCAATGGCTGCAGCATACCTTCTTTGACTTAACTCAAGCGGTGCCCATCCCTACCCCGTTGGCCTCGGCGCGCGGACTGCTAGGCGCCGCCTTCCAGATAGGAAGCAATCGCCTGCTCGCGCGCCTTGCTCACTGCGTCGCCAATGGCCTTGCCTTTGAGGCCGCGCTGCGCTGCCGCCTGGGCAACGGGGGCGGTTTCCACGGCCAGAGCCGCCGTCAGGGCATTGCCCAGGCGCTGGCGCTGCGGGTAGGCCGCCTCTTCAAAGCCCAGACGTCCGCGTGCGTCGCATTCGCAGGCCAGCAAGGCTTCCTCGAAGCGCTGGGGCTTGCGGATGGCATCGCAGCGCTCCAGCAGGCGCAGCAGGGCGGCGGCATTGAGCTCGTGGCTGCGATGGATGTTGCCATGCTCGCGTGCCACGACCTCGGCCAGCTCCTTGCAGTCGTTGGGCACGCGCCAGCGCTCGCAGACCTGCAGCAGCAGGCGGGCGCTGCGCTGTTCGTGGCCGATATGGCGGGGCAGTACATCGGCCGGCGTGGTGCCTTTGCCGAAGTCATGGCACAGGCAGGCAAAGCGCACGGACAGCGGTGTCTGCAAGCGGGCCGACATGTCCAGCACCATCATGGCATGCACGCCGCAATCGATCTCGGGGTGGTACTCGGCGCGCTGGGGCACGCCCCAGAGCTTGTCGAGTTCGGGCAACAGCCGGGCCAGAGCTCCGCATTCGCGCAGGATGTTGAACATGCGCGAGGGCTGGGCCTCCATCAGGCCGCGGCTGATTTCCTGCCACACGCGCTCGGGCACCAGGGCATCGACCTCGCCGGCCGCCACCATCTCGTGCATGAGTTCCATGGTCTCGGGTGCGACGGAGAAATCGGTGAAGCGCGCCGCAAAGCGGGCCAGACGCAGAATGCGTACCGGGTCTTCGCGGAAGGCATCGGTCACATGGCGCAGCACGCGATCCTTCAGATCCTGCTGGCCGCGATAGGGATCCACCAGGTCTTCGAGGTCGCCGTTGCCTGTCCAGTCTGCGGGAGCAGCGATGGAGTTGATGGTGAGATCGCGCCGCGCCAGGTCTTCTTCCAGCGTCACATCGGCGGCGGTGTGGACCACAAAGCCGCGATAGCCCATGCCGTTCTTGCGCTCGGTGCGCGCCAGCGCATATTCCTCATGGGTCTGGGGGTGCAGAAACACCGGAAAGTCGCGCCCCACGGGCACGAAGCCGCGCGCGCTCATCTGCTCCGGCGTGGCGCCAACCACCACCCAGTCCGTATCGTTGACGGGCAGGCCCAGCAATGCATCGCGCACTGCGCCGCCTACCTTGAAAACCTTGAATTCACTCATGCTGCAATGGTAGTGGCTGCGAGCCGGCGTGCAGATACCGCGATTGCGGGATTGCGGACTCAGCGCTGCTGGCGATAAGGCTCTTCGAACTGCAGAAAATCCTGCTCGGCCAGAGCCGCCTGAATCCATTCCTGGGTGGCGGGCAGCTGGGTGATGCGCTGTATATAGGCGCGTACCGGGGCCGAGGTCGGCAGGCCGTAGCTGTTGATGCGCATGCACACCGGCGCAAAAAAGGCATCGGCAATGCTGAAGTGGCCAAACAGCATGGGGCCGCTGGCGATGCTCAGCAGCGGGGTCCAGAGTTCTTCGAGCTGCTGGACATCGCTGCGCAGATCGGCATGCTCGGCCCAGAGCCGGGCACCGGTCTCCTGCAACTGGGCTTCGATATTCATGGGGCAGAGGCTGCGCAGTGCACCGAAGCCGCTGTGCATCTGTGCCACCAGGCTGCGCGCACGGGCGCGCTGGGCCACGGTCTGCGGCCATAGATGCTTTTCCGGGAAACGCTCGGCCAGATATTCGCAGATGGCCAGGCTGTCCCAGATGACCAGCCCCTCATCGACCAGCAGTGGCACCTTGCCGGTGGGGGCGAGTGCCAGCGCCTGCAGCTTGAAGCTGGAGTCGGGCGCAAAGCTGTCAAAGCGCAGTGTGAGCTCTTCGAAGCTGATGCCGCTTTGGCGCATCAGCACCCAGGGGCGCATGGACCAGGATGAGTAATTCTTGTTGCCGATATAGAGCTTCATGGCGGACTCCTGTGTGATTTGCCGAGCAGCTTATCAAGCTTGGGGCGGGCGGTCTGTGTGTTTTGATTCCACAGTCATGCCGGGGCGCTGCGGCTGATGATGTAATTGGCACCACTATGGCAAATACTTCCACTTCTTCTGCAAACCTGGCCGCGCATGTGGCAGGGGCTGGTCACCACAAGGGCGCGCTGGTGCTGTTCTCGGGTGGCCAGGACTCGACCACCTGCCTGGCTCAGGCCCTGGCCATGTTCGAGCGTGTGGAGACGCTGGGCTTTGACTACGGCCAGCGCCACAGTGTGGAGATGCAGGTGCGCGCAGGCGTGCGCGAGCAGCTGGCTGAGCGCTTTCCCCAGTGGGCGCCGCGTCTGGGCGAGGACCATGTGCTGTCGCTCGATGTGCTCAAGCAGATCGGCGGCTCGTCCCTGACCGAGGACGTGGCTTTTGCCATGCAGGCCGACGGCCTGCCCAACACCTTTGTGCCGGGCCGCAACCTGCTGTTTCTGACGCTGGCCGGTGCGCTGGCCTATCGGCGCGGCCTGACGGTGATCGTCACCGGCGTCTGCGAGACCGATTATTCGGGCTACCCCGATTGCCGCGACGACACCATGAAGGCCCAGCAACTGGCACTGAACCTGGGCCTGGAGCGCCGGCTGCGCATCGATACGCCGCTGATGTGGCTGGACAAGGCCCAGACCTGGCAGCTGGCCCATGATCTGGGCGGCAGCGAGCTGGTGGAGCTGATTCGCACCGAGACCCATACCTGCTACCAGGGCACGCGCGATGTGCTGCACGAATGGGGCTATGGCTGCGGCAGCTGCCCAGCCTGCGAGCTGCGTGCATCGGGCTGGCGCAACTGGCGCGCCAGTCAGTCTAAAACTTGAAATTGATAGCTGCTTGCGCTTGATAAAAAAGGACTTCAGACTGATAAAGCTCTGAAGTCCTTTGATTGAATACGGTAAATGCTCCTTCATAAGGAGCATTTTTTTGACGAACCCGATCAGGCGCTGGGCCGCGTGGCGATCTGCCCAGCCTGGATCTGCGCCGTCATCTGGCTGAGCCAGGTCTGGCTTTCCGGGCGCTCGAACAGAAAATCCCAGATGGCATCGTGCTGGCGCGGTGTCAGGCCGAGCGCGCCATGGCGGCGCATATGGGCTTGCAGCCGCTGCAGCTCTGGCGCAGTCAGCGGCAGCTGCATCACGGTCAGCGGAGGGCGCGGGCGGTAGCGGCGCTGGGGAATGTTCTTGCGGGGACGACTCATGGCAAAGCAATCAATGCGATTCAAAGTTTAGACAGGCCAGACCACGCCGTTGTCATTGAGGATGGCATCCAGCGGCAGGTCATGGGCCTCGGGCTGGAAGTCATCGACATAGCCATTGGTATAGCCCAGACCGACGGTGAACGGGCGCGGGCTCAGCTCGGCCAGCGTGCGGTCATAGAAGCCGCCGCCATAGCCCAGGCGGTAGCCGCCGGCCGCGTAGCCTACACAGGGGACAAACAGCAGCGTGGGCACCAGCAGTTCGGTATCCTTGGGCTTGGGAATGCCATAGGCGTCCTCCTCCATCGGGCAACCGGGGTACCAGGCGTGAAAACTCAGCGTCTTGCGCTGTTTGTCTATCACCGGCAGCCCGATTCTGCGCCTTTGTGGAGTACCCTGTAGCTCGCCGTCTTCCTTCCAGCGATGCAGGGCTGGCAGCGGATCGAACTCTGCCTTGATGGGCCAGTAGGCACCAATCACGGTATCGGGCCGCTCCATCAGCCAAAAGCGCATCACCTGCTGCAGCGCATCGGCGCGTTGCAGGCGATCTGGAAGGTTGAGGCGCAGTTCAATCAACTTGCGGCGTAACGCTGCTTTGTCCATCGGATAATTTCCTCCATGCACTGGCTGAAGATTTTGACACCGCTTTGTGCGGCATCCCTGCTGACTGTAGCTGCTCCGTTTGCGCAGGCACAGAACCCGGGCGATGCCGTGTTGCTGGACATGCAAAAAGCATTCCGCAGCCGCAATCAGACGGCGCTGACCCAGCTCCTGCCTCAGGCTGCCGGTCACCCTCTCGAACCTTGGGCCGCTTACTGGGAACTCAAGAACCGCCTGGAAACCGCATCGCCCGATGAAATCCAGGGCTTTCTGAACCGCTATGCCGGCACCTACCAGGAAGACCGCTTGCGTAACGACTGGCTGCTACTGCTGGGCAAGCAGCGCGACTGGAACACCTTCAGTCAGGTCTATCCCAAGTTCCGCATGCGCGACGACAAGTCCGTCACCTGCTACGCCCTGCTGGCCGACGCCTTGCAAGGCCGGGGCGCGCCCAATGTGGGCCAGCAGGTGCGCGATCTGTGGATGGCGCAAAAAGATGCCGATGACGGCTGCACCACGGCTGCCGGCCAGCTGTATGCGAACAAGCTGATCACCGACGCCGATGTCTGGCGCCGTGCCCGTGTGGCCACAGAAAACAATCGCCAGAAGGCGGCCCGTGATGCGGTGGCCATCGTCGCTCCCGAGTCCGCCGACCAGGTGGCGCAGGTGTTTGCCTCGCCCGCCAAATACCTGGCAGGCCAGAGCAAGGCACGCGGGCGCGAGCGCAAGGAACTGGCCCTGCTGGCCCTGATCCGCATGGCGGCCAGCGACCCCGATGCGGCCGCCACGCAGATCGACGGCGGCTGGGGCGCCCAGCTCAACGGCGAGGAGCGCAACTGGGCCTGGGCCGTGGCCGGCAAGCAGGCTGCCTTCAAGCTCTCGCCCGATGCCAATAGCTATTTCGGCAAGGTACGCCGCAACGAGGACCTGAGCGACGACCTGCTGGGCTGGAAGGCCCGTGCCGCGTTGCGCGCCGGCGACTGGAAGGCCGTGCGCCGCGCCATCGACGCCATGGGGCCGGAGCGCACCGACCCGACCTGGGCCTACTGGAAAGCCAAGGCCATGCTGGCGGGCCGCCCCAATGCCGAGGAAAAGGCCGAAGCCCGCCAGCTGCTGGAGGACACGGCCGGCAGCAGCAGCTTCTACGAGCAGCTGGCGCTGGAGGAAATCGGGCAGCGCATCACCGTGCCGCCCGCGCCCGCACCGTTGACGGCGCAGGAAAAGGCGGCGGCGCGCAGCAACCCCGGCCTGAGCCGCAGCCTGTATGCGATTGGCATGGGCCTGCGCGGCGAAGGCGTGCGCGAGTGGAACTACTCCACCAATCTGCACCAGCCGGGAGGCATGGAAGATCGCGAGCTGTATGCGGCGGCCGATCTGGCCTGCGAGCGCCAGGTCTGGGATCGCTGCATCAACACCAGCGAGCGCACCAAGACCTTTGCCGACTGGAAGCAGCGCTTTCCCATGCCCTATCACGACACGGTGCTGGCCAAGTCGCGCAATATCGGGCTGGATCCAGCCTATGTCTATGGCCTGATCCGTCAGGAGAGCCGCTTCATCATGGATGCACGCTCCGGCGTGGGCGCTTCGGGGCTGATGCAGGTGATGCCGGCCACGGCGCGCTGGACGGCCAGGAAGATCGGCATGACGGGCTTCACTCCCGACATGATCAACGACCGCGACACCAACATCACCATCGGCACCTCCTATCTCAAGCTGGCGCTGGATGACTTCGAGGGCTCAATGGCGCTGGCTGCCGCGGGTTACAACGCCGGCCCGGGCCGCCCGCGCAACTGGCGCAACGGCCCCACGCTGGATGCCGCCATCTGGGCCGAAAACGTGCCCTTCAGCGAGACCCGCGACTATGTGAAGAAGGTGCTCTCCAACACGACCAACTATGCGGCGCTGATCACCGGCCAGCCTCAGTCGCTCAAAAGCCGACTGGGCACCATAGGCCCGCGCCCGGCCAATGATCCAGAGACCATGAAGGACTTGCCATAAGTGGGTGTTTCGATGAGCTGATTGCTCATTTAATGATAGTAAAAAGCGCTCTGCCTGAAAGGTGTGGAGCGCTTTTTTTATTGAACTCTTCAAGTGCTCAAACAAGACCCGCGCCGAGGCGCGCGCGAAATAGCATGCAAAGCCCCTTGTAGGTGAATAACCTACAAACAGATGGCGAATGAGACTGGTTTGCGTTTACAAAAGTACATAATTGCAACCGTCAGAGCCCATAACGTCACATACAACCTCGGCTTTGTCTCCCATTAGCTGCTTGCCAGCTGTCCAGAAGGCCCACCGGGCCGCCGCTTCCTACCCGTATCTGTGAACGACCTGCCCAAGGCAGGCCGAGGAGTCATCATGTCCAACGCAGCTCTGAGCCGCGCCCGCCATATTCGCTGGCAACCCCGTTTACTGGCCCTGGCCGCTGCCGCCGCATGCGCCGGCAATGCCTTTGCGCAAGCCAAGGAGTCCACCATGGAGGAGGTGGTGGTCTCGGCCTCCGGCTTCGAGCAAGAGCTGAAAAATGCCCCGGCCTCCATCTCCGTCGTGACGCGCCAGGAGCTTGAGACCAAGAACTTCCGCGATCTGGCCGAAGCCCTGCAGGGCGTGGAAGGCATTGATGTGATGGGCGGCACAGGCAAGACCGGCGGTCTCGACATCAGCATCCGTGGCATGCCCAGCGACTACACGCTGATCCTGATCGACGGGCGCCGCCAGAACGTGCCGGGCGACGTCACGCCCAACGGCTTTGGTGCGGCGCTGACCAGCTTCATGCCGCCCATGTCGGCTATCGAGCGTATCGAAGTCATTCGCGGCCCCATGTCCACGCTCTATGGCTCGGACGCCATGGGCGGCGTGATCAACATAATCACGCGCAAGGTCAGCAAGGAGTGGGGTGGCGAAGTCAGCGTGGGCGCCGGCATTCCACAAGACAGCGAATGGGGCAACCAGTACAGGAGCAGCTTCTACATCAACGGCCCCATCAAGCAGGACGTGCTGGGCCTGGCCGTGCGTGGCAGCACCTTCAACCGCGATGCGGCCGACTGGGTGCTGGCCCCTGGCGCCGCACAGCCCGCCGGTGCACGCAACCCTGCGCCGGCACAGAGCCGCCAGCACAGTCTGGGCGCCAAGCTGACGCTGACGCCCAGCCGCTATCACGATATCTGGCTGGACGTGGACCAGGCCCGCACCTGGTACAACAACGAGGATGGCCGTCTGGGCAATCGCGATGCGGTTGCCAAGCCTGGTTCGCAGCCCGGTTATCGCGATGCGCTGCGTTTCAACCGCGATCAGGTCAGCATCGGTCATACCGGCCGTCTGGGCTTTGGCACGCTGGAAAGCAGCCTGATGCATACCGAAACCGAGACCATTGGCCGCACCATCCCCGGCGCGTCGGTGCCCAAGGGCGACCCGCGTGCTGGCGCCGATCGCGAGCTCAAGACCACCAATCTGGTGCTGGACAGCAAGCTGGTGGCGCCTCTGGGTGATGCCCATATGCTGACCGTGGGCGGCCAGTTCTGGGATGCCAAGCTCAAGGACGGGCTGCTGCCGCAGAGCCACAAGCAGACCATGTGGTCGCTGTTCGTGGAAGACGAGTGGCGCCTGCGCCAGGGCCTGACCGCCACGCTGGGCGGCCGCTATGACCACCATGACGCCTTTGGCGGCCAGTTCAGCCCGCGTGCCTATCTGGTCTGGGATGCGACGACGAACTGGACCTTCAAGGGCGGCGTGAGTCAGGGCTTCAAGGCTCCGCGCCTGAATCAGCTGATCGACGGTGTCAGCGGCATTAGCGGCCAGGGCCAGACCATCAATATCGGCAACCCCAACCTCAAGCCCGAGACCAGCACCAATGTGGAGCTGTCGGCCCTGTTCGACAACAAGGCAGGCTGGACCAGCGCAGCGACCTTCTTCCACAACGATGTCAAGGACAAGATCGCCTCGGGCGGCTCCTGCCTGACTTCGGCCATCTCCAGCTGCGCCTTCAATCCCACGGCCGATTACTCCATCAACGTGGACAAGGCCAAGACCTGGGGTCTGGAGCTGAGCAGCCGCGCCCAGCTGGCCAAGGACTGGGCTGTCAAGGCCGGCTATACCTGGACCAACAGCGAGGTGATCGAAGGAGGCCGCAAGAACGGTCAGCTGGCCAATACCGCCAAGCATATTGCCAGCGCCCAGCTGGACTGGACCCCGACCAGCCAGTGGCGTCTGTGGGCACGCGGCGAGTACCGCAGCAAGAGCCCGCGCTTCAGCGGCTCCTACGACAATCTGAGCTCAGCCAACAAGGCCGTGTTCGATGCCGTGGGCGATATCAAGGGCTATGCGCTGTTCCATCTGGGCGGCAGCTATCAGGTCAACAAGAGCCTGAGCATCAACGCCAGCATCTTCAATCTGTTCGACAAGGATTTCCGCAAGTACCAGCAGGTCAGCGTCAACGGCACGCCGACCTGGGTGAACAGCTACTTCCAGGGCGGCTCCTCGGTGTCGGGCGTGACCCAGGCCGGTCGTACCTTCTGGGTCACGGCGAACATGAAGTTCTGAGGCTGAGCGCTTCAGCCGCGGCATGAGCTTCTGAATCAGGAGCTGTCAGCGTACTTTAACCATGAGTTTCAAACTGATTTAGGTCTGAAATCAAGGATGAAGAAGCGCAGGCAGCTCCTGTTTTCATATTGCTGATTATTGTTTACACTTCTTTACAAAGATCGTTTCTGCGGATGGCAGATCCATACCGAGTGAGGGAGAAAGTAGCAATGTCAGCAGCAAGAGGCCGCGTGCTCATCGCCACGCTGGGACTGGTCTGGGTCGGAGCCCTGATGGCGCAGCCCGTCTACAAATGGGTGGATGCGCAGGGGCAGACGCATTACGGCTCGCAGCTGCCGCCGCAGCAGGCGGATGCGTCGCAGGTCAAGGTCTCGCCCAACGGCAGCTCGGGGGCGGGCGCGGGGCGCTTTGGCGAAGGAGCCGAGGCACGCAATCCCGACGGCACCAGGAAGCTGCCCAAGGGCGCTCAGGAGATGGCCGACGGTCTGGCCCAGGGCCTGAGAAAGGTCGACGGCAAGGAGGTGGCGCTGAACTGCGCGCTGGCGGTGGACAACATTCGCAGCCAGATCGAGACCATGCTGGAAAACGGCCAGAAAAACCTCAAGGGCGGCTATATCACCCAGGCCCAGTACGACAGCTCGGCGGGTAACTTCGTGAAGCTGCGCTCCCAGGCCACGGTCAGCGACTGCAAGGCCGCCACGGGACGCTCGCGCGATATGTACCAGTGCATGACCAGCATGTACAACCATCTGGTCGGCTGCGCCGAAAAGCACAGGCCCTGAGCAGTTCGGCCGCTTTCAGAACACGTTCTCAGGTCTCGGCCCACATGCGCAGCAGGTTGTGATAGTGGCCGGTCAGGCTCACGGTCTCCTCGGTTTCGCCAAGTTTTCCGCGCAGGCCGGTGATGGCCTGATCCATCTCGAACAGCATGGCGCGGCGCGCATCGTCACGCACCATGCTCTGTGCCCAGAAGAAGGAGCAGACCCGCTCGCCGCGCGTGACGGGCTCGACCCGGTGCAAGCTGGTGGAGGGGTAGAGGATGAGGTCGCCCGCAGGCAGCTTGACCTCGTGCGTGCCGTAGGTGTCGACCACGACCAGCTCGCCGCCCTCGTAGTCCTCGGGCTCGCAGAGAAACAGCGTGCAGGACACATCGGTGCGCAGCCACTGCTCGGAGCCTGCGACGCGGCGCGCCGCGCCGTCCACATGCAGGCCGTAGGTTTCGCTGTCGCTGTAGCGGTTGAACAGCGGCGGCATGGTGCGCGCGGGCAGGGCGGCGCTGAAAAACAGCGGGCTGGCTGCCAGCGCCTGCAAGATGATGCGGCCCTGCTCCTGGGCCACGGGCGAGTGCTCGGGCAGCTGCCGGTTGCGCTTGACCTGGGCGCCCTGGCTGCCCACGGTGGCGCGGCCGTCGACCCAGTCTGCGGCATCAATGGCAGCACGCATGCTGGCGACCTGCTCGCGGCTCAGGACCTGTGGGATATGCAGCATCATGGTGAGAATTCTTTGAAATGGAGAAGCCCCGCTTGGGCGAGGCTGCAAGTCGGAAAGTGGATCGCTGCCGCTGAAGACGGCGCGATCCAGGTAAGAGACAGCGAGCAAGCGCCGCCGCGCAGCGAGGCTGTCGTCCCCCTCCGGCGCTCAGCGCCAGAGAGGGGGAAGGCGCGGAGCGCCTCAGGGGGAGAAGCTCCAATCAGAACTTGAAGTTTGCCGTCAGGCGGGCCGAGCGTGCAATACCGGGGAAGTAGCGGTAGCCGCTCTTGTTGATGGCCGCCACATAGTCCTTGTCGAACAGATTGAAGACATTGAGCTGGATGTCCAGATTCTTGTTCACGCGGTAGCTGGCCATGGCGTCAAACACCCAGTAGGAGTCCGTGTGGCTGGGTGTGCCCACGGCGCCGTCGGTGCCGCGCTTGAGGCCGCCGGCATAGCGCGCGCCGCCGCCGACCGTCAGGCCGAAGGGCAGCTGGTAGGTGCTCCAAAGGCTGAAGGCATTCTTGGGCGTATAGGTCAGGCCGTTGCTGGCGTCGGCTGCCACCAGGGCGCCGGTGTCTACCTTGGTGTTCTGCACGGTGTAGCCCGCGCTCACGCCCCAGGCCTTGTTGATCTGGCCGATCACGCCCAGCTCCAGGCCCTGCACGATCTTCTTGCCGGTCTGGCCCACGGTGCCGTCGGAGTTGGTGACGATCTCATTGGTCACCTCGGTACGGAACAGCGCGCCGCTGAGCATCAGATTCTTTTCCGCCAGCTCCCATTTGCTGCCCAGCTCCAGCGTCTTGGCCTTTTGCGGGTCCATATTGGGGTTGGCGGCATTGTTCACCGCGGCCGACAGCGCAAAGTTGCTGCCGCCCGGGGGCTGCTGCGAGAGAGCGTAGTTCAGATAGACGCTGCCATTGGGGGCTGGCTTGTAGAGCAGGCCGGCCTTCCAGCTCAGCAAGGTGCCGGATTTGCTCAGGCCGTCCGACGTGGTGGGCACCACGGTGCCCACGGGGTTGCTGCCGCAGGGCTGGGTAGTCGAGCTGGCCGCGCAGACCGCCATGGCGTTGTACGAGGTCTTGTAGCGGTCCAGGCGCAGACCCAGATTGGCCTGCCACTGGTCGTTGAATTTCAGCGTGTCGAAGGCATACAGCGCCACGGTGTCGGTCTTGCCCTTGCTGTCGGCACCGTTGCGTACATAGGCAGGCAAAGTGACGCTGGCGTCGGGGTTGTACACGCTGACCCGGCTGGGTACCGAGCCCGAGGTGGCCAGGCCGTAATTGGTCTGTTCCTCGCGTGTCAGCTCCAGGCCCAGGCTCAGATCATGCAGCACGCTGCCGGTGGCAAGGCTGGTGTTCAGATTGGTCTGGTTGGTCAGGATGCGGTTGACCTGATCCTTGGTGTTGATGAGGCGCGCCATCGACCATGTGGATGGATCGGCGGGGTTGGGAGTCTGCAGACCATTGCTGCCCAGTACTCCGCTCGCGGAATAGCCCTGGCCCATGATGGCCGAGAGCAGATAGTCCTGCTTGGTCTCGCCCCAGCGCGTGGTGTTGCGCAGCTTGGTGGTGGATGTGAAGTCATGTTCCACCTTCAGCGTGGCCATGGTGGCCGTCACGTCGTCGTGATCGGAGGCCGTGCCGTAGAAGTTCTTGCTGTTGACGCGTGCTGCCGAATCCAGAAAGGCGCGGCGGCCTGCATAGCCTGCAGCGTCGGGCGAGGTGTAGCCGGGCAGGCCGATGGTGGCGACGCCGCCGTCGGGCACATTGCTCTGCTTGATGTGCAGCAGGTTCACGAACACGCGGGTGGGCGAGTTCAGGCCGAAGGCAATCGAAGGCGCAATGCCCCAGCGGTTGTTTTCGATGCCGTTGCGGCCCGCCACATTGGCGTCCTGCGCCATGGCGTTCAGGCGCACGGCCGTGCCGGTCTCGGCATTGACGACGCGGTTCAGGTCGATGCTGGCGCGCTTGTAGCTGGCCGAACCCAGGCCCAGCGAGCCGCCGAAGCTGTTGTTCAGATTGGCCTGCTTGCTCACCAGGTTGATGGCACCGGTGGGGGCGCTGCGGCCGTAGTCGGTGCCGGCCGGGCCCTTGGTGACCTCGACCTGATCGATGTTGAACATATCGCGCGAGATAGAGCCGATGTCGCGCACGCCGTCCACATAGATGCTGCTGGAGCTGTCGAAGCCACGCATATAGACGGCGTCGCCCGTGCTGGTGTTGCCGTTCTCGCCTGCGTAGAAGGTGCCGGCGCCGGGCACATTGCGCAGCGCCTCTGTCAGCGTGGTGGCGCCTTGCTCCTGCAGCAGCTGCTCCTTGATGACGTTGACGGTCTGGGTGGTGTTGACCAGCGGCTGGGTGAACTTGGGCGAAGACAGCTGGCCGGGCGTGTAGCCGGTGTCGGCATTGCCTTCCACCTTGACTTCCTTGAGTGTGGTTTCCGCAGACTGGGCCAGTGCCGGCATTGCCAGGGTAGCACCGGCCAGCACGGTGGCGCAGGCGACCAGACCGGCGGAGGAAGGCAAGCGGCCCGCAGAATGCTTGCGGCTTTGGATATAGATGTTGGATTGAGCCATGTTGAAAGGACTTGGGTGAAGACAGTTGGCTGGCTGGTACGGGCTGTCTGCACTTGTGATGCGGCCGCAGACGCCGGAGGGCGTGCTGGCGAAGTCCTGGCTGGCTAAAGCGTACTCGGGTACGAATGCAGCGAATGATAATGATTCTTAATATAACTTTGCGAAAGTTTACGGAGAATCATGTCTGGCGTTGTTGCACAGCAACATGGTCGGGATAGGCGGGCACTCGCTTCACTTCGAATATGAGAGCTGCTACCGCCTTTCCTATCTGCATTTCAAGGTGCTAGAGCATTGAAATCATCGAGCAGCGTGCGCTGGCTGCTTCTTTTTTAAGAGTCTTTACGGTCGCGTAGCCTGGGCGCTGTCCCTGGCCTGCAGCAGCAGCCCATGCAGCAAGCCCTGCTGGGCTTCGGGAAAGTCGCTGAGCAGCTCGGTGGCTATCTGCTCGCGCCGGTGTCTGAGCTGATCGAACAACTGCTGTCCCCGGGCGCTGAGTTGCAGGCAGCGCACGCGCTTGTCGGCTTCGCTGGCCGAGCGCTCCAGCCAGCCCTTGTCCTGCAACTGGGCCAGGGTGCGCGCCATCTGGGCCTTGTCGGTGTGACTGTGCTCGACCAGTTCCTTTTGCGTGATGCCGGGGTGGCGGCCGGTGTGCATGAGGATGCGGAATTCGTTGAAGGTCAGCCCTGGTTGCACTGCTTCAAGCGACTCAAGCAGGCGCGCGCGAAACAGGTGCAGCAGATCGTGCAGCACCTCGAACACTTCGGCAGCGATGGATGAACTCATGGTGGGAAAGGTTGTTTGTTGACTTAGTCAACTTATTAATGGATATTTAGTGGACTTTATCAACTTAATGAAAATCATGTCCAACACCGAGACAGTGTCCATCATGCAGCGTGTACGCCACGAATTTCGCTCGCGCCATGTGCAGTTGCTGGCGCGCGAGCAGCTCAGCCCCGGCTTTATCCGCCTGACCGTGGGCGGCCCCGAGCTGGCAGGCTTTGTCAGCGCGGGCTTTGACGACCATACCAAGCTCATCCTGCCCCAGGCCGGGATGGACAGGCCCAATCTGCCGCAGATTGTTGATGGTCGCCCCCATATCGACGGCGAGCGCCCCACCATGCGCGACTACACGCCGCTGAGCTACGACGCCGCCCGCAACACGCTGCAGCTGGAGTTCGCCGAGCATGGCTCGGGCCCGGCCGTGGAATGGGCGCGCACGGCACCCATCGGTCAGTGGCTGGGGCTGGCCGGCCCGCGCGGCAGCCTGGTCGTGCCCGCCGATCTGGACTGGCATGTGCTGCTGGGCGATGAAAGCGCCATGCCCGCCATGGAGCGCCGTCTGGCGGAACTGCCGGTCGGCAGCCGCGCCATCGTGCGGGTGCAGATCGGCAATCCGGCAGACCAGCGCCGCTGGAGCAGCGCTGCGCAGCTGGATCTGCAGTGGGTGGAGTCCCTGGCCGCTGCCGTCGATGCGCTGGAGCTGCCAGAAGGCGAGGGCTTTGTCTGGGCGGCGGGCGAGAATCGTGCCATGGCCGATCTGCGCAAGCGCATTCTGGCCAAGCCCGGCGCCAATCCCAAGCGCATGCGGATTGCGTCCTACTGGAAGCAGGGCGAGGCTGCTCACCACGAGGAACTGAGCGCGAATGACTGAGGAGGCAACCGCCTTCCTGATCCGCAGTCCTGGGGCGCCGAGCACTCGATGCTCCTCCTGCCGCCATCGCGCGTCACTGATCGTGCGTCATCCGACCCGCGTCAGCGGTTGAGCAGCATGGGAGTACCGGCCCCATCGCGCCGCAGCTCGGCTGCGCCGCTGGCCACAAGGCTCTCGATCAGGCTGTCCAGCCATTGCTGTGCAGTTTGCGCGCCAAAGTAGCTCTGGTGCAGAGTGTCGAAATAGGGGGTGGCATGAACCCAGTCCTGCAGCTCCTGCACTCCGATGCTTTGCCACTCCAGCAGCTTGTATTTGAGCAGCACCTTGGCGGCATAGCTGGCATGGCGCTCCGGCGCCTGGACAAAGCCGGCCAGCCGCTTGCGGGCAATGCCCAGAGCCGTCTGCACATCGCCAAACAAGCCGCCGTGTCCGGGTACGACAAGGCGAGGCTCCAGGCGCTCGATCACGTCCAGTGTCGCGGCGACCTCGTCAAAGGCGGCAATGCCTTCGATCTCGGGGAAGACCACGCCAAAGCCGTTTTCCCATAGCGCATCGGCAGAGATCAGGATGCGGCTGTCGGGCTCGAACAGAATCACCGAATGCGGATCATGGCCCGGGGCTGCATGGATCTGCCAGTCGCGGCCCGACAGGCGTACCGTGCTGCCTGGCTGCAGCAGGCCCGTGATGGCAAAGCGTGGGCATTCCTGGCCCGTGGGGGCGTAGCTGAGGGCGGCTTCGTCCCAGCTGCGTACCTGCTCGGCCTGGCCTGGTGCGATAAAGGTCTGCACCTGTGGATAAGCCTGCTGCAGCGCGGCATTGCCGCCGCAATGGTCGCTGTGCAGATGGGTGTTGAGAATGCGCGCCAGCGGCTGACCTGCCAGCGTGCTTTCGATCAGCGCCAGGGTTTGCGCGCTATGCGTGACATAGCCGGTGTCGATGACGGCAGCGCCTTCGGCATCGCCGGCCTGCGCGGCAAAGACGATGTTGTTGGCCGACAGCCAGCCGCGCTCCAGCACGGTCATGCCGGGCGGCAGTGGGACATGCATTGCCGGGGATGCATTCATCGAGCTGGTCTCCTGTGCGGTGCTTGGTGTTTTGCTCAAGCCTAGCAGGCTGATCATCGTGCAGCTGTCGCGCGGGCGGGCTGCTCAGTGCTGCTCAGTGCGATTCGGCCGAAGACAGGATGTTGCGGCGAATCACCACGGGCTTGCCGCCAAAGCGCTGCTTGGACAGCCAGTGCGCCAGGGCTGAATCGAGATGCGTGGCGTGGCCGGGAAACCAGTCCACCAGGGCTTTGGTCAGATCGCGGCAAAGGGCGACATTGCCTTCGGCGAGCTTGACGCGGACTTCTGCCACGGACTTGAGCACGGCCGCATGCTCGTCGATATGGCAGTCGCGTGGAGGGAAGCCGGTGCTCAGCATCCACTGATCCTCTTCGGCAAAGTGGTGCTGCAGATGGGCCTCCATGGCTTGCAGCAGACTGGGCAGCTCGCTGTCTTCGGCGGTTTGCAGCGGGGCAATCAGCTCGACGAATTCCTCGTGCAGCTCGTCCATGGGCCCGTGGCCCATGAGCAGATGGTCTCCCCAGACCAGGGTGGCGGTGTGGCTCATGGCAATGTCTTCTTGTGAATGTTGCGGAGTGTGCGCAGCTTGTCTCTGAAGACCATTATGCAAGCCGTATCGGTGGACAGGCATCCTGCAAAAGAGGGAGGCGGTCTGCCGTGCAGGCAAAGAAAAAGCCTCTTGAACCGAAATTCAAGAGGCTTTGTCTGGTGCGCGATACATGGATCGAACATGTGACCCCTGCCGTGTGAAGGCAGTGCTCTACCGCTGAGCTAATCGCGCTTTAACTGGTGGGTGATACATGGATCGAACATGTGACCCCTGCCGTGTGAAGGCAGTGCTCTACCGCTGAGCTAATCACCCGAAGACCGCAATTCTAGCAGCAACTTTGGATGTCTTCGGGAAAACTCGTAAATTTTCTGAAAAAAGTCAGTTCGAGCGCAGTTCGCGCCGCAGGATCTTGCCCACATTGGTCTTGGGCAGTTCGTCGCGGAACTCGATATAGCGTGGCCGTTTGTAGCCCGTCAGCTGCTCCTGGCAGTAGCGCATGACCCGGTCTTCTGTCAGCGAGGGGTCGCTGCGCACCACGTAGACCTTGATGGATTCGCCCTGCTGATCGTCCTTGACGCCCACGGCTGCACATTCGAGCACGCCGGGGCACATGGAGATGACGTTTTCCAGCTCGTTCGGATAGACGTTGAAGCCGCTGACCACCATCATGTCCTTTTTGCGGTCGATGATGCGGGTGTATCCCTCGTCGTCCAGCACACCGATATCGCCAGTGCGCATATAGCCGTCGGCCGTGAAGGCCTTGGCGGTTTCTGCAGGCTGGTTGTAGTAGCTGTGCATGACGTTGGGCCCCTTGATGCACAGCTCTCCCGCCTGGCCGTTGGGCAGGTTGCGGCCTTCATCGTCCTTGATGGCGACCGAGATGCTGGGCAGAGGCAGGCCTATGGTGCCGGTGAACTCCTTGTTGGTGACGGGATTGTTTGTGCCTATGGCGCAGGTCTCGCTCATGCCCCAG
Organism: Comamonas sp. AG1104; assembly: GCF_003350425.1. Classification (NCBI taxonomy): domain Bacteria; kingdom Pseudomonadati; phylum Pseudomonadota; class Betaproteobacteria; order Burkholderiales; family Comamonadaceae; genus Comamonas; species Comamonas sp. AG1104. Next base: position 390,853 of record NZ_QQAS01000003.1, on the reverse strand, counting down.
CCTTCAATCATGGCGCAGCCCGTGGCCTGCTGCCACTGACGTGCCGTGCCTTCGGACGCCGCCATGCCGCCGGCCTGGGAGATGAACAACTGCGAGAAATCGAGCTGGCGGAAATCCGGGTTGTTGAGCAGCGCATTGAACAAGGTGTTCACCGCAGGCAGCACATGGAAGGGCCGCTTTTTGAGCACCTTCACAAATTTCGGGATATCGCGTGGGTTGGGGATCAGACTCAGGCTGCCTCCCAGTCGCATGGCGAACAGGCTCACGGTGAGCGCGAAGATGTGATAGAGCGGTAAGGCCGCCACGATATGGGTTTCATTGGCCTTGACCCTGCCTTCCAGCGCAGGAGTGAACCAGGTATGGGCCTGCAGCGTGGCGGCGACGATATTGCGATGGGTCAGCACGGCCCCCTTGGACAGGCCTGTTGTGCCGCCCGTGTATTGCAGAAAGGCGATCGAGTCCAGCGTGGCCGTGCTTGGGATGAGCTTGCGTCCAGCGCCCTCGGCCAGGGCCTTGCTGAACTGGGTGACCTGGCGCTGCTGGCTGCCGGCGCCTGAATCCGAACCAAGGGGCAGGTCAAAGGCCGGCACCATCTTGGCCAGGTGGCGCACGGCAAAGGTGATCCAGCTGCCGTACAGGCCGCCGAGCAGATCGCCCATGCTGGTCAGGCAGATATGGCGGATATGGCTGCGCTCCAGCACCTGGGCCAGGGTGTGGGCAAAGTTCTCCAGGATGATGATGGCCGTGGCGCCCGAGTCCTTGAGCTGATGCTCGAGCTCGCGCGCGGTGTAGAGCGGATTGACGTTGACGCAGGTAAAGCCTGCGCGCAGCACGCCTGCCATGCTGACGGCGAACTGCGGCACATTGGGCAGCATGATGGCCACGCGTGCTCCTGGCTCCAGGCCCAGGCCCTGCAGCCAGGCCCCCATCTGTGCGGATAGCTTGTCCAGCTCGGCATAGCTCATCCAGCGGTCCATGCAGACGGAAAAAGGGCGTTCTGCATGCTGGGAAAAGGCTTCTTCGAGCAGATGTACCAGCGAGCGGTACTGCTCGGGCTGTACATCGTGCGGCACATTGGGCGGATAGTTCTTGAACCAGGGAGCGGCAGCGTCCATAAAAGAGGTACCTTGCAGAAGTCGCCCGTCGTCCAGGGACGCGGGCGGCGGGTTGAACAAAGAAGGCCAGCGTGCAAAACCTGCGCTGCGGCTGATTCTGCGGATGCGCTCTGTCAGGGTCTACGGGGGCTTGTCCTAGGCGCTGAGCGGCATGCTTGCTACGCTATAGCGCCTGGAGGTGCAGGCTTTGAATACCTGGTTCTGGCGCGCAGTGGTGATGGGCAGCTGGCTGGCGCTGCTGCTCTGGTGCGGCTATTGGTGGCCGCGCTCAGTGGCTGTGGCACTGCTGGGCGCGGGCCTGATTGCGGGCGGAGCCGGGCTGCAACTGGGCACGCAGATGCTGATGATGCGCATGGTGCTGCGCCGCCGCGGTGTGCCGCTGCCATCCGCCATGATTGCGCTGCGGGCCTGGCTGTCGGAGTGGCGCTGGGCCTGGTGGTTGTTTGGCTGGCAGATTCCCTTTGGCGAACATGCAGAGCCCGATGGAGTGCCTGTAGATCGCGAGAGCAAGCAGGTGCAAGGGCAGCCGCAAGGGCAGGTGGGCGTGGTACTGGTGCACGGATATTTCTGCAACCGTGGCGTGTGGACCGTCTGGCTGCGCAGGCTCAAGTCGCGCCGCATTGCCTGCATGGCCATGACGCTGGAGCCAGCGCATGGCAGCTCCGTCGACGCCATGGTGGACGATCTCGACAGATGCGTGAAAGCCATGGTCCAGCAAACCGGCTGTGCCCCGCTTCTGGTTGCGCACAGCATGGGTGGTCTGGTGGTGCGGGCCTGGCTCAAGCGGCTCGAAGCAAATGAGCGTGCGCGCCATGCGGCCCATGTGGTCACCGTGGCCACGCCGCATGGGGGCGCCTGGCTGGCGCGGTTTGCGCAGCGTCTGCCCGCCGTGGACATGCGCGAGGGCAGCGAATGGCTGCAGCGGCTGGGGCCGCCGCCCGAGGATGTGTCATTCAGTTGCTGGTGCAGCAGCAGCGACAACATCGTCTTTCCGCCCGATCTGGCTGTCTTGCCGAATGCGCAGCGCCATCAGGTCGACGATGCAGCGCATATGCAGCTGCTGTTCGATCCTCGGGTCTGGCAGCACTGTCTGCAGCTGCAGGCGCAACTGCAGGAGCTATATCAGACTGCCGAGAGGGGCACCTCGGCAGCCGATGCCGGGGCGCGGGCCTGCGGGTCCTGAATCAGGTGGATGTCGGTGGCGGAGACCAGGGCGATATTCTGCTCGGCGCAGCGCTGCAGCAGGCCGAACAGCAGGTCGCTGCGCGTGCTGTAGACATTGCGCGAGCTCGAGACATGGCCGAAGCTGGTGATGTTGACCACGCTGCCATTGATGGAGTCCACATACATTGAAGGGGCCGGGGTGCTCAGCACGGCCTCATGCTCGGCATAAAGGCCCAGCAGCACCTCGCGCAGCTTGACGATATCGGTGTTCAGCGGCACCGAGAACGCGATCGATATGCGGCCCAGCGCGCCATCCATGGTCAGGTTCTGCACGGACTTGGTGATGAACTCCGAGTTGGGCACGATGACGGTGGATTTGTCATCGGTCTGGATCTCGGTGGCGCGCACGCTGATGCGGCGGATGTCGCCGACCTGATCGCCGATACGCACGCGGTCGCCCAGCTTCACGGGGCGCTCGGCCAGCAGAATCAGGCCCGAGACAAAGTTCTGCGTGATGGCCTGCAGGCCGAAGCCGATGCCTACGGACAAGGCGCTGGCCAGCAGAGCCACTTTTTCAAAGCCTATGCCCAGGGCTGCCAGCGTCCAAAGGCCGGACAGCAAAATGCCCATATAGCGGGCCACGGTGCTGATGGAGTTGCGTGCGCCTATATCCAGCTCGGTCTTGGGCAGAAAGGTCTCCACCAGCCAGTGCTGCAGGGCGCCAAACAGCGTCAGCCCCGCCACCAGCACCAGCAGGCCGCGCAAGATCGTCATGGGACGCAGGAAGGAGTCCCCCACGGGCAGGCCGTTGGTCAGCGTATCGGCCAGCACGATCAGGCTGCTGGAGTTGCCAAAGGGCGCGATCAGCGCCATCAGCCCCAGCAGCAGCAGACAGACACGCGTGAATGCCGACAGCAGCACACCGATCTGCTCCAGGCGCGAGGGCTTGAGCCCCGTGCCGGCAGCGAAGCCCTGGCCGATACGGCTCTCGCTGGAGCACAGCCAGGTAAAGAGGTCGTCGGCAAACTTCATCAGCAGCGAGGTCGCCAGAACCACCACGGTGATCCAGACCATTTGCGTGGCTGCGAATACCGAGAAGTTCAGATAACCGATCAGCGCTGCGATCAGCGCGGCCAGCACTGTCAGATGTCCGCCCAGCCAGGCCAGCATCAGCCAGCGACTGGTTGCCGCAGGCCGGTAATCGTCGCCATGGTGAGCGGCTTTCTCGCGCTCGGCCAGTTGCTGGCGCTTGCGCTGCTTGTTGATGACCATCAGCACCGACATGATGAGCAAGGCATAGACAAGCGCAATCAGTCCGTCAAGGGCCACGCTGCTGACGGCGCTGGTGCGTGCGGCAATGTCCACCGCGTTGAGCATCATGGAGAACCAGGTCAGACCGGCAGCTCCCCAGGCAAAGCGTGTGAGCGCAGGGGCGGCAATGTCGTCGATGTTGAGCAGTCGCCAGGTCGGACGCTTTGGCACCAGCAGGCAGGCGCTGACGGACAGGAAGAAGGCAGCGACAAATGAGGATTGAATCCAGGCATCGGCCACGGTCTGCAGGCGCGGTGCAATCGCGTCTATGGAGCGCAGGCTCTCGATGAATACCAGGCTGGCCAGGCCGGGTAGGGCCGTGCCCACTACCAGCATCCAGACAGCCAGACCCGTGCGGCGCAGCCGCCCGTTGGGCGCGCGTTCGGAGGCCGCAAATTTCCGGCCCGCATAGCGCAGGCCGATGCGCAGCGGGAACATTACGAACAGCGCCAGGGCGATGCCGGTCAGCGTGGCCGACCAGCCATGCTCGGCAATGGCGGCGTTGAAGCTGGTACGGCCCTGACGTGTCAGGGCTGCAATGCGTTGCAGGTCGGTCGGCAGATGCTCGGCAAACTGCTTCCACAGCGAAGGCGACAGTGGGGACGCCACCTTGCGGGCGATCTGTGCGTTGAACTGCTGGGTGCGGATCTTCTCGATGCTGTCCGTGGTCTGCTTGGCCTCCATGGACAACAGCTTGCCGCGCTTGAGCGCGGAGTCCAGCTCGCTGTGTTGCTGCGCCAGATCCTTGCGCTGCAGGCTCAGTTCGGGGGATTCCTCGCTGCCTTCGGCCACCGGCCCCAGCTGGGCAATGCGGGCATCGATCTGCTTGAGCAGCGGCTCCAGCGCCGTGACGGCATTGTCGGCATCGCGTTTGGACTGCAGGGCTTTTTCGGACAGGGCCTGCAGCGTTTCGGACGTGTCGGCATCGTCCAGCGACTGGCGTACCTTGTCCAGCGTGTTCGATGCCTGTTGAATCTGGGCGATGGACGTGGTCTGGATATCGCCATTGGCAGGCAGTTCGGCCGCGACGGCCAGACCTATGCAAAGTTGGAGCGCTAAAAGCCAGCGCAGCAGTCGGTTGCAGCGGTAATGCATTGTGAAGAAGTGAGTGGGCGGCAGTTTGCCTCTGGCGCTCACTATAGGTGCAATGCTGCGGTCAGGGTTTCAGGGCGCAGCCAGGTCATGCAGTGCTTGCAGCCTGAATATTCTGCATTAATTGCTATTGAAAATGGAGCTGCATGCGCTTTTCTGAAAAGGGATGAAGCCGAATTTTCGTCAGAAAATTCGGCGCATGGACTCGCGCTTGCCGGGGCCCGAGCTGGTATACATCCGCTGACTAAATCAGCTGTTCGCCTGGCAGCAACTCCTTGGCACCAATGGTGGGCAGCTGACGCAGCTGCTCATACAGAGGCGCAAAGTCGGTATCGGCCAGGTTCAGCAGATGGGGCATGTCGTCGATCACGAAATAGGTCTGCTGATAGGTGTCGATCTTGTAGAGCGTGCGCATGGTGCGCTCCAGCTGCAGCGGCAGGCGATGCGGCTGCGGGCTGTTGACGCTGTACTCCAGCTCGCCCACGGAGCTGAGGATGCCTGCGCCATAGGCGCGTACGCCGCCGCTCTCACGGATCAGACCGAATTCCACCGTGTACCAGTACAGGCGCGACAGCATCTCGCAGGCGCCGAGCTCGGCGGCCTTGAGGCCACCCTGTCCGTAGGCCTGGATGAAATCGGCCATGACGGGGTTGAACAGCAGCGGCACATGGCCGAAGAGGTCGTGGAAGATGTCGGGCTCGACGATGTATTCGAACTCCTCGGGCTTGCGTATCCAGTCGGTGACCGGAAATTTGCGCTGGGCCAGCAGCGAGAAGAACGGCACCTCGGGAATCAGACCCGGAACGCCGACGATCTCCCAGCCCGTGGCCTTGAATAGTCGCTCGTTGACTTCCTCGAAGCGCGGAATGCGCTCCTTGGCGCCCAGCGACGGCAGGGCGTCGATGAAATGCTGGCTGGCGCGGCCCGGCAGCAGCGCGGATTGGCGCTCGTAGAGGCGGTGGTAGGTGTCATGCTCGGCCTCGGTATAGGCGGCATAGTCCTGCGTGCAGGTGTAGTCGGCATGGGCACGCGTGTAGTCGCCGCGTGGCGGACGATCGGACTGGCCATAGACGACGGGGGCCGCGCCGATGCCGCCGGTCATGGCGGTGCTGTTCTGGATGCTGTTCATAAGGCACTCCCTGAGATGAGGGGTCGCGAAAGCTGCGGCCGGAGCTCGTGGCCGGGGCGCAGCAGGGAAAAGGAGAAGCGAGCCGGGAGCTGGCTCAGTGCATCTGTATCTGGGCGCGCTTGACGAGCTGTCCGTAGCGCGCATGCTCGGACTGCACCAGACGGGCAAAGTCCTGCAGACGCAGGTCGTCGCGCACCACGCCCATGGCGTCGAAGTACTGCTGTATATCGGGCCTTTGCAGCGTCTGGGCAAAAGCGTCCGACCAGCGTTTGGCCTGGCTGTCCGCGATGCCGGCAGTGGCAAAGATGCCGAACCAGGTACTCAGATTCATGCCCTTGATGCTGTCGTCCAGGCTGGGCACCTCCGGCAGAGCCGGCAGCGGCGAGCGCCAGGTCACGCCAATGGCCTTGAGCCTGCCGGCGCGCAGATGGGGCAGGGCCGAGGCGATGTTGTCGAACATCAGATCGGCCGTGCCCTCGAGCAGGGCCGACAGAGCCGGTCTGGCTCCGCCAAACGGCAGGTGCTGCAGCGGAACCTGGGTCAGCGACTGGAACCACTGGCCCGCGATATGGCCGATGCTGCCGTTGCCCGCCGAGGCATAGCGCAGGGGCTGCCGGTGCTTGGACATGAAGCGTAGCAAATCTTCGGGCGTGTAGATGCGCCACTGCATGGCCAGCTCGCTGCGCATGACCAGCACATGAGGCATGCGGGCCACGAGTATCAGCGGCTGAAAGTCGCGCAGCGGATCGTAGGGCAGTTGGGGGTTGAGCCAGGGCAGGATGGCATGGGTGGCCACGGCGCCCATCAGCAGCATGGGCTCGCGCGCTCCCGCCCTGGCCACCATGGCTGCGCCCGTGGCTCCCCCCTCGCCCGCGACATTGAGCACATTGATGTTGCCCAGGGCCGTGGTTTCCTGCGTCAGCTTGCGCGCTGAACGGTCCAGTGGGCCGCCCGCTGTATAGGGCACGACCAGAGAGAGTTCGTTGCGGCTGCGGCTGGAATTTGACGGCAGGGCGCTGGCATCCCTGGCCGCATGCGCGCTGCTCGCGATCAAGGTAGTCGCGGAGGCCACCGCCAGCGACAGGGCCTGACGACGGGAAAGCACGGGCGCGTCCAGCCTCGGTGCTCTGCAGTCCTCTGGGGCTGTAGCGGGGGGCTGATGGGGGCGCGACACTTGATCCTTCCGGGCGTTGAAGCTGGCCGCGCCGACTCACGCCATGCGTGGATGCGGCAGTGCAGCATGACGGAAAGTATAGGGACGGAAAGCGATCGCCACATGGTCCGTTTGACGGAGTGGTAACCATTGGTATCTTTTTGAGGCAAGTCGTAGCGCCAGAGCCCAGGCCGGCCACGCGGCAAGCGAGCGCAAGTGGCAGGTGCTGGGCGAGGTGGCGCATGATCGGCTCCGGAAGCGGCTCAGGTCTTGAGCACGCCGCGGCGCATCTGGTCGAGCTCCATGGTCTCGAACAAGGCCTTGAAATTGCCCTCGCCAAAGCCGCTATTGCCCTTGCGCTGGATGAACTCGAAGAAGATGGGGCCCAGCTGGTTTTCGCTGAAGATCTGCAGCAGCAGCTCACCGGGCTGGCCGTCCACCAGGATATTGCGCGCCAGCAGCTCGGCAATGGGCTCCTGCAGGTCCGGGATGCGCTTGGGCAGCAGCTCGTAATAGGTCTCGCTGGTGTTCAGCAGCTTGATGCCGTTCATCTGCAGACCGTCTACGGTGTCATAGAGATTGGTCGAGCCCAGCGCGATGTGCTGTATGCCTTCGCCGTGGTACATGTCCAGATATTCTTGGATCTGGCCGGCCTTGTCGTTGCCTTCCTCGTTGATGGGAATGCGGATCTTGCCGCAGGGGCTGGTCATGGCCTTGCTCTTGACGCCAGTGGCCTGGCCTTCGATGTCGAAGTAGCGGATTTCGCGGAAGTTGAAGATGCGCTCGTAGAACTCGGCCAGCTCGGCCATGCGGCCGCGATAGACGTTGTTGGTCAGGTGGTCGATATAGGTCAGGCCCAGGCCCTCGGGGTGCAGATCGGCACCGGGCAGGGGCTCGAAGTCCACGTCGAAGAAGCTGATATTGCCCAGGTCCCCGTCTTTGGCGCCATTCTTGCCGCGCCATTTGTCGATGAAATAGATCAGGGAGTCGCCAATGCCCTTGATGGCGGGAATGCTCAGTTCACCAGGGGCGGCCTGCTGGGCATAGCCCCAGGCACCCAACGAGGTGGCGCGCTCATAAGCGTACTTGGCGTCATTGACGCGCACGGCGATGGCGCAGACGCTGGGGCCGTGCAGACGCGCGAAGCGCTGGGCAAAGCTGTCGGGCTCTGCATTGATGATGAAGTTGATCTCGCCCTGGCGATACAGGGTCACGTTCTTGCGGCGGTGCTTGGCGATGGCCTGAAAGCCCATGCGCTCGAACAGCTGACCCATGGCCACGGGATCGGGGGCGGCGTATTCGACGAACTCGAAGCCGTCCGTGCCCATGGGGTTGTCCCAAGTCTGGAATGGGCTGGCGTTGCTTTGGGGCAGTGGGGCGTTCATGGCAGAGGTCTCCATCGGGTAGGGCTGCAACACATGAAGAACAGGTGTCGACGATGGATGCACTGTAGGACAGGGCGCGAACAAGCTTCATGCAAAAATGCCTTGGCTGCAAACAGCTTGATGCATGAAAATTGCATGAAAAATCGATTTCGTGCAATTTAAATGGTTATAAAGGGTTAACCATTAATAAAAACTGCGCTGTTTTTATAATCTGCCGCCATGAGTCCCATGCACACCATCGACAAACTGGATAAGGCGATTTTGCGCCGATTGCAGGCCAATGGCCGAGAAACTTATGACGTCATCGGGGAGCAGGTTGGCCTGTCGCCCAGTGCAGTGCTGCGCCGTGTCAAGCGACTGGAGGAAAACGGTGTCATCGACCGCTATGTGGCTCTGGTGCAGCCCGAGACTGTGGGCCTGGGGCTGACTGCCTATATCAATGTGCGTCTGGAAAAATACACCGAAACCAGCAAGCGCAACCCCATGGATGTGTTCCGCGCCAGCGTGCAGACCTGGCCCGAGGTGGTGGAGTGCGTCTCCCTCACCGGCGAGATGGACTATCTGCTGCGGGTGGTGGTGGCAGACATGCAGCATTACAGTCGATTCATCATGGATACCCTGCTCAAACACCCCAGTGTGCAGGATTGCAAAACCAGCTTTGTCATGGATCGGGTCAAGGTCACGACGGCCGTGCCGCTGTAGACCTTCAGGGGAGTCCTTCATACGGACCATGACCTAGCTGGAAACAGGAGCTAAGGTGTTGAATTAGCGGAAAATCCTTACAGGATTGTTGCAATGCAACATGTGGCTTGTGAAACCTCGGGTTTTTACCTATATTTCAGGCTATGAACCTCCCCAAAGACTGGTTGAAATCGCCCTGGCAGGCCGGCTCCGGCTGGCTGCGAGACATGGGCAAGTCCCATGGCGCCGAGCGTCGCTCGCCGTCCTTGGTTCCCATCCGTTCGCTGAGTCCGCGCCATCGCGACCGCATCATCAAGCATCTGCTCAAGCTGGATGCGCGGGACCGCTATCTGCGCTTTGGCTATGCGGCCAACGATGAGCAGGTGCGCCGCTATGTCGAGCAGCTCAATTTCGATCGCGACGATATCTTCGGCATCTTCAACCGCCGCCTGGAATTGATCTCCATGGCGCATCTGGCGTTTGCCGGCCACCCCAAGCATGAGAAATGCGCGGAGTTTGGTGTCTCCGTGCTCAAGAGTGCACGTGGCAAGGGTCTGGGGGCGCGTTTGTTCGAGCGTGCCGTGCTGCATGCACGCAGCAAGAACGTGAGCATGATGTTCATCCATGCGCTGTCCGAAAATACGGCCATGCTCAAGATCGCCCGCAATGCGGGCGCCACGGTCAAGCGAGAAGGCTCGGAGTCCGAAGCCTATCTGGAGCTGCCGCCTGCCGACTTCGAGACCCATGTCAGCGAGCTGGTGACGGAGCACCTGGGCGAGATGGACTACCAGCTCAAGAAGCAGGCTGTCAATTTCTGGGCTTTCCTGGCCGGCGTGCAGGAAGTGCGCAAGGGTGTGCAGGAAGGCCGTCACAAGTCGGGCGAGTAAGCTGGCTTGTGAAGCTGGCAACGCTGCAGCCCAATAGAGACAAGTGCACGCAGCTATCAAAATAGCTTTGACCGAGCGGCCTCGGTGACAGCTGGTCATGGCTTTTGTGAGCTAGCAAGCCGTCTGTCAACACAATCCGTTATTCTTGGGGACTTGTTTGACTACCGCACGTCCTGCACTCCAAGACAGTGTCTGACCCCCATCCTGCGCGCCTTCCCGAGAAGGAAGACAAGCGAAGCTTCCTGCAAAAGGTGGCTGAGTTCATCCATCCGGCACCGGAATCTCCTGATGAACTGATCGAAACCCTGGCCGAAGCCGAAGACAACCAGGTCATCGGCACCGAGTCCCGCGTCATGCTGGAGCGCGTGATCCGAATGGCCGACATGAGCGCCGGGGAAGTCATGGTGGCTGCGCCACGCATGGATCTCATCAATATCGACGCTCCGTACGAAGAAATCCTGCACCAGGTTCTCACCACGGCGCATTCGCGCTTTCCGGTCTACCAGGGCGAACGCGAGAACATCATTGGCATTCTCATGGCCAAGGACTTGCTCAAGCTGCAGCGCTCTCCAACCCTGAATATCCGCGCTCTGGTGCGCCCGGCGGTCTTCGTGCCCGAGAGCAAGGGCTTGAACGACCTGCTGCGCGAGTTTCGCGCCAATCGCAACCATCTGGCCGTCGTCATCGACGAGTTTGGCCGTGTGGCCGGCCTGGTGACGATTGAAGATGTGCTGGAAGAAATCGTCGGCGAGATCGAGGATGAGTTCGACATCCCCGAGGATGAGGGCGATATCTTTGCCCTGGCCGACAACAGCTATCGCGTCGCGGGAGATGCCAGCATCGAGCATGTGAGCGAGGAGTTCGAGACCTCGCTGCATGCCAGCGACCCCGATGCCGAGTTCGACACGATTGGTGGATTGATCGCCCATGAGATCGGTCATATGCCCAAGCGCGGCGAGCAGATTCATCTGGGCGGGCTGGAGTTCACCGTACTCCACACCAAGGGCGGCGCGGTGCGCTGGTTCAAGGTGGTGCGCGATCCTTCGCCGGACAGCCTTGTTCGCAACTGATCGCGATTTGCGCAAATCCGGGTCAGGCCTGGTGTGATGCCGGTGGAAATACCGGTTGTGCCTCTTTGTTTGCGCAAGGCCTGCCGATACCTCGTATGCTTGAATTCACCCAACCACCCGGTTGGGTGTTTTGTTGGTACCCGTTGATTCCTATGACCACCACTGCCTCTTCCGTTCAGACTGCTGCTGTCATGCCCCAAGGCTGGATGCACCGGCTTTTGCTGGTGATTGCAGGCAGTCTGCAAGCGCTTTCCCTGGCCTGGCCATGGGCTCGTGGCCAGGGCGACGGTTGGTTGAGCCTAGTCGGAGGCTATGGTCGTCCGCTGTGGTGGCTGCAGATTCTGTCGCTGGCGGTGCTGGTTCATGCGCTGTTGGCAGCCCGCTGCGCTGCTCAGGCGGCCGGCCGGGCGTGGTTGTTTGGCACGGCATGGCTTGTGGCTACCTTCTGGTGGCTGTTTATCTCGATGCACACCTATGGCGGGCTGGCGGCGCCGCTGGCCGTAGCTGCAGTGCTGGCGCTGGCGGGCTTTCTGGGGGGCTATTACGCCGCGGCTGCATGGTGCTTCAAGCGTTTGGCAAGGACGCCGGATGCAATGTCAACGATGGTCTTTGCTGCAATATGGACGCTGGCCGAGCTGGCGCGCGGTTGGCTGTGGACCGGTTTTCCCTGGGGTGCAGGCGGCTATGCCCATGTGGAGGGCCCGCTGGCCGTGCTGCCGCGCTGGATGGGCGTTTACGGCACGGGTTTTGTGGCGGCCTGGGCTGCGGCCTGGCTGGCGCTGCTGGTCTGGCGCATGCAGACCAGGTCGGTGGTGCTGAAATTCAAGCCGGCTCTTGCATCTGCTGTGACCCTGGGTCTGGTTTGGGGCGGGCTGTGGTGGTCGCGTGATGCTGCCATTGAAGCACCTGGTCAGCAGTCCGGTATGAGCGTGGAGCTGCTGCAGGGCAATATTCCTCAGGATGAAAAGTTTGAAATGGGCTCGGGCGTGGTGGTGGCACTGCGCTGGTATGCCCAGCAGTTGCATGACGCCAGGGCCCAGTTGGTTGTGGCACCTGAGACAGCCATTCCCCTGCTGCCACAGCAGCTTCCCGAAGGCTATCTGGACTTTGTGCGCGCACCTTTTACCGCCAAGGAATCCCGCCGCGCGGCTCTGGTGGGCCTTCCGCTGGGCAATTGGGACAAGGGCTTTACCAATACGGTCGAAGGCTGGTTGCCGGGGCAGACTCAGGCCTATCAGTACGACAAGCACCATCTGGTGCCGTTTGGTGAGTTCATTCCGCCCATGTTCCGCTGGTTCACCGATCTCATGAACATTCCGCTGGGCGACTTCAATCGCGGCGCACTGGGCCAGCCTTCCATGAGCTGGGCGGGTGAGCGACTGTCGCCCAATATCTGCTACGAAGACCTGTTTGGCGAAGAGCTTGCGGCCCATTTCGGCAATGCGGCGACTGCACCCACGGTGCTGGTCAATCTGAGCAATATCGGCTGGTTTGGCGACTCCGTGGCCATCGATCAGCATCTGTCCATCAGCCGAATGCGGGCGTTGGAGTTCGAGCGCCCCATGTTGCGCGCAACGAACACCGGGGCCACAGTGGTGATTGATCACAAGGGGCAAGTGGTGAAAGCACTGGCGCCATTCGAACGTGCGGTTTTGCAGGGCCGGGTTCAGGGGCGCGACGGGCTGACGCCTTATGCGCGCTGGGTGCATGCTTTGGGTCTGTTGCCTCTAACGCTGTTATGCCTGGCGCTCTGCGCGCTGGCCTGGCGGTCGTCGAAAAGACCAGGGAAGGCGTAGTGACGCGCACGGAATAAGCCACGTTGACAGAAGCGGCTGTGGCATTTGTGGCAGAGTCTTGGGCCTGAAAACGGGTATTGTGTCCCGGGTAGGGCTGCGAGCCTTGATAATCCCCGGTTGTACCGCCCGCAGTGGGCGCGCGCAGCGGGCGCGGGTCCCGTCACCCAAAATACAGAGTAACAGGTAGCTTGCACAGGCTGCCGCGGAGCAATTGAGAGAATGGCTGAATCTTTTTCCTACGAACAACTGATCGCGTCCGGCGAAGGCAAGCTGTTTGGTGCCGATAGCGGACGTCTGCCCCTGCCTCCCATGTTGATGTTCGATCGCATCACACATATCTCCGAGGACGGCGGTGCCCACGGTCTGGGCAAGATTGTTGCGGAACTGGACGTCAAGCCCGACCTGTGGTTCTTTGATTGCCACTTCCGTGGCGACCCCGTCATGCCCGGTTGCCTGGGCCTGGACGCCATGTGGCAGCTGATCGGCTTTTACCTGACCTGGCTGCGTTTGCCGGGTCGCGGCCGCGCCCTGGGGGCAGGTGAAGTCAAGTTCACAGGTGAAGTAGGTCCCGATGTCAAACTCGTGACATATGAAATTGATATCAAGCGAGTGATCAAGCGCAAGCTGAACATGGCCATCGGCGACGCACGCCTGCTGGCCGACGGTAAGGAAATTTACGTGGCCAATGACCTGCGCGTGGGTCTGTTCCTGCGTGAAGGTGATGCCAAGGGAACGGCAGCATGAGCAAGAAGCGGGTAGTGATCACCGGAGCGGGCATTGTCTCGTGCATCGGCAATGACCTGGCAACCGTGGAGGCCTCGCTGCGCGAGGGCAAGAGCGGCATCAAGGCCATGCCCCAGTTCACGGAGCTGGGCATGCGCTCGCAGGTGGCAGGCATTCCCGAGATCGATATCGAAGCACGCATTGATCGCAAGCAGTTGCGCTTCATGGGTGATGCTGCGGCTTATTCGCAGATCGCTCTCGAGGACGCGATCAAGCAAGCCGGTCTCACACCCGAGCAGGTGAGCAACCCGCGCACCGGTCTGATCATGGGCTCGGGCGGCGGATCGCCCGCCAATCAGATCGAGGCAGCCGATACGCTGCGTGAAAAGGGCATCCGCCGAGTGGGCCCTTATCAGGTCACACGCTGCATGAGCTCCACGGTGTCGGCCTGCCTGGCAACCAATTTCAAGGTCAAGGGCATCAACTACTCCATCACCTCGGCATGCTCCACCTCGGCCCACTGTATCGGTGCCGCGGCCCAGCAGATTGCCTGGGGCATGCAGGATGTGATGTTTGCCGGCGGCGGCGAAGAGCTGTCCTGGGGCATGTCGCTGCTGTTCGACGGCATGGGGGCGATGTCCAGCAAGTACAACGAGACGCCAGAGAAGGCATCGCGTGCCTACGACGCCAACCGCGACGGCTTTGTGATCGCCGGCGGCGGCGGTGCCGTGGTGCTGGAAAGCCTTGATCATGCGCTGGCGCGCGGTGCCAATATCCTGGCCGAAGTGGTGGGCTTTGGCGCCACCAGCGACGGTGAGGACATGGTTGCCCCTTCGGGCGATGGCGCCATCGCCTGTATGAAGCAGGCCATGGAAACCGTGGATGCGCCCATCGACTACATCAACACCCACGGCACATCGACCCCCGTGGGCGATATGCAGGAAGTTCGTGCCATGCGCGAGCTGTTCGGCGACCAGGTGCCGGCGTTCTCGTCCACCAAGTCGCTGACCGGCCATTCGCTGGGCGCGACCGGTGTGCAAGAGGCGATTTACTGCCTGATCATGCTGAACAAGGGCTTTATCGCAGGGTCCGTGAACGTGGACACACCCGATCCGCTGCTGGGCGATATGCCTCTGGTCACCCAGACCCGCGATGCTGAACTCAAGACCGTGCTGTCCAACAGCTTTGGCTTTGGCGGCACCAATGCTTCCCTGGTGCTCAAGCGCTGGGAAGGGCAGTAAGCGCCGGAGTCCTGGATCGCGAGCCCGCTTGGCCTTGAGGTAAGCGGGCTTTTTTCTGTCGTCGACTACCGTCTCCCCCATGAAGATCGCAATTCTTGACCGTGATGGCACCCTGAACCAGTGGGGAGCTCAAGGTTTCATTGGCCGGCCCGATGAATGGGTAGCAGTTCCCAGTGCGCTGGAGGCCGTTTCGCGCCTGAACCGTGCTGGCTGGCATGTGGTGGTCGCCACCAATCAACCTGGGCTGGGGCGCGGGCTGTTTGATGTGATCGAGCTCAACGCCGTGCACGCCAAGATGCACAGGGAGATGGCAGCCGTCGGCGCGCGGGTGGAGGCAGTGTTTTTTTGCCCGCATGCTCCCGATGAAGACTGCCAGTGCCGTAAACCAGGCGTAGCGCTGTTCGAGCAGATTGCCGATCGCTACGGTGCGGAAGGCCATGAAATCTGGGCCATTGGCAGCGGCGTCGAGCATTTGCAGGCGGGCAAGGCTCTGGGCGCTCATCTGGTGTTCGTGGAGTCCACCGCCAGGCCAGAGTGCAGCAGCGATGCCGACCTGCCTGAAGGCAGCGAGCGCTATCCCGATCTGGAGGCCGTGGTGAATATGCTGCTGCCGCTTGGAGGGGATGAGGATGCTCAACCCCTGGATTCGGCGCCTGCCCCGCATTGAGTCCGGGTTTCAGGTCAAAATAGACTCAACTGCTTGAAAGAGCAGCGCAAGCTGCTATGTTTCTTGTTGAGAACCGTGCCAAATCAATGAGCCAGGCTTCAGGTCTGTGCTCATGTCATTCGATTGCTGTCATGCCCCTGATTCGCTCCGTCCTCCACATGTTGTGGATGGCTATTACCGTCATTCCCTACACTTTCGCGGTGCTGCTGGCCAAGTGGACCAGCGGTTCGTCGGCCAAGGCATACCGCGCTGCCCGCGCCTGGCTCAAGCTATCGGTGGATAGCGCCCGCGTGATCATGGGGGTCCGGTATCAGGTGCAGGGCATGGAGAACCTGCCTGCGGACCCGAATCAGGGGGTGGTGCTGCTGGTCAAGCACCAGTCCACTTATGAGACCTTTCTCATGCCTGCCATCATGCCGCGCCCGCTGGCCTACGTGTTCAAGAAGGAGCTGCTGAAGGTGCCATTCTTCGGTTGGTCCATCGGTGCGCTGGACATGATCCACATCGACCGAGCCCAGCGCTCGCGCGCTTTTCACAAGGTGGTGGAGCAAGGCAAGCGCCTGCTCGACCAGGGCATCTGGGTCATCATGTTTCCCGAAGGTACACGTGTGAATCGCGGAGAAGTGGGTGAGTACAAGACCGGCGCCACCCGTCTGGCCATCATGACGGGTGCTCCCGTGGTACCCATCGCTGTTACCTCGGCCAAGTGCTGGCCGCGCAAGGCCTTCATCAAAAAGCCCGGTGTGGTGGATGTTTCCATAGGCAAGCCTATTTCTTCGGTGGGTCGCAAGCATGACGAGTTGATGGTCGAGGTCGAGGCCTGGATCGAGTCCGAAATGCAGCGCCTGGACCCCGAGGCCTACCGCAAATAAGGCAAAACTGCCCATGTCCACAGGTGATAGCTTGCAGCAAGCTTGGCAATGGCTGGTGCCGCCTGTGGTGGGGGATGGGCGAGGCGGGTTGATGCCGCGCAAGCGCCAGCGCAGCGGCCCTGAAGCCGTTGAACAGCGTTTGGATCAATCCGAGCTGGAATTAGAGAATTATCAACCTGTAGCGCCCGTCAGTAATTCGGTGGGCGCTATCGATTCGGACGAGGATGAGCTGCCTGCAGAGCCCGCACTTCTGGTACATCCGGACGCCAGCCACAGCGCCCGCTTGCAAGGGCGTGAGGTGGCTTATCTGCTGCGCCGTTCGGCGCGCCGCAGCATCGGCTTCAGTGTAGGGCTGCAAGGGCTTGAAGTTACCGCTCCGCAATGGGTGGCCATGCGCGAGATCGAATCAGCGCTGCAGACCAAGGCCGGCTGGATTGTGCGCAAGCTGCAGGAAGCCGGACAGCGACAGCAGATCAAGCAGGAGGCGCGCATTCTCTGGCAGGATGGAGGCGTGCTGGACTATCTTGGGCAGCCCATGAGTTTGCGGCTGAGCGGGGATGCGCTGCAACTGCTGCGTACGCGCCAGACGCATAGAGAGCAGGGGATCGATGGCTCGCAAAGCCTGCATCTGTCCTTGTCGACAGAGGCACCGCCTGCCCAGGTGCGCGCAGCCGTTCAGGCCTGGATACTGCGGGAGGCGCGCAGCTATTTCACGGCCCGCATGCTGCACTTTGCCGCACTCCTGGGCGTGCGCTGGAATGCGCTGCGCCTGACAAGTGCCAGCACGCGCTGGGGCAGTGCCAACAGCAGCGGGATCATTCGTCTGAATTGGCGGTTGATGCAGCACAGCCCGCAAATCATCGACTATGTGGTGGTGCATGAGCTCGCCCATCTGCACCATATGGATCACAGCCAGCAGTTCTGGGCTGTGGTGGCTCAGGTGCTGCCCGACTGGAAGCACTTGCGCAGAGCCTTGAGAGACAGGCCCTTACCCGTTTGGGAATAGCGGCAATGACCGAGACGAGGAATGAAATGAGCAATACAACCCAAATCCAACCTGCTGCTGGCTATGCCGGCGATGTGCCGGCGGAATTGGCATGGCAATGGCTGCAGGCTGGCGAGGCGGTTCTGGTCGATGTGCGCACCGATGCCGAGCGCGAGTGGGTGGGCAAGGTGCCGGGCGCTGTTGCTGTGGCCTGGAAGCAGTGGCCCGGCATGGCTGCCAACCAGAACTTTGACGCCGAGCTGCGAGCAGTGGTACCAGAAGGCAAGAAAGTGGTGCTGCTATGCCGCAGCGGTGTGCGTTCTGTTGCGGCAGCCCAGCGTGCTGCGGGTCTGGGGATCGAGGCCTACAACATTCTTGAAGGTTTTGAGGGCGACGTTGACATCAACGGCCAACGAGGCAAGTTGGGTGGCTGGCGCAAGCGCGGCCTGCCCTGGCATCAGTAAAGCGCAGGGCCTGGCGTGCAGCTTCTAGGCTGAACGATAGCCGTTGGGGTTGCGGCTTTGCCAGCGCCAGGTGTCGGCGCACATGGTGTCCAGATCATGCTCGGCTTGCCAGCCAAGGGTTTTCAGGGCGTGATCGGGGTTGGCGTAATAGCTTGGCAGGTCTCCGGGGCGTCGTGCGGTAATGGCGTATGGAATGGCCTTGCCGCAGGCCTTCTCGAAGGCGTGCAGAACGTCCAGCACGCTGAAGCCCCTGCCTGCGCCCAAATTGAATGTCATGATGCCTGGCTGAAGCCTTTCCAAGGCCTTCACATGTCCGCGGGCGAGATCCACGACGTGAAGATAGTCGCGCACTCCCGTGCCATCCGGTGTGTTGTAGTCGCCGCCAAAAATTTGCAGCTTGTCGCGCCTTCCCACTGCAACCTGTGCGATGTAGGGTAGAAGGTTATTGGGAATATCTGCCGGGTCTTCGCCAATCAGGCCGCTGGGATGTGCTCCGATGGGGTTGAAATAGCGCAGAACTGCCATGCTCCACTTCGGGTCCGAGTGTGCCAGGTCGGCGAGTATTTCTTCTGCCATGAGCTTGGTTCGCCCATAGGGATTCATTGCCGCCGTGGGGTGTTTTTCGTCATAGGGCAGGTATTGGGGTGTCCCGTAGACGGTGGCGGAAGAGCTGAAGACAAGCTTGTGTATCGCCAGACTTTGCATCGCCCGCAGTAAAACAAGGGTTCCGTTGACATTGTTGTCGTAGTAGTCAACGGGCTGTGCGGATGACTCGCCCACGGCCTTCTTGCCAGCCAAATGAACGACGCTGTCAATGCCATGCTCCCGCAAGGCCTGCTCAAGTGCAGCTTGATCGCGTACATCGCCATTGATCACGGCAATGGTGCGTCCAGTGATTTTCTCCACGCGGCGGATGGCTTCAGGATGGCTGTTGCTGAAGTTGTCGAAAATCACGACTTCATGGCCTTTGCCTAGCAGTTCAATGGCGGTATGGCTGCCGATATAGCCGGCGCCGCCTGTGAGCAGAGTTTTCATAAGCTGCAGTCTAGCTTTGTCACGAATGAAAAAAGCGCTCTTCCGAGCGCTTTTCGGCCTAACCGTATATGCAGGGCCGTATTTACAGCGCCGGGATGCGCAGCTTCTGACCGGGATAGATCCTGTCCGGGTTGCTGAGCATGGGCTTGTTGGCTTCAAAAATCACGTTGTACTTGTTGGCGTCGCCATAGTACTTCTTGGAGATGGCCGACAGGGTGTCACCGCGCACCACATCATGGTACTGGGCTTCTGGCTCGGGGTTGGTGACTGTCATCAGGTTGTCCACGGACTGGACATTGGCGACATTGCCGCAGCACAGCGTCACTTTTTCCTTGACAGCCTGAGTTGGAGCCGTGCCGTTGACCGTTACCTTGCCTTGAGAAGCATCGAACTGAACCTGCAGATCGGATACGCCCAGATTCTGGGTGTTGATATAGCTGGCGATCGCCTGAGCCGCCTTGGCATTCAAGTCTTCGGCCGGTGCGGCAGCATGTGCGTCGCTGCCGCCAAACAGTTTTTCTCCGGCTTCCTTGATGAAACTGAACAGACCCATGGTTTCGACTCCTCAAAAGTAGTGGAAGAAAGCGGTTCACTTTAACGGGAAATCGAAATGATTCCTTGCAGGATATGGACTCTGCGTTTTTTTGACAATTTCCTGCCCGCTTGTAATGAATGTGACAAGCGGCTGTCTGTCACAGAGAAAAGTGCTGATAATCCGCCGCATGACATTTTTGGCCATAGACATTGGCAACACCCGTTTGAAGTGGGCCATGTATGAAGATCATCGCCCTGGTGCTGCCTTGCTGGCCCATGGAGCGGAGTTTCTGGAGCATATAGAGCGCCTGGCAGAAGGTGCCTGGGCCGGGCTGCCAGCTCCCGAGCGCATGCTGGGCTGCGTGGTGGCCGGTGAGACGGCAAGGCGCAGGGTGCACGAGCAGATCGAGCTCATGCTGGGATGGAATCTTGAGCCTCAATGGGTAGTCCCCTCCATCGCAGAAGCAGGGGTGACCAATGGCTATGACCATCCTTCCAGGCTGGGTGCGGACCGATGGGTGGCCATGATTGGTGCACGTCACCACATGTTGCAATTGGGCGAGGCCCGGCCCTTGATCACGGTTATGGTGGGTACCGCAGTGACGGTCGATGCCATGGACGCGCAAGGCTATTTTCTGGGCGGCCTGATCATTCCTGGGCATGGCATCATGCTCAGGGCCCTGGAAGGCGGTACAGCAGGTCTGCACGTGCCGACGGGTGAAGTCAGATGCTTTCCCAAGAACACCAGCGATGCGCTGACCAGCGGCGGCACCTATGCCATTGCGGGTGCGGTGGAGCGCATGTACCAGCACCTGGCCGAACACTGCGGAGCAGAGCCCATGTGCATCATGGCGGGCGGCGCCGGCTGGAAAATGTCTCCCAGCATGACCCGACCTTTTGAGCTGATCAACAATCTGATTTTTGATGGCTTGCTGGTGATGGCTGAAAAGCGCTGGGGTTGAGTGTGCTGGCTTGATGGCCGTGGGTTGGGCTCTTCTATCGCTATCACTGAAATTTAGAGGCAGCTCTCTATGATTTTCGTAACCGGCGGTGCAGGCTTTATCGGCGCCAACTTTGTTCTCGACTGGCTGGCACATGTGAACGAGCCTGTGGTCAATATCGACAAGCTGACCTATGCGGGCAATCTGGAGAATCTGGCCAGCTTGAAGGGCGATGCCCGCCATGTGTTCGTGCAGGCCGATATCGGCGACAGTGCAAAGCTGGAGCAATTGCTGGCGCAGCACCAGCCTCGTGCCGTGGTGAACTTTGCGGCCGAGTCGCATGTGGATCGCTCCATTCACGGTCCCGAGGATTTCATCCAGACCAATGTGGTGGGCACTTTTCGCCTGCTGGAGGCGGTGCGCGCCTATTGGAATGGCCTGGCAGGCGAAGCCAAGTCCAGCTTTCGCTTTTTGCATGTCTCCACCGACGAGGTCTATGGCGCGCTGGCGCCGGCGGACCCTGCGTTTACCGAAGAGCACAATTACGAGCCCAACAGCCCGTACTCGGCCAGCAAGGCAGCTTCTGACCATCTGGTGCGTGCCTGGCATCACACCTACGGCCTGCCGGTGCTGACGACCAATTGCAGCAACAACTACGGCCCGTTGCATTTCCCGGAAAAGCTGATCCCGCTGGTCATTGTCAATGCGTTGGCCGGCAAGCCGCTGCCCATCTACGGTGACGGCATGCAGGTGCGTGACTGGCTGTATGTGCGCGACCATTGCAGCGCCATCCGCCGCGTTCTCGAGGCCGGCCAGCTGGGCGAGACCTATAACGTGGGCGGCTGGAACGAGAAGGCCAATATCGACATCGTCAAGACCGTGTGCAGCTTGCTCGACGAGCTGCGTCCGCGCGCCGATGGCAAAGCCTATGCCGAGCAGATCACCTATGTGACCGACCGTCCTGGCCATGATCGCCGCTATGCGATCGATGCGCGCAAGCTCGAGCGTGAGCTGGGCTGGAAGCCTGCCGAAACCTTCGAGACAGGCATTCGCAAGACCGCGCAGTGGTATCTGGCCAACCCCGAGTGGGTGGCCAATGTGCAGTCAGGCGCATACCGCGACTGGGTGCAAAGGCAGTACACCGGCGAGGCTTCGGCATGAAGCTGCTCTTGCTGGGCAAGAACGGTCAGGTCGGCTGGGAGCTGCAGCGCAGTCTCGCACCGCTGGGGGAGGTGATTGCGCTGGATCGCCAGAGCGTGAATGTGGATGGAAATGGTCTGTACGGCGATATCGCTGATCTGCAGACACTGGCGCAGACCATTCGCAGCGTGCGCCCGGATGTGATCGTCAATGCCGCAGCGCATACAGCAGTGGACAAGGCCGAGAGCGAGCCGGATCTGGCCTTGCGCCTGAACGCCGAAGCTCCTGAAGTCATGGCGCTGGAGGCGAAAAGCCTGGGCGCCTTGCTGGTGCACTACAGCACCGACTATGTCTTCGACGGCTCTGGCAGTGCGGCACGCAAGGAGGATGATGCGACCGGGCCGCTATCGGTCTACGGCCGCACCAAGCTGGAGGGCGAGCGGAGGATTGCGGCCACAAATTGCCGCCATCTGATTTTTCGCACCAGCTGGGTCTATGCCGCGCGTGGCGGCAATTTTGCCAAGACCATGCTGCGCCTGGCGCAGGAGCGTGAAGCGCTCAGCGTGATCAACGATCAGTGGGGCGCGCCGACCGGCGCCGATCTGATTGCCGATGTCACGGCCCATGGCGTGCGCCATGTGAGCGCCCACGAAGGCGATGGCGGTCTCTACCATCTGGTCGCGGCAGGAGAAACCAACTGGCATGCCTATGCCTGCCATGTGATCGAACAGGCCAGACGTTTGCGTCCGGATCTGGACTGGAAGGTGCAGAGCATTGCAGCCGTGCCGACCACGGCCTTTCCGACACCGGCCGCGCGACCCTTGAACTCGCGTCTGGATACGCAAAAGCTGCAAGCGGCCATGCAACTGCATCTGCCCACATGGCAGCAAGGCGTGGAGCGCACGCTGCGCGAGATTCTGTAATCTTCCAATAATTCGCTTCAAGTGCCTATCAGTAGAGTGTTTGAAGCCATCCATTGATTCATCATGACGACACAGCGCAAAGGCATCATTTTGGCTGGCGGCTCCGGAACCCGTCTGCACCCCGCCACCCTGGCCATCAGCAAGCAGTTGCTGCCCATCTACGACAAGCCCATGATCTACTACCCGCTGAGCACGCTGATGCTGGCGGGCATCCGGGACATCTTGATCATCAGCACGCCGCAGGACACGCCGCGCTTTCAGCAACTGCTGGGCGATGGCAGCCAGTGGGGCCTGAACCTTCAATATGAGGTGCAGCCCAGGCCTGATGGTTTGGCGCAGGCTTTTTTGATTGCCGAGTCTTTCCTGAGTGGGTCCTCTTGCGCGCTGGTGCTTGGAGACAATATTTTCCACGGCCATGATCTGCAGACCTTGGTCAAAGTTGCCAATCAGACCCAGGATGGAGCGACGGTGTTTGCCTATCATGTGCAGGATCCCAGCCGCTACGGGGTGGTGGAGTTTGACCAGCAAGGGCAGGTGCTATCGGTAGAGGAAAAACCGCTCGAACCAAAATCCAATTACGCAGTGACGGGGCTGTATTTCTACGATTCGCAAGTGGTAGAGATTGCAAAGACTCTCAAGCCTTCTGGCAGAGGCGAGTTGGAAATCACAGACATCAATCGTATTTATCTGGAAAGAGGCCAGCTCAATGTGAAGCTGATGGGGCGAGGCTATGCCTGGCTCGACACTGGCACCCATGACAGTCTGCTGGAGGCAGGACAATTCATTGCCACCCTTGAGCAGCGCCAGGGGTTGAAGGTTGCGTGCCCGGAAGAAATCGCATTTCGTGCTGGCTGGATTGACGCGACTCAGCTCGCCGAGCTGGCAAGGCCGTTGCTCAAGAACGGCTATGGACGGTATCTGATGCAATGTCTGGAGGCTGGAGTGCGATGAAGGTGGTTCCGACCGCGATCCCCGAGATCAAGCTGTTCAAACCCACAATTCATCGGGATGGACGGGGGTTTTTCGCGGAAAGCTTTCGCCAGGATCTCTTCAACCAGGCTACGGGCACGAACTACGAGTTCATACAGGACAACCACAGCCGCAGTGGCAAGGGTGTGCTGCGCGGGCTGCACTACCAGTTGCCGCCCCATGCCCAGGGCAAACTGGTGCGCGTGATCTCCGGTGCGGTGTTCGATGTGGCCGTGGATATTCGCCGCAGCTCGCCCACCTTTGGCCAATGGGTGGGAGCAGAGCTGAGTGCCGAGAATCACCACCAGCTCTGGATTCCGCCGGGCTTTGCTCACGGCTTTGTGGTGCTCAGTGATACAGCGGACTTTGTGTACAAGACCACGGCCTATTACGCGCCGGAGTCGGATCGGGGCCTGCTCTGGAACGACCCAGACATAGCCATTGCGTGGCCACAGCTCGATATCGCTTTTTCCCTGTCCGAAAAGGATAGGAATCAGCCCGCATTCAAGCAGGCCGAACTGTTCGATTAGTTCTTTCTTGATTCGGCCATCTGCAGAAATGGCTGAATCAGCTGCGCATCGCGCCGCTCTCGCAGGCAGTACAGGTATTCGGGAAGACAGGGAACCTCGCCTTCCAGATCCAGCACGACGAGATCCGGGTGGGCCGATGCTTCGTGCCGCGCAAAAATGCTGATGCCCATCTGGCGTATCACGGCTTCGCGTATGGATTCGCGGCTGGCAATTTCCAGAATCCGGTGCGGGCTGACCTGAGCGGCCTCCAGCATCTGCTCGGTCATCTGCCGGGTCATGGAGCCGCGCTCGCGCAGGATCAACGTGTTCTTTGCCAGATCCCTGATGGCGACAGACTTCTGCCCAGCCAGCGCATGCAGCCGGTGCACGACCAAGGCCAGTGGGTCTCGCCCCAGCTCCAGGCGCAGCAGGCGCGGGTCGGTGTCCAGGTGCGAAGAGGTCGCCAGGTCCACCTGGTACTCGGCCAGCGCCTGAATCATCTGGCGCGAATTGCCATTGACGATGCTCACCTCCACCAGCGCATATTGCTGCTGATAGCGCTTGACGATGTCCAGCACATAGTAGGGCGCTGTTGCGCCTATGCGCAGCTGGCCCTGATTGACATGGCCCGACTGGCGCAGCGCCGATTCGATCTGGGCCGACTGCAGCAGCAGCTTTTCTATTTCCGGCAGCAGTTTCAGGCCCGCATCGGTGATGGCCAGCCTGCCGCTCTGACGTGTGAACAGCTCGACTTCATACTGCTCCTCCAAGGCCTTGATCTGCGCCGTGACCGTGGGCTGACTCAGCCCCAGCTGGCGTGCTGCCTGGGTGATGCTGCCGAGGCGGGCGACCCAGAAGAAGGATTTGAGCTGTGTGGCAAACATGACAAGGTCTTCAAGCAAGCGGTACCCGGATTTCACCATGAACGCTGCGAACAGCAATGTGCAAGAGTTGCTTTGATTTCAATAGCTTATTGCGCATATATAAGATAGTTTTTGGATGGTTTTATATATAAATATGAGACAGGTAGAGCGCAATACGCTTCTGATTCAATAGCATCTCGATGGCCAACGCTGGCGCGGCGCGATGACTACAAAGTTTGCTGATGACATCCTTGGCAGATTTCAGTTCTGTGACACCAGCGTTTCACAGTGAGTTTCTACAGTTCCCTCATGCCGCCAATGATCGCGTTGGTCGGGCGGCAACGATCAATCCAAGGGACTGTTATCCATGCGCCACGCTTTTGCACCCGCCACTCGCCGCTTCACCTTGATCGCCTTTGCCACGGCCTTGCTGGGCCTGACCTCCGCGGCCCACGCCAGGACCGATCTGCTCGTGTATTCGGCCCTGGAGGCCGACCAGATCAAGGCCTACAAGTCGGGATTTGAAAAAGCCCATCCCGACATCGAGCTGAAGTTTGTGCGCGACAGCACGGGCATCATCACTGCGCGCCTGCTGGCCGAAAAAGCCAATCCCCAGGCTGATGTGATCTGGGGCGTGGCCGCCACCTCGCTGATGTTGCTGGACAAGCAAGGCATGCTGCAGCCCTATGCGCCCAGGAACCTGGCCAAGGTGCGCTCCACCATGCGCGATGCGGCAGCCACGCCGACCTGGGTGGGCATGGATCTGTGGTCGTCAGCCGTCTGCTTCAACACTGTGGAAGGCGAAAAACGCAAGCTGCCCACGCCTGCCAGCTGGGCCGACCTGACCAGGCCCGAGTTCAAGGGCGCGATCACCATGCCTCACCCTGCGTCCAGCGGCACGGGCTATCTGATGGTCGCTGCCTGGTTGCAGATGATGGGTGAGGACAAGGGCTGGGCCTATATGGATGCGCTGCACCAGAACATCGGCGTCTACACGCACAGCGGCTCCAAGCCCTGCCGCCAGGCCGGCGCGGGCGAGTTTCCCGTAGGCCTGAGCTTTGAGTATCGGGCCAACAAGACCAAGAAGGATGGCGCGCCCATCGCCATCGTCTTCCCCAGGGAAGGCCTGGGCTGGGATGTGGAGGCCACGGCCATTATGAGAACCAGCAAAAAGCAGGAGGCCGCCAAGGCCCTGGCCGACTGGGCGGTGACGCCCGATGCCAACAAGCTCTACGCCGCCAACTTTGCCGTACTGGCCTTGCCTGAAGCCCAGGAGAAACACGAGTTCATTCCGGCCGATCTGGAAAAGCGCCTGGCCAGAAACGACTTCAACTGGGCCGCAGCCAATCGCGATCGCATTCTTTCCGAATGGAGCCGCCGCTACGAAGCCAAGGCGGAGAAGAAGTAACACCCCCTGAGGCGCTTCGCCTTTGCGGCGAAGCGCCTTCCCCCCTCTCTGGCGCTGCGCGCCGGAGGGCGACGACACCAGCGCGGCGGGGCGGCCCTTGCGCGGTGTCTCTGGGTTGGGGCGCGCCGGTATCGACCGGTATGCGCTCTGGTGGAGATAGCAGGCCGTCCGTTTTTGCACGTTGAAAGAGATACATGCTGCGCATTGACCATATCGCCAAGCAATACAGGGACCAGCCGGTGTTGCGCGACATTGACCTGTTGGTGGAGGGCGGCGAGTTCGTCAGCCTGCTGGGCCCTTCGGGCTGCGGCAAGACCACGCTGCTGCGCATTCTGTGCGGCATCGAGCAGGCCGACGCGGGTCGTATTCTGTTTCAGGGCGAGGACATCACGCGCTGGCCCGCCGCGCGCCGGGGCTTTGGCGTGGTGTTCCAGAGCTACGCACTGTTTCCGAACCTGACGGCGGCCCAGAATGTGGCTTTCGGCCTCAAGGGCCAGCCTGCGGCGCAAGTGCAGGCCCGGGTGCAGGAGATGCTGGCTCTGGTAGGCCTGGGCGCGCAGGCGCAGCGCTATCCGGCGCAGTTGTCGGGTGGCCAGCAGCAGCGCATTGCGCTGGCCCGCGCACTGGCGCCGCGCCCGCGCCTGCTGTTGCTGGACGAGCCGCTGTCTGCGTTGGATGCCCAGGTGCGCACCGAGCTGCGCAGCGAAATCCGCCAGCTGCAGCGCCAGTTGGGCATTGCCTGCGTGATGGTCACGCACGACCAGGAAGAAGCGCTCTCCATGGCCGACCGCGTGGTGCTGATGCACCAGGGACGTATCGAGCAGCAGGGCTCGCCCGAGCAGCTCTACGCCAAGCCGGTCAGCCACTTTGCGGCCGGTTTTGTGGGGCGCATGAATTTGCTGCACGCCGTGGCCGAGTCGGGCGATGCGGTGCGCGTGGGCGAGGGTAGGCTTGAATGCTGCACTGCCGGCTTTGAGGCCGGTGATGCCTTGCTGGTGGGCGTGAGGCCCGAAAGCGTGGTGCTGCACCCGGCCCAGCCCGCAGCACTGCCCAATCTGTTCCGGGCGCGGGTGGTTGAGACCTCGTTCCTGGGCTCACTGGTGCTGGTGCGCGTATTCAGCCCCACGCTGCAATGCCAGATCGATGTGCAATGGCCGCTGCGCCATGATGCGCGCCTGCCCGACTGGCTGCAGGGCGAGGTGCTGGTGGAGTTGCCGGCCGCGGCGCTGCAGTCGCTGGCCGCGCCAGAGATTCTGCGAAAGGCGGCATGAGCATGGATGCCTCTTCTTCTGCGCTGCCCGTGCGGAGCTATGCGCCCGCAGCAGCATCACGCCAGCAGCAAGGCACCTGCCCTGCGGCACCACGGCAAACGCGCTTTGTTCATTGGGAAAAGCTGTGGCTGGGCGCGCTGGTGCTGGGCCTGCTGGGCGCGCTGCTGGTGGCCATTGCACTGCCCGTGGGAGCGCTGCTGGGCCGCAGCTTTGTGTCGGCCGATGGCAAGTTCTCGGGCCTGGCCCAGTACCTCACCTATGCGCAAACGCCGGGCGTAGGCCAGTCGCTGTTCAACAGCCTGTGGCTGTCGGCCGTCAGCAGCACCTTGTGTGTGGCCCTGGCCTATGGCTATGCCTATGGCGTGATGCGCAGCTGCATGCCGCTGGCTCGGTTCTTTCGCGCCATTGCTCTGGTGCCTCTGCTGGCGCCGTCGCTGCTCATGGCCATCAGCCTGATCTATCTTTTTGGCGCCCAGGGGCTGCTCAGGAGCTGGTTGGCGGGCGGCACGGCCTATGGCCCGTTTGGCATCATCCTTGGCTCGGTGCTGTGGACGTTTCCGCATGCGCTGATGATTCTGTGCACCACGCTGGCCTCGGGCGATGCACGCCTGTATGAGGCCGCCGCCACGCTGGGCGCAGGCCGCTGGCGCAGCTTCTGCCAGGTCACGCTGCCCGCCAGCCGTTATGGACTGATGATTGCCTGGATCGTGGTGTTCGTTCTGGTGGTCACCGACTTTGGTGTGCCCAAGGTGATTGGCGGCAACACGCAGATGCTGGCCACCGATATCTACAAGCAGGTGATTGGCCAGCAAAACCTGTCCATGGGTGCCGTGGTGGCCATGCTGCTGCTGGTGCCTGCGGGCCTGGCCTTTGCGGCCGAGCGCCATTTGCGTGCCCGGCAGGCCGCTGCCATGAGCGTGCGGGCCGTGCCTCTGGTGCCGCAGCCCTGTGCGCCGCTTGACCGCGCACTGCTGGTGTATTGCAGCTTGATGGCTTTGGCGCTGCTGGCGGTGATGGGAGTGGCCGTGCTGGCGTCCCTGGTCAGCTTCTGGCCCTATAACCTGACGCTGACCCTCAGGAACTATCAGTTCGACCTGATGGATGGCGGCGGCTGGGCCAGTTACGCCAACTCGCTGACCATGGCCGTGGCCACGGCTGCGGTGGGCGCGCTGCTGAGCTTTCTGAGCGCTTATCTGGTGGCCAGGCCCACGGGCTGGGGCCGCGCGCGCCAGTGGCTGCACGCAGTGGCCACGCTGCCCATGGCGGTGCCTGGGCTGGCGCTGGGTCTGGGCTATATCCTGTTCTTCAATGCGGGCAGCAATCCGCTGCACTTTCTGTACGGGTCCATGGGCATTCTGGTGCTGTGCTCGGTGGCGCATTTCTTCTCGGTGGCGCACATCACCCAGCTCACCGCCTTGCAGCAGCTGGACGCCGAATACGAACGCGTAGCCGATTCCATGGGCGTGCCGTTCTGGACGCTGCTGTGGCGCGTGCACCTGCCCGTGTGCCTGCCTGCGGTGATGCAGGTGGCGGGCTACTTCTTCGTGAATGCGATGACCACGGTGTCGGCAGTGGTCTTCTTGTACTCGCCCGAAACCACACTGGCCTCGGTGGCCGTGCTGGCCATGGATGACGCGGGCGATATCGCTCCCGCCGCGGCCATGGCCACGCTGATCTTTGCGACCGCAGCCGCCGGTCGCCTGCTGATTGCGCTGCTGGATGCCTGGCTGCAGCGGCGTACCCAGCACTGGCGCCAGCGCTGAGGGTTTTCTCCACATCACTTGATTCCCCGAATGTCTTTCGCTGCATCGCTCTGGCGCTGCGGCAGGGACTTGGCTTGTCTGCTTTTCCTGTAACGCTATGAAAAACTACGATCTGATCGTCGTCGGCGCCGGCATTGTCGGCCTGGCGCATGCCTATACCGCTGCCACGCGCGGCCGCTCCGTGCTGGTGATAGAGCGCGACGGCGCCTGCCTGGGCGCCTCGATTCGCAACTTCGGCTTTGTCACCATCACGGGCCAGCGCGCCGGCTCCCATTGGCGGCGCGCCATGCGCTCACGCGATGTCTGGGCCGAGATCGCACCCAAAGCCGGTATCGATGTCCTGCATGCCGGCCTGTGGCTGACGGCGCGCCGTCCTGCGGCTGCTGCTGTGCTTGACGCATTCATGCAAACCGAAATGGGCGCAGATTGTGAGCTGCTGACGCCAGCCCAGGCCGCAGCGCGCCATTCGGCGCTGCGCACCGACGGGCTGCAATCCGTGCTCTACAGCCCGCATGAACTGCGCGTGGAGTCGCGCACCGCCATCCCGCAACTGGCCCTGTGGCTGCAGCAGACGCTTGGAGTGGATTTCGCCTATAGCGAAAGCGTGACGGAAGTGGCAACCCCGCGCGTCACCACCTCGCGAGGTACTTACCATGCTGAACGTGTGGTGGTCTGCAACAACGCCGATCAGGGTGGGCTGTTCGCCAGCGGATGGACTGATCACAAAGTGCAGCTGTGCCAGTTGCAGATGTTGCGCGTCAAGCCGCAAGCAGGCTTCAAGCTTGAAGGATCGGTCATGGGGGATCTGAGCCTGGTGCGCTACGAGGGCTATAGCGCGCTGCCCGAAGCCGCTGCACTGCGCGCTCAGCTGGAACTTGAGGAGGCGCAAAGCCTGAAGCACGGCATCCACCTGATTGCCGTGCAAAGCGCCGACGGCTCGCTCGTGGTGGGCGATTCGCACCACTACGGCAGCGCGCCCCAGCCTTTTGCCAGCGAAGCCGTCGACCAGCTCATGCTGCGCCATATGCACGAGGCGCTGCATATCGACAAGGCCCAGGTTGTGGAGCGCTGGACGGGCATCTACCCCGCAAGTGCCGAAGCCCCTTGTTTTGTCAAAGCGCCCGATGCCGCGACACGCGTTGTTGCGGTGACCAGCGGCTCGGGCGCGAGCACGGCGTTTGGCCTGGCCGAGGAAGTCTGGGGAAATTGGTAGTCACCCCCTGAATAGCCCCACCTTGGCGGCCCCACCTAGGCGGCCCCACCCTCTCCTCTTCTCTCGCTACGCGGTAGGGGCACGACACCAGCGCTGCGGGGCGGCGCGGCCGGCTCAGGCCCTTGCCCGGTGTCCCTGGCAAGGAGGGCAGGCGCTCAGCGCTGCACAAACAGCGGTGCAATCAGCACCAACAGCAAGATCACGGCCAGTACGGCAAACATGATCTTGACCCAGCTGTAAGGCCGCTCGCCCGCAATCTGGCCGGTATAGCCATTGGCCACGATCTGGTAGGTCTTGCTGCCATAGGTGTAACCCACCAGCCAGACAGGTACCAGCGTGTGCTTGAAGCTGCGGCCCGAGTATTGGCGCTGGACCTGCAGATTGCGCTGCGTGTCGCCCGGCACCTCACGCGAGCACATGCTGCGCAGCTGGCTGTCCATGTCTTCCTCGTTGATCCTGGCAGCCTTGGAGAGGTCTACCTGGTAGCGCTCCACCGTCCAGCCTCGCACGAACTCTGGGCTGTAGGGCTTGAGGTCGGTGGTGGTCGGGAAGGGCTCCACCTGGCGCAGCAGATGGGCGTGCACACCCACGGTGCCGGGCACCAGCTCATCGTCGAAGAAATGCTGCAAGCTGCCTGATGCCGGCTCCCAGCGCACATGCTGGACCTGGCGGGTCTGCAGATTGCCGTTGGCGTCGCGATAGGACTCGGTGGTGTAGTAGTAATAGCCGGCATCTGCCCGCCACTGTGCGCTGGCATGGGCGTCAAAGGTCCAATAGGGCAGATAGACGCCGTGCAGCGTGTCCGTCAGCGCGGCGCTCTTGAGCTTGCTGGGGGCAAACCAGCGGCTGCCATACCACTGGCGGATCTTGTCGCGAATCTGGCCGTCGCTGATCTTGAACGGCAGGATGCTCTGCGGCGTGATGGCGTCGCTGCGCTCCTCATGGGCGACGATGGCCGGCGAGCCGCAGAAGTCGCAGCGCTGGGCCACGTTCTTGCCGAGAAACACCGAGATGGCGCGGCAGTTCTGGCATTGCACCTCATAGCGCTCGTCCGAGCCCCAGCCGCGACCACTGGCCGGGTTGCGCAAGGCTTCGGCCAGATCCTGCTCCACCACGGAGCGTCCCAGCTCGGGCTGCGTCTGCTCGCTCCAGGGAACGACGGTGCCGCAGTAAGGACATCTGAGCGACTGTGCCTTGGCATTCCATTCCAGATTGCCGCCGCATTCGGGGCAGACATGCCTGCCCACCATGGAGGGGGGTGCCGTCTCGGAGACAGGGGTGAATGCAGATCCGGAAGAGCGAGAGGGAGAAGCGGGTGTGGCCACGGCAAAAACGGGTTAGGCGGCAGCAGCGGCGGGATGGGTTTCGTAGAAGGTCACGCAGTTGCCGTCCTCGTCGAGAAGACTGAATTCCTGGGTGCCCCAAGGCTGCTGGCGCAGACCGCCGTTGGGGTGAACTGCATTCTCGGCCAGACACTGCGCATGAAGGGCGGCAATGCCAGCCACCTGGATGCGGCAGCTGGTCTGCCTGGGAATCTCCGGGTCCTGGCAGGCCCAGAAATGCAGCTCCAGCCCGCCCAGCGAGACGATGGCGTACTCGCCGGGCTGGGCGTGAACGGTTCTGGCGCCCAGCACGCGGGCATAGAAAGCCACGGTGCGCGTCATGTCCAGCGATGCCAGCACCGGAGTGGTGCTGATGAAAACCGGTTTGTGTTCATTCATGACGTGCACCTAAGGCCATGGATTGGGGGTCAGCCGCGCAGGAATTCGTCCAGCGCAGCCTGGGCGATGCGCCACTGGCTGCCGATCTGGCGGGCCTTGAGGTTGCCGGCCTGGATTTCGGCCAGTACATCGGCTTCGGCCACGCCCAGCACCTGCGCCGCCTGGGCAGGGGTCAGCACCTGCAGACCGGCGGCGGCAGGGGCGGCAGGCGTCTGTGCAGCTTGGGCTGCAGCCGGCGAGAAGGGGTCTGCCGCAGCAGCGGCCGGGGCGCCTGCAGCGCCGCCGCCTTGCATGCCCTTCATCATTTCCTGGGCCATGCCGAAGCCCATGGCCATGGTGGCCGGAATGGTGGCTGCGGCAGCGCCTTCGCCGCCGTTGGCCATGGCCTGGCCCATCTGGTACTTCACATAGTCGTTGAGGTTGCCGATGGCGCCCATGCTGGAGCGCTTGTCGATGGCCTGCTCCACCTCGGGCGGCACGGAAACGTTTTCCAGCAGGAAGCTGGTGATTTCCAGGCCGTATTTCTCGCTGACGGCGGGGTTGATGAGCTGCAGCAGCGCGTCGCCCAGCTCGCTGTAGCGCTGGGCCACATCGAGTGCCGGCACCTGGGCCTTGGCCAGGGCTTCGGAGAAGATGCTGACAATGCGCGAGCGCATGGTGTCGGCAAACTCGTCGATGCGGAAGTTCTGATCCGTGCCCGCCACCTCCTTGAGGAACAGGGCGGCGTTGGTGATGCGGAAGTCATAGGTACCGAAGGCGCGCAGACGGATCACGCCAAAGTCCTTGTCGCGCATCATGATGGGGTTGGAGGTACCCCATTTGTTGCCCGTGAACAAGCGCGTGTTGATGTAGTAGACATCGCACTTGAAGGGCGAGTTGAAGCCGTACTTCCAGCCGCGCAGGGTGGACAGAACAGGGATGTTCTGCGTGGTCAGCAGGTGGCGGCCCGGGTTGAACAGGTCTGCGAACTGGCCTTCGGAGACGAACTGCACCTGCTGCGACTCACGCACGATGAGCTGGGCGCCGTTCTTGATTTCCTTGTCTTCATCGGGCCAGCGATACGACAGCGTGTCGCGCGAATCATCGGTCCATTCGATGATTTCGATCAGTTGCTTGGTGATGATTTTCATGAAATCCATGACGTGCTCCGAAAGAGGATGACGGGAAAGGAATCATTCTAGGAGGCAAACCGCAGCAGTCGGTTCCGGGATGCATGGCAGTTGCGCAGAAATTGTTAAAAAGTGAGCGCACTACGCTTGTTATTCAACAGTTTCATGGTCTATTGATACTGAATCTTCCTGTTCATGGTTGGTAAGCGCTAGCATTTTGATTTTCACATTTTGAAATCACCGGCTGGAGCCCTTTCGTGAAAATGCCTGCTGTGGGGCCGCGCAGACAGACTACGTCCGTGATCAGTGGCACAGACTTAGAATCTACCGCTTATGCGGTCGATACCGCACAGAACACCTCTTAATGAAGATGCCGCCCGCAATCGCCAGTGATTGCTGACGTGCGAACGTATACAAGTCATGCTGACCTTCCAACAAATCATTCTGAAACTGCAGTCCTACTGGGCCGAACAGGGCTGTGCATTGCTCCAGCCCTATGACATGGAAGTCGGCGCCGGTACCTCGCACACCGCGACCTTTCTGCGTGCCATCGGCCCCGAGCCCTGGAAGGCGGCCTATGTGCAGCCCAGCCGCCGCCCCAAGGACGGCCGCTATGGCGAGAACCCCAACCGCCTGCAGCACTACTACCAATTCCAGGTGGTGCTCAAGCCCGCACCCGACAACATCCTTGAGCTGTATCTGGGCTCGCTCGAAGCCCTGGGCTTTGATCTGAAGAAGAACGACATCCGCTTTGTCGAGGACGACTGGGAAAACCCCACGCTGGGCGCCTGGGGTCTGGGCTGGGAAGTCTGGCTCAACGGCATGGAAGTGACCCAGTTCACGTATTTCCAGCAAGTGGCCGGCATCGACTGCAAGCCCGCGACCGGCGAGATCACCTACGGGCTGGAGCGTCTGGCCATGTATCTGCAGGGCAAGGAATCGGTGTACGACCTGGTCTATACCGACGGCCTGTCCTATGGCGACGTGTTCCATCAGAACGAAGTGGAGCAGTCCACTTACAACTTCGAGCATTCGAATGCCGATTTCCTGTTCAGCGCCTTTGCGGCCCACGAAGGCACGGCCAATCAGCTGATCGACGCCCAGCTGGCGCTGCCTGCCTATGAGCAGGTGCTCAAGGCCGCCCATACCTTCAACCTGCTGGACGCCCGTGGCGCCATCTCGGTGACCGAGCGCGCTGCCTATATCGGCCGCATCCGCAATCTGGCCCGCGCCGTGGGCAAGAGCTATCTGGACAGCCGCGCGCGCCTGGGCTTCCCCATGGCCCCCAAGGCCCATGCCGACGAGGTGCTGGCTGAGCTGGCCAAGGCCGCAGAGCAGGCAGCCAAGAAAGCCGCTTGAGCCTGTCTGAGCCGCTTTCACGCTACCACCGTCCCAAATTCCAAAATTTCAGCAGCCAGCCTTGATCTAGAAAGCGCTGACTGCTATCAAAATCATCATGAACGCATCGAATCTACTGGTTGAACTGTTTGTCGAAGAGCTGCCGCCCAAGGCGCTGCAAAAGCTCGGCGATGCTTTTGCTGCCGTCATCTTCGAGCAGCTCAAGGCCCAGGGACTGCTGGCATCGACCGAGTCGCGCCTGACCGCCTACGCCTCGCCCCGCCGTCTGGCCGTGCACATCACCGAAGTGCTGCCCCAGGCCGAGGACAAGGCTGTCTCGCAAAAGCTGATGCCTGTCTCCGTGGCGCTGGATGCCGAGGGCAAGCCCACGGCTGCACTGCTGAAAAAGCTGGCGGCCCTGGGGGCCGACGAATCCGCCGTGGCCGCTCTGAAGCGCCAGGGCGAAGGCAAGGCCGAAGCCCTGTTCTACGAATCCACTGCCAAGGGCGTGCTGCTGACCGATGGCGTGCAAAAGGCGCTGGACGAAGCACTGGCCAAGCTGCCCATCCCCAAGGTCATGCGCTACCAGTTGCAGGACGGCTGGACCAGCGTGCACTTTGTGCGTCCGGCCCACGGTCTGGTCGTGCTGCATGGCACCCAGGTGCTGATCGGCGTGAAGGCCCTGGGCCTGACGGCCGGTGCCGCCACCCATGGCCACCGCTTTGAAGCCGCTGTGGACCCCGTGGTCATCCAGAATGCCGACAGCTATGCCGAGCAACTGTGCGAAGAGGGCGCCGTGATTGCCAGCTTCACCGAGCGCCGTGCCGATATCGTCCGCCAACTGCAGGCGGCTGCCGAACGCATTGGTGGCGACGTGCGCCCCATCGACGACCCGGCCCTGCTGGACGAGGTGACGGCCTTGGTCGAGCGCCCCAATGTGCTGGTCTGCGAATTCGAGAAGGAATTCCTGGCCGTGCCCCAGGAGTGCCTGATTCTGACCATGAAGGCCAATCAGAAGTACTTCCCGCTGCTGGACGCCAACGGCAAGCTGACCCACCAGTTCCTGATCGTCAGCAACATCCAGCCCCAGGACGCTTCGGCCGTGGTCGGCGGCAACGAGCGTGTGGTGCGCCCCCGTCTGGCCGACGCCAAGTTCTTCTTCGACCAGGACCGCAAAAAGACCCTGGCCAGCCGCGTAGAGCAGCTGGACAAGGTGGTCTATCACAACAAGCTGGGCACCCAGGGCGAGCGCATCGCGCGCGTACGCGCCATCGCCAAGAGCATTGCCCAGCAGTTGGGCAACTCCGAGCTGGGCCGTCTGGCCGACCAGGCTGCCATGCTGGCCAAGACCGATCTGGTCACCGACATGGTGGGCGAGTTCCCCGAGCTGCAAGGCATCATGGGCCGTTACTACGCCCAGAACGACGGCCTGGATGTGGCTGTGGCAGATGCCATCGAAGACCACTACAAGCCCCGCTTCGCCGGCGACGAACTGCCGCGCGGCGATGTGGGCGTGATCGTGGCCCTGGCCGACAAGCTCGAAACCCTGGTCGGCATGTTCGGTATCGGCAACCTGCCCACTGGCGACCGCGACCCCTTCGCCCTGCGCCGCCATGCGCTGGGCGTGATCCGCATGCTGGTCGAAAAGGACCTGGAGCTGGATCTGGAAACCTTGCTGGTCAGCACCTTGCCCGCTTTTGGCGACAAGATCCAGGACGCCACGCCCCAACTGGTCGAATTCATCTACGACCGCCTGGCCAATATGTTCCGCGAACAAGGCTATAGCGCCCAGGAAGTGGAAGCCGTGCTGGCCCTGCAGCCCCAGCGTCTGTCCGACGTGCAAAAGCGCCTGGAAGCCGTGCGAGCCTTTGCGACCCTGCCCGAGGCTGCTGCCCTGGCTGCGGCCAACAAGCGTGTGGGCAATATCCTGAAGAAGGCCGAAACCGACGTTCAGCCCCAGGTGAGCGAAGCGCTGCTGGTGGAGCAGGCTGAAAAAGACCTGTATGCGGTGCTGCAACAAGTGGCGCCCAAAGCCCAGCAACAGTTTGCAGCAGGTGATTACACCGCCAGCCTGCAAACACTGGCAGCATTGCGCGAGCCTGTTGATGCCTTCTTTGAGCATGTGATGGTGAATGCTGAAGATGAAGCACTGAAAGTTAACCGCCTGAGTCTGTTGGCCAAGCTGCATGCGGCGATGAATCGCGTGGCGGATTTGGCGAAGTTGGCTGTGTGATTTTCAATTGATTGGCCATGGTCAGGGTTGTGCGCGACGCCATGGCCAGTGCACAAGCGATTTTTTAAGGAAAACTGATTCCATGAATTTTTCAGATGCCACCATTGCCATCATTGGCCTTGGTTATGTCGGCCTGCCATTGGCGGTGGAGTTTGGGAAGCATCGTCCGGTGCTTGGGTTTGATATCAATCGGGCTCGCGTGGCAGAACTGCAAAGCGGCAAAGACCACACCTTGGAATGCACATCCGATCAGCTGCAAGCTGCAGCGCAATTGCGCTACAGCTGCGAGGTGGACGACCTAAAGAAATGCCGCGTCTTTATTGTGACCGTCCCAACTCCGGTGGGAGAGGCTAACCGGCCGGATCTCACGCCTTTGATCAAAGCCAGCCAGACCGTGGGTGCAGCGCTGAAAAAGGGCGATGTGGTGATTTACGAATCCACCGTGTATCCCGGTGCCACTGAAGAAGTCTGCGTGCCTGAACTGGAGCGAATCAGCGGCCTGAAGTTCAACCAGGACTTTTTCTGCGGCTACAGTCCCGAGCGCATCAATCCCGGTGACAAGGTCAACACGCTGACCACCATCAAAAAAATCACTAGCGGCAGCACCCCCGCAGTAGCGGATGCCGTGGATGGCCTGTATCGTGAAATCATCACTGCGGGCACCCATAAGGCCAGCAGCATCAAGGTCGCAGAGGCGGCCAAGGTGATTGAAAACACCCAGCGTGATTTGAATATTGCGCTGGTCAATGAGCTGTCCGTCATTTTTGCCCGTTTGGACATTGATACCTTGGATGTCCTGGAGGCCGCAGGCAGCAAATGGAATTTCCTGCCTTTCCGCCCCGGCATGGTCGGCGGGCACTGCATTGGCGTGGATCCATACTATTTGACGCATAAAGCAGAGCAAGTTGGCTATCACCCTCAGGTCATTCTGGCCGGGCGGCGTATTAACGACAACATGGCGCGTTACGTAGCTCGGGCTACCATCCAGCGCATGCTGAAAAACGGCATGGATGTGCCGCGTTGCCGCATCGGTGTGCTGGGCATCACCTTCAAGGAAAACTGCCCGGACATTCGGAACAGCAAGGTTGCTGACATGGTGCGTGAGTTCGAAGCCTGGGGTGCCCAGGTTGTGGTGGCTGACGCCTGGGCCGATGCGGCTGAAGTGCAGCATGAATACGGCATCCCCTTGGGGCAGATCAGCCCAGAGCAGCCAGTTGATGCTCTGGTGGTCGCAGTGGGGCATAACGAATACCGCGCCCTCACTCCCGCCCAGCTCAAAGCCCTGACCCGCAGTCCACAGCCTGTGCTTGCCGATGTGAAAAGCCTGTATGACCGCCATGCGATGGCCGAGGTCGGCTTTAGCGTGTTCCGTCTGTAAACCTCACATAACACAATGAAAAACTTTGCCCTCATTGGCGCTGCTGGCTATATCGCACCGCGCCACCTCAAAGCCATCAAAGACACAGGTAACAATCTGCTGGTGGCCATGGATGTGAACGACTCCGTCGGCATCATGGACAGCCACTTCCCTGAAGCCGAGTTTTTTACTGAATTTGAAGCCTTCTCCGCTTACGTGGAAGACTTGAAGCTCCAAGGTCGAAAGCTGGACTACATCGCCGTCTGCTCGCCCAACTATCTGCACCTGCCGCACATGAAGTTTGCGCTGCAAAACGGCATCGATGTCATTTGCGAAAAGCCCCTGGTGCTGCGCACCGCCGATTTGGACACCCTCCTGCGCTACGAGGCCGCCTATGGCGCCAAGGTCAATTCCATCCTTCAACTGCGCCTGCACCCCTCCATCCTGGCGCTGCGCGAAAAAGTGCAAAACGCGCCCGCTGGCAAAGTGTTTGATGTGGATTTGACCTACCTCACCTCGCGCGGAAAGTGGTACCTCAAATCCTGGAAGGGCTTTGACGAAAAATCTGGTGGTGTAGCCACCAACATCGGCGTGCACTTCTACGACATGCTGCACTTCATCTTTGGCAACATCGTCAAAAACGAAGTCCATTACCGCGACGACAAAACCACAGCCGGCTATCTGGAATATGAGCGCGCCCGCGTGCGCTGGTTTCTCTCGATTGATGCTGATCACTTGCCAGCCAACGCTGTCAAGGGAGAAAAACTTACCTATCGCAGCATTACGATTGAAGGCGAGGAGCTGGAGTTTTCCGGCGGTTTTACCGATCTGCATACACAAAGCTACCAACGCGTGCTGGAAGGTCAAGGCTACGGTACCGAAGACAATCGCGCTGCCATCGCCACGGTGGAAGTCATTCGCACTGCGCCCATTACCGCCAGTCCTGCCAACCCACACCCACTGCTGGCAAAGGTGAGTGCATGACTTACTCCAAGCACGACAGCGCAATTGTTGATGAAGGTGCCCAGATCGGGGAAGGTTCGCGCATTTGGCACTTTGTGCACGTCTGTGCTGGAGCACGCATTGGCAAAGGCGTCTCGCTCGGTCAAAACGTGTTCGTGGGCAATCGGGTCGTCATCGGCGACCGGTGCAAGATACAGAACAACGTCAGCGTGTACGACAACGTCACGCTGGAAGAGGGCGTTTTCTGTGGCCCCAGCATGGTGTTCACCAATGTCTACAACCCTCGCTCGCTCATTGAGCGCAAAAGCGAATACCGGGATACTTTGGTAAAAAAAGGCGCCACTCTGGGTGCGAATAGCACCATTGTTTGTGGGTGCACCATTGGTGAATACGCTTTCATCGGCGCGGGGGCCGTAGTCAACAAGGATGTACCTGCCTATGCCTTGATGGTCGGTGTTCCTGCCCGTCAGATTGGATGGATGAGCGAATTCGGCGAGCAACTGGATCTGCCTTTGCAAGGGCAGGCCGAGGCGACCTGCACGCATAGCGGCGCTCGCTATGTGCTGCAAGGCAGTGCGCTGACCCAGCTCCCTTGATCTTATTTCCCTGCATTTCCTTAGCAGAATATTGCGGGGGCCAAAAACTTACAGACCCATGGACTTCATCGATCTCAAAACCCAATACCAGCGCCTGAAGCGTGATATCGATGCAGGCATCGAACGCGTCTTGGCACATGGCCAATACATCCTGGGCCCCGAAGTGGCCGAACTGGAAGAAAAGCTGGCTGCCTATACCGGTGCCAAATATTGCATCAGCGTGGCCAACGGCACCGATGCGCTGCAGATCGCCCAGATGGCGCTGGGTATTGGGCCGGGTGATGAGGTCATTACTCCCGGCTTTACCTATATCGCTACTGCTGAAACCGTGGCTCTGCTGGGCGCCAAGCCGGTTTATGTGGACGTGGACCGTCACACATACAACCTGGATCCCACGCAGCTTGAAGCCGCCATTACTTCGCGTACCAAAGCCATTATCCCTGTCAGCCTTTACGGCCAGTGTGCGGATTATGATGCTATCAATGCAATAGCAAAAAAGCACCGTATTCCTGTCATCGAGGATGCTGCACAGAGCTTTGGTGCTTCGTACAAAGGCAAGAAAAGCTGCAATCTCACCACAATAGCCTGCACCAGCTTCTTCCCCAGCAAGCCTCTGGGTTGCTATGGTGACGGCGGAGCCATCTTTACCAATGATGACGAGCTCGCCAAGGCCATGCGCCAAATTGCGCGCCATGGTCAGGATCGTCGTTATCACCATGTGCGTGTCGGTGTGAACAGCCGATTGGATACATTGCAGGCGGCCATCTTGTTACCCAAGTTGGCCGTGCTGGATGAAGAAATAGCGCAGCGGCAGCAAGCCGCCCAGCGGTACACACAGCTACTTGGTCAGCACGGCATCAGCACTTCTCCCCATATTGAAGCGCATAACACCAGTGCTTGGGCACAGTACACCATCCAAGTGGACCGTCGGGAGCAAGTGCAGGAGCAACTCAAGGCTGCAGGCATTCCAACTGCCGTGCACTATCCGATTCCGCTCAACAAGCAGCCAGCGGTGGCGGATGCCGATGTGTATCTTCCAGTGGGTGATGCTGTAGCGCAAAAAGTGACAAGCCTACCCATGCACCCTTATCTGGATGAAGGCAGCATTTTGCGAGTGACCCAAGCGGTTGCCAACGCTTGCAATTAATGAAATCCCTGTAAACCATTTTCAGGCGGTCATTGGCTGCTATTGATTTTTTAGCACCACTCATGGGCACCACTCATTACCGTCCTGAAATTCAGGGTTTACGCGCAATTGCGGTGCTAGCCGTGATGCTGTTTCACTACAACCCCGCCTTGCTGCCTGGCGGGTTTGTGGGTGTAGATGTCTTTCTGGTCATCTCGGGCTACCTCATCGTCCGTATCCTGCTGCAGAAGAAGGTCCAGCCGGACTATCAGTTGACAGCTACGCTGCGCGATTTCTATATCAGCCGCATCAAACGCATTGCGCCAGCATATTTCGCGATGCTGGTGCTAGTGTCGATTTTGGCTGCAGTATTGCTATTGCCTCAAGATTTAGCGATCTACAAAAAAGGACTGAACCAGGCTGTCTGGTTTCACAGCAATAGCTACTTTGCCGGTTTTGGCGATTACTTCGCCCCAGCCACTCACGAACAGCCTTTGTTGCATACCTGGTCGCTGGCGGTGGAAATTCAGTTTTACCTGCTGGCGCCGTTTCTGGTTCTGTTGTTACCAGTCAGAGCGCTCAAGTGGATACTTGGCCTGTTACTTGTCGGTCTGACGGTCCTGGCGCAATACAGGCTGAGCGTGCTGGGCATTCATCAAGATACCTATTACAGCCTGTATGCCCGCCTGCCCGAGTTTTTCGCAGGTGGTTTGATTGCTGCGCATGCGCACAGTTACAGAGGTGGGCGGCACGCTTGGGCTGCGGCTGCGGGCTTGGTGCTGGTATTGCTGGCAGCTGCAGTGCAGCCCCGGTTAGGTCCCTTTCCTGGCCTGCCCGCGTTGTTGCCAGTGGTGGGCGCAGCACTCATCCTTTTGCAGCCAGCGCAAGGCTTTACCCGGCGCCTGCTCGGCAGCCGTCCCATGGCCTTGGTGGGCGAGCTGTCGTATTCGCTCTACCTGTGGCATTGGCCG
The DNA here is from genome assembly GCF_003350425.1 of Comamonas sp. AG1104. Lineage (NCBI taxonomy): Bacteria > Pseudomonadati > Pseudomonadota > Betaproteobacteria > Burkholderiales > Comamonadaceae > Comamonas > Comamonas sp. AG1104. Next base: position 349,135 of record NZ_QQAS01000003.1, on the reverse strand, counting down.
GTACTTGCTTTGCTGCGCTACTACACCGGAGAACAATTACTGGACATGTCATCCAGTGTGCTGTTCCTTGCTGTTACTTTGTTGTTGGCCACCTTGTCTTTCTATCTGGTGGAGGCTCCGCTGCGAGGCAGTCGTACGGGCGCTCGCCAAGTCATGGGCTATGGCCTGGTGGCATGCGCAGCTTTGGTAACCGTACCGAGCATGGCAACGCTCAATCAGGCGTTGTCACCGCCGCCGCTGCCCATCGAGTATCAGCGTTATGCCGATCCATCCGTTATCTGCCATGGACAGATCGTTGGGGACTGCCTGAAAGGTGATCTGAGCAGCGACAAGGAGGTGCTGGTACTAGGTGATTCTCACGCGGCTATGCTTAACCTGTTTTTTGACCAGTTGGGCAAGGAGCTGGGTTTCAAGGCCAGAATCATTACTGCCAGCAGCTGTGTCACCATTCCAGGATTTGATTACCAGAGGATTTCCGAGTGGGCGCGAAAACCCTGCTTGGAGCAAATCGAACATGCTAAAAAATATCTACCCGGCGTCAAAGATGTATTCCTTGCCGCTAGTTGGAATTGGCAATTCGGTTCCGATGATTTCAAGAGTGCCTTGGATGTTTTTTTATCGCGGCAAAGTCAGGTGGGATCAAAAACTTACATTCTGGAGCAGGAACCCCTGCTCAGTAAAAATCCGCTGCGTGCGATCCGTATTAAGGCCTTAGGGCTTGATCCAAAAATAGAGATTGATCCAGCATATCGGCATACAAATGCCATATTGCAAGACTTGGCCACACGCCACTCAGGCGTTGTAAGCATGAATTTTGAATCGACAGGGATATTCGCCAAAGTGCCTTTTTCCGAAGGTGTGCCGATTTATCTAGATGAGCACCATTTGAACGAAGAAGGTGCCAAACGCTACGCAGTCGTGGCACGTAACGCATTCAAAAACATTATCAATTAAAGACGAATGCGCAGACTCCTTCCTCAAAGCGCCTACGCCCGAAACGTGCTTACCTTGATGACTGGCACCAGCTTGGCGCAGGCCATCCCGATCGCTATCAGTCCTATTCTTACGCGGCTTTACAGCCCGGAGGAGTTTGGCCGTTTTGCGCTTTATATGGCGGTCGCGCTGATTGCCAGCGTATTGGTCACCGGGCGCTATGAACTGGCCATCCTGCTGCCACGCCAGGATCGCGATGCGCTGCACATTGCTGCCTTGGCCATGGCGCTCAGCATCGCAATCAGCGCGGTGTTGCTGCTCGTCGTCCTCTTCTTTGCCCATCCGATCGCTGTACTGCTGGGCGATGCCGCGCTGGCGCCCTGGTTGTACTGGGTGCCTGCATCTACCCTGCTGCTGGGCCTATACCAAAGCCTCAACTACTGGAGCAACCGCAAAGCCCAGTACAAGCGCCTGGCCATCAGCCGGACGGTGCAAAGCGGCAGCGCCGCGCTGGCGCAATTGGGCAGTGGCTACGCAGGCAGTGGCGCCGTAGGCCTGGTGGGGGGGCAAATAACCGGGCAGGTGCTGGCTACCAGCGTGCTGGCGCGCCTGATCTGGCGCGAAGACCACAGCCTCATCCGCACCCTTCTCCCCCTGCGCAGCTTGGCGCTGGCCAAAAAATACATCAACTTTCCCAAATATTTGATCGTCGCTCACGGCTTCAACACCGCTTCAGGCCAGATGCCGGTACTGCTCCTCAGCGCCCTGTTCAATACCACAGCGGCGGGATTTTTCACCCTCACCCAGCGGGTCATGGCTGCCCCCATGGCTTTGGTTGCTGGTGCTCTGGGCGATGTGTTTCGGCAAGAGGCTAGCCAAGCCTATATGCGCCAAGGCCAGTGCAAGGCTATCTATCAGAAGACATTCAAGCGTCTACTGTTGATCTCGGTGGTGCCCTTCACCATCTTTTTCTTTGCCGCTCCTGCGCTATTTGCCTGGATGTTTGGCGAACAGTGGCGTGTGGCCGGTGAATATGCGCAAATCCTGACGCCCATGGCATTCTTGCAGTTCATTACCAGCCCTTTGAGCTCAATGTTCATGATTGCAGAAAAACAGAGGCTGGATTTGCTTTGGCAGATATTTCTATTGTTTCTGGTCATTGTTTCTTTTGCGTTGGGAAAATTTTTTTTTAATGCGGCAGATGCAATGAAAATTTTCTCTGCCGCCTACTGTCTTGCCTACGGAGTAAATGGGGTAATGACTTATCATTTTGCAAAGAATAGTACGTTGCTATGGAAAAATTAAGAATATTGTTGATCACGCAAGGTATTTCCAGGCTGGTGAGACCGTTATTCGCATCAGAACATCAGGTGATTGGGATTCTGGAATCCATGTCGCACGATTTTGATGGTTCAAAAAATAAATCTACATTATTTGGAATTCTGAAAAAAATCTATAGCGCCGTAAAAAGGCAAGATGTATTTCTTCCTGATTTCTGTAGAGGGCAAAATATTCCATATAACTTTATATGGAAGAAAAACTCAAAAGAAATCGCTGGATGGATTGAGGGTTTGAATCCGGATCTGATTGTTGTTTTCAGCATGTCCCAGCTTCTGAAAGACGACATTCTGAAAATTCCACGCTTTGGCGTTATCAATCTGCACCCGTCATTTCTGCCTAGCTACCGTGGCGCCAACCCAGATTTTTGGCAATATTACGATATGGAGATGAATCCCGGTGCCACAGTTCATTACGTGAATGCAGGTGAAGATACGGGCGACATCATCTATCAGGAAAGAGTGAATATTCCCTTGGGCACCAAATCCCCTGCGCGGCTGGACAAGCTGATTGGCGAGCTAGGTGTTTCACTGATGCTAAAAGCCACAGATGCGATTGCCCAAGGCAACGTGCTGCGTATACCGCAGCCAGCACAAAGCCCTACGTTGCGCGCCCGCAACCTGAAGCCCGAAGAGCATGCGGGCATCATTGATTGGGAACATTGGCCGATGGAGCGCATATGGCATGTGTTGCGCGGTACGGAACTGTGGCTGGACGCCATTGCACAACCTGTTGGCCTGTTAGCAGGTCAGCGCTGGTCAATTCAGGAATATGAAAAAACAGAGACGCAAAAAGGTATTCCCGGAAAAATTGGAAGATATAAAAACAGAAAATGTGTTTTTACCAAGGATGGGGTGATTTATATTGGTATTGATTTTGATATCAAAAAATCTATCCTGAAATTTTTTCAGAAATAATTTTTCTTGGAAATTGACTTGTACGATCGCATAGATAAATACCGCACCCTCTGCACCCAAGAGCCTTCCATTCCGCTGTTCAGCCAAGCATGGTGGCTGGATGCCACGGCAGGCGAAGGGGCGTGGGATGTGGCCTTAGTGGAAAAGGGCGGCGCCATCGTCGCGGCCATGCCCTATGTGCCGCGCAAGCGCTATGGTTTTACCCTGCTGGGTCAGCCCGCCTTGACGCAAACCCTGGGCCCCTGGCTGCGCGAGACGGACGGAAAATCTTCCACCAAGCTGGCGCAGCACAAGGATTGGTTGCAGGCATTGATTGATCAACTACCGCATTTTTCACACTTCACCCAGAATTGGCACTGGCGAATGGGGAACTGGTTGCCGTTTTATTGGGCGGGCTTTCAGCAGACCACGCGCTACACCTACATCCTGCAGGAGCTGAGCGATGAGCAGGAGCTTTGGCAGGGCTTGCAAGAAAATATCCGCAGAGAAATCAAAAAAGCCAGCAACCGCCTCCAACTGCGCGTACGTGATGATTTAACTGTCGATGATTTTCTGGTGCTTAACCGCATGACCTTTGCTCGTCAGGACATGGCCTTGCCCTATACCGAGGCCTTTGTGCACAAGCTTGATCAGGCGTGCGTTGCACGGCAGGCGCGCAAGATCTTCATTGCCGAAGACGAGCAAGGTCGCCGCCACGCCGGGGTGTACGTCGTGTGGGATGGCAACAGTGCCTATTACCTGATGGGCGGCGGCGACCCTGAATTGCGCAACAGCGGCGCAACCAGTCTGTGCATGTGGGAGGCGATCAAATTCGCGGCGACGGTTACCAAGCGCTTTGATTTTGAGGGGTCGATGATTGAACCCGTAGAGAAATTTTTTCGCGCGTTTGGAGCGCAGCAAACCCCTTACTTCACTGTGAGTAAAACTCCATCGTTTATCCTGAAAACGGCGCTGTTTGCCCGAAGCCTCAAGGAGGCGAAGTGATGAGTATTGCAACGTGGCATTCACCTGCAGCCCTTGCCTGGCTGCAAACCCTGCTACAAGAGCGTTTTGGCCACCTGTTTGAGCTGCAAGTAAAGCCAGATGGCAGCTGCATAACCATGCAACTGTCTGGCGATACGCGCTGTGTCACCCTAGCGTTGGATGGCGCGACCTTCACTCGCGCAGATTCGGATTTGCCCTGTGCCACATGGTCCGCCCCTGCCGAAGGCTGGGTCACCGCCTTGCCGGGCAATCTGCCAGCCCCTGGTGCAGTGCATTTGTCTTTGCCATTAATAGAGGCTACCGATAACGGCAGCTGGCATATAGGCTATGACATTCTTGGCTTAGCCTACTGGATGCTGACCCGCCAAGAGGAAGTGGGCCGCACGGATCTGGACAACCACGGGCGTTTTCCTGCGATCGCCTCACATGCCTTTAAGCACGATTACCTGGAACGCCCCATCGTCGATGAATGGCTGCATGTGCTGGGTCAGGTTATCACCCAGACCTGGCCGGACATTCCACTAAAACAGCTCCAGTTCAGCATGAAGGTCAGCCACGACGTGGACGTCCCCAGTCGCTACGGTTTTGCCAGTGCCAAGGGCCTGCTGCGCGCCATTGCGGGTGATGTAATCAAGCGTGGTGACATTAAAAATGCTCTGCGTGCACCCTGGATCGGGCTGAATACCCGTGATGCATTGCACTCCAGCGATCCATTCAACACCTTTGAATGGATTATGGATTTATCAGACCGGCATGGTCTGACCAGCGCCTTTTACTTCATTTGCGGGCGTAGCAGCAATATGGATGCCGATTATGAGCCTGAGCATCCGGCCATCCGGCATTTGATGCGTCGCATCCATGAGCGCGGCCATGAAATTGGTCTGCATCCCAGCTATGGGACTTATCAAAAACCAGAGCTAATCGCTCAAGAAGCTCGTCGCTTGCGTACCATTTTGGCTGAAGAGAATATCCAGCAAAATGAGATCGGCGGGCGCATGCATTACCTGCGCTGGGAGCAGCCAACCACCTTGCGCGCTTGGGCTGATGCCGGCATGGACTATGACAGCACACTTGGCTATGCCGACAGACCTGGCTTTAGGTGCGGTACCTGTTTTGAATACCCTGCATTTGATCCGGCGGCGCGTGAGCCTTTAAACCTGCGCGTGCGACCATTGGTGGCGATGGAATGTTCGGTGATTGATGCCTGCTATCTGGGGCTAGGCACTGGAGAGGCTGCACGAGCGAAGTTTGCACAATTAAAAGATGCTTGTAGGTCGGTGCTAGGGTGCTTTTCTGTGCTTTGGCATAATTCAACGGTGGGGCATCAAGCAAAGATATTATATGAAAGCAGTCTTGAGTATTAAAAATCCATGATCGGCTCATTTGTTAATTATAGAAATTGCGCGAATTTATGGTCGGCAATATTTTTGATATTCTATTTTCTAGTTCCAGGAATTATTTGGCTAAGTGGAACTTCTGAAGGTGCGTATGGTTTTTTGGCACTTGTCACCTTGTGCTCGGTGTCCTTTATGCAGTTGGGGTTCCGATTTAAAATCGAGAAAATTGTCTATTCGAGAAAAATAAAGAAGATAAATTTCAATTGGAATTTATTATTTTTCTTGGTATGGGTATTTTTTCCTGTTTATTTATATTTGGTGTATTCAACAGCAGAGTCGATACCCTTGCTAGATGCACTGCATGGGGCCTCAGATAATGAGAGTTCTTTATCTAGAGGAGCCTTTCTGAAGGGGCGGCAAGGATGGGAATCTGCATTTCAGTATATCAGTGCATTTTTTACTTATACGATTCTTCCATTGGTTTCTGCTAAATGCTTCTTTGATAGGCGAAGGTGGCGATATATATTTTTGATAATTTGCCTTGTTTATTGTGTGAGTTTTTTGCAAAAGGCATTATTTCTTAATATTTTGTTACCAGCAATTTTTGCCTCGTTTGCTGGCAGGAAATTTAAAGCAAAATATTTTTTCATTTTCTGTGGATTAATATTTTTGGTGCTATTTTCTCTTGTGTGGGCTACATCATCGGATTTGGGTGGTGAAGGAAGTGGCGCGGGATATTTTACGGCGCAGTACTTGCCGGTTAGTGCTTTAGATTATTTCTTGTGGCGTGCTTTTGCTGTTCCTGTTTTTACAGCTCAGGATATGCTTATCGTGTTTTTTAACCAATTTCAATCCATGCCACTGCTTGGCGCATCTAGTACATTGATTTCTGGAATTTTTGGCATGGAGAAGATTAATATTGAGCGTTATGTATTTGAATATCAATTTGGCTCATGGAACGAGATCGCAAATTCAAATGCATTTTTTGCGGTTGATCTGTATGTAAATTTTTTATGGCTAGGTGTCGCCATATTTTCTTTATTGATTGGTATGTTTTTTAGGCTGCTAAGTAAAAATAGGGACCCTGCAATTGGTGTTCAGGGGTTCTTGCTAGGATGGTATTTGTTTTCTGCCCCATTGCTGGGGCTGATGATTGGAAATGGGTATATTGTTTTTGTGGCGATGGTTGTGCTCATGCAAGAGAAATTATCGTGCCAAAGTAATAGCAGTAATGAGAGGTGTGAGAGTATATGTTGATCAGTGTAGTAATGGCTGTAAAAAATGAATCGGCATATATAGAATCTGCAATTCAAAGTATTCAAAGCCAAAATATTGAGGGAATGGAGATTGTTGTTGTCGATGATGGCTCAACTGATTCGACATATGAAATAGTAAAGGCTATCGCTTCCGTTGATAGTCGAATTACCCTTGATAAAAATCCATCATCTGGTAAGGTCTCTGCATTCAAACATGGATATGGACTGGCTCAGGGTGAATATGTCGCATTGTTTGCGGGAGATGACATTATGCCATCGGGCTCTTTGGCTAAAAGGGTGATGGATATTAAGGGAATAGTTTCGCCCTCAGTGTTGATGTCGAAAATTCAGGTCTTGTCAGAAGATAAAAAAATTGATGGAATTTTGATTCCTAAGAAGAAAGGGCTTGGTAATCCGTCGGGTGCATCTATTATTTTTAATAGAGAGGCAGCAAAATATCTGATGGATATTCCCGAAACCCTTCCAAATGAAGATACTTGGATGGATTTCTGTCTCACATATTTGCCGATGCTAAATGTGAGGTCGCATGATGATGTCTCTTGCTTGTGGAGAGTTCACTCTGGTAATTCAATCACCATCAAGGATAGCTACCAAACATTCAATAAGAAATTCTCAAAGCGGATGAATGTGATTGGTGAGTTTTTAAAGAAGTATAGTAATATTTTGCCTGCAGATCGCTCTGCGTATTTGAGGAATCTTGCTTGTGCTGAAGAGGCGCGTCGCAAGGGGGATTGGCTACAAATCTTGTTTGCAAAAATCTCATTTTCTGATAAGGCACGATTTTTGGCATACTCAAATAAATATTTCTACGCTGTACGAAAAATCATTCGAGCAATATAAATATGAAATACCAAATTTGTACCCGCTGTATCATGGATACCTCCGATCCGCGCATTCAGTTTGATGAGCAAGGGGTTTGTGAGTACTGCAGCAATTTCTTAGAAACCATCCAGCCCAATTGGGATACCGGTGCTCAAGGCGAGGCCGCTTTGGTCCGTATGGCAGAGCAGATCAAAGCGGATAGCCAAGGTAAAGAGTTTGATGCCATCATTGGGCTTAGTGGTGGACTCGATAGTTCTTACGCTGCCTATGTGGCGGTGAAGAAGATGGGGCTGCGTCCCTTGCTCTTTCATGTGGATGCGGGCTGGAATACTGATCAGGCCGTGGGGAATATTGAAAAGTTGGTTGATGGCCTTGGCTTGGATTTGTACACCGAAGTGATTAACTGGGAGGAGATGAAGGATCTACAAAATGCTTTTCTTAAGTCTGGTATTCCAGACCAAGATTTGCCCCAAGATGCATCCTTTTTTTCCTCGCTCTACAAATTTGCCCGTAAACACAGGATCAAGCATGTGATTACTGGCTCAAACTTTTCGACCGAGTGCTGCCGGGAGCCTGAAGAGTGGGGTGGGTACTTGGGGATAGACACAATGCTTTTCCATGATATTCATCGTCAGTTCGGTAAGCGTCCGCTGGAAACTTTCCCACTTAAAGATATATTGGTTTACAAGCTGTTTTATCAGAAGATCCTGGGGATGAAGGTTCATCATCCATTGAACCTTGTTCCCTTTGTCAAGAAGGATGCCGAGGATGAACTGGAGCGTTTGTTTAATTGGCAGCGCTTTCAACACAAGCACCATGAATCGCGCTTTACTCGTTTTTATGAGGACTACTGGCTTCCTCGCAAATTCGGATTCCATAAGCGCCGCGCACACTTCTCCAGCCTGATCATGACTGGGCAAATGACTCGTGATGCTGCTCTTGAGCGTATTGCAAAGCCAGAGATGGATGAGCATTTTTTGCAGCAGGAGTTCGAGTACGTAGCCCATAAGCTTGACCTGACGGTTGATGAACTGCAGCAGATATTCGATGCTCCCAACAAAACGTATCGTGACTATAAAAACAAGCGATGGCTGATTGGCTTTGGTGCCAATGCGATGCGCTGGTTGGGTCTGGAAAAGAGGTATTTCCGGTGATTCGAATCATTGATTATGGTGTCGGAAACATTCAAGCTTTTCTGACCATGTTTAAGCGCCTTGGTTTGGAGGCCTCTCGTGCGCGTACCGTCGAGGAGCTAGAGGGTGCCACCCGTCTGGTTTTGCCAGGAGTGGGCGCATTTGACCAAGCGATGGGGTTGCTCAACGAATCAGGTATGCGGCCGCGCTTGGAAGAGATGGTGTTGGCCCAGCATGTGCCAGTGATCGGCATCTGTGTAGGTATGCAAATGCTGGCCAGCGGCAGCGACGAAGGCGAGCTTCCCGGATTGAACTGGGTGCAGGGACGGGTCAAGGCATTTGCGTCTACGCCTGCCTCTAAAGATTTGCCAATGCCGCACATGGGGTGGAATGACATTCAAGCGCGGCCAGGGCATAAGCTGTTCACTGGTTTTGAGCCAGAGCCGCGCTTTTATTTTCTGCATTCGTACTATTTCGATGCGGATGACAAGGCTGATGTTGCCGCCACTGCTGAGTATGGTGTGAACTTTGACTGCATCGTCTCAAAGGGGAACATTCACGGTGTGCAGTGTCATCCAGAGAAGAGTCATCATTTTGGTGCCCAACTCTTGAAGAACTTTGTGGAGCTTTGAACCATGCTGCGTCCCCGCATCATTCCCTGTCTGCTTGTCCATAAAGGTGGGCTTGTCAAGACCCAACAGTTCAAGGCGCCAAAGTATGTCGGTGATCCCATCAATGCCGTCAAGATCTTCAATGAAAAGGAGTCCGATGAGCTGATGGTTATCGATATCGACGCTGCGGTGAATAAGGCCGAGCCGAACTATGCATTGATTGCAAAGTTGGCTGCAGAGTGTCGCATGCCTCTGTGCTATGGCGGTGGAGTTACTACTGCTGAACAGGCGTCACGGATTATCGATCTTGGCGTTGAAAAGGTGGCTGTCAGTTCGGCAGCCGTCTCTGATCCATCGCTGCTGACTCGCATGGCTAATGCGATTGGGAGGCAGAGCGTCGTTGCGGTGCTGGATGTTCGCAAGAAGACGGGTTTCTTCAGCAAAGGCTATGAACTCTGTACGCACAATGGAAAGATCTCGCACAAACTGGATCCGATTACCTTCGCACGTCAGTTGCAAGAGGCGGGAGCAGGAGAGATAGTTGTGAACTCCATCAACCATGATGGTGAAATGAAGGGTTATGACATTGAGTTGGCCAAGCAGATGAGGGCTGCACTGAATGTGCCTCTGACGGTTCTTGGGGGCGCGGGCTCACTGGAGCATATTGGAGATTTGCTAGGTGCTTGCGGAGTGATAGGTGCTGCAGCGGGTAGCTTGTTTGTTTTCAAGGGCCAGTATCGCGCAGTACTGATTAGTTATCCAACACCGCAGCAGAAAGATCTATTGTGCCGAGAGGCACTTGGCATTCTGCAAAAAAATTGAGTTGAACTATGTTTGCTAATAAAACCCTTTTGATCACCGGTGGTACCGGCTCTTTCGGCAATGCCGTCCTGAAGCGCTTCCTGGATACGGATATTGCCGAAATTCGCATCTTCAGCCGTGACGAGAAGAAGCAGGACGACATGCGCAAGCGCTACAACAGCGCAAAGCTTAAGTTCTATATTGGCGATGTGCGTGACGCGCGTAGCGTAGAGCAGGCTATGCGTGGCGTGGACTATGTGTTCCATGCTGCGGCGCTCAAGCAGGTGCCGTCATGTGAATTTCACCCGATGCAAGCTGTGCGGACTAATGTGCTTGGCACAGAGAATGTGCTGGAGGCAGCGATCCAGGCAGGCGTCAAGCGAGTGGTCTGCCTGAGTACTGATAAGGCTGTATATCCCATCAATGCCATGGGGATCAGCAAGGCGATGATGGAAAAGGTGATGGTCGCTGCCAGTCGTAACCTCGAAAATTCGGGCACGGTGATTTGCGGCACGCGTTACGGTAACGTGATGGCGTCACGTGGCTCGGTGATCCCGCTGTTTGTACAGCAGGTGGCCAGAGAGCAGCCTATCACGATCACGGATCCTGCCATGACGCGTTTCATGATGACGCTGGCAGACGCAGTTGACTTGGTGCTTTATGCCTTCGAGCACGGCAATAACGGCGATATCTTTGTGCAAAAAGCGCCAGCTGCCACTATTGAGACGCTTGCTCATGCTGTGACGGGTTTGATGGGTAAGCCTGATCACACGGTGAATGTGATTGGCACACGCCATGGTGAAAAGCTGTATGAAGCCTTGCTCAGCCGTGAGGAAATGGCCTGTGCGGAAGATATGGGAGAGTATTTCCGTGTGCCTGCCGACAGCCGCGACTTGAATTACGGCAAATATGTGGACCAGGGGCAGCAGCGCCTGACCCAAACCGCCCACGGTGAAGACTACAACTCTCATAACACCCAGCGCCTGGATGTGGATGGCATGCAAAAGCTGCTGCTCAAGCTTGAGGGGATGCAACGTATTGCCAGGGGTGAACTGGTTGACGTTGAGGAGTACTGAAGCATGAAAAAGGTCTTGATCACGGGCGCCAACGGCTTTGTGGGAAAGAACCTGCAACTGCATCTGGCCGAGCGCAAGGATGTGCAGGTACTGAGCTTTACGCGTGAGAGCGATGTGGCTCAACTGCCCGGTTTGCTGCAGGAGGTGGATTTCGTTTTTCACCTGGCTGGTGTCAATCGACCGCAAGACCCGCAGGAGTTCACTGTTGGCAACGCCGAACTGACACAGGCCTTGTGCCAGGCGGTGGGGGCGGTGGCTGTGGATACGGGGCGAAAGATTCCTGTGGTATGCACCTCGTCTACCCAGGCGGCCCGTGACAACCCCTATGGGCAGAGCAAGCGCTCTGCCGAAGATGCGCTGTTTGCCTTGCAACGTACGTCGGGCGTGCCTGTGCATGTGTTCCGTTTGCCCAATGTCTTTGGCAAGTGGTGCAAACCCAACTACAACTCGGCCGTGGCTACGTTCTGCCACAACATAGCGCGCGATTTGCCCATTCAGGTAAATGATCCTCAGGCGCCACTGACCCTGGTCTACGTGGACGATGTCGTTGAGCGCTTCATGCAGCTCATGGACGGAGCGGATGCCATGGTCGATGCCGATGGCTTTGCCACAGTGGCTCCGCAATACACGACGACCGTGGGTCATCTCGCCACCCAGATTCAGGCCTTCAAGGACAGCCGTGGCACGCTGATGACCGAGCGTGTGGGGACTGGCTTGGTGCGGGCGTTGTATGCCACGTACGTGAGCTATTTGCCTGTGGAGGCTTTCACCTATGCCGTGCCCCAGCATGGGGACCCGCGAGGCGTGTTCGTGGAGATGCTCAAGACACCGGATTGTGGCCAGTTTTCCTTTTTTACCGCACACCCGGGCATTACGCGGGGTGGCCATTACCACCATACGAAGACCGAGAAATTCCTGGTGATCAAAGGGCAGGCGCGTTTCAAGTTCCGCCATATGCAGACAGGCCAAGCGCATGAGCTTGTCACCAGCGGTGACAAGGCCGAGATTGTTGAAACGGTGCCAGGCTGGACGCACGACATTACCAATATCGGTGCTGACGAGATGATTGTCATGCTCTGGGCAAACGAAGTATTCGACCGCGCTCGGCCGGATACCTTTGCATGCCTTCTGTAACCAGCTTCGTTGAGCGCCCGGTGAGCTCGGGCGCCATCTCCCTTCTTTCCAGATTCCAAATGAAAAAACTCAAAGTCATGACCGTGGTCGGTACCCGGCCTGAAATCATTCGTCTTTCCCGTGTGTTGGCTCGCCTGGACGAGAATTGCGAGCATGTTGTGGTGCACACGGGTCAAAACTACGACTACGAGCTCAACCAGATCTTCTTTGACGACCTGGGCATTCGCAAGCCGGATCACTTCCTGAACGCTGCGGGTGGCAGCGCTGCAGAGACCATCGGCAAGATCATTGCCGCCATGGATGCTGTGTTGATAGCCGAGCAGCCCGAGGCGCTGCTGGTACTGGGTGATACCAACAGCTGCTTGTCGGTAATCCCGGCCAAGCGACGTAAGATCCCTATCTTCCACATGGAAGCGGGCAACCGCTGCTTCGACCAGCGTGTTCCCGAGGAGACCAATCGCCGCATCGTGGATCACACGGCCGACATCAATCTCACCTACAGCAGCATTGCGCGTGAGTATCTGCTGCGCGAAGGCCTGCCACCGGATCAGGTGATCAAGACCGGCAGTCCGATGTTCGAGGTGCTGACGCATTACAGCGAGCGCATCAATGCCTCCGATGTGCTGCAGCGACTGGGGTTGCAGCCGGGAGACTTCTTCGTGGTTAGCGCGCACCGTGAAGAGAACATTGAGTCCGACCGCAATTTCAGCAAGCTGGTGCAGGTGCTCAACAAGGTGGCCGAGGTTTATGGCTTGCCGGTGATCGTTTCCACACATCCACGTACTCAGAAGCGTGTGGAGACCATGGGGGTGCAGTTCCATCCCCTGGTTCAATTGCTCAAGCCGTTGGGATTCACTGATTACAACAAGCTGCAGTTGTCGGCGCGAGCGGTGCTTTCCGACAGCGGAACCATCAATGAGGAATCGTCCATTTTGAACTTCCCGGCTCTGAACCTGCGCGAGGCTCATGAGCGTCCGGAAGGCATGGAGGAAGCGGCTGTGATGATGGTTGGCCTTGAAGAGCAGCGGGTGCTGCAGGGGCTTGCGATTTTGCAGAACCAACCGCGGGGCAACGAGCGGTTGTTGCGCCAAGTATCTGACTACAGCATGCCGAACGTGAGCGACAAGGTGGTTCGTATCATTCACAGCTATACCGATTATGTGAATCGCGTGGTGTGGAAGAAATACTGAGACTGGTTGTGAATAATGAAAATAGCCTTGATCGCTGACACCTTTCCTCCTTTGCGAAATTCTGGGGCAGTGCAGCTAAGGGACTTATCGCGTGAATTTGTGGCTCAAGGTCATCAATTAACGGTAATTCTTCCATCATGGGAGATCAAGGAGGACTTTATTCTTGAACAGATGGAAGGTTTCCAGGTCTTGAGGCTGAAGTCCCCTAAAACGAAGGATGTTAATTACGCGAGAAGAACACTGTCAGAATTTCTGATGCCATTTTTCATGAAAAGGGGTTACAAAAAATCCCCTTTGCGTGACGAAAAATGGGATGGGGTTGCTTGGTATGCGCCTTCCATATTTCATGCTCCTTTTGTCAAAGGCTTGAAAAAATCCAGTGATTGCAAAGGTTATCTGATAATAAGGGATATTTTTCCTGAGTGGGCTGTTGATATGGGCTTGATGGGGAAGGGGATTATTTACCGCTTCTTCAGTGCAGTGGCCAATTATCAATATTCTGTGGCTGATGTCATTGGTGTCCAAACTCCAGGAAATCTCTCATACTTTGAGGCTTGGAAGAAAAAGGGGAAGAAGCTGGTTGTTCTTCAGAACTGGCTTGCGGATACGAAGCCAGATAGTTGCTCGATATCGATTAACAGGACGGCTCTGGCCGGGCGAAAGATATTTGTATATGCTGGGAATATGGGTGTCGCTCAGGGCATGGACATTCTGATAGATTTGGCAGAAAAACTTAGAGATCGAAACGATATTGGATTTTTGTTCGTTGGTCGCGGCAGCGAGGCCAAAAGGCTGGCTGAGGAATCTCGTAAAAGGTCTTTGGATAATATCGAGTTCAAAGATGAAATTCATCCTGATGAGATACCTGCGCTTTATGCTCAATGCTCCGTAGGTATTGTTTCTTTGGATCAGAGACACAAATCCCACAACATTCCGGGAAAGTTCCTTTCCTATATGCAAAGCGGCATTCCCGTACTGGCAAATATCAACCCTGGAAATGATCTTGCGGAGCTCATCAGGAGCGAAGGTGTTGGCGTGGTTTGCGAGGATGCTGATATTCAGGATCTGGAGTGCAAAGCCAATATCTTGATCAATTCTGTCGAGATGGATGCCGATTTCCAAAAAAGGTGCAGGGCCGTATATGAAAGAATGTTCTCGCCTTCTCAGGCGGTCAACCAAATCGTTCTGGAACTGAAGAACTAATATATGTCAGTACGAGTTTTCTCAGGGGACTTGATGGACTCATTGATAGATGAGGCCAAAACCAATCCTCGAAGACGAAAGCACAAGAACCTGCATGCTGACTACCAGGAGGCATGCCAGCGGTTCTTCAATGCAATTGAGCCCAGTAGCTATCTGAGGCCTCACTGTCATGGACCCTTGCAAGGAGCAGAAACCTTGATTGCCATCAAGGGTCTACTGGCTCTCATTGTCTTTGGCGGCGAAGGTGAGGTGCAGGCAGTTCACCTCTTTGGCGCAGGAAACCATGTCGATGAACTCGGCGTGGCTGTCGGGGTCGAGGTTCAGCCAGGGCAATGGCACACAGTCATTTCACTTGAAACTGGCTCTATATTGCTTGAGATGAAGGGCGGGCCTTTTGACCCAGCGGCTCCAAAATATTTTGCGCCATGGGCCCCAGATGAAATGACGCAAGAAGGTGAAATTTACCTTCAAGCTTTAAAGATGCATATTTCACTTCCAGGGTAACCATCTAAAGAGTGCAAGCTTCCGATAAAACATCAAATAGCAAATGAAGCTCAATATGAAGGATATGGCAGTTAATAGCTTGCTTTGATATGTCAAAACAGCTAGAGAGCAGGGAATTGCTGCGTAAATCCAGAGGAATGGTGAGGTCAGCCCGTTTTGCATGGGTTTTGAAAAATTAGAGAATATTTTTCTTGCCCAGCGCTTGTTTGCAAGTGAATGCAGGTGAAAGAAATCTGGCTCTGTCGGGCTGTAACCTTCGCGCATGGTTCGGCGCAAAATACTGAAGCCGACCTCAATAATTGGGTAGGAACAGATCAGTAAACTGGTCCACGGTGATACGGAATGATTTCGCTCAGGTAAAAGTACAGCAATCCAAGCTAGCGTAAATCCCAGGAAGTAGGCGCCGCCGTCGCCCAAAAATATTTTACCCTTGGGCCAGTTGACGAGAAAAAAGCCGGCGACCGCACCTGCGATGATCATGCAAGTGAAAGCGAGGGGAATATCACCCACATGCCTAGCGACGACGCCGAAGGCGGCCAAGATGATCAAAGCTGTGCCAGCCGTAAGACCGTTCAGTCCATCAATAATATTGATAGAGTTGGCGACGCCTCCCACTGCAATCGCAGTAAAGATGACGGAGATGACGGTAAAACCCAGTAAAAAGTCAATACCTGGCACGTCGACATGAGTGAGTGAGGTACCTGTAATGCCCCAGCCTAGTACGCCAGATGCCATGGTTGCCAGCAGTCGTATCTTTACAGAGACTTTTTTGGTCAGATCTTCCAGTAATCCAAAAATGAAAGCGGGTATGCCCGCCAGCAGAATGGCGCTGAGGATAGCTCTTTTTTCTGCTGCAGCAATACCATGACTGGAGGCCGCAAATCCTGCAAAAACCCCGATCGCAATCCCAATGCCGCCGATACGTGGTGTGGGGGTGGTATGAACTTTCTGGACTCCGCTGCTTGAATCCATGGATAAGCTGCCATGCCATTTTTGCGTAAGAACCAGGAGAAGGCAGGTTGCAAAAGATGCCAGTAGGGCAACTGTTGCGTCATATCGTATTAATTCAAGAAGCGAAAATTGAGTTGAAAACATGCAACTAGTTCTTGTTGGAAGGCGTGGTTATCGACCTGGGGCGGATCGGTGGAGCAATCTGTGCTGTAGCGCTGTTTGCGGCACAATGCAGCCCATCTGACTTGAACATTGTCCCACGGGACAGAGCCTTGATCTATGACCACCATTGACCCCACCACCCAGATCGCCCCTCGCGACAAAGCTGAAATCCTCGCGCAAGCGCTGCCCTACATCCGCAAGTTTCATGGCAAGACCATGGTCATCAAGTATGGCGGCAACGCCATGACCGATCCTGCCCTGCAGGCAGACTTTGCGGAAGATGTGGTGTTGCTCAAGCTGGTGGGGATTAACCCTGTGGTGGTTCATGGTGGTGGGCCTCAGATTGAAGCGGCGCTGGGTCGTCTAGGCAAGAAGGGTGAATTCATTCAGGGCATGCGTGTCACGGATGAAGAGACCATGGAAGTGGTGGAGTGGGTGCTGGCCGGCGAGGTGCAGCAGGACATCGTGGGTCTGATCCATCAGGCCGGCGGCAA
This sequence comes from Comamonas sp. AG1104, assembly GCF_003350425.1. Lineage (NCBI taxonomy): Bacteria > Pseudomonadati > Pseudomonadota > Betaproteobacteria > Burkholderiales > Comamonadaceae > Comamonas > Comamonas sp. AG1104. Next base: position 332,268 of record NZ_QQAS01000003.1, on the reverse strand, counting down.
GGCCGTGGGCCTGACGGGACGAGATGGTGGCTTGATTCGTGCCAAGAAGCTCAAGATGCTGGATAACAAGGATCCGAGCATCGAGCACGATGTGGGTCAGGTGGGCGATATCGTCGCCATCGACCCCAGTGTGGTGAAGGCGCTGCAGGACGATGCTTTCATTCCAGTGATCAGCCCTATCGGTTTTGGGGAGGAGAACGAAAGCTACAACATCAACGCCGACGTGGTTGCAAGCAAACTCGCAACAGTGTTGCAAGCTGAAAAGCTGGTGCTTTTAACCAACACTCCGGGCGTTCTGGACAAGGCCGGCAATCTGCTGACCGATCTGACGGCGCGCGAGATTGATGCGCTGTTTGCCGACGGTACGATTTCCGGCGGCATGCTGCCCAAGATTTCGGGCGCTCTGGATGCTGCCAAGGCCGGCGTGAATGCGGTGCACATCATCGATGGACGCGTGCCGCATTCCATGCTGCTGGAAATTTTGACGGACCAGGCGTATGGCACGATGATTCGCAGCCATTGATGAGCCTGTCTGGCCCTGACATGTGGTTGCTCTTGTCGAGTGACTTTTCACATATGGCGTTAACATCGCCGCAGGGCTTTCCCGGGTGGAGTCGCGCTCAGGACTCCGCCGCAAGCCGCCTTTGGGCGGCTTTTGTTTTTGAGCGAGGTAGGACTTTATGCGTTTGCTTCTGGTGGAAGATGATGTGATGGTGGCCAGCGGTATCAAGCTGGGTCTTTCCGATGCCGGTTATGCGGTGGACTGGGTGGGCAGTGCCGAGCGTGCGCTGGAAGTGCTGGCCCAGGAAGCGTTCGATGTGGCGGTGATCGATATCGGCCTGCCGGGCATCAACGGCCTGGAGCTGACGCGTCGCCTGCGCAGCAGCGATGTGGAAAGCAAGGCCATGCCGGTGTTGATCCTCACGGCGCGCGATGCGCTGCAGGACCGGGTGCAGGGCCTGGACTGGGGCGCCGACGACTATATGGTCAAGCCTTTCGAGCTGCCCGAGTTGCTGGCGCGCCTGCGTGCGCTGATGCGCCGCTCCCAGGCAGCAACTTCGGCTGTCCTGAACTTTGGCTGCATTGAGCTGGATACGGCGGGCCGTCGCGCCGGCGCACGCCAGCTGCCGCAGGAGGGCGAAACTGAAGGCAAGCTGCTGCCGATCGATCTGGGGCCACGTGAATGGACGGTGCTGGAGTATCTGCTGCTCAATGCTCCCAAGCCCGCCAGCAAGGAAAAGCTGCTGCAGGCACTGACCGGTTGGGACCGTGAAATCACGCCGAACGCCGTGGAAGTTTATGTGTCCCGCCTGCGCAGCAAACTGGAGCCGCATGGCGTGGCCCTGCGCTCCATTCGCGGTTTCGGTTATCGGCTGGAGTTGATGCCTGAATCCGTTTGATGCTCGATTTGATAGCTGTTAGCGCTTGATTGATATGGAGTTTAGTTATTTATATATCTGAACTGGTTATTAATAAGGCGCTTGCAGCTATAAAAATTGAATACCCAGAGTTCTCATTAAATAAGCATTAATGACCGCCAATCTGCGTTTTCGGCTGCTGGTTCTGCTTTTGGTGCCGCTGATGCTGTTGGCGGCCATGGGCGGCTGGTTCAGCTACAGCGCCGCAGATGAGGCCTCCACCCAGCATGACCAGCGTTTGTTGCGCTTGCTGCCAGCCCTGGCCGATTCGGTGCTCGCGCCCTCGATTGCGGATGGCACGCCGCCGCTGGTGTCGCTGACGCCAAGCGTCGAAGATTTTTTGCGCAATCAGGGCGATGAAGCAGGCTATGCCGTGGGCGATCTGCAAGGCAATGTGGTGGCAGGCGATACCTGGATCAACTTCGATGTGCCTGCGACCGGCACGGCGGAATTCCATAGCCAGGAGCACGACGGTGTGACCTATCGCGTTGCCGTGCTCAAGGCCGAAACCTATGGCGCCGGCGAGATGGTCGTCATGCTGGCCGACAGCAGCGATGTGCGCCAGCAATGGGTGCGCCAGCTGCTGATGCATGTGCTGCTGCCCAATCTGCTGTTGATTGCGGGCGCGGCCGTGGCCATTTACTGGTCGGTGAGCCGGGCCTTCAAGCCGCTGCACAAGCTGACGCAGGCGGTGGAGCGCCGCTCGCCGCGCGATCTGAGCCCGATCGACGAGCAGACCTCGCCAGCCGAGGTGCGGCCTCTGGTGCGCTCGCTCAATCGGCTGTTCTCCCTGGTCAATGCCCAGGCTGAAGGCCAGCGCCGTTTCGTCGCCGATGCAGCCCACCAGCTGCGCACGCCGCTGGCGGCCCTGCAGACCCAGGTGGAAGCCTGGGCCCTGAGCGGACAGGAGGCCAGGCGCCTGGCCAAGCGTACGGGTGAGCCGGCGCAGGTCGTGCTCACGGTGGAGCAGATCGAGCAGCTGCGCGATGCAACCCGGCGCACTTCCCAGCTGGCGCGTCAGTTGCTGGCCCTGTCGCGTGCCGATGCGCGCAATGCCGAGGTGCAGCCGCTGCAGGAGGTGGATCTCAAGGAGCTCTGCGAAAGCATGCTCGAGACCTTTATCGATCGGGCCTCGATCAAGCATCTGGACTTTGGTCTCGAGGTCGAGCCTGCATCAGTCTGGGGCCATAGCTGGTTGCTGCGCGAACTGGTTTCCAACCTGGTGGAAAACGCCATCAAGTACACGCCCCGCGGCGGCAGCGTCACCTTGCGCTGCGGTCTGCGCCCCCGGCCCGTGGGCACGGACGATGCCACCTTGCTGCAGATGGCAGGTGTGCAGCAATGGGCTTTTGTCGAGGTTGACGATGACGGCCCCGGCGTGCCCGAGGAAGAGCGCAGCCAGATTACCCAGCGTTTCTATCGCGCCCAGGGAGTGATTGAAGAAGGAACCGGTCTGGGCCTGGCAATTGCCGATGAAATAACGCAATTGCATCAAGGTGTACTGAGTTTTTCAGATGGAAGTTTCGGTAAAGGTCTATTAGTAAGACTTGAAATTCCGGTTCAATCAGTTTCAGAAGGCAGTCATGAGGTATCTGAAGCTCTCAAAGGTTAATTTCTCGGTTACGCTTGCGTGTTGGTGAGAGCGGGGGTGAAAGTTCGGGGTGGAGACCGCAAGCCTGCTGTGTATTAAGGTTGGTTTGACGCACCTGGCACCTGCCGGTAAGGATAGTCGTGTGCTTAACAGTGCAACTGGCTGTGAGAAAATTGCTAATAAATACTGAGTCGCCTATGTCTGAGTCTGAAGTCCTGTCGCCTGTTTCCAATATTGAAAATCCCGCGGAGGACAGTCCTGCCGCTCCCGCCATGGCTCCTGCGCGCAAGCGTCCCAAGCCCGGCGAACGCCGCGAGCAAATCCTGCAGGCATTGGCCTCCATGCTGGAAAAGCCCGGTGCCGACCGCATTACCACGGCGGCCCTGGCTGCCCATCTGAGCGTGAGCGAGGCGGCTCTGTACCGCCACTTCGCCAGCAAGGCCCAGATGTTCGAGGGCCTGATCGAGTTCATCGAGCAGTCCGTCTTCACGCTGGTGCAGCAGATTGTGGGTCGTGATGTGCCCGAGGCCGCGCATGATCCGGTCACAAGCGTGCGCAATGCCAACCGCGTGGTGGCATTGCTGCTGCAGTTTGGCGAAAAAAACCCCGGCATGGTGCGCGTGATGGTCGGCGACGCCATCGTTTTCGAGCACGAGCGTCTGCAGACCCGCATGAACCAGTTCTTTGACCGCATCGAGTCCACCTTGCGCCAATGCCTGCGCCCTGCCGCTGGCGCCATGGGCTCTGCTGCACCGACGGCCGAAGCATCGGTGGCTGCCAGTGTGCTGACCTCGTTTGCGCTGGGACGTCTGCAGCGCTATGCCCGCTCGGGCTTTCGCCGCCTGCCCACCGAGCACCTGGATGCCAGCCTGGCCATGATGGTCGTGGTCTGAGTCGCTCGTCGGGCACTCTTTCGGAACGCCGCAGTCTCAGGACTGGCGGCGTTTTTTATTGCGTATCGAGGCAACTGAGCCGGCAAAAGTCCGGGTAGGGAGGGCTAAGTATTTACCCTTGACGGATTCAAAACCGGCCGGAAACTGTGCAAAATAGAACGAACGTTCGTTTTATTGAGAGTTTCATGGCCTCGTCTTCCGTTTCCCGTTCTTCAACTTCGCCCGCAGGTCGGGATGTGGCGCATCCGACCGGCCGTGGGGGGGCTGCTAGCACGAAGACCAGTGCAAAGTCTCGCAAGCTGCACGCCCAGGCGCAAGCTGCGGTTAGCCCCAGTAAGGCCGTGGAAGGGGCTGCTGCAACCAGGTCTGCGGGCAGATCGCTCGCAAAAGGTCAGCAGACCAAGGCCACGATTGTCGAGGCAGCGCTCAATCTTGCCACGCATATCGGCCTTGAAGGCCTGTCCATTGGCGCGATTGCCGAGCTCACGGGCATGAGCAAATCAGGTGTGTTTGCCCATTTCGGCTCGCGCGAGGAATTGCAGATTTCCGTGGTGCACGAGTACCACGACCGTTTCGAGCAGGAAGTCTTCTACCCCGCCATCGAGGCGCCGCGCGGCATTCCGCGTCTGCGCGAGCTGTTTGGCAACTGGATGAAGCGCACTTCCATGGAGATCGATTCCGGCTGCATCTATATCAGCGGAGCGGTGGAGTTCGACGATCGTACGGGCCCGGTGCGCGATGCGCTGGTCGAGTCCGTCAGCACATGGCTGGCTGCCATGCGCCGCACCATTGTGCAAAGCCAGGAATGTGGCGATCTGCGTGCCGATGCCGATGCCAGCCAGTTGCTGTTTGAAATTCACGGTCTGATTCTTGCCCTGCATTACGAGGCACGCTTTCTGCATAGCGACGGCTCGATAGAGCGGGCTCATGCAGGCTTCAACAACATTCTGGCGCGCTATGCCAGCGAGCCGCCAGCCGCCTGACGCCACTCACAACCCGCGTCAGTTCCAACCCCAAAAGCAAACCGTTCAACGCGCAACCATTACAGGAGACGACAAATGCCCAGCTACAACCCGCCACTGCGTGACATGCAATTCCTCATGCACGAGGTCTTCAAGGTCACCGAGACCTATCAGCAGATTCCCAAGTACGCGGAGGTCGATGCCGACACCATCAATGCGGTGGTCGAGGAGGCGGGCAAATTTGCGGCCAATGTCGCGTTTCCCTTGAATATCTCCGGCGATGAAGAGGGCTGCACGCTGAACAAGGAGACCCACGAGGTCACCACGCCCAAGGGCTTCAAGCAGGCGTATGCGCAGTTCATCGAAGGCGGCTGGCCGGCACTGTCCTGCGATCCGGAGTATGGCGGCCAGGGTCTGCCGTTCGTGCTCAATTCGGCGCTGTATGAAATGCTCAATAGCGCCAATCAAGCCTGGACCATGTATCCCGGTCTGTCGCATGGCGCCTATGAGGCTCTGCATGCCTACGGCACGCCCGAGCAGAAGAAGACCTATCTGGGCAAGCTGACCAGCGGCGAGTGGACCGGCACCATGTGCCTGACCGAGCCGCACTGCGGCACCGACCTGGGCCTGCTGCGCACCAAGGCCGAGCCGCTGGCGGACGGCAGCTATCGTGTCACCGGCAACAAGATCTTCATCTCGGCCGGCGAGCATGACTTCACCAGCAACATCGTGCACCTGGTACTGGCGCGTCTGCCCGATGCACCCGTCGGCTCCAAGGGCATCAGCCTGTTCGTCGTGCCCAAGTTCAAGGTCAATGCCGATGGAACGCTGGGCGAGCGCAACCCGATTTTCTGCGGTGCGCTGGAGCACAAGATGGGCATTCACGGCAATGCCACGGCCCAGATCAATATCGATGGTGCCATCGGCACCCTGGTGGGCGAGCCCAACAAGGGTCTGCAGGCCATGTTCGTGATGATGAACGCGGCCCGTCTGGGCGTGGGCAACCAGTCGCTGGGGCTGACCGAAGTGGCCTACCAGAATGCACTGGCCTATGCCAAGGACCGCCTGCAGATGCGCAGCCTGTCGGGCGTGAAGGCCAAGGACAAGCCGGCCGACCCCATCATCGTCCACCCCGATGTGCGCCGCATGCTGCTCACGGCCAAGGCCTATGCCGAAGGCGGCCGCGCGCTGTCCACCTTCTGCGGCCTGCTGCTGGACAAGGAGCTGCACCATCCCGACGAGAAGGTGCGCAAGGACAGCGGCGAGCTGGTGGCATTGCTGACGCCCATCGTCAAGGCCTTCATCACCGACAACGGCTGGACGGCGACGACCCTGAGCCAGCAGGTCTTCGGCGGCCACGGCTTCATCAAGGAATGGGGCATGGAGCAGTTTGTGCGCGATGCGCGCATCAACATGATCTATGAAGGCACGAACGGCATCCAGGCGCTGGATCTGCTGGGTCGCAAGATCCTGGGCAACCAGGGCGCGACGCTCAAGAAGTTCGGCAAGCTGATCGCCCAGTTGGTGGAGGAAGAAGGCGTCAACGAGAAGATGAGCGAGTTCATCACACCCATTGCCGTGCTGGGCGAGCAGATGACCAAGTTCACCACCGAGATCGGTTTCAAGGGCATGCAGAACCCCGACGAAGTCGGCGCCGCCGCCGTGGACTATCTGCGTGTGGCCGGCCATCTGGTCTTCGGCTATCTGTTTGCCCGCATGGCCCAGGTGGCGCTGCGCGAGATCGCGGCCGGCAATGCAGATCCCTTCTACCAGGGCAAGCTGCAGACCGCGCGCTTTTATTTCGCCAAGCTGTTCCCCGAGACGGCGACGCTGATGCGCACCGCGCGCGCCGGCAGCCAGTCGCTGATGGACAGCGACGCGGCCCTGGCCTGATGCTGTGCAGGCGCATGCTGTATTGCTATTGAAAAAGTAGCTTCATGCGCCTATACATCCGTTGTTTTGAATATAAAGGACTCGGAAATGAAGAAGATCAAAGCGGTAGCAGCTCTTGTATTGATAGCGGGCAGCATGTCGGCCGCCTGGGCGCAGATGTCGCCCGTCGGCACCTGGCGCAGCATGGATGAAAAGGAAAACACGCCCAAGGCGCAGGTGAAGATCACCGAGGCCGGCGGCGTGGTCACGGGCAAGGTCGAGGCCCTGCTGCGCAAGGGCGCGGATCCGAATGCGCTGTGCACCGAGTGCAAGGACGAGCTCAAGGACAAGCCCGTGGTTGGCATGACGCTGATCAGCGGCGTCAAAAAGGCCGAAGGCAAGGAAGTCTGGGAGGGCGGCAGGATTCTCGATCCCGAAAACGGCAAGACCTATACCGTGCGCCTGACGCCCATCGACGCAGGCCAGAAGCTGGAAGTGCGTGGCTCCATCGGTCCTTTCTGGCGTACCCAGACCTGGATCCGCGTTCAGTAAATATCAAGACTCAAACAGCCAGCGCTGACGCCGATGGTGCGGCAGCTGGCCCTCAATGGAACATTGCTCATGTCCCGATTCAATGTGAAAAAAGTCGCCGTGCTGGGCGCGGGCGTGATGGGTGCGCAGATCGCCGCCCATCTGGTCAACGTCAAGGTGCCGGTCATTTTGTTTGACCTGCCGGCCAAGGAAGGCTCCAAGAGCGGCATTGCAGAGCGTGCCATTGCCAATCTGAAAAAGCTCAAGCCATCGCCGATCGGCGTGGCCGACGATGTGGAGCTGATCCAGCCGGCCAACTACGAAGAGCATATGAAGCTGCTCAAGGGCTGCGATCTGGTGATCGAGGCCATCGCCGAGCGCATGGACTGGAAGCTGGACCTGTATCACAAGATCGCGCCCTTTGTCGCCAAGCATGCGCTGCTGGCGTCCAATACCTCGGGCCTGTCGATCACCAAGCTGTCCGAGGCCTTGCCCGACGCCATCAAGCCGCGCTTTTGCGGCATCCACTTCTTCAACCCGCCGCGCTATATGCAGCTGGTGGAGCTGATCAACACGCCCACCACGCAGGCCGAGGTGCTGGACCAGCTAGAAGCCTTTGTCACCAGCACGCTGGGTAAGGGCGTGGTGCGTGCGCACGACACGCCCAACTTCATCGCCAACCGCATCGGCATCGCCGGCATGCTGTCCACGATGAAGGAGGTCGAGAACTTCGGCCTGTCCTTCGACGTGGTGGACGACCTCACGGGCAAGAAGCTGGGCCGTGCTTCCTCGGGCACCTTCCGCACTGCGGACGTGGTGGGCCTGGACACCATGGCCCATGTCGTCAAGACGCTGCAGGACAATCTGAGCCTGGAGACCGATCCCTTCTACGGCAGCTTCGGCACGCCGCCTGTGCTGGCCAAGCTGATCGAGCTGGGCAACCTGGGCCAGAAGACCAAGAAGGGCTTCTACAAGAAGGTGGGCCGCGACATCTTCCAGTTCGAGCTCGACAGCGAGGACTACATTCCCGCAGGCGGCAAGGCCGATGAGGTCTACGGCCGCATGCTCAAGAAGCCCGCTGCAGAGCGCCTGAAGCTGCTGCGCAATGCCGAGGGCAAGGAGGGCCAGTTCCTCTGGGCCATTTTGCGCAACAGCTTCCACTATGCCGCCGTGCACCTGCAATCCATTGCCGATTGCGCACGCGACGTGGACCAGGCCATGCGCTGGGGCTTCGGCATGAAGCAGGGCCCGTTCGAGCTGTGGCAGGAAGCCGGCTGGCTGGAGGTGGCCAAGATGGTCCAGGAGGACATCGACGCCGGCAAGGCGCTGTGCAAGGCTCCGCTGCCTCAATGGGTCTTCGAAGGTCCGGTGGCCGATGCCGGCGGAGTGCACACCGGCAATGGCTCGTGGAGCCCTGCGCAGAACAAGTTCGTGCCGCGCCGTGTGCTGCCCGTATACGAGCGTCAGCTGTTCCCTGAAAAGCTGCTGGGTGAGACCGATCTGCCCGACTGGCAGACGGCTGGCACGACGATTGCCGAAACCAGGGCGCTGCGCACCTGGACGCTGGACGGCAAGATCTTGATCGCCAGCATCAAGAACAAGATGCACGCCATCAGCCCCGAAGTCATGGAAGGTCTGATGGAGGCGGTGGATACGGCCGAGAGCGACTTCGACGGCATGGTCATCTGGTCCGGCGATGCGCCCTTCAGCGTGGGCGCTGACCTGGAGGCCACCATGCCTGCCTTTGTGATCGGTGGAGCGGACGCCATCGAGAGCATCGAGCAGGAGCTGCAGAATCTGATGCTGCGCCTGCGTTATGCACAGGTGCCCGTGGTGTCTGCCATCCACGGGCTGGCGCTGGGCGGCGGCTGCGAGATGGCGGTGTACTCGGCGCGTCGCGTGGCCCATATGGAAAGCTATATCGGCCTGGTGGAGGTCGGCGTGGGTCTGGTGCCCGGCGCCGGCGGCCTGACCTATATCGCCCGCCGCGCTGCCGAAAATGCTGCCACCAGCACCGGCAAGGATTTGCTGCCCTTCCTGACCGAGGGCTTCACGGCCGCCGCCATGGCCAAGGTGGGGACCAGCGCGCTGGAGTCGCGCAAGCTCGGCTATCTGCTGGACAGCGACATCATCGTGGCCCACAAGGACGAGGTGCTGTTTGTCGCCATCAACGAGGCCAAGGCCATGGCGGCCGGCGGCTGGCGCGCACCGCACAAGCGCAGCTTCCCCGTGGCGGGCCGCAGCGGCCAGGCCACGATCAAGGGCTCGCTGGTCAATATGCGCGACGGCGGTTTCATCAGCGAGTTCGACCAGCATATTGCGGGCCTGATCGCCAATGTGGTCTGCGGCGGCGATGTCGATGCCGGCACGCTGGTGGATGAGGCCTATCTGATGAGCCTGGAGCGCAAGGCCTTCTGTCATCTGATTGCCCACCCCAAGACCCATGAACGAATCCTGGGCATGTTGAACACCGGCAAGCCGGTTCGCAACTGATTTGATATGAGCATCCCCCTGAGTCGCTGCGCGCCTTCCCCCTTCTCTCGCTTTGCGGGAAGGGGGACGCCAGCAACGCTGCGGGGCGGCCCTTGCTCGCTGGCTGCTGGTATGCACCGCGAAGTAATGGAAGCCTTGCACTCAGGTTAAAGAGCTAAGAGACAACCAAGGAATTTGGTCATGAAACAAGTACAAGACGCCTATATCGTTGCGGCCACGCGCACTCCCATCGGGCGCTCGCACAAGGGCTTTTTCCGCAACTACCGTCCCGACGATCTGCTGGCCACCACGCTCAAGGCGGCGCTGGCCCAGGTGCCTGGCCTGGATCCCAAGGCGATCGAGGACATCGTCTGCGGTTGCGCGATTCCCGAAGCCCAGCAGGGCCTGAACGTGGCGCGCATCGGTGCCGTGCTGGCGGGACTGCCCACCAGCATCGGCGGCATCACCGTCAACCGTTTCTGCGCCTCCGGTCTGTCGGCCGTGGCCATGGCGGCGGACCGTATCCGCGTCGGTGAAGCCGATGTGATGGTTGCTGCCGGCGTGGAGAGCATGAGCATGGTGCCCATGATGGGCAATGCGCCCAGCCTCTCGCCCAGCATCTTCGAGCGCGATGGCGATGTGGGCATTGCCTACGGCATGGGCCTGACGGCAGAGAAGGTGGCCCAGCAGTGGAAGGTCTCGCGCGAGGCGCAGGATGCGTTTGCACTCGAATCGCACCGCCGCGCGATCGCCGCGCAGCAGGCCGGTGAGTTCGCTGCCGAGATCACGCCGATCGAAGTCACCGACCGCACGCTGAACATCGCCACAGGCGAAACCGTGGCCAGCACGCGTACCGTGAGCCTGGACGAAGGCCCGCGCCCCGATACCAGCCTGGAAGGCCTGGCCAAGCTGCGCACCGTGTTTGCGGCGCGCGGCTCGGTCACTGCGGGCAATAGCTCGCAGACCAGCGACGGTGCGGGCGCGCTGATCATTGCCAGCGGCGATGCCGTCAAGCGCTTTGGTCTGACGCCGCTGGCGCGCTTTGTCAGCTATGCCAGCAAGGGCGTGCCGCCTGCCATCATGGGCATTGGCCCCATCGAGGCCATTCCCGCCGCGCTGCGCTACGCGGGTCTCAAGCAGGACGATATCGACTGGTACGAGCTCAACGAGGCCTTTGCGGCCCAGTCCCTGGCCGTCATCAACACCCTGGGTCTGGATCAGAGCAAGGTCAACCCCATGGGCGGTGCGATTGCACTGGGCCATCCCCTGGGAGCAACCGGTGCCATCCGTGCCGCCACCGTGGTGCATGCGCTGCAACGCAAGCAACTCAAGTACGGCATGGTGACCATGTGCGTGGGCATGGGTCAGGGCGCGGCAGGCATCTTCGAGCGCGTCTGAACGCCGCAGCCGCCATGCATACCGCCCAGTCGCAAGCCTCTGTGTCGGCTCCGCTGCAAGCCGCCGTGCAATGGACGGAGATGGCTTTGCCCATCTCCGTGGGCTCGGCCCATCTGGCGCTGCGCCAGTGTCAGCCCCGGGCGGCAGCGCCGCTGGCGCAGGTGGTGGTGGCTGGCGCCATGGGCGTGCAGCAAAGCTATTACCAGGCCTTTGCCCGCTGGCTCGCGGAGCAGGGCTATGGCGTCACCACCTTCGACTACCGTGGTCATGGCCTGTCGCTGCAGGTGCCGCTGCGCGACGCCAGGGCCGACTTGCTGGACTGGGCCAAGGACTGCGAGCTGGTGGCAGCACATCTCAAGCAGCAGTTTCCCGAGCAGCCGCTGATCTGGATCGGTCATAGCGTGGGCTCGCAACTGCCGGGCCTGGCCTCCATCCCCCTGCCCATCAACGGCTTGCTTTCCGTGGGCAGCGGCAGCGGCTACTGGCGCGACAACGCGGCGCCCACCCGGCGCATGATCCGGCTGTTCTGGTGGGGTGTCGCCCCGCTGGTCACCGCCTTGTACGGCGCGTTTCCCGGACGCAAGCTGGGCATTGTGGGCGATTTGCCGGCAGGCGTGATCTGGCAATGGCGTCGCTGGTGTCTGAATCCTCTGTATGCCATGGGGGCGGAGGGGCGCTGGGCAGCCGAGGCCTATGCAGCGGCCCACTACCCCTTGCATGCACTGTATTTCGAGGACGACGAAATGATGTCGCTGGCCAGCGCACAAGCGCTGGTGGGCTGGTACAAAAGTGCGCCCAGCACGCTGGAGCGTGTGGACCCGGGGCTGGCTCCGGCCGGACGCATAGGCCATCTGGGGTATTTCAAGGAAGAGATGCGCGAGCTACTGTGGCAGCCCCTGCTGCCTTTGCTGCAGAGCTGGCGCGACGGTGACCGCGGCCCAGGCAAACCCTTGTTCGGGCCGCATGAGTCACCTGTTTGACGGCTTTCATTCCCGCCCTTGGGCAACACTGCCAATCATGAGCACAGACCTCCACCCCTTTGATCGTGCCGTGGCGCTGAGCGCTACGGGAGTGCCCAATCAGTACCAGGGAACGGCCTCGCCCGATTACTGGAATATGGTCGGCCCATATGGCGGCATCACGGCGGCCAGCCTGGTGCAGGCCATTCAGCAACATCCGCAGTGTCTGGGCGATCCGCTGTCCATCACCGTCAACTATGCGGCAGCCGTGGGGCCGGGCGCTTTCGAGATCGAGGCCAGGCCGGTGCGTACCAACCGCTCCACCCAGCACTGGCTGCTGACCCTCACCCAGCCCGATGCCGAAGGCCAGCCGCAGATCGTGACCACGGCCACAGCCGTGACCGCGGTACGCCGTCAGACCTGGAGCGTCAGCGATATGCCCATGCCCGAGGTCCGGGCTGCTGCCGAGGTGGAGCGCGTGCCGCCGCTGTTCAAGGCCTCCGAGTGGCTGACCCGCTATGAGATGCGATTTGTGGACGGAATCCTGCCGCGTGAGGAGGACGGAGCCGAGCGCGACAGCCTGACGCGGCTCTGGGTGAGAGACAATCCGCCGCGTCCGCTGGATTTCGCGTCGCTGGCTGCGGTCTCCGACGTGTTCTTTCCGCGGGCGTGGCTGCGTCGCTCCAGGCGCGTGCCGGCGGGCACGGTGTCCATCACGGTCTACTTCCATGCCGGACGCGAGGAACTGGCCGAGGCGGGCGACGGACTGCTGCTGGCGCAGGCGCGCGGGCAGGAGTTCCGCAACGGATTTTTTGACCAGACGGCCCAGCTGTGGAGCCAGTCCGGCCAGATGCTGGCGACCAGCCACCAGATTGTTTACTACAAGGAATAGCGCGCTGAAACCGGCAAGCTGTTCACATCATTCACAGGGCAAGATCATGAGCAATATCCAGGATAGCCAGGACATCCTGGTGCACACCGAAGAGGGCGTGTGCACCATCACCTTCAACCGTGCGGCGAAGAAGAACTCCTTCACCGAGGCCATGTACCGCCAGATGGCAGACGCATTGGCTGCCGCTAAGGTCGACGCAGGCGTGCGCGTGGTGGTGTTTCAGGGCGACATCGCCATCTTCAGCGCAGGCAACGATATTGCGGACTTCCTGAAGCAGGCCTCCACCCCCGATACCATGGGGGCCGATGCACCCGTGTGGCGTTTCCTGCAGGAAGTATCGGCCTTTCCCAAGCCGCTGATTGCTGCGGTCTGTGGTCCGGCTGTGGGCATTGGCACCACGCTGCTGCTGCACTGCGATCTGGTCTATGCCGGCGATAACGCCGCTTTCTCGCTGCCCTTCATCAACCTGGGCGTATGCCCCGAAGCGGCATCCAGCCTGCTTTTGCCCCAGATGCTGGGCTATCACCGCGCTGCCGAGGCACTGCTGCTGGGTGAGCCCTTCATGGCAGAAGCCGCGCTGGAAGTGGGTCTGATCAACCGCGTGGTGCCGCCCAGCGAATGCAATGCCGTGGCACAGGCCCAGGCCAGGAAGCTGGCGCGCAAGCCCTTGTCCTCGCTGATCGAGACCAAGCGCCTGATGAAGGGCGGCCAGGCCAAGGCAGTGGGCGAGCGTATCGTGGAAGAAGGCGCAGTCTTCGCCCGCATGCTGCGCGAGCCCGCTGCCAAGGAAGCACTGACGGCCTTCATGGAAAAACGCCACCCTGACTTCAGCCAGTGCTGAAGTCGGACATTGCGGCAGCAAGGCGAGCGCAGCGATGGGTGGCGGTTTTGCCCAAAGCGCCATCCGGATTTCGGCATGTGCCGAATCCGGGCCAGCTTCGCCAGCTTGCACCAGTGCCGATCTGAGAATCGCCCCTTGCCGGGCGATTTTTCTTTGACCGTTTTTCAAGGTTGCCTATGACATCCAGGTCCCTACCGTCCCGCAGTTCAGCGCAGGAGGCTGCCGAGTCCGTGCAGTTCGAGCCTGAGTTCATCTCCGGCTTGCGCGAGATCTTTGAAACGCGCGTGGCCTTCAACCAGACCATAGGGCTCAAGATCGGCGAGATCACGCCCACACTGGTGCAGGGGCATATCGCCATGCGACCTGATCTGATCGGACATTCGGCCTACCAGCGCATTCATGGCGGCGTGATCAGCGCAGGCCTCGATTCCATGGGCGGGCTGGCTGTGATGGCTGCCATTGCGGCCAAGCATATGGACGATACGCCCGCGCAAAGACTGCATCGTTTTTCCCGGCTGGGCACAATCGATCTGCGTGTGGACTATATGCGCCCCGGCATCGGCAAGGAATTTCTGCTCACTGCCAGAGTTCTGCGCCTGGGCTCGCGGGTGGCGAATACCCAGATGGAGTTTCTGTCGATGGATGGCGAGCTGCTGTCTACCGGCACAGCGGCCTATATCGTCTCTTGACGATCTCTGAAACGAGAGCGTAGAGCGCCAGTGAAATATGGACTGGCAGCAAAAAGTGCTTCAAAGACAGGCAAGTGAACACTTGCCCGGATGCAGCCAAATCTTTCATTGTGTGAGATCAGGCAATGCATGCAAGTAACTGAAACTTGTGAAAGCTTTGCTTACCGTTATTGCGAGATGACGGTAAATGTTGCTACTTATGCTGCATAGGATGGCACTTTCTGACTAGGAGATTCCTGCCATGGCTGTGCAAAACCCGTTCTTCGGCAAACGCGATAACGATAACTTTCCTTCACGCAGTTCCGTCACCGGGCTTTCGACAGCGAATACCGCTGCGACATCTGGCGCCAGCTCTCTGAGTAACGCGGGCCTTGGCACGGCACCATCCAGCACCATGCGTGCGGCTTCGACTGCAGCTCCCACCGCGCCTCTTGCGGAGGAAAACGGTGGCAGCAAGCTGACCGTCGGCCCGAACATCAAGCTCAAGGGCGTGGAAATTACGGACTGCGACACCTTGGTCGTGGAAGGAACGGTTGAGGCGACCATGAACTCCCGCGTCATCAAGATTGCCGAGCAGGGTGCGTTTCACGGTACGGCCGAGATCGATATTGCAGAAATCCACGGCAAGTTCGACGGCACTCTCACAGTGCGCGAAAAGCTGGTGATCTATGGCTCCGGCAAGGTCAGCGGCACGATCCGCTATGGCAAGGTGGTGATCGAAGAGGGTGGCGAGTTGACGGGGCAGATCGAAGCGGGAACCCGTTCCGGCACCAGCAGTTCCAGCAATGTCTCCGCTTCCGCCTGGAGCAAGAGCGGTGCCGGCAGCACCAGCAGCCAGGCGGCTGTGGCCAGCAGCAATGAAACGACGGGTAGCGCTGCAGTCGTCTGAATCTCTGCGCACAGCCCATGAAAAAAGCGACCTTCAGAGGTCGCTTTTTTTATGCCTGAACAATGTCAGCTCTTGGCGGTGGCCTGAGCCTGGAGTTTCTCGCGCCAGGCGCGTGTCTGCTCTGTATCAGGCAGAGACTGGGGCTTGCCGGTGGCGTCTATGGCCACATAGGTCAGGCGGGCCTCGGTCACCTTGACATATTTGCCCTGGTCGGAAAAGCGCTCGGCAAAGACTTCCACATCCACGGCGACCGAGGTGCGACCCACATGCTGCACGCCGGCATAAAAGGACAGAATGTCGCCCACACGCACGGGTTGCTTGAAGATGAATTCGTTGACGGCCACGGTCACCATGCGGGTGTGGCTGATGCGCTGCGGCAGCACCGAGCCGGCCAGATCCACCTGAGCCATCACCCAGCCACCGAAGATGTCGCCATTGGCATTGACATCGGCAGGCATGGGCACGACTTTGAGAACCAGTTCCTTGTCGGCGGGCAGGGCAACGCTGGGAAGGTCGGGCGAACGGGGGGGCATGGAAATCTGTGACACGAATGGAAAGATTGAATTGTCCCTCAACATCGGGTTTCTACCATGTTGGCCAGAGAAAGCCACTAACGACGGTTCGGGCAAGTAAGTAGGGAGTAACTATGGGACGGTGTTTGTGGTGGATGGGCGTGGGTCTGAGTGTGCTGCTGTCGGCCTGCAGCAGCCATCCGGTAAAAGCCCCAGTATCGGGTAGAGACGATGTGACATCTGCAACGTCGCTCAAGCCACTTGTACAGGCTGTGCAGCCCTCTTGCCATCCGGAACCCTTGACCGGCGCGGCAGCGCTGGCCGGGCCTTTCACGTCAATGACGCCCGCTCAGGCCTTGCAGGCCGGAGCACTGAATGCGCGTGTCTGCTGGGCTGGCGGGCTGCGTACCATAGAGTCGGTCAGTGAGCAGCGCGATTGCATGGTTGTGCTGCATGCCGAGTTCAGCGAGCAGGGCTTTCTGTCCTGGCCGCGCGAGGCAAGCTTCTTCAAGGCCTGCGGTGCCGGCCCGTATGACAGACAGCTGCTGCAGCCCTTCACCTTGGTCTGGGTGAGCGCAAAAGTGACGGGACAGGCAGAATTCGTGGGTACCCAGATTCCCGTCATAGAAATAGACGCCCTCTACCGCGGCTCCGACTGCCTGCAGGGCGACACAGCCCCACAATGCGTTCACAGTTACCTGCAACCCCAGAAGAAGCCGCAGTAGCGGCAAACCAGTCAGACGGCGCCACGCTGCGTCGCCTCTTTCCCTATATCTGGCGCTACAAATGGCATGCGCTGGCGGCGCTGGCGTTCATGATCTGCGCCAAGCTGGCCAATGTGGGCGTGCCCATCCTGCTCAAGCACTTGGTCGATGCGCTGGATATCAAGCCTGGGCAGGCACAGGCCGTGCTGGTGGTCCCCGTGGGTCTGCTGGCGGCCTATGGATTGCTGCGCTTTTCCTCCACCATGTTCACCGAGCTGCGGGATCTGGTCTTTTCCAAGGCCACGCAGGGTGCATCGCGCTCGATCGCGCTGTCGACCTTCGAGCATCTGCATGCACTGAGCCTGCGTTTTCATCTGGAGCGCCAGACCGGTGGCATGACGCGCGACATCGAGCGCGGCGTGCGCAGCACCGAGTCGCTGATCTCGTATTCGCTCTACTCCATCTTGCCCACGCTGATTGAAATGGCGCTGGTGCTGGGCATTCTGGCCGTGCGTTTCGACATCTGGTTTGCCGTCATCACGTTGGCCGCGCTGGTGTTCTATATCGGCTTCACGGTCACCGTGACGGAGTGGCGCACACGCTTCAGAAAAGAGGCCAATGCCCAGGAGTCGGCGGCCCATACCAAGGCCATTGACTCGTTGCTGAACTACGAGACCGTCAAGTACTTCAACAACGAGCAGTTCGAGTCCGCGCGCTATGACGAGAACCTCGAAAACCTGCGCCGCGTGCGGCTCAAGAGCCAGACCACGCTGTCCATGCTCAACTGCGGCCAGCAGCTCATCATCGGTGCCGCGCTGGTGGCCATTCTGTGGCGGGCCACGCAGGGCGTGGTCGACGGCAGGCTGACGCTGGGCGATCTGGTCATGATCAATGCCTTCATGATTCAGCTCTACATTCCGCTGAATTTCCTGGGCGTCATCTACCGCGAGATCAAGCAGAGCCTGACTGACCTGAACCGCATGTTCACGCTCATGGACAAGGAGCGCGAAGTGGCCGATGCGCCCGGTGCCCAGCCCTTGCAGATTGACAATCCGCCGCCCGAAGTGCGCTTTGAGAACGTGCAGTTCGCCTACGATAGCGCGCGCCCCATCCTGCACGATGTGAGCTTCACCATACCTGCGGGCAAGACCGTGGCCGTGGTCGGTCCCTCGGGTTCGGGCAAGAGCACGCTGGCGCGTCTGCTGTTTCGCTTCTATGACGTGCAGGGCGGCCATGTGCGCATTGCCGGGCAGGACATCCGCACGGTGACCCAGAGCAGTGTGCGGCACTGTGTGGGCATCGTTCCGCAAGACACGGTGCTGTTCAACGACACGGTGGCCTACAACATTGCCTATGGGCAACCGGGCGCCACGCAGGAACAGGTGGTTGCAGCGGCCAAGGCTGCGCGCATCCATGACTTCATCGAGCGCACGCCCCAGGGCTATGCCACGCGAGTGGGCGAGCGCGGCCTCAAGCTCTCGGGCGGTGAAAAGCAGCGTGTGGCGATTGCGCGCACTCTGCTCAAGAACCCGCCGATTCTGATCTTCGACGAAGCGACTTCGGCACTGGACAGCGCCAACGAGCGCGCCATCCAGAACGAGCTGCGCAGCGCGGCGCAGGGCAAGACCTCTCTGGTCATTGCCCACCGCCTGTCCACCGTGGTCGAAGCGCATGAAATTCTGGTCATGGACAGCGGCCGAATCATCGAGCGCGGCACGCACGAGGAGCTGCTGGCCGCTGGCGGGCGTTACTCCAGCATGTGGAATATGCAGCTCAACCAGGCGGAGTCATCGGAGATTCCCGCCTGAGTGCGGTCACCTTTCGCCAGACGTTCGACAAGCCACCTTCGGGTGGCTTTTTTTGGCTTTCTTGCTTTTATGTATACATGTTGCTAGGTGTTTACCCTCTAATTTGCAATTAATTCGCTGTTTTTTGATTTTTATGTATACATTTCTTCCGTCTACCAAGAACTAAATGCCCCGCGAGACATGCCACCCTCCATTGCCACCGCTGCTGCAGCGGAAGAAAACCATTCCCAGGTCGTGAAGGCGCAGCTGCAGCTGCGCGAAATGATTCTTGCCGGCGAGATGGCGGCCGGAGAGCGCATCTCCGAGCTGGTGCTGGCCGAGCGTCTGGGCATCTCCCGCACTCCCATACGTGCAGCGCTGATGCGGCTTGAGCAGGAGGGCATGCTGGAGGCCACGGCTGGCGGGCGCGGCTACAAGGTGCGCGTGCTGTCCGAAGCCGATGTGTCGGACGCCATCGAGCTGCGCGGTACGCTGGAAGGTCTGGCTGCGCGCATGGCGGCCGAGCGCGGGGTCGATGAAGCCCTGCTGGCGAGAGCCGCACGCTGTCTGGATGCCATCGACCGTGTGCTGGATGCCCAGAATTGGGGCGACGAAGCGTTTTCAGCCTATGTGGCCTTGAACTCCGAATTTCACGACATCTTGCTGGAGATGTCGGGCAGCAGCTTCATGCAGCGCGAGCTGGAACGGGTCAAGCGCCTGCCCTTTGCCTCCCCCTCGGGCTTTGTGGTGGCCGACTCCGAGTCGCCGCGCGCGCTGCGCAGCCTGATTCTGGCGCAGGAGCAGCACCGTGAAGTGATTGACGCCATCGAGCACCGCGAAGGCGCGCGTGCCGAGGCGCTGATGAAAGAGCACTCGCGCATTGCGCGGCGCAATCTGCGCGAAGCCATGCGCTCGCCGGAGACCACGCGTGTGCCCGGTGCGCAACTGATTCGCGCCAGCCGCTGATGCCCGGTCCGTGGCGCAGCAGGCGGTGCCCGGACCCGACCCCGATCGATAAATACAAGGAGACACCCACGATGAGCAAGCAAGCACAGCCTACCTATCCTCGCAACACCTGGTACGTCGCTGCCACGGCGGCCGAAGTCACGGACAAGCCGCTGGGGCGCCAGATCTGTGGTGAGCGCATGGTTTTCTACCGCGCCCTGGAAGGCAAGATGGCCGCCGTCGAAGACTTCTGCCCGCACCGCGGCGCACCGCTATCGCTGGGCCGCGTCTGCGAAGGCAAGCTGGTCTGCGGCTATCACGGGCTGGAGATGGGCTGCGACGGCAAGACGGTTGCCATGCCCGGCCAGCGCGTGCGCGGCTTTCCTGCCATCAAGAGCTATCCGGTGGAGGAGCGTTACGGCTTTGTCTGGGTCTGGCCGGGTGACAAGGATGCGGCCGATGCAGCGCTGATCCCGGATCTGCAATGGCATGACAACCCCGAGTGGGCCTATGACGGTGGGCTGTTTCACATCAAGGCCGACTATCGCCTGATGATCGACAACCTCATGGACCTGACCCATGAGACCTATGTGCATGCCAGCAGCATTGGTCAGGCCGAGATCGACGAGACGCCCTGCAAGACCGAGGTCATAGGCGACAGCGAAGTGGTCACCAGCCGCTTCATGGAGAACATCGAGGCGCCTCCGTTCTGGAAGATGGCATTGCGCAGCAATGGCCTGGCCGATGACGTGCCTGTGGACCGCTGGCAGGTCTGCCGTTTCACCCCTCCCAGCCATGTGCTGATCGAAGTCGGTGTGGCGCATGCCGGCAAGGGCGGCTATGACGCCGCGGACGAGCACAAGGTCTACAGCATGGTGGTGGACTTCATCACTCCGGAGACCGATGGCAGCATGTGGTACTTCTGGGGCATGGCGCGCAAGTTCAACCCCGGCGATGCATCGGTGACGGCGGCCATCAAGCAGGGCCAGCACAAGATCTTCAGCGAAGACCTGGAGATGCTGGAGTTGCAGCAGCGCAATCTTGAGGACTATCCGCAGCGTCAGCTGCTCAAGCTCAATATCGATGCCGGCGGTGTGCAGTCGCGCAAGATCATCGAGCGCCTGATCGACGAAGAGAAAAACGAGTCGCGCGTTGCAGCGCTGGCTTGAGCGGCGGCAGGTAGGGGCAGATCATGTCTGTAGATGGAGTAATCTTGCAGCTCCCCGAATCGGAGTCAGCGCTGTCCATAGTCAGCGCTGCCCTTGCTACGCTGCTGCATGGAATCGCCCACCACACCCAACCCGCTTTCCCTGGATCTCTACGACCAGCCAGGTCATCTGATTCGACGAGCCCAGCAGATTGCTGCGCTGCTGTTTCGAGAAGTGCTGGGACCCGATGTGACGCCGGTTCAATACGCCATCCTGCGCATGCTGCAGGAGTCTCCGGGCATCGACCAGGTGACGCTGGCGCGTCTTGTCGCGCTGGACAACTCGACCACAGCCGATATCGCTGCGCGTCTGGAAAGCAAGGGCTGGATTCATCGCGAGCTGCTGCCAAGGCGTCAGCGCCGTTTGAGTCTGACCACCGAGGGCGAAGCCATGCTGGCCGCGTTCGTGCCCAATGTCTACGAGCTGCAGCAGCGCATGCTTTCCGCGCTGGAGCCCGAGGAGCAGGCGGAGTTCAAGCGTCTGCTGCGCAAGTTCGTGCAGTTGCACGACAGCACTGAAGCCGGCGAGCAAGCGGCGATCAACGGCTAGCAGCCCGTTCTGGCGCGGCGGCTTCACCACGATCACGCTGGCCAGAGTCGGCGGTGAATAGGCGGTGAACCGGCACGACTAGGGAATTTACTTGTGCTGGATCAAGAGTTCATTCAGTAAACTGAATGTGATTCAGTATGCTGAATGAATGATAAAAAACAAGGAGACAACGATGGAACAGGATTTGCGCGCGCATCTGGACCAGCGGCCCATGACGACCTTTCAATGGTCGGTCATCGCGGTATGCATGGCCCTGAACATGATCGATGGTTTTGACGTGCTGGTGATGGCCTTCACGGCTTCGGCGGTGTCCGGGCACTGGAAGCTCAGCGGCTCGGAGCTGGGCTTTTTGCTCAGTGCCGGCCTCTTCGGCATGGCCGCAGGTTCGCTGCTGCTGGCGCCCATGGCCGACAAGTTGGGGCGTCGTCCCCTGATACTGCTGTGCCTTGCAGTGTCAGGGCTGGGCATGCTGGCTTCGGCCTGGAGCCAGACGCCGACGCAGCTTGCGGTGCTGCGCGTGATCACGGGCCTGGGCGTGGGCGGCATTCTGGCCTGCAGCAACGTGATTGCCAGCGAATATGCCTCGCTGCGCTGGCGCAGTCTGGCGGTCACGCTGCAATCGACCGGCTATGCGCTGGGTGCGACCATCGGCGGCAGTATCGCGGTCTGGCTGCTGGCCCACCATGGCTGGCGTTCCGTCTTCATGTTCGGCGGTTGCTCCACGCTGGCGGTGCTGGTTCTGGCCTGGTTTGCCTTGCCGGAGTCCATGGACTTTCTGCTGGTCAAGCGGCCCGCCAATGCGCTGCAGCGTCTCAATGCACTGATCCGCAAGATGGGCCTGCCTGCACTGGGCTCCCTGCCTCAGGCCATGGTGGCAGGCAGCGGTGAAAGCAAGCGCATGGGGCCTTTGCAGCTGCTGTCTCCCCAACTGCTGCGCCCCACGGTGCTGGTCTGGCTGTCCTTCTTCTCGGTGATGTTCGGCTTCTATTTCGTGATGAGCTGGACTCCCAAGCTGCTGGCGGCCTCGGGCCTGACGCCTGAGCAGGGCGTGACCACGGGCGTGCTGCTGAGCCTGGGCGGCATTCTGGGCGCGACCTTGCTGGGCCTGCTGGCGGCGCGCTTTGCGATTCACCGTGCGCTGGCAGTCTTCATGCTGGTGACGGCAGTGCTGCTGTGCTTTTTGGTGGGCAGCTCCGGTGCGCTGTGGATGTCGTACACGCTGGCCTTCCTGATCGGCGTGTTCGTGAATGCCTGCGTGGCCGGCCTCTATGCGATTGCGCCTGTGGTCTACGGCAGCGATGTGCGCGCCACCGGTGTCGGCTGGGGCATCGGCATTGGCCGCATCGGTGCGATTGTGTCGCCGCTGGTGGCCGGCGGCCTGCTGGATGCGGCCTGGTCGCCCGATCAGCTGTACCTGGGTTATGGCGTGGCGTTTGTCCTGGCTGCCGTCATCGTGTCCATGCACCGCATTGCCGGTCCGCAGGTCGCGCACAGTCGCGTCACGTCCGAAACAGTGGCCGCTCATTGACCAGGGAGACTTCGATGAACCAGATTTCTCACACCATGAGCGCAACTGCTCCGGCCTTTCCGCTGGATCAATGGTATGTGGCGGGCTTTGCCTGGGAACTGAAGGACCAGCCGGTGGCGCGCACCTTGCTGGGTCAGCCGGTGGTCCTGTTCCGCACGGCAGATGGCCGGGTCGCTGCGCTTGAGGATCGCTGCTGCCACCGCGAGTTGCCGCTGTCCTGCGGCACGGTGGAAGCTGCGGGTCTGCGCTGCGGCTACCATGGCCTGCTCTTCAGCCATGAAGGGCAGTGCCTCGAAATACCGGGCCAGGAAAGGATTCCAGCCAAGGCCTGCGTGAAGTCCTTCGAGCTGCGCGAGCGCGACCAGATTCTCTGGATCTGGATGGGCGCGACACCGGACTCCGTGCCGGACACGGAGCCGCCTGCCTATGCCGTGCACAGCGACCCCCAATATCGTTTTGGCGGCGGCGTGTATCACTACGACGCACCGTACCAGCTGATTCACGACAACCTGCTGGATCTGAGCCATCTGGGCTATGTGCACCTCAAGACCATCGGCGGCAACGCCAGGGTACATATGAACGCGGATCTCAAGGTCAGCCAGGACGGGGACAGCGTGAAGGTGGTGCGCTGGATGCCGGATTCGGACCCTCCACCTACTTATGCACAGGCCTGGCCTTTTCAGGGCCGCATCGACCGCTGGCAGGAAGTGGAGTTCCACCCCTCGCATGTGCGTATCTGGACCGGTGCCATGGATGCCGGCCAGGACAGGCTGGACAACCCGGCGCGCGAAGGATTTCATATGCGCGGCTTTCACGGCGTGACGCCGGAGACGGAGACCAGCGCGCATTACTTCTGGACGATTGCGACCAATCCGCATCCGCAGATGCAGGACACGACACAACTGGTGATCGATCAGACGGCGGCCACTTTCGAAGAAGACAAGGTGGTCATCGAAGCCCAGTTCCGCAACCAGCAACGCTTTGGCTCACGCGCCGTGGTGGATATCCACGTGGATGTGGGCCCCAATCGTGCGCGGCGCGTGATCGAGCGCTTGCGCAAGGCCGGCGCGCAAGCCTCGCAGGCGCTGGCCTAGCACCGCACAAGCAAAAGAGAAGTATCCGAGATGAAGAGTGAAACCACGTTCGAGGTGCGCATTGCGCACAAGCAGGAGCAGGCAGCCGGTATCTGCAGCCTGGAGTTGCGGGCTCTGGAAGGCAGCAGCCTGGCTCCGTTCAGTGCGGGTGCGCACATCGATGTGCACCTGCCTGGTGGGCTGGTGCGCCAGTATTCGCTGAGCAACGATCCGGCAGAGCTGGATCGCTATGTGATTGCCGTGCTGCGCGAGCCTGCCTCGCGCGGTGGCTCGGCCGCTGTGCACGAGCAGTTGCAGGCCGGCCAGCAGATCACCATCAGCCCCCCGCGCAACCATTTCGAGCTGCATGCGCCGGCCCGCAAGCATTTGCTGCTGGCAGGCGGCATCGGCATCACGCCGATTCTTGCCATGGCGCGCAAGCTGGCGCGTGATGGTGCAGATTTCTCCTTGCACTACTGCGGCCGCTCGCGCGAGCGCATGGCGTTTGCCCAGACCATCGAGACTGCGCAATGGGCTGACAAGGCGCAGATCCATGTGGATGACGTGAATGGAAAGTCGTCGCTGGGTTTGAGCGAATTGCTGCAGCAAAGAGAGCAGGGTCAGCATCTGTATGTGTGCGGACCCAAGGGCTTCATGGACGCCGTGCTCGACACAGCGCGAGAGGCGGGCTGGCCTGCCGAGCAGCTGCACTACGAGTTCTTTGCCGCCGAGGTGGAGCACCGGGCCGACGACGAAAGCTTCGAGGTGGAGGTCGCCAGCAGCGGCCAGGTGGTGCGCGTCACGCCGGCGCAGACCGTGGTGCAGGCGCTGGAGTCCATCGGTGTCTGCGTTCAGACCTCGTGCGAACAGGGCGTCTGCGGCACCTGCCTGACGCGCGTCATCTCGGGCCAGCCTGATCACCGCGATATGTATCTGACAGAAGACGAGCAGGCGGCCAACGACCAGTTCCTGCCTTGCTGCTCGCGTGCCAGGTCCGGCCGCCTGGTGCTGGATCTGTGACCCGCGGATCGGGCAGGCTTTGACCATGCGCGGGCAGGGCTGGCGCAGCCTGCTCAAAATAGGCGTTTTCCATGAAAGCGCCGCGTTCCCGCCATGAAGCCTGCCCTGCTAGTTCTGAATCTCCAGGTCCCCGCCCATCTGCAGCAGATGGAGCAGACCTTTGCCGACTTTGATGTGATCTATGCGCCCGAAGCCGATCAGGCCGAGGCCGCCATCGCCGCCCACGGCGCGCGCGTGCAATGTGTGTGCACGATTGGCGCGACGGGCCTGTCGGCCGCGCAGATGCAGCGCATGCCCCGGCTTTCGCTGGTCTGCGCCATGGGCGCGGGCTACGAGAACATCGATGTGGCCTATGCCAAGGCGCACGGGATTGCCGTCGGCAACGGCGTGGGCACCAACGACGACTGCGTGGCTGACCACGCCATGGGTCTGCTGATCGCTGCGGTGCGCGGCATCGTCAAGCTGGACAAGGCCACGCGTGCGGGCATCTGGCGCTCGGCCCTGCCGCTGCCGGCCAATGTCTCGGGCAAGCGCCTGGGCATCGTGGGGCTGGGCCAGATCGGCGCCAAGATCGCCAGGCGCGCGGCCGCCTTCGACATGCCCGTCGGCTATCACAACCGCAAGCCCCGCGAGGGCGTCGACTACCGCTACTTTGACGATCTGCTGGCGCTGGCCACCTGGGCCGATGTGCTGCTGGTGGCCACGCCCGGAGGCGCTGGCACCCGCCATCTGATCAATGCCGAGGTGCTCGAGGCATTGGGCGAGAAAGGTGTGCTGGTGAATATCGCTCGCGGCTCGGTGGTCGATACCGAGGCGCTGGCCGAAGCCGTGCGCGCAGGCCGTCTGGCCGGTGCCGGGCTGGATGTCTACGAAAGCGAGCCGCTGCCGCCGCAGCAGCTCATCGATCTGGACGCCGTGGTTCTGACGCCCCATGTGGGCGGCTGGTCGCCCGAGGCGGTGCAGAACTCGGTGGACCGCTTCATCGCCAATATGCGCTGCCATCTGGATGGCAAGCCCTTGGTTTCGCCGATCTGATTGCTATTGAATTGAAAGCTGCCTGCGCTTTCTGGATATCAAAATTCAGCTGATTCAATGCTGAAATCTATCTGCAGAATGCGTGGCTAGCTATTGATTTTGAGTAGGTGTGGGTCTTGCTGCTTGCCGTGCTTGTCTACCTTCTGGTACAAGCGCGGGCAAGAAGCAACGAGAGGGCATTCATGGATTTGAGCGCATTGCAGCAGCAACTGAAGGAGTTTGCCAGCGAGCGTCACTGGCAGGAGTTTCATACGCCGAAGAACCTGGCAATGGCGTTGATGGTCGAAAGCGCCGAATTGCTGGAGATCTTTCAGTGGATGACGCCGCAGCAGTCCCAAGGTGTCAAGGTCGATCCTGTGCAAAAAGCCAAGGCGGCCGATGAAATTGCAGATGTGTTGCTGTATCTGTTGCAGCTTGCGGATCAGCTTGGTATCGATATTCCTCAGGCCGTGGGTCAGAAGCTCCTCAAGAACGCGCAAAAGCATCCGGTGGCCTTACCGGTTCAGAATGCTGTGACACCTGTCCAAGAGGAGGCAATTGAGCTGCACGGCATGTCGGATGCCTGCGTTCACGCGAGTGAGGTGAACGCCGCCGCGACAAAAGCGGAGAGTGCCGATAGCGTGCATGTTCTGATCGATTGGGAAAACGTCCAGCCAGCCTGGAGTGAAGTGCAAGCCATGGTGCCCGACTGTACGCATGTCTGGCTTTTGCATGGCCCTCATCAAAAACAAATGGATGCAGGCTATCAAGCGCTGGGAGAGCGCTTTACCTCAGTGCCATCAGTACAAGTAGGTAAAAATTCACTGGACTTTCAACTCTCGTTCTATTGTGGCTACTTGGCTTCCAAGAAGGGAAAGCGTCTGGTCGTTGTAGCCAACGATCTAGGCTACGAGCCAATGATTAAGCATGCCAAGCTACTGGGGTTTGATGCAATACGGCTTGGTGTGTCTATGGCTAAGGTTGCAGAGCCTGTTTCTGCGGCAAAAGCGTCTGGTGCGAGTGCGGGTGCAGTGCTAAAAACGGCAGAGGTCTCTCCTCGTTCCGAGCCCCTGCCGAAGAGGAGCACAGTCGCAGCAGTGTCTACAGCAGAGGCGGGAGTTGTGCGCAAGCCCATAGCCTCAACGGAACCCGTAAAAGCGACGGCAGTCAAACCCGCATCAGCCAAGGTCAAGTCTCAGAGCGCTGCCGTTCCTGCAGGATTGTTGAACCCATCGGCGGCACAGTATGCATATCGGCTGCTCGTCACTTGGCGTGAAAATCAAAATCGTCCAGCAAAGCCCGCAGCTCTACTCAACGCCATCAAGGCGATGACTCGTAGCGAAAATCTTGAGGCACCGATGGTGCAGAAGGTGTATGCGCTGCTTCAGACTCGAGGTGATATCCGCTTGGATGAGTCTGGATCAAAGCTGTCCTACCGGCAGTAAGGCAGCATGTGCTGGCGTCTTGAATGATTAAGAGATGAAAAATCCCCGCACAGATCGCTCTGGCGGGGATTTTCATGAAGTGTGCAGCTTATTTCTGGCTGGCTGCAATGGCCTTTTCGGCCTTGTCGACCAGCGGTGCGCCGATCTGGCTCTTCCACTTGTCGTAGACGGGGCGCGTGGCCTTGACAAAGGCTTCGCGCTCGGCAGCGTTAGGCGTGGTCACGGTCACGCCCAGGCCGGTCAGGTCCTTGAGCAGGGGCTTGTCTGCCTCGACCAGGCCCTTGCGAGCGATGGCGATTTCTTCCTTGGCGGCATCCAGCGCGGCTTGCTTGACGATGGCCTGGTCAGCCGGTGTCCAGCTGGCCCACACGTCTTTGTTGACGACGAAGATCAGCGGATCGTTCATGTAGCCCCACATGGTCAGATGCTTCTGGCCCACGGACTGCAGCTTGGCCGCCATGTACACGCCGATGGGGTTCTCCTGGCCGTCCACGGCGCCGCTGGCCATGGCTGGCTGGGCATCGGCCCAGCTCATCTGCGTGGGGTTGGCGCCCAGGGCTGTGAAGGTGTCCAGGAACAGGGGCGAGCCCACGACGCGGATCTTCATGCCCTTGAGGTCGGCAGGCGTCTTGATGGCGTGCTTGGAGTTGGAGATTTCGCGGTAGCCGTTCTCACCCCAGGCCAGAGGCACCACGCCGCCTTTTTCCAGGGTCTTGAAGATTTCCTGGCCCACTTCGCCCTGGGTCACGGCATCCACGGCCTTGAAGTTGGGGAAGAGAAAGGGCATGGAGAACAGGTTCAGCGACTTGACCTGGGGCGACCAGTTGATGGTCGAGCCCACGGCCATGTCGATCACGCCCTGGCGCAGCGCGGAGAACTCACGCGTCTGGTCGCCCTGCACCAGCGAAGTGCCGGGGTAGAGCTTGATGTTGATGCGGCCCTGGGTGCGTTCGCGCACCTTGTCGGCCCACAGCTCGCCACCCTTGCCCCAGGGGAAGGCCGTGCCCAGCACCAGGGACATGCGGTATTCGCTCTTGTACTTGGCCTGGGCCATGGCCATGGGCGATGCAAAGGCCAAAGCGGCGGCGGTGGCCACGGCGGATGCGAGGAAGGTACGAAGTTTCATTTGGTTTGTCTCCCTTTTAGAAACGAAAAAATGCTTTGCTTGTTAGATGCATTGCACATTGAATAAGCACGGCCCATCTCAGCAGACACCGCGCAAGGGCCGCCCCGCCGCGCTGGTGTCGTCCCCTCCCGAAGAGAGAGGGGAAGCGGCAAAGCCGCTCAGGGGTGCTAGTACCCCATCTTTGCGGGCAGCCACAGAGCGAGCTGCGGGAAGGCAATGACCAGAATCATTACGACGAACATGGACAGCAGCATCCAGCCCACCCAGCGCACGGTGGACTCCATGCGCACGCCCGCAATGCGGCAGCTGACCATCAGGTTCACGGCCAGCGGCGGCGTGAACTGGCCCAGTGCCACCTTGAGCGTGAGGATCACGCCAAACCAGACGGGATCCCACTGGTAGTGATTCATGATGGGCAGCAGCAACGGCACAAAGATCAGGAAGATCGAGATGCCGTCCAGGAACATGCCCACGGTGATCAGCAGCAGGATCAAAAGGCCCAGCACGCCGTATTCGCCGAGACCGGAATTCACGATGGCATTGGCCACCGGATCGATCACGCCCAGGGTGGACAGCGAGAAGGCAAAAATGCCGGCCAGCGACACCACCAGCAGGATCACGGCCGACAGCTCCCCCGCTTCGCGCAGAATCGGAAACAGATCGCGCACGCCGATGGTGCGGTGAATCACCATGCCGACGAACAGCCCGTAGAACACGGCAACCACGGCGGCTTCGGTGGGGGTGAACCAGCCCATGCGCATGCCGCCCAGGATCAGCACCGGAGCTGCCAGACCCCAGGAGGCCTCGCGCAGGCTCTTCCAGAACGGCGGGCGCGGCATGGAGGCTTCGAGCGCGCCCATCTTGTGCTTGCGCGACATCCACACGGCGGGAATGATGAGCGCGATACCCGCCAGCACGCCGGGAATCATGCCGGCCGCGAACAGGGCCGGCACCGAAGCGCCTGGCACCAGCACCGAGTAGATGATGAAAGCCACCGAAGGCGGAATCAGGATGTCCGTCGCTGCGGCCGCTCCGACCACGCTGGCCGAGAAGCTCTTGGGATAGCCGGCGCGGCTCATGGCGGCAATCATCACGCCGCCCACAGCCGCTGCATTGGCCGGCCCGGAGCCGGAGATACCGCCCAGGAACATGGCCACGGCGATCGCCACCAGCGGCAGCATGCCGGGGCCGCGGCCCACGATGGCCACGGCAAAGTTCACCAGGCGCAGGGCAACGCCCGAGCGATCGAAGATGGAGCCCACCAGCACGAACATGGGAATGGCCAGCAGCGGATATTTGCCCAGCCCGGCATAGAAATTCTGCGGCACGGCCAGCAGGCCGAACCACTGCGTATCGGCATTGGCCAGAGCAATCGCCGCAGCACCGGCCAGACCGAGGGCCGCACCTATGGGCACGCCGATGAACATCAGGCCCAGAAAGGCCACAAACAGCAAGGTGGCGATCATGCGATCTCCTTGCTGTGGTCTTTTTCCACGGGCACGTCAGGGAAGGCACCGGGCTTGCCCTGGCGGATGAACAGGCCGATGGCGCGCAGCGTGATCAGTGCCGATACCACGGGCAGCCAGATCGAATACCACCACTGCGGCAGGCCGATGCCGGGCGAGGTTTCCTCGAAACGGAAGTCGTCCCAGACCACGCGCACGCTGAGCACGGCAATGATGGCAAACAGCAGCGCCACCATCAGAGAGCCGAAACGGGCCAGGGCCTTGCGGCGCTGGACGGAGCCGCTGTCCGAGAAGAACTCGATGCGGATATGCTGATTGCGCGCCACGGCGGCAGAGCCTGCGACCAGGGCCAGCAAGATCATCAGAAAGACCGAGATTTCCTCGGTCCAGGCAAAAGAGGAGTTGGTGAAGTAGCGCACCAGCACATTGGCAAACGTGATCAGGGCCAGAGCGGCCATGATGATCACGGTCAGCCAGTCTTCAATGCGCAGGGAGCGAGGCTCGTCCGGGCGCGCGCCGGCATCGGCTGCACCATCGGTCTCGGGAGGAGTGGAGGACATGAACGCGGAAAGTCAGAAAAACACACAGGAGTCAGGGCAGCTCGCCTGAATGGCGTGATCCGCGCGCACTCGATGAGAATGCCCTTATGTTCACGACTTACGCAAAACGGGTTCAGGCAAGACGATTGCCTCAGGAGGCAGGCCGTTGTTGCATTCTTGTTTGCGTAAGTCCTTATGTTGTTCCTTGACCTTCACGGCGTTGTGCGCCGGGATGGCTTGGAGCGAGTAGACACACCGGATAGATGTGAACAAATATTATCAAGGTATCTATGTCGCAGGGCTTACGTCCGGCGGCAGGCATTACCCTAGGATCTGGCGACCAAGGCATGGCTCATCGTCGAGTCTGTGATTGGTCCCGTTGACTAGCCAACAAGGATTACCTCCGTTGCACAGCTTTGGTGCAGGGCAGCGGATAATGAGAGTCTATGGAAACCAAATGGCTTGAAGATTTTGTCAGCCTTGCTGAAACCCGCAGTTTCAGCCGCTCGGCCCAGCTGCGCCACGTTACGCAGCCTGCGTTCTCGCGCCGTATCCAGGCGCTGGAGGCCTGGGCGGGAACCGATCTGGTCGACAGAAGCTCGTATCCGACGCGCCTGACGCCAGCAGGCAAGACCATGTACGAGCAGGCGCTGGAGATACTGCAGTCCTTGCAGAGCACCCGAACCATGTTGCGTGCCCACGTCAGTGCGGGCAAGGGCATGGTGGGCTTTGCCGTCCCGCATACTTTGGCGTTCACGTTCTTCCCGAACTGGGTTTCGGCCGTGCACGAGAAGTTCGGCCCCTTCCGCAGCCGTCTGTTCGCACTCAATGTGCACGATGCGGTGATGCGCCTCGTGGAAGGCGGCTGCGATCTGCTGATTGCCTACTACCACTCTTCCCAGCCCTTCCAGCTGGACCCTTCGCGCTATGAGATGGTGAGCCTGGGGCATGAGGTGCTGGCTCCCTACTCCAAGCCGGACGAGAACGGTAACCCCATCTTTGTCCTGCCCGGCCGTCAGGGTCAGCCGCTGCCTTACCTGGGCTATGCCGCTGGAGCCTATCTGGGGCGGGTGACGGAGCTGATCCTCAAGGAGGCGGCCGAGGCCGTGCACCTGGAGCGCGTCTATGAAACCGATATGGCCGAAGGCCTCAAGGCCATGGCGCTGGAAGGTCATGGCGTGGCCTTTCTGCCCTACAGCGCAGTTCGCGGCGATCTGGAGTCCGGTCGACTGGTGCGTGCAGTGCCGGAAGGTGTGACTGGTTTCCAGATGGACATGGAAGTGCGGGCCTATCGGGAAAAACCCACGGGTGATGCCCCGCAGGGAGGAGCGGCTGCGCTCTGGAACTTCCTCAAGGAGCAGGGCGAGATTGCGGGTGGCGAGGTCAAGGCTGTGTAACCTGATCGAGTGTTGCTTTTCTTCCAAAAGGGCCAATTGGCCCTTTTTTTGCTTGTGTGACCAGCTTGTCGTGATTTCAGGTGTTTTACTGGTGAAAACCCTAATGTTATGCATCGGGTTAATACTGAATATGCAAGTTGCGCATAAGGATTTTTGCCATCGGCATTGGCTTGTGAAATCACGAAAGCATTAGAGTTCGCAACTTGCACAAAAAGAGGTGCTGCTTTGCAACACAAGATTGAGGCTGTGAGTAGGTGGTTGCGTTCCTGAATCACCTACGGGAAAAGTCTTAGAAATGATTGCATTTCAGCCATCTTCATGACTGCACAATGTGTGCAGTACATTTGTTAACGCAACCTGTCCACCCTCACAAAGGGCGATGCGTTAAGGAGTGGCAAGCGTTTTTGGTCCTTACCAATAGGAGATCCGTATGAAGAAGCATTTGTTGGCCATCGCCGTAACCGCACTGGCAACTGGCACCGTGTTTGCCCAGGCCAATGACACCCTGGCCAAGATCAAGTCCTCCGGCAGCGTCACTCTGGGCGTGCGTGAATCGTCCGGCCTGGGCTATACGCTGGGCAATGGCAAATATGTAGGCTTCCATACCGAAATGGGTGAGCGCATTCTCAAGGACATCCAGAAGCAACTGGGCCTGACCGCGCTGGAAGTGAAGTACCAGCCCGTGACCTCGCAAAACCGTATTCCTCTGGTGCAGAACGGCACCGTGGACATCGAGTGCGGCTCCACCACCAACAACACGGCTCGTCAGAAGGATGCAGCCTTCGCCTTCACCACCTATGTGGAAGAAGTGCGCATTGCCACCCGTGCCAACTCCGGCATCACCGGCATCAAGGACCTGAACGGCAAGACCATCGTGACCACGACGGGTACGACTTCCGTGCAGACCCTGCGCAAGAACAAGCGCGCTGACGGCCTGACCTTCAAGGAAGTCATGGGCAAGGACCATGCCGACAGCTTCCTGATGCTGGAAACCGGCCGTGCCGATGCCTTCATCATGGACGGCTCCATCCTGGCCGCCAATATCTCCAAGTCCAAGGCTCCCAACGATTACAAGATCGTGGGTGAAGTGCTGTCGGTGGAACCCATCGCCTGCATGATGCGCAAGGACGATCCCGCCTTCAAGAAGGCTGTGGACGAATCCATCGTGCGTCAGATCAAGGACGGCTCTCTGACCAAGCTGTACGACAAGTGGTTCCTGCAGCCCATTCCTCCCAACAACGTGAAGGTGGGTCTGCCACTGTCGGCAGCGACCAAGGATGCGTGGGCTCACCCCAACGACAAGCCCATGGAAGCTTACGAAGTCAAGTAATCCCGCCTATAGGTGTACCGCCCCTTCTGCCAAGCGGTTAGAAGGGGCTTTTTTGTTGCGAGGGCCGGTGTGAGCGTTTGCCCTCATAAACCAAGAATGAAAGAGGTGCTCGTATGAGTTGGGATTGGCAGGTGTTCTGTCAGGACACCATTACCCAAGAGGTCGGGCAGAGTTGTTTTGGCAAGAACGGTGACATCACCTATCTGGATTGGATGATGTCTGCCTGGGGCTGGACCGTGTCGGTGGCATTGCTGTCGCTGGTCATCGCTCTGGTGCTGGGCGCAGTCATTGGTACCTTGCGTACCTTGCCCGATCGTCCGTGGATAGTGCGCCTGGGCAATGCCTGGGTGGAGTTGTTCCGCAATATTCCGTTGCTGGTCCAGGTGTTCATCTGGTACCACGTGGTTCCGGCCATCTTCCCCGCAATGAAGTCCCTGCCGGGCTTTGTGCTGGTGGTGTTTGCGATCGGTTTCTTCACCTCTGCCCGTATTGCCGAGCAGGTGCGCTCCGGTATTCAGGCTTTGCCGCGGGGCCAGCGGTATGCTGGCATGGCCGTCGGGTTCACGACCTTCCAGACCTACCGCTATGTGCTGCTGCCGATGGCGTTTCGCATCATCATTCCGCCGCTGACCAGCGAGGCCATGAACGTGTTCAAGAACTCGTCCGTGGCGTTTGCCGTGTCCGTGGCCGAACTGACCATGTTCGCCATGCAGGCCCAGGAAGAGACAGCCCGTGGCGTCGAAATTTATATGGCTGTGACAGGTCTGTATGTGATTTCTGCCTTCATCATCAACCGCATCATGGCCTTCATCGAGAAGCGTTCTCGCGTTCCCGGCCTGATTGCAGCCAGCGGTGGAGGCCACTGATATGAATCTCAACCTCGACTGGTCGTTTTTCTCGTGGGACCTGTTCAGCAACTTTGTGCTGAAGGGGCTGTATTTCAGCGTGTCCCTGACCGTGATCGCCACGCTGGGCGGCATCTTCTTCGGCACCTTGCTGGCGCTGATGCGCCTGTCGGGCAAGAAGTGGCTGGACCTGCCTGCCACCATCTATGTCAACGGCATGCGCTCCATCCCGCTGGTGATGGTGATTCTGTGGTTCTTCCTGCTGATGCCCATGCTGATCGGCAAGCCCATCGGTGCGGAGACTTCGGCCATCATCACCTTTGTGGCGTTCGAAGCAGCATATTTCTCTGAAATCATGCGTGCCGGCATCCAGTCCATTCCGCGTGGACAAGTGTTTGCCGGCCAGGCGCTGGGCATGACCTACGGTCAGAACATGCGTCTGGTGGTGCTGCCTCAGGCCTTCCGCAACATGCTGCCCGTTCTGCTGACCCAGACCATCATCCTGTTTCAGGATACCTCGCTGGTCTATGCGATCGGTGCCTACGACATGCTCAAGGGCTTCGAAATCGCCGGCAAGAACTTCGGCCGACCCATCGAATCCTATCTGGCGGCTGCCGTGACCTATTTTGTGATCTGCTTTGCACTGTCTTGGTTCGTCAAGCGTCTGCACAAGAAGATTGCCATTATTCGATGAAACACCCCCTGAGTCGCTTCGCGCCCTCCCCCTCAAGGAGGACGACGGCCTCGGCTGCGGGGCGGCCCTTGCTGGCCGTCCCTGGCCTGACCGAGCCCGTTGCAGGCGCTGCGATGGATCACTGACAAAAGTCGGAGTGAAAAATGATTGAACTCAAGAACGTTTCCAAGTGGTACGGCAGCTTTCAGGTGCTGTCCGATTGCTCCACCAATATCAACAAGGGCGAGGTGGTGGTGGTGTGCGGCCCTTCGGGCTCCGGCAAGTCCACGCTGATCAAGACCATCAATGCGCTGGAGCCTTTCCAGAAGGGCGAGATCTTTGTGGACGGCACGGCAGTGCATGATCCCAAGACCAATCTGCCCAAGCTGCGCAGCCGCGTGGGCATGGTGTTCCAGCACTTTGAGCTGTTCCCCCACCTGTCGGTGACGGAGAACCTGACCATCGCACAGATGAAGGTGCTGGGCCGCAGTGCTGCCGACGCCAAGACCCGTGGCCTCAAGATGCTGGACCGCGTGGGCCTGACCGCTCACAAGGACAAGTTCCCCGGCCAGCTCTCCGGTGGTCAGCAGCAGCGCGTGGCTATTGCGCGCGCTCTGTCGATGGATCCCATCGTCATGCTGTTCGACGAACCCACTTCGGCACTGGATCCCGAAATGGTCGGCGAAGTGCTGGACGTGATGATGGGCCTGGCCAACGAAGGCATGACCATGATGTGCGTGACCCACGAAATGGGATTTGCGCGCAAGGTGGCCAGCCGTGTGATCTTCATGGACGTGGGCGGCAAGATTCTGGAAGACTGCAGCAAGGAAGAGTTCTTCGGCCATCCCGAAAACCGTCAGCCGCGAACCAAGGAATTCCTCAACAAGATCCTGCAGCATTGATGCTGCTGCCCTCTGGGCCCAAGGCGCTCCTCGTGAGCGCCTTTTTTCATGGTCCCGTCATGAGAAGGTTTGAAAAAAGATGAGCTTGCATCGCTTTTCAATCAACAAATATGGATATGAAAGTATTCAGATTTATTGACTGGTGAGCGATGACAGCTCCTATTTTTAATGTGAATTTGTCTGCATCAGGCGCGGCCTGGCTGGCGCGCGCTAGTCGAGCTGCACGCCGGTTTCCTTGACCAGCTGGCTCCAGTCGTCCAGGTCCTGGCGCAGGGTCTGGGTGAATTGCTCGGGCGTGGTCAGCGGCAGGTCCGAGAAGTTGAGTTCGCGCATGCGCTGGATCAGGGCCGGGTCGCGCAGCGCGCGCAGCACCTGTTCGTTGAGCCGCGCGACGATGGCCGGCGAGGTCTTGGCCGGCGCGAAGATGCCGTACCACGAGTAGTTCTTGAATGGGTAGCCGGCCTCGGTCATGGAGGGCACCTCGGGCAGGGACGGCAGCCGCCCCGAGCTGCTGTGCGCCAGCGCCTTCACGCGGCCGGCCTTGACCAGTTCCACGGTGGAGGAGGTGTCGCCGAAGCCCGCATCCACCTGCCCGCCCATGATGTCCTGCACGCAGGGGCTGGAGCCCTTGTAGGGGATGTGGGTCATGGTGATGCCGGCCTGCTTCTTCAGGCTTTCCATGGTCAGGTGGCCGCCCGAGCCCAGGCCCCAGGAGCAGTAGTTGAGCGTGTCGGGATGAGCCTTGGCATAGCTCACGAATTCCTGCAGCGTTTTGACGGGCAGCTCCTTTCTGACCAGCAGCAGGTTGCCGCCGCGCCCGATCTGGGCGATGGGGACGAAGTCCTTGAGCGGGTCGTAGGGCAGCTTGCGGTAGAGGCTGGGGTTGACCGCCATGGTGGCTGCGTAGGTGAACAGCAGGCGGTAGCCGTCGGCCGGGGCCTTGGCCACGGAATCGACGCCGATGATGCCGTTGGCGCCGGGGCGATTGTCCACCACGAAGGGCTGCTTCATGGCCTTGCCCAGCGCGTCGGCGAACAGGCGGGCAATGGTGTCGGTGCCGCCGGCCGCCGCCGTGGGCACGATCAGGGTCACGGGCCGGCTGGGGTAGCCGGCGGTGCCTTGCGCATGGGCGGTGCCGCAGGTGGCGGAGGCCAGCGCTGCGGCGAGGGCCAGGCAGCGGCGCAGGTGGTGCGGTTGAGGGTGCATGGATGTCTCCTGGATGGGACTGGCTAGCGGGAGGGCTAGCGGATGCCGAAGCGGCCCTGCGTGCCTTGCTCGATCATGTCGGCGCTGACTTTGTAGAGATTGCGCGATACATAGCTGGCGACCTGGGCCGCGCGCTCGCGCAGCCAGGCGGCCTTGAGGGCACGCGCCTGGGCGAGTTCGGGCGCGTCACCATGGGCGGTGGCCAGCAGGTCGATGACGTGCAGGGCCAGCTGCCACTGGCCGGCGTCGGCCAGGGCCTGGGCGCTGGCGATGACGGCGGGCTTGTCGGTGATGGCCCGTGCCACGGCGGCGCCCACGGCTTCGGGTGGCTCGGGGTGCAGGGTGGTGGGATTGCGGTCCCACCAGCCGTTTTCCGAGCGGTAGATGTCGCGCACGATGTAGCTGGGGTCGCCATAGGTGGGTTTCATCCAGGGCACGCCGAACAGCTCCTCGGGGTAGTGCATCCGGGCCAGCACCTGCTGCTCGCCCAGGCCCTGGTTCATGAGGCTGACCACTTTGGCGCGCAGCCAGCGCAGCGCGCGGGCCGTGTGGGTGAGCACCTTCTGCACTTCGGCCTCGCCCTCGATCAGGGGGCCGAATTCGCGCACGGCGATGCGCGGATCAAGCGCGGCCAGGGCTTCGAGCGTTCCGGCCCAGCGCACGGTGTCGCGCAGCGTGCGAAACGGCGTGCCGATGTTGGGAATGGAGTCCAGCAGCGCCGCGCCGCCGTAGATCACGCGCTGCGCGGGGCTCCACAGGGCGATGGCGTCGTCGGTCTCGGACGGAGCCCACAGCAGTTCGATGCGCTGCTCGCTGCTGCCTATGACCAGGCGCTGGTCAAAGGTTTCGGTGGGCTCGTGCATGGCCAGCCGGCGCTCGAAGAAGCCGGGTGAGCGGTTGAACTGCACTTCGGCCATGCGGTGCTGCAGGGCCTCGGTCTCGCGGTAGCGTGCGTGGCGGCGCAGCACGTTGCGGTGGGCGATGAGGCGGGGCGCGGGCTCGCCGCGCTGGCGCGCATGCTCCAGCCACTGAGGCACGCCGGCGTTGTAGCCGATGTGGCCGTGGCTGTAGCACAGCGCATGCACGGGGGCGTCGCTGAGCGCACGCAGGCTGTCGATCATGCCCTGGGTGACGGAGCCGCCGGGGCCGGCGTCCACGACCACCAGGCCGGCGTCCGTCTCGGCCACGAAGGACTGGCCCTGGCCGCGCAGCATGTGCAGGCCCGGGGCCACGGTTTCGCTGCCCGTGCCCACGAGCAGGAAGGGCTTGTCGTCGTCTTTGCTGTCCATGTCAGGTCTCCTGTTCATCGTTCAGGCGCTGCAGCGGCGGCAGTGCGTAGCGCCCGTTCAGCATGTCGGTGCGCGGCAGATAGGCGCGCAGGCAGAGGTAGAAGCGGCCTTCTGGCGCGGGCAGCCAGTTGGCGCGCGCGGATTCACTGTGCGGCGCGGCGTGCTGTATGTGCAGGCTCAGGCCGCCGTCGGCGTCGCGGCGAAGGTCCGTGCTGCGGTCGCCTATGGCGTAGCGGTCCAGCGGGTTGTCCACCAGCATGTAGCTGCGCGCGTCGTACAGGGTGATGGACCAGAACGCGTCCACGGGCGGCAGGGTCTCGGGTGCGAAGCGCAGGCAGTAGCGCGAGCCGCCGTCCAGGGGCTGGCCCCGGGCATCGGTCCAGGCCATGGGGTAGACGGCTTCGCGCCCGTCCAGCATGCCTATGTACTTGAGCGC
Source organism: Comamonas sp. AG1104 (assembly GCF_003350425.1). Lineage (NCBI taxonomy): Bacteria > Pseudomonadati > Pseudomonadota > Betaproteobacteria > Burkholderiales > Comamonadaceae > Comamonas > Comamonas sp. AG1104. The sequence goes on along the minus strand of NZ_QQAS01000003.1, from coordinate 293,867 downwards.
TACCTGGGCGCGGGTGGCGTAGTCGTCGCCGAAGCTGTCCATCACCAGCGGCGGCACGATCCAGCCCGAAGCCTGGCTCGTGCCGGACTGTGCGCTGCGCAGCCGCATCAGCACGGCGTCCAGCGCCTGTTGCAGGACCGGGGCCTGCTCCTCGTGCGGCCCGGTGCAGCCGCTGCCCAGGCCCACGGCTGCAAAGCGCTCCACCAGTTCGCGCTGCGCCGCGGGCGGCGGATTCTCCCGCAGCGCGGCGTTGACCTGGGCAGCGAAGTGGGCTGCCGTGGCCGTGGCCTGGGGGTCGCAGTCCGGCACAAAGGCGCGGGGTGCGGGCGCGACTGCCGCCTGGCCGGCCAGCCAGTCGGCCAGCGGGGCCATGCTGAAGCCGTCCTGCAGCGCATGCACGGCCGCCAGGTCCCGGGGGCCGTCCACCAGGATGCGGCCTATGATCCAGAGCCAGCGCGTGGGCGCCTGGATGTGGGCGCCGGGCGCATCGAAGCCCGCGGGCAGCGCGCCACTCCAGCCCGGCGGCGTAACCAGGAAGGAGCGCGCCTGGGTGCCGGTCAGGCGTGGGCCTATGTGGGCGAAGGGATTGGTGTAGAAGTCCAGCAGGCCCAGCACGTAGTAGCGCCCCGCGGTGTCGGGCACGTCGATGACCAGCGGTCCTGCGCCCAGGTCCAGCCAGGCATTGGTGTAGAGCGTGTCGTTGTTGGGTGTGACCACGCGGCTGGTGCCGGCGCGCAGCAGCTGGCGCGCGTGGGTGAACAGGTTGCACCAGCGCATGCCTTCGGGCGCGGCCAGGCCAGCCTCGGTGCGCCGGGGCGAGGTGGCCGCGCGCATGCGGCGCATCTCGTAGAGCGGGTAGGCCCAGGTCACGGCTTGCTCGGCCAGGGCCTGCAGTTCGGCGGCCGTTGAGGTGGCGGTCATGGCGGTCATGCGTGCACCGCCTGTGCCTGCAGGGCGGGAATGCGCCAGCTCTGCACGCCGTCGCGCGGGTAGTACATGCGCAGTATCAGATAGAAGCGGCCGGAGGGGGCGGGCAGCCAGTTGGCAGTGCTGTTGTCAGGGCGCTCGTGGCCTATCCCGATCTCCAGGCTGCCGTCGGCGCCGAACTGAAGGTCTGGCGTGCGGTCGCCGATGGCGTGGCGGCGGATGTCGTTGGGGTAGAGAAAGCGGTCGCTGTCATACAGCGTCACGGACCAGAAGGCATCGGCCGGAGGCAGGTCGCCCGCTTCGAAGCGCATCACATAGCGCTGCTGGCCGTTGAGCGGCTTGAGGTCGGTGTCGTAGTGCGAGGCGGAGTAGATGGCCTCGGTGGTAGCCAGCGCGCCCAGGCCCAGGTAGGCGGTGCGGGCGCGGATCAGGAAGTGGCTGCCGTAGCGGCCGGTATTGGTCGTCATGGTCCACGGCCGGGGACGGCGGTTGCTGCCCATGGCCGCCACGGTCTGCACGCCGTCGGCAAAGCCTTCGATGAGACCGGCGCGCGTGGGATCGTCCAGCGCCTCCCAGGAAAAAGGCACGCCGGGCACCAGGCCGGCCTGGCCCAGCCAGGCGAGCAGGCCGCGGTCCTCGATGCGGCCGGGGGCCTCGGCCAGCGCCTGGCAGAGATTGGTGAAAAAGCGCGGCGCCACCTGCTGCGCGGGCTCGCCGTTCTCGAAGGCTGCGGCCATGGCGTCCACGGGCTCGCCGCACCAGTGCGCGATGGCGGCGGGGCGTCCTTGGAGCACGGTGCCGTGCGCGGGCTCCAGGCGTATTTCCGATTGCAGAGCGCGCGCTGCGGGCCAGTCGCTCTCGTCGCCTGCGAGGATGCGGCCTATCAGCCAGACCAGGTGGGTGGGGCAGTGCACCGCGCGCAGATGGGACATCGATGCCGGCACCTGGCCGCCGGGGCCGAGCAGGACCACGGTCTCGCCTTCGGGATTGCAGTTGCGCGGACCCAGGTTCTCGAAGTTCTCGGTATAGGCGTCGTACAGCGGCAGCACGAAGTAGCGCCCCGGATGGCGGGCCGAGGACGGAATGGTCAGCAGCATGGGGCCGCCTTCCAGGTTCAGCCAGGCCATGGAATACAGCAGGTCGTTGGCCGGAGTGACCACGTCGCGGTCCTCGTGGGTGGAAGGGCGCGGCGCATGGTGCAGCGTGTTCATGGGCGCGCGCACATCCGAGCCGGCCGAGCTGCCGGGGCGCAGCCGCGCCTGCTCGGCGGTCTGCAGGGCGCAGGTGCGGTAGGTCTCGGTGAGCGGGTAGCCGTAGACGAAGGCGGCCTGGCCTATGGAGCGGGCCAGGGCCTGGCGCGCGTGCTGCAGGGTCGTGATGGACTGGGTCATGGAATCTACCTTTGCAAAAGGAACAGGAGGGCGTTCGGGGAAAGAGTGCGGGGCTTCAGTTCGGCTGCACGCCGGTGGACTGGGTCAGCGCAATGGCGACGGGCAGGTAGGACTGGTAGTCGCTGGCGGCCTGGGCGGGCGTGTTGCCTATGGGGTCGGCCCCCATTTCCTGCAGGCGGCGCAGCATCTCGGGCTGTCGGACCACCACGGCCACTTCGCGGCCTATGCGCTCGACGATGGCGTCGGGCGTCTTGGCCGGAGCCATCAGCGAGGTGGGCGCCATGAAGGTGTAGACGTCATCCCTGAAGCCCTGTTCGGCAAAGGTGGGGACGTCGGGCAGGGCGGTGGCGCGGCTGGTGCCGGGCACGGCCAGGGCGCGCAGCCGGCCGGACTCGATATAGGGCTTGAGCGTGGAGATGGAGGCCGAGGTCATCTGGATCATGCCGCTGATGAGGTCGGAGACCATGGGGCTTTCGCCCTTGTAGGCGGCGTGAAGTACCTTGACGCCGTACTTGCGCTCCATGAAGGCCTGTATCTGGTGCGGCTGCGTGCCCGCGCCCCAGGAGCCCATGGCGTAGTCGCCGGGCGCCTTGCGCACCAGCTCGATCAGCTCGGCAAAGGTCCTGGCAGGCACGGAGGAGTGCACGGCCATGACGGTGCGCTGGCCGGCCACGTCCGAAACCATGCGCAGGTCGGTGCGCGGGTCGTAGGGCAGCTTCTTGTACAGCACCAGGTTGGCGGCGATGGGGCCGGGCACGGTCAGCAGCAGGGTGTAGCCGTCGGCAGCACTCTTGACCACGTAGTCCGTGCCAATGATGCCGCCCGCGCCGCTGCGGTTTTCCACGATGACGGGCTGGCCCAGGCGCTTGGACAGGCCGTCGCCCAGGGTGCGCGCGAGGATGTCGGAGGAGCCGCCGGCCGCGAACTGCACGATGATGCGCACGGGCCGGCTGGGGTAGCTGCCCTGGGCGCGTGCGGCGGCCGGAGCCAGGGCGAATACGGGAGCAAGTGCGGGAGCCAGGCCCGCCAGATGCAGCAGGCAGCTGCGCCGGGACAGGCCTGTGTTGCCGGTGGTGGAACCGGCTGCGCAGCTGCCTGCAGGCAGGCCCTGCATGGCGCGGTCGTTGTGGCCGCCAGCGGCCGGGGCTTGGGTGTGATGGGTCTTCATGCGAATCCTTGGGTTGGGGCAGAGGACATGCGGGCCGCGCTCAGCGGGCTGGGACTGTGCAGCGGTCGGCGCCTATCACCAGCGCATCGACCGCCACGCAGCCGCCCTGCTCCCGGGGCAGGGCGATCAGCGGGTTGATCTCGGCGCTGGACAGGGTGTCGCCGCAGCGCTGGGCAAAGTCGGCCAGGGCCACCAGCGCATCGGCCAGCGCCTGCAGGTCCGCGGGCGGCTTGCCACGCGCGCCGGCCAGGATGGGGAAGGTGCGCAGCTCCTGCACCATGGCCAGGGCATCGTCCCTGGTGATGGGCAGTGCGCGCAGCGACACGTCGCGCAGGATTTCGACGTGGATGCCGCCCAGGCCGAACATCAGCACCGGGCCGAACACCGGATCGCGGTGCACGCCCGCAATGCATTCGACGCCGCCGTGCACCATGCGCGCGGCCAGCGCTCCGTCCAGCTGCGCTTCGGGCCGTGCCTGGCGCGCACTGGCGAGAATGCGCTCGAAGGCGGCGCCCGCATCCACGCCGTTGCACAGGTTCAGCGCCACGCCGCCGACCTCGGACTTGTGCGCGATGTCGGCGCTGGCCACCTTCAGCGCAATGGTGCCCCCCAGGGCCTGCACGGCCTGCGCCGCCTGCTGCTGGGTGCGCACCAGCTGGTGGGGCACCACGGGCATGCCGGCCTTGGCCAGCAGTTCCATGCTGCGGGCTTCGGACAGGCTGCCCGCGGGCAGCTGCAGCGCGGGCTGGGCCGGGCAAGCCGACGGCAGCGGCGCGGCGCGCGGCGCATCGGCCAGCGAGGCCAGGGCGCCTATGCAGCGTATGGCCGTGCTGGGGTCCGAGAACACCAGGCAGCCCAGGGCTTCCATCTCGGCGCGGCGCGCGTCGGAGCACAGCGTGCAGATGGCCAGCAGCGTGTCGGGGTGGGCGGCGCGCAGCTTCTCCACCAGGCAGCGCAGCACGGCCCAGAACGCGTCGGACAGGCCGCCCGCGGCGAAAAATCCCAGCCAGCTCGCGAAGTTCCGGTCGTGCATCATCAGCTCGGCGCTGCGCTCGAGCAGGGTGACGTCGTTGGTGACCTGGCCCGTGATGTCCACGGGGTTGCGTGGCGCGGCAAACGGCACCCATTCGAGCAACTTGCGCTGTGCGGCCTCGGACAGGGGCTGCACGTCGAGACCGGCGGCGCTGGCGTCGTCGGCCATCATGGCTCCCACGCCGCCCGAGACGGTGAGCAGGCCCAGGGAGCGGTTGCGCGGAATCGGCGCGATGGAGGCGCTGGCCGCCAGCGCGAAGAAGTCGCTGATGGTGTGTGCACGCAGCACGCCGTACTGGCGGAACACGGCGTCATAGACGGCATCGTTGCCGGCCAGCGATGCCGTATGTGAGGCGGCCGCAGCCGCACCCAGCTCGCTGGTGCCCACCTTGAACATGATCACGGGCTTGCCGCGCTCGCGCGCCAGCGCCAGGGCCGCGCGCAGGCGCTCGCCGTCGCGGCAGCCCTCCATGTAGGCCATGATGACATCGGTCTCTGGATCGCGGGCCAGCCAGGCCAGGCCGTCGGCCAGCTGCACGTCGGCTTCGTTGCCCGTGGTCGCCCACAGGGACAGGCCCAGACCGCGCTCGCGCGCCATGCTGTAGGCATAGGCTCCAAAGGCCCCGGACTGACTGACCAGGCCTATGCGCCCGGGTTTGACGCGGCCTGCATTGGGGGCGGGCGAGAAGGTGGCATAGGTCTGGTGGCCGGGGCGCATGAAGCCCAGGCAGTTGGGGCCTATGAGACGTATGCCGGCTGCGCGGGCGCGTTCCTGCAGGGCCTGCTGGGCCGCTGTGCCTTCAGCGCCGGTCTCGGCAAAGCCCGACGAGAACAGCACCATGGAGCGCACGCGGGCCGCAGCCGCGTCCTCGAGCACCGCAGTCACATGGGCCTGGGGCACGGCCACGATGGCCAGATCCACGGGCTCGGGGATGTCGGTCAGCCGCGCGTGGGCGGACAGGCCCTGCACCGTGGCTGCGCGTGGGTTCACGGCATGCAGGCGGCCCGTGTAGCCGAAGCGCAGCAGGTAGTCGAGAGGAATGCCGCCTATGCGCTGCGGCGAGTCGGTGGCGCCGACGACGGCGATGGAGCGTGGCGAGAACAGGGCGTCCAGCCCGGCGAAATCGAAGTCCATTGATGGTTGCATGAAGTTCCTCTGTCAGAAGTTGTGGCGAACGCCCAGTGCCAGCGAACGCACGCCGTTGCCGCTATCAGCCACCACGGGCACATTGGCGATGGATACCGAGGAGCCGCCCGCGTTGCTCAGTTGCAGCCAGCGCGCGTACAGCGTGGTGCGCTTGCTCAGGGAATGGTCGTAGCCCAGGGTCCAGGCGGTCTGACGGCGCTCGGATCCGTCGACCTTGCGGCGTGCCACCGACAGCAGCACCCTGGAGGTGAAGGTTGCGCTCCACTCCGTGCCCAGCTGCAGGAGGCGGGCGTGGCCCGTACCGACCTGGTTCACGCTGGCGCGGCTGTAGCTGCCGCTCAGGCGCAGCTTAGGCATGGCCTCCCAGCTGGCCACCAGCGTCTGGTAGCGGCTGGTGCGCGGCGTGGCCACGGGCGCTGCAGCGCTGCCTTCTGTGGAGTTCTGGACGCTGTAGGCCATGAAGAAGGGCTTCTGGTTCCAGCCCACGGTGCCGCCGTAGAGCCGGGCGTTGTTGCTGTTGGGCGAGGGCACCTCGCCGAAGGAGTAGGCCAGGTCCAGCACCCAGGGCTGGCCCTCGGGAAGGCGGTAGCGCACGAGATTGCTGCCGCGCGCTGCAAAGGCCTTCAGGAGCGGCTGGCCGTCGGTGCTATAGCCGAGGTTGGTGGGAGAGAACAGCGAATTCATGCCGAACGGATCGGCGCGGAACAGGGCACTGAACATGGGCGTGTACATGCGGCCCATATCGACGTGGCCCCAGGGCGCGCTCAGGCCGATGAAGGACTGGCGGGTGAAGGCCAGGGAAGGACCGGGAATGGTGCCCATGCCGGTGTCCGGAGTGACGCCTGCCTCGAGCAGGAAGCGGGCGCGCCAGCCGCCGCCCAGCTCCTCGACGCCGCGAAAGCCTATGCGCGAGGCGGCGCTGCCGCCGTCCTCCAGTCGTGTCAGCCGCTTGGCCCCCGATCGGGCGCTGTTGAGATGGACGTCCATGACGCCGAAGATCTCCACGCTGCTCTGCGCCCAGGCGGCACTGCCGAATATGGCCCAGCCTGCGGCGGCCAGCCGTTGCTTGTGCTTCACGATATGTCTCCTGTGTTTGTGCTTTTGCACGGGCGCACAGCCTTGCGCTGCGGTGTGACTGCTACTATCCGAACCAGTGCGGTTGGCACTCTGTCAACGCTTTGACAATTGGCGGCACTCGAGCCCGGGACTAACCCGGAGCCTGTTTCCCGCGCACACAGATCCATGCCTCGCAAACACCACCCCGCAGACAATTCCGTGGCGCTGATACGGCGTGCCCTGAGGCTGTGCCCGCTGATGAGGCACTGGCCGGATGACGTGCTGGACGAAGTGGTGGCCATGGCGCGGCTGAGGCGCTATGACAAGCGAACGCCTCTCATGGTCGGCGAGCGATCGCGCCGCGAGGTGCTGGTGGTAGCTTCGGGGCGTCTGGCGGTGGAGGGCGTGGATGCGGCGGGCGTGCGCTTCGTGCTGTCGCTGCACGGCCCCGGAGAGATCGTGAGCCTGGTGCGCATGCTGGGCAACACCTGCTTCGTCTATCACTTCGTGGTGCAAGAGGGCACGGTGCTCGTGCACCTGCCGGGCGGGGCGTTCATGACCGTGCTGGATGCGCATCCGGCGCTGTGGCGCGATGTCTGCATGCTGGTACTGGAGCGCCTGCATGAGCAGATCGCCACCCAGCAGCGCCGGGCTCTGGGCCATACCGCCAACCATGTGGCCGATGCGCTGGCGCGGCTGGCGCTGATCCACGGCAAGGCCGTCGAAGGCGGGCAGGCCGTGAGCCTGCGCATCTCGCAGGGCGATCTGGCGGCCATGGTGGCGGTCTCGCGCCAGACCGTGAACAAGGAGTTGCGCACGCTGGAGCAGATGGGCGTGATCAAAGCGGCCTACGGGCGCGTGACCATCCACGACCTCGAAGCCCTGCGCCAGGCGGCCGGCGGCTGATCCGCCTGTGGCGCGTGCTGTGCCGGCCTCAGCGGGGTGCCGCTTGCGGCGCGGGGCGCATCAGCGTGCTCTGGCCGAACAGGCTTTGCACCAGGTCCACCACCAGCTCCGCCGTCTGGTTGCGCAGGTCCAGCGCCGGGTTGAGCTCCACAATGTCCAGTGAGGCAAGACGGCCGGTATCGGCAATCATTTCCATGCACAGCTGGGCCTCGCGGTAGGTGGGGCCGCCGCGTACTGGCGTGCCGGTGCCGGGAGCAATGTCAGGATCGAGAAAGTCCACATCAAAGCTCAGATGCAGGTGGATGTCTTTGTCGTTGCGTCCCAGCAAGGTGAGCAGTGCCCGGCGCATCACTTCACGCATTCCCAGCTCGTCAATGGCCCGCATGTCGTAGACCTCCAGCCCCAGCTCTCGGATCATGTGCTTTTCGCTTTCGTCCACGCTGCGCAGGCCGATCTGACAGAACGATGAGGCGGGCAGGGCGGGAGTCGTGCCCGACAGCGAGGCCAGCTCCGCCGGCCCCAGTCCGCAGAGGCTTGACACCGGCATGCCGTGCAGATTGCCCGTGGGCGAGCTTTCGGGGGTGTTGCAGTCCGAGTGAGCATCCAGCCAGAGCACGCGCAGCTGCTTGCCCGTGGCGCGACAATGGCGGGCCACGGCGCTGATGGAGCCTGTGGCAAGCGTATGGTCGCCACCCAGCAGTATGGGCAGCCGATTTTGCTGCAGCACCTGCAGTACCGCGTCATGGGCGATCCGGTTCCAGCTCAGGCATTCGGCCAGGTTGCGCAGACCCTGGGCATCGCGCGCGCCACGCGGGTTGGCGGGGCCGCTCAGATTGCCCAGATCGCTGACCTGCACACCCAGCCGTTCAAGGGCTGGACCGAGCTGGGCCACACGCAGGGCATCGGGCCCCATGGCCGCGCCAAGGCGCGAGGCGCCGATATCGGTGGGCAGACCGATCAGTGTGGACGATGTGTATGCCATGAGCCGCTCCGCTTCAGGCCGTCTTTCGGGCCGCAAGATTGATGATCTGGGGATTCGATGCCTGCCTCACCATGGCAAACAGATCCTTGGGGTCTGCGAGCTCCGGCACCAGCTCGATCTGAGACAGCAGGCCCGCGCCTTGCGCCAGGCTGTGCATGGTGCGCAGCGCCGAGTAGTCCTCCAGTGCGAAGCCCACGGAGTCGAACAAGGTGATCTGGGCGTCCGATGTCCGGCCCGGCGCCAGCTTCTGCAGCACGCGCCACAACTCGGTCACGGCAAAGTCGGCCGGCATTTGCTGCAGCTCGCCCTCGATGCGCGTCTGCGGCTCGTACTCGACAAAGACCTGCGCGCGCTGCAGGGCGCTGGCATCGAACTCTGTCTTGCCGGGGCAATCTCCTCCCACCGCATTGATATGCATGCCGGGCTCCAGCAGGTGGCCGGGGATGATTGTGGCGCGGGTCTTGTCGGCGGTGGCAGTGGTCACGATGTCGGTGCCGGCCACTGCGTCCCGCACGCTGGTGCAGACGATGGCCGTGGCAGAGAAGCCGGGCAGAAACGGCTGCAGGTTGCGCAGCAGCTTTTGCGAGGCCGCTGGGTCGATGTCGAACAGGCGCAGCTCGCGCACGCCCAGCAGCTCCATGAAGGCCAGAGCCTGAAATTCACTTTGCGAGCCATTGCCGATCAGTGCCATGCTGCGGTTGCCGGCGCGCGCCAGATGGCGCGCGGCCATGGCGGATGTGGCGGCAGTGCGCAAGGCCGTGGTCAGCGTCAGCTCGCTGACAAAGCGCGGCATGCCGGTGGCGACATCGGCCAGCGCGCCGAAGGCCATCACCGTGGGCAGTCCCAGACGCGGATTGTGCGGGTGACCGTTGACGTATTTGAAGGCGTAGTCCCGCGCATCGGCCACCGGCATCAGCTCGATCACGCCGCTGGCTGAATGGGCGGCTGTGCGCGCGCTTTTGTCGAAGTCCTGCCAGCGGCCGAAGTCGGCCTCCAGGGCTTGGCTGATCAGGCGCAGCACCTGGGTGATGCCGATGCGCGCGACCAGCCGGGCAGCGTCGCTGGCGCTGAGAAAGTCGGTGCGCAATGGTGTGCCGGCGAGAGCTTGAGGAACAGACATGAGACCTCCTCCTTGGCTTCATTTTTGAGGATTTCAGCGCCAAATGCCAGAGAAATGCCTGGGAAATACCCAAGAGGTGGACCTATGACTGCGCTATGCGCAGGTCCGGGGCAGGGCACGAATGGGTTTGAGTGCGGGCCTGTCGACAGCGAAGATGGGACAATGTCGGCCATGACTCAGACCATCACGATTACCCGCCCCGATGACTGGCACTTGCATGTGCGCGATGGCGATGCCATGCGCTGCGTGGTGCCGCACACCGCCCGCCAGATGGGCCGTGCCATCATCATGCCCAACCTCAAGCCCCCGGTCACCACGGCGGAGATGGCAGCGGACTACCGCGCCCGCATTCTGTCGGCCGTGCCTGCAGGCAGCCAGTTCCAGCCGCTGATGACGCTGTATCTGACAGACAACCTGGGGCCTCAGGAAATCGTGCGAGCCAAGGCGGCCGGCGTGGTGGCCTGCAAGCTTTATCCCGCAGGTGCCACGACCAACTCCGACCATGGCGTGACCGATCTGCGCAAGATCTACCCGACGCTGCAGGCCATGCAGCGCGAAGGCCTGGTGCTGCTGGTGCACGGTGAAGTGACCGACCAGAGCATCGACCTTTTCGACCGCGAAGCCGTGTTCATCGAGCAGCAGCTCAAGCCTCTGCGCCAGGATTTCCCCGAGCTCAAGATCGTCATGGAGCATGTGACGACCAAGGAAGCCGCCGAGTACGTGGCCGCAGCCGATGATTTCCTGGCTGCGACCATCACGCCCCAGCATCTGCTGTTCAACCGCAACGCCATCTTCCTGGGCGGCGTGCGTCCGCACTTCTATTGCCTGCCGGTTCTGAAGCGCGAAACCCATCGCCTGGCACTGGTGCAGGCCGCCACCAGCGGCAGCCGCAAGTTCTTCCTGGGCACGGACAGCGCTCCTCACGCCGCTCATCTGAAGGAAGCCGCGACCGGCTGCGCCGGCTGCTACAGCGCCCACGCCGCCATCGAGATGTATGCCGAGGTGTTCGACGGCGTCGGCGCCCTGGACAAGCTCGAAGCCTTTGCTTCCTTCAACGGAGCCGACTTCTACGGCCTGCCCCGCAACACCGACACCATCACCCTGGTCAAGGAAAGCTGGACGCCGCCCGTGAGCTTTGAATACGGCGAAGGGGCGCAGCTCAAGCCTCTGCGTTTCGGCGAAGCCCTGCCCTGGAAGATGCTGGATTAAAAACAGTAGCTGCAAGCGCTTGTGTTCACTTGAATCACAAGTGTTTTCGGTCTGAAATCAATAAAGGAGTTGCGCAAGCTGCTCCTTTTTTTATTTGGCTTTGAGCATGGCCTCGGTTAGGCTTGGCCAAACAGCGCTCAGGAGATTGCATGCCCAACGATGTCCAGCCCAAGATTGCCTTGCTGATCGATGCGGACAACGCGCCCGCAGAGATGATTGACGAGATATTGACCGAGCTGTCTACCTTCGGCCTGATCAATATTCGCCGTGCCTATGGCAACTGGACCAAGGCCGGTCTGCATGGCTGGCAGAGCAAGCTGCTCGAATATGCCGTGCGGCCCATGCAGCAGTTCGATTACTCCAAGGGCAAGAACGCGACCGATATGGCCATGACGGTGGATGCCATGGAGCTGCTCTATACCGAAAAGCCCGATGCCTTCGGCATCGTCTCCTCGGATGCCGACTTCACCCCGCTGGTCATGCATCTGCGCGCCAAGGGCGCTGCCGTCTATGGATTCGGTGCGGAGCAGACGCCCAAGGCTTTCGTCAATGCCTGCTCGCGCTTTCTGTATTTCGATGCGCTCAAGGAGCTGGGCGACGGCATTGTCAGCCGCAGCGAACGCCGCGAGGCTCTGGAGGCCGATGCAGTGCCACGTGCAGTGCCTGCGGCAAGCCAGCCGCAGGGATCGAACCCCAACGCCGGCAATGGCCGGGTGGCTGGCGGCACCGGTGTGGCCGCACCCGCCTGCACCACGCTGCGCGTGCCTTCGCACATGCTCAAGGAAGACCGGCAACTCATCGCCATGCTGCGCGATGCCGTCAAGGCCACCCAGGACGAGGCTGGCTGGGCGCGTGTGGCTGCGGTGGGAACGCATATCGGCAACAAGCTGTCGTTTGATGCACGCAACTATGGCTATGCCTCGCTGACCAAGCTCATGGCCGCGACCCAGGTGTTCGAGCTGCGCGACGAAGGCACGGCCCGCGTGGCGGTGCGCGATCTGCGTGGGCATCAGGACGAGGTGCTGCCTTGATGCAGCCAGCCGCAATGCAGTCAGCGGATTGGGCCATTGACTGGCAGGCGCCCTGGCTGGCCTCGCTGCAGGTGCTGGGCCGCCAGGTGCATGACCGGGTGCAGGGCGGTGCCGGCGTGGCCCGGGCCTTGCAGGAGGTGGCTGCCGCTCACGGACTGCTGCCGGGCTGGCAGTTCGTCGATCAGCTGCAGCTGCCTGCCGGTCAGGCCTATGAGGCATTTATCCACAGCCAGCGCAGCATTCCCACGCGCGACAATCTGCACGACTTCTTCAACGGCCTGATCTGGCTGCACTGGCCGCTGCTCAAGCAACGGCTCAACGCGCTGCAGGCGGCCGAGATAGCGCGTCAGGGCGTGGGGGCGCAGCGCGGGCGATTGCGCGACTCGATCACGGTGCTGGACGAAAACGGCGGCCTGCTGCTGGCGCCTCAGGCACTGTGCGATGCGCTGCGCGACAAGCGCTGGCAGGAACTGTTCGTGGCCCGGCGTGCGCTGTGGCAGCAGGCGCGCTTTCTGCCCATAGGCCATGCCCTGCTGGAAAAGCTGGTTCAGCCGCGCAAGGCCATCACCGCACATGTGATCTGCGTGCCGCTGGAGCAGGCGCCGCGCCTGGCGTCGCCGGCCGAGGCCGACGGCTGGCTGGACGATCAGTTGCGGACCCAGTCTTGTAATCTGGCCAGCAAGCCCTATCTACCAATTCCCATATTGGGAATCCCGGACTGGTGCCTGCAGAACCAGAACTTTTCCTTCTATGATGACTCTCTAGTTTTCCGAGCCCCACGTACCGCACAAACAACACAACAACGGGTACTGCCAGAAAGAGAACTGGCTTGATGCGCATTCGTCCTGCACAGGCGGTGCCTCAGGGGTTCTGGCCATTTTGTCCCCTGTGTGGAGTACACCCTCGATGAAACGTATTGCCTTATTTCTATTGACCAATATCGCCGTGGTGGCGGTATTGGGCATCGTCGCCAGCTTGCTGGGCGTCAACCGCTACCTCACTGCCAACGGCCTCAATCTGGGCGCCCTGCTGGGCTTTGCCTTCATCATGGGCTTTGGCGGCGCCATCATCTCGCTGCTGATCTCCAAGCCCATGGCCAAGTGGACATCGGGCGTGCAGGTCATCAACGAGCCGCGCAACGCCGATGAGGCATGGATCGTCAATACCGTGCGCGGCTTTGCCGAAAAGGCCGGCATCGGCATGCCAGAGGTCGGCATCTATGAGGGCGAGCCCAACGCCTTTGCGACCGGCGCTTTCAAGAACTCGGCCCTGGTGGCGGTGTCCACAGGGCTGCTCGAAGGCATGACGCGTGAAGAGGTCGAGGCCGTGATCGGTCACGAAGTGGCCCACATCGCCAATGGCGACATGGTGACCATGACGCTGATCCAGGGCGTGATGAACACCTTTGTGGTCTTCCTCTCGCGCGTGATCGGTTATGCGGTCGACTCCTTTCTGCGCCGCAACGACGAACAAAGCTCCGGCCCCGGCATCGGCTACATGATCACCACCGTGGTGCTGGATATCTTGCTGGGCTTTGTCGCCGCCATGATCGTGGCCTGGTTCTCGCGCCAGCGCGAGTTCCGTGCCGACGCGGGTGCCGCACAGCTCATGGGTCGCAAGCAGCCCATGATGAATGCGCTGGCCCGTCTGGGCGGCATGCATCCGGGCGAGCTGCCCAAGAGCGTGGCGGCCATGGGTATTGCCGGCGGCATCGGCCAGCTGTTCTCCACCCACCCGCCCATCGAGCAGCGCATTGCTGCACTGCAAAACGCCCGATAAGCGTACACATGTGTAAACGGCAGTAGCCGGTCTTTACCGCTACTTCACAAGCCCCTGTCAACAACTGGCAGGGGCTTTTGCGTTGTAGGAGCATCTACATGTCCCCCGGACTTTCAGGAGTTGTGATGTCCCTCATCTCTCAAACCATGACCCGCCGCCTGCTGCCGGTCTTGCTGCTAGGCGGCTCGGCTGCCCTGCTTACGGGCTGTGTGGTGGCCCCGGCCTATCCGGCTTATGGAACCGAGGTGGTCGCGGGCGACGTCTATGCACCCATGGCCCCGCCTCCCCTGATCAACGAGGTGATTCCGGTGGCTCCCTCGCCGGCCTATGTCTGGATCGGCGGCTCCTGGGGCTGGGGCGGCGGACGCTACAACTGGCGTCCCGGTCGCTGGGCCATGCCGCCACGTCCCGGCTACGGCTGGCATGACGGGGGCTGGAACCATGGCCCTGGCGGCTGGCATCATGGCGGTGGTCATTGGGGGCCGCGCCGCTGAGGGCGTCCGCTAGGTGACAAGAGATGGCACAAGCCCGCTAGGCCGGCCATGCCGGCATCGCTAGAGTCGGATGCAGGAGGTTTGCCGTGAATCCTGCTCTTGTCACCCGCCGCGAAGGCGCTGTTCTTGTTCTCTCCAACAACAATCAGGCCGCGCGCAATGCGCTGTCGCCCGAGTATTACCACGCGGTCATGGAAGCGCTGCGTGCGGCCGGCACCGATGCCTCGGTGGCCGCCGTGATCCTCACGGGCGAGGGCGGTCATTTCTGCGCTGGCGGCGATCTGAACCAGCTGGCAACGCGGCGCGAGATGCCGCTGGCCGAACGCCGTCTCAGGCTCGAGGATCTCAACCATCTGATGCGTGCCATACGCGACTGCCCCAAGCCCGTGATCGCGGCGGTGGAAGGCGCTGCTGCGGGTGCGGGCCTGTCTCTGGCCATGGCTTGCGACATGCTGGTGGCGGCAAGGTCGGCGGTTTTCTCGGTGGCCTATGTGAAGGTCGGCCTCACCCCCGACGGTGGGGCGACGTCGTTTCTGGCCGAGTTCATGTCCCGCCAGTTGCTGACCGAGCTTTGCCTGACGGGCGAGCGCATCAGCGGCGAGCGCATGCATGCGTATGGCTGCATCAACCGCTTGACGGAGCCGGGCCAGGCCTTGGCCCAGGCGCTGGAGCTGGCCCAGCAACTGGCCCAGGGGCCGGAGGTCGCGACTGCGCGTATCAAGGCACTGTGCCGGGTGGCTCACAGCCACAGCCTGGAGCAGCAGCTGGCGCTGGAGGCTGACCATATGGTCGAGGCCCAGGGCAGCGAGGAGTCCCGCGAAGGCATTGCGGCCTTTCTGGAAAAGCGTGCGCCCGACTTTGCCAGGCTGCGTGGAGCCTGACAGGTCGTTCCCAGCAGCTTAGCGAACCGTGTAGTTGAGCTGGAACATCACGCCGGCATTGCCCAGCACATTGATCTGGGCTCCCCAGTTCCGATTGAAGTCATAGCCCACGGCCGGAATGGCCGTGATGCCCCAGCCATGCCGGTTGTTGAACGGGATCTTCTTGTTGTACGGAAACTTGTAGCCGTGAATGATGCCGCCCGTGACCTTGAAGAACAGGCCCGGTGTGCTGTCAAACGGCCTGAAGCGCCAGCCGTAATAGGCGTACTGGCTGGGCTGACCGAATGAATTCTTGAAATAGGCAAAGCCTGCGATATGGCGCTCGTCCAGCTCCTTTTCCGCCTGGATCAGCCAGACATAGGCATGCTTTTGTTCATCGGGCTCGAAATCGTTTTCCTTTTTGGCATCGGAGAAATGCCAGTCCAGGGGCGCGTAGCCAAACATCCAGCCCGACAGCGCAGAGGGCTTGTCCACGGCAGTGTCTGCCGCAGCAGTGGAGTCACTGGTTTGTGCGCTGGCACTGACTGCCGTCAGCCAGCAGGCCAGTCCCAGGGCTGCAGAAGCAGGTGCGAGTCGCAAAGGCAGAGGTTTCATGGTGACGCTTGGCGTGCGATGAAGCCTCCAGCGTACCGATGCCAAGCCTGGAGCACTGTCAGTCAGCGTCCAAAAACTTGTAAGAGCCATGACCTCCGGTGTGCTCACGCCCATCAAAGGCAGCCAGCCGGGGGCTGGCATACCTGGGGAGCAACGAGAGGCAAGCCGCGTGGCTTACAGGGCTCCGCCCGAGCCGCGCGCGCCCGAGGAGGGGACTTCGACTCCGAGAATCGCAGCCGCCACGGCTTCGCCGACCTTGATGCCGTCCACACCGGCCGACAGAATGCCGCCCGCGTAGCTGGCACCTTCGCCAGCTGGGTACAGGCCGCGTGTGTTGTCGCTCTGGAAGTCTGCTCCGCGGCCGATCTTGACGGGGGACGAGGTGCGGGTTTCCACACCGGTCAGCACTGCATCCTTCATGTCGTAGCCGCGAATCTTCTTGCCAAAGGCGGGCAGGGCCTCGCGCATGGCTTCGATCGCATAGGAGGGCAGGGCCTGGTGCAGATCGCCGAGGCTGATGCCGGGCTTGTAGGAGGGCTGAACTTCGCCAAATTCGGTGGATGGCTTGCCAGTCACAAAGTCGCCAACGAGCTGGCCCGGCGCGCTGTAGTTCTGGCCCCCAAGCACATAGGCTTGGGATTCCAGTTGGCGCTGTAGCACAATGCCGG
The DNA here is from genome assembly GCF_003350425.1 of Comamonas sp. AG1104. Taxonomy (NCBI): domain Bacteria; kingdom Pseudomonadati; phylum Pseudomonadota; class Betaproteobacteria; order Burkholderiales; family Comamonadaceae; genus Comamonas; species Comamonas sp. AG1104. Next base: position 277,482 of record NZ_QQAS01000003.1, on the reverse strand, counting down.
AGAGCGGGTGATGCTCGCCTTTTTGCAGCTTTTCGACGCCGAAGGTCTTGCCGTCGAAGGCCCAGGCAAAGCTCTCGGCGTCCTGCGGGTAGTCTTCGGGGCTGATGGCGCAGACCATGCCGGCATTGGCATTGCGCTCGGCGCGTGAATACTGGCTCATGCCGTTGGTGACGACGCGCCCGGGTTCGCTGGTCGCTGCCACCACGGTGCCGCCCGGGCACATGCAAAAGCTATAGACGGCGCGGCCGTTTTTGGCATGGTGCACCAGCTTGTAGTCGGCAGCGCCCAGCAGCGGGTGGCCGGCATCCTTGCCCCAGCGGGCGCGGTCGATCACGCTTTGCGGATGTTCGATGCGAAAGCCCACAGAGAAGGGCTTGGCCTCCATGGCCACGCCGCGCTCGTAGAACATGGCAAAAGTGTCGCGCGAGCTGTGGCCCAGCGCCATCACAGCATGGTGGGTGGGCAGCGCATAGCTTTGGCCTGTGGCCTGGTCGAGCACCTGCAGGCCGACCAGCTGGCGCTGGCCGCCGACTTCTTCGATCTGTACATCGGTCACGCGCTGCTCGAAGCGGATTTCTCCGCCCAGGCGCACGATCTCCTCGCGAATGCCTTCGACCAGCTTGACCAGCTTGAAAGTGCCGATGTGGGGGTGAGCCGCATAGAGAATTTCGGGCGGCGCACCATAGGTCACGAACTCGGTGAGCACCTTGCGGCCCAGATGGCGCGGGTCCTTGATCTGGCTGTAGAGCTTGCCGTCGGAGAAGGTTCCGGCGCCGCCTTCGCCGTACTGCACATTGGACTCGGGCGTCAGCTCGCGCTTGCGCCACAGGCGCCAGGTGTCCTTGGTGCGCTCGCGCACGGTCTTGCCGCGCTCCAGCACGATGGGCTTGAAGCCCATCTGGGCCAGCACCAGTCCGGCAAACATGCCGCAGGGGCCAAAGCCCACGACCACGGGGCGCTCGTTCATATCCGCCGGGGCCTGGCCCACGGGTTTCCAGCTCATGTCGGGCGTGGGATTGACATGGGGATGGTCGGCAAACTGCGTCAGCAGCGCGGCCTCCTGGCTTTCGTCGGCCAACGTGATGTCGACGATGTAGACGGCCAGCAGTTCCGCCTTGCGCGCATCGAAGCTGCGCTTGTGCACATGCAGCTTGGCAATGGCGGAGGATGGAATCCCCAGACGCTCGGCCGCAAGCTGCGTGAGCTTGTCCGTGGGCTGGTATTCGGTGTGGTTCTCGGGGTGGTATTCAACCGCCGAGAGAGGGAGTTTGAGTTCTGCGATCCGGATCATGGCTTGTACCTATCAAGCAAGGGTCTGGATGGTAAGCCAAAGCCTTTGGGCCGGCTTGGCGCGGGCTGGGTGACCTTGGCGCCTGATCGGTGAAACTATCAAAAACCGTAGCGTATGACGCTTTACAGAAAAGGCATGGAGAGCATTTTTGTATAGCATCGGTAAAGATGCGGCAGCCGCTGGCTGCGTTGGCGGCTGTGGCGCTAGCATGGTGCGATTCACAGACGAGTCCTTATCGCCCATGACCCAGCTGCACTCCTCATCCGAAACGCTTGCACCAGCCGCGCGCGCAACCTCGCGCAGAAGCTGGCTGCGGCAATCCGCAGCCCTGCTGGGGGCACTGCCCTTCATGCCATTGCCCGGTCGTGCCGCGCCCGCTGCAATCGGTGCGGCAGCAGCGCCGGCCGCGGCCAGCGCGGCGAAAGCCGCTGCTCCCTGGCTCAGCGGCGGTACCAAGGCCATCACCGCTGCCGTGCGCGGCATCAATCCATTTGCTGCCGCCGGGCTGGCGGGCGGTTGCCGCCTGACCTGCGAGGCCACCATCGGCCCCTGTCATACGTTGTCGCCTGAGCGCATGGATGTCAGCGATGGATGGAATGGCCTGCCGCTGCATATGCAGATTCGCGTGGTCAACGAGTGCTGTGAGCCGGTGGCGGGCACGATTGTGGAGATCTGGCATACCAATCACACGGGCGGTTACTCGGGCCAGATTCACCGCATGTGCAACAACGATGCCGCCAATGTGAACAAGCAGTTCTTTCGCGGCTATCAGCGCACCGACGGCAATGGCGTGGCGCGCTTCGACAGCTGCTACCCCGGCTGGTATCGAGGCCGTGCCGTGCATGTGCACTTTCGCATTCTGCAAGGCAGCTACGACCCGGCGGACAGCGCTGCATCGTGGCTGACCAGCCAGCTGTTGTTCAGCGATGCGCTCAACAGCGAAATCTTTGCGCAGGCGCCGCTCTACAAGAACAAGGGCCAGCCCGATACCCGCCTGGATGTGGACAACGTGGTGGGGCAGGAGCCGGACAAGACGCCTTATGTCTTCGATGTGCAGAACCTGGGCGGGGTGATGCTGGCATCGAAGACCGTGGTGGTGCGCAGCGACAGTGCCGACAAGCTCTGCCAGGTCAAGGGCTCCATGCCGCCGGGCGGCCCAGGTGGGCCTGGAGGTCCGGGGCGGCCCGGCGGCATGCGGCCGCCGCGCCCGGGCATGATGCCGCCACCTCCGCCCGGCACCTGAACCAGGCTTTAGATCACCAGTCTGGAGTAGCCGATTCCGGCCGCTTTTTCCACGCGGATCTGCGCCGGAATGCGCTCCTTGAGCGCTTCCACATGGCTGATGACGCCAATCATCTTGCCGCTGGCATTGAGTGCATCGAGCGCGGCCAACGCCATCTCCAGCGTGTCGCCGTCCAGCGTGCCGAAGCCTTCGTCCAGGAATAGCGAATCGATCGAGGTCTTGCTGCTGACCAGATCGGACAGCGCCAGTGCCAGTGCCAGGCTGACGAGAAAGGCCTCGCCGCCGGAGAGCGTGCGCGTGTCGCGCGCCACATCGCCCTGCCAGCCGTCCACGATGTCCAGCTCCAGCTCGCCCGTGGGCTTGCGCCGCAGCAAATAGCGACCGTGCAGGCGCTCCAGGTGCCGGTTGGCCAGATGCAGCAGATGGTCTAGCGTCAGCCCCTGTGCAAATTTGCGGAACTTGTCGCCCTTGGCGGAGCCGATCAGGCTGTCCAGCCGCTGCCACAGGTCGCTGTCTTTTTCCTGCTCGGCAATCTGGGCCAGCAAGGCCTGCTGGCCAGCGCGGCGGTCATCGTCATCTTTGAGGCGGGCGCGGTGTGCGCCCAGTTGTTCGGCCTGCTGTGTGCGTTCGGCCTCCAGTTGCGTGATCTGATCGCTGATGCTCTCGGGCGCTTCGGCGCTGAGCGCCTGGGCCTGCAGCTCGGCCAGGCGCTGGCTGGCGTCGGCCTGCAAGGTGGCCGCGCGTTGTGCCGCTCCCTGAAGCTGGTCGCTCAGTGCCTGCAGACCTTGCTGTTCGGCATCGGACAGCAGGGCTGCGCTGTACTGCGCTTCGTCGGAGAACGGGCTGGCCTGCAGCGCCTGCTGCCATTCGAGCAGGGTCTGCTGAGTGGATTGCTGCAACTGCTCGAGCGTGGCTTGTGCCTGGCTTTCCTGACCTTGCAGCGTGGCCAGTTGCTGCGCAGTCTGCTCGAGCAGAACTCTGCAGTCCTGCAGCGTGGCGGCGGGTGGCGCTGTACAGGCGGTGGCTTCGGCGGGCAGATCGGGCAGGGCCTGGCTGCGTTGCTGCCAGTGCTCGGCATCCTCTGCGGCCTGCACGACCTGGCGTTGCAGCAGGTCGATCTGCTGGGTCAGCTCTTGCATTGCCTGTTGCTGGCGCTGCCATTGCTGCCATTCCTGCTGTCGTGCAGCCAGCCAGTGAGCGGTGTCCGCGCTGTCGGGCAATGCGTAGCCTGTCGTTTGCAGAGCAAGCTGCAAGCGATTTTGCTGGTCGCCGGCCTGCTGTATCAAGGCTTGCAGTGCCTGGTCGGTCTGCTGCTGCTGCGTCAGATTGTTCTGCAGAGCCTGCTGGGTGCTGGCTTGTGCATGCTCGATCTGCTGCTGGTGTTGCACAGCCGCCTGGCAGGCGTCCTTGGCCTGTTGCAGCTGACGTTCGGCGGCCTCGGCATCGGCCAGGCTCTGCTGCAGCTGCGCAATCTGCTGCCCGGCTTCAGCGCAAGCGGTGCGCAGTGCATCGGGCTGCTGCCATGCAGCCTCATCCAGCGGCACCGCGCTCTGTGCGCGCAAGTCAGCCCAGCGTGCCAGCCATTTCTCGATCTGCTGGGCAATGACCTGATGCTGCTCCTGCTGCTGGTGCCGCTGGCCCTGGGCCGTGGCCAGCGCGGTGTTCAACTGCTCGCCCTGGCGCTGCAGCAACTCGAGTTCGCTCTGCGCTTGCTGCAGTGCGGCGGCAGTGGCCGATACATCCAGCGCCGCGTACTCGGTGATGGCTGGGTGCTCGTGCGATCCGCACAGCGGGCAGGCTTCGCCGGGCTGCAGCGCGGCGCGGTGCTCTTGAAGGCTTTGGATGAGGCGCTCCTGGTCAAGCAGGGTTTGCTTGTCGGCCACCTTGTCCTTGAGCGCCTTGTACTGCGCACGCAAGTCATCGCGCTGTGCAAGCTGCTGCTGAATGCGGGCATCAACGGAGCTCAGCGCCTGCGCATTGCGCTGCTGCTGCACGTCCAGGGGCTGGCGCAGCGCGGCATGCTCCTGCAACAGCTGCCAGTGATGCAGTTGGCGTTGTGCGTTTTGCCAGTGGCTGCGCAGCTGAGGCAGACTGCCATGCATGGCCAGCTGCTGCTGCAGGTCTTGTTCAGCGGCCTGTTGCTGTTGCAGCGCCAGGGCGGCTTGCCGTGTCGACTGCGTGCCTTGCTGTGTCTGTGCCTCGGCTTGCTGCTGCAGCTGCAGGGCGACCTGCTGCAACTGCATTGCCTGCGCTTTTGTCTGAGCGGCTTGCTGCTGCAGTTGCTGGCCTTGCTGCAGCTGCTCGCGCCAGCCGCTGAGGTTCTCGCCCAGCAGGGCGTGGCTGGCATGGAGCTGCAGCCATGCGGCCAGATCAGTCTGCTGATTCTGTGCAGACTCCAGCTGCAGCCTTGACTGCTGCCGCTGCGCGTCAGCCAATTGCCGGGCCTGTTGGTGTTGGTGCCATTGCGCGCTTTGGGCTTGCAGCCGCAGGGTGTGCAGTTGCTGCAATCGCGCGGCCTGTTCGCTTTGCTGGTCTTGTGCCAGTTGCCAGCGATGGTGCATGGGCTGGATTGCCTGCGCAGGTCCGTGGGCCTGCAGGCGCAGTAAATCGTGCGCGGCATCACTCAGCGCTTGCCGGGCTTTCTCTTGTTCACTGCGAGCCTCTTGCACTGCCTGCATGGCCTGCATGGTTTGCGCCTGCCAGCGTTGTACGGTTTGCAGCTGCTGGTGGCGTGCCTGCAGATCCGTCAAGCCGGTTTGCAGCAGTGCCGCCTGGGATTGCAGCTGCTCGCGCGTGCCTGCATCCAGCAACTGCATGCCCTGTGCCTGGGCCTGTTGCTTTTCCAGGGCCTGGCGGGCGTCGCGCGCTCTCTCGAACACGGACTGCGAGATGCGGCCGTAGATATCGGTGCCGGTCAGCTCTTCGAGCAGCTCGGCACGCTCATTGGCCGTGGCCTGCAAGAAGGCGGCAAAGCCGCCCTGGGCCAACAGCATGGACTTGGTAAAGCGCGCAAAGTCCAGCCCGGTGATCTCGGCGATGCGCCGGGTTTTGTCCTTGACGTGGGTGGTGAGTATGCTGCCGTCCGCCACCAGTGCCAGCTCCACCCTGGGCGCTTGCAGGGCTGCGTCGGGCTTGCCGCGCGCGCGGCGCTGACTCCAGAAGGCGCGGTAGGCCACGCCCTTGACTTCGAACTCCACCTCGGCTTCGCACTCGCCGGTGTGGCGCGTCATGATGTCGTTGCTGCCGCTGATGGTGTCGAGGCGTGGCGTCTGGTGGTAGAGAGCAAGGCAGATGGCATCGAGCAGCGTGGACTTGCCCGCGCCCGTGGCTCCGGTGATGGCAAACAGGCCGTTGTCGGCAAAGGGGGCGACGGTGAAGTCCACGCTCCACTCGCCCTTGAGCGAGTTCAGATTCTTCAGGCGCAGTTTGAGAATTCTCATGCCGCTGCTCCTTGCTCGTCGTGGAGGCCGTGCAGCACCTGTTGATAGCGCTCGGTCAGCGCCGATTGCAGCGGCGGCTCCAGGCTCTCCTGGGCCAGTCGACGCGCAAACACATCGAGCGGAGTGAGTTCATCCAGTGACTCGCGGGCCTCGCCGGAAAGCAGTGCCGCAGCCTGGCCGCGCTGGCGCTTGATGCGCAGAATCTCCACGGGCAGTGACTCGGCCATGGCCTGCACGCGCGCCGTGAGGTCGGACAGGTAGTCGTCTTCCTGCACCGTCACCTCCAGCCAGACCGGCCGATCGGCTTGTGCCAGGGCCGAGGCAGATTCCAGCAAGGCAGACATCTGCGCCAGAGTGCCGGCGATGGAGGCCATGGGCTGGAACACCGGCACGGGCAGGGCGGTGACGGTCTGCAGTCCGTCGGCATTCAGATCCACCAGCAGTACCTGCTTGGTCTGCCTGGCTTCGTCAAAGCCCAGGGCGATGGGAGAGCCGCTGTAGCGAATGTGATCGAGCCCGCCGACGAGCTGCGGCTTGTGGATATGGCCAAGGGCGATATAGCAGGCTGGCGGGAAAGCATTGGTCGGAAAAGCCTCCAGTGCGCCCACATAGATTTCACGTACCGATTCATTGCTGCTGGCACCCACCGTGGTCAGATGGCCGGTGGCAATGATGGGCAGCATTTCGCCCTGGCTGGCCTGCATCGCCTGTTGCTGCTGCAGGGCTGCGGCATATACGCGCTGGTAGGTGGCAGCTATCGCGGTTTGCAGTGCCTGCTGCTTGTCCTGTGCGCTTTGCCCGGCCTGGCTTTGCTGCACATCACGAGGGCGGATGAAGGGCAGGGCGCAGACGATGCAGCCCGGCCTGCGCGCCGTGCCGCGCTGCGGCAACGTGACCACATGACGGGCCTCGTCGCCGGTCGAGCTGACCACCTGGGCGCCCAGGTAGGTCAGCAGCTCGCGGCTTTCATCGAGCACGCTGACCGAGTCATGATTGCCCGCCAGTATCAGCAAGGCCGCGCCTGCGTCGTGCAGGCGCACGATGAGCTGGTTGTACAGCTCGCGCGCATAGCTGGGCGGGGCTCCGGTGTCGAAGATGTCGCCGGCGATCAGCACGGCATCCACGCAATGGGTCTGGACCTGGGTGAGCAACCAGTCGATCAGGGCCTGATGCTCGGTCTGGCGGCTGCGGCCCATGAAGTGCTGGCCCAGATGCCAGTCGGAGGTATGGAGAAGACGCATGCGGCGATGGTATGCCAGACGGGCCGACTGGCGGGTGCAGGCGCTGTCTTATTCGCTATCCAGCCGTGCTTGCGACAGCTCTTGTTCGAACAATGCATGGCCCTTGGCCCAGCCGCCACCCCAGATCAGATCCATGGTCTCGGCCAGCGCCTCCAGGCGCGGTTCGTCGAGGTCGCTGCGTGCATGCTCGGCCTGGAACAGGCGGTAGAGCTCGGCCTGGCTCATGCCTTCATCCCTGAGGGCATGAGCCAGTTTCTTCAATGCCGCCGCAGTCGGAGCCGGCTGATCTGGCTGCAAAGCTGCTTGCAGGCGTCTGGAAGGAATCATTTCAGCGCTTGCCTGTGCGCTTGGCCGTCCAGTAGCTGAATTCTTCCTTGCCCACTTCATAGTCCAGCTCCTGCAGCCGGGCCTGCAGGTTCTCCTGCACATCGGCCACGGCACGGTTGTAGATGCTGGGGCCTATTTCCGCGAGAAAGAAATTCAGCAGGGCACCGGATTGCATATTGCCTATGGGCTCGTCCATGTTTTCGCGGAAATAGCGTTCTATGGAGGCAATGGCCTGCTGCTGTGCGTGTTTGGGGAGTTCTATGCTCATCGATCAAGCTTTCTTGTAAAACTTCTTTCGCTTCAGGCGTCTGATTTCGTTTCAGCTGACTGGCTATCCTGTCTCGCAACAGGCGGCGTGACAGTGGCACTCTGCTTCGAGACTTCGGAACAAGCTCAGGGTTTGAGGCGGATATTGCTGCACCACATGCACTTATTATGTGCATGCGCTCATGTTGATGCACGTAGATGGCACGAATACGATGGCTGCTTCATCATTCGCAAGGAAAAGCCATGGCCCTCGCCATTCGAATCTACAGCTCAGGTGCACCCGAAGTGATGCAGCTCGAAGAGCTGGATCTGCCGTTGCCAGGGCCGGGCGAGGTTCTGCTCGAGCAGACCGCCATCGGTGTCAATCCTCTGGATGTCAATCAGCGCAAGGGCATGGTCCCGATTGCATTGCCTTCGGGTTTGGGCCTGGAGGGCGCGGGTATCGTGGCCGCAGTGGGCTCGGGGGTGTCGGGTCTGAAGTCAGGAGATCGGGTCGGCTACGCCACCGGTCCCCTGGGCGCGTATGCCAGTGCGCGCCTGTTTCCGGCTGATCGCCTGATCAGGCTTCCGGACGCACTTGGGGAAGAAGCTGCCGCGTCGGTCCTGTTCAAGGGCATCACGGCCCAGTACCTGCTCAAGACCACCGGCCAGGTGAAGCAGGGCAGCCGCGTGCTGATCTATGGCGCTGCGGGGGCTCTGGGGCAACTGATGTGCACGTGGGCAAAGCATCTGGGCGCCCAGGTTCTGGGCGTCGTCTCCAAGCCCGCCAGCGTGGAACGCGCCAAGGCGGCAGGCTGCGACCATGTGTTTGTCTTCGAGGCGCAGTCGCTGCCATCCCAGGTGCTGCAGGCCACGCAGGGCCAAAAGGTGGATGTGGTCTACGATTCCATCGGAAAAGACACTTTCTTCGCTTCGCTGGACTGCCTGCGACCCAGAGGGCTGATGGTGTCGTTTGGTGCCACATCGGGCCTGCCGCCTGCCGTCGAGGTAGGCGTGCTCAATGCCAAGGGCTCGCTGTTTCTGACCCGTCCGTCTCTGGCCGCGCATACGGCAACGACAGAGGAGTATCAGAGCCGTGCGCAGGACGTGCTGGATGCCATCGCAGCCGGCATACTCACGCCTCGCATATGGAAAAGCTACGCGCTCAAGGACGCAGCCCTGGCGCACGCAGACCTGGAGCAAGGACGCTCGCAAGGATCGATCATCCTCACTCCCTGAATCGCCACAGACACCATGGACATACTCGACAGTCAGCGCACGGATGAGCTCGCCACGTTGCTCGCACTGGCAGAGCAGGGTTCATTTGCCGCTGCGGGACGGTCTCTCGGGCGTCATCCTTCGGTGCTTTCCAAGCGCATGCAGGCTCTCGAGCGAAGACTGGGCGTGCGGCTGGTGGAACGCACCACGCGTCAGCTGCATTTCACCAGTGAAGGCCTGCGGCTGGTCGAGAAGGTGCGTCAGGCCAGCGACCTGATTCGGGAGGCGGAGCAGGAAGCGGCGCAGGGTGCTCAGGAAACGCAAGGACGCCTGCGCCTGTCCATACCCGCTTCGATGGGGCGGCGCTGGATCAGTCCCATGCTGGCAGATTTTTCCCTGGCCTATCCGGAGGTCGTGCTCGAGGTGGAGTACAGCGACCGCATCGTGGACATCGTGGGAGAGCGTTTTGATGCCGCCATACGCATCGGCCATCTGTCGGACAGCCGGCTGGTGGCCACGCGGCTGTGCGATCAGTACCGCCTTCTGTGTGCATCCTCGAGCTATCTCGAGCGCCATGAAGCGCCAGACAGGCCTGCAGATCTCGTCCGTCACAACTGCCTGGGCTACACCGGCCTGCTGGATTTTCCGCAATGGCGGCTGGTTCAGCCGGCAGGAAAGAAGGTCGCCAGTGTTGCCGAATCGGTGCGGGTCAGCGGCTCCATCCTCAGCAACGACAACGAAGCTTTGCTGCATGCGGCAATCAAAGGTGTGGGCATCATCGCCGGCAGTGACTGGCACCTCATGCCTTCCATCCATGCTGGAGAGCTGGTCCGTATATTGCCGCAATGGACATTGGGGGAAGCCGGAGGCATCTACCTGGTGCGCCCATCGGGGCAGTACAACACGGGCGCCATGAAGGCGTTCAAGCAATGGGTGACCGAGGCCTTTGCGGCAGCGCCCTGGCGACCCGCAGACCGCTGAGGATCCCTGCCTGTCCCGCTGCTTCAGGGCGATGAGGACGGACCGCCCAATGTCTGGGGTGCGGTTGCCGCGCGAGGATCAGGAGCCGCTCTTGCTTCCCAGCCAGGCAGCGCTATTGAGAAAGAAGCGTACCAGCTCGCTTTGACGGCGGGCGCCGGTCTTGGAGAAGATGGAGCGCAGGTGAGCTCTTGCAGTATTGAGGCGAATGCCCAGCGCTTTGGCTGCTTCCTCCAGCGTCAGGCCATGGGTCAGCTGGATCACCAGCGCGGTCTCCGAAGATGTGAGCTGAAACAGCTGCTGGGCCAGGTGCGCTGACGGATCGGCCTTGTCATCGGTGTTGCGCATGAACACCGCGACGCAGGGACGGCTCTTGGCCTCTGCGTTGTCACCCGAGGAAATGCTCTGGACGACAAGCCCCCAATTGAGCTGACCCGAAGGACGGGCAATCGAGATGCCTTCGGTCATGACGGACGCCGATGCCAGGGAGGACAGCAAGGCATCCTTGACCAGTCGCTGGAGCTTTCGGTTGTCGCTGGCATATTCAGCCTCCAGCATGCCGCCGGAGATCCTGAGTCCATCCTGAGCATCGAGAATGCCTTTGGCCGCAGGATTGCTTTCCAGCACCTGGCCATTCTGGTCCAGGATGACGACACCCACCATCAAGCGAGCCGTGACAGTGCTGTACAGCGACATGACCTGGCGATCATGGTGCAGCGCCAGATGCATGTTCAGCGCACGGCGGATATGCGGCATGATCATGCGCCCCAGATCCAGATCCCGCTGGCTGAAGGCCGGTTCTGATTCGGGGCGCGTGATCCGCAGGCCGTAGACACTGCCATCGGTGGTCACGATATCGGCAGCCATTACATGGAAAATATTGTGCACACGGCACCAGTCCTTGTAATAGACGCTGCTGCGCCATTCGCTCTCGGACATCAGGTCGGGAATGGTCTTGAATTGCTCCTTGGGCATGCCAAGGAATGGACTTTGCTCGCTGTAGACATCGTGCGTAAGCAAGCCCTCGAGCCCTCCGGATGCGGTGACCACCAAACCGATATTGTCCCCCTCGGTCTGGCGGATGATCAGCACCGCAAAATTGCTGCGCATATGTGTGCGAATTACCTCCAGGCAGGGAACCCAGGCCTCCGGCAAAGAAGCCGCATCGTAGAGGTGGTTGATGAATTCGCTGAAGCGCTCCGCACTGATCAGCTCTGTTGCCTCTGGGTTCGGGATCTCGGATGTCGAGCCATCCTTGATTGCAAAAGTCATTGAGGCTTGTGCGTAATCGATGGGTTTCAGTTTGCCGTAGGTGGGGCTCATTGCATTGACCTCTTGCTGTCTTGCATTATCAGTGCCCGTCATCGGCTTGCCTCTTTCAATGCCGTCGTGTGAACGACACAAAGCCATCTGGCAGCTCTTGAACGGAGCGGTGTGTAGTACATGTTCCAGCAAACCGAGCATCGAATGTGCGGTGAACCTGTCCAGCAACCAATTCAACGCGCCCCTTTGTGATCTCTGGCGCACTCATGCAATGAGCGGCGTGCGCCAGGCGCTGCCGGCCTGAGCGCGCGACAACACTGGCCTATTGCACGGCTTCGTCCTGTTCGGCCAGAAAGCCGCCGCTCTGGTGCGCCCAGAGCTTGGCGTAGATGCCGCCGCGCTGCAGCAGTTGCTGGTGCGTGCCTTCTTCCACGATATGGCCTTCGTTCATCACGATCAGGCGATCCATGGCCGCGATGGTGGACAGGCGGTGGGCAATGGCGATCACGGTCTTGCCGTCCATCAGCGAGTCCAGGCTTTCCTGGATGGCGGCTTCCACCTCGCTGTCCAGCGCGCTGGTGGCTTCGTCGAGCAGCAAAATCGGAGCGTCCTTGAGCATCACGCGTGCAATTGCCACGCGCTGGCGCTGGCCGCCCGAGAGCTTGACGCCGCGCTCGCCGACCTGGGCGTCATAGCCGCTGCGGCCCTTGAGGTCGGTCAGCGTGGCGATGAAGTCCGACGCCTCGGCCTTGTCGGCAGCGGCATGCATGTCGGCTTCGCTGGCGTCGGGGCGACCGTAGAGGATGTTGTCGCGCATGGAGCGGTGCAGCAGCGAGGTGTCCTGCGTCACCATGCCGATGGCGCTGCGCAGGCTGTCCTGCGTCACGCTGCGGATGTCCTGGCCGTCGATGGTGATGCGCCCGCTTTGCGGCTCGTGAAAGCGCAGCAGCAGATTGACCAGCGTGGACTTGCCCGCGCCCGAGCGTCCGATCAGGCCGATGCGCTCGCCGGGACGGATGTGCAGGTTCAGATGGTCCAGCACCTTTTTGCCGTCCGCCTTGTAGCCAAAGCTCACATCCTCGAAGGCAATCGCTCCTCGCGTGACCTGCAGCGGCTTGGCGTCGGGTGCGTCGACGATGGTGCGCGGCTTGGTCAGCGTGGTGATGCCGTCCTGGATGGTGCCCACGTTCTCGAACAGGCCCGTCATCTGCCACATCACCCAGTGCGAGTAGCCCATCAGTCGCAGCGCCATGGCAATCACGGCAGCAACCACCCCGGCGGAGGCCTGAGCCTGCGTCCACAGATAGAGCGCCGTGCCGCCGCTGCCCAGCAGCAGCAGGGCAATCATCAGGTGGTTGGTGATCTCGAACAGGCTGACCAGACGCATCTGCGCATAGCCCGTGGCCTTGAAGGCCTCCATGGCATTGCGCGCGTATTCGGCTTCGCGGCGCGTGTGGGCAAACAGCTTGACGGTGGCGATATTGGTATAGGCATCGGTGACGCGGCCCGTCATCATGGAGCGCGCATCGGCCTGTTCCTTGCCAATCTGGCCCAGGCGCGGCACGAAATAGAAGCAGGCGCCGGCATAGGCGACGAACCACAGCGCAAACGGAATCATCAGCCGCCACTCGAAGCTGGCCGCCAGAATCAGAATGCCGATCATGTAGACGCCCACGCCCACAAACACGTCCACCACCATGAACACCACTTCACGCACCGACAGCGCGGTCTGCATGATCTTGGTGGTGATGCGGCCGGCAAACTCGTCCGCATAGAAGGACATGCTCTGGCCGAGCATCAGCTTGTGGAACACCCAGCGCAGCCGCATGGGGAAGTTGATGGCCAGCACCTGGTGCATCACGGTGGTGTGCAGGGCCAACAGCGCCACGCTGCCCAGCAGGATGGCGGCAATGCCCAGCACCGTGGCCTGCTGTTCGGCCCAGAAATTGGCGGGCGAGACCGTGCCCAGCCAGTCCACCACGCGGCCCATGATGGCGAAAAGCACTGCTTCATAAGCGGCCAGGAGTGCCGAGGTCAGGGTCATCAGACCAATCCAGCCGCGCATGCCTTGCGTGCAGGCCCAGACAAAGGCAAAGAATCCCTTGGGCGGAACCTTGGGCTCCTGGCCGGGATAAGGGGCTACCTGTTTTTCAAAAAATCGGAACAAGATGGAAATACTCCCGTGTCATGCTTGTGGCATATCTTGTCCCCATGGTAGGGGAGTGCCCTGGTTTGGTGTCAAGCGGACTCGATGACCGCTTGTCCCATGGGCCATTGGCATGGGCCGATGACCGCGCGGCGAACTCGGGCTATGCGCAAGATGTGCGACGGGCATGAAAAACGCCGCATCTTGTGCGGCGTGGCAGGAAAGCGCGCGGCGCGATCAGGCGTTGGGCAGGAAGCCTTCCACCGACAGATAGCGCTCGCCCGTGTCGTAGGCAAAGCCCAGCACCTTGGCACTGGGCGGCAGCTCGGGCAGCTTCTGGGCAATGGCGGCCAGCGTGGCGCCCGAGGAGATGCCGACCAGCAGGCCTTCCTCGCGAGCGGCGCGGCGTGCGTATTCGCGTGCGGGCTCGGCCTCCACCTGAATCACGCCGTCGAGCAGGCTGACGTCCAGATTCTTGGGCACAAAGCCGGCACCAATACCCTGGATCGGGTGGGGCGCGGGCTGACCGCCCGAGATCACGGGCGATGCTGCGGGCTCCACCGCATAGACCTTGAGGTTGGGAAACTTGGCCTTGAGCACCTTGGCCACGCCGGACAGGTGACCGCCTGTACCCACGCCGGTGATGAAGGCGTCGATGCCGTCGGGGAAGTCGCGCAGGATTTCCTGGGCCGTGGTGGCCTCATGCACGGCCACGTTGGCGGGGTTTTCGAACTGCTGGGGAATCCAGGAGCCGGGCGTCTGGGCGGCCAGTTCCTGGGCGCGGGCGATGGCGCCCTTCATGCCTTTTTCCTTGGGGGTCAGATCGAACGATGCGCCATAGGCCAGCATCAGGCGGCGGCGCTCGATGCTCATGCTCTCGGGCATGACCAGGATCAGCTTGTAGCCCTTGACGGCCGCGACCAGGGCCAGGCCCACGCCGGTGTTGCCGCTGGTGGGCTCGATGATGACGCCACCGGGCTTGAGTGCACCGGATTTCTCGGCGTCCTCCACCATGGACAGCGCAATACGATCCTTGATGGAGCCGCCGGGGTTGCTGCGCTCGGACTTGATCCAGACGTTGGTATTGCTGCCGAACAGACGGTTGATGTGAATGACGGGCGTGTCGCCAATCGTTTGCAGAATGTTGTCAGCTCTCATCGGACCTCCGCGAATAAGGGGTGGTGGGACAGTGGATCGCAGCGCAGGCGGTCTGCGCAGACACAGAGCATTGTGCACGCAAGCGTTGTGCGAATGGGCTATATCGATATGACCCGAAAAGTGGGCAAGGCTGCGGGCGGTGATTAACATCGGCCCATGAATCTACGGTTTCTGGAAACCTTTGTGCTGCTGGCCGAGCTGCGCAACTTCCGCATGACGGCCGAGCGGCTGTTCACCACACAGGCCGCCGTCTCCAGCCGCATCGCCACGCTGGAGCAGGAGTTCGGCGTGCGCCTGTTCGACCGTGGCGTGCGCGAGGTCACGCTCACGGCCGACGGCGCCAAGGCCCTGGTGCATGCCGAGCGCATGCTCAGGCTGATGCGCGAGATGCGCGAGGACATGCTGGACAAGCAGGCCTATGCGGGCGTGATCCGCATCGGCGCCATCGAATCCATCGTGCACAGCTGGTTCCCCGACTTTCTCGCGCTGCTGCAGCAGCGCTATCCGCGCCTGCAGGTGGAGATTGCCTGCGACACCACCATCCACATGTCGGAGCAGCTGCTCAAGGGCCAGCTCGATGTCTCGCTGCAGGCCAAGCCCGTGTCCGGCGGTGCCATCGCCAATCTGTCGCTGGGCGAGTTCGCCATGGCCTGGGTGGGCAGCCCCAAGCTGGGCATAGGCGACGAGACCCTGAGCCTGGCCGAGCTGGCGGCTTTTCCCATCATGAGCTTTGCACGCGGCTCCGAGCCGTATGCGGTGATCGAGCAGCTGTTCAGCGCAGAAGGTAACGCCACGCCGCACATGAACTGCATTGCCTCGGTGGCGACCATGATCCGCGTGGTCTGCGACGGTCTGGGCGTGGCGGCCGTGCCGCCGGCCATCATCCAGCGCGAGCTGGCCGAGCAGCGCCTGCGCCTGCTGCGCGTGGATCGCGAGTTCCCCTCGCTGCCGCTGGTGGCCTGCTGGCGCAACGATCACCAGAACCCGCTGGCCGAAACCGTGGTGCGCGCCGCCGAAGAGGTGGCCACGGCGTTTGCGCTGAACCATGGCCAGGCCGTGGCGCGGCTGCCGGGCACCCGTCTGGCAGGAGATGCATAGAGCGCAGGAGCAGGCACAGATGGTGCGGGCGCCAATGCCTGCCGTGCATTGGGGTGGGCTTCTATACTGAATAAAAAAGGAGCTGCTAGCGCCTGATGCCTATCGATTTCAGAGTGTTTTCTATCTGAAATCGATTGCAGTCAAGCGCTTACAGCTCCTGTTTTTTTTTGATCCGCATTCAGGCCCGAGCCAGCAAGTCCTCTACGGCCAGTGCCACCGACAGCAGGCGCTGGTCCTGACCGGCCGTGCCAGCCAGGCTCAGGCCCACGGGCGCTTCGCCAGCGCGGTGGCAGGGCAGGGACACCGCGCAGCCGTCGAGGAAGTTGATCGGCGTGGGATTGCGCAGCATCAGCCCGTTGGCCGCGAAATAGGCTTCGTCGCTGGCCTCGAGCTCGGCAATCTTCGGCGCGATCACGGGCACCGTGGGCATGAGCATCAGGTCGTGATCGGCCATCTGCGCCTGGACGCGGGCAATCCACTGCTGGCGGAGTGCCAGCAGCTCGATATAGTCGGCCGCGCTGATGTCCTTGCCGCGCAGAATGCGCGTGCCCACGCGCGGATCGTATTCGGCCAGGCGCCCGGCGCCGTCGATATGGCTGCGGTGCCAGGCCCAGGCTTCGGCGGCGGTGAAGCCGCCCTTGGCATTGATCTGCGCAAGCTCGGAAAACGGCTGCACCACGGCCTCGGTGATCTGCACGCCGGCCGCGTACAGCAGCGACAACGCACGCTGCCAGGCAGCGGCCACGGCGCTGTCCATGCCGTCCAGCACCACATTTGTGGGCGCCAGCAGGCGCAGGCCCTGCAGCGAGGCCGCGCGCAGCTCACCATGCGATTGGCCCGACAGCACCGCGTCCAGCGCGGCGCAGCAGCGCACGCTGGGCGCCAGCGGTCCGATGGAGTCGAGGTTGGCCGACAGCGGCAGCACGCCCTGCATGGGCACGCGGCGCGCCGTGGGCTTGAAGCCGGTCAGGCCGCACAGCGCCGAGGGAATGCGCACCGAACCGCCGGTGTCCGAGCCGATGGCCGCCAGCGCCATGCCATCGGTCACAGAGATGGCTGCGCCCGAAGACGAGCCGCCGGGAATGCGGCCGCCGTCGATATCGCGCTGCCAGGGATTGCGCGGCGTGCCGTAGTGCGGATTCAGCCCCAGGCCCGAGTAGGCGAACTCGGTCATATTGGTCGTGCCCACGATGACCGCGCCCGCGCGGCGCAGACGCTGCACGACTTCGGCCGTCTGCGTGGCGGGTGCGGCATCGGCCAGCAGCCTGGAGCCGCCCAGCGTGGGGTGGCCGGCGATGTCGAACAGATCCTTGACCGAGATGGGCAGGCCTTCCAGGGGCGAGCGTGCCAGGCCGGCTGCGCGCAGCACATCGCTGGCGCGGGCTTCGGCCAGGGCCTGCTCGCGCAGCACGCGCGTGAACACGCGCGGGCCTTCGCCTTGCGCGGCGCGCTCCAGGGCCTGCTCGGCCAGTTGCACGGCGCTGGTCTGGCCTTGGGTCAGGCGCTCGGAGACCTGGTCCAGGCGGGGAGAGACTGAAGTCATGGGTAGCTCCGTGTTCAGGCGACGATGTCCAGCAGCTCGCTGCGGTAGCGGTGGCGGATGCTGCGCTGGCTGCGCGGGTCGTACAGCTCCATGGCGAACTGCGTGGCAGGGCGTATGCCGCCGATGGCGGCCATGGTGCCGCAGGTCATGCCGCTGCCTTCGGGCAGCTGGCTCTGGCCGCCGGTGTAGCCCGCGATCAGGTCCTGGGGCGTGCGCAGGCTGGCCAGCGTGCCTTCCTGGTACAGCACTTCGCGGCCGTCCTCCACGATCCAGGAGCGCAGGATCAGCTCGTCCCAGTGGCCGGCCACATCGGCAAAGCGCCAGGCCTGGGTGGCCACGGGCTTGATGCAGGCCTGCTTGGAGAAGGCCACGCTATAGGCTTCGAGCTTGCGGTCGGTGTGGTCCGAGGCCAGGCTCACGAACATCTCGCCGTCATGGCTGAAGACGAAGACCTCGGCCTCGCCCGAGGAGTCCGGGCCCAGCACCTGCAGCGTGCTGCTCTGGCTCAGCTGGTTGCTGGCGATGCGGTAGTACAGCGGCACGGCGCTGGGGCGCGGAATGCCGAGCGCGGCCAGCTCCTCGATATGGTGCTCGATGGCCGCATGGTCGCGTCCGGCCCAGCCGGCGACGATCAGGGTGTCGAAGATGGGGGCCAGGGTCTGGCCTTCGGGGGTGGTGAATTGCAGTTGCATGGCGGAAAGCTCAAAAAGGGGAAGGCGGGGCCGTGGGCCCCGCAAAGCGGCGCTGCGCAGGCAGCGTCAGGCGATCACTGCTTCTTGACGAAGAGCACGACCAGGAAGGCGGCGAGGAACTCCAGCGCGGCCACGAAGTACAGCCCCGAGGACAGCGAGCCGGTGCTGGTCTTGAGCGCGCCGATCATGTAGGGCGCCACAAAGCCAGCCAGATTGCCGATGGAGTTGATGAGGGCGATGCCGCCAGCGGCCGCCGTGCCGGCCAGAAAGGCCGAGGGAATGGACCAGAACACGGGGAAGGCAGCGAGGATGCCGACGGAGGCCAGCGTCAGCGCGCACAGGGCCAGCACGGCGTTGTGCAGGAACATGCCTGTCAGGATCAGGCCTGTGGCAGCGATCAGCGCGGGGATGGCGCTGTGCATGCGGCGCTCGCCGGTCTTGTCCGAATGCATGCCGTTCCAGACCATGGCCAGCGTGCCGGCGAGAAACGGAATGGCCGAGATCAGACCGATCTGCAGATTGTTCTGGATGCCGATCTCCTTGATGATGGACGGTGACCAGAAGGCGATCGTGGCGTTGCCGCTGACGATGCAGAAGTACACGGCGGCGCACAGCCAGACACGGTAGTTGCGGCAGGCATCGGCGAAGGAATGCTGCTTGTGGCCTTGCTGGCTCTCCTGGGCGACGGCGGCGGTGACGGCGCGCTGCTCGGCGGCGCTCAGCCACTTGGCGTTCTCGGGCTTCTCGGGCAGCCAGGCCAGCACGAAGAAGCCGGCGATCACCGAGGGAATGCCTTCAAGGATGAACAGCCATTGCCAGTTGGCCAGATGGCCCACGTCCTGCATGCCGTTCATGATGGCGCCCGCGATCGGGCCGCCCACGGCGCCGGCGATGGCGAACGAGGTCATGAACAAGCCGTTGATGCGCGCGCGGTGGCGGGCCGGGAACCAGTAGGTCAGATACAGCACCACGCCGGGGAAGAAGCCCGCCTCGACCACCCCCAGGATGAAGCGCAGCACATAGAACATGGTGGGCGTGGTCACATAGGCCATGGCCATGGAGGCCGCGCCCCAGAGGATGGTGATGCGCGCCAGCGTCTTGCGTGCGCCGATCTTCTCCAGCAGCAGGTTGCTGGGCACTTCGAACAGGAAATAGCCGATGAAGAAGATGCCGGCGCCCAGGCCGTAGACGGCCTCGCTGAACTGCAAGTCCTGCAGCATCTGCAGCTTGGCGAAGCCGACGTTGACGCGGTCTATCCAGGCCAGGACAAAGAGAAAGACCAGAAAGGGGATCAGGCGCCAGGTGATCTTGCGGTAGGTGGCGTCCATGTCGGGGTGCGCGTGCGCACCGGCATGGCCGGCAAGAGGGTGGGTGGCGGAAGCCGGGCTGCTCATGGGGAGTCTCCTGTATGCGAAAGTGCAGCGGGCACATGGGGCGCTTTTGCTGGCGCTCCTGTGTGTCTTGGAACATGGGGATGCGGCGCGGGCCGGTGTTCCTGTGGCGGCAGTATCGAAAGGCAGCGAGGGGCTGTCCAACAAGAAATTCTGAGCGGCCCTGAATGCAAATTCTTATGAGCAGAGATGGTGCGGGCTGTGCACCGGCATGAGGCAGGCGTGCACCGATAAAACGCGGGAAAACCCTAGTGATTGCACGCGGCCGATGGCAGCGCCGGGCAGGCCGATGGCCCGGACCTGCAAGGCTTGTGCTTGATTCAGGTCAAGCCTAGGGGCGATGGTGTTTCCTCTGGAGCCTGCAATCGGGAACAATGGAACGAAGTCTGTTTGAGGGAGGACTGTTCTTGCTCACGTTCAACACAATTTTGATGCTGCTGGGGGCCTGCTGCGTAGGCCTGCTGGTCGGTTTTTCCTGGCGCGAGCAGCGCTGGGGCCCCTGGGTCATGCTGGTGTTCGTGGTGAGTCTGCTGTCGCTGATGAGCTACGCGATTCTCAATCTGCTGCTTTAGCACCGCAGGCCAAGGCAGGTCGTGCGCGCAGCGGGGCCTTCCACAGCTCGGCCAGTAGCAGGCCGGCAATCGTCATGACGCCGCCTACGGCGTGGTAGGCCGCCAGGGGCTCGTTCAGCGCGAAGGCCGCGATCAGGGCGGTAAAGACCGGGATCAGATTGAAGAACATGCTCGATCGCCCGGGCCCCAGCGTCTGCACCGCCTTCATCCACAGCAGCGGCGCGGCGATGGACGCCATGATGCCGGCGTAGCCCACCAGCGGCAGGTTGCTGGCGTCAAGCCCGGTCTTGGGCGAGAAGAGATAGAGCGGGAACTGCACGACCACGGCAACCAGCACCTGCAGATACAGCAGCTGCACTGTGACCAGGCGCGGCATGGGCCAGCGCTTGAGCAGGATGTTGTAGACCGCATAGGCCAGCATGGCCAGGAACATCATGGCGTCGCCCAGGTTCAGGCCCTCGGAGGCCAGATGGCTGAGCCGGCCCGAGGAAACCACCAGCGCGACTCCCACAATTGCCAGCAGTGAGCCCCAGATGCCGCCATGCGTGAGCGGCTGGCCCAGCATGAACACGGCCAGGGCCAGCACCAGCATGGGCGTGAGAGAGCCGATGATGCCCATGTGCGTGGCCGTGGTGAAGTGGGCGGCGTAATAGGCCAGGCTTTGGTAGATGACCATGCCCAGCACGCCCAGCACGACGATCCGTGGCAGCAGGGGCCTGATGTCGGCGCGCTGGCGCCAGATCGAGGGCAGAACGAAGGGCGTGAAAAGCACGGCGGCCACCAGCCAGCGGAAGAACCCGATCTCGGCCGCGCTGATGCTGTCTGCGGCCAGCTTGCTGACCACGGTGTTGACCGACCAGATCAGCACCGCGCCCAGTGGTAATAGGTATGCACCCATATGAAACTCCTTGAGGTGCTTATGATGCGCTTGACGTATTTGAAGCGCATTGCTGATTTCAGACATTTCATAACTCAAGCCGGACGAACCCATGCCCGTCTCTGCCCCGACTCCCGGTCCGGTCGCCAAGCGCCATGCCGTACAGATACTGGACACCGACAAGGTGCCTGGCAGCTATTACTTCCGCTATGACGAGTTCGGCGAACACAGCGAGGCTCCGCCGCACAGCCACCGCTGGGGGCATCTGAACTATGCGGCCCACGGCAGCCTGAGCATGGATGTGCCCACGGGTCATATCCTGTGCCCGCCGCAGCACGGGGTGTGGATTCCGCCGGGCGTGGTGCACAGCTGTTATCTGCAGCATGCGGTGCAGTACCGCTCCGTCTATCTGGCCCCCGATCTATGTGCGGATCTGCCGCAGACGGCGGGCTGCATGCGCCTGGGGCCGATTGTCAAAGCCGTGCTGGCGGACTTCGGCGCCAGGGGCGTGCAGGTCCCGGTGACTGATGCAGACCTGCGGCTGGCCCGGGTGGTGCATGACCAGTTGCGAGCCACGCCGCTGGAGTTGAGCTTTCTGCCCGTGGCCCGGCATCCTGCTCTGGTGCAGGTGCTGGATGCCATGCAGTCGCGCCCCGACGACCACCGCAGTCTGGCCGAATGGGCCGAGACCGTGCACATGACGGAACGAACCCTGGCGCGCCACTGCCAGCGAGAGCTGGGCATGAGTCTGGGGGAATGGCGCCAGCGCATGCGTTATCTACAGGCGATCGACGCGCTGGAGGCCGGTCATACCGTGCAGCGCATCGCCTACGACCTGGGTTACAGCACGCCTTCGGCCTTTATTGCCATGTTCCAGCGCGAGTCAGGCCTGCCGCCCGAGCAGTTCAGGCGCGAGTTCTGTGCAAGTTCTTTCTGAACGCGGGATAATGCGCGCCGTGAAGTGCGCCAGACCGCCGCTGGTACTAGCCGAAAGGCCAACGCTTGCGTTGGGTCGAAAGACCGTACTGGAGGAACGTCCGGACTGCATAGGGCGGCGTAGCAGCTAACAGCTGTCCACCGTGAGGTGAGGATCAGAGCAACAGAGACGAGTCTGGCAGGAGTGCCGCAAGGCAGACCAACCAGGGTGAAACGGGCAATCTCTACGCGCAGCAATACCAAGTAGGCACACGTTGACGGGGCCCCCGGAGTGTGCGGGTAGGTAGCACCGAGCCATCAGGCGACTGATGGCCAAGATTAATGGCGGTCACATGGCGGGCAACCGTTGTGCACAGAATCCGGCTTATCGGCGCACTTCACACTTTCTTTCTCGGCCGGACACAGTCCGGCGAATCCACTGCATTCACTCCACCATCAGCGCGAACAGCTGATGGCGGTGGTGGATATCGAGCCGCGCAAAGGCGCGGTTGCGATAGGTCTTCACGGTGGCTGCGCTCAACCCGAGATCGGCAGCAATGCCGTCCTGGGTCATGCCGCGCAGCAGGCGCAGGCAGACCTCGAGTTCGCGCGCCGTCAGACCCGGTGCCAGCTCCCGCAGTCGAGCCGGCCACCTCTCATCGCCGCCAGCCATGTCCACCGTCAGCGCCAGGTGCTTGTGCGTCAGAGCCATCAGGGCGCTGGACAGGTCCGCGAAGTCGCTCAGATGCCGGTCAGCAAAGGGTTTCTGGTGCGCATGGCGATAGAGGTTGACGGCAAACACCGAGCCATCGGCACCGGGCTCGGCAATCGAGATGCGCTCTGCCACGCCATGCGCGTCATACACGCACTGGCGATGCAAGGGCGTGACCTCGTTGGCCTGCACATGGACCAGATTGCGGGCGCCTGGCGTGCGCATATGCCCGGGCCATTCCTGGCCCCAGCTTCTGTCCTCGTGCTGGGGTCCCGAGAGATAGGCGCTCCAGCACTGGCGTGTGGTGTCCGCAACGCCCTGGGAGGCCGAGAGAAACAGCCGCGGCCGGCAGTTGCCGATGCGATACACCGACAGCGAGGCCGTGGGCGCGATGGCGCTCAGCTGCTCGAGAGCGGCCTGGGCAAAACGGCTCTGCCCCAGATGCTCCACCAGACCGGCCAGCAAGATGCTGGCCTGGGCCATGCCGCTGGCTTGGGCCATATCACTGGCCGGCATGGCGTCAGTCGTCGAAGGGAGCGTCCAGGTTCTCATCAGTGTGTCTTGGTGTGGGCTGTCATCTTCTTGGGGGACAGAGAAATCTTCAACAGTGCTTACGCTCATGTTCCTGTGCTTGGACATCGCAAGGAGAGCCATGCTGTCGCCAAACCATGATTTCCAGATTGCCGCTCCAGGGCTGCGCCACTTTGCCGAATTTCGCGTACAGGTGGGGCCGGCGCAGGAGGTGGGCGCGACAACGCGCGGCTTGCGGCGTGTGATTCCCATCGTCGGCGGGCAGGTGCAGGGAGAGGACTGGTCGGCGCGTGTGCTGCCGGGCGGGGCCGACTTCCAGCTGCTGGTCAGTGAGGAAGTTGCCGAGCTGGACGCGCGCTACGTCATCGAAACCGACGGTGGCGATCTGATCTATGTGAGCAACCAGGCATTGCGAACCGGGCCGGCCGAGCTGATGCAGCGCCTGCGCCGCGGCGAGACCGTCGATCCCTCGGCGATCTACTTTCGCTGTGCACCCCGCTTTGAAACGGCCTCCAAGCGCTTTGCCTGGCTAGGGCAGCGCCTGTTCGTGGGCGCGGGGGCGCGCTTTCCGGAGCAGGTCGTCATGCGGTTTTTCGAAGTGCTGTGAAACAGCATCGCAACAAGGAGACAAAACATGAAAGTACTGCAAGCCCGGAACCTGCCCGGACCCGCTTTAGCACGCACCTGGCGACGTCGGCTGATGGCCCTGGCGCTGTTGGCTGGCGGCGGCGCAGCCGTAGGAGTCGCGCAGGCCCAGACGGCTTATCCGAGCAAGACGGTGCGCATGATTGTGGGATTTCCAGCAGGCACGGGACCCGATGTAGTGGCCCGGCTGCTGGCTCAGAAGCTCTCTGAAGCCTGGGGTGGCGTGGGCGTGGTGGTGGACAACAAGCCCGGTGCCGCCGGCCTGATCGCAGCCAGCGAGGCGGCGCGTGCACCGGCCGACGGCTACACCATCATGCTGGCCGAGACCGGACAGCTCAGCATCGCGCCCAATACCTACCAACGGCTTGCCTACCAGCCGCGCAAGGATTTCGTTCCCGTCAGCCAGGTGGTGAGCTCCGACTTCGTGCTGCTGGTCAATCCCGAAAAGGTCAAGGCGCGCAATGTCAGGGACTTCGTGGCCTGGACCCGGCTGCAAAACGGCTTGTTCATGGCCACTTTCGGAGCGGGCACGCCGGGGCATTTCGGGGCCTATATGTTTGGCGATGCCGTGCAGTCCAAACCCGAGGTGGTGCACTACAAGAGCACTTCGGATGCCTTGAGCGGCATTTTCAGCGGCGATGTGCAGGGCGTGTTCGCTTCCTCCGGCATGGCGATCCCGCAGGTGCGTGCCGGCAAGCTGGTGGCCCTGGGAAGCACGGGCAGCGCGCGCGTGGAGCAGTTGCCCGAGCTGCCGACCATGAAGGAGCAGGGCTTTGGCAGCCTGGAGTTCAGCTCCTGGTTCGGCATCGTGGCGCCAGCAAGGACACCTGCGGAGGTGGTGAGCAAGCTCAATGCCGATCTGCTCAGGGTCCTGCAATCGAGAGACGGCAGGGCGCGGCTGCAGGAGGCCGGCTTCAGGGTCACGGGCACCAGCGCGCAGCAGTTTGCCGACATCATTGCTGCCGATACCGTCAAATGGGGCAAGGCGGTGGCAGCGACGGGCTTCAAGGCGGATTGAGCGGACCGGAGCGCGCCGCAGCCGAGTCCGGTTCGAGGCGCGCGAAGGTCGATCCGCTCAGAACCTTTCCCAGGGCATCAGATAGCGCCACTGTCCCTCGGGCACTTTGGCCAGAGAGACGCGGCCAAGGCGCAGCCGGCGCATGCTGACCACCGTCAGGCCGATGGCGGCGCACATCTTCTCGATCTCTTCGGGTGCAATGCCCTTGAGAGCGAAGCGCAGGTGGTTGTCGCTTTGCCAGCTCACATGGCAGGGGGGCATGCGGCGATGGCCGTTACCGCCGGGAATGGGCAGACCTTCGTACAGGATCTCCAGGCCATCTTCAATGATCTGGCCCTCCACGCCGACGATGATTTCCTGCTCCAGCCACATGCCTTCCTCGGTCAGCTTGCGTGCCACGCGCTTGTCCTGGGTGTAGACGATAAGGCCGCTGGCAGGCAGCGGAATCGTCAGAAACGACTCCAGATTCCTGAAGTGATGATCGAGCACCAGCTGGGGCATGGGCGTGTCCAGCTTGGCCTTGGTGTCTTCGCTCAGCAGCGAATGCGCGCTGCGCACGCGGCCATAGGCCGGGCCCTGGGTCATGCCCGCAGGCTTGTTCATGAGGATGGTGACAGGCGGAATGGCTTCAGGCTTGGCATCCTTGCGCAGGATCACTACCTGGTCGGGGCGCACACGGGTTTCGGGCACTTGCACCACTTTGCCATCCACCTGGACATTGCCCGCGACGATATGGAGCTCGGCCTCGCGGCGCGAGCATTGTTCTTGCTCCGCCAGGCGCTTGGCCAGGCGGATGCTTTCTTGTTCAGGCAGGGATTCAGACATGGCGAGAGCTTAATGCTCCGGCCATGTCCTAGTTGTCCACAGGTCTAGCGCGGCGGTCGCGGCGCGCTATCGGCCCAGGCAGAGCTTCTGGATGCGTTCCACATGCGCCAGCAGCGATTGCTGGGCCACGGGCCACAGGGCCTGCGGCGTGTCGGCATAGGCAATCGCCACCCAGTCCTGAATGCTGCCGTCCGGCTTGGTGCGCATGGCCTGATGCACCTTGGCCTCGCGCGCCAGGCGGTGGGACTTGAGGCGGGTGATCTGATGACGCGCAAAGCCCAGCACATAGCCATGGGCGGGCAGGATGTAGCGAATGTCGTGCTCCAGACACATGGCATGCAGCCGGTCCAGCGAATCGAGGTAATCGATCATGTTGCCGTCCGGCGGGCTGATGACGGTGGTGCTGCCATTGAGGATGTGATCGCCGCTGAATAGCAGTGCGTCCTCCTCCAGCACAAAGCACAGGTGGTTGGCCGCGTGGCCGGGCGTGAAGATGGCTTGCAGCGTATGCGTGATCTCGCCCTCTGTGCCTTGTCCGCTAAGTGTGATGCGCTCTCCGTCCTGTAGCGTCACCTCGGGTCTGAAGCGGCTGTTGGCGCGTGCCGTGGGTGCCGAAGGCAGGCCCATGATGGGCGGCCTGGCGTGGCCGGAGAGCAGGACCATGGCCTGCAGCGGCGCGGCACCCGGCGAGTGATCGGGGTGGGAATGGGTGCAGACGATGAAACGGATATCGCCGCCGGCTGCATCGTGCAGGCGCTGCAGATGATCAGCATCGTCCGGGCCGGGATCGATGGCGATATAGCCGGTATGCGCATCGCCGACCAGATAGCTGTTGGTTCCGGGGCCGGTCATCATGCCGGAGTTGGGGGCCGTCAGGCGCAGCAGGTTCTTGCGCAGCGGCACGGCCTTTTCAGGCTGCCAGTCCAGATGGTGAATGCCGTGGCCGTCAGGCAGCACCATCTCCAGCTCGCCATAGGCCATATCGGTTTCGGTATGGCGTGTGTCTTTGCCTTTGAGGTGGCCGCCACGGGGGCAGGCCTGCCACAGCGGCTTTTCGCTGAGCAGGGTGTGGATCACGGCCTGAGCATCGGGCAGGTGAGCGATGCGCTGCAATGTACGCTGGGTGGGAAAGAGGATGAACAGCTTTTTCTCTTCAAAGCGCGCAATCGCATCCTGCGGAGAGATCCAGGTGGGCTCGAACTGCTCGGTTTCATCGGCCACTGCCGTTTGCCCCTCGGGCATGCGGGCCACAAAGAACGGCACGTTAAAGCGCTTGGGCAGGTCCAGTGGTGCGGTCCAGTGGGCCAGATACCAGAGCTGGTCCACGGCCAGCGTCCAGCCGCGCGCACGGCATTGCTCATACAGCGATGCCTTGCGGTCCAGTTGCTGAACCTGGGCCGGTGGAACGGGTTGGCCGGCCTGGTCATAGGCCAGCAGGATGCCCAGCTCCTCAAAAGTCTCGCGAATGCCTGCCAGAGCCTGGGTAATGCGTTCATCTCCCGCCTCGGCGATCATGCTGGGACGCACGCGCGCCAGCGCATGACTGGCGGGGGCTGCATCTTCATCTTCCTGGCCACCGCCGGGGAAAACATAGGCATTGGCAAAGATGCCTTGATCGGCACGCCTTGTCATCAGCACTTCAAAACCATTGCCGTCGGCGCAGTCGCGCAGCAACAAAAGCGTGGAAGCATCTCGCGCGGGAACTGGCGCGCGCTGGGGCTGAAGCAACTGGCTGGGACGGGGCTGGCGGGGTGATGTCATGAGGTCACATTATGCGAAGTCGCCGCGTTCGTGAATGTCACACCCGGACTAGTTGTGCACTCATGCTGCGCGAATCGGGGAAAGCACTGAGAGCAAACAGCCTGGGATGTCTTGCATTTAGTTATTTTAAATAACAATAATGATGCAAAAGGAATGGTTATGAATCATAAAGAAATTGCAATTGAGTTCCGTGGTGAAGCCGAGCAGGTTGCCGTTATTCGTCTGATGCGTGCCGCCAAGCGCAACGCCTTGTCCGATGGGCTGGTGCTGGGTCTGCGCGATGTGTTCATGAATCTGCCCGCCAGCGTGCGCGCGGCCGTGGTGGATGGCGATGGACCGCATTTCTGCGCCGGCCTGGATCTGAGCGAGCTCAGCGAGCGCGATGCTGCCCAGGGCGTTCTGCACTCGCGCATGTGGCACGAGGCGCTGCGTCAGGTGCAGTTTGGCGCGGTGCCCGTAGTCGCCGCCTTGCATGGTGCAGTGGTGGGCGGCGGCCTGGAGCTGGCCAGCGCCTGCCATATCCGTGTGGCCGACAGCAGCACCTTCTATGCCTTGCCCGAAGGTTCGCGTGGCATTTTCGTGGGCGGCGGCGGCTCGGTGCGCATCCCGCGCCTGATCGGAGCCGCACGCATGGCCGACATGATGTTTACGGGCCGTGTGTACAAGGCTGAAGAGGGTGAGCGAATTGGTCTGTCGCAATATCTGGTACCCGAAGGACATGCGTTGGACAAGGCCGTGGAGCTGGCGCTGCGCATTGCCGAAAACGCGCCCATGACCAACTACGCTCTGATGCACGCGTTGCCCCGGATTGCCGATCAGCCCGCCGATCAGGGGCTTATGACAGAAGCTCTGATGGCCGCCGTGGCGCAGAGCGCGCCAGAAGCCAAGTTCCGGTTGCAGGAATTCCTGTCCGGGCGGGCCGCCAAGGTCAGCAAGGACTGAAAGCAACCTCAAAGAACAACGCTGTGGAGACAAAGACAATGCAGGAGACAAACACAGCCATGCAGGCCCTCGGCCAGGTAGTAGAGGGGGACATGCCCCGCTACCGCGAGCTGGAGTTCGGCGTGCGCAGCATCCAGGTCAGGGAAGCAGGCGAGGGTACTTTCTACGTGCGCTCCGACCAGGCGCTGGCAGAGCACGCAGCGCGCATGACGGACAGGCTGGTGCACTGGGCGCAGACCACGCCGCAGCAGACCTTCATCGCCCAGCGGCAGCGATTGGCAGACGGCAGCACAGGAGACTGGCAACGCATCAGCTATGCCCAGACGCTGGCCGCGGCGCGCAGCATCGCGCAGTCCTTGCTGGACAGAAAGCTCTCGGCAGAGCGCCCTGTCATCATCCTCAGCGAAAACGACCTGGACCATGCCATGCTGGCCATGGGCTGCCTGTATGCAGGCGTGCCCTATTGCTCGGTCTCCACGGCCTATTCGCTGGTCAGCACCGATTACGCCAAGCTGCGCCATGTGGTCGACACGCTCACGCCAGGCCTGATCTTTGCCGCCGATGCCGCGCGCTATGACAAGGCGGTACGCGCCGTGCTGCCCAAGGGCTGTGAGGTGGTCTACCGCAAGCCGGCCGTCGACGCCCAGATCTGCACCTTGTTTGCTGATCTGCTGGAGACCGCGCCCACAGCTGAGGTGGATGCTGCCATGCAGGCCACCGGGCCCGACACCATCACCAAGTTCCTTTTCACCTCGGGATCGACCAAGCTGCCCAAGGCCGTGATCAACACCCACGGAATGTGGTGTGCCAACCAGCAGCAGATTGCCCAGACCATGCCCGATATGGTCAAAGGCCCACCCGTGCTGGTGGACTGGCTGCCCTGGAATCACACTTTCGGCGGCAACAAGAACATCGGCCTTGCGCTCTACCACGGCGGCACGGTCTACATCGACGAAGGCAAGCCGACGGCGGCGGGCATTGCCGAGACGCTGCGCAATCTGCGCGAGATTTCTCCCACCGTTTACTTCAATGTACCCACGGGCTTCGAATACATCGCCCGCGCCATGGAGAGCGATGCGCAGTTGCGCAGCAGCCTGCTCAAGCGCGTCAAGATGTTCTTTTACGCCGGAGCCTCTTTGGCGCAGCCCGTCTGGGATAGCCTGCATCGCACCCAGGAGGCAGAGTGTGGCGAGCGCATCGTGATGGGCACGGGCCTGGGCATGACCGAGTCCTCGCCATCCGCCCTGTTCATCAACCGTCCCGACGTGCGTTCCGGGGACCTGGGCGTACCGGTGCCGGGTCTGGAGCTCAAGCTGGCGCCTGTGGACGGCAAGCTGGAGGTGCGCTACCGCGGACCGAACGTCACGCCCGGCTACTGGCGCGCGCCCGAAGCCACGCACGAGGCGTTTGACGAGGACGGATATTTCCGCACCGGCGACGCCGTGCAATGGCGCGACCCGCAGGATCGAAACCAGGGTCTGCGCTTCGATGGCCGCATTGCAGAAGACTTCAAGCTGGCCACGGGCACATTCGTCAATGTGGGGCCGCTGCGCGCGAGGATCATTCACGCAGGCGCGCCCTATATCCAGGACGTGGTGCTGACGGGCCTGGACCGCAAGGAGGTCGGTGCCATCGTTTTCGGGACCCCGGCCTGTGCGGCCTTAAGCGGCCTGGCAGCGGGAGCGACGATGGAGCAGATCATGCACAGCGAGCCCGTGCAGCAGCATCTGCAGACGGTTCTGAACCAGCTGGCGCAGACGGCAACCGGCAGTGCCACCCGCATTGCGCGTGCGGTGGCTGCGATCAAGCCGCCATCGCTGGACCTGGGCGAAGTCACGGACAAGGGCTCCATCAACCAGCGTGCCGTGCTCCAGCACCGTGCCGATGTGGTGGCAGGCCTGTACGACGAAACGCTGGCCTTGATCCTCAAGCCCAATCTCTGAGCCAGAACAGGCTTGAGCCCGATAACAGAAAGCACAAGCAGCTTTTAAAAGGATAGTGATATGCAAGTTCAGGATCAGATTGCCATAGTGACCGGGGGGGCCTCGGGCCTGGGTGAAGCCACGGCGCGTGCGCTGGCTGCCGCAGGGGCCAGGGTTGCCGTGCTCGATCGCCAGCTCGACAAAGCCAAGGTGGTGGCTGCCGAGATCGGCGGACTGGCGCTGGAGTGCGATATCTGCGATGCGGCCAGCGTCACGGCGGCGCTGGATGCCGTTCGCGAGCAATGGGGAGGCGATGCGCGCATTCTCATGAATGTGGCCGGCATCGGTACCGCCAAGCGCGTGATCGGCCGCGACGGCGAGCCCGCTCCGCTGGAAGACTTTGAGCGCGTGATTCGCGTCAACCTTGTCGGCAGCTACAACATGACGCGACTGTTTGCTGCACGCTGCGCCAAGCTGGCAGCGCTGGAGGATGGCGCGCGTGGCGTGATTCTCTACACCGCCTCGGTGGCGGCCTTTGATGGCCAGGTAGGGCAGCAGGCTTACAGCGCATCCAAGGGCGGCCTGGTTGGCATGACGCTGCCCATGGCACGTGATCTGGCCCAGCACGGCATTCGTGTCTGCACCGTGGCGCCAGGCTTGTTCGCCACACCGTTGATGAAGGAGTTGCCCGAGCCCGTGCAGCAGTCGCTGGCGGCATCCATCCCCTTTCCTTCGCGCCTGGGCAAGCCTTCGGAGTTTGCCGATCTGGCTGTGCATATCGTGCACAACGATCATCTCAATGGCGAGGTGATTCGTCTGGATGGTGCGCTGCGCATGGCTCCTCGGTAAGTGTTACCCCCTGAGGCACTTTGCGCCTTCCCCCAAGGGGGACGACACCATCGCTGCGGGGCTGTCCTTGCTCGATGTCTCTGGCTTGGAGAGTGTCAGAGCCAGCTCAGTGCCAAAGATTGAGACAGGTATTGATTCCACAGGACCGAAGAGTCCGTATTTCAAGCAGGAGACAAGTCATGCAAGGTCGTCGCAATTTTGTCAAAGGACTGGGCGCTGGCGCAGCGCTGGCCGCATTCGGCGGCATCGCCGGTCGCAGTGCTTATGCCCAGGGAGGTGGAACGCTGGAGCAGGTGCGCATTCTGTACGGCTTTCCGGCAGGCAGCGCTGGTGACTCGGTGGCCCGCCGTGTGGCCGAGAAGATGGGTGGCAGCAGCTACACGAGGAATATGGGCGTGGTGGAGAACAAGCCCGGTGCCGGTGGCCGCATTGCGCTGGAGAATCTGCGCAATGCCGTGGGGGACGGCTCGGTGATTGCGCTGTCCCAGGTCTCGGCCTTCTCCATCTATCCCCATATCTACAGCAAGCTGACCTATCAGGCCAAGGATTTCGAGCCGATCTCCATCGGAGCCATCATGCACCACGGTCTGGCCGTCGGCCCCGCCGTGCCGGCCGAGGTCAGGACGCTCAAGGATTTTCTGGCCTGGTGCAAGAACAACCCCGACAAGGCCAGCTTCGGCAGCCCCGGTGCCGGCAGTCAGCCGCATCTGCTGGGGGCGCTGCTCAGCCTGCGCTCCGGCGTCAGACTCAGCCATGCGCCCTATCGTGGCATGGCACCCGGTGTCTCGGACGTCGTGGGCGGCCAGATCGCGGCCATCATGGGGCCTTGCGGCGACTATCTGAGCTATTACAAGGCCGGCAAGCTGCGCGTGCTGGCCACCAGCGGACCGCAGCGCAACCCCTATCTGCCCAATGTGCCCACTTTTGCCGAGCAGGGATTTGCCGACCTGACGGCTGAAGAGTGGTTTGGCTTCTACGCCAATGCCAGGACACCGGCCGACGTGCGTGCACGCGCCCATGCGGCCATCACGACAGCGCTCAAGAGTGATGCACTCAAGGAAAGCCTGGGCGTGGTGGGCCTGATTGCTACCAGCTCCACGCCCGAGGAGATGGCCCGTTCGCAGCAGGCCGAGTTCGAGCGCTGGGGTCCTCTGGTCAAGCAGATCGGTTTTACGGGCGATTCCTGATGGCCCTCGGTATCGAATAGCATTCGGGTCGGGATTTTTCAGACAGGCTCAAGCCTGCACATAGCGATCGAACAATAAAGGAGACAAACCATGCAAGATCGTCGCAATTTCGTCAAAGGCCTGGGCGCTGGCGCAGCGCTGGCCGCATTCGGCGGCATCGCCGGCCGCAGTGCCCATGCCCAGGGCAGCGGGCCGCTGGAGCAGGTGCGCATTCTTTACGGCTTTCCCGCAGGCAGTGCCGGTGACTCGGTGGCGCGCCGCGTGGCCGAAAAGATCGGCGGCACCAGCTACTCCAAGAACATGGGCGTGGTGGAAAACAAGCCCGGTGCCGGTGGCCGCATCGCGCTGGAGAATCTGCGCAACTCCGTGGGCGATGGCTCGGTCATCGTGCTGTCCCAGGTCTCGGCCTTCTCCATCTATCCCCACATCTATAGCAAGCTGACCTATCAGGCCAAGGATTTCGAGCCGATTTCCATCGGAGCCATCATGCACCACGGGCTGGCTGTCGGCCCCGCCGTGCCGGCCGAGGTCAAGACGCTCAAGGACTTCCTGGCCTGGTGCAAGAACAACCCCGACAAGGCCAGCTTCGGCAGCCCAGGTGCGGGTACCCAGCCGCATCTGATCGGCTCCCTGCTCAGCCTGCGTTCGGGCATCAAGCTCAGCCATGTGCCTTATCGCGGCACGGCGCCTGCCGTGTCAGACCTGGCCGGTGGCCAGATTGCTGCCGTGATGGGTCCCAGCGGCGACTTCCTGAGTTACTACAAGGCCGGCAAGCTGCGCGTGTTGGCCACCAGCGGCCCGCAGCGCAACCCCTATCTGCCCAATGTGCCCACCTTTGCCGAGCAGGGCTTTGCCGATCTGACGGCCGAGGAATGGTTTGGCTTCTATGCCAATGCCAAGACGCCCGCCGATGTGCGTGCACGCGCCCATGCGGCCATCACGGCAGCGCTCAAGAGCGACGCTCTCAAGGAAAGCGTGGGTGTGGTCGGCCTGATTGCCACCAGCTCCACGCCCGAGGAGATGGCCCGCTCGCAGCAGGCCGAATTTGAGCGCTGGGGGCCGCTGGTCAAGCAGATCGGGTTTACGGCTGATACCTGATCACTCCCATGAGCCGCTTTGCGGCTTCCCCCTCTCTCGCTGCGCGGGAGGGGACGATGCCCTCGCTGCGGGGCGGCCCTTGCTTGGCATCCCAGGCTTGGGCCGCGCGTCGGCATGAATGGGGCAGCCTTTAGAGATTTTTATTTGCTGCTTGGCAGCCGGTTTTGTATGTCCTATTTGCCCGCCAGTGCCGATAACGCGTTTCTTCTTTTCGATGTGCTCAAGGCCGATGAGCAATTGCAGCGCCTGCCGGCGCATGCGGCAACGGACCGGGGGCTGATGCAGCAGGTGCTGGAGGAGTCCGGCAAATGGGTGGGCGAGGTGGTGGCGCCGCTGTCGCGTGAAGGCGATGAGGTCGGCGTGCAGTTTGCAGCGGGCAAAGTCACCACGCCGCCTGGATTTGCCCAGGCATATCAGGACTTCTGGCAGGCGGGCTGGCCTGCTCTGGCCTGTGCCGAGGAGGATGGCGGCCAGGGGCTGCCCTGGGTGCTGGAAGGCGTGCTGTATGAATGGCTGAGCGCTGCCAACCATGGCTGGACCATGGCTCCGGGCCTGCTGCATGGTGCTTATGAGTGCCTCAAGCACCATGGCAGCGATGCGCTTAAGGCAGCCTATCTGTCCAAGGTGGCCAGCGGCGAATGGCTGGCGACCATGTGCCTGACGGAGGCCCATGCGGGCAGCGACCTGGGGCAGGTGCGCACGCAGGCCGTGCCGGTGGGCGAATCCGAGCTGGGCGAGCGCTTCGAGGTCAGTGGCAGCAAGATTTTCATTTCGGGCGGCGAGCATGATCTGAGCGAGAACATCGTGCATCTAGTGCTGGCGCGTCTGCCCGGGGCCCCTGCAGGGCCCAAGGGCCTGTCGCTGTTTCTTGTGCCCAAGCTATTGCCAGATGGCGAGCGCAACCGAGTGGTCTGTGAGCGCATCGAGGAAAAAATGGGCCTGCATGGCAGCCCTACCTGCGTGATGCGCTTTGATGGGGCTGCAGGCTGGTTGATAGGCCAGCCCGGAGCGGGCCTGAACGCCATGTTTGTGATGATGAATGCCGCGCGCCTGCATGTGGCGCTCCAGGGCATAGGGCTGCTGGACGCGGCATGGCAGAAGGCCCATGCCTATGCGCTGGAACGCCGCCAGATGCGCGCGCCAGGGGCGGTGCCTGCTTCGCGTGGCGCTGGCGATGCAGCAGATTTGATCATCGAGCATCCGGCCATTCGCCGTACGCTCGATTTGCAGCGCGCCTGGGTGGATGGCGGGCGTGTGCTGGCCTACCAGACCGGTATCTATCTCGATATGGCGCGACATGCCGAAAGCGCACGTGAGCGTGATCAGGCCCAGCAGTGGTGCAGCGTGATCACGCCCGTGCTCAAGGCGGCCTGGACCCAGCAGGCATTCGAGGGCTCAAGCGCCTGCCTGCAGGTATTTGGCGGCCACGGCTATATCCGCGAGTGGGGCATAGAGCAGATCGTGCGTGATTCGCGCGTGGCCATGATTTACGAAGGCACGAATGAAATTCAGGCCATCGACCTGCTGGTGCGCAAGGTGCTGCCCGACGGTGGTCAGGCCATGGGGCAATGGCTGCTGACTTTGCGCAACAGCCTGGATGCTGGGCGGGCGCTGGATGCAGAAGTGCTGCGCTGCCTGGCACAGCTGCGCTACTTCACCACGGTGCTGGCGCAGGCCTGCAAGGAAGATGACACCCTGGCCTGGCGCGTGGCCGACGACTATCTGCGCTGCGTGGCCGTGGTGCTGCTGGGCTGGGCGTGGGCTCGTATTGCGGCCACAGCGGGGGGCGATAGGGAGCGCTGGCGAGGCCCCTGCAAGCAGGTGCAGCAGCGCATATTGCCCGAAATGGACTGGCGTCTGAATCTGATGAAGGCGCAGTGGGCGCAGGCTTCCGTCGTACACGGCAACCAGCTTTTCACCTCTGCGCATTGATCTAAATGGCTGCAAGATGCGAGCAATACCGGCACAATTGCAGTCTTTTCATCGCGCTCCTGGATTGCTCTTTTGCCTTCGAAGTTGACATCGCCAATGCTCGCTCACAAGACTGCTGAACCAGATTCCAAACCTGCACGCTCTTTGCGCGGCACGCGCTCCACAGAGGCCGGCTCGGGCGTCCCGGGCTCGGGGCAGGAGCCCAGGGACAGTGCCGGGGTTTTTGCCGTCGATCAGG
This sequence comes from Comamonas sp. AG1104, assembly GCF_003350425.1. Classification (NCBI taxonomy): domain Bacteria; kingdom Pseudomonadati; phylum Pseudomonadota; class Betaproteobacteria; order Burkholderiales; family Comamonadaceae; genus Comamonas; species Comamonas sp. AG1104. Next base: position 242,183 of record NZ_QQAS01000003.1, on the reverse strand, counting down.
TCAATGCCAGCTTTCTGGAATCCCTGCTGGGCTACAACGCCAGGCGCGCCTCGCTGGCTCTGGTGGGGGTCTTCATGCGCTGCATGGAGCGTTTTGACCTCAAGATCGTCGAATTCTCCGTGCTCTCTCTGGTGGGCAGCAACCCGGGCATCACCTCGCGTCAGCTCTGTCAGCAACTGGCCGTGCTGCCGCCGAATATGGTGGGCATGATCGATGCGTTGGGCAAACGCGGCTTTCTGGAGCGGCGTCCGCACCCGCGAGACGGCCGCGCCACGGGCCTGTACCTGACCGCCGCGGGGTGCGAGCTGGTGGATACGGCCGAGCCCGAGCTCAAGAGCAGCGAGACCCGTGCCATCGCGCATCTGAGTGCTGCCGAGCAGGTGCAGCTCATGGAGTTGTTGCAAAAGCTGTATCGCTGATCCCATGGCATGGCGCAGATCCTGCGCCCGGCGCGATAATGTGCGGCATCATGCAGATTCGCTTTACCAAGATGCAAGGCGCGGGCAACGACTTTGTCGTGCTCGACGAAACCCAGGCTCGTCTGGGCTTGAGCGCCGCCCAGTACCGCTACCTGGCCGATCGTCACTTTGGCGTGGGTGCCGACCAGATCCTGACGGTGCGCCCTGCACCCGCAGAGGACGTGGACTTTGAATATGTCATCCACAACGCCGATGGTGGCGAGGTCGAGCAGTGCGGAAACGGCGCGCGCTGTTTTGCGCGCTATGTGCATGACAAGGGTCTGACCGACAAGAGCGTGATCCGCGTACAGACCCTCTCGGGCGTCATCGCCCCCGAAATTCATGGCAACGGCCGCGTCACGGTCGATATGGGCGCGCCTCAGCTGGATCCGGCCAAGGTGCCCTTCACGACCGACGGTCTGGAGCCAGAAGCCTTGGGGTCAACGCAAAAATGGCCTCTGACGATTGATACACCTTTGCAGCCCGCTACAGTCTGGATGGCGCCCGTTTCCATGGGCAACCCGCATGCGGTGCAACTGGTGGACGATGTGAATGCCGCTTTGGTGGAGTTGCACGGCCCGTTGATCGAGAACCATGCCCGTTTTCCTCAGCGTGTGAACGCCGGCTTCATGCAGATCCTCAACCGTGGTGAGGTCCGCTTGCGCGTCTATGAACGCGGTGCCGGCGAGACCCTGGCCTGCGGCACGGGGGCCTGCGCCGCCGTGGTGGCCGGCATCGGCTGGGGACTGCTCGACCAGCGCGTCGATGTGCATACCCGCGGCGGTCTGCTGACCATTGAATGGGCGGGTGGTGCGCAGGATCGCGTGCGCATGACAGGCCCTGCCGAATTTGTTTTTGAAGGCCAGATCGACATACCTGATACCTTATGAACAGCTTGACCGATACCGCCATGACCGAAGAGTCGATTGCCGACTACCTCCAGGAAAATCCCGATTTCTTCGAGCGCCACGCCGAGATGCTGACGGGCGTGCGTTTGATCAGCGGCCACGGCCCACGTGCCGTCAGCCTGCAGGAGCGTCAGGCCGAGATGCTGCGCGAAAAGATCAAGGGTCTGGAGCATCGCATCATGGACATGGTGCGCCATGGCAGCGAGAACGCCTCCATCGCCAACAAGATTCACCAGTGGACCCATGCTCTGGTCAAGGTACAGGACCTGCGCGAGCTGCCCCATGCGCTCACCGCCAGCCTGCAGCACACGTTTGATGTCCCCCAGGTCGCGCTGCGTCTGTGGAATGTGGCGGGCGCGCACAGCGGCACCGTCTACACCATGGGAGTGAGCGATGATGCCAAGGCCTTTGCCTCGTCTCTGACCATGCCGTTCTGCGGCCCCAATATGGGTTTCGAGCCCGTGACCTGGCTGCCCAACCCCAATGCGGTGCAGTCGGTGGCGCTGCTGACCCTGCATGACGGTGCCATGGACAGCACTTCCAACGCCTTTGGCATGCTGGTGCTGGGCTCGCCCGACCCGCTGCGTTTCGATGCCACCATGGGCCTTGAATTCCTTTCACGCATCTCCGAGCTGGCCAGTGCCTCGCTCTCGCGCATGCGCGCTCCTGCGCTGACGCTGGCGCACGGCTGAGGCTGCAAAAGGGTGTAGATACCGATGCAAGAGCGCGAGCAGCCCTCTTTTGAGGAGCAGTACGCGCAGCTTCCGGAAGTTGTCCACAGCTATCTGGAGCATGTGCGTGTGCAAAAGCGCCTGGCCGAGCGCACGCATACCCTGTATGCACTGGACCTGATCAAGCTGCAGAGCTTTGCGCAGGCGGCTGACCAGGAGCTCTTGGCGCTGCAGCCCGCACATATCCGCCGCTTTGCTGCGCAAATGCATGGCGGCGGCCGCAGCGCACGCGGCATCGCACTGATTCTTTCGGGCTGGCGCAGCTTTTTTCGCTGGGCGGCCCAGCGGGAACTGGTGCCTTTCAACCCCGTGGAGGGCGTGCGCGGCCCCAAGGCTGCCAAGCCTCTTCCCAAGGCTCTGGCGGTGGACGACGCCGTGCAATTGGCCAGTTTTCAGAACCCCGAGGCCGATCCGTGGATAGAGGCGCGTGACGTCGCCATGACCGAACTGCTCTACAGCAGCGGCCTGCGTGTGGCCGAGCTGGTGGGGCTGGATCTGCGGCCCGGCCAGCAAAGCCGGTATGAAGGCCGAGGCTGGGTCGATCTGGAGGCGGGCGATGCCCATGTTCAGGGCAAGGGCGGCAAGCGCCGCATTGTGCCAGTGGGGCGCATGGCGATTCTGGCCTTGCAGCGCTGGCTGGCGCTGCGCAGCAGCGCGCTGGTCGGGGCCGCACAGCTCAAGGCACAGGATGAAGCGGCCTTGTTCGTCGGTCGCCGGGGCGAGCGGCTCGGCGCCCAGTCGGTCTGGTCACGTCTCAAGCAGCGAGGCCAGCAGGCAGGGCTTGCGACTGGCGTGCACCCGCATGTGCTGCGTCACTCCTTTGCCAGTCATATGCTGCAGTCCAGTGGCGATCTGCGTGCCGTGCAGGAGCTGCTCGGGCATTCCAGCATTGCCACCACGCAGATATATACGCGGCTGGATTTCCAGCATCTGGCCCAGGCTTATGAAAAAGCCCACCCGCGTGCGCAGCGCAGCAGTGTCGGCGAGACGTCCGGTCCATTGCGCAAGCCGGACGACAAAGAGCAAGACGAAGAGTCCTGATTTGATAGCTTGAAGTGATTGTTGGGTATATGACGGATGTGATTTTTGGCTGAAATTTCTGCCGTCCCTGCTGCCCATGAGCGCTTGAAAGCGCCGCTACACTCCCCAGCTGTTATCACCGGAGCGCGCATAGGGATGCGCCGCCCGTGTTTTTTGGACAGCCGCATGTGGCGGCTGGCCGCAGCAAGAGGTTTCAACGCATGGCTCTCATTCCAGTCACCATCCTCACGGGCTTTCTGGGCTCGGGCAAGACCACGCTGCTCAAGCGCGTGCTGCACGAATCCCACGGCATGAAGATTGCCGTGATCGAGAACGAGTTCGGCGAGGAGAACATCGACACCGACATTCTCAAGACCGAATCCAAAGAACAGATTCTGCAGATGAGCAACGGCTGCATCTGCTGCACCATCCGCGAAGACCTGCGCGAGGCTTTGCAGTTGCTGGCCGCCAAGCGCCGCAAGGGACAGGTGGACTTCGACCGTATCGTGATCGAGACCACCGGCCTGGCAGACCCTGGCCCCGTGGCCCAGACCTTCTTCATGGATGACGAGATCGCCGAGACCTATCTGATCGACTCCATCATCACATTGGTGGATGCCAAGCATGCCAACCAGCAGCTTGACGATCGCCAGGAAGCGCGCCGCCAGGTGGGCTTTGCCGACCAGATGTTCCTGTCCAAGACAGATCTGGTGACGGAAGCAGAAAAGGAGGCGCTGATCCATCGCCTCAAGCACATGAACCCGCGCGCGCCCATCCGTGCCGTTCATTTTGGCGATGTGCCCCTGAGTGAAGTGTTCGATCTGCGTGGCTTCAACCTGAACGCCAAGCTGGACATCGACCCCGATTTCCTCAAGGAAGATGATCACGGCCACGATCATCACGACCACAGCGCTTGCGACCATGACCATGGCCAATGCGAGCATGATCACGATCATGGACACCAGCACGACGAGCATTGCGGCCACGACCACCATGACCACGAGCATGGCGAGCACTGCAATCACCCGCACCACCATCATCACGACGATGATGTGAAGAGCTTTGTCTACCGGGCAGATCGCGCGTTCGACCCGGCCAAGCTGGAAGATTTCCTGGGCGCCATCGTCAATATCTACGGCCCCAAGATGCTGCGCTACAAGGGCGTGCTCGACATGAAGGGCACCAGCCGCAAGGTCATCTTTCAGGGCGTGCACCAGCTCATGGGCAGCGATCTGGGCCCCGAGTGGGAAGCCGATGAAAAGCGAGTCAGCAAAATGGTCTTCATCGGTATCGATCTGCCGCAGGATATTCTTCGCCAGGGACTGGATCAATGTCTGGTGTAAACCCTGGGTTTGGGAGCTGTTTCGGCGAAAGCTAACGGTTTGCTGACAATGACTGACGGCCTGCCAAGCAGGCCGTTTTGTTTGTCTGTTATTTCTCGCAAACTGACCGAAACAGGCGCAGGCTTTGTTGCAAATTGTGGGGTATGTGCAACGGAGCCGGGCTGGGGCGACTGGCGTGGCTACAATGCCGGCCCTAAAGAGGGTGTTGGAGCAATCCGGCCCTGCAAGGGCTCTGTACTGTAAGGAGACAGGACGTGACCGCTGTGAAAAGTAATCTGCCCAAGGCTGCAGCCAAAGCTGCGGCAGCGGCTGTGCACCCCCGCAGCGTCGAGACCTCTTTGGTGGACGCCGCGTTGGACAACCCGGTGCTGGTACCTGCAGCAGCGGGAGAATCTTCCAAATCGTCCAGATCCAAGCGTTCTGCATCGCCTCCAGCGCGGCAGCCTGAAACAGATGTTCCGCCCCTGGCAGCTTCGGCAGTCAAGGCTGCGGCAACCATGAGAGATACGAAAGCAATGACCAACACAAAGCAAGCTGTGCCCAAGAAAGATCCCAAGCTGGCCAACGCCTGGAAGACCAAGTCGGTAGAGGAGCTGACCGATGCTGAAGTGCTGGCCATGTCTGATGACGATTACATGAACGACGCCCAGCTGGCCTATTTCCGTCGCAAGCTGGTCGCGCTCAAGAACGATATGCATGTGAATGCGGGCGAGACTGCGGAAAACCTGCGTGAAGACACCGTCGTGGTGCCCGACCCTGCCGATCGTGCCACCATCGAGGAAGAGCACGCTCTCGAGCTGCGCACCCGTGACCGCGAGCGCAAGCTGCTCAAGAAGATCGACCAGTCCATTGCCCGCATTGATGCTGGTGACTACGGCTACTGCGACGAAACCGGCGAGCCCATCGGTGTGGGACGCCTGTTGGCTCGCCCCACGGCTACACTGTCGCTGGAAGCCCAGCAGCGCCGTGAGCTCAAGCAGAAGATGTACGGCGATTGATCTGCGTCAGGCGTTGATGGGGCTGCAGGCAGCAAAGTAGAGGACCATGGCAAAAGAAGAAAACAAGTCGGGAGGGTTGCTGTCCAAGGTGGTGCGTTTTGTGCGCCACCCGACCGTGAATTGGTCCGATTTGGAAAATCTCAACCAGGAAAGCGAAGAAAGCCAGTACAGCAAGCAGGCGCTCAAGGAGATGCTGGAGCGCAAGCGCCAGAACGACTTTGTGCGAAAGCGCGAGTTTGACCAGTTGCGCAAGCTGCGTCAGGCTCAGTTGTCCAAGATGGCAGTGACTGCCAGGGCTCCACTCGAGACGCCGACCCCGCTAGCGCCTTCCTCTTTTTTGCAGACTGCCCAAAGCTCCGTGCCGGGCGAGCGCGCAGAAACCATCAAGAAGATCGACGAGATCGAAGCGCAGATGGCCCAGCAATGGTGGCGCGGAAAGCTGGCTGCTGATGCCGCCACCATGCCGCTGCAACTGCCCGAGGGCGGTGGCGGCATGCCTTCGGTATTTAAAAGCCAGCCGCTTTCGATCAGCACACTGCCTCTGCTTCAGGATGTGTTGCCAAGCGATCTGGAACTGCCGCAATCGGGTCGGCAGGGCAATCCTGTTGCTTTGCCGGGCCTGCGGGGCGAGACAGACTTTTCGCCGGCGTTTGCCACAACCGAGGTCTCTGCTCCCACCGATATCAATATGGTTCCGCCGTCCTTTGCGCGCTTCGAGCATGATGCCGCGCTGGAGGATGCTGCGATTGTCTTTGCCAGCGGTGACAGCGTCGCAGCCGAGACCAGTCTCAAGGCCTTGATTGCCGAGCGTGCTCAGGATACGCCGGCACAGTTGCAGGTATGGCTGGCACTGCTGGACATGTATCGCGCAGCAGGCATGCAAGCTCAGTTTGAAGACGCTGCCATGGACTTTGTGGCGCGCTTCGGTCGTTCGGCCCCGCAATGGTTTGTGATGCCGCAGCAGGCGGGCAGGCTTAGCGAAACCGCGCCGGATGCCGCAGCAGTGCAGACCGGCTTTCGCTGGCAGGCTCCTGTGCGTTTGGATGAGCCTGGTTTCAAGGCGCTGCTGGCCAGCAAGGCGCGCAGCGCCGGCAGCTCGGTCATGGACTGGAGCGTTCTGGAAAGCCTCGACCCCGGCGTGAAGAAGCCGCTGCTGGATATGGCGCAGCGCTGGGCCGACGAAAAAGGATCACTGGTTTTTGCCGGTCACGAGAGATTGCTGGCGGTTCTCAGCAAGCACACCCCTTCCGGTGATCGCGCCGTCGATCAGGACTGGTGGTATTTGCGTCTGGCCATGCAGCGCCTGATGCATCTGCAGGACGAGTTTGAGCTGACGGCGCTGGACTATTGCGTGACCTACGAGCTGTCGCCACCCTCATGGGAAGATCCGCTGTGCGCGTATGCGAACGAAGGGCAGGCGCAGAACCTGCGTGCCCAAGATAGCCGGCTCTTGGGGCCGGAGACGATTCAGCCCGGCATGCTCTGGAAGGAGCATCAGCCGCGTTTTGCGCTGCAAGGCGTGATCGACGGCGATGCACTGCCCTGGCTTGCCGAGGTTCAGGAAAAGGCCAAGCTTGGCGAAGCCATTGCCGTTGACTGCTCGCGCCTGGTGCGCATGGACTTTGCTGCCGCAGGCTCGGTGCTGAACTGGGCTGCGCAGATGCAGGAGCTGGGTCACGTGTTGCAATTCAGTCAGTTGCACCAGTTGCTGGCGGTGTTCTTCAATGTTGTTGGCATTCAGGAACATGCTCAGGTGATTCCAAGACGGGACTAGCTCCCGAAGTGGCCATGCTGCCTCCCCTAAGGGGCTGCGTCTGTGGTGGGGAGTCTGGCCGTTTGAGGCGATATCCACAGCAAGCGCTGCAAATTTAATTTTTCTGGGCCCCTTGAGGTCGATCTTGCCTGCCCCCATCTGCGCCAGATGGAACAGTTTCACGGCACCACCATTTTGAGCGTGCGCCGCCAGACTCCCGAGGGCGTGCAAGTCGCCATCGGCGGTGATGGTCAGGTCACATTGGGCAATATCGTCATCAAGGGCACGGCGCGCAAGGTGCGCAAGCTCTATCACGGCAAGGTGCTGGCGGGCTTTGCGGGGGCAACCGCAGATGCCTTCACGTTGTTCGAGCGTTTCGAGGCCAAGCTGGAAAAACACCAGGGCAACCTGACCCGCGCCGCGATCGAGCTGACCAAGGAGTGGCGCACCGACCGTGTGCTGCGCAAGCTCGAAGCCATGCTGGCAGTAGCCGATGCGACGACCTCGCTCATCATTACCGGCAATGGCGACGTTCTGGAGCCCGAGCAGGGCATTGTGGCCATCGGCTCCGGCGGCGCCTATGCGCATTCCGCAGCCAAGGCCTTGCTCAACAACACCGAGTTGTCGGCCGAAGATGTGGTGCGCAAATCCCTGGCGATTGCCGGCGAGCTGTGCATCTACACCAATATGAATCACACGATCGAGACGCTGTAAGCGCTCGTCTATCCGAATTGATAGCTGCTGGCGCTTTATGGATAAGCGCCAGAGGCATATTTGACTGAGAATTCACATGTCTTCTGCCATGACTCCCCAGGAGATCGTCTCCGAGCTTGACAAGCACATCGTCGGCCAGCATGGTGCCAAGCGCGCGGTGTCGATTGCATTGCGCAATCGCTGGCGCCGCCAGCAGGTGCCCGAGGGCCTGCGCCAGGAAATCACACCGAAGAACATTCTGATGATCGGTCCCACGGGCGTGGGCAAGACGGAGATAGCACGTCGCCTGGCAAAACTCGCCGATGCTCCCTTCATCAAGGTCGAGGCGACCAAGTTCACCGAAGTGGGCTATGTGGGCAAGGATGTGGACGCCATCATCCGCGATCTGGCCGAAGTTGCCGTCAAGCAGACGCGCGAGTCGGACATGAAGAAGATGCGCGCCCGCGCCGAAGATGCTGCCGAGGAGCGCATTCTCGATGTACTGATCCCGCAGGCCCGCACCGGCGAAGTACCGGCGGACAACACGGCGCGTCAGGTTTTCCGCAAGAAGTTGCGCGAAGGTCAGCTTGACGACAAGGAGATCGAGATCGACATCGCCGAGCAGATGCCTCAGGTGCAGATCATGGGCCCCCAGGGCATGGAAGAGATGGCCGAGCAGCTGCGCGGCATGTTCAGCCATATGGGCCAGGAAAAGCGCAAGACGCGCAAGCTCAAGATCGCCGAGGCCCTGAAGCTGTTGACCGATGAGGAAGCAGCAAAGATGGTCAACGAGGAAGACGTCAAGACCCGCGCCATTGCCAATGCCGAGCAAAACGGCATTGTCTTCATCGACGAAATCGACAAGGTGGCGACGCGCCAGGAAACCAGCGGCTCCGACGTCTCGCGCCAGGGCGTGCAGCGCGACCTGCTGCCCCTGGTCGAGGGCACCAGCGTCTCGACCAAGTATGGGGTGGTCAAGACCGATCACATTCTGTTCATCGCTTCGGGCGCTTTCCATCTGTCCAAGCCAAGCGATCTGATTCCCGAGCTGCAGGGGCGCTTTCCCATTCGCGTGGAACTGGAATCTCTGTCGGTACAGGACTTCGAGGCGATTCTGATGCAGACTCACGCCTCCCTGGTCAAGCAATATCAGGCGCTGCTGGCGACCGAAGGCGTGACCCTGGAGTTCAAGCCAGAGGGCATCACGCGTCTGGCAACGATTGCCTTTGACGTCAACGAGAGTACCGAAAACATCGGTGCGCGGCGTCTGTCCACAGTGATGGAGCGTTTGCTTGACGAGGTCAGCTTCGATGCGGCCAAGCTTTCGGGTCAGACCGTGGTGATCGATGCAGCCTATGTGGATCAGCGCCTGCAGGTGCTGAGCAAGGATGAGGATCTGTCGCGCTTCATTCTTTGAAGAACCGAGCGCTTGAAGCGAGCTGCCCGCCTGTGCGGGCAGTTTGCATTTGTAGGAGAAGGTCGAGACTTCAATCAGTTCTTTCCATTGAATTGAATGGTTGCAATTGACGCCTCCTAATGAGAGTCCACTTGCATTGACTTTGCTAAGTGCTTGTAAAGGAAAGATATTTTCAGAATAAGGCTTTTCTTTTTCTCTCTAAGTGCTTGATTTCATTGCAAATAATTGTTCATTCGGGTTTGGATTCACCTTGAATTGCTGATACAGTGCAAAAAAGTGCAATTAAGTGGTGAAAGCTGCCCTCGTGCCCATTTTTGGGGAACGAGCGGCTCCAGATGACCGGAGTAACTTGCCGTGTTTCAAGGGGCGTCTTCGCTGAATCTCGATGGAAAGGGGCGGCTCTCAGTGCCGACCCGGCATCGTGACGCCCTTTTGTCCTTGGCTGAGGGGCAGGTCACTTTCACCAAGCATCCCGATGGCTGTCTGTTGCTGTTTCCGCGCCCCGAGTGGCTGCAGTTTCGCGAACGCGTCGCGCAACTGCCGATCACGGCTCAGTGGTGGAAGCGGATTTTTCTGGGCAATGCCATGGATGCGGAGATGGATGCAACCGGTCGGCTGCTGATTTCGCCCGAGTTGCGTGAGGCCACAGGTCTGACCAAAGAGGTCTTGATGCTGGGCATGGGGGCGCATTTCGAGGTCTGGGACAAGGCCACTTATGAAATGCGCGAAGCGGAAGCGCGCCAGCAACCGATGCCGGCGGCTTTCCAGGATTTTGTTTTGTAGGAAGTGCTTGTGAATCAGCCGTTGCAACATATCACCGTCTTGCTGGATGAGGCCGTGGACGCCCTGCTGGGTGGTGCCGCCGAGCCGCCCGCCGGCCAGTGGGTCGATGCGACGTTCGGTCGAGGTGGTCATTCCCGGCTCATTTTGCAAAGGCTGGGGCCGGACGGGCGCTTGATCGCGTTCGACAAAGACCCGGACGCAATTGCTGAGGCGGCGCGCATCACCGATGCGCGTTTTTCGATTCGGCATGAAGGATTTCGCCACCTGGGCGAACTGCCCGAAGGCAGTGTGCAAGGGGTGTTGATGGACCTGGGGGTGAGTTCGCCCCAGATCGACAACCCGGACCGGGGCTTCAGCTTCCGCTTTGACGGCCCCCTCGACATGCGCATGGACACCACGCGTGGTCAGAGCGTGGCCGAGTGGCTTGAAGATGCGGAAGTGCAGCAGATTGCGGAGGTGATACGTGACTACGGCGAAGAACGGTTTGCTGGCCCCATTGCAAAGGCGATTGTTGCTCGGCGCGAAAGCCAGGGCCCATTACGCACCACTGCCGAGCTGGCCCAACTCGTGGCTGGCGCGGTCAAGACCCGCGAGGCTGGGCAGAACCCGGCAACACGGACCTTCCAGGCTCTTCGGATTTTCATCAATGCCGAACTTCAGGAGCTTGAGCAAGCGCTAGAAGCCAGTCTGCGCGTGCTGGCCCCCGGCGGCCGTCTGGCCGTGATCAGCTTCCACTCACTGGAAGATCGCATCGTCAAGCAGTTCATTGCCAAGCATTCCAAGGAGGTCTACGACCGCCGTGCACCGTTTGCGCCTCCCACGCCCATGCGTCTGAAGGCGCTGGAGCGCATCAAGCCCAGTGCTGCCGAGGTGGATGCCAATCCGCGCTCGCGCTCTGCCGTGATGCGCGTCGCAGAGCGCACCGAGGTGCCTGCATGATGTATCGCCATGCCGCTGCAAGCACGGTTGCGGGAGGGCTGCCATGCTGCGCATAAACCTGCTGCTGTTGCTGGCGGTCATGACCAGCGCCATTTTTCTGGTGCACACCCAGTATGAGTCGCGCCGCCTGTTCACCGAGCTGGACCGCGCCGAGGCAGAGGCGCGTCGGCTGGCGACGGATCAGCTGCGCCTGCAGGTGGAAAAACGCGCCCAGGCCACGCCTCAGCGCATCGAGACAGTGGCGCGAGAAAAGCTGCAGATGAAGCAGGCTTCTCAGGCGATTACGCAGTACGTGCATGAAACGGCTGCAGGAACTGCGCAATGACACGCAGCGTGCTCTATACCACCAGCCCTTTGCTGGCTTCGAAAACACCGCTGTGGCGCAGCAAGTTCATTGTGGCTGCGCTGGCGCTGGGTTTTGTGGGCCTGGGTGCGCGTGCAGCCTATGTGCAGGTCTTCGGCAACGACTTCTTCAAGCGTCAGGGTCTGGTGCGCTTTGCGCGTACTCTGGAGCTGCCAGCCAATCGTGGCCGTTTGCTGGATCGCAACGGCCTGATTCTTGCGTCCAGCGTGCCAGCGGCCAGTATCTGGGCTATTCCCGAGGACGTGGATCTGAAGGATCCTGAAGTCCAGCAAAAGCTCAAGGAGGTGGCACGCCTCATGGACATGCCGCTGCGCTCCCTGATGGAGAAGCTGGATGTCGAGGACAAGACCTTTGTCTGGGTCAAGCGTCAGCTGGACTGGGACGTGGGCCAGAAGATCGTGGCGCTCAATATCAAGGGCATCTACAACCGCAAGGAATACAAGCGCCAGTACCCCGAAGGGGAGTCTGCGGCGCATATCGTGGGTTTCACCAATGTGGAAGACCATGGTCAGGAAGGCATGGAGTTGGCGTTTGACAAGGAACTAGCCGGCAAGGCTGGTTCGCGTCGTGTGATCAAGGATCGTCTGGGCCGCGTGGTGGAGGGCGTGGGCGATGAAGTGCCGCCTCAGGACGGTCAGGACATTCAGCTGTCCATTGACAGCAAGGTCCAGTACTACGCCTACCAGAAACTCAAGCAGCAGGTCGAGACCTTCAAGGCCAAGGCAGGCAGCGTGGTGGTCATGGATGCGCACACCGGCGAGTTGCTGGCCCTGGCGAACTATCCCAGCTATGACCCCGGCCACCGCAAAAACCTGACGGGCGAGCAGCTGCGCAATCGCGCGCTGACCGACACCTTCGAGCCGGGTTCGACCATGAAGCCCATCACTGTGGCCGCCGCCCTGGAGCTCAAGCGTGTCAAGCCGAGCACCATCATCGATACCGCACCGGGCCGCTACACGGTGACGGGCTCCACCATCACCGACACGCACAACTACGGCGCGCTGACGGTGGAGGGTGTGATCCAGAAGTCCAGCAACGTGGGCGCGACCAAGGTGGCGCAAAAGCTCTCAGCCCAGGAAATGTGGGAGTACTTCAGTGCGCTGGGCTTCGGCCAGAAGCCTCAGATCCAGTTCCCGGGCGCGGTCTCGGGTCGTCTGCGTGCCTGGAAGACCTGGAAGCCTATCGAGCAGGCCACCATGTCCTATGGCTATGGCCTGTCGGCCTCGCTGTTCCAGATGGCACGTTCCTACACCGTGTTCTCCAACGACGGCAACGTCATTCCCTCGACGATTCTGAAAACAAGCGAGCCTCCCGTGGGCGTGCGTGTGATCTCCAAGGAAAACGCCGAGGCGGTGCTGCACATGCTGCGTCTTGCTGCCGGTCCAGGCGGTACCGGCCAGAAGGCCCAGGCCGAGGGCTACACCATTGGCGGCAAGTCGGGCACTGCCCGCAAGCAGGTGGGCAAGAGCTATGCCGCGGGCAAGTACCGCGCCTGGTTCACGGGCATTGCTCCCATCGACAAGCCGCGCATCATCGTTGCCGTGATGGTGGACGAGCCTACGACAGGTTCCTACTACGGCGGCACGGTGGCCGGCCCGGTGTTTGCGGACGTGGTCCAGCAGACATTGCGTTTCATGGGCGTTCAGCCCGACAAGGAAGTCAAGCCTCAGATCGTGGCTGCACCCGCTGAGGAGCCTGTGCTATGAGCACCCCCATTCAAATCCTGAACAATGCAGCCGAGGCCGTTGCCTGGCTGCGCAGCCGCGTGCAGGGTGACCTGCAGACCGATAGTCGCAAGGTCAAGGCAGGCGATGCCTTTGTCGCCTGGCCCGGAGCTGCCACTGATGGCCGAGCCTATGTGGGCAAGGCACTGGAGCAGGGCGCCGCTGCCGTGCTGGTGGAGGCCGACGGCCTGCAGGCCTTCGATCTGAGCGGTGGCCGTATTGCAGCTCTCAAGGGTCTGAAGGCCGCGACGGGACTGATTGCCGACCAATGGTTTGCACATCCCAGCGGCGAGCTCGACGTGCTGGCCGTGACCGGCACCAACGGCAAGACCACCACCGCCTGGTGGCTGGCGCATGCGCTCTCGAAAGTGACGCTGAACGCGCGCACCGGCTGTGCGCTGGTGGGCACCCTGGGTGTGGGCGTACCGCCTGCGCTGGAGTCGACGGGCATGACCACCCCGGACCCGGTGCTGCTGCAGCGCGCGTTCCGCAGCTATGCCGACCAGGGCCTCGCGGCCTGCGCCATCGAGGCATCGTCCATTGGCATCGTCGAGCATCGCCTGGACGGCAGCAAGATTCGCGTGGCCCTGTTCACCAATTTCACGCAGGACCATCTGGACTACCACGGCAGCATGGATGCCTACTGGCAGGCCAAGGCCCAGTTGTTCGACTGGCCCGGCCTGCCGGCGGCTGTGGTCAATATCGATGACGCACACGGCGCCAGGCTCTGGGCCAGGCTGCAGGGCCGTGCGATGGATGTCTGGAGTGTTTCCATTCAAGGACCTGCGCGACTGCAGGCCAAGGACATCGGACTGGGCGACGAAGGCCTGAGCTTTACCGTGCTGGAAGCCGGTCACAGCCTGCGCATGAATACGCGTCTGGTCGGCCAGTACAACGTCTCCAATCTGCTGGGGGTGCTGGCCACGCTGCGCTGCCTGGGACTGACGCTGGAGCAGGCCGTGCAGGCCTGTGCAGATCTGGAGCCCGTGCCCGGTCGCATGCAGCAGATCGTCAAGCCTGGCCTGCCTCTGGTGGCCGTGGACTATGCCCATACCCCCGATGCGCTGGAAAAAGCCCTGCGCGCCTTGCAGCCTGCAGCGCGCCAGCGCCAGGGCAAGCTGTGGTGCGTGTTTGGCTGCGGTGGTGACAGGGACAACAGCAAGCGCCCGCTGATGGGGCAGGCCGCACAGGCGAATGCTGACGGCGTTTTCGTCACCAGCGACAACCCGCGCAGTGAGGTGCCCGAAAGCATCATCGACCAGATTCTGGCCGGCATGCAGGCGGGCGAGACATTGCATGTTCAGGCCGACCGCGCGGCGGCCATTGCCCAAGCCATTGCCCGTGCCGATGCGCGCGATGTGGTGCTGATTGCCGGCAAGGGACATGAGGACTATCAGGAGACGAAGGGCGTGCGCCATCCGTTCTCCGACATGGCTGAGGCGCACAAGGCGCTCGCAGCCCGCGAAGGAAAGATTCGGTCATGATGACCCTGGTAAAAGCGCTGGAGCTGATCCAGACGCATATCCCCCAAGCCCGCCTGGTTGGCAACGGCCAGCTGGAGCTGGCACGCGTGCACACCGATACGCGCACGTTGCAGAACGGGGACTTGTTCGTGGCCCTGAAGGGCGAGCGTTTTGACGCCCATGATTTTCTGCCGCAAGCGCAGGCCGCCGGTGCTGTGGCGGCCATTGCCAGCCATGGACTGGAGGCCGCAGGCATGGCTGGCATCGAAGTGCCGGATACGCTGCTGGCATTGGGCGCGCTGGCACGAGCATGGCGTGCACAGTTCGATCTACCCTTGATTGCCGTGACCGGCAGCAATGGCAAGACCACGGTCACGCAGATGATCGCGTCCATCCTGCGCGCGCACGTGGGCGGGCAGGGCGAGGCAGCACTGGCCACGCGCGGCAATTTCAACAACTCCATCGGCATGCCGCTGAACCTGCTGCGCATGAGCGGCGCACATCGCATTGCGGTGCTGGAGATGGGCATGAACCACCCCGGCGAGATTGCCGAGCTGGCTGCCATCGGCCAGCCCACGGTGGCCCTGGTCAACAACGCCCAGCGCGAACACCAGGAGTTCATGGGCACGGTGGAAGCCGTTGCGCGTGAAAACGGTTCGGTGTTGCGCTTTCTGCCCAAGGACGGCGTGGCCATCTTCCCAGCAGGAGATGAATACACACCGCTGTGGACGGAGCTGAGCGCCGGTCGCCCAAATCTGATGTTTGGCGAGGCCACTGATGGGGCCCAGGTTTTTGCTGGCGATGTGGTCTGGGCCAATGGAGCCTGGAGCTTTGCACTGAACACGCCGCAGGGCGTGGCTGCGGTGCAGCTGCATATTGCCGGCCGCCACAATGTGCGCAACGCACTGGCCGCGGCTGCCTGTGCCCATGCCGCCGGTGTGTCTCTGGCGGCCATTGCGAAGGGGCTGTCCGGCTTCGAGCCCGTGACCGGCCGCTCGCGTGCGCTGGCTGTGCAGATCAATGGTCAAGGCGTTACGGTGGTCGACGACACCTATAACGCCAATCCCGATTCCGTGGCTGCTGCCATTGCCGTGCTGGCCGAGCTGCCCGCACCGCAGTTGCTGGTGCTGGGCGATATGGGGGAGGTGGGCGATAACGGCCCGCAGTTCCATGCCGAGGCCGGCGCGCTGGCGCAGCAGGCAGGGATTGCCCATTTCTTTGCTCTGGGTGACCAGAGCTCGTTTGCTGCTTCTGCCTTTGGCAGTGGTGCTCAGTATTTTGATAGCATGGCCGCCCTTCAGCAGGCGGTGTGCGCAGTTTTACCCAAAGTAGGTAGTGTTTTGGTCAAGGGTTCGCGGTTCATGAAGATGGAGCAAGTGGTGCAGAGCATTGAGGCCTGCGCAGACAAGAAGCAGGGCAACTGCGGGGAGGCCGCATGCTGCTGATGCTGGCTCAATGGCTGCAGGGTATCTCGCCGGAGTTCGGCTTCTTGCGCGTCTTCCAGTACCTGACGCTGCGCGCCGTGCTGGCTGCCGTCACCGCCTTGCTGATCGGCCTGATCGTCGGCCCCAGGGCAATTCGCATGCTGACCGCACTCAAGATCGGTCAGCCCGTGCGTGGCTACGGCATGGAGACCCATCTGGTCAAAAGCGGCACGCCCACCATGGGCGGTGTGCTGATTCTGTTCTCGATTGCCGTGTCCACCCTGCTGTGGTTTGACCTGTCCAACCGCTTTGTCTGGATCGTGCTGCTGGTCACGCTGGGCTTCGGCGCGATTGGCTGGGTGGACGACTGGCGCAAGGTCGTCAACAAGGACCCCGAGGGCATGCGCTCGGGCGAGAAGTATTTCTGGCAGTCCGTCATTGGTCTGCTGGCCGCCCTGTATCTGGTGTTCTGCATCTCCGAGAACAGCAATGCCGAGGTGTTTGCGCTGTTCGTCTCCTGGGTGCAGTCGGGCTTTTCCATGGACCTGCCGCCCAAGGCCGGCCTGATGGTGCCCTTCTTCAAGGAAGTCAGCTACCCGCTGGGCGTTCTGGGCTTCATCGTCATGACCTATCTGGTCATCGTGGGCGCCAGCAATGCCGTGAATCTGACCGATGGCCTCGACGGTCTGGCCATCATGCCCGTCATCATGGTGGGCACGGCGCTGGGCATCTTCGCCTATGTGACCGGCAACGCCACCTATGCGCGTTATCTGTTGTTTCCCAGCATCCCCGGCACGGGCGAGCTGATGGTGTTCTGCGGCGCCATGGCAGGCGCAGGTCTGGCCTTTCTCTGGTTCAACGCGCACCCCGCCCAGGTCTTCATGGGCGATGTGGGCGCGCTGGCGCTGGGCGCCGCTCTGGGCACGATTGCCGTGATCGTGCGCCAGGAAATCGTGCTGGCCGTGATGGGCGGCATCTTTGTGGCGGAAGCCATCTCGGTGATGCTGCAGGTGACTTACTTCAAGTACACCAAGAAGCGCTATGGAGAGGGCCGCCGCCTGCTGAAGATGGCGCCGCTGCACCACCACTTTGAAAAGAGCGGCTGGAAGGAAACCCAGGTCGTGATCCGCTTCTGGATCATCACCATGCTGCTGTGCCTGCTGGGCCTGTCCACCCTGAAGCTGAGGTAATCGCCATGCAAGACGAAGACCTCAAGCTCGATGATCAGGTTCTGCTGCCGGAAGTGGAATCGGGCGCTATGCAAATGCAAGCACCTTCCGTTGATCTTCAAAGCATTTCGGATGGAAATATGTCTGAAATGATTCAGGAGAAAGCGCAGGATGCTCCTGAAATGGAAGCGTCTGTCATCATTGCCAAGACCTTGGATGCCGAGCCGGTGCCCGATATCTCCACCTTGACGGCAGCCAGGGACGCGGCCGCCTTTGTGGCGCAGATCTTTGCCGACCCCAGCATCTCCGACGCGGCCGACGCCGAAGTGACTGCCGCCGAGCCGCAGCCCGAGGCCGAGCAGCAGGAGGTGGTGGAGCTGCCGCCTGTCCCCGTGCATTGGCCGCAAGGCGCGGCGCAGCACCTGCAGGGGCAGCGCGTGCTGATTCTGGGCCTGGGCATCTCGGGCATTGCGATGGCCCGCTGGTGCGTGCGTGCCGGAGCCGAGGTCACGGTGGCCGACACGCGTGAAGCCCCACCCTATCTGTCCGCGCTGCAGACCGAGCTGCCCGGCGCGCGCTTTGTCGCAGGCGAGTTCACGGCGGCTCTGGTCGACGGCCAGAGCCTGAGCTCCGTCTATCGCTCGCCGGGCCTGAGCCCGGCCAGCGTGGCGCCAGTCTTCAATGCCGCGCGCAGCATCGGCCTGCCCACGGGGGGCGAGCTGGACCTGTTTGCCTTTGCGCTCAAGGGCCTGCGCGAAGCTCATGGCTATGCACCCAAGGTGCTGGGCATCACCGGCACCAATGGCAAGACCACGGTCACCTCGCTGACCGGTCAGCTGCTGGAGCATGGCGGATTGAGCGTGGGCGTGGCCGGCAATATCGGTCCCACGCTGCTCGACACCCTGTCCGGGCGCATCGATGCCGAGACTCTGCCCCAGGCCTGGGTGCTGGAGCTGTCCAGCTTTCAGCTCGACGACTGCCGCGGCTTCGAGCCCACGGCAGCCACGGTGCTCAATATCACCCAGGACCATCTGGACTGGCATGGCGGCATGCAGGCCTATGCCGATGCCAAGGCCCATGTCTTCGGCGAGCAGGCTCTGATGGTCCTCAACCGTGAAGACCCCGTCGTCATGGCCATGCTGCCCGCGCCCGTGGCGGTGCCCGGCAAGCGCGGCAAGACGTTCCAGCGTGCCCATGTCACCTTTGGCGGCGACATGCCGCGCCGCCCAGGCGACTTCGGCCTTGAGGTGGTCAACGGCATGACATGGCTGGTGCGCGCCCATGAGGCCGACGAAACCAGCAAGGGCAAGAACGTCGACGATCTGCACATCGTGCGCCTGATGCCCGCCGATGCGCTGCGCATCCGCGGCCGCCATAACGCCATCAATGCGCTGTCGGCCCTGGCGCTGGCGACCGGCGCGGGATGCACGCTGGCACCGCTGCTCTACGGTCTGCGCGAATACCGGGGCGAGCCGCACCGCGTGCAGCCCGTGGGCCGGGTGGGCGATGTCGAATACTTTGACGACAGCAAGGGCACGAATGTGGGCGCCACCGTGGCCGCCCTCATGGGCCTGGGGCCGGACCACCGCATCGTGGTGATTCTGGGCGGTCTGGGCAAGGGCCAGGACTTCACCCCGCTGGCCGCGCCCGTCTCGCGCTATGTGCGCGCGGCCGTGCTGATCGGCCAGGATGCGCCGCTGATTCGCGAGGCACTGGGCGACACCGGCGTGAGCCTGGTCGATGCCGCAAGCATGCAGGACGCCGTGCAGCAGGCTGCACGCCTGGCCCATGCCAATGATGCGGTGCTGCTCTCGCCCGCCTGCGCGAGCATGGACATGTTCAAGGACTATGCGGACCGCGCCCACCAGTTTGTGGAAGCGGTGCGCGAGCTGGCGCTTGAAGCCGGCCAGCAACTGGAGGACGGCGCATGACAGCCGCCTTCCTGACCAGCCTCTCCGGTCGCATGCGCTCGTGGTTCCGCACAGTCGGGGACAAGCCCATCGACGTGCTGCCAGTGCGCGTGGGCGGGCCGCTGTACGACCGTCCTACTCGTACTCCGGCAAGCGTACTGGGGCTGGATCAGGCATTGATCTGGGTCGTCATCGCCTTGCTGTCCTGGAGTCTGGTCATGGTGTATTCGGCATCGATTGCGATGCCCGACAACCCGCGCTTCGGCAAGATCGAGCCCTATCACTTTCTGCTGCGCCACACCATGTCGATAGGCATGGCCTTTGTGGCTGCGCTGCTGGCCTTCCAGGTGCCCATGAATGTCTGGGAGAAGGTGGCGCGCAAGCTGTTTCTGATCTCCATCGTGTTGCTGGTGGCGGTGCTGATCCCGCATGTGGGCACGGTGGTCAACGGCGCGCGTCGCTGGCTGTCGCTGGGCATCATGAACTTCCAGCCTTCCGAGCTGGCCAAGTTCTCCATCCTGATCTACGCGGCCGACTACATGGTGCGCAAGATGGAGGTCAAGGAGCGCTTCTTCCGCGCCGTGCTGCCCATGGGCCTGGCCGTGGTCGTAGTGGGCGTGCTGCTGCTGGCCGAGCCAGACATGGGGGCCTTCATGGTGATCGTCGTGATCTCCATGGGCATTCTGTTCCTGGGTGGCGTGAACGCGCGCATGTTCTTCATCATCGCGCTGCTGGTGGTGCTGGCCTTCGGCATGATCATCGCCACATCGGAGTGGCGCCGTGAACGTATTTTTGCCTACCTCGATCCCTGGGATGAGAAGCATGCGCTGGGCAAGGGCTACCAGCTCTCGCATGCGCTGATTGCCATCGGGCGGGGCGAGATCTTTGGCGTGGGCCTGGGCCGCAGCGTGGAAAAGCTGCACTGGCTGCCTGAGGCGCATACCGACTTTTTGCTGGCCGTGATCGGCGAAGAATTTGGTCTGGTCGGCCTGCTGCTGATTGCTGCCGTCTTCTTCTGGTTGACCCGCCGCATCATGCTGATCGGCCGTCAGGCCATCGCGCTGGACCGTGTCTTTGCCGGGCTGGTGGCCGAGGGCGTGGCGATCTGGATGGGCTTCCAGGCCTTTATCAACATGGGTGTGAATCTGGGCGCCTTGCCAACCAAAGGCCTGACTCTGCCGTTAATGAGCTTTGGCGGTTCGGCCATTTTGATGAATTTGATTGCGATAGCTGTGGTGCTCCGAGTCGACTACGAAAACAAGCTGCTGATGAAGGGAGGCCACGCATGAGCCTGCTCATCAAGCCAAACAAGCCGCGCACGGCACTGGTGATGGCCGGTG
Source organism: Comamonas sp. AG1104 (assembly GCF_003350425.1). NCBI lineage: Bacteria > Pseudomonadati > Pseudomonadota > Betaproteobacteria > Burkholderiales > Comamonadaceae > Comamonas > Comamonas sp. AG1104. Next base: position 221,746 of record NZ_QQAS01000003.1, on the reverse strand, counting down.
GTACCGGCGGTCATATCTTCCCCGGTCTGGCCGTGGCACAGGAGCTGCGCTCGCGCGGCTGGAATGTGCACTGGTTGGGCGCGCCCGGCTCCATGGAGTCGCGCATCGTGCCGCCCCAGGGCTTCGCACTGGAGCTCATCGAATTTGGCGGCGTGCGCGGCAAGGGGCTCAAGACCCTGGTGCAACTGCCGTTCAGGCTGGCGAAGGCCTTCTCGCAGGCGCGTGCCGTGATGAAGCGCGTGCAGCCCGATGTGGTCATCGGCCTGGGCGGTTACCTCACCGTGCCCGGCGGCCTGATGGCTGCCGCTTCGGGTGTGCCCGTGGTGCTGCACGAGCAGAACTCCGTGGCTGGAATGGCCAACAAGGTTGTGGCCAAGGTGGCCAAGCGCGTGTTCACGGCTTTTCCCAAGGTATTTGCCAAGGGGGAATGGGTGGGCAATCCGCTGCGTCAAGCGTTTCTGGAGCAGGCCGAGCCCGCCCAGCGCTTTGCTGGCCGTAGCGGCCCGCTCAAGCTGCTGGTGGTGGGCGGCAGTCTGGGAGCCAGGGCGCTCAATGAGATCGTGCCCCAGGCTCTGGCCCTGATGCCCGCCGAGCAACGCCCCGTGGTGCTGCACCAAAGCGGCACGACCCAGATCGATGCGCTGCGCGCCAACTATCAGGCTGCTGGCGTACAGGCCGAGCTGACCCCTTTCATCGACGACACGGCCAAGGCCTTTGCGGATGCCGATCTCGTCGTCTGCCGTGCCGGTGCCAGCACCGTGACCGAGATCGCTGCTGTAGGGGCGGCAGCGGTCTATGTGCCCTTCCCGGCTGCGGTGGATGACCACCAGACCAGCAATGCCCGCTTCCTGGTGGATGCCGGTGGCGGTTGGTTACAGCCTCAAAGTACTTTGAGCGCCCAAGGGTTGGCGGAAATGCTACAAAATATGCAGCGTGCGACGCTGTTGGAGCGCGCTGAACTCGCGAAGAAAATGCAAAAGACTGATGCCACCGCGAAGGTGGTCGCCGCTTGTGAGGAGTTGGCAGCATGAAACACGCCATTCATCACATTCACTTTGTCGGTATTGGCGGCGCCGGCATGAGCGGTATTGCAGAGGTTCTGCACAACCTGGGTTACGCCATCTCAGGCTCGGATTTGGCTGACAGCGCCACGCTGCGCCGCCTGGCGGGCCTGGGCATCAAGACCTTTGTCGGTCACGCGGCCGAGAACGTTGTTGGCAGCGATGCCGTGGTGACATCCACGGCCGTGCAGGGCGACAACCCCGAGGTCCTGGCTGCGCGCGAGAAAAAGATTCCTGTGGTTCCTCGTGCACTGATGCTCGCCGAGCTGATGCGTTTCAAGCAGGGCATCGCCATTGCCGGCGCGCATGGCAAGACCACCACCACCAGCCTGGTGACCAGTGTGCTGGCCGAGGCCGGTCTGGACCCCACCTTCGTGATCGGCGGCAAGCTCAACAGCGCAGGCGCGAATGCCAAGCTGGGTCAGGGCGACTACATCGTGGTCGAGGCTGACGAGTCCGATGCCTCCTTCCTGAACCTGCTGCCTGTGATGGCCGTCGTCACCAATATCGACGCCGATCACATGGAAACCTACGGCCATGACTTCGGCCGTCTCAAGCAGGCTTTTGTCGACTTCTTGCATCGCATGCCGTTTTACGGGCGTGCCATTCTCTGCGTCGACAGCCCTGCCGTGCGCGAGATCCTGCCCAAGCTGGCGCGTCCGGTCACGACCTACGGCTTTGCCGAAGATGCCCAGGTGCGCGCCGTGAACGTGCGTGCCGAAGCCGGTCGCATGCGCTTTACCGTGCGCCGCCAGAACGGCCAGAGCTACCCCGATCTGGAGGTCGTGCTGAGCCTGCCTGGCGAGCACAACGTGCTCAACGCCCTGTCTGCCGTGGCGGTGGCCATGGAGCTCGAGATTTCCGACGAGGCGCTGCTGCGCGCATTGGAAGGTTTCAAGGGTGTGGGGCGGCGCTTTCAGCGTTATGGCGAGCTGCCGGCTGCCAATGGCGGCACCTTCACCGTCATCGACGACTATGGTCATCACCCCGTGGAAATGGCAGCCACGCTGGCTGCGGCACGCGGTGCCTTCCCGGGGCAGCGCCTGGTGCTGGCCTTCCAGCCGCACCGCTACAGCCGCACGCGCGACTGTTTCGAGGACTTTGTGAAGGTCATCGGCAGCGCCGATTCCGTGCTGCTGGCCGAGGTCTATGCCGCGGGTGAGGCCCCCATCGTGGCTGCCGACGGTCGCTCCCTGGCTCGCGCCTTGCGTGTGGCGGGCAAGGTCGAGCCTGTATTTGTGGAAAACATTGCCGATATGCCGGCAGCCATCGCTGCCAATGCGCAAGCGGGCGATGTATTGCTGTGCATGGGGGCCGGGTCGATTGGCGCCGTGCCTGGAAAATTGGTTGAAATGCTTCAGAAACAAGAGCTGGCTGCGCCCGCAGGGAGCGCGCAATGAGCATGTTTGGTACAAATATCGACGTGAAGTCACTGGGCAAGGTCGCCGTGCTCATGGGTGGTCGCTCGTCCGAGCGCGAGGTCTCGCTGATGTCCGGCGCTGGCGTGCTGGCCGCATTGCAGTCCAAGGGTGTCGATGCCCACAAGTTCGACCCTGCCGAGCAGGGCCTGGACCAGCTCAAGGTGCAAGGCTTTGACCGCTGCTTCATCGCGCTGCATGGCCGCTACGGCGAGGACGGCACGGTGCAGGGCGCGCTGGAGTTGCTGGACATCCCCTATACGGGTTCGGGCGTGATGGCTTCCAGCATCGCCATGGACAAGATCATGACCAAGCGCATCTGGCGCTTTGAAGGCCTGCCCACGCCGGACTGGCGCATGGTCGATTCGGCCGAAGCCACCCGTGACGCATTGCAGGCCCTGGGCGCTCCCATGATCGTCAAGCCCGCACGCGACGGATCCAGCATCGGCCTGACCAAGGTGATGAATGCCGACGAATGCGCCAAGGCCTACGAGCTGGCGGCCCAATACGACGCAGAAGTGCTGTGCGAGCAGTTCATTGCCGGTGACGAGACCACCTGCCCCGTGCTGGGCACGGGAGCCAAGGCCGCTGCGCTGCCAGTGATCCGAATCGTTGCGCCCGAAGGCAACTACGACTACCAGAACAAGTACTTCACGGATACCACACAGTACCACTGCCCTAGCGGCCTGCCGGCTGCCGAGGAGGCCGAGATCCAGCGCATTGTGGAAAAAGCCTTCCGCACCCTGGGCTGCCGTGGCTGGGCGCGTGCCGACATCATGATTCGCGCCAGCGACCGCAAGCCTTTCTTGCTGGAGATCAATACCTCTCCAGGCATGACGGGGCATTCTCTCGTCCCCATGGCTGCGCGCGCCTCCGGCGTGAGCTACGAAAACCTGTGCCTTGGCATTCTGGCCATGAGCACGCTGGATGGAGAAGCGGAGCTGCCATGAACCGCAACCACCCCACAGCCGTCGTCCCGTTCGACGTCAAGCTCATGAACATCACTGCCACGGTGATGTTCATGGGCTGCTTGACGGCGTGCGTGATGGCCGTGGGGTGGTGGTTGATGCGAACTCCGGCCTTCAATATCGGCCGCATCGTGGTGGAAGGCGAGCTGGTGCATAACAACGCCGTGACGCTGCGTGCCAATGTGGCGCCAGTGCTCAAAGGCAACTTCTTCACGGTGGACCTGAAGGCGGCTCAGCACGCATTCGAGCAAGTGCCCTGGGTGCAGGAGGCGCAGGTGCGCCGCGAGTATCCGAACGGCTTGCGCGTTGCGCTCAAGGAGCATGTGGCCGAGGCCTTCTGGGGGGCCGAGACCGGCACCGGTCTGGTCAACAAGGCCGGTGAAGTGTTTGAAGCCAATCTGGGCGAACTGGACCGCGAAGGTCTGCCCCGTCTGCAAGGCCCCGAGGGCTCGGCCCCGCGTGTTCTGCAGATGTATCGAGCGCTGGAGCCGGCCTTGAAGCCGCTCGATGTGGCACTGGACAGCCTGACTCTGGATGCGCGTGGCAGTTGGACGCTGGTGCTGGACAACGATGCGCTGCTGGAACTGGGCGGCGGCACCACCGAAGACATATTGCAGCGCGTGCAGCGCTTTGTGCGCACGCTGCCTCAGATCACCTCTCAATACAAGCGCTCGGCTGCGGCACTGGAGTCTGCAGACCTGCGTTACGAAGACGGCTATGCCTTGCGACTCAAGGGCGTGACCACTGGAACCTCCGCGCCGGCAACTGCTGCCAGGGCCAGACGATGAGCGGGAGCAGGGGAACAGACATGCAAGGCGCACACAAAGACAAGACAGAACCTACCGGGGGCGGAAGCTGATATGGCAAGAGAATACAAGGATGTGATTGTTGGGCTGGATATCGGCACGGCCAAGGTCATGGCGGTGGTGGCCGAGGTCATGTCCAATGGCGAGCTCAAGCTGGCAGGGTTGGGCGTAGCCCCCAGCAACGGCTTGAAGCGCGGCGTGGTCGTGAACATCGATGCGACCGTGCAAAGCATCCAGCAGGCGCTCAAAGAGGCCGAGCTGATGGCGGATTGCAAGATTCAGCGAGTGTGCACCGGCATTACGGGCAGTCATATCCGCGGCCTGAATTCCAGCGGCATGGTGGCCATCAAGGACAAGGAAGTCTCGTCCACCGATATGGCCCGCGTGATGGAAACCGCCAAAGCCATCAATATCTCGTCCGACCAGCGTCTGCTGCTGGTCGAGGCGCAGGAGTTTGTCATCGACGGCCACGAGGTGCGCGAGCCCATCGGCATGAGCGGCATTCGCCTTGAAGCCAAGATCCATATCGTGACCGGCGCCCAGAGCGCGGCCGAGAACATCATCAAATGCGTGCGCCGCTGCGGCCTGGAAGTCGAGCAGTTGCTGCTCAACCCGCTGGCATCGGCCCAGGCCGTGCTGACCGACGACGAGCGCGAGCTGGGAGTGGCCGTGGTGGATATCGGCGCGGGCGCGACCGATGTGGCCATCTTCACCGGCGGTGCGATTCGCCACACGGCCGTGATCCCGATTGCCGGTGACCTGATCACCAGCGACATCGCCATGGCCCTGCGTACCCCCACCAAGGATGCCGAGGACATCAAGGTCGAGAGCGGCTATGCCAAGCAGTTGCTGGCCGATCCCGATGCCCAGGTCGAAGTGCCGGGCCTGGGCGACCGCAGCCCGCGCATGATCAGCAAGCAGGCCCTGGCCGGCGTGATCGAGCCCCGCGTGGAAGAGATCTTCTCGCTGGTGCAGCAGGTCATCCGAGAATCGGGCTACGAAGAAGTACTGTCCTCGGGCATCGTGCTCACGGGCGGTAGCGCCGTCATGCCCGGGATGATCGAGCTGGGCGAAGACATCTTCCTCAAGCCCGTGCGTCGCGGGCTTCCCAAATATTCCGGTGCGCTGGCCGACATGGTCGCCCAGCCCCGTGCCGCCACGGTGATGGGCCTGCTCGATGAAGCACGCCTGGCACGTCTGCGTGGCTACAAGGTGGCCCAGAAGAGCGGTTCCATGAAGACCGCTTTTGGCCGGTTCAAAGACTTCATCGTGGGGAACTTCTGATATGAGCACTTATCGCATGTTCATCACCGGACCACCACAGATGGATTTTTCGCGGTATCGACGACGAAGACCGCGAAGACCTCAAGAGTTCGAAATTTCTTTTCCACAGCAGCGACCAACCACCAACAGAGAACAGGAGCACCACCATGCCTATCGACATGATTGAAACCGAAGAATTCAACCAAGGCACGCAGATCAAGGTGATCGGCGTCGGCGGCGGCGGCGGCAATGCCGTCGACCACATGATCGAACGCAGCGTCCAGGGCGTCGAATTCATTACGGCCAATACCGATGCTCAAGCTCTGTTGCGCAGCCGCGCTCACCGCACCATCCATCTGGGTGGCAGCGGCCTGGGTGCCGGCAGCAAGCCCGACAAGGGTCGCGATGCTGCGGAAGCTGCTGTGGAAGATATTCGCGCTGCCATCGAAGGCGCGCACATGCTCTTCATTACGGCAGGCATGGGTGGTGGTACGGGTACCGGTGCATCGCCTGTGATCGCACGAGTGGCCAAGGAAATGGGCATTCTGACGGTGGGTGTGGTGACCAAGCCTTTCGAGTGGGAAGGTGGTCGCCGCATGCAGAACGCTGACGCCGGCCTGGCCGAGCTGGAAGCGAATGTGGACTCGCTGATCGTTGTGCTCAACGAAAAGCTGCTCGATGTGCTGGGCGACGATATCTCCCAGGACGAGGCTTTTGCCCATGCCAACGACGTTCTGAAGAACGCCGTGGGCGGCATTGCCGAAATCATCAACGAGTACGGCCATGTGAACGTCGACTTCGAAGACGTGCGCACCGTGATGGGCGAGCCAGGCAAGGCCATGATGGGCACGGCCAAGGCTGCCGGTCCCGATCGTGCCCGCATCGCCGCCGAGCAGGCCGTGGCCTGCCCGCTGCTGGAAGGCATCGATCTGTCCGGCGCCAAGGGCGTGCTGGTGCTGGTGACCGCCGCCAAGGGCAGCCTGAAGCTGTCCGAGTCGCGTCTGGCCATGTCCACCATCAACGCCTACGCGTCTCCCGATGCGCATGTGATCTATGGCGCAGCCTACGATGACTCGCTGGGCGACGAGATCCGCGTGACCGTGGTGGCCACCGGCCTGTCGCGTCCCAATGTGCGTCGCCAGAACATCCAGGTGGTGCAGGGCGGTCTGCGTACCGGTACCGACAACGTGGCCGTGGGCCTGCCTCCCCTGGGCGGCATGGAATACGGCACGGCCAACACCAATGTGCCCAGCGTCTGGCGCACCAACCGCACCCAGGCTTCGGAGCGTGTGAGCGCTCTGGCATCTGGCGGCATGGATGATGTGGAGATCCCGGCCTTCCTGCGCAAGCAGGCGGACTGACAGCCCGACACCCCCTGAGCGGCTGCGCCGCTTCCCCCTCTCTCGCTTCGCAGGAGGGGGACGACGCCATCGCTGCGGGGGCGGCCCTTGCTCGGCATCTCTGAGTTGGTGCTCGCCAGTATTTGAGAGGTCAGCCGCAAAGGCCTTTGGTTCGTTAAGGACTGAAGACCCATCAGTTCGCTGTATCGCAGCGATTAAGACAACCCTGGGTCGGTGTAAGCCGGCTCGGGGTTGTCCCATTTAAAATATCAGCATGCTTCAGCAACGTACCATCAAGACCATTTCCCGTGCCGTAGGCGTGGGCCTGCACAGCGGCCAGCGTGTCGAGTTGACGCTGCGCCCTGCCCAGCCTGATACCGGCATCGTGTTTCGTCGCGTGGACTTGCCCGAGCCTGTGGATATCCCCATTTCCGCCGAGGCAGTGACCGATACGCGCATGGCCTCCACCATTGGCAGCGGCGGCGCCAAGGTGCATACGGTAGAGCACCTGATGTCGGCCATCGCCGGTCTGGGAATCGACAACCTCTATGTGGACATCACTGCCGAAGAAGTGCCGATTCTCGATGGTTCCTCGTCCTCGTTCGTTTTTCTGCTGCAAAGCGCAGGAATCGAGTTGCAGAGGGCTCCCAAGCGCTTCATCCGCATCAAGAGCCCGATTGAGGTGCGCGAAGGTGAAGGCCAGAACCTCAAATGGGCACGCTTCGATCCCTACCACGGCTTCAAGCTGCGCTTCGAGATCGACTTCGCTCACCCCGCAGTGGACTCCACGGGGCAGTGCGTGGAGTTCGACATGGGCCTGGACAACTACACACGCGATATCGCCCGTGCACGCACCTTCGGCTTCACCAAGGACGTGGAAATGCTGCGCAACAATGGCCTGGCACTGGGCGGCGGGCTGGACAACGCCATCGTCATGGACGACTACAAGGTCCTGAACAGCGACGGCCTGCGCTATGACGACGAGTTTGCCAAGCACAAGATACTCGATGCAATCGGCGACCTGTATCTGATCGGCAAGCCCATTCTCGGTGCCTACAGCGCCTTTCGCTCGGGGCACGGCCTCAACAACAAGCTGCTGCGCGCCATGATCGCCCAGCCCGAGACCTGGGAGATGGTGACCTTCGAGAGCGAGCGCCAGGCTCCTCAGGGCTTTGCCATGCCTGCCCAGGCCTGGTGAGCGAGACCTCCATGCTGATCTTTCGCTGGCTGGCCGCCTTGCTGATTCTGGCTTCGGCACTGAGCTTTGCCTTCTACCTGGGCACCGGCAAGGCGCACTACAAGCGCCTGGGTTTTTTGCTGTTCAAGTGGACGGTGATCGCCGGTCTGGCCTTTTTTGCCGTGATGTTTGTCGGGCGCATCATCTGAGAGCTAATGAATATTGATAGCGGCTTGCCAAATCCGGCTTGGCGCTTCATGGGTTTCTGTTCTGTAAACAGCGCGCAAAAAGTGGTAAATCGGCAGTTGCTCACTTCTTGCGGTGCCGAAATTGGGTAAAGATGGAGCCGCTGCGGCCGCCATGACTGGCCGCACACCTTGTTGACCGAAACGATTCGACAAAGGAGTACCCATGTCCCGTTTGACTACCCGCATTCTTTCTGCCTCCATTGCCGCATGCCTGGGTCTGGGCAGTCTGGCCGTCCAGGCGCAGCCCGGACCGCCCCCCGGCCGGGGCAATGGTCATGGACAGCAGGACATGCGCCATGGCGGTCGCCATGATGATCGTGGCCGACATGAGCAGCGCTATGACAGGCGCGACGACCGACATGCCGATCGTCACGACAATGGTCGTCGTGGCGGTGGTCCCGACCATAACTGGTACAAGGGCAGTCGCGTGCCACCCCAATACCGCAGCCAGCACTATGTGGTGAATGACTGGCGTGGTCACCGCCTGTCGGCACCGCCGCGTGGCTATCACTGGATTCAGAACGGCGGCGACTATCTGCTGGTGGCCATTGCCACAGGCGTGATCGCCTCCATGGTGCTGGGCAATTACTAAACCGTGACACACCTCTCGAAAAGCCGCGGCATGCCGCGGCTTTTTTGTATGGGAAGGAGTCCTTTAAAGCAGGCTCATTTTGGGTCATGCAATTGACCATCTCCAGAATCTGGCCGAACATTCTCCGGACGCACAGCAATACAGACCGGGAGTGGATCACGGAGGGTTGACCTTATATGCGAAGAGTCGATGTGACGACCGGGGATGGGCATTCCATCGTGCTGACACGCATCGGCCCCGCGCGGGGGGCGGTGGTGGTCGTGACGCACGGCACGTTTTCCAGCGCCTCCTCATGCCAGAGGCTGGGTCGATTCCTCGCTGCGCAGGGTTTTGGCGTCTGGCTTTTCGATTGGCGAGGACATGGGCTGAATCAGTCAGTCAGCCACGATTACGACCTGGAAACTGTGGCCGAGCAGGACGTTGACAGCGCTCTTCAAGAGATTCTCCGCCAGGAGCAAGGTCGGTCCATGGTATTCATCGGGCATAGTGGTGGGGGCATTGCAGCAGCCATCTGGGCAGCGCGCCAGCCCGAGCGTGCGCAGGCGCATCTGGCCGGTCTCGTGTTGCTGGCCGCCCAGACGACCCATGCCGCTGCAACCTTTTCAGCGCGGATCGCAATCCACGGGTACAGGGCCTGGATAGGCCGTAGGCAATGGCTGACCGCAAGCTCAATGGTGGGTCCCGAGAGGGAAAGCGCTCGCCTGATGCGGCAGTGGTGCCATTGGAACCTGCGCCGCAGCTTTGTCGGGAAGGACGGCATGGATTATCCGAGCAGCCTGGCCCAGGTTCGGATTCCCGTTCTGGCACTGGCAGGATCTGCGGACCGTGTGATCGCTCCCTGGCGGGGCTGTGAAGCCCTTGCCAGGGCCTTCGGAGGGCCTGATGTGGAGTTTCTGCTATGCAGCAAGGCCGCAGGCTTTGCGGAGGACTACAGCCACAGTCGGTTGCTGATGTCCGGCAATGCGCAATCCGATGTGTTTCCCTGGATCGCGCAGTGGATCAGGCTCAGGTCCGCACTGGCTCAATAGACCCGTCCGCCCCGGTACATGGCATGTTGCTTGCGGCGCAGATCGGTGGACTTGGCCATCAGTCCCATGGCTGCAGCCGCATGGGCATGGGTGATGGCCAGTCCCAGCGCGTCGGCGGCATCGGTACCAGGCAGTCCAGGCAGTTGCAGCAGTCGTTTGACCATTTCCTGAATCTGGCTCTTGGCTGCGCGACCATGACCGACCACGGCTTTTTTCATCTGCAGGGCGGTGTATTCGGAAACCGCGAGATTGGCGTTGACCAGGGCCGTCAGCGCAGCGCCGCGTGCCTGGCCCAGCAGCAGCGTGGACTGCGGGTTGACATTGACGAAAACGATTTCCACGGAGGCTACCTCAGGCTGGTAGCGGGCAGCGACCTCGGAGATGCCGTCAAACAGCACCTTGAGGCGACCCGGCAGGTCGCCGAGCTCCATCTTGTTGGTGCGTATGGTGCCGCTGGCCACATAGGACAGGCGCTGGCCTTCCATGTCGATGACGCCAAAGCCCGTGGTCTGCAGGCCGGGGTCGATTCCTAGAATTCGCATGGCTATCGATTATCCACGTACAAAACCTTCACGCTCCATACGGGTGGCGGCAAGCAAGAGCCGCTTCCTCGGGGGAGGGCACGGGGCCGCCCAGGCGAAGCGCCTCAGGGGGGCGTCACCATCGGTATATAGCGCGCAATCGTGCGGCTGCGCTGCGCCAGATAGCGCGATTGCGGCATTTTCTCGAAGCGCTTGGGCGCCGGAAGCATGGCGGCAAGCCGTGCTGCCTCAGCCGCATTGAGCTGGGCGGCACTCTTGCGGAAGTAATGCCGGGCGGCGGCCTCGGCGCCGAACACGCCCTGGCCCCATTCCACATTGTTGAGGTAGATCTCCAGAATGCGCTGTTTGCTCAGCATCAGCTCCAGCAATTGCGCCAGCACCAGCTCCTGCCCCTTGCGCAGAAAATTGCGTTCGCCCGACAGCAGCAGGTTCTTGGCCAGCTGCTGGGTGATGGTGGAGCCGCCATAGACCTTGGCTGGCTTGATGTTGCTTCCGGCTTTTTCTGCCTGCATGGCCCTGGCCTCGGCTTGTGCGTTGCGCTGCCATGCCCTCTGAACGGCATTCCATTCCACGCCATGATGCTCCATGAAGCCGGCGTCCTCGGAGGCAATCACCGCGCGCTTGAGGTTGCCGGAGATCTGGTCGTAGTCCACCCATTGCTGGCGCCAGCGCAGGCCCTCGCTGCTGTGCACAAGCTGCCAGGCTTCGGAGCGCTGATAGCTGGTGGACTCCGGGTCCAGCCAGGCCATGACTGCGATGCGTGCCACAAAAAACAATTGCAGCAGCAAGGCCGAGCAGAGTATCAGCAGCAACAGTCGGCCCAGAGCTTTCATGATCTGCCCGCCTCAGTGGGCCGCTTCGGCGAGCAGCAGTGCACGCAGCTCGGCCAGCACCTGTGTCGACGGCGGACGTACGCCGCGCCAGAGCGCAAAGGACTCGGCCGCCTGCTCCACCAGCATCCCCAGGCCATCACGCGCCAGTGCGCCATGGCTGCTGGCCCAGTTCAGAAAATTCTGGGCGGCGGGTCCATACATCATGTCGTAGGCCAGACTGCGTGCGTGCAGCACGCTGGTGGGCGCCGGCACATCGGCCCCGGCCAGACTGCTGGCCGTGGCGTTGATGATGATGTCGAAGTTTTGGGTCAAATCGGTCTCAAGCACTTGTCTTTCAAGTGCTACCAGCTCTACTTGATGTAGTGCGGCAATGGCCGCGTGCTGCTCAATCAGCGCCACCGCCTTGGCCTGTGTGCGGTTGGTGACGACGATGCGGTGCGGCTGCTGCTCAATCAGCGAGCCAAGTGAGCCGGCTGCAGCGCCACCCGCACCCAGCAGCAGCACATCGCGCCCGGTGATGGGCACGCCGGCATTGCGGGTGATGTCGGCCACGATGCCCAGGCCATCGGTGTTGTCGGCATGAATGCCGTTGGCGCTGAATACCAGAGTGTTGGCGGCACCCGCCAGGCGCACGCGCTCGCTGGCGCTGGTGGCCAGCTCGGCAGCCTGCAGCTTGAAGGGAACGGTCACATTGCAGCCCTTGCCGCCGCGCGCGGCAAAGTCGCGCACAAAGTCGGCAAAGCCATCGAGCGGTACCAGGGCTCGGTCGTAGCTGAGGGGCTGGCCGGTCAGCTCGGCAAAGCGGGCATGAATCCAGGGGGAGCGGCTATGGGCAACGGGGTTGCCCATGACGCAGTAGGCATCAAGCGTATTTGTCATAAAAAGGCTGAAGGAAATCGCTGAGCAGAGTTGGGTATGCGTGGCCTGCGAAACCAGCCAAGCCTGAGCCAAGGCAGCCGCGCAAGGGCCGTCCCGCTGCGCTGGCTGCGTTCCCCGCCCTCAAGCGAAGCGATGCGAGAGCGGGGGAAGGCGCCGAAGGCAGCACAGGGGGTCACCTTATGTCTGTTTCCAGTGTCTGCTCTCGCGTGAATCTGAAGCGCGAGACGACGGCAATCTGATCGGCCTTGGTACGCATGGCCGGGCCGAAGTGGCCATAGGGGCCGGCGGCCCGGGCGATGGCCTCGGCACGGGTATCGAGCATGCGGTTGCCCGAACCCTGCACAACTTCGGTGGAAAGTACGCGGCCGTCATGATTCACAGTCAGGATCATGACCAACTCGCCATACAGCTTCTTGCCCTTGTTCTCGGGGAAATTTTCCGTGCCCTTGTCCTCCACCTTGCGGCGCAGCGCATCGTAGTAGACCGCATACACGGCCTCCTTGGTGGCGGGGCTGATATAGCGCTTCTTTGGGCGGGCGTTTTCTGCGTTGATGCGCTTTTCAATCTCGGCCAGCAGCTTGATGAGCTGCAAGCGCTTTTCTTCCTGGGCCTCCAGGGCCTTGTTGTCGGCACTCAGGCGCGGGTCTATGGGGGGCAGCGCGGCCATTTGCTGGCGCAGCTGGGTCAGCAACTGGTTCTGCTGCTCCTGCATGGCATCGAGCTGACGCTGTTTTTCCTCGAAATCATCGCCCACCGCCGTCAGGGCCGAGTAGGGCATGGGGCTGGTGGAGCGGCCCTGGTCGGCATCGCCGCCGCCGGCCAGCGAGGTCTGGGCAATGGCCTGGGCCTTGTCCGGCGTCTCGTTGGCGCGGGCGTTGACCAGAATCACTTCCAGCGGCGTGTCCTGAAAAACGCGCTCAAAGCGTTCCGGGTCCACGAAACGGATGGTCAGCAACACGGCATGGACGGCGATGGACACGCCCAGCGCCAGCTGCAGCGTACTCAGTCGTCGAAGAGAGGTGGGCAGTTTCACGGCAGCGTCAGGGCGATGAGGTTTGGAGGTCAGGACTTTGGCTGGTCTGCAGCGGGATCGGCGTCGTTCATGTCCACTGCAATGGAGATGGGGCCGGCCACGGTGTCGTCATCGTCCTCGGCGCTGTCCTCGCCGTCGCTCCCGGCTTCGGCTCCTGCATCCAGGCGTTCGATCAGCGTGCCCGAGATGTCCAGCGAGATCTCGTCGATCTCACCCAGCTTGACGCGCACATGGGCGCCGCGCGGCAGGTTCTGCGCACCCAGCACGGGCAGTACCAGCGGCAGATTGTCGGCTCGCACCAGGAAGGATCCGTTGGGGCCTTCCTTGAAGACGCTGGCCGTTAGCTCGGTAATGCCGTTCTGCTCCAGATACTTGAGCGTCCAGAAGCGCTCCATGCCGGCCTGATAGCCGTTGTAGGCGCTGTAGGCACCGTCAAAGCTGCTGATAATGCCGAACAGCTCGGCATCCTTGGGCTTGAATGGCGCTGCCAGGGCGGCCGTCTTGCCGTGGCGGGCGCAGGCAATGATCTGCCACTGATTGACCAGATCCACATAGCGGCGCAGCGGGGAGGTGGCCCAGGAGTAGGCTTTCACGCCGATGCCTGCATGGGGCAAGGCCTTGGTGCTCATGCGCACCTTGACGCCGGGTGCCAGGCTGGCCTGGCTGCGGTAGATGCCGGGCACACCGTGCTCGGCCAGCATCAGTCCCCAGGTGCTGTTGGCTACGATGGCTGCCTCGGCCACGATCAGGTCCAGTGGCGCGCCGCGCTTGCGCACGGTGATCTGCACCTGCTCGCTGCCGTTGGGCTCCGCGCCGTCGTTGCCGACGAGACGGAAGTTGTAGTCCGGACGGTTGAAGTTCTCGGGCTTGCCGCGCACCACTTCGCGATTGGCCTTGAGGAACTTGGACCAGCGCTGCAAAAAGGTGAGCTCCTTGCGCTTGCCCAGCAATGAATCAGGCGTATTTTCAACCTCGATTGAGGAGTCGGTCAGCCATTCCTCGGTGACGATGTGATCGAGCTTGTCGTAGCGGAAGTTGACTTCCACGGGCACGCGTTCGAGACGGGTTTCGCTGGAGATGGTCTCCAGCGTCTCCTCGTTGATCTGCACATACAGCGAAACGGCGGGGTTGGAGCGGCCCTCGTCCAGCGTATAGATATGCACCACGTCGTCGGGCAGCATGGTGATCTTGTAGCCGGGCATGTAGACGGTGGACAGGCGGGCGCGGCCCAGCTTGTCCAGCTCGCCGCCGGGTGTGATGGCCAGACCGGGAGCGGCAATGTGTATGCCCACGGTGACGGTGCCCGTACCCAGGCCGGTGACGGACAGCGCATCGTCGATTTCAGTGGTGGCCGAGTCGTCGATGGAGAAGGCCTTTACATCGGCCACGGGCAGGTCGGCTGGTGGCTGAGGTGCCTGCACGGCGGGGAAGCCCGTGCCTTTGGGGAAGTTGTCGAACAGGAAGCGCTTCCAGTGGAACTGGTAGGACGAGTCAATAGCGCCTGCGCGGTGCAGCAGCTCCAGCGGGGCCAGCTTGGTGGTGCGGCTGGCGTCGACCACGGCCTTGTATTCGGGGGCGTTCTTGTCGGGCTTGAACAGAATCTTGTAGAGCTGCTCGCGGATCGCCTGCGGGCACTCGCCGCGGCCCAGCTCCTCGGCCCAGGCGTCGATCTGTGCCTGAATCTGTTTTTTCTTCTCGATGGCGGCAAGGGCTTGCTGCAGGATTTCCGCAGGGGCCTTCTTGAAGCGGCCCTTGCCCGCACGACGGAAATAGTGCGGTGCGTCGTACAGGCAGAACAGCGCACCGGCCTGCTGGGCCAGCGTCGCGGATTCGGAAAAATAGTCACGCGCCAGGTCGGCAAAGCCGAACTCTTCCTCGGGGGCAAATTCCCAGGCCAGATCCAGATCGATCTCGGCGGCCTGGGCCTGGCCCTGAGCGACCAACTCGGCAGGAGCCGGCTTCTCGAACTTGAGCAGGATATTGGCGGCCTTGACCTTGACCCGCTTGCCCGAGTCCAGCTCGACTTGGGCAGAGGATTCGGCTTCGGAGAGGATGCGCCCGGCCAGAAATTTGCCGGCTTCTTCAAACAGTGCGTGCATAACCGCGCATTTTCCCACGAGCCGAACATTCGGTGCTCAGAAGTGATTCAGTTCATGCTTGAGATCGGTCAACATCAGACGCAGCCCCCGCGCGGTCAGGGCCGCGAACAGGGGGGCACGTTGCAGCAATACAGCCGTTCCCCAGGTCGGCGCATGGAGTCGCCGAGGGGATCAGGCCAAGGCCAGAAATTCGTCGATCCGGTCCAGATATTCGGCGAAGTTGCTCAGGGCGTGGTCGCCGCCTTCTTGCACCAATTGCAGGGCGTGAGGATAGCGCTCGCTCATCTCGTTCCAGTCCAGCACCTCGTCGCCCTGGGCGATCAGCACCATCTCGGGTGCTGCCGGCGTCATGGTGCGGGTGTCGAGCTGGCGCAATTCCTCAATGTATTCGGGGCGAAAGAAGAACTTTTCCTCGCGGTCATGCCAGCTGGACTGCTCGCCAATGTATTTTTCCAGGTCGCGGGCCGGGTTGACGGCGGGGTTGATCATCACGCTCTTGCAGCGCGCCAGCTGGGCCACCCAACTGGCGTAATAGCCGCCCAGCGACGAGCCCATGACGGCCATGTTCTGGCGTGGCCAGTTGGCGATGCCCTCGGCGATCACGGCCGCCGCTTCGCGCGGCGAGGGCGGCAACTGAGGACACCACCAGCGTACCTTGGAATGCCTGGCGCCCACGTAGTCCGCCATGATGCGTGCCTTGCTGGACTGAGGGGAGGAGCGAAAGCCATGCAGATACAGCAGGTGGGTGGTCGTCATAGCGGCAATCTCCTCTGGTAAAAAACACTTCTGTCTCGGCCATTGTGGACGGTTTGCTCCAAGACTATCAGGGGAGAAGGCCTATGGCGGGGGGGAATGAGCGTGGGCCGACTTGAGTCGTCAGCAAAGCTCAACCCTGCAAGCTGCACGGCGGTCGGCTCCCACGATAATTGCGGCCCATGTCCGCCATCGAATTCGATAAGCCCTCGCTGCTGCAACGCATTGTTCCGCTGTTTCGCGGCTTTGATTTCCTGCTGCTTCTCTTTATCGCCATGTTGGCGGGTGCGGGGCTGCTGGCCATGTACTCGGCAGGTTTCGATCACGGCACGCGCTTTGTGGACCATGGCCGCAATATGCTGATTGCGGCGGGCCTGCTGTTCGTGCTGGCCCAGATATCCCCCCAGCAACTGATGAAGGTGGCCGTGCCGCTCTACACCCTGGGCGTGGTGTTGCTGGTGGCGGTGGCGCTGTTCGGCATCACCAAGAAGGGGGCCACGCGCTGGGTGAATGTGGGAGTGGTGATTCAGCCCTCCGAGCTTTTGAAGATCGCCACGCCGCTGATGCTGGCCTGGTGGTTCCAGCGCCGCGAGGGCAATCTGCGCGCATCGGACTTTGTCATCGCCTTTGTGCTGCTGATGGTGCCCGTGGGCCTGATCATGAAGCAGCCCGATCTGGGCACCTCGCTGCTGGTGATGGCTGCCGGCCTGTCCGTGATCTTTTTTGCCGGCCTGCCCTGGAAGCTCATCGTGCCGCCCGTGTTGCTGGCCTTGGTCGGCATTTTCCTCATCGTCTGGTTTGAACCCCAGCTCTGCGCCGATGGCGTGAGCTGGTATTTTTTGCATGACTATCAGCGTACACGCGTCTGCACCTTGCTGGACCCCACGCGCGACCCGCTGGGCAAGGGCTTTCACATCATTCAGGGCATGATCGCCATCGGTTCGGGCGGTGTCTGGGGCAAGGGGTTCATGGCGGGCACGCAGACTCACCTGGAATTCATTCCAGAGCGCACCACCGACTTCATCTTTGCCGCCTATTCCGAGGAATTCGGCCTCATAGGCAATCTCTTCATCATCGTCGGCTTTCTGCTGCTGGTCTGGCGGGGGCTGGCCATTTCCATGAATGCCAACTCGCTGTTCGGCCGACTGATGGCAGCGGCCGTGGCCATGATCTTCTTCACCTATGCGTTCGTGAACATGGGCATGGTCAGCGGGATTCTGCCGGTGGTGGGCGTGCCTCTGCCTTTCATCAGCTATGGCGGCACGGCCATGGTCACGCTGGGCCTGGCGCTGGGCGTGCTGATGTCGGTGTCGCGGGCCCAGCGGCAACTCCCCGGCGGTGATGGGCATATTCCCCATGCGTGAAGACCCGTGATAGGGATTGAGTGCTCTTAAAAGGAGAGCTGCAATCCTATGCCTTGCAAGCCTTGAGTCATGGTTTTATGTGAAGCTGTATGCCGAGGCGGCGGGCTTAGATCGTTGAAAAATGTCAGTAGTTCCGTCCAAGGTCTTGCCTGGACTGTAAACAGCGTTTACAAACGGTTCTGGGGGGTCAGAAGACCGATCAAGCGGGAGCGGCAAAGACCCAGGTGGGGTTCTGTCATGCAAAGCGGGCAGGGCGGAACCCGGCAAGTGCGAAGCTAAGTGAATGGAGCGGAATGTTGTTCAGCCTGGTGGGGCAGCATTCCGCTCTTTTTTATGCGCAGCCCGAGACAAGTCAGGGCTTGCAGCTATCTCTACAATGCTCTCATGATTTCCCGCGAACCCACCATCGAACGCTTGGCCACGGCCCGTCAGTTGCTGCTTGAGCCCTTCGGCCTGGACGAAACCCATCTTGCGCGTGCGCTTGCCGAAATTCGCTCGCACCAGGTGGATGACGCCGATCTCTACTTCCAGTACACCCGCGCCGAGGGCTGGAGTCTGGAAGAAGGCATCGTCAAGACCGGCTCCTTCTCCATCGATCAGGGAGTAGGCGTTCGGGCGGTCAGCGGCGAGAAGACGGCTTTTGCCTATTCCGACGACATTTCCGAAGCCTCGCTGCTGGATGCCGCACGTACCGTGCGCTCCATCTCCAGCGCCACCCAGACGCGCCGCGTCAAGGCGGGTGCGCAGAAGATTGCACAAAGCCGTTCGCTCTATCCCGAACTGGACCCCATCAGCACGCTGGACAGCACGGCCAAGGTCGAGTTGCTGGGCAAGGTGGAAAAGCTGGCCCGCGCCAAGGATCCGCGCGTGGTGCAGGTCATGGCAGGCCTTGCCAGTGAATACGATGTGGTGCTGGTAGCCCGTGCGGACGGCACGCTGGCGGCGGACGTGCGCCCGCTGGTGCGCCTGTCTGTGACGGTGATCACCGAGCAAAAGGGTCGCCGTGAAGTCGGCTCTTCGGGCGGTGGCGGTCGCTTCGGTCTGGCCTATTTCAGCGACGAGCAGATCAGCCAGTACGTGGACGAGGCTGTGCATGCAGCCCTGGTCAACCTCGAATCGCGCCCTGCTCCGGCCGGCGTGATGACCGTGGTGCTGGGCTCGGGCTGGCCCGGCGTGCTGTTCCACGAGGCCGTGGGTCATGGACTGGAAGGTGACTTCAACCGCAAGGGCTCCAGCGCCTTCAGTGGCCGCATCGGTCAGCGCGTGGCCGCCAAGGGCGTGACCGTGCTGGACGACGGCACGATTGCCGATCGTCGTGGCTCTCTGAACGTCGACGACGAAGGCCATGTCAGCCAGAGCAATGTGCTGATCGAGGACGGCATTCTCAAGGGCTATATCCAGGACTCGATGAATGCGCGCCTGATGGGCGTCAAGCCCACAGGTAATGGCCGTCGCGAAAGCTATGCCCACATTCCCATGCCGCGCATGACCAACACCTATATGCTGGGCGGCGACAAGGATCCGCAGGAGATCATCGGCTCCATCAAGAAGGGCCTGTACGCCACCAACTTCGGTGGCGGCCAGGTGGACATCACCAGCGGCAAGTTCGTGTTCTCTGCCAGCGAAGCCTACTGGGTGGAAAACGGCAAGATCCAGTACCCCGTCAAGGGCGCGACCATCATCGGCAGCGGCCCGGAGTCGCTCAAGCACATCAGCATGATAGGCAACGACATGCGCCTGGACTCGGGCGTAGGCACCTGCGGCAAGGAAGGCCAGAGCGTGCCCGTGGGCGTGGGCCAGCCCACGCTGCGCATCGACGGCCTGACGGTCGGCGGCACGGCCTGACGGAAACCCCCGGCGGGTTTTCCCACCCAAAGCAAGACCCCGCTCTGCATGGCAGACCGGGGTCTTGTCGTTTCCGAGTGCGGCAATCGCCTGCCAGCAGGGTCTTTCAAGGGTGTTTTTGTGTTTGAGCGCGAATATTGTCGATTCGCTGAAAAATTGCATTCAATCTGGGTTTTTTGAAATATATATCAATAAAATTCAAAAAAAATAGAAAAAATGCAAAAAACTTGCGCTAAAGAAAATTATGAAAAATGCGCCATGTCAGAGGGAGAACCTGTTTTTGACAGAACTGCCGCGCCGGCCACAGATGTTGCAATGCAAAAGAGCTGTGCTACATTGAAAGACATGCAAACGCAACGCGCCTATTTCTTTTACTTTTGGTTCTCGCCCCCGGCGGCTGAGAGGTAAACGCGCGCACCCTGCAAACACCTCCCAAAGAACCGCCGAAGCTGCAAAGCCCGGCGGTTTTTTTTCACCCCTACGTTTCAGCACCCCCGGTTTTCAACGATCAAACACCTCACGAAAGATTGCCATGACTGCTCTGAACACTTCCGCCACTGATTCCTGGTATCGCGCCGGCTCTCCCAAGACAGGCCAGACCGACGACGCACGCATCAAGGAAATCACAGTGTTACCCCCTCCAGAGCACCTCATTCGCTTCTTCCCCATTCGCGGCACTGCCGTGGAGACGCTGATCAGCGACACTCGCCGCAGCATCCACAACATCATGCGTGCGCAAGATGACCGCCTGCTGGTCATCGTCGGCCCTTGTTCCATTCACGATCCGGCCGCTGCCCTGGACTACGCCCGCCGCCTGGCGGTCGTGCGCGAGCAGTACAAGGACACGCTGGAAGTGGTGATGCGCGTCTATTTCGAGAAGCCCCGCACCACCGTGGGCTGGAAGGGACTGATCAATGATCCCTACCTGGATCAGAGCTATCGCATCGACGAAGGCCTGCGAATTGCGCGCCAGCTCCTGATCGACATCAACCGTCTGGGTGTGCCTGCGGCCAGCGAATTTCTGGATGTGATCTCGCCCCAGTACATCGGTGATCTGATCAGCTGGGGCGCCATCGGTGCCCGCACCACGGAAAGCCAGGTGCACCGCGAACTGGCCTCGGGCATTTCGGCGCCGATTGGCTTCAAGAACGGCACGGACGGCAATATCCGCATTGCCACAGACGCGATTCAGTCGGCCAGCCGCGGCCACCACTTCCTGTCGGTGCACAAGAACGGCCAGGTCGCCATCGTGCACACGGGAGGCAACCAGGACTGCCACGTGATTCTGCGCGGCGGCAAGACCCCCAACTACGATGCCGCACATGTGGCGGCCGCCTGCCGGGATCTGGAGGCAGCTGGCCTCACACCTTCGCTGATGGTGGACTGCAGTCACGCCAACAGCAACAAGCAGCATGAGCGCCAGAAGGATGTGGCCCGTGATATCGCAGCTCAGATCGCTGGCGGCTCCAGCAGCGTGTTCGGCGTGATGATCGAAGGCCACCTGGTCGGCGGTGCACAGAAGTTCACGCCTGGCAAGGACGAAGTCTGCGATCTGACCTATGGCCAGAGCATTACCGATGCCTGCCTGGGCTGGGATGATTCCCTGGCAACGCTGCAAGAGCTGTCGCAGGCCGTGAGCCAGCGCCGCGCTGCTGCGCTCGCCAGCAAGCAGGAAGCTGAAGTGCTGGCCTGATCGACAGGGAGGGCATGAACGACGCAGGCCACAGGGCGTGTTCCCTGTGGCCTGTTTGCTTTTCCAGATGGAGTGGAGCGGGTTGTCTGCCGGCTCAGTGCTTGGTGTCTGGTGCCGGCTCCGGCGTCATATCGCAGCCGTTGAGCGTGGCATCGATGCGATTGAGAAGGCGCAGCAGATGTTGCTTGTCAAAGTCGGTGCGCTGCTGCCACTCGTGATCGGCCAGCGGATAGACATGGCTTTGGTGGGGGAGGCTGCCCTTGGCCTCGATCACGGCGCGCAGGCGCGGGATGAACACCCATTGCAGCCACTCGTGCAGCTTGAGCGTGTCATACATGAAGGGCGTGGTGGACTCCAGTGCCTTGGGGTCCGGGGCAACAGCAGACCAGAGCTTCTGGACTTGCAGTTCGGCCTCCAGCTGCAGCAGATGCTCGCGTATTTCTTGGTGGATGTTTTCAGCGGTCATGGTGATGGTTCCTGAAGGCATTGCAACGGCCTTGCAAACTGGCATTCGTCAAAGAGCTGCCTACTATGTGAGTCTTGTCATCGTGTTTTCAAGACAGGGCGCACCATGTCGATAACTGGCGGGTTACGAGACCGTAATGGCACTTGAAAAACACTGTTTTGACCTTATATTCATGCAAAGCGTGCAGATGATGCTATGAAATTTAATGATTTTGCATGGCTTTGCAGCCTATGTTCCCGTAACCACTGTGATGCTTGATGCAAGCCCTTGAGGCCTGCATTGTTTGCCGCAGCTGTTTGCAAACCGTCAGCTTGCAGCATCTTCAGCACCGCGGTCACCATTAAGCTGTGGCCACGACAACGAATGGTGCAAGAGTCACCAGGTCAGAGGAGATTTATGCGTAGTGAAGTAATCGTGGTTTTGGATGGCGACCGTGAATACCGGGTCGATACCCAGTCGCTGCCCCCCATAAGTTCGGATGAGGGCCGACGTTGGCTAGATCAGCAGTTTGTCTCGCTCGAATGCGAGCCTTTGCGGGCCACGGGCAAGGTGCTGCTGGCTGACAAGCTGGTGGTGGTTGCACGTGAGGCGCGCAATCGCCCCGAGCTGTTTGACAACGAAGACTGGCGCAACAGCTATGCCCTGGCAGCGCATGCTGTGCTGTCCAAGCCCTTGATCCGGGTGGATGTGCCGGCGATGTCGATTAGTTATTGACACCCCTGAGCCGCTTTGCGGCTTCCCCCTCTCTGCTTCGCGGAGGGGGCGACAGCCTAGCTGCGAGACGGCTCTTGTTTGCTGTCCCTATGTGGAGGCATGCCAGTTTTGAAGATCGCTGATGAAAATGCCCGCGTTGAGCGGGCATTTGCTTGTGTTCGAGGCTTATTTCAGCGCTTGCAGCAGCTTGGCGTGGATGCCGCCAAAGCCGCCGTTGCTCATGCAGACGATATGGTCACCAGGTTGGACGACGGCACTGATCTGCGCTATCAGGGTCTCGATATCACCCGCTACCTGAGCGCGCTGGCCGGCGCCTACGCCCATGGATTCCAGTGCTTCGGCGGCATCCCAGTCGAGGCCCGCAGTGTGGCAGAAGACCAGATCGGCGCTTTCCAGCGACCAGGGTAACTGGCTCTTCATGGTGCCCAGCTTCATGGTGTTGCTGCGAGGCTCGAACACTGCCAGGATGCGGGCCTCTGCCCCGAGCTTGCGGCGCAGGCCGTCCAGGGTGGTGCGGATGGCTGTGGGGTGGTGGGCGAAGTCGTCATAGACCTCGATGCCGTTCACGGTGCCGCGCAGCTCCATGCGACGCTTGACATTCTGAAAGCGCGACAGGGCTTCGCAAGCCGCCTCGGCACTGACGCCCAGATGGTCGGCGGCAGCGATGGCGGCCAATCCATTGAGCTGGTTGTGCACGCCAGTCAGGCTCCAGCGCAGTTGCGCCACCTGTTTTCCGCGGTGCAGCACGGCAAAGTCGCTGGGATCGCCATCGGCGCTGAAATCGCTGACAGCCGAGCCGAAGCTGCGCACTTCGCTCCAGCAGCCCTGGGCCAGCACGCGGGTCAGGCTTTCTTCCAGGCCATTGCTCACCACGCGGCCGGTTGACGGCACGGTGCGTATCAGGTGGTGGAACTGGCGCTCGATGGCAGCCAGATCGTCAAAGATGTCGGCGTGATCGAATTCCAGGTTGTTGAGCACGGCCGTGCGGGGGCGGTAGTGCACAAACTTGCTGCGTTTGTCGAAGAAGGCGGTGTCGTACTCATCGGCCTCGATCACAAACACGGGTTCGTCACCGACGGGGCCAGGGCCCGCGACGGGACGCTGGGCCGCACCGAGGCGGGCGGAGACGCCAAAGTCCAGCGGCACGCCGCCGACCAGGAAACCGGGTTGCAGACCCGCGCACTCCAGCACCCAGGTCAGCATGGATGTGGTGGTGGTCTTGCCGTGGGTGCCGGCCACGGCCAGCACATGGCGACCGCGCAGCACATGTTCGGCCAGCCATTGCGGGCCGCTGGTATAGGCGGCGCCGGTGTCCAGAATCGCTTCCATCAGCGGGAATTTGGGCGATCCGTCGGGCAGACGTTTGCGGCTGACGACGTTGCCGACCACATACATATCGGGCTTGAGCGCAATCTGGTCAGCGCCATAGCCCTCGATCAGTTCGATGCCCAGTTGGCGCAGCTGATCGCTCATCGGCGGGTAAACGCCGGAATCACAGCCCGTCACCTTGTGACCGGCTTCTCGTGCCAGGGCGGCCAGGCCCCCCATGAAGGTGCCGCAAATGCCCAGAATATGTATGTGCATGGCCGGGGATTCTACGTTTGCCTGCATGACCTGAAGGCGAGCCATGGCCCGCCTGGGTGCTGGCGGTAACCTTTCTTATCAAATTGATAGCTGGTTGCGCATGATTTATATGGATTTAAATGTGTTTTCACTTTCAGTTCGATACGAAGCGGGTGCTAGCAGCTATCAAAAGCTTGGTCTGTACGGTCCAGGTCAAAGCGCGGTCATTCATCTGGGTCACAATGCGTGCATGACCCGCCGCGCCTGCTGCTGCGGGCGTGATGAAATAGCGCTATGAGTTTGGATAACGTGACTGCTGAAATCGCTCAGACAGCGGCCCGCCTGGTGGTGGAGGAGGGCCTCGAATGGGGTCCTGCCAAGCAGCGAGCCGTGCGTCAGCTTGGCCTGCCCGGCCGCACGGCGCTGCCCGACAACGATCAGCTTGAAGAAGCGGTGCGTGAATATATAGAGCTGTTCTGCGGCGACACCCAGCCGCAGGAGTTGCAGGCACTGCGCGAGCTGGCCCTGCTCTGGATGGACAGGCTGCAGGAGTTTCGTCCGCATCTGGCTGGGGCGGTCTGGCGCGGTACGGCCACGCGGCTGTCGGATATCTATCTGCAGCTGTTCTGTGATGACCCCAAGTCTGCCGAAATAGCGCTCATCAACAATCATGTGCAATACGAGCCGAGCACGGTCACGGGCTTTCAGGGCAAGCCGGTCGAGGCGCTTTCCATTCATGCACTGTGCAAGCCGATCAATGAAACCGTGGGCGTGCATCTGCTGGTCTACGACCATGATGATATGCGCGGTGCCATGAAGCCCGACAGCCGTGGCCAAAGCCCGCGTGGCGACGCCAAAGCCTTGCGCAAGCTGCTGCAGGAGAGCTGAGATGAGTGAAAACACCCCTGAGAACAAGTCGACCAATGGCTCGCGCCGTCTGTGGCTGACCGGCGCGGTGGCCGCAGTGGCGGCCGGGGCCGGCGCCGGTGTGGCCTGGTGGCGCAGCCAGCCACAGGCCATGGGGCCTGGCGTCGAGGCACAGCTGTGGAGTCAGACGTTTGAAACCCCCGATGGCAAGCCTTTTGCCATGGCTGGTTTACAGGGCCGTCCCCTGCTGGTGAACTTCTGGGCCACCTGGTGCCCGCCCTGTGTCAAGGAGCTGCCCATGCTCAGCGAATTTGCGGTGCAGCAGGGCGCAAAAGGCATTCAGGTCGTGGGGTTGGCGGTCGACAAATCCGAAGCAGTGATGCGTTTTTTGCAGCGCCAGCCCGTGCAATTCCCGGTAGCCATCGCCATGCAAGGGGGATTGGGGCTGAGCAGAAGCCTGGGCAACTTGCAGGGGGGCTTGCCATTCACGGTTCTTTTTGATGCCAAGGGACAAGTGCGGCAACGTAAAATAGGCGAGCTTTCCAGCGAAGATCTGACAGATTGGAGCAAATAGAGCGAATGAACATTGCTCTTGTCGTCAGAAAAGTGTAGGTAACTAAATTCCATGGCGACGTTAGTGAAAAATATCTGCCAATGCACGCAGAAGGCCGAATTTGAGGTAAATTCGCGCCCTGTTTAGAATTACGTCGCTGGAGCTCCCATGGATTTGCGAAAACTCAAGACCCTTATTGATCTGGTGTCCGAATCGAATGTGTCGGAACTGGAGATCACCGAAGCAGAGGGCAAGGTCCGTATCGTCAAGAGCGAAGGTGTGGTCCACCAATACGTTGCTGCCCCCGTGCAGGCGGCTCCTGTGATGGCTGCCCCCTTGGCTGCCGCTCCCGTTGCCGCTGCTCCCGTGGCGGCCGCTGCCCCTGCTGCTGTAGAAGGTCATGTGGTCAAGTCGCCCATGGTCGGTACCTTCTACCGTGCCTCCAGCCCTGGCGCCAAGGCCTTTGTGGATGTGGGCAGCCAGGTCAAGGAAGGCGACACCATCTGCATCGTCGAAGCCATGAAGATCCTCAACGAGATCGAAGCCGACAAGACCGGCACCATTGTTCGCGTTCTGGGTGAAAACGGCCAGGCTGTGGAATACGGCCAGCCTCTGTTCGTGATCGAGTGATAGATCATGAGGCGTTGCATGCAGTTCGCATTGCA
The DNA here is from genome assembly GCF_003350425.1 of Comamonas sp. AG1104. Classification (NCBI taxonomy): domain Bacteria; kingdom Pseudomonadati; phylum Pseudomonadota; class Betaproteobacteria; order Burkholderiales; family Comamonadaceae; genus Comamonas; species Comamonas sp. AG1104. The sequence continues at coordinate 195,976 of NZ_QQAS01000003.1, read as the reverse complement.
GCGCCGAGGTGCGCTAGCCACTGGCTGCGCGACTGAGTCATTGGCAGTGGTCTGTGCTGCGGCACAGGCACCAAGCTGCGAGGAACTTCATGTTTAAGAAAATTTTGGTTGCCAACCGGGGCGAGATCGCCCTGCGCATCCAGCGCGCTTGCCGTGAGCTGGGTATCAAGGCGGTGATGGTGTACTCCGAAGCCGATCGTGATGCCAAGTACGTCAAGCTGGCCGATGAGGCCGTGTGTATCGGTCCGGCTCCTTCCCCACTGTCCTACCTCAACATGCCGGCCATCATCTCGGCTGCCGAGGTGACCGATGCGGAAGCCATCCACCCCGGCTACGGCTTCCTGTCGGAGAACGCCGACTTTGCCGAGCGCGTGGAAAAGAGCGGCTTCACCTTTATCGGCCCGACGCCCGAGAACATCCGCACCATGGGTGACAAGGTGTCGGCCAAGCAAGCCATGATCAAGGCCGGCGTGCCTTGCGTGCCCGGCTCGGACGGCGAACTGCCCGACGATCCCGCACTCATCAAGCGCATTGCAAAGACTATCGGCTACCCCGTGATCATCAAGGCCTCGGGCGGCGGCGGCGGTCGCGGCATGCGTGTGGTGCACACCGAAGCTGCGCTGATCAATGCCGTGCAGATGACCAAGGCTGAAGCCGGCGCTGCTTTCGGCAATCCTGCCGTCTACATGGAAAAGTACCTGCAGAACCCACGTCACGTGGAGATCCAGGTGCTGGCCGATACGCACAAGAGTGCCGTGTATCTGGGCGAGCGCGACTGCTCCATGCAGCGTCGTCACCAGAAGGTGATCGAAGAAGCGCCGGCTCCCGGCATCCCCCGCCGTCTGATCGAGAAGATCGGCGAGCGCTGCGCTGCGGCCTGCAAGAAGATCGGCTATCGCGGTGCGGGTACCTTCGAGTTCCTGTACGAGAACGGCGAGTTCTACTTCATCGAGATGAACACCCGCGTGCAGGTGGAGCATCCCATCACCGAGCTGATCACGGGCATCGACATCGTGCGCACCCAGATCATGATCGCTGCCGGCGAGAAGCTGCCTTTCACCCAGCGCCAGGTCGAGTTCAAGGGGCACGCCATCGAGTGCCGTGTGAACGCTGAAGATCCGTACAAGTTCATCCCTTCGCCAGGTCGCATCTCCATGTGGCATGCTCCCGGAGGTCCTGGCGTACGTGTTGACACCCATGTGTACAACAATTACTTCGTGCCGCCCAACTATGACTCCATGATCGGCAAGATCATTGCCTATGGCGATACCCGCGAGCAGGCCATGGCCCGCATGCGCACGGCCTTGCTGGAGACCGTGGTGGAAGGCATCAAGACCAATATTCCGCTGCACCAGGATCTGATGGTCGACTCCAAGTTCATGGAAGGCGGCACCAACATCCACTATCTGGAAGAGTGGCTGACGCATCGCACGCCCAACAAGCGATGAGATCAGGAGCCTTGCTGCTCTGAGTTCCCATGCTGGCCTCTGGCAACGGAGGCCAGCATTTTCGTTTTTCAGGAAAGTACAAGTGCGTTCTCTCCATCAGGCCTGAGCTGGCATGGATGACGCAGTTGCTAGAAAGGATGGCCATGTTCGAGCTGAGCCTGCTGTGCCCCGAAGATCGGGTCGAAACCATTAGCGAAGCGCTGGATGCACTCGATGCATTGAGCGTGTCCGTAGAAGATGCCGATGCGCAGACCGAGGCCGAGCAGGCGCTGTTCGGCGAGCCTGGCATGCCCGCACCGAAGGAAGGCTGGAACCGCAGCCGCGTGATTGCCCTCTATCCCGACGAAGCTGCGGCCACCGAAGCGCGTGATCTGCTGCTGCCGCAGGACTTTTTTGAAGGCTGCAAGATTCTCGCCCTCAAGCCCGTTCCCGAGCAGGACTGGGTGCGCCTGACGCAGTCGCAGTTCGAGCCCGTGGATATCACGCCCGAGTTCTGGATCGTGCCCACCTGGCATGAACTGCCCGAGCAGGCCAAGGTCAGCATCCGTCTGGACCCTGGTCTGGCTTTTGGTACCGGCACCCACCCCACTACTCGCATGTGTCTGCGCTGGATTGCACGCCAGCCCGAGGGCTCCCTGGGGCGCACGCTGGACTATGGCTGTGGCTCGGGCATTTTGGCCATTGGTGCCGCCAAGTTCGGCGCGACCGATGTGGATGCGGTGGATATCGATCCCGCAGCCGTGGAATCGACCAACTACAACAGCAGCGCCAACCATGTGGAGATCAAGGCCGGTCTGCCCGATGCGGCTGGCGGCGAGTACCGGACCGTGCTGGCCAATATTCTGGCCACGCCGCTCAAGGTGCTGGCTCCGCTGCTGTGCGGCCGTGTGCAAGCTGGCGGCAATCTGGTGCTGGCCGGCATTCTGGAGCGCCAGGCCGATGAGCTGAAAGAGGCCTATGCGCCTTATCTCAAGCTTGAGGTGGCCGATAGCGAGGACGGCTGGATTCTCATGACCGCCCAGCGCGCGGCCTGATTGCGAGACAGACCCGCCGCCAGCAGGTGTGCGGGTGGTTGCTGCCTACAATGACATCTTGATGAGCCAAGTCACCCGTTGCCCCTCCTGTGGAACCCGCTTCAAAGTGGTTGCCGACCAGCTGCGCATCTCGCAGGGCTGGGTGCGCTGCGGGATGTGTCAGAGCGTCTTTGATGCCTCGCAGGATTTGCAGTCCGTGCCCGATGAGCTGCTGCAGCCGGAAGCTGCTGATGCGCCGCAGAAGCCGCCCGTGCAGGAGGCGCAGCCGACGCAGGCTGGCGAACGGGCGCCGGCTTGGCCGCAGCAGGAGGCCGCAGATTCTGCGCTGGCCGCTCCCGCCTTCGATGCGCAGAAGGCTGAGGCACCGCAGAAATCGGCTTCGGATTCGGTAGTCGCGGCAGCGACTGTTGCTCAGACCGGAGCAGCCACGCCGCCAGCAAAGCCTGCCGATGTGGCTTCCGAGCCAGAGCCTTTCGGGGCCATGCCCGGGATGGCGGATGGACAGTCCTCGTTTGTCGATCAGGCGCGTCCTCTGACTGAAGAGGATGCAGAGCCTGCTCAGCATGAACCTCATCCCGAGGTGAGGGAGCCGGAAGACAGGCTGGAAACCAGTGATATTCCCGCGCCCGCCGAGCCGGCGCTGGAGCCGGAGCTGCTGGTATCGCCGCCGCCAAGCGAGGCCCTGATGCCCGAGGCCGCGCAGGACCTCGAGGATGAGGCCAAGGCCGTCTCCAAAGAGGCGCTGCTGCACGCCGATATCGGCGATATACAACCTGCCAGGGACCGGGCGCAGGCCGTCACGGATTCGGATCAGGATGAGGCTGTTGCCATTGCAGGCGATGAGCCGGGCTTTGTGCGCGAGGCCCGCCGGCAGGCGTTCTGGCACTCGGCAGGAATGCGTGTGGCGCTGGTTCTTGGCTCGCTGGTGGCTGTTGCCGGTGTCGTCGGACAGCATGCCTGGCAGCAGCGTGATGTGCTGGCTGCGCAATATCCGGCGCTGGCCCCTGTGCTGGCCAAGGCCTGCAGTCTGGCGGGTTGCGAGCTGCAGGCCCGCCGCGCGATTGCCGATGTGGTGATCAGTGGCTCGGGCTTCAAGCAGCTTGCCGATGCCCGTCAGTACCAGTGGAGCCTGACCCTGGAGAATCGCTCCGATGTGCCGGTGGCCATGCCCATGGCCGAGCTGACCCTGACCGATGCACAGGACAGGCCTTTGCTGCGCCGGGTCATCGACCTGAAGCCTCTGGGTGCCCCGCAGCAGCTGCAAGCCCGTCAGGAGTGGAGCGTCAACGTGCCTGTGCAAGTGCAAGTGCAGGATCTTGGCGCTGCCGTGGCGGGTTACCGGGCACTGGTTTTTTACCCCTAATACGGCTTGTGCCAATGCGGATCAGGCAAGGTGTCTCGTCAGCAGAAACGCCCGTTGTACATCTTTGTTGGCGCAAGCCCCCCTTCATTCATTTCTGAAAGAGAACGCACCATGGCCGCTTTGATCTGCGGGTCGCTGGCATTCGACAACATCATGACCTTTGAAGGTCGTTTCGTAGACCAGATTCTTCCCGACCAGCTGCACATACTGAATGTATCGTTTCTGGTGCCCACGCTGCGCCGCGACTTTGGTGGCTGTGCCGGCAATATTGCCTATAGCCTGAAGCTGCTCGGCGGCGATGCGCAGCCCATGGCCATGGTGGGCAGCGATGGTGCGGATTATGTGCAGCGCTTCAAGGAGCTGGGTATTGAGACCCGTCATGTGGGTCAGCTGCAGAGCACGCATACGGCGCAGTGCATGATCATGACCGATCATGACAACAACCAGATCACTGCCTTCCATCCAGGCGCCATGATGCAGGCGCATGAGAACCGCATCACTGCCGACATGGCTGCCGAGGTCAAGGTCGGCATCATTGCTCCCGATGGCCGCCAGGCCATGATCGAGCACGCCGCCCAGTTCAAGGCTGCAGGCATTCCTTTTGTGTTCGATCCGGGTCAGGGCCTGCCCATGTTCAACGGCGATGAACTCAAGGCCTTTATCGAGCAGGCCGACTGGGTGGCGGTGAATGACTATGAAGGCAAGATGCTCAGCGAGCGCACGGGCCTGAGCTTTGACGAGATCTCGCGCAAGGTGCGCGGTCTGGTCGTGACCCTGGGTGCCGAAGGCTGCGAAGTCTGGCAGCAGGGTGAGAAGACACTGGTTGCTCCGGTCAAGCCCGCTGCCGTGGTCGACCCCACGGGTTGCGGCGATGCCTGGCGCGGTGCCTTCCTGTTTGGTCTGGAGCGTGGTTGGGACCTGGTGCGTTGCGCCGAACTGGGCAACCGCTTGGGGGCGCTGAAGATTGCGCAACGCGGCCCGCAGAACTATCAGCTGGACTTCCAGCCCTGATGCGATGTCAGTGCCCTGAGGGTACTGATCGCGGTGCATGTAAAAAAGCCCGGCTCTCGCAGGAGAGCTCGGGCTTTTTTATGGCGTGCAGGTCAGCGAACCGATCAGGGCTTGTTACCTGTGGGGAAGGGCCAGGCGGCTTGAGGTGCCAGGCGGGTCTGTGCCACGGGTGCAGCGGTTTCGGTCACTGCGGCAGGAGCGGGTGCTGCTGCAGCCTTCTTGGGAGCGGCGGCCTTGGCAGCGGTTGCAGCCTTCTTGGGTGCAGCCTTTGCAGGAGCGGCGGCCTTGGCAGCAGTTGCAGCCTTCTTGGGGGCAGCGGCCTTGGCAGCAGTTGCAGCCTTCTTGGGCGCAGCGGCCTTGGCAGTAGTTGCAGCCTTCTTGGGGGCAGCGGCCTTGGCAGCAGTTGCAGCCTTCTTGGGGGCAGCCTTTGCAGGAGCAGCGGCCTTGGCAGCGGTTGCAGCCTTCTTGGGGGCAGCCTTCGCAGGAGCAGCGGCCTTGGCAGCGGTTGCAGCCTTCTTGGGGGCAGCCTTTGCAGGAGCAGCGGCCTTGGCGGCGGTTGCAGCCTTCTTGGGCGCGGCCTTTGCAGGAGCAGCGGCCTTGGCAGCGGTTGCAGCCTTCTTGGGCGCGGCCTTTGCAGGAGCAGCGGCCTTGGCAGCAGTTGCAGCCTTCTTAGTTGCAGCCTTTGCAGGAGCAGCGGCCTTGGCAGTGGTTGCAGCCTTCTTGGGTGCAGCCTTGGCAGGAGCAGCGGCCTTGGCAGTGGTTGCAGCCTTCTTGGGTGCAGCCTTGGCAGGAGCAGCGGCCTTGGCAGCGGTTGCAGCCTTCTTGGGTGCAGCCTTTGCAGGAGCGGCGGCCTTGGCAGCGGTTGCAGCCTTCTTGGGAGCAGCCTTTGCAGGAGCAGCGGCCTTGGCAGCGGTTGCAGCCTTCTTGGGTGCAGCCTTTGCAGGAGCAGCAGCCTTGGGAGCTGCGGTCTTGGTTGCAGCCTTCTTGGGCGCAGCCTTTGCAGGAGCAGCAGCCTTGGGGGCTGCGGTCTTGGTTGCAGCCTTCTTGGGTGCAGCCTTTGCAGGAGCAGCGGCCTTGGGGGCTGCGGTCTTGGTTGCAGCTGCCTTCTTCACAGCTTCAGCCTTGGGCGCGGCCGCCTTCTTGGCAGGTGTCTTTTTCTCGGTTGTGGCCTTGGCGGCCGTCTTCTTCGCAGTTGCCATCATTTTCTCCTTCGTTGATTTGCATAAGACGTCCGGCTCTTTGCAGTGCCGGACGATTCAAAGCGATGTGGAGTTACGCATCGCTAGGAACACAAATTTGCTTCACGCCAAAAATCTCAGTTTTTTGTAGCAATGAAGTGAAGCAAGTCATGACTCGCATTGTGCCTGCTTAGAAGCAATTAATCCCAAGAAAGTGCGCCTCCGGTCTGATACTCGATCACTCGTGTCTCAAAGAAGTTACGTTCTTTCTTCAAATCGATCATTTCGCTCATCCAGGGGAAGGGATTTTCTTCACCGGGGAATAGCTCTTCGAGACCGATCTGCGTGGCACGACGGTTGGCGATGTAGCGCAGATAGCCCTTGAACATGGATGCATTCATGCCCAGCACGCCGCGTGGCATGGTGTCCTCGGCATAGCGATATTCAAGCTCCACGGCCTTCTGGAACAGCTCCGTGATTTCCTGCTTGAACTCGGCTGTCCACAGATGCGGATTCTCGAGCTTGAGCTGGTTGATCAGATCGATGCCGAAGTTGCAGTGCATGGACTCGTCGCGCAGGATGTACTGGTACTGCTCGGCAGCGCCCGTCATCTTGTTCTGGCGGCCCAGGGCCAGGATCTGCGTGAAGCCCACGTAGAAGAACAGACCCTCCATCAGGCAGGCAAAGACGATCAGCGACTTCAGCAGAGTCTGGTCGGTTTCGGGCGTGCCGGTGTTGAAGTTGGGGTCCATGATCGCTTCGATGAAGGGGATCAGGAACTCGTCCTTGTCGCGGATGGATTGGACTTCGTTGTAGGCGTTGAAGATTTCCGATTCATCCAGGCCCAGCGATTCCACGATGTACTGGTAGGCGTGAGTGTGGATGGCTTCCTCGAAGGCCTGACGCAGCAGGAACTGGCGGCACTCGGGCGCCGTGATGTGGCGGTAGGTGCCCAGCACGATGTTGTTGGCGGCCAGCGAATCGGCCGTCACAAAGAAGCCCAGATTGCGCTTGACGATGCGACGCTCGTCTTCGGTCAGACCGTTGGGGTCCTTCCACAGCGCGATGTCGCGCGTCATGTTCACTTCCTGCGGCATCCAGTGGTTGGCGCAGGTGGCCAGATACTTTTCCCAGGCCCACTTGTACTTGAAGGGAACCAGCTGGTTCACGTCGGTCTTGGCGTTGATGATGCGCTTGTCAGCGGCATTCACGCGCTTGTGGGTGCTGGTGGACGCGCCGGCTTCTGCGCTGGTGGCGGAAGGGGCAAAGGTGTCGTCGTCAAAGCTCAGCATGAGTTATTCCTTTAAGGGAAAAAGCTGGGCGCAGTGCAATCGACATCCAGCTTTTCAATCATTTATTTATCGAGTGGCGCCACTCAAATACTGGCGCACTCTAAAGCGAGAGACACCGAGGAAGCGCCGCCGCGCACCGAGGGTGTCGTCCCCCTCCCGTAAAGCGAGAGAGGGGGAAGGCGCGGGGGCCGCCTAGGCCAAGCGCCTCAGGGGGTGTTGCCAGTTATTGGCACGCCTCGCAGCCTGGATCGTCAATCGCGCAGAACTTGATGTCCGTGGCGGGTGCCTGGGCACGGGCAGCGGCGGCAGCGGCTTCCAGTGCGCTGACCGCAGGCTTGGCTGCAGGAGCCGCCGAAGCGGCAGGAGCGCCGGAGGACACTGCGTTCAGCACACGGCTTTGCACGGTGGACTTCTCGATATTGGTCGCGCTGGTGGTGCGCAGATAGTAGGTGGTCTTCAGACCGCGCAGCCAGGCCAGCATGTAGGTGTCGTGCAGCTTCTTGCCCGATGCACCGGCCATGTAGATGTTCAGGCTCTGGGCCTGGTCGATCCACTTCTGGCGGCGCGAGGCGGCTTCCACCAGCCATTCGGGCGAGACTTCGAACGCGGTGGCGTAGAGGTTCTTGATCTCTTGGGGCACGCGGTCGATGGCGCGCAGCGAGCCGTCGAAATGCTTGAGGTCCATGACCATCACGTCGTCCCACAGGCCTAGACGCTTGAGGTCGCGCACCAGGTACTGGTTGATGACGGTGAATTCGCCCGACAGATTGGACTTCACGGACAGGTTGCCGAACGAAGGCTCGATCGAGGCATCCACACCCACGATGTTGGAGATGGTGGCGGTGGGCGCAATGGCCACGCAGTTGGAGTTGCGCATGCCGTCCTTGGCGATCTTGGCGCGCAGGGCATCCCAGTCCAGCTTGGCGGAGCGGTCCACTTCCACATAGCCGCCGCGGGCCTTTTCCAGCAGCTTCAGGGTGTCGGGAGGCAGGATGCCCTGATCCCACAGCGAGCCCTTGAAGGTGGAGTAAGTGCCGCGTTCCTTGGACAGCTCGGTCGATGCCCAGTAAGCGTAGTAGCAGATCGCTTCCATGGCTTCGTCGGCGAACTCGACGGCGCCCTGGCTGGCGTAGGCGGTGCGCATTTCATACAGCGCGTCCTGGAAGCCCATCAGGCCCATGCCCACGGGGCGGTGGCGCAGATTGGAGTCCTTGGCCTTTTGCACGGCGTAGTAGTTGATGTCGATCACGTTGTCCAGCATGCGCATGGCCGTGTTCACGGTCTTGCGCAGCTTGTCGTGGTCGATCTTGCCGTCCTTGATGTGCTGGACCAGGTTCACCGAGCCCAGGTTGCAGACTGCGGTTTCTGTGTCGCTGGTGTTGAGCGTGATCTCGGTGCACAGATTGGACGAGTGCACCACACCCACGTGCTGCTGGGGCGAGCGGATGTTGCAGGGGTCCTTGAAGGTGATCCAGGGATGGCCGGTCTCGAACAGCATCGAGAGCATCTTGCGCCACAGATCCACGGCAGGCACGCGCTTGAACAGCTTGAGCTCGCCGCTGTCGGTCTTGGCTTCATAGGCGGTGTAGGCCTTCTCGAAGGCTTCGCCGTACAGGTCGTGCAGATCGGGGGCGTCGGCGGGCGAGAACAGGGTCCACTGGCCTGCTTCCATCACGCGCTTCATGAACAGGTCGGGAATCCAGTTCGCCGTGTTCATGTCGTGGGTGCGGCGGCGGTCGTCGCCGGTGTTCTTGCGCAGCTCCAGGAACTCTTCGATGTCCAGGTGCCAGGATTCCAGATAGGTACAGACCGCGCCCTTGCGCTTGCCGCCCTGGTTCACGGCGACGGCCGTGTCGTTGACCACCTTGAGGAAGGGGACCACGCCTTGCGATTCGCCGTTGGTGCCCTTGATGCGCGAGCCCAGGGCACGCACACGGGTCCAGTCATTGCCCAGGCCGCCGGCAAACTTGGACAGCAGAGCGTTTTCCTTGATGGATTCGTAGATGCCGTCCAGATCGTCGGGCACGGTGGTCAGGTAGCAGGACGACAGTTGCGAGCGCAGCGTGCCGCTGTTGAACAGCGTGGGAGTGGACGACATGAAGTCGAAGGACGACAGCAGCTCGTAGAACTCGATGGCGCGGGCGTTGCGGTCGGGCTCGTTCAGCGCCAGGCCCATGGCCACGCGCATGAAAAAGGACTGGGGCAGCTCGATGCGGGTCTTGCGCACGTGCAGGAAGTAGCGGTCGTACAGGGTCTGCAGACCGAGGTAGTCGAACTGCTCGTCGCGCTCGGCCTTCAGGGCCTTGGCCAGACGGGGCAGGTCGTAGTTCAGCAGCTCGGGGTTGAGCAGCTCGTTGTCCACGCCCTTTTGTACAAAGCCGGGGAAGTAGTCGGCATAGGCGGCCTGCATTTCTGCGGGCTGCACGTCGCGGCCCATGACTTCGCGCACGATGGTGTGCAGCAGCAGGCGGGCGGTGACGTAGGTGTAGTCGGGGTCTTTTTCGATCAGCGTACGGGCGGCCAGGATGGATGCCTTGTAGACCTCGGCCAGAGGCACGCCGTCGTACAGATTTCGCAGGGTCTCGGCCACGATGGGTGCGGACTGAATGTCGGCATTCAGATTGCGGCAGGAAGCGACGATCAGGGCCTCCAGGCGCTCCTGGTCCAGCGGCACGCGCTGGCCGTTGTCGGTCACATGCAGCACGGGCTTGGCGGCGGCAGCGGCGGCCACTTCGGCGACCTTCTTCTGCTCGGCACGTTCCTGGTTGCGGCGCTCGCGATACAGCACATAGGCGCGGGCCACGTCCTGGTGACCGGCGCGCATCAGGCCCAGTTCGACCTGGTCCTGCACATCTTCGATATGGAAGGTGCCGCCATCGGGGCGCGAGCGCACCAGTGCGCGCACCACGCCGTCGGTGAGTTCGTTGACGGTGTCGCGCACGCTGGCGGAAGCCGCGCCTTGCGCGCCGCGCACGGCCAGGAAAGCCTTGGTCAGGGCCACGGCAATCTTCTGGGGCGCGAAAGCCACCACATCGCCGCTGCGGCGGATGATCTGATAGCTGTCATTGGGGGAGGAAGAATTGGCTGCACCGGCAGGTGCGGCAGAAGGCAGTGAGTTCAACGCTTCTTGCATAAGTTCCTCTGAGTCAGTATGTGGATAGGCAGACAAAGGCCTGCACTGCTGGCAGGCCATCAAAAACACGATTCGGCGCCTCGGTTTACACATGGTTTGCACAGGGTGTGCACAACTTGTAAACACTAGATATGGGGTCTAAGGCGCTTCAAAACACTACCGGTAGTGTATCGCGCTTAAATCCGAGAGACTTGATGAAACTACTGAATCTGGCATTTCGAGCGCCGCTTGACAGCCGCAAAAATGACTTCATCCCGCATGAATAAAGGCCTGTGGCGCGGTTGCGCGCGGCGGCAGATCGGGCCGGAAATATGTAAAAAATTTGCGTGTTTGATGCAGGCGACAGTTGTTGCGCGCGCGCCATTGACATGCCGTCTCGAAGCCCCACAACGATGAATGCTTGGGATTCTCAAAATGAGGAGCGCATAGCGCCTGCCAGTAAATGATTTCAGCTTTAAATATGTATGAAATCGAGTGCTGGAAGGCGGTAGGTGCTATGAAGATTTCAGGCGGCGCCTGAGGCTGCAGGGCTGGGGGGGAATTCCCAGCTGCGCGTGCCGTCTGTGCTGCCCAGCTGCTGCTGCAGCCGCTGCCAGTCAAAGCCCGGGCCGGGGTCCTGCTTGCGCCCGGGCGCGATGTGCTCGTGTCCGGCGATGTAGTGCACCGGATAGTGCACCGCGATGGCTATGCAAAGCTGCTGCAGGGCCTGGTACTGCGCAGCTTCAAAGCTCAGGCCTTCCAGGCCTTCGAGTTCGATGCCGATGGAGTCGTCGTTGCAGCGCTCGCGCCCGCGCCACTGGCTCACGCCGGCATGCCAGGCGCGGTCGTCGCAGCTGACGAACTGCCAGATCTCGCCATGACGCGTGATAAAGAAATGTGACGAGACTTCGAGGCCGCGAATGCCCTGGTAATAGGGGTGAGCGTCCCAGTCCAGCTGGTTGGTGAACAGCTGCTGCACCGCGCCTGTGCCGTACTGGCCCGGGGGCAGGCTGATGGAGTGGATGACGACGAGGTCGATCTGCGCGTCGCCGGGGCGAGGGCCGAAATTGGGAGATCTCAGGTGACGCGCTGCACCAAACCAGCCGGCCTGCCAAGGCTGCTGTGGCAGCGGCAAGGATGAAAAATGAGGTGCGGGATCAGACATTGTCGCTCTGGTGTTTGCTGCCTTCGGCCGGCAGGTCTATGCCCAGACGGTCGATGCGGTAGCGAATCTGGCGCAGGCTGATGCCCAGTCTGGCCGCCGTGGCAGTGCGGTTGAATCCGTTGTCCTGCAGGGCTCTGACTAAAATGCTGCGCTCCTGCTCATCAAGCCAGCCTTGCAGATCCTCCGGCAGCGTGGCCGGACTGCCTGCGTGCCTAGCTTGCGGCGGCGGTGCGCTTGATGCCCAAGCGCCCGAGCAAGCCGCTGCCGCCGCACCTGCGTCCTCCGTCGGCATGCTGGATTCGGGCAGACGCAGCGGGCCTTCCTCGCCCAGTGCAATGGCGCGGTGCAGCACGTTCTCCAGCTCGCGCACATTGCCAGGCAGCGGGAGCCGGGCTATCTGGCTGAGGCTGATCTCGTCCAGCTCCGGCGTAGCCAGTCCGGACTCGCGGGCCAGCTTTTGCAGCAAAGCCTGGCATAGCTGGCCCAGGTCTTCACGGCGCTCGCGCAGCGCGGGCAGCTCGATTTCGATGACATTGAGACGGTAGAACAGGTCCTGGCGGAAATTGCCTGCCTGCACTTCGGCTCCCAGATCGCGGTGGGTGGCACTGACGATGCGCACATCGACGGCTTCTTCCTGGGTGCTGCCCAGCGGGCGAATCTTGCGCTCCTGAATGGCGCGCAGCAGCTTGGCCTGCATGGCCAGGGGCAGGTCGCCGATTTCATCGAGAAACAAGGTGCCGCCCTGTGCGGCCTGGAAGTAGCCGGGCCTGTCCTGCGTGGCACCGGTGTAGGAGCCCTTGCGGGCACCGAAGAACTCGGCTTCGAGCAGGCTTTCCGGGATGGCGCCGCAGTTGACCGCGACCATGGGACCATCGGCCCGCTGGCTGCAGCCGTGCAGGGCGCGTGCCACCAGTTCCTTGCCCGTGCCGGATTCACCGTGGATCAGCACGGGAGCCATGCCTTTGGCGACCTTGGCAATGCGCTGTTTGACCAGTTGCATGGCCTGAGACTTGCCAACCAGAGCCTCCAGGGCGCCAGCTTGCGCTCCCGCCCCTGTGCCGGCGGCGACCGAGCTGTCGCTGGTTGGCGGGTTGCCGGGCTTGGGCACTGCGCCAATGCCTTGCACGGCCGAGGCCACGACCTGGCGGAACTGGCGCAGGTCCACGGGCTTGGTCAGATAGTCGAACGCGCCCGCGCGCAGGGCCTCGACGGCGTTTTCGGCAGAGCCGTAGGCCGTCATGACGATGCAGCGCTCGCTGCGTGACTGGTCGCGCAGGTGCAGCAGCAGCTCCATGCCGATCCCGTCGGGCAGGCGCATATCGGTAATCAGGACATCGAAATTGCGGCCTTGCAATTGAGTCATGCCTTCCTGGACCGAGCCCGCAGTTTCCACGCGGTAGCCTTCCCGCAGCAGGGTCAGCTCGTAGAGCGTGCGCAGATCCGGTTCATCGTCGACCACGAGAATGCTGGCCGCTGCGGATGAGTGAGGCGATGATGTCACTGGGCTTACACCATGATCGAGTCAAAAAGAGAGTGGCTTGCGAGGGATGAAGGGCCGCTGCGCAGAGTCACGATAAAGGCGTTGCCGTTCACATCGCCTTGCGGTGTGTTGCGAGCCAGGCGTTGATAGCTGATGGAGGCATCGTAGCGCTGGCACAGCTCGCGACAGATATAGAGTCCGAGGCCGCTGGAGCGGCTTTGAGAGGAGAAGAACGGCTCGAACAGATGGCGCTCGACGCTGGACTCCAATGGTGCTCCATCACTCCAGACCATGAACCAGCAGGTGTCGTCCTGCGGTGCGAGACCCTGGATCTGGCCGTTCAAGGGCCCGTGGCCGCTGATCAGCTGCAGGCCCGCTTCATCGCCGGCATGGCTGCGGTGGCGCTGGGCATTGTCCAGCAAGTTGATCAGCACGCGGCGCAGATGCTCTTCATCGAACAGGATATGGCGGGCCGTTGCATTGAGCCGCAGCAGAAGCTGGCGCGGCGGAGCGGCCTGTATGCGCCATTCATGGCTGATCTGGGCCAGCAGGGTGTCCAGCGGCAGCGACTGGCCCTGATGGGTTTCTGCGCCCTGCTGCACGCGTGCCAGGTTGAGGATTTCTTCGGCGATGCGGGCCAGTCGGTCGGCGTTCTGCCCCACGATGCGGCATAGCTGCTGTGGTCCGGGCTGGCTCGCCAGGTCTTCGGCCAGCAGCGCATTGGCCTGGGTGATGGCCGCGAGCGGGTTGCGTATTTCATGAGCCACGGCAGCCGACATGCGGCCCATGGAGGCCAGCTTTTCGGTGCGCAGCTGCGCTTCCATCTCGCGCAGGTCGTGAAGAAACATGACGCAAAGCGAGTGGCTGGCTTGCGCCTGCGGACCCTCGTCCAGATAGGGCGCCGAAACTTCGGTGATGCGTGTGCGCACATGCATGCCGGTGGCACCGCGTCGCTCATGGGCCTGCAGGTGAATCGTGGCGGACAGCGGGCGGGCATGGGCAAAGCTGGCTTGTGTGGAATGCGCCAGCGGCTCCCACCAGCTATGGGCCTGCAGGGAAAAAGGCTGAGGGTGATCTATGGGCAGGCCCAGCAGCTGCAAGGCGGCCGGATTGGCCTGCAGAACCTGCAAGCTCGAGTCGACCACCAGCACGCCGTCTGAGAAGTGGTTGATCACCAGACTGTTGACCTGCTCCTGGGTCTGGGTGCGCAAACGGTTGAACAGGGCCTGGGAACGCTCGCGCCGGACACGCTTGGCCAGCTCGTGCGTGAGATAGGCCACGCAGAAGTAGCCGGCGCAGGAAAAAGCCGCCTGGTAGTAAGACTGGGCGCCGTCGTTGAGCCCGCCATGGTATTGCCAGAAGGTGTAGGCCAGCGTCAGCAGCGTGATACAGGCCGTGGTGCCAAAGGCCAGCATCAGCCCGCCCAGCGCCGAGGAGATCAGGACGGGAATGGCCAGCAGCGCGGTGTAGTTGAGCGAGCCGACCTGAAAGATCTGCAGCAAAAAGATCGCCGCAATGTCGACGCCGATCACGGGCAGCCATTGCAGGGCTGCGCGAGGCGCTGGCAAATGACGCCCGGCTGCCAGGCGCAGCACGACGGTCAGCGTCAGATAGGTGAAGCAGATCAGCCAGGCCAGGGGGGAGCTGATGTTCTGCAGCTGCAGATTCAGCGTCTGCAGCAGGACCAGGGCCAGCGCCAGAAGCACGCGGCCGCTGAGAAAGGCCTGCCACAGGCGTACGAATGGGGCGTTGAGGCTGGCGTCTGCGCGCCGGCTGATGGCCGCATCCAGCGGGATGGCGGTGTGCTGCCAGGGCGAGGCGGAGTTCACCATGCGGTCAGTGGCGCTCAGTGTCTTGCTGGGCCAGGCGGCGGTGCTCTGCGCTGCAGAAGACCTTGCCCGAGGCGTCGCTCACGGCATCAGCCTGCGGCAGGTGAAGGCCGCAGTGAGCGCAGGCTACCATGGACTGTAGGCGCTTGGGGGGGCTGGCAGGCCTGGTCTGCTCGGCCACTTCAGCGCGACGTTTGCTGCGCCAGATTCCGACAGCCACCACCACGACCAGCAGGACCAGCAAATACTTCATGCTGCGCGCTCCAGCAGGACTTCAATCACAAAGCGCGAGCCGACATAGGCCAGCAGCAAAAAGATGGCGCCGATATAGAGAACTCGTACGGCGCTTTGGCCGCGCCAGCCGAATCGTTTGCGGCCGAACAGCAGCACGGCAAACGCCAGCCAGGACAGCAGGGAGAAAATGGATTTGTGATTCCACACCCATGCCTTGCCATAGAGCTGCTCGCCAAACAGCCAGCCTGCAGCCAGTGTGGCGGTCAGCAGCACAAAGCCCGCTCCGACAAAACGGAAGGTCAGCCGCTCCAGCGTCAGCAGCGGCAGCCCGCTGTCATGGTCGCCGCCCTGGCGCATCTGCCGCTCGGCATGGCTCATCAGCGCGCCATGAACGACGGCTGCGGCAAACAGACCGTAGGAAGCAATACCCAGAGCCAGATGCAGCGGCAGCCAGGGCGAGGCGTTGACATGCAGCGGTGTACCGGGGAACACCACGGCCAGAAGCACGGCCACGCTTCCCAGGATGGACAGCGGCCAGCGCGAGCGCAACTGCGGGTACAGCTGCTGCTCCACCACGTAGACGGTCAGCACCAGCCAGGCAGTGATCGACAGTGCGGGAGCAAAGCCGAAGTGCGGCAGCTCGCCAAGCAAACCCCAGCCCAGCAGCAGGGCATGCAGTGCCCATGCCAGACGCAGGCAGCGACGGGCACCGGCTTCTTGCAGGTGCTGGGTGGCAAGTGCAGGAATGGCGTAGGCAATGGCTGCTGCCATGGCCAGGATCCAGCCAATGGGGCCAGCTGCAGTGAGCGGTTGGGAGAGCATGCTTTCTATGATAGTGCCGCTGGCCCTCACTCATCTTCTGCAGGCCGCTGCCGTCCGTCAATTTTGCGCATAAAGCGCTGCCTGAACCCGGTCATGAGCGCGGGTTTGAGCGTTTGCTGAGCAGATCGTCGGCTTTTGAGCCCGGTCTTCAAGGATTTTCTCCGGCCTGGTCTCTTTTTCGAGGGAGCTGCGGAGCAGAGCGCAGCGACGTTGCACGCCTGAGGCAGATCACGGACAAGCCTGCGGGGCATCGTCAATCAAGGGCAGCGGGTAAAATGCCTGTTCATGCAGCTTCGCCTCGCCTGAGCTGGGTCCGCAAGCTGCCCGGAGAGTCGTGCTGCCCGCTCGCGCACGACTTCCGCCCATCCATAACTTTCGAATGCTTTTTGCTTATGGCCTCCGCACTCACCGATAAACTCTCGCGCCTTGTCAAAGAGATGCGCGGCCAGGCCCGCATCACCGAGTCCAATGTGCAGGACATGCTGCGCGAAGTGCGCATGGCCTTGCTGGAAGCCGACGTGGCCTTGCCCGTGGTGCGCGACTTCATTGCCCGCGTCAAGGAAAAGGCGCTGGGCCAGGAAGTCATCAGCTCGCTGCAGCCCGGCCAGGTGCTGGTGTCCATCGTCAACAAGGAGTTGGCGGCGACCATGGGCGAAGGCGTGGCCGACATCAACCTCAATGCCCAGCCTCCCGCCGTCATCCTGATGGCTGGCCTGCAAGGCGCCGGCAAGACCACCACCACGGCCAAGCTGGCCAAGCATCTGATCGAAAAGCGCAAGAAAAAGGTGCTCACGGTCTCGGGTGACGTGTATCGCCCCGCGGCCATCGAGCAGCTCAAGACCGTGACGGCCCAGGCTGGCGCCGAGTGGTTCCCTTCCACGCCTGACCAGAAGCCCCACGATATCGCCGTGGCCGCGATTGATTACGCCAAAAGGCATTTCTTCGATGTGCTGCTGGTGGATACGGCCGGCCGTCTGGCCATCGACGAGCTGCTGATGGCTGAAATCAAGGATTTGCACGCCACGCTCAAGCCCGTCGAAACCCTGTTCGTGGTCGATGCCATGCAGGGCCAGGATGCGGTCAATACCGCCAAGGCCTTCAAGGAAGCGCTGCCGCTGACCGGTATCGTGTTGACCAAGCTCGACGGCGATTCGCGCGGCGGTGCGGCGCTGTCGGTGCGCCAGATCACAGGAGCGCCGATCAAGTTCGCCGGTGTCTCGGAAAAGATCGACGGCCTGGAAGTCTTCGATGCCGACCGTCACGCTCAGCGCGTGCTGGGCATGGGCGACATCGTGGCCCTGGTCGAGCAGGTCACCAAGGGCGTGGACATGGAAGCCGCGCAGAAGATGGCCGAGAAGCTCAAGAGCGGCGACGGCTTCGACCTCAACGACTTTCTGGCCCAGCTGCAGCAGATGAAGCAGATGGGCGGTCTCTCGACCCTGATGGACAAGCTGCCCGCCGAGCTGGCCGGCAAGGCCGGTCAGGTCGATATGGACAAGGCCGAGCGCGAGATCAAGCGCAAGGAAGGCATCATCTGCTCCATGACCTTCAAGGAGCGCAAGAACCCCGCCCTGATCAAGGCCACGCGCAAGAAGCGTATCGCCGACGGCGCCGGCGTGCAGGTGCAGGAAGTCAACCGCCTGCTCAAGGAGTTCGAGCAGATGCAGACCATGATGAAGAAGTTCAAGGGCGGCGGTCTGATGAAGATGATGAAGAAGATGGGCGGCATGAAGGCCATGAAGGGCATGATGGGCGGCGGTGGCATGCCCAAGCTGCCGTTCTGATATTTGATCCCCCCTGAGCCGCTGCGCGGCTTCCCCCTCTCTCTACGCGCTGCGCGCTATGGGAGGAGGACGACAGCCTCGCTGCGCGGCGGCGCGGCCGGCATAGGCGCTTGTGCCTGTCCCTGAGTTGGGGTGTGCTTGGTTTGAGATCAGCGATCTATAAAAAGTGAGCTGCTTGCGCTTGTTGTTTATGGGTTTGGATGAGAAATGCATCTGAATCTAAGGAATAGCAAGCGAGAGCAGCTCACTTTTTTGTAAAGAAGCGCGCCAATCCAGGGCAAATACTGGATGTGGCAGCGGCTTTCTGAGAACATGCGGCCTCATGAAGCTACAAGACAGGACTTTCGTGGAGGCGGGTCAGCGACAACCTCTGCCTCAATGTCTGGAGCGCCGCAGCGCGCTGATGCTGGCGGGCTCGCTGCTTGCGGTGCTGGCAGGGTGCTCCACCACCAAAGACAGGCCCCGGCCTGCTGCGCAAGGTGGCTCCTCCGCGCGCCCGGCCAATGCCCTGAGTCTGGATGCAGAGCTGCGCGAGTCGTTGCTGGCACGCACCATGCTGGTGGTCAACACGCCTTACACCTATGGCGGCAACTCGCCTGAAGGCGGTTTTGACTGCAGCGGTCTGATTCAGTGGGCCGTGGGCGGCATCACGGAAACCCGTCTGCCCCGCACCACATCGCAATGGGCGCAGGCCAGCAATCCGGTGGACGGGCGCGATCTGATGCGCGGCGACTTCGTGTTCTTCAACACTCTGGGCGGGCGCTATTCCCATATGGGAATTTTTGTGGGCAACGGACAGTTCGTGCATGCGCCGTCCAGCGGCGGAACGGTGCAGCGGGTACGCATGGACAATGTGTACTTCGCCAAGCGATTCACGGAAGCCCGAAGTATCTTTGCCTGAACGGCTGCGCTGCGGATGAAAAAAGGGACTGCTTGGCAGTCCCTCGGTTTTTGCGGGTGTCCCGCACTTATGCTGCAGGCGCGGAGGCGGGCTTTGCCTCATCGCCGCCCAGCGGCAGATTCCAGCTCATCGCATGCCAGGGGTGCTGCTCCTGCGTCACCCATTGGGCCACTTCTTCGGACGTGAAGGCCTTGCCCAGCACATCGCTGCGGCCTTGTGCCAGCCATTGCGCGCGGCCCTGGGCATAGGCCTGGCCGAAAGCAAGCCAGCTGTCGAAGCATTGCTGGGCGCGCTGGGCGTTGAGCTCGAGGATATCCCAATGCAGGGCTTCGTCCGTCCATTCCAGCAGCCTGGCGCTGCGCACGAAAAAGGTCACGCGCGCGCAGGCAAACGCCATCGCGGCGCGCACGTCGTCGCTGCGCTGCAGGCGCTGCAGATCCAGCATGAACCAGCGCTGGCGCAGTGCATCGGGCAGCTGCAGGCGCACCTGTTCGTCGCTGAGGTCGGTGCGCAGGCCAAGATGGTGCAGGATCATGGGGCGCAGCTGCCTGGCCAGCGCTTCGTCAGCGCCATGCAGATCGCTGGCAAAGCCGCCTTGCATGGCGTGGTAGGCCATCGGGTGGGCCAGGGCCAGGGCCCAGTTGCGCTTCTGACTGCCCGCCTGGTAGCTGATGATGTCGCCGCGTTGCTTGGCCTCCTTGAGGCGCTTGAAGCCGCCGCGCAGCACCCAGTAGATCAGGGCCACGATGAGCACAAAGATCGTCCATCCGCTCATGTGCGCACTCCTGTGCGACCGGGGCGCTTTCTGGCCATCACCAAGGTCTGTTTCAGTGCCGCGGATTTGGGCATGCGTTCAATGACTTCGCTGTCCAGCGAATCCTTGCGTGCCGCCACCATCCACTGCATCAGTGGTGACTGCAGATTGAGCCGGGGCAGCAGGCCGGGGTGCTGCTGCATCAGCCACAGTTGCTCGTCGTCGGTCTGCAGCTCCTGCACCGAGCACCAGGGCGCAAGCCCCGGATGGGCCTTCAGCAGCTCCGGCGGGCGGCGCACAATGCCCATGGACAGAGCGTCTTCGGGTACCTCGTCGTTGAGCGGCAGATGGTTGAGCAGGGTCACCACATCGGGCATATAGCGATCAATCGGCGGCCGGTTCTGCTTGCCCTTGATCTGCTCGATCTGAAGCTTGCCGTCCTTTTGAACATAGGCATTGACGGTGATGCGGGGCTGGGCAGTGCCCGTGCGGTAGCTGAACAGCCGCATGCGCCCCGATTCGAGACCCTCGGCGTAATGTTCTCCATAGCCGCCGCTGAAGGACTTGCGGTTGGCAAACTGGCCCACACAGTGGCCCATCATCTGGCTTTCATAGGCCATTTCCTGGCGCATCTGCGCACTTGTGCCGTCAAACTCCACAAAGGTACCGTGCTGGCCACGCAGCAGCCCGTGCACGGCGCTTTGGCTGTGCTCAACCCGGCCGCTGTTCTGCTTTTTCTCGAAAGCCAGATGCTCCAGTGTCCAGCGCGCCAGCGCCTGTGGACAGTTCACGCGCTGAAGCTTGCCTTCGAGAGAGGTGCCCTTGCGGGTGGAGAGAAATTCCACCAGCCGCGTCTCCAGCGCCAGCAGGGCGGCGCTGTCGGGCTGCACCCACCAGAGGTCGGGCAGCTCGAAGCCGGCCTGCTTGCGCGCCAGCCGCTCCAGCGCCCAGGCCGGCGGCTCCTGGCGGCCGGCCAGCTCCTGCAACTGCCGGGCGTCGGCAATGCGCAGCACGGCAGGCTCGTCGGCCTGCAGATTGCCCACCACATGGCGGTAGAAATGGTTGCCCAGCCAGGACGCGACATCGGCCGCGTCACCGCGCTCTGCGCTGCGCTCCTTGATGCGCTGCTTGATGGCTGGGGCGTTGACGACATCGCGCGCCTTGTAGGCACTGGCGGCAGCGGCCTTTTCGACGACCTGATTCACCAGAATTTCCACCATGGTTTGCGACCCGAAGCCGCAGTGCCGGTCTGGGCGTCGCGCTCGGCCAGCTTGCGCTCGGCGCGCTCTATGCCGGACTGCGACATGCGCCGCTCGTCCTCGTCGTCGTCCTTGTCCAGATAGCTGTTGGCCTGCTTGTGCAGTGCCACGGATTCCTCCAGCAGCTCGGGGTAGGCCTCTAGCGCACAGGCCAGGCGGCGCAGCGGATAGCAGTCCTGCAGCGCAATGACTTCTTGCTGATGCGTGCGCAGGCGCGGCAGCACCAGCTCGGGGCGCGTGCTGGAGAAAAAGTCCAGCATGGACATCAGGGACGCCAGGTAGTTGCGGCGCACGTCGCGCTGCTCGTCCTCATCCAGGTCGTGGAACCACTGGTCCAGACGCTCCATCCAGATGCTGATCTCGTCATCGCGGTTGAGCTTGTAGAGCGACAGGGCGACGGTGGAGAAGTAGCGCGTGGGCTCATGGCGGCTGTAGCCATGCTCCTGGGCGAAATGCCACAGGCGCTCGGCCTCGACCACGGTCTGCGCATCGTCGTCCTTGCCCACGGCGCACCACAGCAGGCCGTTGTGATGCTCGGCAAACGGGCTGCTGCCCAGTCCCTTGTGGTGCAGCTCGGCGGCCTCGTCGTAGCGGTCCATGAAGCGGTACTTGATGGCCAGGTTGTTGCACAGCATGGAGTACACATGCAGGTCGCCATCCTTGAAGCGGCCCTGGCCAGTCGCCCAGAAATGCTCGAAGCGGGCGAGACCTTCCTCGTAGTAGCGCACGACCAGAGGCTCGCGAACCTCCTGCGCAGGCACTTTCTTCTTGCCACCCATCAGCGGTGCCAGATCGTCTGCATCGTCAAGGACCACGCCGGCGGCGTAGCACCAGTGCGCGCCATGGCCCTGGGGGAAGGGCCGAGCCAGCGCTTCTTCCAGCGGCAGCGCGGCAAAGCGGGCAGCCCAGAGCGTGGGCAGCTTGTCGCTGTCGGCCATCTCGGGGTGCTGGCCCACGCCGATTTCCAGCAGCGGCAGAGCCTGCTCCATCTGGCGCTTGCGTGCCAGGCGCAGGCCGTCGAGCAAGGCCAGCACCGGATGCGCCGGCTGGGCTGCGCGCACCATGTTCAGATAGAAATCCGCCGGGTGCAGCGGCCTCTCTTCTTGCGCGAGCAGCTGGCGCATGTCCTCGTCAGTCTGGCCAATGGCCAGAACCAGGGCCCAGGTGATGGCGTTTTCCGGGTCGTTGCTGAACTGCTTCTTGGCCATCTCGAAGGCGGCCACGGCCGAGACGGGACGAGCGTGGAGCACGCTCTGAAGCGCCAGATCGGCGGCTTGCTTCAGGCGCCCGGTCTGCTCCAGCCAGCCCAGCCAGGAGGCGGTGAATGGATCGCCCGAATCATCCGTCAGTCCGAAGTGTCCCTGAGGGGCCAGCTGCAGCGCCGCCTCCAGCTGACCGGCCTGAGCGCAGGCCTGGGCCTGCAGCCGCACGATCTTGACCTGGCGATGCGCCTTGACGGCTTGCGAGGGCGGGGGATTTTCCAGGGCGGCCAGTTGCTGCTCGCAGGCCATGAGCAAGGCGGGCAGGCTTTGCGGTGCCAGCGGCAGCACATGATCGGCCAGCGTCATCCAGCGGTCAAAGTCCACCTGCTGGTCGGGTGCGGCATCGCGCAGGAGATTGATGGCGTTCTGCACCAGGCTGACGGCTTCGCTGGCGTGGCCGCTTTTCTGGGCCATTTCCGCCTTGCGAACACAGACAATGGCATCGAGGTAGGCCGCATCTTCGGCCAGATCGGGGTTGCGACGCTCCTGGGCGCGTTGCAGCTCAAGGCCCGTGGCCGCAGCTTCCCAGGCCTGCAGCTGCGAAGCCATCCAATGCCAGCCATGCCAGTAGTTGTCGCTGTCCACATCCTCGGGCAGCCGGGCAATGGCCTGTGCCGCCGCACCCAGCAGGGCTTGCGCGGAGGGCTGGTCAAAGCCCATGCGGCTCTGGATGTCGCTCAGGCTCAGGCGCAGCGCGGCTTCTGCGGGGCTCAGTTCGTCGGCCGCGGCCAGGGCTGCGCCGCGATGCTGCTGCAGCAGCTTGTTGGCCGCTTCGGGCTGATCGAGGTAGAGCCAGAAGTCGTGAACGCGCTCGAGCTCCTGCACGGTGGCCGGGGCAAAGTTCTGCTGCCCCATCAATTCCACCGCAGCGGCGATGCGGTCCTGACGGCTGATGCTGCCGGGCTTGTCGTCGTTGTAGTCGTTCAGTAGCTCATGGGCTTGGTCCAGCAAGGCGTAGATGGAATCGCCCTGCAGTGCGGCAGTTTGGTTCATGGTGTCCAGAGTTCAATCCGAGGCAGCTTGGCCCCAATAGGCCACCATCCTAGCGGCGGATTGAAGAGGCGTGTGCCATCCGGCAAGGCATCACCATTTGTTACAGAATTTATAACCAGTCATGAAAAAAGCCTGCCTTGGCATTGCAGGCAGGCTTCTTGTGGATGAGGCCAGGGACTGTCGGGCTGTCAATCCTTGAGCAGGACTTCGCCGCGCAAGGTGTAAGCCTTGGCTTCGGTAATCTTCACATCCACCATCTGTCCGATCAAACGCTCGTTGCCGGGGAAGTTGACCACGCGGTTGCAATAGGTGCGGCCCATCAGCTCGCTGCCGTCGCGCTTGCTCACGCCTTCGACCAGCAGGCGTTGCACCGTGCCGACACGCTCTTCGCTGATCTCCTTGATGTTGGTGTTGATCACGGCTTGCAGCTCCTGCAGGCGGCGCAGCTTGACTTCGTGCGGCGTGTCGTCGTGCAGATTGGCAGCAGGCGTGCCGGGGCGGGGGCTGAAGATGAAGCTGAACGAGTTGTCGAAGCGCACGTCGTGGATGAGCTTCATCATCTTCTGGAAGTCTTCCTCTGTCTCGCCGGGGAAGCCCACGATGAAGTCGCTGCTCATGGCCAGATCGGGACGGATGGCGCGCAGCTTACGGATGGTGCTCTTGTATTCCATGGCCGTGTAGCCGCGCTTCATGGCCATGAGGATCTTGTCGCTGCCATGCTGCACGGGCAGGTGCAGGTGGCTGACCAGCTGCGGAATCTTGGCGTAGGCCTCGATCAGGCGTGGCGTGAACTCGTTGGGATGGCTGGTGGTGTAGCGGATGCGCTCGATGCCGGGAATTTCGGCCACATATTCCAGCAGCAGCGCGAAGTCGGCCATCTCGCTGCTGTCGCCCATCTTGCCCAGGTAGGCGTTGACGTTCTGGCCCAGCAGCGTGATTTCCTTGACGCCTTGCTCGGCCAGGCCCGCGACTTCCACCAGCACGTCCTCGAACGGGCGGCTGACTTCCTCGCCGCGCGTATAGGGCACGACGCAGTAGCTGCAATATTTGGAGCAGCCCTCCATGATGGAGACAAAGGCCGAAGCGCCTTCCACGCGTGCCGGCGGCAGGTGGTCGAACTTCTCGATTTCGGGGAAGGAAATATCGACCTGGGGCTTGGCCTTGGCCGCACGCTGATTGAGCAGCTCGGGCAGGCGGTGCAGGGTCTGGGGGCCGAAGACCACATCGACAAACGGCGCGCGCTTGATGATCTCGGCACCCTCCTGGCTGGCCACGCAGCCGCCCACGCCGATCAGCACGCCTTTTTCCTTGAGGTGGCGGATGCGGCCCAGATCGCTGAATACTTTTTCCTGGGCCTTCTCGCGCACCGAGCAGGTATTGAACAGGATCAGATCGGCCTCGTCCACGTTCTGCGTGGGCTCGTAACCCTGGGCCGCGCCCAGCACATCGGCCATCTTGTCCGAGTCGTACTCGTTCATCTGGCAGCCAAAGGTTTTGATAAAGACTTTCTTGCTCATGGGGCGCTCTTGTCAGGTGTTGTCGGGTGCGGGCTTGCAGAGTCTGCGAGCACAGAGTGATAGCGGCTAGCGCTTGCCATCACTTGATTTGAATATGAAAACAGTTCGAAAAGCTTACGGAAAAAGCGCAAGCAGCTCTTTAATCAATAGCGGTCGGCGCGGGCCGGACTCAGCTGCCGAAAACGCGCTGCAGCAGGGTGCGCGGCTGGATCGGCTTGTATTTCTCGATTTCGGCAGGGGTCAGAATCCAGGCCGTGTGCAGGCTCTGGGTCTGCGGCTCGATCACATAGCCCACCAGCATCTTCTGGCCTGCATAGTTGCTGGCAAAAACAATGCTGCGCTCGCGGCTGAACAGGCGAAAGCCGGGCGTGGTGCGAATGGCTGTGCCGTTGATGGCCACTTCGGGGAAGTTGGTGACCGTCAGTTCGCCGAACTGCGCCGTGGGCGGAAAGTTGCGCGTGTCGTCCGAGGGCAGGCCCTGGGCCAGGGCCGGCAGACCGGCGCTAGCGGCAGCAGCCAGCAGGGCGCAGGCCACGAAGCGGCGGCTGATGAGGTCGGTGGTGCAGCGGTTCATGGTGTATATCCAGGGGCTGATCGTGGGGCGGTCAGAGCTTTAGTCATGGCCGCAATGCCGTGATTCTAGAGGCTGGCGCTTGGCAGCAGGGCTTGCTCAGGCT
Organism: Comamonas sp. AG1104; assembly: GCF_003350425.1. NCBI lineage: Bacteria > Pseudomonadati > Pseudomonadota > Betaproteobacteria > Burkholderiales > Comamonadaceae > Comamonas > Comamonas sp. AG1104. Next base: position 170,861 of record NZ_QQAS01000003.1, on the reverse strand, counting down.
TTGCCGCCCGCGGCATAGAGCACCGCTTTGGGCGGACGGCACAGCCCCCAGAAGCGCAGGCCCGTCAGTTCAGCCATGCGCACGCCCATGGAGGTGGGCGCGGAAATCGTGGCCAGCGCCGCGATGCCGACCTTGGCGCATTTGCGCACCAGTTCATGGCTTCCGCGGCTGGACAGCACTACAAAGCCGGGCTCGCCGAGGCGGCCCGTGCGCGCCAGCCGGCCGACCAGCTTGTCCAGCGCATTGTGGCGGCCCACGTCTTCGAGCACATCCGTGATGTCGCCCGCCAGCGTGGCCCAGCCTGCGGCATGGATGGCGCCGGCCTCGGCATTGAGAATCTGGTGTGGCGGCAGGGCGTCAATCGCCTTGAGCACGGTGGCGGCGTCGACCTGCTCCAGCCAGTCCTGGTGCGGCAGGGCGTCAAACGACAGGTCCAGCGCCGCAAAGCTCTCGACTCCACAGACGCCACAACCCGTGCGGCCCGTCATGCTGCGGCGCCTGTCCTTGAGCCGGGCAAAGCAGCGCGAGGCGATGTCGAGCTGCACTTCCATGCCGTCCATGCCTTCGGGCAGGCCGGCTGCCGCGGCAGACACGGGGCGGGCTTCGATGCCGTAGCAGTCAGCGGCGCTGTCGATGATGCCCTCGGTCAGCGCAAAGCCCCGTGCAAAGTCTTCCACATCGGTGGGCGAGCCCATCATCACCGCATGCGAGATGCCGTTGAAGACCAGCGCGATCGGCACCTCGGCCGCCAGCACGCGCTCCTGCCGCTCCTGCTGCCCGGCGTGGAAGAAGCTCACGGCATGGGTGTGCAGCGGTGCTATCGGCTGGGCAGGGATGGGGCAGGCGGACTCGGTCATGGGCTGATGATAGTCAGCAGGCGCATCCCTTGCCGGCAAGGGGCGGACTCCGGCTCGGGGCTTTGCGCAGCGCGGGCCTAGGCCAGCAGCGGCAGCATCAAGGGGTTGATGCCGCTGCGCGCAAGCTCTTTTTCCTCCATCTCGGCATCCAGGGCCAGACTGGCCAGGTCGTCGGCCACCAGTTCCAGCTGGTGATCCGTCTGCTGGTAGAAGGCCTTGAGGTAGGTCTGGCACTCGTTGCAGCTCTCGGCCTTGATGGGCGCTTTTTCGTCTTCCAGGCACCAGTAGTCCAGTGCATGCGTGCTGTCGCAGTTGCTGCACTTGCTGCGCACCACATGCCACTGGCATTCGCACAGGCTGCATTGCAGATAGCGCACACCGGCCTGGGCGCCACCGAGCACCAGACTGCCGGTGGGTACATGGCCGCAGACGGGGCAAAGATGGCGCTGCTCGCCTGGCTCGGCCCGGCCGGCGGCGGGCAACTGGCTGGCCAGCTGGCGCCAGTACAGCGACAGCGCGCTCCACAGCAGCTGGGCCACGCCCGCTTCGGGCAGGACCGCGTCGTCGGGCAGTGCTTCGCTTCGCAGGGCCGTCAGCAGGGCGTCGGCCCAGGCCTGGCGCTGCGTGGCATCGGCCTGCTGCAAGCGCGCCAATGCCTGGCGGATGGCGGCAGTCTGCATGCCAGGCTGCTGTGTCATTCGGTTCAGCAGCTCGTCGAGCAGGGCCAGCCAGTGGGCCGAGCGAGGCCATTGGGCCGAATGCAAAGGCGTTTGCGTGTGCTGTTGCAGGGCCGCACCCAGGCCGGCTGCTTCCTGCTCGGGCAGGGGCAGGGCCTCGGCCGTGGCCTGCTGGGCACCGGCCAGCTCGGCGGCCCACAGCAGATACTCGGCCATGGCATGGCCCTGGGCCAGATGCTGCAGGCGGCTGGCGCGAGCCGCATAGGGCAGTCTGGCGGCGGGCAGTTGAACGGGAGCGATATGGCCCACACCCGGCGAGCGTTCGGACTCGGGAACCAGATGGATGCTCATCGTGTGCTCCCTGTCTTGGCTTTGCCTGCTGCCGCAGGTTTGGCGCTGATCTCCTCATGCCAGCGGTCGTGATGGGCGCGGGCCCAGGCATGGCTGACATAGCCGGTGACCATGCCGCGGATCGAACCCTTGACCCAGAAGGCCAGATAGATATGGCCAAGGATCAGCAGGATCAGGCCCACGCCCGCCAGAGCGTGCAGCGCCAGCGCGACACGCAGCACGGGAATCGGGAACAGATGGGCGAAGTAGGCGCGCCAGATCACCAGGCCGGTGAGCAGCAGCACGCAGATCAGGCTCATGATGCCCCAGAACAGCAGCTTCTGGCCTGCGTTGTACTTGCCGATGCGCAGCCGCTGGCTGTGGTCTCCTGCCACCACCGTTTTCACGTTCTCCACCCAGATGCGGTCTTCCCTGACGAACAGGTTGTATTTCACAAAGCGCACGAACAGATAGACCAGGGCCACGAACACCACGATGCCGAAGAAGGGGTGCAGCAGCCGCGCCAGCTGCGGCGTGCCGAAGACGCTGTTGAGCCAGTTCAGGCTGGGAAACACCCAGGACAGGCCCGACATGGCGACCAGAAAGAAACACACCACCATGGCCCAGTGGCAGAGGCGATCGGGCAGCGGGGTGCGTAAGATCATGCGGTCTTTGTTCATGCCGTTTCTCCTTTCTTGGCGCGGTCATCGCCCGCATCGTCTTCGTCGATCTCGTTGGGGCCGGCGGCCATGTAGTGGGCCGCAGCACCGGCCAGCGTGGCCACGAAGCCCAGGGCGGCCAGCGGCTTGAACCAGCCCTTCCAGCCCTCGACCACGGCGCTGATCTTGGGGTCCTTGGGCAGCTTGTGATAGAGCTCGGGCTGGTCGGCATGGTGCAGCACATACATCACATGGGTGCCGCCCACGCCTTGCGGGTCGTAGATGCCGGCCTGGTCAAAGCCGCGGGTCTTCATCTCCTGCACGCGGCCTTCGGCCTTGACCAGCATGTCGTCCTTGCTGCCGAACGCGATGGCGCCCGTGGGGCAGGTCTTGACGCAGGCCGGCTCCTGGCCCACAGCCACGCGGTCCGAGCACAGCGTGCACTTGTAGGCCTTGTTGTCCTTCTTGCTGATGCGCGGGATGTTGAAAGGGCAGCCGGCCACGCAGTAGCCGCAGCCAATGCATTGCTCGGACTGGAAGTCAACAATGCCGTTGGCGTACTGCACGATGGCACCGGGCTGGGGGCAGGCCTTCAGACAGCCCGGGTCTTCGCAGTGCATGCAGCCGTCCTTGCGGATCAGCCACTCCAGCTTGCCCTGCTCGTTGACATACTCGTCAAAGCGCATCAGCGTCCAGCTCTCGGGCGAGAGATCGCGTGGGTTGTCGTAGACGCCGAAGTTCTCGCCCACATCGTCGCGCAGATCGTTCCATTCGCTGCAGGCCACCTGGCAGGCCTTGCAGCCAATGCAGATGCTGACGTCGATGAGTTTGGCGACCTCTGCCTTGTGGTCACGGGCGCGCGCGGCGGGCGTGAGCCCGTTGGTGGCCGAGCGCCGCACGATATCTTGGGATTGCATGGTCATGGGTGCTCGCCTTATGCCTTTTCGATGTTGACCAGAAAGGCCTTGAACTCGGGGGTCTGGGCATTGGCATCGCCGATGCCGGGGCTCAGCGTATTGGCCAGATAGCCCTTGCGCGTCGTGCCTTCATAGCCCCAGTGGCAGGGGATGCCGATCTGCTCGATCTCCTGGCCATCGACCTGCAGCGTCATCACGCGCTTGGTCACCACGGCCTTGCCCTTGATGTGGCCGCGCTTGCTGGAGACCCGGATCATGTCGCCGGCCTTGATGCCTTTCCTGTCGGCCAGCTTTTCCGACAGCTCGATGAACTGCTCGGGCTGCACGATGGCGTTCAGGCGCGAGTGCTTGGTCCAGTGGCGGAACATCTCGGTGATGGAGTAGGTCGTGGCCACATAGGGGAACTGCTCGCGTGAGCCCATGCGGGCCGCGTCGTCGGCGAACACGCGCGCCACGGGGCTCTTGCTGACCTTGGGATGCAGCGGATTGGCTGCAATCGGGCTTTCGGTGGGCTCGTAGTGCTCGGGGAAGGGACCATCGTTCATGCCCTTGGCCGAGAACAGGCGTCCCAGGCCTTCGGGCTGCATGATGAAGGGGCTCACGCCGCTGTTGGGTGCAGCGGTCAGGGGATAGTCGGGAACGTCGGAGCCGCCCCATTTCCTGCCATCCCAATGCAGGATCTGGCGCTTGGGGTCCCAGGGCCTGCCGGCCGGGTCGGCCGAGGCGCGGTTGTAGAGAAGACGGCGATTGGCCGGCCAGGCCCAGGCCCAGCCTGGCGTGTTGCCCAGGCCTGTGTCGGTGTTGTCGCGGCGGGCCATCTGGTTGCCGGCCTCGGTCCATGAGCCGGCAAAGATCCAGCAGTAGCTGGAGGTCGTGCCGTCGTCGCGCAGCATGCCGAAGTCGGACAGCAGCTCGCCCTTTTTGGCGATCAGCTTGCCGTTGTCGTCGAACAGGTCGGCCAGTGCGTAGCCGTTGGCTTCCTTGGCCACTTCCTCGGGATGGGGGTCGTGAGGGTCATGGTAGTCCCAGCGCATATTCATCAAGGGCTCGGGGCAGGTGCCGCCTTCCTTGGCGTACAGCTCGCGCAGCTTCATGAAGATGCCGCCCAGGATGCGGCCGTCGTGGCGCGCCTCGAACGGCGGCTCCTGCGCGGCCCAGTGCCATTGCAGCCAGCGGCCGGAGTTGACGATGGCGCCGTTCTCCTCGGCAAAGCAGGACGAGGGCAGGCGGAACACCGTGGTCTGGATCTTCGCGGGATCCACGTCGTTGAATTCTCCGTGGTTCTTCCAGAAGGTGGAGGTCTCGGTCTGCAGCGGATCGATGATGACGAGGAACTTCAGCTTGGACAGGGCGTCGCGGATCTTGCCCGAGTCGGGCATGGCGGCCACGGGGTTGAAGCCTTGGGCGATGTAGCCGTTGACCTTGCCGCGATACATCAGGTCGAAGTAGGCCAGCATGTCGTAGCTGCGGTCCCACTTGGGCAGCCAGTCGTAGCCCCAGCTGTTCTCGCGCGTGGCGTGCTCGCCGTACAGATCCTTCATCAGGCTGACGAAGAACTTGGGCGTGTTCTTCCAGTAGTTGACCTGGCCGGGCAGGTCGGCCTTGGGCGTGGCGTCCGCCAGGTACTGCTCTATGGTCTGCTGCCTGTCCTCGGGCAGGTTCAGATAGCCAGGCAGGCGGGTTGAGAGCAGGCCCAGGTCGGTATAGCCCTGGATGTTGGAGTGACCGCGCAGCGCGTTGACACCGCCGCCGGCCATGCCGATATTGCCCAGCAGCAGCTGGATCATGGCTGCGCCGCGGATGATTTGTGCGCCGGCCGTGTGGTGGGTCCAGCCCAGGGCATAGAGGAAGGTGGCCGTGCGGTCCGGCACGCAGGTGCTGGCCAGTTGCTCGCATACATGCAAGAAGTCGGCGACCTGGGTGCCGGTGATGGTCTGCACCATCTCGGGCGTGTAGCGCTCCACATGCTTTTTCAGCAGGTTCAGCACGCAGCGCGGGTGCTGCAGGCTCTCGTCGGTGAGGGCATGTCCTTCGGCATTGCGCTCGTAGGTCCAGCTGGATTTGTCGTAGGCCTTCCTGTCGGCGTCGTAGCCGCTGAACAGACCTTCGTCAAAGCCATAGTCCTCGCGCACGATCAGGCTGGCATTGGTATAGGCCTTGACGTATTCGTGCTGGATCTTGTCGTGCTGCAGCAGGTAGTTGACCACGCCCATGAGAAAGGCGGCGTCCGAGCCCGCACGGATGGGGGCGTAGAAGTCGGCCACCGAGGCCGTGCGGTTGAAGCGTGGGTCCACCACCATGAGGTGAGCCTGGTTGTGGATCTTGGCTTCGATGGCCCACTTGAAGCCCACGGGGTGGGCTTCAGCGGGGTTGCCGCCCATGACCAGGATCACGTTGGCGTTCTTGATATCCACCCAGTGGTTGGTCATCGCGCCGCGACCGAAAGAGGGCGCCAGGGCCGACACCGTGGGGCCGTGGCACAGGCGGGCCTGGCAGTCGAAGCCCACCATGCCCAGCGCGCGGCCGAAGCGGAAGTCCAGGATGCCGGTTTCGTTGGAGGCGGCCGACGAGGCCAGCATGCCGGTGCTGAGCCAGCGGTTGACGCGCTGGCCCTTGTCGTTCTTTTCGATGAAGTTGGCGTCGCGATCGTCCTTGAGCAGGCGCGCGATGCGTTCGTTGGCTTCGTCCCAGCTGATGCGCTTCCACTCGTTGCTGCCGGCTTCACGCACCTCGGGGTATTTCAGGCGCTGGTCCGAATGGATGTAGTCCAGGGCCCCGGCACCCTTGGGGCACAGCGAGCCGCGGCTGACGGGGTGGTCGGGGTCGCCCTCGATGTGGAAGATCCTGGACTTGGCGTTCTTGGCGCCGTCGCCCAGGCTGTACATCAGCATGCCGCAGCCCACCGAGCAGTAGGTGCAGTTGTTGCGGGTTTCCTTGGCGCGCAGCAGCTTGTACTGGCGGGGCAGTGTGGCCATGGCCACCGATGGGGCAAAGCCCAGAGATGCAGCAGTGGCGCCGGAAATGCCGGCACCGCACAGCTTGAAGAAACGTCTTCTGCCGTGATTCATCATGTGTTGTTTTCTTCAACCGCGCTCCCATGACCATGGAGGGCGTTAGGTTTGCAGGTGGCTGCATGCGCAGATGCAGCCACCCGTGAGCCGGGGGAACAGCCCGGACTCGGGGCCTCGACCTTGACGATTGCTCACGCATTGCCGGACCTCACGGGCCACGTCGAATGTTGAGGGATGCCAATGGCAAGCAATTGAACCGGCTCGCACAGCCAGGTTCGCAAAGCGAGGAAGCGCGACAAAAGCCCTCAAGCTTTTTGTCGTTTGACTCTTAGATAAAGGTCAAAGGATCGCGAATCTATTCAGTAAGCGAATGTTTGTCCAGCAAAGGCTAGTGCAGGCCTCGGGTATGAAACGGAAAACTCTTGATTTGCATCAAATATTTAGTCCAGCAGCGCCATTCCCTTGATCTGTGCATACACCGGCATGCCGGCCTGCAACTGCAAGGCCTTGGCCGAGTGCTGGGTGATTCTGGCCAGCAGCCGGGTGCCGCCCGCCTGCAGCGAAACCATGACCTGCCCCGGTCCATCCTCGCGCAGGCCCAGCACCTGCACCGGCAGGATGTTGAGAATGCTGCTGCCCTCGGGCCTGAGCAGACTCAGGCTGACATCGCGCGCCTGCACGCGCAGCGGTACCTGGCTGCCCAATTCGCGCGGACGGGCCATGACGAGTTGGAGCCGGCCTCCGTCAAAGATCAGCGTGCTCAGATGGTCGGCCGCGTCATGGTCATGCACCGCGGCATGCACCACGCTGGAGGCCACGTCGCCATGGGCCAGCGGCAGATCGAGGCTGGATAGCAGCTCGGTGACGGAGCCCTGCGCCAGCACCTTGCCTGCACCAAGCAACACCATGTGCTGGGCCAGGCGCGCGACCTCGTCCATGGAGTGGCTGACATAGATCACTGGAATCCGCAGATGCCGCTGCAGCTGCTCCAGATAGGGCAGGACTTCGGCCTTGCGCTGGGCGTCGAGCGCTGCCAGAGGCTCGTCCATGAGCAGTACTTCGGGACTGGTGGCCAGCGCTCTTGCAATCGCCACGCGCTGGCGTTCGCCGCCCGATAGCGTGGCTGGCATGCGATCCATCAGATGGGCGATGCCCAGTAGCTCCACGGCCCGCTCCTTGGAGACCTTGCGGCGTTCCTGCGGCGTGCGCTTGAGACCGTAATCGATATTGCGCTGCACCGACAGATGAGGAAACAGGCTGGCCTCCTGGAACACATAGCCGAGTGCGCGCTGGTGCGTGGGCAGCCATTGCCGGCTGGCGTCGTCCTGCCATACGGTCTGGTTGACGGTGACGCGGCCTTGCGCGCGCTCAAGCCCGGCGAGGCTGCGCAGGCAGGTGGTCTTGCCGCAGCCCGAGGGGCCGAACAGGGCCGTCACCCCGTGGCCGGGAAGCTGCAGATCCACATCGAGTTCAAAGTCCGGCCGGCTCAGCCTGAGCTGTGCGGTGATGAAATTGGTGGCTGTCATGCGCGGCGCTCCGCTTTGGGTTGCAGCCAGTTCAAAGCCAGCAGCACGATGAAGGAGAACACCACCATGCCGGCCGCCAGCATATGGGCGTGGCCGTACTCCATGGCTTCCACATGGTCGTAAATCTGTACCGAGACCACGCGTGTCACGCCGGGGATATTGCCGCCCAGCATCAGCACCACGCCGAATTCGCCCACGGTGTGGGCAAAGGTCAGCACGGCGGCAGTGATGAATCCGGGGCGCGCCAGCGGCAGTGCAACGGTCAGAAAACGGTCCAGCGGACTGGCGCCCAGGCTGGCCGCCGCTTCCATGGGGCGCGGTCCCAGGGCTTCAAACGCGCGCTGCAGCGGCTGAACGGTAAATGGCATGGAGTAGATCAGCGAGCCCACCACCAGACCGGCAAAGGTGAACGGCAGATTTCCCAGGCCCATGGCCTGCGTGAGCTTGCCTATGGGCCCGTTGGGGCCCATGGTGACCAGCAGATAAAAGCCGATGACGGTGGGCGGCAGCACCAGCGGCAGCGCAACCACGGCACCGATCGGGCCACGCCAGCGCGAACGGGTATGGGCCAGCCACCAGGCCAGCGGTGTGCACAACAGCATGAGCAGCACGGTGGTCACGCCCGCGAGCTTGAGCGTGAGCCAGATGGCTGCGTAGTCTTCGGCATTCAGTTGCATGGAATCAAAAACAGGACTTGCGCAAACAAGTATGCACAACGGACATCTCTATCGGCAAAGCACCATGTCCGATCCGAATTTGCGCAAGTCGTAAAAAAAAGACCCTTGGAGCGCCCAGCTTAGCCGAGCAGCGCCAAGGGTAGAGCGGATTGGTTTGAGCTCTGGGACTTGCCGGCCAGGCGTCAGAAGCTATAGCCGTAGGAGCGGATGATGTCGTGCGCCTTGGGGCTGCGCAGGTACTTCATCAAAGCCGCGGCGGCTTCGTTGTCCTTGGCGCTATTGAGCACAATGGCATCCTGGCGGATGGGTTCATGCATATTGCCGGGCACCTGCCAGGCCGAACCCTCGCGGATCTTGCCGTTCTCCATGACCTGGGACAGCGCCACAAAACCCAGCTGCGCATTGCCGGTGGCAGCGAACTGGTAGGTCTGGGCGATGTTCTCGCCCATCACCACCTTGGGCTGCACCTGTGCGCTCAGGCCCAGCTTGTTCAGCACTTCCATGGCCGCTGTTCCGTAAGGGGCCAGCTTGGGGTTGGCGATCGCGATATGTTTGTAGTCGCCGCTCTTGAGCACATCGCCCTTGTCGTCCACATAGCCGGCCTTGGGGCTCCACAGCACCAGCGTGCCGATGGCGTAGGTAAAGCGCGAATCGGTCACGCCCTTGCCTTCCTTGGCCAGTTTTTCGGGCGTGGTGTCATCGGCGGCCAGCAGAATGCCGAAGGGCGCGCCATTGTTGATCTGGGCGTAGAACTTGCCGGTGGCGCCAAACGACAGCTCGGCCTTGTGGCCTGTATCCTTCTCGAACTCGGCCGCAATCTTCTTCATGGGAGCGGTGAAGTTGGCTGCCACGGCGACCGCCACTTCAGCGGCCTGCGCCTGCGCAGACCACAGGCCCAGCACGACTGTGCCGATCACGGCTGCAGAGCGAGCCAGTTGAAAGGAAAAACCGGTGGAGCGGGCAGTGATCTGAGTCATTGAAATTTCGCTATTCATTAATGGAATAGCGAGTGTAGCGTGAATGAACAACTGAGGTCGAGCGAGGAAATTGGCTGTCAGGGCATGATGGCGGTCTATGTCAGACACAGAAAATTTCGAACAAGAACAATTGGATATGGCCGGCGACGAGGCTGTGTCGGGTGGCGCACTATCGTCCGATTCGGTCTCCCAGGCGCTGGGCTATGACATGGCCGACCGTCGCATTGCCATCCTGCGCGGGATTGCGCAAAGCGGCTCCATCTCTCAGGCCGCACGTGACGTGGGCGTGAGCTACAAGGCGGCCTGGCAGGCCATCGATACCCTGACCAATCTGGCTGGCGTGCCGCTGGTCGAGCGCAGCGTGGGCGGCACCGGGGGCGGCGGTGCACAGATCACGCCGGCGGGCGAGGAGTTGCTGCACGCGGCCGAGGCCATGATGCGCTTGCGTACCGAGTTGCTGCAGCGCATGCAGGCCGGCACGCCAGGCGGCGGTCAGCCCAATCTGGGCCTGATGACCAGCATGCGCAATCAGTGGCCTTGCAGCGTGCTCAAGGTCGAGTCCATAGGCGGGCAGATTCGGGTCTGGCTGCGTGCCGCAAGCGATGCAGGCTCGGACTGGACGATTGCTGCGCGCATCACGCCCGAAAGCTATGAGCTGCTGGGTCTGGCACCCGGTGTGCAGGTGCTGGCGTTGTGCAAGGCCACGGCCGTCAAGGTCTGGCTGGGACAGGAGCGGCCTGCGGGGTCCACACAGCCCATCAATATCTGGCCGGCCGTGGTGCAGCGCGCGACCTACGGCGCAGCCACGGTGACGGAAGAGAGCCTGGCTTGCGACGAAGCCATCTGCCGTTTGAGCTGGGGTGCGCAGATCGTGGGCTTTGCGCCGGCCATGAGCGCTCTGGTGGCCAATGACAATGTCTGGCTGGAGGTGGCCGAGTCTGCGGTAGTGGTGGCGGTGGCGTCCCACTGAGCACGACCTGCGCAAACTCGGATCTGACTTGGTGTTTTGTCGGTAGGCATGCCTGCTGGACATTCTTGTTGGCGCAAGCCAAAAAAAGACCGCCGATCCTTTCAGATGGGCGGTCAAAAGGGAGTTTTCGGGCAACCGGACTCCCACGTTGATCTGAAATTTCTTAGTCCACTTTCAAGCCGATTTCCTTGATCAGCGGTGCAAAGCGGGCCCGTTCCTTGGCATGGTGTTCCACGAAGTCCTGGCGGCTCATGCGCGGCTCGGGCGTGGCACCCAGGCCCTGAATCACATCGACCACGCTCTTTTGCTCCAGTGCCTTGATCACGCTGGCGCGCACGGCATCCACCACGGGTGCGGGTGTGCCGGCTGGCGCGTAGATGCCGAACAATGTGTCGGCATCGAAGCCCGGCAGGCCGCTTTCAGCCAGCGTGGGTACCTTGGGGTACAGGGGCGAGCGGTGCGGGCTGCCTATGGCCAGCAGCTTGAGCTTGCCGGCCTCGACCTGCTTGAGTCCCGGGCCCGGATCGAACCAGTATTGCAACTGACCGCTGAGCACATCGGTCAGGGCCGGACCGGCACCCTTGTAGGGAATATGGCTGGCATCGACCTTGGCCGCGCGCTTGAACATTTCACCGGCCAGATGAGGCGAGCTGCCCGGGCCTGGAGAGCCGTAGGACAGCTTGCCAGGATTGGCCTGCAGGTGCTTGATGAAGTCCTGCACATTGCTCACGGGAAGGCTGGGGTTGGTTTCCAGAAACACATGCACGCGTGCTACGGCCGCCACGGGGATCAAGTCCTTTTCAGGATTAAACGGCAGCTTGCTGTAGATCAGCGGATTGATGCTGATGCCGCCGCCGCTGCTCAGCAGCAGCGTATAGCCGTCCTTGGCAGAGCGCACGGTTTCGCTGATACCGATATTGCCGTTGGCTCCGGGCTTGTTGTCCACCACCACGGACTGGCCCAGCACCTGGCTCATGGAGGGCGAGATCGCGCGCCCCATCACATCGGCGGCGCCGCCAGGGGCGAAGTTCACGATCAGGCGGATGGGGCGATCCGGCCATGTCTGCGCCTGGGCGGCCGGCACCAGGCAAAGCGCCATGCCCAGGCTGGCCCAGCCTTTGGCGATCAGGGCGCGCAGCGGCCTGTGCGAAGAGGGGCGTTGAGTGATGGGAGTCTCCATATGTGTTTTCCTGCTTGTCATTGATATCGATCAGTCCAGCTTGATGCCTGCGGTCTTGATGACCTCTCCCCAGCGCTTCTTCTCGGAGAGCCAGAACTCGCGCATCTGCTCTGGGGTGCTGGGCAGGGGTTCCAGGGCCAGGGCCTCGAAGCGGGCCTGCACGGCCGGCGTCTTCAGGGTTTCCTGCAGCGTCCTGGACCACATCTGTATGGTGGCGTCATCCGTGCCCCTGGGGGCGACCAGGCCCTGCCAGGCGAATGCCTCGAAGCCGGCCACGCCCTGCTCGATGAGCGTGGGCGTCTGGGGCAGGCTCTTGAGCCGCTGCGCGCTGGCCACGCCGATGGCGCGGACCTTGCCGGCGTTGATGTGGGGCAGGCCTGCGGCGCTGTCCACCAGCATGAAGGGAATCTGGCCTCCGATCACATCCAGCATGGCCGGGCCGGCGCCGCGATAGGGGGCGTGGGTCATCTTCACGCCCATCTTCTGGGCCAGCAGTTCGGTGGCCAGGTGGTGCGGAGTGCCCAGCCCGGGAGATCCATAGCTGAGCTTGCCGGGGTTGGCCTTGGCCCAGGCCGCAAATTCCTGGAAGCTGCGCACCGGCAATTCGTTGTTGACGACCAGCAGCAGCGGAAAGCGCGCCAGCAGGCTGATGGGGACGAAGTCCTGCTCGGCGTTGTAGGCCAGCTTGGGGAACAGATGCGGGTTGGCGGCCAGGGTGGCGAAGTCAGCGGTGAAGACCAGGTTGCCATAGTCGCGCGAGCGCGCCGCATATTCTGCGGCGATGTTGGTGCCGGCGCCCGGCTTGTTGAGCACCACGATGTTGCGATGGATGGGCTTGGCCCAGGCTTCGGCTACGCCCCGAGCCACAGCATCCGAGCCGCCGCCTGCGGCAAAGCCGACCACCCATTCCATGGGCCTGCCGGACGTCTGCTGGGCGTGGGCCGTACCCAGCATGAGCTGTACACCGCAAGCAGCGCCGGCTTTGAGAAAGGTTCTGCGCATGTTGTCTCCTTGTTGTTGAATCCGCGGGCCCGGTCCCTGCTGTCTTTCTCTTTGTTTTGCAGTCTTTCCCGAGCCTTCGATGCGTCTTTGCCGAGTCCTGGTCCTAGGGCGTGCGCTGCTGCGTCATGCTGATGAGCCGGTGCAGGGTACGTGTCATGGGCGTGTCGATGCCATGCCGCTCGCCAGCGCGCACCACCGCACCGTGGATGGAATCGGTCTCGGTGGGGCGCCTCGCCAGCAGGTCCTGCAGCAGCGATGGCTGGTGTCCCACATGGTGATTCAGGGCATCCTCTACCGTGGCCTGGATGCGGAGGGCGTCCACAGCGATGCCGTTGGCCGCAGCCACGGTAACGACCTCGTCCAGGACTTCGCGGATCAGGCTGCGGCCCAGGGGGCTGGCCAGTGCGTCCACGGTCTGGCGCGTGATGCCGCACAGACCGTTGAAGGCAGCATTGAAGGCCAGCTTTTCCCAGATGGCGGTCTCGACCTCGGGATCGATCTCGCTATGCAGTCCGGCGCGGTTGAGGTCGTCGCAGAAGTCCTGGAAGCCGGCATCCACCTGTCCAGTGCGCGGCATGAAGCGGATCTTACCGCTGCCCAGCGAACTCACTTTTCCGGGGGCCAGCAACCGGGCCGGCCATGTCGTCACACCCACGGCGATCTGCCGGGCATCGGCAAATTCGTGCAGGGTCTCGATATGTCCTATACCGTTTTGCAGGCTGAGCAGCCGGGTCCCGGGCCCTATCAGGTGGGCAATGCTTTGCAGTGCGGCCTGGGTGTGGGCGGCCTTTGTGAAGATCAGCCAGCGCGCGGGCGGCAGCGTCAGCTCATGGGCCTGCAGGGCCTGAACGCTGGCGTGCAGCGGACCCTGGTCGGTCTCGCAGTGCACGCCGTGCTCGCGTATGGCCTGGAGCAGCTGCGCGTTGACGTCCACCAGCGTGACGGGGATGCCGGCCCGGGCCAGCCGGGTACCGAACAGGGTGCCCATGGCCCCCGCTCCCAGGATGCCGACGGTGGCCGCTTGCGGCTCTTGTGTGTTGTGCATGTCTTGTCTCCGAGGGCACGGGGCCGGGTCAGGCGACCTCGACCTCGACCAGCGTGGCGCGCGGGCTGCGCAGGGCGTCCCGCAGAACCTGGGACAGCTGGGCGGCGTCGGTGACGCGTACGCCGTCGCAGCCCTGGCCCTTGGCCAGGGCCACGAAGTCGATGTCGGGCAGGTCCGTTCCCTCGACCTTCTCGCCCTCACGGTAGCCGAACACCCTGGAGAAATCCTGCAGGGCGGCATAGCGGCGGTTCTTGACAATGATGTAGGTGACCGGCAGCTTCAGATGGGCTGCACTCCACAGTGCCTGGATGGCGTACATGGCCGAGCCGTCGCCGATGACGCCTATGACCTTCTTGTCGGGCCTGGCCAGCGCGATGCCTACGGAAGCAGGCAGGCTGTGACCCAGCCCGCCGCTGCACATGGTGAAGAAGGTCTCGGCAGCGTAGATGGGCAGATGGGCCTGGATGATGGAGCGCGAGCCAGGCGCCTCCTCGACGATGATGCTGTCGCGCGATCGCACCTGGGCCAGTGTGTGCATGAGGAAGGCATCGGTCATCAGCCGGCCCGGCTCGGGTGCCGCCGGCGCCGGTATGGCGGGCCGGGGCTGGAGCGCAGGGCGTGGATGTGTCAGGGGGCGGGCCAGCAACTCCTGCACGCCCATGCGGATATTGCCCACGGCTGCGTCGCCCACGGGTGCCCAGGCGGCGATGGCGGGGTCCTCGATGAGCTGGAAAAGCTGCGTGCCTTCGGCGATGAAGGGGCCGTGGCCTTCGACGTGGTAGGTGAAGGCTGGTGCGCCGATGACGAAGACCACGTCATGGCCCGAGAGCCTGTCCACGATGCGCTCGCGCATGGCCGGCAGGAAGCCGCCGAACAGCGCATGGTCCTCGGGGAAGCCGCAGCGCCCGCTCATGGGGGCTACATAGACGCGCGCCTGGTGGCGTTCGGCCAGGGCCTGGACGGCCTCGAAGGCCTGGCTGCGGTCCACGGCCGCTCCGACCACGAAGGCCGGTGCGCGCGCGCCCTCCAGCGCCTGGCCTATGCTGTCCAGCAGGCGTGGGTCGGGTCGGGTTTCGAAGCCGACTTTGCGCAGCGTGATGGGCTCGCAGGGCACATCCCAGTCATCGGCGGGAATGGAGACGAAGACCGGGCCGCGCGGCTCCTGCATGGCGATGTAGTAGGCGCGCGCCAGGGCCTGGGGCACGTCCTCGGCGCGTGCGGGCTCGCAGCTCCACTTCACATAGGGCTTGGGCAGCTCGGTGGCCTGGTTGGAGTGCAGGAAGGGGTCGAACTGCAGCAGCGAGCGGGTCTGCTGGCCGGCCGTGATGACCATGGGCGTGCGGTTCTTGAAGGCCGTGAAGATATTGGCCATGGCGTGGCCCACGCCGGCGGCCGAGTGCAGGTTCACGAAGCTGGCATTGCGCGTGGCCTGGGCATAGCCGTCAGCCATGCCCACGACCACGGTCTCCTGCAGGCCGAGGATGTACGAGAAGTCCTCGGGATAGTCGCGAAACAGGGGCAGCTCGGTGGAGCCCGGGTTGCCGAAGATGCGCGTCATGCCCAGCTCGCGCAGCATGTTGATGACGGCGTGGCGTACGGTGAAGACCTCGGCGGCCTGGGCATTGGGGGTGGTGTTGGCAGGCAAAAAATTCTCCTTGGATCGGGCTGGCACTGGGCCTTGGCACTGTTGGCATCAATCCTGCCTTTGGAGATAATTTCCAGCAATTGAATAAATCATCTAAGAGATATTCGTTTAATGGATATATCAGGTCTGGATCTCAATCTGTTGCGTGTTTTCGATGCGGTGTTCCGCCACGGCAGCGTCAGCCGCGCTTCGCAGGAGCTGGGTCTTTCCCAGCCCGCAGCCAGTCAGGCGGTGACGCGGCTGCGCCATTTGCTGGGCGATCCGCTGTTCGAACGCATGCATGGGGGCGTGCGCCCCACGCCGCGTGCCGAGCGGCTGGCCCAGGCGGTAAGAACTGCACTGGCAACGCTGGAGGTGGCCTTGGCAGAGGCGCACAGTTTTGATCCCTTGCAGGCGAATCAGTGCTTTCGCATTCACCTCAGCGACATCGGCGAAGCGCGCTTCTTGCCACCCCTGATGCAGGCCTTGAGAGGCCGGGCGCCCCATGTGCAGCTGGAAACCCTGCCCATGCCCATGGGCGAGATTGCCGATGCCCTGGATCGCGGCTCGCTGGATATCGCCATCGGCTTCCTGCCTGGTGTGACGGGCACGCAGCAGAAGGTGCTGCTGTCCGACCACTACGCCCTGTTGCTGCGTCAGGGGCATCCGGTGCTCAAGGGTTTGAAGACCGAGAGGCTGAGCGTTGAACATTTGCGCGGGCTGGACTATGTGGCCGTGCGCTCGCATTCCGAGACGCTGCGCATTCTGCGCAAGCTTGAGTTGCAGGATCAGGTGAGGCTGTCGGCGGCCCACTTCATGGCAGTGCCTTCCATCGTGCATCAGACGGATCTGGCCGTCATCATGCCCGCCGAGATTGCCCAGACCTTTGAAGCACAGGGCGGATATGTGGTGCTGCAGGCCGATCTGCCAGAGAGTGCATTCGATGTCTCTTTGCACTGGAGCTGGCGCTTTGCGCAGGAGCCTGCGAACCGGTGGCTACGGGAATTGGTCAGCGAAGTGTTCGGGCAGCGCAGATAAGGTGTCCAGCCTCCACACATGCCCGCCTCGTGTGGCCGCTGCTCCCGCGCCGGGCGCCCGCGTGGGGGCTTGTTGCCCTGGGATGGCCCCGCAGCAATAAAAAAGCGCCAAGCTTTCAGGCTCTGGCGCTTGATGGGTCTGCAGTGGCAGCTATCTTTAATGAAGTTCCTTGCCCTTGAGTTCGGGAATCAGGAAGATCGTGGCCAGCATGTCCAGCACATAGATGGCGGCCAGCAGGGCAATGGCCACCTGGAAGGAGTAGGCCATGGCCAGCGCACCGATGACGACCGGGCCCAGGCCGCCGACGGCGCGGCCGATGTTGAACAGCACGTTCTGTGCCGTGGCGCGGGCTTCGGTGGGATAGGCTTCGCTGATGACGGCGCCATAGCCGCCCATCATGCCGTTGACACACAGGCCCATGATGGCTCCCACCCACAGCATGGCCGTGGCATCGGTGAGCTGGGAATAGGCCAGCACCGAGATCACGGAGCCGACCTGGAAGATCAGGAAAGTGGGCTTGCGGCCGATGCGGTCGGCCAGCTGGCCGAAGACCCAGATACCCAGCGACATGCCGACGATGGTGACGGCTGTCCACACCGACGACTTGGTCAGGCTGAAGCCCATCTGCTTGGACAGAAAGCTGGGCATCCAGATCATGATGCCGTAGTAGCCGAAGTTCTGCACCGAGGTCAGCACGATCACGCCCAGGCTGATCTTGCGCGTGGCCTTGTCCTTCATCAGCAGCTTCAGGCATTGCATGGCCGATGGCTGCTCCTTCTTGCTACGGTTCACGAACACTTCGGGCTCATGCAGCTTGTTGCGGATGACCCAGGCCACGACTGCGGGAATCACGCCGACCAGAAACATGCCGCGCCAGCCGATGGAGGGCAGCAGCAGCGGGGTCAGCATGGCTGCGCCCAGCACGCCCAGTTGCCAGCCCAGGGCCACATAGGACGAGACGCGTGCGCGATGGCGTGCGGGCCAGGCCTCGGCGGCCAGTGCCATGCCGATGCCGAACTCTCCCCCCAGGCCGATGCCTGCAATGGTGCGGTAGATCAGCAAGTCCCAATAGCCTTGTGCAAAGGCACACAGGCCGGTAAAGACGGCAAACAGCACGATCGTCCAGGTCAGCACGCGGATGCGGCCGTATCTGTCGCTGAGCATGCCGAACACGATGCCGCCGAAGACGGCACCGATCAAGGTCCAGGTCACGAGAGAGCCGGCCTGGCCGGGCGTGAGGTTCAGGTCCTTGGAGATGGCCGAGAGCATGAAGCCAAGAATCAGCAGGTCAAAGCCGTCCATGGCGTAGCCGACGGCCGAGCCCATGAGTGCTTTCCAGCTGTATCCGTTGACTTCTGTTGGAGCGGCGGGCGCGGCTATGCCTGCCACGGCGCCTGTGGTTTGTGTGGTCACGGGAGAGTCCTTGAGCGAAGACGGACTTTTCGGGCCTGTGAGCCTGCTTTTGCAGAAAAAAGCAGGCCCTCGCTGGGCGCAAGACCAGCGCGCGGGCACGCAGCGTGCGTGCAGCATCCTTGAGGTGCAACGGGCACGAAAAAGTCCTTGAAGGGGAGGTTTGAGCGGCAGGAGCATGGCGGCGCGGACTGCGTTGATTTCTGCGGGGCAGAAAGGGCAGTGCGGCGCAATGTCGCCTCTGTAAAAAGCGAAAAGCCCCAGTTGCGTGAGCAACTGGGGCCTGGATGTGGTGGTCGTAGCGGGACTCGAACCTGCGACATCAGCATTATGAATGCTGCGCTCTAACCAACTGAGCTATACGACCGACAGCCCGCAATTGTATAGGAAGAAATGGCCTTGGCAGCCAAGTTGGGAATTTTTGTGCGCAGACTGCAGCGAGCGTTGCTGCAAAGAAAAAACCGCAGTGCTTTTGCAAACACTGCGGTTTCCTGTCTGGTGGTCGTAGCGGGACTCGAACCTGCGACATCAGCATTATGAATGCTGCGCTCTAACCAACTGAGCTATACGACCGAAGACAGCGATTATATGCAAAAAATCGCTTCTTCAATCGGTTTGCTGAAATTTCTTGCGAAAAATCTGGTGCTTACTGGTGGGTGAAGTTGGCGGGGCGCTTGTTCACAAAGGCGTCCATGCCTTCCTTCTGGTCCTGGGTGGCAAACAGGGCATGGAACAGGCGGCGCTCGAACATCACGCCATCGGACAGGCCGCTCTCGAACGCACGGTTCACGGACTCCTTGGCAGCCATCACGGCCAGCTGGGAGAAGCCGCTGATGATGATGGCGGCGCCCAGCGTCTCTTCCATGAGCTTGTCAAAAGGCACAACGCGGCTGACCAGACCGGCGCGCTCGGCCTCGCTGGCATCCATCATGCGGGCGGTCAGAGCCATGTCCATGGCCTTGGATTTGCCCACTGCGCGCGGCAGGCGCTGCGTGCCGCCGGCACCGGGAATCACGCCCAGCTTGATCTCGGGCTGGCCGAACTTGGCGTTATCGGCAGCGATGATGAAGTCGCACATCATCGCCAGCTCGCAGCCGCCGCCCAGGGCAAAGCCGCTGACGGCGGCAATCACGGGCTTGCGGATGCTGCGAATGGTCTCCCAGTTGCGCGTGATGTAGTCGCCGCCATAGGCGTCGGCAAAACTGTACTTGGCCATGGCACCGATGTCGGCACCGGCGGCAAAGGCGCGTTCGCTGCCGGTGATGATCATGCAGCCAATGCTTTTGTCGGCATCGAACTTCCTGAGCGCATCGCCCAGTTCGTCCATGAGCTGGTCGTTCAGGGCATTGAGCTGCTTGGGACGGTTCAGCGTGATGACGCCGACTTTTTCCGCTTCCACGCGGACTTCGATGGTTTCGTAGGCCAAGTTTGTCTCCTGCTAAAGAATGAATGGCTGCTGCCAAGAATAACCGCTGAGTCTGGCTGCCGGCTGTCGCGCTGCAGCGCCACTTTGGGGCCGGGCTCAGGCCGCAATGCCCGTCAGCCAGCGCTCTGCGGCGGCCTTGTCGCTGATTTCCAGCCCCAGATTGCTGATGGGGCTGGCGCTATCTGCATCCTCGCTGGCGGCTTTGGCGAGCAGGCTGCCCGTGTTCAGCGTCAGCTGCAGGATCTGCTGGTCGCGTGCTACCCAGGCAGTGAGCTGATTGGAGCCGGCCGCGTACAGCTGCACATCGTCCAGTTTGCTGATGCGCCAGCGCTGACCATCGGCCTCGACGGCCAGCCACTCGTCTCCAGCCATCATGCCGGCCTGCTCGGCAGCGCCGCCGCGCAGCACGGTCTTGATCTGCACGCTATGGTTTTCCTGGACACGCAGGCCCAGTTTCTGCGCCAGCTGTGCGGGCTCGGCCTTGCTCTTGATTCCATGCGTGGCCAGCAGCTCGCGCAGCGGCAGCTCGCCGGTGGAGTGCACCCAGGTCTGCAGCTGTCCGGCAATGTCGAGGTTGCCCACTTCGCTGACCACGGTCAGCACATCGGCTTCGCTGATGGGGCCGCCTGCGCTCTTGTGCCACAGGCCGCGCATCACATCGTCCAGGCTGCCCGGACCGTTGGCGCGCAGGGCCAGATCCAGGCACAGAGCGACCAGCGAGCCCTTGGTGTAGTAGCTGACCGTGTGATTGGCGGTGTTCTCGTCCTGGCGGTAGTACTTGACCCAGGCATCGAAGCTGGCCTCGGCCACGGACTGCACCAGGCGGCCCGGCGTCTGCAGCACCTGGTTGATGGTGCGCGTGACGAGCTTGAGGTACTGGCTGTTGTCCAGCAGTCCGGCACGGCGCAGGAACAGATCGTCGTAGTAGCTGGTAAAGCCTTCGAAGAACCACAGCAGCTCGGTGTAGTTCTCCTGCTCGTAGTCATAGCGGGCCAGTTCGGCCGGGCGCAGGCGCTTGACGTTCCAGGTGTGGAAGTACTCGTGGCTGATCAGGCCCAGCAAGGTGTTATAGCCTTCGCCAGCCTTGGCTTCGCCCTTGCGCGGTAGATCGCGGCGGCCGCAGATCAGCGCCGTGCTGTTGCGGTGCTCAAGGCCGCCATAGTTGTCATCCACCACATTGAGCATGAAGACATAGCGATCCATGGGCGGCTGGCTGCCGTCGGCGTGCCAGAAGGCGATCTCGGTCTCGCAGATCTTTTTCGTATCGACGAGCAGGCGCTCGCCATCAAAGCTGGGCGCTGCGCCGGCCACCACGAACTCGTGGGGCACGCCGCCGACCTCAAAGCTGCCGCGCCAGAAGCGGCCCATCTCCACGGGGCAGTCCACCAGCTCGTCGTAATGGGCAGCCGTGTAGAGGCCGAAGCCGTTGGCATCGACTTGCGCGGGCGTGAGGCCAGTGGCGACCTGCCAGCCCTCGGTGGCGGGGCTGCCGAGCAGCTCCAGCGCATGGGGGCGGTCCTCCTGGCCATGCACGCGCAGACACAGGCTGGTGCCGTTGAAGAAGCCACGCCGGCGATCCAGCCAGGCCGTGCGCACCGAGGTGTCATAGGCGCAAACCTGATAGCTGATAACGCAATCTGCATCAGCGTTACAGGCGATTTCCCATTGATTCTTGCTGAGCTGTTGCACGGCCACGGGCTGGCCGTTCTGCGTGGCCTTCAAGGCCTGCAGATTCTTGGAAAACTCGCGCACCAGATAGCTGCCCGGAATCCACACCGGCAGCGACAGCAACTGCTGTGCCGCAGGCTGGGCGATATGCAACTCCACATCGAAAAGATGGGCGTCCACCGCGCTGGCCTGCACGGCGAAGCGGATGTCGGGGCGAATGCCGGATGTGTTGAGAACAGAGGTCATGGCAGCTCCAGAAATGCGGGCCGGAGCATGCGAACCTAGCGCAGCGCGCCTGAAACTGCATCAGGTGCGCGCTGCTCCGGCAATGAGACAGAGATTACTTGGCGGCGGCCAGGTGCTTTTCGACCTCGGCAGCCGAGATGGCGCCGGGCACACGAACATTGTTGGAGAAGATCACGGTGGGCGTGCCGGTGATCTTGTACTTGCGGCCGAAAGCCAGATTACGCTGGATGGCGGCGGGGTCGCACTGGGCGGCTGGCGCGTTCTTGCTGTTCAGCATCTGCTCATGCCAGGCCTTTGCCTGATCCTTGGCGCACCAGATATTGCGCGACTTCTCGGCCGAGTCCGGACTCAGGATGGGGTAGAGGAAGAGGTAGATGGTGACGTTGTCCACGCTCTGCAGGTCTTTCTCAAAGCGCTTGCAGTAGCCGCAGTTCGGGTCTTCAAACACGGCCATCTTGCGCTCGCCCTTGCCATGCACGATGGTGATGGCGTCCTTGATGGGCAACTGCTTGAAGTCCACGGCCGTGAGCTGGGTCATGCGGTCTTCGGTCAGATTGCGGCGCGCCTTGGTGTCGATCAGCTCGCCCTGAATCAGGTAGTTGCCCTTGGCATCGGTGTAGAAGATATCCGTGCCCACGCGCACTTCGTACAGGCCGCTCATGGGGGTGGAGCGCACCTCGTCGATTTTCTCGAGCTGGGGAATGCGCTCGGTCAGCGTCTTCTTGAGGTTGGCATCCTGGGCATGCACGCTCAGGCCGAAGGTCAGGCTGGCGGTGGCCAGCAGGCAGGCAACAAGTTTCATGGAAGATGTCGTGGGCTGCAGCGGGCTGCAGCGTGGAAAGAATGAGATAGGCTGCCATCCACTATGCATGGACGGCAGGGCTGTTGCTTGGAGTAAGGACTGAGCCAAGGGTTCCCTGAACCCGCCTCTCAGAGCAGACCCATGGCCTGCTTGGCCATCCAGGACTTGAGCAGGCCGCTGCGTTCAAAGCCCTTCATGCCCCAGTTGCGCAGCATCTGCACAGGCACTTCTGGGCGGGCAAACAGCTGCTGCAGTCCGTCCATGGCCAGGCCCATGGGAGCCAGAGATGCCTTGCGCTCACGCTCGTACTGGCGCAGCAGCTTCAGATCGGCGGGGCTGCGCCAGTAGTCGCGCTCCTGAAGGATGCGTGCCAGAGTCTGCACATCGCCCAGGCCCAGGTTCAGACCCTGGCCGGCCAGCGGGTGGACGTTGTGGGCGGCGTCACCCGCCAGCACCCAGCTTTGTTGACTGTTCCTGTCCAGCGGTCCGCACCAGCGGTCGGCCACGGCCTGCTGCAGAGGCCAGGTGGCGCGCTCGGCCACCAGCTCCAGCCGGCCCAGCGCATCCTGGCTGATGGACTGCAGGCGAGTGGTAAAGCTTTCTTCGTCGCTTTCCAGCCAGTCAGGCACCAGCGATTGTTCCAGCGACCAGACAACGGCCACTTCGTGACCTTCGGCACCGCCCAAAGGCAAAAAGGCCAGAATCCCTTCCGGCGTGAACCACTGGCGTGCAATGCCGCCATGCGCCAGCTCACAGCTCAACCGGGTGGCAATGGCGTGTTGGGAATAGGGTGTGACGGAGAAATCCACGCCGAACTCGGTGCGCGTGCTGCTTGAGCGGCCTTCGCAGACGGCGGTGAGTGCGGCCTCCACCGGTTCCTTGACGATTTCCACCTGGGGTTGATAGCGCACGGCCTCGGCCAGGCGCTGCTCCAGCGCGGGGACATCGACGATCCAGGCCAGTGCCGGCACGTCCTGAGACGCTGCGTCGAACTGGACCTGGCCGTCCAGATCGCCAAACACCTGCATGCCGACCACGGGTGTAGCATCCTCGTCGTCAGGCCAGCAGCGCAACGACTGCAGCACGGCCCTGGAACTGGCATTGAGCGCATAGGCGCGCACATCCTTTTGTTGCGGGGATCGAGGCTGAGGCGGCGCCACCAGCGCCACACGCAGACGCTCACGCGCCAGCAAAAGAGCCAAGGTCCGGCCCACGATGCCGGCTCCACGAATACATACATCAAAGGTTTGCGCCATGTCCGGCATTGTAGGAGGCGCGGACAGGGCCTGCGCTCATAGAGGAAACCTCAGGCCCGTTGACCACCCGTTGCGGGCAACTATGTTGTTGATAGCGGCCTGCGGATATCAGGCAAGGGATTAGCGGCAAAATGATGAAGAATCCGTAATCGAAGGAGATGTGATGACCGACACCGCCTATGACGTGCAGGGCCGGATTGCCGAACTGTGGATCTACCCCGTCAAATCCTGCGCTGGTATTGCCGTACCGAAGGCCGAGCTCTCGCGCCATGGGCTGCAATGGGACAGGCACTGGATGGTGGTCGATGCCAATGGCGATTTCTTGACACAGCGCAGTCATCCGCGCATGGCGCTGATCCGGCCCGAGATTACGGATGAGTATTTGCTGTTGCATTTTCCGGATATGGACAGTTTGCAGATTCCTTTGCTGGTACAGGGCCGCAAATGCCGTGCGCGGGTCTGGAAGGATACGGTCGATGCCTGGGACCTCGGTGAATGGGCCGCGCCTGCACGCAGCTGGCTGAGTCGGGCTCTGGCGCAGGACTGCCATCTGGTGCGCTTTGATAGTTCGCAACCGCGCCGGGCCAGTGAACGCTGGGTGGGCGATAGCGACGCTCCGGTGCATTTTGCCGACGGCTACCCTTTGCTGCTGCTGAGCCAGTCGGCCGTGGACGAGCTCAATCAGCGATTGACGCAGGCTGGCGAGGCTGCTGTCGATGCGCGGCGCTTTCGTGCGAATATCGTGATTGCCGATATCGAGGCCCATGATGAAGATCGTGTGGAACAGCTGGATCTGCCCCAGTTGCCCGGTCTGAGCCTGCTGCCCTGCAAGCCCTGTACGCGCTGCCCGATTCCCGATATAGACCCCGACACCGCCGTACCCGGCACGGCAGTGGGAGATTCAATTTCCAGCTATCGCCAAGATCCGCGTGTGGATGGTGCTATTACTTTTGGTATGAATGCCATAGTGATGGGTCTTCCGGACGCTGCGGATGCTGCAGCAGAGCTGGCTGTGGGTCAGCAACTGGCGGGCAATCTGCGCTTTGATTGAGGGTGTAGGCCTTTGACCCTCAAAGACTTGGGGCATCCCTGTAATGGTGATGCAGCAGAACCAGTGTCCAATAAGGGCATTGGCAACAGCAACGAGGGGAGGGCGGCATGGCTGAATTCAAATCTGGCGATTTCGTGGTTCTCACCGGCAGCAGTGCTTTTGCCGGAAAGATCGCTCGCCTGACTTTTCGTGCACCCGACAGCGATTTCTGTCTGCCGGACGGTCATGGCCATATTGGCTGTGAGGCTGGAGACTGGGTGCTGGAGTTTGCCCAGAAGGTGCCAGCCTTGATGCGCAACTGTCAGACTCCCTGCATGACCAAATATCTGTGCAGTCCGCAATCCCAGTTCCGACGGCTGCAGGAGACTGCCGGGCTGGAGCAACTGTTTGGCCCGATGCGACAGAGTTCGCCGGCGTTGACCGCTGATTGATCCGACATATCCCGGACTTTTTCTCCCAAGCCTGTCTTTACGCAGGCTTTTTTGCTTTCTGGCCGGAACGGCGGCGCAATCTACCGCAGATGAGCAGAGATTGCCGGGTCATTACAATCGGGGGCTTTCCGTGGCCAAACCGGGACGAAACTCTGAGTGAACAGAGTGCCTATGGGTCACGCTTCAAAAGAACCGGATTCGCGACGATGCGGATCGGGCACTTCCGCCACATGGGTGTGGTGCCGGGTAGTGCATTGATACATAAGGAATTTCCATGAGCCTCAAATGCGGCATCGTGGGCCTGCCCAACGTGGGCAAGTCCACTCTTTTCAACGCGCTGACCAAGGCCGGCATCGCCGCCGAGAACTATCCCTTCTGCACGATCGAGCCCAACACCGGCGTGGTGGAAGTGCCCGATCCGCGTCTGGATCAGCTCTCCGAGATCGTCAAGCCCGAGCGCATCGTTCCCGCGATCGTGGAGTTCGTGGACATCGCCGGCCTGGTGGCCGGTGCTTCCAAGGGCGAAGGACTGGGCAACCAGTTCCTGGCCCATATCCGCGAAACCGATGCCATCGTCAACGTGGTGCGCTGCTTTGAAGATCCCAACGTGATTCACGTGGCCGGCAAGGTGGACCCGATTTCCGACATCGAAGTCATCCAGACTGAGTTGTGCCTGGCCGATCTGGCCACGGTGGAAAAGGCTTTGAACCGCTACAGCAAGGCCGCCAAGTCCGGTAACGACAAGGAAGCCGCCAAGCTGGTGGCACTGCTGACTCCCATTCAGGCAGCCCTGAATGAAGGCAAGCCCGCCCGTGTGGTGTCGGTGTCCAAGGAAGATGCGCCCCTGCTCAAGCCTTTCTGCCTGATCACTGCCAAGCCCGCCATGTTTGTGGGCAACGTGTCCGAAGACGGCTTTGAAAACAATCCTTTTCTGGATCGTCTCAAGGAATATGCAGAAGCTCAGGGCGCCCCCGTGGTGGCCATCTGCGCCAAGATCGAGGCCGAAATGGCCGAGATGGAAGACGAAGACCGCGATATGTTCCTGCAGGAGCTGGGCCTGGAAGAGCCTGGCCTGAACCGCCTGATCCGTGCAGGCTTCAAGCTGCTGGGCCTGCAGACCTATTTCACCGCCGGTGAAAAGGAAGTGCGTGCCTGGACTGTGCGTGTCGGCGCTACGGCTCCCCAGGCCGCGGGCGTGATTCACGGTGACTTCGAGCGCGGTTTCATTCGTGCCCAGACCATTGCCTTTGAAGACTTCGTCGCTTTCAAGGGCGAGCAAGGTGCCAAGGATGCCGGCAAGATGCGCGCCGAAGGCAAGGAGTACATCGTCAGGGACGGCGATGTGATGAACTTCCTGTTCTCTCCCAAATAAGCACGATTGACATGCACTCTGGCCACATATGGATGCCCGTTTGTGCCCAGGTGCTACCGTCATTGAAGGGCGCATCTGGCAGAGGCTTGCGGCGGCATTGTTGAATCAATCAGTGTCGCGGCGACAGGCAGGTCTGGATACTGGGCACAGCTCCCAGCAGTCCAGCCCCGCTATCGAGCCCAACTGGATGCAGTACAAGGCAGCGCATCAATCCAGCCAGGGTAGGCAAGCTTCTGCTTGCTGAGTCCACCGGACTCAAATTCCCGGGCCGGCGGTACTGCCGCGATTGCAGGCACAACGCACGGCGTTGCGGTTGACCGTCACATCTCATGGAGCTCATGACGCACAGCCCCTGCATGCTGCCCCGCCACACCCATCATGCCCGGATGCGCAAAGGCGATGTCTTTATGTGCATCGCAATGAGAGCGACTGCCGCATGCAGGCGCTTTGGACGCAAGGCATGCCATGGCTGGCGCGGGGATCGCCAGCGCAGCTAGGTAAAGACCAGGCTGCACGGCATCAAGCAACTGGGTGAGAGGGTGATGTCGCCTGGGTTTGAACCTGACAGCTCAATGAGCTGAACATCAGCCCTCAGGGCGTCACTTCGACGACCTGCTCGAAACCCCCAAAGATCATGCGCTTGCCGTCGAAGGGCATGGGCGGGTTGCCGGGGGCGGATGGGTCCATGCGCGGGTCTTCCATCATCTTCTTCATGGCTGCGTCGCGCGTGGCCTTGTCCGGCCATTCGACCCATGAAAAAGCCACTGTCTCCTCGGCAGTGGCCTGAACCGAGCGGCGGAAGTCGGTGACTTTTCCATCGGGGACGTCATCTCCCCAAGCCTCGATCACCCTGATTGCGCCCAGCTCGATGAATATCGGGTCGAGCTTGCGCGCGTGCTCAATGAACTTCTGCTTGTTGGCGGTGGGGACAGCGATCACGAAACCATCGATATATGACATCTCTTCACTCCTGCTGAATTGACCGTTAGATGCGGAGCTGGCGCCGCATTCACTATGCCCATAGAGCCGGTGGCTGAAATGCTCTCAGCCTGGACCCCTTGAACTCGCAGATCACGCTCCAGCAATCAAGGCTGAGCATGGCCTTTCAACATTGTCTGTGGCGACCGGGAATCTGACCAGTCAATGTGCATGCATCCTGCTCCTCAACTTGATGTCGGTCGATTGGCTCGCTGGGAACGTAGTGGCAGTTTTCGCGTTGATCGTAAGGCAGTTCACCAGCGCAGAAGCTGAAGTTTGTGACAGACAGCTTCTGGCCGTCGGCAAAATCCGTTGCAGCCTTTGCTGCTGCCAGGGAAAGCCGACATTGTTGAGCGGCATTGCAACCTTTCGTCATTCTTTCTTGTGTCTATCGAGCACCAGCACCGGTGCAGCCTCCATGACAGATTCAGATCAGGGACTGGCTATGGCTTTGCGTTGTGTCCCGAAAGTCTGCAGCTCGCTGTGTCGGACTTTTGGTGAATACAACAACTTTGTTGCGACCTGTCGTCTTGGCCTTGTACAGCGCCTCATCGGCCGAACGGATCACCGAGGCTACATCTGCATCGTGTTCTGGCTCCCATGCCGCGCAACCAATGCTGACTGTGATGTAGCCGAATTCGCTTCCGGAGTGCTCAACACAGAGTTGCGAAACGGCAGCGCGGATGCTTTCTGCAAGGCATGAAGCGCCCTCTAGAGATGTATCCGGCAAAACAACAATGAACTCCTCGCCTCCATAACGAGCTGCGATATCTCCTGGCCTGCGAATACTGTCACCTATGCATTTGGCTATGGTTGCGATGACGTCATCCCCAGCTTGGTGTCCGTATGTGTCGTTGTAGACCTTGAACCTGTCAATATCGACGAATAGCAATGAAAAAATACTATGGTTTCGTCTTGCTCTGTGCCATTCCTGATCCAACATTTCGTCGAGTCTGCGGCGGTTGTTCAAGCCCGTCAGCCCATCGGTACGAGCTAGCAAGGCCAGCTCCGACTCGGCGCGTATTCGTCGCTTGAGCTGTGTCACGAAAGCAAAGGACAAGCCGATAAAGGCTGCTGTGAGCACCCCCATCAGACAGGCAATGATCAGTGCACGTTGTCGCCAAGCCGTGAAGATATCGGAGTGCGCTTTCGCGACCATGATAATGAACGGCAAGCTCGGAAGATTCTTGAAGTAGTACAGGCGATGAGTGCCATCAAGGTAGGAGATATCTGAAAAGCTGCCCTCAGGCTCAGCAATGAACCGCTTGAATGTGCTTGCGTTTCGTATATTGCGCCCTATGACCTTGGCATCAAAGGGTTGGCGCATCATCATCGCGCCATCTTTTCTTATCAATGCAAGCGATCCATTCTCACCCAGCGACAGCCCGGAAAATAGTTTTCTGAAATATTCAAGCTGGACATCGATCAGCACTACGCCTGCAAAAGAGCCGTCTGCATGAGAAAGCCGACGGCTCAGGGGAATGCTCAAGGCGCCGCCATGTAGCGGCGATGCGTATGGGTCTCCCACAAATAGTCCTTTGCCGGAATTTTCTCGATGCACGGTGAAGAAATCATGGCCGGAGAAGTTGACATTGCCTGGGTTGACTTTTCGTGCATCGATGGCAATGTTTCCCTCGGTATCCAAGACCAGAATTGATCCCAAATAGGATGCAGTCGCAGCTTTGTCGAACAAGGCAACTTCGCGCAGGTGCGGCGATGCCGCCATCACTTCAGGATCGTTCAATCCATCAATCACGGCCTGCAATGACAGCGCATAGAGTTCGAGATTTCGAACTACGTCATTTTCGGCGAGAAGCGCCACATTACGCGATGTCTCCACCGCGTGCTTCATCGTGTCCAGCCGACTTTGATAAAGAGCTGCTGCGCAGATCGCAGCCATCGAGAGCGCAATTGCTCCAGCCACGAAGAGCATTGCATAGGAGATGTTGGAGAAGTGACTGCGATCAATAGCAAACCAATGAGTTGATTTCATATTGTCTAAGCACCTGCGCTGGTGATATCGAACTTGTAAAGATTGTGCTTGAATAAGTCAGCACAGCGCTTTCTTCACATTTCACAACAGTCTGCTTTGATGGCTCTTGGGGATTTCGGCCATAGACGGTTTTGATCGCAGGCGCGCACTTCACTGCACCTCGATTCGCCGACAGTGCTGAGCGCTTGCTTCACGAGGAGATCTAGCCTCTGGTCGAAAATAGCTTTTGCACCAGAGGATGTAGCACCTTCCGGCTTGCACCAATCGCGAAGAAGTGTTCTTCCACACCCTCGCAATCGCCCAAACGCTTCACCTCATATCGGGTCGTCAAGTCTTCGTGAACCAAGCTGGCCATTGGAAAGACACCCATGCCAGCTGCTCCAAACGTCTTGAGCAATGCACTGTCCTCGAACTCGCCTATGACATGCGGTTTGATGGATTCGCGTTCAAACCACTGATCAAGCCTTGCGCGCACTGCCGCATGGGCCGTTGGCAGAAGTACGGGAACTTTGGCCAGAGACTGCGGAAAGTCTTGCCGAGCTGCTGCAAACAAGGATGCAGGTGCGTACCAGGCCAATGGGGATGAGCCCAGAGAGTGGCTATAGACCTTCAGGTTGGGGTTTGGAGGGGCGGCCCGGTCGGCAAGAACGACATCGAGTCGATGCAAAGCCAGGTCGCCCAGCAAATCCTCGAATTCGTCAACCAAGCACAAAAGTCGAAGATGAGGCTCCTGCATCACAGGTTGCATCAGGCTTCGTACCGCCAGCTCAGGCAACTCGTCGGCGATGCCGACGATCAACCGCATGGTCGGCATGCCCACTGCGTCACGCACTACCGCAGGCAGCTGCTCCCCTAGCTGGAAGATTTGCTCTGCCTGTCGCATGGCGGCAAGTCCTGCGTCTGTCAGGACAACGCCTCGCCCTGCAGGTTTGAGCAGTGCATAGCCCAGTGACCGCTCCAGCTCACGAACCTGGGTACTAACTGTTTGTACAGCCATGCCCAGGCGCTCGGCAGCACGGGCCATGCCTCCTTCTTTGGCGACAACCCAAAAATAGTAAAGGTGCCTGTAACTGAAGCCATGGCTCATTGTTCGGCTTTTCGGAGCTATTGCTTCCGAATTATCTGCTTTTATTAAATTGCTGCATCGCTATTGTTGGTGCTGTCCGGGGCAGGGAGAAGTGCTCTGCAAAGAACCTTCGAATCAGAAGGCGCAAGCAGTCTTTGAACGAGGATTCACTCAGGAGAGTCACTGCACCAAGCAGCTCACCTCAAAGGAGAAGCACCATGCTGAGAGTTCTTGTCCCGTCAGACGGATCAGCTAATTCGTTGTTTGCAATACGTCACGTGATCGACGAGTTCAGGAAGAGCGAAGATCTGGAGATTCATCTCCTGAACGTGCAGCCGCCATTCTCGAAACTCATCGCCGATTACTCAAGCAGGAGTGACCGGATGGAGTTTCATCATGAGCAGACGGAGTCGGCGCTCTTAACTACTCGACAAATGCTGGATGCTGCCGGTATTCCATACGCTGTCCACTCGGAAGTCGGCAACAAGGTTGACTGCATTGTGGATGTTGCGCGCAGGCTTCATTGCGACCTGATTGTCATGAGCACGGCACGAAAGAGCTCCTTGGTACGTCTTGTCGAAAATTCAGTGATGAATCAGGTGCTGGAGCGAACCGGCGTGCCTGTAGAGCTGATCCCGGGCGAGCCCGCCTCGAAGCTGGAGCGCATTGGTATTCCCGCGGGAGTCGGTGCCGGAGCGGGCATTGTGGCTCTATGGATGGCTTCCAGTTGAGAACTCAACAGCTACGTTGAGAGCCGCTCGTTCCACCCTCGCTACGCTGTTGTTTCACCTTGTCTCTGCGGTTTACCGGGGCATGTCAGCGGCTCATGGTGCAAGCAGCATCTCAAGGCAAAAGAAGCAAACGCTTGGGGCCATTTCATGCAAAACATCGAAACCCTGGCAACTGGCCCAATGTGGGTCGGCTTCATTGTCTTTGTGCTCATCATGCTGGGCCTGGATCTATTTGTCCTCGGTGGAAACAGGGCTCACCGCGTATCGGCCAAGGAGGCTGCCAGCTGGACTGCCACCTGGATGGCTCTTGCCACGACATTCGGCGCGTTGCTATGGTGGTATTTGGACGCTACCGCAGGTCGTGAAATTGCCAATCGCAAGGCACTTGAATTCTTTACCGGCTACCTCATCGAGCAGGCATTGTCGGTAGACAACATGTTCGTCTTCGTGATGATCTTTACCTACTTCGCTGTCCCGCCAGAGTTGCAGAGACGCGTGCTGCTGTATGGGGTTCTTGGAGCGATCGTGATGCGGGCAGCAATGATTCTTGGCGGAATCTGGCTCGTTTCCGAGTTTGAGTGGGTGCTCTACGTTTTTGGGCTGCTGCTCGTGGTCACGGGCGGCAAGATGCTGATCATGGCTGAGCAAAAGCCTGATTTGGAAAGGAATCCACTGCTACGCTGGTTGCGCTGCCATATGCGTATAGCGCCAGGCTTTCATGGCCAGTCGTTTTTCGTACGCGTCGATGGATTGCTTCATGCAACACCGATGTTCTTGGTGCTTCTGATGATTGAGGCGAGTGACCTGGTCTTTGCCGTGGATAGTATTCCGGCCATCTTTGCTGTCACCACCGACCCATTTATCGTCTTTACATCCAATATCTTCGCGATCCTGGGTTTGAGGGCGCTGTACTTCCTGCTGGCCGACATGGCCGAACGCTTCCATCTGCTCAAGTACGGCCTTGCTCTGGTATTGATCTACATCGGCGGCAAGATGCTGATGATGCCCTGGTTTCATATGCCCGTGCATTGGTCGCTACTCATTGTTGGCTCGATTGTCCTGATTTCCGTGCTGCTTAGCGTGAAGCTCTCAGACCGAAAATCTTCGAGGAGTGTTTTATGAGCAATGCAGCGATGCCTGCACTCATACCTGCGCCTGATCTCGAGCGGCGCGATAGTCTTGGCAGGCTGATTTCGTTGACGTGGAAAGGCGAGTGCAACCGTGCGAACACCGGCGGCGAGCGTTGGCTGGTGGCAGTGGACGGCTCCGCGTGCTCTTCGCGTGCTGTTGCCGTGGGTGCCCATTTGGTGGCAATGGGGCAAGGGAGCATGCTTGACCTCGTGAATGTGCAGCCCTGGTTGAGCAAAGAGGCTGCGGAGACCGAGTTGGGTCGATACGGCTGGGCAGCCACGGCCATGGCGCGCCGAGCGCTTGCAGAATCGGCCACCCTTATCACCTGGCGCCTTCACGTCGTCATGGGTGATGATGCAATCGCTATCGTGGGCTTGGCTGAAACTCTTGGCTGCTTCGGTATTTGCATCGGCTCCCACGGGCTCACGGCAGCAGAAGCCGTATTGCTCGGGTCTGTGACTTGCAAGGTCTTGCGCTTGGCACAGATGCCGGTTTTGATCGTACGTTGAGTCAAGATGTGCATGGAGTTGGCTGACGCAACAGACTGCCTGCATTCGTGCAGAGCTGACGCATTCAGCGGACCGGCGATGCTTGACTGGTGAAAGTGGATACCAAGCAGGCACCGGCAATCGAAATCTTGTGGATTGGTTGCGGCAGTGAATGCCCGGCCTGTGCAGTCTTCCCGTGGCCGGATCTGACGGGTTTGGGTGCAATGGCTGGTTCGGGTGTTCACGTTGACTGCATGGGGCGCAGCCTGCGTCAAGTCGTCAAGTCACTTGCTCAAGTCCAGTCCGAACAGTCCGCAAATGCTCATGACCGATCGCTCTTGATCGTGAGAGGCTATCCCCGATTGAATTGGTTGAACAGCCCGGCCAGGGTAGTCTTTATGTCCACAAAATAGACAGAAGAATTGTCAATGCCGATGCAAGACCGCCTTCGCCTTCTCTTTCTGGCAAATGCCACCATCCTGATCACGCATCAAATCGACGCAGCCTATTGGCATGAATGGGAGCTGTTCCTCATTCCTGGCGGCAATCAAATCAACCTGCTCCTCAATATTCCAATCATTGGATTGGTCATGTACTCGCACAGCCGGGTTGTCGCCAACATGAAAACCGGCTTGCCTTTCTACAAGCTCTTGGCCTGTCTCGGCCTTTTGACCATAGGCATTCACGCGTTTTTCTTCTTCCAAGGCAGCGAGTCGTTCATTCAGCCCATGTCGATTGCGCTGATGCTGGCTACATTCATTCTGTCGATATGGCAACTGGTGGCTCTGCGTCGTCTAGAAAAACTGCCTTAGTTCGTGACCGCCTGATCCCGGCCGGTGCCGGCAGTCAACCGGCGTCGACAGTGGCTCCATGGCGGGCAACTGACAGTCAATCAGATGGATTCATATCTGCAAGTGCTTATGGGCTGAACACAGCGAGGTTCAGCGCTAGCAGTTGCCTTTCTTGGCTTGCCCAGGGGGGCACCCATGAGGATGAGGCTTTCTGTATCCGTCGTCGTAGTAGCCGTTCGGATACACGACACAGCCGCTGAGCAGCAAAGCGGTGGCGACCAGCGCTAGCACTTTTTTCATAGAAATCCTTTCGATCTGACGCATGTCGCCGAGAGCTGCAGGGAGGTCCTGAGAATGATTGGAGGGATCTCGGCGACGTCACCATTTCTTTTGCTCAGGGCCTGGAACTGGCCGTCGCGATTGATGCTGGCAACAGCGTTGTTCGGCCTCAAGGGGCTAGTCGTTCTGTCCCAAGGCGATCAGGACTGCACCGCTGAGGAGCAGCAGGACTGCCAAAGCTATCCAAAGCTCAAGGTTCGCGATGCTGCCCTGGGCATCCAGAGCAAATCCTGCCGCACAAGAAAGTGCAGCACTGATCACCAGCAGTGTTCCGAATTTGCTGCGCAGCATGGCTTTGGTCTGTATTTCTCTATCAATGATTGCTCGAGGGCGGCAATGCAGGCTTGGTATCCGAGCCTTGATGGAACCCATACCTGGATCACCTCGGCCAAGTCCTATTTTCGGCGATGACTGTGGCAGATGGAGGCAGGTTTCAATGGCTTTGTTACCGAAGGTAGAGCATGATCGGATCTGCTCAGAGACCGGCTTTAATGCCGCGTTCTACGAGTCGTAACACTGTATCCAAGGGCACTCCTAGCATTGCGCTGTCTTTGTTTTCAAAAAGGTACCGTATGAGTAACTTGCATGGATTTCGCTCTGCCAAAGCCCTGTGCTGGGCTGGGCTGGGTTTGATTGCTGCCGGCCTGGCAGCATGTGGCGGCGGTGGTGGAGGCGATAGCTCCCCACAGCAAGGCACGCTCAAGCTGGCCATGACCGACGCTCCGGCGTGCGGCTACGACCATGTCTATGTCACTGTCACCAAAATCCGTGTGCATCAGAGCGCTACGGCAGGTACCATCGATTCTGGCTGGAGCGAGTTGACGATTCCAGCCCAACGCATCGACCTGCTCGGTTTGACCAATGGGGTACTGCAGGAATTGGGTTCGTTGCCGCTGCCGGCCGGCAACTACCAGCAGATCCGCTTGGTGCTGGCTGACAATCCTTCCAACCCGACATCTGCCAATCCGTTGGCCAATGCACTGGTGCTATCGGGTTCGACCAACGAGATCGCACTGACCACTCCCAGCGGCCAACAAAGCGGCTTCAAGCTGAAGGCCAATTTCAATGTCACCGGCGGCCAGGTCGCCGATATGGTTCTGGACTTCGATGCCTGCAAGTCCATTGTCAAGGCAGGTAACTCGGGCAACTACAACCTCAAACCCGTGGTGGCCGTCATCAAGCGATTGACGACAGCAATTGTGGGCTATGTGGATCCTGCTCTGGCCTCCAGCGTCGTGGTGTCCACGCGTGACCCGGACAACAATTTGCGCGCCACCGTGCCCAACGCCACTACAGGCAAGTTCGTGCTGGCATATCTGCCGGAGAACACCAACTATACCGTCGTCGTTGCAGGCCAGAACCTGACCACCGCCGCAGTGACTGGCGTTCCTGTCTCGATCGCTGCTGGTACGACCACGCTCAACGCATCGACGGCCCCCATTCCACTGCCTGCGTCTGCTTCGGCGACTGTTACGGGCAAGGTGACAAACACATCCAATACGCCTTTGACAGATGCTGAGGTGAATGCCCAGCAAGTGCTAAGCGCAGGTCAAAGGCTCGATGCTGCTTGGACTCTGGTTGATCCCGCCAATGCAAACTACAGCCTGAATCTGCCATTGGTGGCGCCCAACAAGGCACCTTACGTCGCAAGCGGGCCGTTGGTGTTTACTGCAGATACTGCTGCCGCTGGCAAGTACAACATATTGGGCAGCGCTGCCGGCTACACCACTCAGACCACTGCGCCAGCCGTGACGCTGACAATCGCCAACAGTGTGACCACCAAGGATCTGGTTCTGGCACCTTGAGGAAAAAACTGGGCAATGGACCGAAATGCTGCTCGTGGCATTCCGTATCCATGCCCAGATCGTGCTGTCGCCTGCTTCCCAAAATGAAAGCCTGGCCTTTTAGGCCGCTTTCATTTCATCCATCGAAGATCACCGGGGTTGCAATCGCAGTATGAAGAGTCGGGGGTTATGAGGAGAACGATGGATGCACCAGCACTTCAGGGAGTGAACCGGTCGCTCTGGCGAGATCCTTGCCTCAATCGGTCTCCTCATTGACCTAGCCGTCGTCGAAGCTCATGAGGGTGCATCATCGCCACCGCTGCATGAAACACCGGGATGTGCCGCCCGGCATTTGCATCGAGCAGTATCTGGGCCTGCATTGCCTGCCAGGGCGGAGGTCGGTTCAATCAGCTCAGGCGTATACCCCGCATCCTGGATGGCCTCTGCAAACTCGGCGTCAGATGCGGTTCCTGAGATAAGCACGGTTTGCTCCTTAAGCTCAAACTTTATATAGGCCTTGTCATCCATGGCCACAATTGATCGTTTGATGCGCCCCGCGCAGCCACCGCATGTCATATCGGTCACACGAAAAACAGTCATTGCATGCTCCTTTCAAGGTTTTGAGTCAAGTCTCAACCCTGACATCATGAGAATGTCAAATGCCTTGTACCTACGAACTGACCGGGAACGATGTCATCTGCCAACCTGTTCTTGATGCGCTTGGTCTGCGCGGGGAGCACGCCAGCGGCCCCGCCGAGAGCACGCTGGGAGTGCAACTTGGGTTTACTTGTATGCCTTCTGCGGGTCATCTGCCGGATCGACGTAGTTCAGGTCGAATGGGCCTTCCCCGTGGATCTGGATCACTGTTGGAACCTTGAACATGGCGAAGTGATTGGTCTTGGCCGGAATCGATCCGAAGCTGCCGGCTTTTTGGACTTTGAGTGCCTTCGAGTCCCACTTGTCGCCCATCCCGATCATGACCGTGCCCGAGATGACAGTCACGTTCTCGGCTTGGCTGTGCCAATGCGGCAAGACGCGATAGCCGGCAGGCACGGACAGACGCACCACATAGGGGCCGGGTTGATTGGGGTCACCCAGGAGTACCGCGAATTTGGCCCCTTTGGCGAGAACCGGAGGCGGTGCTCCCCACTCGACACCTTCGGCGCCGTGAATGGCCCAGGATGCCATAGGAATCATTGCCAGCGCGACGAGGCTGGCCGAGCGAGCGAACGAGAAATGAGACATCAGAGTCTCCTTGCGCGCGACCCATGCACACCGCCGCTGACATCGCACGCGCCATCAGGGACGAGCCTCCTGAATTGGGTTGTGATGATCCGTCATGCGCACTTCACAGATATTGACAGGAGGTATCAAAGCCTATTGCAGGCAGATTGGGTTGGCAAGCCAAGCCAATGCTGAAGCTAATGTCTGTGTACGCAGCTCATGGTCGTTTCCGGCTCTTGGCAATCAGGGGCCAAGGGGCGCCAGAGGTAAGGCATGGTTGCCAAGCTCGAGGTTGCAGAACCAGCAATTTGCTCTGGCATGCGGCATCACTGGCTCCGATATGGAGTGAGGCCCTGGAGCCAGCAGATCGCAGAATCGATTGACAACGACGACACGTTTTGCGGCTGCCGCATATCTCCCGCAAAAGAGCCGAGGGTCTATTGCCGCGCATTCAGCCTCGATGTTCAGCGGCTTTTGGCACTGAGACCATATGAACCGAGCCTGTTGACTACGTTGATGCTTCGGACCTGAGGCTCAGCCATCGTCATAATTCGTGTTGTGCCGGAATAGCTCCGCCCAGGCGACGTGGTTACGCTGAGCCTTCAGTAACTTCACATCTTGCGCTTTCAAACCACATGTCCAATACACCTTCACGCTCTAATCTCGCTTCACCGGAAGTGAAGCTGCGCATGCGTGTTATGGCCGGCGACATCATTGCCATCGGCCCTGGAAAAATCGAACTCCTGGAGACCATCAACGAAACCAAATCCATTGCTGCGGCCGCCAAATCCCTGGGCATGTCCTACCGCCGTGCCTGGTTGCTGGTCGATGGAGTCAATCATGCGCTGAATAAGCCGGCGGTGATCACGTCGACGGGAGGCTCTCATGGAGGTGGTACGGAGCTCACTGAAACGGGGCACCTGGTGATTGCCCTGTACAGGCGCATCGAGCAACATGCTCTCAGGGCATGTAAAGCAGATCTGGACAAGCTGGTCGCCTTGGTCCACAGCAGCTAGGCAGGCTGGAGGCACAAGCACCTGTACGCATGCGGAATGCTGCGTGGCCCGCAGTGGCGTAGTGCAAAGGATCCCTCATGACATTGAACTTCGCGCAGGAGCTCAAGTACGAACTTCATCGCCCAGCACCTCCCCGTCACCACGGGTGCAGGGCGCTGAATGCATCGCATCAATTCCGTCAGAAACGCTGGTCCGCTTCTCGCAAAGCATGAGCAAGCAGTGATGCAGATTTTCAACCACCATTATTCAATGGGGGGCTCATCTCTTCGTAATATATACTCGAATATAGCGAGGCTGGCATGGCAGACTTCGTCTGGTTGGCGCGCAGCGGCTCTTCCTGCTTGCATCTGCCACTGCCTCCCGAACTCTTGTGCCTATGTGAATTGAGACCTATATGGGAAGCGAAAAGCTCAGCGTTGAAGAGCGGCTGCAAGTGCTGGAAATCCTGTTGGAGGAGTCAATCTGGGGGCTCCACCTCGAGCGGCCTGAGCACCGCAAGGCCATCGCGTCTGCTCTGTATACCCGCCTTGAAGTGGCCAACCTGCACCAGGCGTACTCACCAGGCGTGACTGCCGCTTTGTATGAACAGGCGGATGCGCTGTCCGAGTTGGACAACACGCCTGATCCGCTCAAACCCATGCTGCGTCCGCTGGTTCGATATTCAGGGACTGCAGACTGAACACCACATCTTCCTGAACACCACATCTTCCCCGAAAAGATTTGTGCAGGCAGGGGCGCAGCTTTGCAAGAGCAGACATTGAATCAAGAAGATGTGCGTTCTATGTGCAAAGACATGACGAACACGGCTTGCCCATATCACCGTTCATAAGCTGGTTCGAATAACCAATGCCTTGTTCTTACTTCGCGACGATCATGTTTAGTAGAGGGCTTTAGTGAAGCAAGATCACATTTCCTACCTGCTGGCCCTCCATCGGGAGCAGGACTGGGCGGCAGCAGCAATTGCATGCCAAATCTCTCAAGCGCAGTTGAAGAAAGCCGTGGCAGAAGCCGAACGCGAGTACGGCTGTTGTCTTGTGAAAACCGGGACAGTCTTTCGGGGGTTCACGACTGAAGGCGAGAAGGTCGTTGTCTGGGCTCAAGGCTTGTCGGAGGCCATCTCCACCCTCAAGCATGTATTTGCGGTTTCCAACAGCAGAAAGGCAATTGCTCCTCTTCTGGATCGACGCTCCGTCTCACCGAAGCGACTTGAGGCACCTGGAGCGGATAGTCAGGAGATCGACCTGATGATCGAGGCGGCGTTGAGAGCACCAGACCATGGTGGTCTACATCCTTGGCGTGTACTGGTGTTTGCCTCGGATTCTCGAGCGCGTCTGGCGGATTTATTCGAACAGGAGAAATTGCGCCGCGACCCTCTCGCCTCCGGTGAGGACCTCAGGCGTGCGCGTGAGCACGCCACACGCAGTCCGACTTTGCTCGCTTTCATCATATCGCCCAAGCTGCGCATGAGAGTGCCGGAGCGTGAGCAATGGCTGGCAGCCGGCTCAGCACTGGGCAACCTGCTGAATGCGGCGCATCAACTCGGCTTTGGAGCCATCATGCTCAGCGGCGAGCGCTGCTTCGACGTTTTGCTTTGCTCTGAGCTGGGGGTCGAGTCAACCGAGTATCTGGCCGGATTCATCAGCCTCGGCAGCATCACGGCAGCGCCGCCGCAGCGCAAGCCAGTCATGCTCGATACTGTGAGAGCTTTCTGGCATTCCGGTGAGCCGAGTGTTGAGACACCTGCGAAAAGCCAGATCGGCCCTGATTCGGCCGCCAGCAATGCAATCTCTGAATCACGGGCCCCACGCTAAGTTATGCGACTCCTTCAGGCGACATGCTGTCGGCAGGTAAGCGGCAAGCGCTGCTCTTGTCGGGCCAAGTTTGCGCAAGGAGATGACCGACACGCTTGAGCAGGCCAGGGGCAGCGCGGCCCGAAGGCTGGCCTCAGGTCCTACTTCGACTGACGGCTCGAAGCCCCAAGAAATCATGCGTTTGCCAGGGAGGAGTGCTGCGGCTGTTTCGGTTCGATGTTGCCGCTGCATATCTGTCCAGAGGCTGAGGTTTGCGGCCGCAAGCTTCCGGTTTCAAGCTGGGGCTGTGCTCGACCGAGGCCTTATGAAAAATCGAAGAGGCAGGTTTTGGGGAGCAGCCAGACCATTCCAGCTGGTGGGGTCGTCGATTCCGTATCGATCTGAAAGATCGACTTTTGCATGCGGTTGTTCACCCGGGCACCATGCCGCAACTCAATGGCGACGACCAAGGGCTGCTTTGCAACAATCACTCTCAGACAAGAAATGCCTAGCCGGCAGTCGCGTGACGGCGGCCTAGAGCGACTGGTCAGGATCGCGGGAGGCTTCGGCCATTTTCTGGCGTGTGCCTTCGTCGAGGATTTCGCGCACCAATGAAAACAGAGGTTCGGCACTGGTGTGCTTCTGACCGTAGGTCAGATTGAACCCGTAGTCGAAGTCGGCCGGATTGATTCCTTGATTGTGCTGAAGAATGGTCTCCAGCTTGTCCAGTGCCTTCACGGCTTTGGCTTCGGGCGATGCGGCATCCTCATACTCCTGCCAAAGCGAGAGGATCTCGGCCTGGTGCGACTTATCGAGAGAGCGTGTGAGATGCAGTAGGTCGGCCTTTTCCTGCTCGCTTTTGTCAGGGTACTGGTCTTTCTCGATGGCAGGAATGTCACCGTGAATCGCTTCGCCCAAATCATGCACAAGGCACATTTTCAGCAACTTGAGCATGTCCATGCCGGCCAGTTCGTCCTCGAATGTCATCGCCATCAGGCACAGGCGCCAAGTATGTTCGGCGGTGCTCTCCGTCCTGCCTGTCGACGTGTGTGCGCTTCGGAGCACGCTCTTGAGCTTTTCCGCTTCTTGCAGAAAGGCCAGGCGGCCCTTGATCTTGTCGATATCCATGCCCGATTCTATAAAGACCCATATGCTCTCGGTCGTCGCATGTCGAAAACTCCTGCTGAAAAGTCAGGGAGGCCAGGAGACGCGCATTCGCGCTTGTCGAGAGCGCAGCTGCGCTCGCCCTGACTGCGTCTAGCTTTGAGTGGCAAGCCACGCAGAGCCATGCACCAGTTGCCTCTGGCCGAACGCAGTCGATCATGACCTGCTGACTGTTCAGCTATCGCTGGCACAGATAGTCGGTGCATGCGAAAGACGTTGCAGGCTCAAAGTGGTTCAGCAGGTCGCCCATGCAGGGCCGCTTGCCGTGAATGGAGCAAAGGGATCAATCCGTTCTCACGGTTGGGCTCTCGAACCTCCGAAGCAGAAAGAAGGCCAGCGCTGCAACTCCGGTCAGAACCAAGGACAGAGCGTTAGCACAATCCGTCTCCGACCCCAGGACATGGTT
Source organism: Comamonas sp. AG1104 (assembly GCF_003350425.1). NCBI lineage: Bacteria > Pseudomonadati > Pseudomonadota > Betaproteobacteria > Burkholderiales > Comamonadaceae > Comamonas > Comamonas sp. AG1104. The sequence goes on along the minus strand of NZ_QQAS01000003.1, from coordinate 129,808 downwards.
GTAGACAGCCAGCGACAGCGTCTCGGTACGACCGCTGATATTGCCCCCAACATCAGCGAAACACCGACTTCCCCCATTGCACGGCCGGATGCCAGCACCAGTACGGCCAGAATGCCGAGCCGAGCCTGCGGCAACTCGATCTTCATGATCACCTGCCAAGGTCGTGCACCCAGCGTCGCCGCCACTTCGCGCAGTGATTCATCAATCTCTGCAAAAGCGGCTTGATAAGGTTTGACCATGAGCGGTAGACCGGCACACACTTTCGCTGATCGCTCTGTGCCTATCCGCGCTTGGCCTGAGCGCTTGCTCATCCACGGGCTCTCACTCCATGTATTCACAAGCCGAACTTCCGGTTTCCGTGCAAGTGCCCGCAGGACATAAAGTGGCCATGGAGACCGTGGGTGTTGGCCTGGTTACCGATGAGTGCCGGGCCAAAAGGGACATGGCAGCCGAGCACGAACGGGTGTATGTAGGCCCCAATGCCAAGCTGCAAACGCGAAGCGGTACGGTCATCGGCAAATACTGGGGGCCGCCAGCGACTTGGGAAAATAGCGACGACTCCAAGGTCACTGCCACGCAGCTTGCCGTGGCTCCTGCCGGGGCGGGCAATATCCCTGTGCAACTGGTCAAGGCCAATCCTGCCACCGGCATGGGAGCCATGCAGGGTGTGACCTATATCCAGCGTGTGGCAACCAAGGGGGCGTCGCGCCGAGCATGGCCTGCGGAGCCGCGAATCTGGGCAGCAAGCAAATCGTGCAGTATCAGGCCGACCATATTTTCTGGAAAGCAGCCTGACAGAGAGCCCTGTGGCGTGCCTTCCCTGTCAGAGGCCGGGACGTTGCGCCTTTTCTCAGCCTGGTGCGCGAGGTGCTTTGGCTTGGGGGGGCGTCCCCACGCAGGTCCTGTGGCGGGCGTGCCCATGGATCTCGTGGCTCAACCGCCCAGGGTAGCCAGAGCCTCAATTCCGGCACTTTGCATGGACTCGCCTGCGGCAATGGCCTGCTAGGCTTGATTTCGGCAATCACGATGCGTGTCCCGGCCCATGCCGGAGCCACTGCCGGGCACCAGAGCGGTCTTGTCCTTGAGGCCTGCCTTTTCATTGATGTCTGCTTCCAGGAATCATGGAAATGGCTGCGGCACGCCACTGGGGCCGGATATGCAAGGTTTGAGCTATCGGTATCCCTGACGATATCCCTGACCATGGGTGATGTGCGATGGGAACGGACGCGGGCAGCTCAGCCAGCGGGAAAAGCCCGGAAGTATCCGATTGATGGCTTGGTGGCCGCACATCCGGGGGCTGCTCGGCGTGGACAAGCTGAGATGCTGTGTTTTTGGTATACGCAAGTGACGCAAAGTAACGAATAATGAGCCTTCACGACTGCAAGCGCGCTCGAGGTTTCAAACATGATTCGTGCCAATGCCATCGCAAAGCGAACGATCACCGGCCAGTTGCTGGAGATCGCCATGGCTCAGTCCTTTTGCGCGGTGATGATTACCGATGCCAGGTTGGATGGAGAGGGTCCTGTCATCGAGTACTGCAATGCGGCCATGTGCGAGATGACCGGATACACCGAAGCAGAGCTTCTGGGCCGCTCGCCGCGCATGCTGCAGGGGCTGCTGACGGATCAACTGGTATTGCAGCGTTTGCGTGACTGTCTGCATCAAGGCCTGTCATTTCAGGGCAGTGTGCTGAACTACCGCAAGGACGGCAGCACCTACCACGTGGAGTGGAATATTTCCCCCGTGCGTGATGAGAAGGGTGTCATTCGGCATTTTGTGGCGGTGCAGCGCGATATTTCGGAGCGTGTGCAGGCCGAGCAGGAGCGCGCGCTGCTCGCCAGGGCATTGAATGCGGCCAATGACGGAATCTTGATCACGGATCGCGACTCCACCATCGTCTTCGTCAACCAGGCTTTTGAAGCTCTCACGGGCTACAGCGCGGCGGAACTGCTTGGCAAGCCCACCGAGATGCTGCGCTCGGGCCTGCATGAGCCCGAGTTCTATGCCCAGTTGCAGGAAGCATTGAGTCTTGGCCACAATTTTCGCGCCACCTTCATCAACCGTCACAAAAGCGGCGGCGTGTATTACGCCGAGCAAAGCATTGCAGCTCTGCGCGATGAGTCAGGGCAGATCAGCCACTATGTAGGGGCATCCAAGGACATAAGTCGCATGGTGCAGCGAGAGATGGAGTTGCGTGAGCGTGCAAACCGCGACAAGCTGACGGGCTTGCTCAACCGCCATGCAGGCGAGACCGAGCTCAAGCGCAACCAGCTCCAGGCTCAGAATCAGCTGCGACCTTATGGCGTGATATTGGGCGATATCGATCTTTTCAAGCAGGTCAACGACCGCTTTGGTCATGTGGCCGGAGATCGTGTGCTCAAGATGGTGGCACATGTGCTTTCCGGCAAGGTTCGTCGCTATGACCATGCCGTGCGCTGGGGCGGGGAGGAGTTCCTGATCGTCCTCTCGGATGCCAGCCTCGGTGTGGCCGCAGGCTTGGCAGAGCGCATTCGCTGTGCCGTGGAGGAATGCGCGGATCCTGAGGTAGGGCGTTTTACCATCTCTTTGGGGGTCGGGCTCTGGGAGCCGGGCGAAACCGAGGACGATCTGCTCAAGCGCGCAGATGCGGCGCTCTACAGGGCCAAGCATAGGGGGCGCAATCAGGTGGCCATCGCCACGGGGTCGATGAACATGCCTTTGGTGCAAGCCCCAGAGCTGCTGGCGCAGGGCGATTCCTTGACCTTTTCGGGGAAGAGTCCGGATAAGCCGTGGACAGGGGCTGCCTCACCGTAGAATTTGCTCTTCCTCCCTGTCCTCGTCTTCATAGCTTTTGAGTGGTTTGAACAATTCCGAACTGCATTCCGTGCAGGCCGATCTGGTGGCAGTGCTGGTTGCCGTCACGGGTGGCCAGCCCCGTATCCTGACCACCGGGGCCGGGCGTGCCCTGCCTGCCGGGCCTTTTACCAGTAACCACCGCTCGCTGCAGGCCAGCCTGCGTGCCTGGGTGGAGAAACAGACCCACCATCCTCTGGGCTTTGTGGAGCAGCTCTACACCTTTGCAGACCGGGAGCGCTCGCAGCAGCTTGGCATGCATGTCATCTCCATCAGCTATCTGGCGCTGACGCAGGAACTGGACGAGGTCGGCGCCGCACAGCCGGGCTGGCAGGACTGGTACCGCTACTTTCCCTGGGAGGACTGGCGCGACGGTATGCCCGGCGTGATTGCCGAGCGCATTGCGCCAGCGCTGCATGCCTGGAGCGAAGCTGCTTCAGATAGTGTGGCTAGAAGTGCGCGCTGGCAAAGAGCTTCAATGACTTTTGGCCTGGATGAGCACGAATGGAACGAGGAGCTGGTTCTGCAGCGCTACGAGCTGCTGTTCGAGGCCGCCGTGGTACCCGAAGCCTGGGGAGAGGGCGATGCTGCCACTTCACTGCTGCCCGGTGCTGCCATGAGCAACGACCACCGCCGCATTCTTGCCACCGGCATGGCTCGCTTGCGCGCCAAGATCAAATATCGGCCCGTGGTGTTCGAGCTGATGCCCGAGGAATTCTCGCTGCTGCAGCTGCAGCAGACGGTGGAGGCGCTGGCCGGGCGCGGTCTGCACAAGCAGAACTTCCGGCGCCTGATCGAGCAGCAGGCGCTGGTTGAGGAAACCGGCCAGATGACGGCCGTAGGTGCGGGCCGCCCGGCCAAGCTGTTCCGTTTCCGACGCAATGTGATGCTGGAGCGCGCCATCGCGGGCAACAAGCTGCCGCTGGCCAGAAGTCATTGACTGCCTGATCCCTGCTGTGAATGGAGGACTGTTTTCACTGCGGCGACTGCTTGACTTAAATAATGCTCAGACTTAGCATAAGTCGGTTTGCGTAAGGCCTGAAAGCGATCTGGAAGTCTTTGCGTTTTTTATTGAACTAAAAATACTCAATATGAGCATTAATAAGATTGCGGCCTTACCTGTTCCTCCCCTGCCTGATGTGATGCTGGAGCCGCTGGTGCGCATGGCCTTGCTGGAAGATCTGGGGCGCGCCGCAGACTTGACCACCGACACCATTGTTCCTGCCGATGCGGTGGGCGAGTTGCGCCTGGTGGCCAGGCAGGATGGCATCTTGGCCGGACTTGATCTGGCACGTCTGGCCTTTGTGCTGATGGATGCTCGCATGGAGTTTGACGTCCGCTGCGCAGACGGCACGCTGCTGCAGCCAGGCATGGAGATCGCACGCATCCGTGGCAAAAGCCGAGCCATTCTCACGGCCGAGCGTACGGCGCTCAACTACCTTTGTCATCTCAGTGGCGTGGCCAGCGCCACGCATTCGATTGCCGAGGCCATCAAGCCCTTTGGCACCCGAGTGACCTGCACGCGCAAGACCATGCCGGGCCTGCGCGCCTTGCAGAAGTATGCCGTGCGTGTCGGTGGCGGCAGCAACCACCGTTTTGGCCTGGACGACGCCGTACTCATCAAGGACAACCACATTGCACTGGCCGGCGACGTCGCCACGGCTGTGGGGCGTGCTCGTGCGGGCGTGGGACATATGGTCAAGATCGAGCTGGAAGTGGATACGCTGGCCCAGTTGGATGTGGCACTGCAACTGGGCGTGGATGTGGTGCTGCTGGACAACATGGGCCTGGATGATTTGCGCACTGCGGTCGGCATGTGCAAGGGCCGGGCCATCACCGAAGCCTCGGGGCGTATTACCCCTGAAACTGCACCTGCCGTGGCTGCCACGGGCGTGGACCAGATTGCCGTGGGCTGGCTCACGCACAGCGCGCGCGTGCTCGATATAGGTCTGGACGCTTGATGGCCTGCCCCCTGAGCGGCTTTGGCGCTTGCCTCCATGGGAGGAGGATAGCCTCGCTTCACAGCGGCGCTTGCTTGCGATCCCTTGTTTTAGGGGCGCATTGATGAAGGCCGTGCTTAAGGAGCGCCGCAGCTGGGCGGTACTGGTTGCTGCCGCGCTGGCGGTGACGGCTGCGGGGATTTGGCATGCCCGCGCGGGCATGGCGGTTGTGCGTTTTGAAAAGCCCATCACCATCGTTGTGACCTTTCCGCCAGGCGGCGGCACGGACCTGTTGGCGCGTCGCCTGGGCGCGGCCATGCAGCAGCGCCTGGGCCAGTCCGTAGTGGTGGAGAACCGGCCCGGCGCCAGTGGCAATATCGGCGCACGCGCCGTGGCCGATGCCGCCCCCGACGGCGCCACGCTGCTCATGGTCAACAGCTCGTTTGCCATCAACCCCGGTGTCTACCGGCATCTGGACTTCGATCCGCGCCGGGACTTCAAGGCCGTGTTCAATGCCGGCAGCATCGCTTCGGTGCTGGTGGTACCGAGCCAAAGCAGCGTGCGCAATCTGCACGATGCGCTGGCTGGGGCGACCGTTGGCCAGCCCTTGTCTTTTGCCTCCTGCGGCAACGGCACGCCCCAGCATATGGCGGGTGAGATGCTGGCCCAGGCCGCCCATGCAAGCCTCCAGCATGTGCCCTACAAGGGTTGCGGCCCGGCCATCACTGCGGTAGCTGCAGCGCAGCTACCTGTGGCGGTGGTCACGGCCAGCAGCGCTGCGCCCCTGATAGCGGCTGGCCGCGTGCGGGCCATCGCCGTCACGGCACCGGCCCGCGTCGCATCCCTGCCTGATGTCCCCACGGTGGCCGAGCAGGGTCTGGCCGGTTTTGCCGTAGAGCAGTGGCATGGCCTGCTGGTGCCGGCCGCCACGCCGCAGCCCGTGATCTCCCATCTGCACCAGGTGCTGACGCAGATACTGGCCGAGCCCGAGATGCAGCAGGCGCTGCGCGAGCAGGGCTATACGCTGATGCAGCAGTCCCCAGCTCAATTCGGGGCACAGATTCTTGCAGATATGGACCGCTATGCCGTGGTGACCCGGAGTCTTGGTCTGAAGGTGGATTGAGCCCGCATGTCTGTCTTAGGGGGGGCTGCTGGCGGGAAGGCAGTGGAAACGGTCATTGGAATGCGCGCGCGAATGCTGCGGGCCTTTTTTGTTGCTCATCAATCAATAGCTTCATGTACTTGTCGTACAAGGACTAAGTCAGAAAAACACTTGGATTGTCGGGCTGCCCAAGCTGTGTCACAGTGCTGCGCTAATCTTCTGCCAAGCGGTTGATTGCCGCAGAGCAACGCCTCTGAATAAAGCACATAGCAGGGAGGGAACTCATGACTTTACACAAGCTGCTGCCGGTAGCGGTTGCAACTCTGGCCACGGCGGCCTATGCGGCCCGCCCTATGAATACTGATGATGCACGCATCGTCGATGCCAAAGCCTGCCAGCTTGAGAGCTGGGTCAAAAGCCCCAAAGGACATACCGAGTTCTGGGCGCAGCCGGCCTGCAATTTCACCGGCAACCTGGAATTGACCATGGGCGGGGCTTTGAGCCGTGAAAACGGCAGCACGCGTGGCAGCGCACAGATGCTTCAGGGCAAGACGCTGTTCAAGACGCTGGAGACCAATGGCTGGGGCTGGGGGCTGGCTGCAGGCATGTCGCGCGACCCGCGTCGCGATGCGGGTGGCGGTCACGATATGTATGCCTATGTGCCCGTCAGCTGGTCGCTGGCTGATGATAAAGTGGTGTTGCACACCAATTTGGGCTGGCTGCGCGAGCAGGGTACGCGCAGTAATCATCTGACCTGGGGCTTGGGCAGCGAGACCCAGTTGCGGGAGCGCACCTGGCTGATTGCCGAGACTTATGGACAGGGCTCGGGCAAGCCTTTGGTGCAGGTGGGCATGCGTTACTGGGTCGTGCCGGACAGAGTGCAGATTGATGCGACCTACGGCAACCGCCTTGGCGAAGGCAACCAGCGCTGGTTCTCGCTGGGCTTGCGTCTGCTGACGCCCTCGTTTCTGCCTTGAGCTGGAGCTAAAAAAAGCGCTGAATGATCTGGTGCAGGCCTGCCGTCATCAAGGTATAGCGCAGGAATTTGCCAACTGCCATATAGGCGACGCAAGGCCAGAAAGGCAGGCGTACCCAGCCGGCGACCGCGCACAGCGGGTCGCCGACGACAGGCAGCCAGCTCAGCAGGCAGGCCTTGGCGCCGTATTTGCGCAGCCAGTAACGAGCGATGCGGTTCCAGCGTGACTTGTGGTGCATGTTCTGGGGCGGCGGCTCTCCATGCCTGCGCAGTTTCTTGGCCTTGTTCCAGGCCTGGTTGGCGGCCAGTCCCATCCACCAGCTGATGGCCCCACCCAGCGTGTTGCCCGCCGTGGCGACCACAATGGCGGGCCAGAACAGGTCGGGGTTGGCTGAGACCAGTGCGGCCACCACGGGCTCAGAGCCCAGCGGCAGCAGGGTGGCCGAGACAAGGGCCACGACAAACACGGTGCTAAGACCCAGCTCCGGCAGGGCCAGCCATTGCAGCAACTGATGTATCCACGCTTCCATAGGGCGGCTAGTTTAGGCGGGTCGCTCAATTCCCTGAACTTTGCATCCTGTCATTTCTCGATCATCAGCCTGGTTGCAGGCTGTTGATATATGGTTTCTTATCCAAATGCGTACACGGGTGTTATCCGGTAACGCCAGATCAATGGGAGTAGGAATGGCTTTCAGCCCTCTAAAAAAAATGATGCGATCGAGCCAGGCAGCAGGCTTGGCGGTCGCTTTGCTTTTGATAGCTGGTTGCGCACCGAACATAAAGACCATCGCGCCGTCTGATGCCAAACCCGCGGTCACGGTGGCTGCCGATCTGGTGCCGCTGGCGACGCTGGCGCCCGGCATCAAGCAGGACATGCGCTATGTCTCCAAGCACAACTTCATGGGCCGCCCCGTGGCTGGCTATGAAGCCGGGGTTTGCTGGCTCAGCCGCATAGCCGCCGAATCTCTGGCAGCTGTTCAAAAGGAACTGGCAGGACAGGGGCTGGCTCTCAAGGTCTATGACTGTTACCGACCCCAGGCGGCCGTCGACGACTTTGTGCGCTGGGGTCGCGATATGGCCGATCAGAAAAACAAGGATATGTATTACCCGCGCGTGCCCAAGAGCGAGCTCTTCAAGCGTGGCTACATCGCCGAGAAATCGGGTCACAGCCGTGCCAGCACTGTGGACATGACGCTGTTGGTGGTGGATGCCAAGCGCGCCAGAAAGCTGGTGCGTGGGCCGTTGGCTGACGGCATCGAAGTGGACATGGGCACGCCCTTCGATCTCTTTGACGAGCAATCGCATACCGACAATGCCCAGCAGTCGCCCGATGTGCAGCACAACCGCCGCTGGCTGCGCAACCTGATGCAGCGCAATGGCTGGAAGAATCTGCCCGAGGAGTGGTGGCATTACACGCTGGTCAGCGAGCCCTATCCGGAGCAGTACTTTGATATGCCGGTGCGTAAAAACTGAGACGCCGGTGGTGCCATTGCTCGATAGTGACTCGCCTCGCAGGGTGATGCATAGAGTTTGGTTTTGCTGAAAATTTGAGCAGGTATAATCCGGCCCTCTTTTCCAGCGCCCGGTCTGCGCCAGATATTGCCTGCCGCAGCAACCAAATTCTCTCCATGCCCGCCCTGCACATTGGTCATATTCCATTGGCAAATCGTCTGTTTGTCGCTCCCATGGCGGGTGTGACGGACCGGCCGTTTCGTCAGTTGTGCAAGGCACTGGGGGCCGGTTACGCGGTCAGCGAGATGGTGACCAGCCGCAAGGACTTGTGGAACAGTCTCAAGACCAGTCGCCGAGCCAACCATGAGGGCGAGCCTGGTCCGATCTCGGTCCAGATTGCCGGCACCGAAGGGCCCATGATGGCCGAGGCTGCCATCTACAACATCGAGCGCGGCGCGCAGATCATCGACATCAACATGGGCTGCCCGGCCAAGAAGGTCTGCAACAAATGGGCGGGCTCCGCCCTGATGCAGAACGAGCCGCTGGCCGTGGAAATTGCCCAGGCCGTGGTGGAGGCCGCACGTCCCTACAACGTGCCCGTCACCCTGAAGATGCGCACCGGCTGGTGCGATACGCACAAGAACGCAGTTTTGCTGGCGCGCCAGTTTGAAGATGTCGGCATCCAGATGCTGACCGTGCACGGCCGCACGCGCGAGCAAGGCTACAAGGGCTTTGCCGAGTACGACACGATTGCGGCCGTCAAGCAGGCCGTCAAAGTGCCCGTGGTGGCCAACGGCGATATCAACAGCCCTGAAAAAGCCCGCGATGTGCTGGCCTATACGGGGGCGGACGCCATCATGGTCGGCCGTGCAGCTCAGGGCAGGCCGTGGATCTTCCGCGAGATCGCGCATTTTCTGGCCACCGGCGAGCATCTGGCTCCCCCCCTGGTGGCCGAGTTGCGTTGCATGCTGCTCGAACATTTGCAAGATCACTACAGCCTGTATGGCGAGGGAGTCGGCGTGCGCAGCGCCCGCAAGCATATTGCGTGGTATCTGCGAGCTCTGCCGGGCGGGGAAGAGTTCAGAAAACACATCAACACTATTGAGGACTGTGCGGTGCAATGGCAGGCCGTGGCCGACTATCTGGATGCCCTGGGGCAGCAGATGGAGCGGATCCCGGCGGCCACGGCCGCTGCTGAACCAAGCAGCGAGCTGGACGAACCGGCAGAAATGGCTGCATGAGCAATCAGAATTTAGAACAAGTCGTTCGCGATAGCCTGGAGGGCTATTTCCGCGATCTCGAGGGCGAAACACCGGCCAATGTCTATGACATGGTGATTCGTCTTGTCGAAAAACCGTTGCTGGAAGTGGTGATGGGCCAGGCCGACAACAACCAGTCGCGTGCCGCCGAATGGCTGGGCCTGAATCGCAACACCCTGCGCAAAAAACTGGTCGATCACGAGTTGCTCTGAACGACGAAGCTACCGAATCCATAGCTGCAAGCGCCTGATATATCTGCACTTGCAGCTTGTTTTTATCCAAACTTTGAATTGACGCCCATGAAAGCTCTGATCTCCGTCTCTGACAAGACCGGTATCGTCGAATTTGCGCAAGCCCTGCACGCTCTTGGCGTGCAGCTGCTGTCCACCGGTGGCACCGCCAAGCTGCTGGCAGGCGTGGGCCTGCCCGTGACCGAAGTGGCCGAAGTCACCCAATTCCCCGAGATGCTGGACGGCCGCGTCAAGACCCTGCACCCCATGGTGCACGGTGGTCTGCTGGCCCGCCGCGAACTGCCCGACCACATGGCTGCTTTGAAGGAACATGGCATCGAGACCATCGATCTGCTGGTCGTGAACCTCTACCCCTTTGAAGCTACGGTGGCCAAGGCCGGCTGCACGCTGGCCGACGCCATCGAGAACATCGATATCGGCGGCCCCGCCATGGTGCGCTCCGCCGCCAAGAACTGGAAGGACGTGGGCGTTCTGACTGCCGCCGACCAGTACGAGGCTGTGCTGGCCGAACTCAAGGCGAACGGCAAGCTGTCCGACAAGCTGCGTTTTGCGTTGTCCGTGGCAGCCTTCAACCGCATTGCCCAGTACGACGGAGCGATCAGCGACTACCTGTCTAGCGTCAAGTTCGAAGACGAAAAGCTCAGCGAAGAATATGTGCCCGAGCGCGCCCTGTTCGGCGGCCAGTCCAACGGACATTTCATCAAGGTGCAGGATCTGCGCTACGGTGAAAACAGCCACCAGCAAGCCGCCTGGTACCGCGACCTGTACCCCGCTCCCGGCTCGCTGGCCACGGGCGTGCAGCTGCAGGGCAAGGAGCTGAGCTACAACAATATCGCTGATGCCGATGCGGCCTGGGAATGCGTCAAGAGCTTTGACACCCCTGCCTGCGTGATCGTCAAGCACGCCAACCCCTGCGGCGTGGCCGTGGGCGCGAACGCCTTCGAAGCCTATTCCAAGGCCTTCCAGACCGACCCCACCAGCGCGTTTGGCGGCATCATCGCCTTCAACCGCCCTGTGGACAAGGCCGCTGCCGAAGCTGTGTCCAAGCAGTTCGTCGAAGTGCTGATGGCTCCCGAGTTCAGCGCCGAAGCCCTGGAAATCTTCAAGGCCAAGGTCAATGTGCGCCTGATGAAGATCGCTCTGCCCGCCGGCGGCGCAACCGACTGGGACAACGGCCGCAACGCCATCGAATCCAAGCGCATCGGCTCCGGCCTGCTGCTGCAGACTTCCGACAACCACGAGCTCAAGCTGGCCGACCTGAAGATCGTGACCGTCAAGCAGCCCACGCCTGAAGAGCTGAACGACCTGCTGTTCGCCTGGAACGTGGCCAAGTTCGTCAAGTCCAACGCCATCGTCTTCTGCAAGAACGGCATGACCATGGGCGTTGGTGCCGGCCAGATGTCGCGCCTGGATTCGGCCCGCATCGCCTCCATCAAGGCCGAAGCCGCCAAGCTGTCGCTGCAGAACACCGTCGTGGCGTCGGACGCCTTCTTCCCCTTCCGTGACGGCCTGGACGTGGTGGTCGATGCCGGTGCTACCTGCGTGGCCCAGCCTGGCGGCTCCATGCGCGATCAGGAAGTGATCGATGCGGCCAATGAGCGTGGCGTGGCCATGGTGTTCACCGGCGTGCGCCATTTCAGGCACTGATTGCTCCCCCTGAGGCGCTATCGCGCCTTCCCCCTCTCTCGATGCTTGGCATCGGGAGGGGGACGACAGCCTCGCTGCGAGGCGGCTCTTGCTCGCTGTCCCTTTGATGGGTCATGCCTGTTCGGGTAAGGTGCTCAATGGCTGGCGTCTGCCGGCCATACTTTTTTGTGAATCTGGTGCTTGGTATGACTGATCCCATCGACGACGAAGAAAACTATCCGCCGCGTCCGCGCTGGATTGGCTGGCTGATCGGGCTGGTCATGGTGGCTAGCGCCTTAGGTGTGGCCAATATCGGCTGGCGCATCATGCGGGTGAGCACGGCCGAGAAGGCGGCTGATGCGCTGGTGGCAGCCAGGCCCGAGCTGGCGGCAGCCCGAAAGCTGGTGGAGGGAGCAGATTGCATGCGCTGCCATGGTCTGGACCGCAAATTTGTGGGCCCCGGCTTTACGGAGATCGCACAGAAGTACGGCTCGCAAGCCGATGCCCAGAGCTATCTGGCAGACAAGATTCGCAGCGGCAGCGTGGGTGTCTGGGGCAATGTGATCATGCCGCGCCACCCGCAAATCAGCGAGGCCGATTCTCTGCAGATGGCCCGTTGGGTGCTGTCGGCTCAGGCGCTATCGGCTGCAGCTCAATAAGCCGGGTTGCTGAGATCGTGCGTGAATTGAAGGCTGCTGGCGCTTGGCGCCGGCAGCCTTTTTTGCTTTGCAGCCTACGCAGGGTGGCAGGCCTTGCTTTCATAATCCTCAAATGAGAAAACCCGAGCCCGCTCCTGTGCTGAGCCAAGCCGATCAAGCCCTGCACACGCCTGTGCACGCCCCGGCGCGTCAGCGCGGCTTTGTCTTCTGGGCCATCTGGGTGAACATCGCCACCTACGCGATCTATCCCGCAGCCAACTGGCTGGCCAGCCTGCGCGACCAGCGCTATGACTTCATCACGCGCTGGGACGCGATGATTCCGCTGGTGCCGGAATTCATCTTTGTCTATTTCTCGTTTTTCCCGTTTCTGGCCCTGCCGTTCTGGCTGGTGGGCCAGCCCGATACGGCGGCGCTGGGCAAGCGCCAGGTGCTGGCCACGCTGATCTGCGGCCTGGTCTTCGTGCTGTTTCCGGCGAATCTGGCCTTCGACCGAGTGATCCCCGAGCTGGAGCCCTATCGCAGCATTTTTGCGACCATGTTCTTTGTGGACCAGCCGCACAATCTCCTGCCCTCGCTGCACATCGTCTACACAGCGCTGACCTGTCTGGCCATCTGCCAGGCGCAATGGCAGCGTGGCCGCTGGGGGCTGTGCGTGCTCATGGTGCTGTGGAGTGTGGCCATCTGCGCCTCCACCATGCTGGTGCATCAGCACCATGTGCTGGATGTGGTCACGGCGCTGCTGCTGGTGCCAGTGCTCTGCCTGCTGATTCGTCCGGCCGATGTGCCGCCGCAGCCTCCGCGCATCTGACTTTTCGGGGCTGGCCAGGCCCATTGCGAATCCTGCGTCAGTGATCGCTTGCATGCAGGACTGCGGCGCGATTTTTGAGCGCGGTGCAGGCTTCGTGAAGCGCGGGCCTGCCTAGTCTGTTTTGAGATGGGTGTGCAGCCGGGCCTGCACAAAACATGCCGATGGACTGGTGATGCTGCAGGGAATCTGCGCGTTATTGGTGAAATCCCTAGGATGCCGTTTTGAACAAAAGGACCGGGCCGAAGGCGCCGCGCCATAAGCGTGGCCAAGAGCCTGGGGATATGCATGCAGTGGCTGAAAACCAAAACCATTGAACAGGCGCTGGCCGATTCGGACGAGCCGGGCCGTCAACTTCAACGCAGCCTGGGCGCGTTCGACCTGATGATTCTCGGCGTGGCCGTGGCCGTGGGCGCCGGCATTTTCTCGGTCGGCGCGCGCGCGGCGGGCAGCTTTGCCGGGCCGGCCGTGATTTTCTCCTTCATCCTGGCGGCCGCCACCTGCGCGCTGGCCACCATGTGCTATGCGGAGTTCGCCTCCAGCGTGCCGGTCACGGGCAGCGCCTATACCTACACCTATCTGACGCTGGGCGAGGGCGTGGCCTGGATCATCGGCTGGAATCTGCTGCTGGAGATGATTGCCGCCGGCGCGGTGATCGCCAAGTACTGGGGCATTTACCTGTCCACGGTGTTTGCCACGGCAGGCGTGGACATTCCCAGTACCCTGCATCTGGGAGCCATCAGCCTGGAGTGGGGGCCGTTCTTCATCGTGACGGTATTCACCGGGCTGCTGATCCTGGGCACGCAGGAGTCGGCCCGGGTCAACAATGTGTTCACCCTGATCAAGATCGCCATCACCCTGTTCGTGATCGTGGTGGGCTTCACCTATATGGACCTGAAGAACTTCACGCCCTTTGTGCCGCCGGCCCAGCCGCCCGTGGCAGGGCATGGCGTGACCGCCGATGTCTGGGGCCAGCCCATGCTGGCCTGGCTGTTCGGCGCCCGCCCCAGCCAGTACGGCTGGCTGGGCGTGATCTCGGGCGCATCGCTGGTGTTCTTTGCCTTCATCGGCTTCGACGTGGTCGCCACCTCGGCCGAGGAAGTCAGGGACCCGCAGAAAACGCTGCCGCGCGGCATCTTCGGCGGCCTGGCGCTGGTGACCCTGCTCTACATCCTGGTCACGCTGGCGCTGACCGGCATGGTGCCCTACACCGAGCTGGCCAAGGCCGAGAATCCCTCGCTGGCCACGGCCTTCATCAGCGTGGGCGCCAACTGGGCTGCCCAGGTGATCGCCGTAGGCGTGCTGCTGGGTCTGACCACCGTGGTCATGGTGCTGCTCATGGGCTCGGCCCGGATCCTGATGGCGCTGTCGCGCGACGGCCTGCTGCCGCGCAGCTGGAGCGTGACCTCGGCCAGGCGCAAGACGCCGGTACGCCTGCAACTGATGGTGGGTGCCGTCGTCGCAGTCCTGGCGGGCTTCACCAAGGTGGAGCTGCTGGAGGAGATGATCAATATCGGCACGCTGTCGGCCTTTGTGCTGGTCAGCATCGGCGTGCTGCTGCTGCGCAAGAAGCGCCCCGACGCCGGAGCCGGTTACCGCGTGCCCTGGGTGCCGGTGCTGCCTGTGCTCTCGGCGCTGCTGTGCTTTTATCTGATGCTGAATCTGACCACTCTGACCTGGCTGCGCTTTCTGGGCTGGATGGCGCTGGGAGCGCTGATCTACATGGCCTATGGCATGCGCCATTCGCGCCTGGCTCAGGCAGATAACAAGTGAGCTGCTAGCGCATGATATTCATTGATTTCAGTATGTTTTATATCTGAAATCGTTTGAATTCAATCGTAACAAGCTATCAAAATAGAAGCCCTGCAGGGAATGCTCTGCAGGGCTTTTGCATTGGTTAGAGTGCTGGGCATGAGTACCGAACCCACCGAGACCCCGCAGACCCGCTCCCCCACCCAGTCCGCCGAAGACGGCCAGCAGCGCTGCCGCTGGTGTCTGGCCACGCCGGGCTATGTGCACTATCACGACCGCGAATGGGGGTTCCCGGTGGGCAGCGACCAGCGCCTGTTCGAGAAGCTCTGCCTGGAAGGCTTTCAGTCCGGCCTGAGCTGGCTGACCATTCTCAACAAGCGCGAGAACTTCCGTGCAGCCTTTGCGGGTTTCGATTTCCAGCGCGTCGCGCAGTTCGGCGAGGCCGATGTTCAGCGCCTGCTGCAGGACGCAGGCATTGTGCGCCACCGCGGCAAGATCGAAGCTGTGATCAACAACGCCCAGCGGGCCATCGAAATGGTCCAGGACGAAGGCTCGCTGGCCGCGTTCTTCTGGCGCTATCAGCCCGCTGTGCCCTCGACCGGCACGACCATTCAGGCCCAGACGCCGGAGTCGCAAACCCTGTCCAAGGAGCTCAAGAAGCGCGGCTGGAAGTTTGTCGGTCCGACCACCATGTATGCACTGATGCAGGCCATGGGCATGGTCAACGACCATGCGCCGGGCTGCATCACCAGAGCTGAAGTGGAGCGCGCCAGAGCCGCTTTTCAGAGGCCCTGAGGGCGGACTCGTTTCGCCTTGCGGGTCCGGGGATCAGGCCTTGACCAGCAGCCCCGGCGCGCTGGCCAGAACTTTCATGGAGGCTTCGGTGCTGGCCGTGAACTGGCGGCTGCTGATGGTGTTCACATACACCCAGTCGGCGCGGCAGGCGTCCGCCGTGGCCGTCACCAGCATGTAGCCGCGGCGCGAGGTGTCGCAGTATTTAAGCGGCTTGATGAGTTGCTGCAGCGCAGCGGCCAGCGTAGCGGGGTCTTCGCCCGGCAGGTATTGCTCAAAGCCCGGCGAGCTGACCGAGGAGGTTGCAAACTCCACGCCCACGGCCTTGCCGTTCATGTCCTGCAGCTCGCTGGCCCAGGCGTTGTGCGTGTCGCCGGCCAGCACCACCAGCTTCTTGCCGAGCTGACGCGCCGAGCCCAGAACGGTCTCGCGCGCGACCTGATAGCCATCCCAGGCGTCCAGGTTGTAGGGGATCGAGGGCTGGGCCAGGATGGCCTGCTCCTGAGGCGTGAGCGTCGCGGGTGCGGTCTGCGCCTTGGCCGCCAGCGCTGCATACTGCGAGACCGATACGCCCGCACCGGCTTGAATGGTTTCCATGAGTATGGGGGCGGGAATGTTCATGCGCCCCATCAGCACCTGCTGGCCCAGCACCTGCCAGGTGGCACGGGAGGCAGCCATCTGCTGCTGCAGCCACTGTGTCTGGGTCTGCCCCAGAAGCTGACGCGCCGGGTTGGCCATGGCCGTGGTGAAGCCCGCCGAGTCGATGCCGGCAGAGGTCATGAAATCGGCATAGTCCAGTTGCTTGTCGCGGCCTATCACGCGGGTGTCCAGCATGTGCAGCGAGACCAGATCGCCGAAGTCGAAGCTGCGGTAGATCAGCTCGGCGCTCGCGGTGCGCGTGGGCATCCACTCGTGGTAGGCCTGCATGGCGGCGGCCTTGCGCATGGCAAAGTCGCCCTCGCCGGGCTGGTGATTCTCGGCTCCCGCACTCCAGGTGTCGTTGGCAAATTCGTGGTCGTCCCAGATGGCAATCATGGGCGCTGCAGCATGCAGAGCCTGCAGGTCTGCATCGCTCTTGTACTGGGCATGGCGCTCGCGGTAGTCGGACAGCGAGAGAATTTCTCCGGCAGGATTGACCAGGCGGCCCATGGCCTCGGCCTGGGCCGAGGCATAGCCGCCGCGCGCGTACTCATAGATGTAGTCGCCCAGGTGTACCGTGGCATCCAGGTCGCTGCGCCTGGCCGCATCGGCGTATACGTTGAAGTAGCCGGCCGGATAGTTGGCGCAGGAGAAGACAGCCAGCCTGACCTGAGCCACCGAGCCGGTGGGCAGGGTGCGCGTGCGCGCTGCCGCCGAAGTCACTCCATGGGCGCGGAAGCGAAAGTGATAGACCGTGGCAGGCCTGAGGCCGGCTGCATCGACCTTGACCGTGAAGTCCCTGGCGGCGGTGGCGCTGCTCTCGCCACGCGCCACGATGGAGGCGAACGCTGCATCGCTGGCAAGCTCCCATTGCACGGGAATGTCTGCCTGGTGGCCGGCGGGCGGGGTGATGCGGGTCCAGAGCATCACGCGGTCGGACAGCGGATCGCCGCTGGCCAGGCCATGGGCGAAGCTGACCCTGGGAACGGCTGGCTCCGTCGCCGGCTGGCCGTCATCGCCGCCGCAGGCCGCGAGCGGCAGCACGGTCATGGCGCCGGCGCTCCAGGCCATCTGGCGCACAAAGCGGCGGCGGTTCAGGTCACTGGCTTCGGCAGCAGTGTCTTTGAGCAGGTTGTGCAGCGTCGGCTTGCTGGATTCGTCGGTCATGGTGCTTTCATTGCTGACAAAAACGCGAGCGTGGCAAGCGTCCATGACGTGGCTGTGAAAGCAAACATGTCTTTGCAGAAGGCAGCGCAAGAGCGGTCTGCTGCAGAAAATAAAAAGCCCTGCAGGCATCGGCTGCAGGGCCTGGGGCGAGGCTGCGAACTTACAGCGTCTTGAACACTTCGCGAGCCGCTTCGATGGTGCGGTCGATATCTTCGTCGCTGTGCGCCGCGCTGACAAAGCCTGCCTCATACAGAGCCGGGGCAAAGTAGTGGCCGCGCTCCAGCATGCCGTGGTAGAACTTGTTGAAGACCTTGCCGTCGGTCTTCATGACCTGGGCATAGTGCGTGGGCAGCTCGGGCAGGAAATAGAAGCCGAACAGTCCGCCTTGCCAGTCCACGCTGAAGGGAATGCCGGCGGCATTGGCTTCGGCCTTCAGACCCTGCATCAGGTGGCCGGTCTTGAGGTGCAGCTCGGCATGGAAGCCGGGACGACTGATCAGCTCCAGCGTCTTCAGGCCGCAGGCCGTGGCAATGGGGTTGCCCGACAGCGTGCCGGCCTGGTAGACGGGGCCCAGCGGCGAGAGCTTTTCCATGATCTCGCGGCGGGCACCGAATGCCGCCATGGGCATGCCGCCGCCGATGACCTTGCCCATCACGGTGATGTCGGGCGCAAAGCCTTCGATTTCCTTGGCGTACAGGCTCTGGGCGCTGCCCAGGGCGACGCGAAAGCCCGTCATGACTTCGTCATAGACCAGCAGCGCGCCATGCTCGCGGGTCAGCTCGCTGATGCGACGGGTGAAGTCCACCGAGGCGCGCACAAAGTTCATATTGCCGGCAATCGGCTCCATGATGACGCAGGCAATGTCGCTGCCCATCTTGGCAAAGGCCTCTTCGAGCTGGGCAACGTCGTTGTACTCCAGCACGATGGTGTCCTTGGCCACATCGGCAGGCACACCGGCCGAGGACGAGGCGCCGAAGGTGGCCAGACCCGAGCCGGCCTTGACCAGCAGCGAATCCGCATGGCCGTGGTAGCAGCCGTTGAACTTGATGATCTTGTTGCGGCCGGTGTAGCCGCGCGCCAGGCGCAGCGCGCTCATGCCAGCTTCGGTGCCGGAGCTGACCAGGCGCACCATGTCCATGCTGGGCATGAGGGCGCGGATCTTCTCGGCCAGCAC
This sequence comes from Comamonas sp. AG1104, assembly GCF_003350425.1. Classification (NCBI taxonomy): domain Bacteria; kingdom Pseudomonadati; phylum Pseudomonadota; class Betaproteobacteria; order Burkholderiales; family Comamonadaceae; genus Comamonas; species Comamonas sp. AG1104. The sequence goes on along the minus strand of NZ_QQAS01000003.1, from coordinate 111,382 downwards.
AACTTCGCGCTCGGTGGGTGCGCCAAAGCTGAAGCCTTCGAGCACGGCGGCCTGCACGGCCTCGACCACTTCGGGGTGGCCGTGGCCCAGGATCATGGGGCCCCAGCTGCCGATGTAGTCAGTGAACTGCTGATCGTTCTGGTCCCAGAAATAGGCGCCCTGGGCGCGCTTCACAAAGCGCGGCGTGCCGCCCACGGCGGCGAAAGCGCGCACGGGCGAGTTCACGCCGCCAGGGATCACGCCCTTGGCGCGCTCGAACAATGCAATATTCAGATCAGTGTTTTGTGTCATGAGAGGGAATCACAAAGCCTTCAATCGGCTTGGAGTCGGGTTCGTCATCGGTGGCATCTTCGGCCTGCTCGTCTTCGGACTCCTCGTCCTCGGTGGGCTGGGCCCAGAACAGACGATCGGGCAGATAGTGGCCCATGCCGGGCCTGAAGCCGGCATCCAGGCTGTGGTCCAGGTATTCCAGCGCCTCCAGCGTCGCGGCGCCCAGATCGTTGCCGGTGGCCAGCAGGGCCGTAATCGCAGCGGACAGCGTATCACCGGCACCTGTGAACGTGGCGTCAAACATCTCGTACTTGCTGTTGCCCAATACGGACTGGGCCGTGGTCAGCACGTTGTCCACGAACTGGTCGGGCAGGGGGATGCCTGTCACCAGCACATAAGGCACTTCCAGCGCCTCGGCTGCCATGGCGATGTCGCGCGCCGTGGGCGCGCGGCTGTTTTCCCAGTCCGGCAGCAGCCAGCGCCACAGCGTGTTGTGGTTTCCAACCAACACCGAGGTTTGAGGCAGGACAAGCTCCTTGAACGCATCCAGGTACTGATCCTGCTTGTCGTCCTCCCACCAGGACAGGTCCGGCATGTAGCTGATGATGGGAATGTCGGGGTAGTCCGATGAGATCGTGGCGATGGCGGCCAGATTGGCAGGGCTGCCCACGAAGCCGACCTTGATGGCGGTGACGGCAATGTCCTCGAGCACCATGCGCGCCTGCTCGGTCACCGCGTCATCGTCGAGTGAAAAGTGCTCGTAGATGCGGGCCGTGTCTCTGGCGTAGGCGCCGCAGGCTACCGGCAGCGCATGGCCGCCGATGGAGGAGATGGTGGCGATGTCGGCCGAGAGACCGCTGGCTCCGCTGGGGTCACTGCTGTTGAAGGACAGCACGCAGACGGGAGCGGACTCTGTCGCTTCTTCCTGGCGGGTGCGGCGAGGGGGGGGAGAGGAGATGGGGTTCAATGCCATGGCGCACCCCAGTTTGCACCCGGGAATGCAAGGGTGGGAGCCGGGGTTGTGACTAGATACAATCGTTGCATTCTATGTGAAGCCCCTTTAAGCTGTGACTGACCCTAAAACCTGGATGTGTTTGACCTGTGGCTGGCTTTATGACGAAGCCCAAGGTTGCCCCGAACATGGAATTGCTCCGAACACCCGCTGGGAAGATGTACCCATGAACTGGACATGCCCGGAATGCGGTGCACGCAAAGAAGATTTTGAAATGGTGGAAATCTGAGTGCAAGAGCCGCTCACTCCATCAACGACCGAATTGGGAGGAATTTCAACGTGACAGCATCTGGTGCGCCTTTGCGCGTTCTGGTCGTGGATGACAGCAACACCATTCGCCGCAGCGCTGAAATTTTCCTCAAGCAAGGTGGTCACGAAGTTCTTCTTGCCGACGATGGCTTCGATGCCCTGTCCAAGGTCAATGACTACCAGCCCCAGCTCATCTTCTGCGACATTCTGATGCCCAAGCTCGATGGCTATCAGACCTGCGCCATCATCAAGCGCAATGCTCGCTTTGCAAATACGCCCGTCGTGATGCTGTCATCCAAGGACGGTGTATTCGACAAGGCTCGTGGTCGCATGGTGGGCTGTCAAGACTATCTGACCAAACCATTTACCAAAGATCAATTGCTGCAAGCCGTACGACAATTCGCGCTGCAAGCTGCAGATGTGGGAGCTGCATGATGACAATTCAAAAAGTTCTGGTCGTTGACGATTCCAAGACGGAGCTGATGGCTCTGAGCGATATTTTGCAAAAGCAGGGCATGCAGGTGCGTACCGCAGAGAATGGCGAGGAAGCCATGAAGCGCCTGGCCGAAGACAAGCCCGACCTGATCCTGATGGACGTGGTAATGCCCGGACAGAACGGCTTTCAGCTGACGCGCGCCATCTCTCGCGATCCCCTGTATGCCGATGTGCCCATCATCATGTGCACCAGCAAGAATCAGGAAACCGACCGGGTCTGGGGCATGCGTCAAGGCGCACGTGGCTATATCACCAAGCCCGTGGATGCAGCCGAGCTGCAAGCCAAGATCGCAGCGCTATAACGAGCTGCGCTGCTTATGGCGAACCGCGAAGCCCTCCGAGATCTTCAATCCCGTCTGGCCGGGCGCCTGCAGGCAGCACGCAGCGAAGGCGTCAGCGTTGCTGCCTGGCTGGCAGTGCAGGCTGGCGGGCGGGATTATTTGCTGCCGCTCAATCAGGCGGGAGAAATCTTTCCCTGGACCGGCGTTCAGCCCGTCCCATACACACAGGCCTGGTTTCTGGGCATCGCCAATCTGCGCGGTGCTTTGATGGGGGTTGTGGACCTGGCTCAATTACTGGGACATGGAAATGTCCGCAATGAGCAGGAACTGATGGACTGCAGCCTGCTGGCCTTCAACCCTGCCCTGGAGGTCAACGCAGCCCTGCTGGCCGATCGTCTGCTGGGCCTGCGTGCCGCAGATGCGTTTTCCAAGGCCGAGCCTGCGCCTGAGCGTTCCCCGAGTTTCTTCGGTGCCGTCCATATCGATGCGAGCGGCCGCCGCTGGCAGGAGCTGAAATTGCAGTCCCTGTCTCAAACCGCCAAATTTTTGAGCATTCGTGCTTGAGGTTCCTGGATACAGCGCTATGTCCTTTGCACAGAAAATAAATCAGTTGTTCCGACGCAAGCCCATCGCGGAAGCCGTCAGTGGTGATAGCGGCATGATGGGAGACACGGTCGTACAGGACATGTACGACGGAGCTCTCAACAGCGTGCAGGGGGCACCTTCCGTCTTCGGCGTTGATGAGGAGGCCAGCCGTGCGGACGAACTGGTGAGCCTGCCTATTCTTGGTGCGGCCACGACTGCCAAGCATCAGCGCACCTTGTTTACCTTGCTCGGTGGCTCGGTGCTGGTGCTGGTGGTGCTGTCGGCATGGATGCTGCGCGAAGCGGGCAACTCCAACCAGCAACTGGCGGCGACCGGTCAGGCATTGATGCAGTCGCAACGTCTGGCCAAGTCGGTCTCCATCGCCATGACGGGAGCCGCTCCTGCATTTTCCGACGTCAAGGACAGCGCCGGTGTTCTGGCGCGCAACGTGCGAGCGCTGGCTGCCGGCGATTCCGATCTGGGCGTGAACGCGCTGGGCGGCGGTTTGCAGGATGAGCTCAGCTCCATCAGCACCCTGGTGGAGCGAGCGGAAAAGAGCGCCGGTCTGATTCTCGGGCAGCAAAAGACTCTGACTCAAGTGGGCGACGCGCTGCGCACCATCAACCGTCAGTCCTCCGATCTGCTGGAAACCGCAGAAACCATTTCTTCGCTGAAGCTGCAGCAAGGTGCAGGCGCGGCCGAGATCTCTGCTGCCGGTCAGCTGGTGATGCTGACTCAGCGTATTGCCAAGTCTGCCAACGAATTCCAGACCATGGAGGGCGTGAGTCCCGAGGCCGTTTTCCTGCTGGGCAAGGATTTGAACTCCTTCAAGGAAATCTCCGAAGGTCTGCTCAACGGCAGCGCCGAGATGCGGCTGACGGCGGCGCGCGATCCCCAGGTGCGTGAACAGCTCGAGATGCTGATCAAGCAGTACGACGATACGCGTACCCAGGCCAGCGCCATTCTGGGCAATCTGCAAGGGCTGGTGTCGGCCCGGGAAGCGCAGACCAGCATCAACAACGACAGCGAACCGCTGCGTCAGCAACTGGAGCAGCTGCAGACGGCTCTGCAGGGACTGGGCGGGGCCAGCATGCTGCAGCTGGCTCTGCTGGCCATCGCCATTTTGACCGTGGTTCTGAGCGGTATCGGCATCTCGCGCGTGCAACTGCTGGACAGCCGGGCACGCCAGCAGGAGGCCGAGCGCCACCAGGTCGATGCACGTTTGCAGGAGCAGGAGGCCAAGCGCATCAACGACGCCAACCAGGCGGCTATTTTGCGTTTGATGAACGAGCTGCAATCTGTGGCCGAGGGCGATCTGACGCAGGAAGCCACAGTGACCGAGGACATCACGGGCGCGATTGCCGACTCGGTGAACTACACGGTGGAAGAGCTTCGCGCTCTGGTGGGCTCGGTGCAGAACACCGTGACCCGTGTGGCCCAGACCACCGAGCAGGTGGACGTCACATCGACCGAACTGCTGGCTGCATCGAACGAGCAGCTGCATGAAATTCGTGAAACCGGCAAGTCGATTCTGGACATGGCCGGCCGTATCAACAACGTCTCGGCCCAGGCCCAGGAATCGGCCCAGGTGGCCCGCCAGTCGCTGCAGGCTGCGGACTCGGGTCTCAAGGCCGTGCAGAACGCCATCGGCGGTATGAACTCCATCCGAGATCAGATTCAGGACACTTCCAAGCGAATCAAGCGTCTTGGTGAGTCGTCCCAGGAGATCGGTGAAATTACCGAACTGATTTCCGACATTACCGAGCAGACCAACGTGCTGGCGCTGAACGCCGCCATCCAGGCCGCATCTGCCGGTGAAGCTGGTCGCGGCTTCTCGGTGGTGGCGGAAGAAGTGCAGCGCCTGGCGGAACGCTCGGCAGACGCCACGCGACAGATTGCCGCGCTGGTGAAGGCCATTCAGACCGACACCCAGGATGCCGTGGCCGCTATGGAGCGCTCTACCCAGGGTGTGGTGGAAGGGGCTCGTCTGTCCGACTCTGCTGGTACTGCACTGTCTGAAATTGACAGCGTGTCGCGCCGACTGGCCGAGCTGATTGAGCAGATTTCCAGTTCCACATCACGTGAAGCCAACATGGCCAACGGCGTGGCCGAAAACATTCAGCACATTTTTGCCGTGACCGAGCAAACCGGTGAGGGAACCCGCACCACTGCGCAGCAGGTGCGAGAGCTCTCCCACATGGCTGAAGAGCTGCGTCAGTCTGTTTCCCGATTCAAGATTGCCTGATTTGACTGGCTCTTTCTCTCATAAAAATGCACGACCCTTGAGGGTTAAGGAACTAGAGCATGTCAGTGGTTGACGACTCGCCAATACGTACAGCCATGTCTGCAACTGCAGAGCAGGATCTGGGCCCGCTGGCCTGGGTGCTCGATGAAGTGCGCAAGTCGCTGGAGGCGGCGACCAAGGCTGTGAGCCGTTTCATGCGCGATGCAGATGCGGCCCGTTTGTCTGATCTTGAGGAGTTGGATACATCGGCATTGCGCATTGCACGCCAGCAGCTGCATCAGGCTTGCGGCGCGCTGGAGATGGTGGGCGTCACCGCCCCGGCGCAGGTGTTGCGCAGCATGGAAGCTGCGGTCAACCGCTTTGTGCAGCGTCCCGAATATTGCACGCAGGAAGCGGCGAGCACGCTGGAGCGCACGCACTTTGCGCTGATGGAATTCCTGGAGGCCGTGCTGGCCGGTCAGCAGGTCTCGGCCGTAGCCCTGTTCCCTCAGTACCGTGAGACCCAGGTGCTGGCCGGCAATGACAAGGCCCACCCGGCAGACCTGTGGCCTGCCGAGCGCCGTGCGCGCGAGCCCCGCTGGAGCGGGATCATTCCCGAGCCGCTGGCCTATGGCCCGCATGCACGTGCCATGCTGGACGGCGTGGTGCTGCGCATGGTCAAGAGCGACGACCGCGAGGCGGCAGCCCAGATGTGCGAGCTTTGCCGGCGCTTTGCGGCCGGCCAGGCCGAGGATGTGGCGGCGCGCAGTTTCTGGAAGATTGCCGCAGCTTTCTTTGATGCTCAGGCTCGCGGGCTCATCACTGCAGATATCTACGTCAAGCGCATGGCTTCGCGCGTGCTCATGCAGTACGCCAGCATGGCCAAGGGCGACAGCCTGCCGCCCGCACGTCTGCTGCAGGACCTGATGTTCTTCTGCGCGCAGGCCAAGCCCCGTGAGCAGGCCGGCGACAGCCTGAAGGCCGTGCACGAGGCCTATGCCATGGAGCTCATGCCGGTAGTGGACTACCACGTGGCGCGCTATGGCCGCTTCGATCCATCGGTGCTGGTGCAGGCGCGCAAGCGCATTGCGGCTGCTGCCGAGACCTGGTCGGCCGTCGCCGGCGGCGACCGCAGCAAGATCAGATCCATGGCCGAGCAGTTCGGGCTGGTGTCCGAGTCGCTGGTCAAGCTGCAGCCTGTCAGTCACGGTCTGGCGCGTGCGCTGATTCGTGTGGCGGAGACGGTGGAGCGCATTGGGGAGCCGCCTCCGGCCGAGCTGGCCATGGAGGTGGCGACCGCAGTGCTTTATCTGCAGGCCAGCTTCATGACCGCCGGGCATGACGACGAAATACAGTCCGCCCAGTCCAGCGTGCTGGTCCAGCGTCTGGATGCGGCTTTGCATGGCGCGCAATCCGAGCCGCTGGAAGTCTGGATGGAGGAGCTCTACCGTCAGGCCAGCGACCAGCAGACCATGGGATCGGTGGTTGGAGAGCTGCGCATCACCCTGGGCGAGGCAGAGAAGCATCTGGATCTGTTCTTTCGCAATCCCGCAGACACCTCGGTGCTGGCCTCGGTGCCGGGCCAGATGGCGCAGATGCGCGGCGTGCTGTCGGTGCTGGGCTTCGAGCAGGCCGCAACCGCCATGCAGCGCATGCGTGACACCGTCGAGCATCTGATGCTTGGCGAGGTGACGGTCGAGAATCAGCCGCGTATCTTCGAGAAGCTGGGCAGCAGTCTGGGCGCCATGGGCTTTCTCATCGACATGCTCAGCTACCAGCGCAATATGGCGCGCAAGCTGTTCGTCTATGACGAGGAAAAAGACGAGCTGCGCATCGTCATGGGCCATAGCCGCAGTCGCGGCCCCGAAGCCTTCCGCCCGACCGTGGACATTCCCATGGAGGGCGTGGCGCCCGTGCAGCCTGCGGTTGCTGCATCCGCCACAGCGGCCACCCCGACAACTGCGGCGGCCGTCGAGCCTTCGGTCGCTGCCCCGCCGCCGCCCACCGAAGTGCGGCCTGTGGCCCAGCCTCAGCCCTTGCAGGCCCGGCTCACAGACGACGAGGACAGCCCGCCCTGGGCCGCGACCGAGCCCGGTGCCTTGCCCGATTTCGAGGCCATGGCCGCACCTGCCATGGCCGAGCCGGCAGTGGCAGGCTCCGATGCACTGGCCGATGCCATGGCCCAGGTGTTTGCGGACATGCAGTCGGGCAGGCCGGCAGGCGATGAAGCGGGCCGCGAGGATTTGACGGCCTTGAGCCGCACTGCAGTCCCGGCGGCCGAAGCCGCGTCGGCGCCCTCCGAGCTGAGCGCTGCCGAGCTCGATGGCGACGACGAGCTGCTGTCCATCTTCCTGGAGGAAGCCCGTGAAGTCGTGGACAACGGTCAGCAAGCCCTGCAGGCGCTGGCGGACGAGCCTGGCAATCTGAGCGAGCAGACCACGCTGCGCCGTGCGTTCCACACGCTCAAGGGCAGCTCGCGCATGGTGGGGCTGGATGAGTTTGGCGAAGCTGGCTGGGCCATGGAGCAGATGCTCAATGCGTGGCTGGCAGAGCAGCGACCCATGCCGCAGGCCATGCAGCAGCTGGCTCAGGATGCTCTGAAGGCCTTTGCCGTCTGGGCGCAGGATATTGAAAACCAGCAGGCGCAGAACTGGTCGGCCACGGCCTTCCGTGCCGCTGCAGACGCCATGCGCCTGCAGGGCGAGCGTGCCGATGTGGCCCTGGTTCCGCGTCGTGGCGAGCGCGCCCAGCACACGGAGCAGGCCGAGGTGTCAGCCGCCGCAGCGCACGAGCAAGTGCTGGAGCTGCGGTCCGAGCTCGAGTGGCCGCTGGAGCCCGGCCCCCTGGCTGCAGAACCCGGCGCCGATGCCCAGCCCGCCCAGCGCGAGCCCGCATTTGCCATGCCGGAGCTGGACTTCTCCCTGGAGGAGCTGTCTTCCGTACCTGTGCAGGAGCCTGTGCTTGAGCCGGAATCGGCAACGGCCGACTTTGCCTTGCCGCAGCTGGATATTCCCGACGATCTGCTGCAGCAGCTGGTGGCGCCGGAGTTGCTCGAAGCATCGGCGCTGCCCACGCTGGAGTCGGAAGGCAGGCCTGAGCCGGAGCAGACCGAAGACGCTGCTGCCGATGCCCTGATGCAAGCTCAGCCCGTGACGGAGCCAAGCAGCAGTGCAGAAGAGGTGCAGGAGCTGGACTTCGCCGCCTTCGAAGCGGCCATGCGTGAAAGCGAGCAGGCTGCCATAGACATGCAGACTGCCGTGGAGCCCCCCGCCATGGACGCAGCTACCGGGGCGCCGGCCGCTGTGGAGATGGCGCTCGAGCTGCCGTCTGCAGAGGCAGCGATCGAGCTGGAGGCCATTGAAGCCTTGCTGGATGGCGTGCCCGAGCCAGTCATGGCCGAAGAACCCGCTCAGCTGCCGGAGCCTGAAGTCTTGGCGATTGAGGAGCCGGTGCTCGAGCAGACCGGACAGACAGGTGAGCCGGACGACGGCTATCGCAATATCGACGGCCTGCGCATCAGCGCAGCGCTGTACAACGTCTATCTCAACGAAGCGGACGAGTGGTCAGAACGTCTGGGCGAGGTGCTGCAGCAATGGCTGCAAGAGCCAGCTGACGCCATTCCCGATGATGCGATCGCGCTGGCGCATTCGCTGGCAGGCAGCTCCGGTACCGTGGGCTTCAAGGCCTTGTCGGAGCTGGCACGTCTGCTCGAACACGCACTGCTGCATCTGCAGCCTCAGGGCTATGCCAGCGCGCTGCAGATTCAGCAATGCGTGACCGCATCCGATGAGGTACGTCGTCTGCTGCACCAGTTTGCGGCGGGCTTCCTCAAGGACGCTTTACCCGCTGTCGAAGACGCGCTGCGTGAAATCCTGAATACTCCGATCGATGCCGGTGCGGCAGCTGAAACTGCCGATCTTGAGCTGTCCGATCTGGCTGAGCTGGATGAGGCAGAGTGGCCCGAGGTGCAGGCGCTGCAGCCGCCTGCAGATCCCAAGGACTTGCCGCTGGACTTTGCCGCCGAGCTTTCGCAGGAGGCGGCCTTGCCCGAGCTTGCGGGTGATGGACTCAAGGATGTGGCCGAGGAAGACGCAGGAGCATCGGCAGCCGATCCGTTGCTGGATGCCGTGGCACAAACTGCGGATCAGGCACCGTATTCCATGGTCCCTGCCGCAGGCAGCGTGGAGCATGAGGCCGAGCTGCAGCGCCGCATCGATGAAGCCATTGCTCTGGCGGTGCATGCCGGAGATGACGAAGACGATATCGATGTGCTCGACCAGGTCGATGCCGACCTGTTTCCCATTTTCGAGGAAGAGGCCATCGACCTGCTGCCCAAGCTCGGTGCTGCACTGCGCCGCTGGCATGGGCGCCCGAAGCTGGATGAGGCTCGCAACGAAGCCCTGCGCGCGTTGCACACCATCAAGGGCAGTGCCCGTCTGGCCGGTGCCATGCGCATGGGTGAGATGGCCCACCGCCTGGAATCGGCGGTGGAGCGTATCGACCAGGAGCGGCCCACCGCCGAAGCGATCGAGCCGCTGCTGAGCAGCTTTGACGCTTTGCAAGCCAGTTTCGATGTGCTGCGCATGGCTGGTGAGCAGGAGCCCGAGCAGCCGCTGGCGCAACTGGACGATCTTCTTGCTCAGGCGCCTTTGCATCTGAGCGCGGCGGAGTCTGCTGTAACGCCAGCAGCAACGGAAGCTCAAGCCGGAGAAAAGACTGCCGCAGATTCTGTGCAGGCCATTGAGCTGCCGGCACCGGTGGTACCGCGTCCTGCATCGCAGCAGACCGTGCGTGTGCGGGCGCAGTTGCTGGACCGCTTGATTTCCCAGACCGGTGAAGTGCTGATTGCCCGCTCGCGTGTCGATGCGCGGCTGTCGCAGGCGCGTTCGGCGCTCAATGACTTGACGGGCAACCTGGAGCGCCTGCGCACGCAGTTGCGCGACATCGAGGTGCAGGCCGAAAGCCAGATGCAGTCGCGTCTGGCCCTGTCCAAGGACACGGCAGCCGGTTTCGATCCGCTGGAGTTCGACCGTTTCACCCGCGTGCAGGAGCTCACGCGCATGATGGCCGAATCGGTCAATGACGTGGCCACCGTGCAGCGCAATCTGCAGCGGGATCTGGCCGCTGCCGAAGACGATCTGGTGGCCCAGGGCCGGCAGGCACGTGATCTGCAGCGAGATCTGCTGCGCACGCGCATGGTGGAGTTCGACTCCTTTGCCGAGCGTCTGTACGCCGTGGTGCGCCAGACGTCCAAGGAAATGGGCAAGCAGGTGCGCCTGAACATCCTGGGCGGCACCATCGAAATGGACCGCGGCATGCTCGAGCGCATGATGCCGGCCTTCGAGCATCTGCTGCGCAACTGCGTGGCTCATGGCATCGAGTCGCCCGAGCGGCGCCAGGAGCTGGGCAAGCCGGCCGTGGGCACCATCGAGATCGTGCTGGGTCAGGAGCGTAACGACGTGGCGCTGTCCGTGGAAGACGACGGGGCCGGTCTGGACCTGGAGCGGATTCGCGCCAAGGCCATCAGCCTCAAGCTGTGGACCGACGAGCGTCCCATGACGCTGGAAGATGCGGGGCGTCTGATCTTCGAGCCGGGCTTTACCACCGCCACCGAGGTGACGGGCGTTGCCGGTCGCGGCATTGGCATGGATGTGGTGCGTTCCGAGGTGAATGCTCTGGGCGGTCGTATCGAAACCCATACCGAGCCAGGCCGTGGCAGTGCCTTCCGTCTGGTTGTGCCGTTGACCACGGCCGTGACCCAGGTGGTGATGCTGCGCATGGGTGCCGTGTCCATGGGTGTGCCGGCCAACCTAGTGGAAATCGTGCGCCGCGTGCCCGTCGATGTGCTGGAGGAAAGCTACCGCAAGCAGGAGTTCCAGGACGGCAGCGAAGTCATGCCTTTCTATTGGGCTGGTGCGCTGTGGCAGACCTCGCTGCGCAGCGAGGAGAACCTCGGTCGCACGCGCCCCGTGGTGATCGTGCGCAGTGCCTCGCAGCGTGTGGCGCTGCATGTGGACGAAGTGCTGGGCAACCAGGAAGTGGTGATCAAGAACCTGGGCCCGCAGTTGTCGCGTCTGCCTGGCCTTACCGGCATGTCCGTGCTGCCCTCGGGGGCCGTGGTGCAGATCTACAACCCGGTGGCGCTGGCCAATGTCCATGGCGAGCAGGTGCGAGCCATGCTGGCCAGGGCCGAGCAGGCCGCAGCCGATGGCGAACTGCAGGCTCATTCAGGCGGTGCCGATCTGCTGGGCGCCGAAGCTGCGCAGACCACGGTGCCACTGGTGCTGGTGGTGGATGACTCCATCACCGTGCGCCGCGTCACCCAGCGTCTGCTGCAGCGCGAAGGCTACCGCGTCACATTGGCCGCTGACGGCCTGCAAGCCATGGAGCGTCTGCAGGATGAGCGCCCGACCCTGGTGCTGTCCGACATCGAAATGCCGCGCATGGACGGCTTCGATCTATTGCGCAATATTCGCGCCGATCAGAAGCTCGAAGGCATGCCGGTGGTCATGATCACTTCACGCATTGCCCAAAAGCATCGCGAAATGGCCCGTGACCTGGGAGCCAATCACTACCTGGGCAAGCCCTATTCCGATGAGGAACTGCTGGGTCTGATCCAGCACTACGCCTTGCAGCGCAGGGGCCCCGCGCCTGAGCGCAGCCCGCTTGGCGGGCCTGCCGAGGAGCCAGGAGTGGTGGTCGAATAAGCGCTGCTCCTGATAAGGAAGCGGCTTGCGCTAGTCAGTATTGCATTTCAGGTTGATATCTATTTGAAATGTATGATGGACTTGCGCAAGCCGCTTCTTTTTTTGATAAGGAGCTGGCTGGGAACCTGACGGTCGCGTGCAAAGCAGCATGTACTGTGCCGTTGGCCAGGACCGTCACAGGGCCTGAAGGCGGGAGGCAGATCAGGACTCCTTCTTGAGGATTCCGTAGCGCGCCAGGGTTTGCTCCCGCGCCGCCGCATGATCCACGACGGGCAAGGGATAGTCGTGCCCCAGTGCGATGCCTGCTTCGGCCATCTCCAGCGGCTTGGCCAGCCAGGGAGCATGCCGCAGTTTGGCCGGCAAGGGCGTCAGCTCGGGCACGTAGCGCGCGATGAACTTGCCGTCGGGATCGAACTTCTCGCTCTGGGTCACCGGGTTGAAGATGCGAAACCAGGGCTGGGCATCGCAGCCCGTGGAGGCCGCCCATTGCCAGCCGCCGTTATTGGCCGCCAGATCGAAGTCATTGAGCTTCTCGGCGAAATAGGCCTCGCCCCGGCGCCAGTCCAGACCCAGGTCCTTGACCAGAAAGCTGGCCGTGACCATGCGTAGCCGGTTGTGCATATAGCCGCTGGTATTGAGCTGGCGCATGGCGGCATCGACCAGCGGGTAGCCGGTGCGGCCCTCGCACCAGGCGGCGAAGAGGGCGTCGGCCTCAGCTCCCGTCTCCCATTCGATAGCGTCATAGGCTGGCTTGAAGCTGCGTTCTACGACATAGGGCTGGTGGGCCAGGATCTGGAAGTAGAAGTCTCGCCAGATCAGCTCGCTGAGCCAGGTGGCCGCGCCTTCGCGTGCTGCGGCGGACCAGTCCTCATTGTGGGCCGCCTCGTGGGCGAGGCGGGCCAGCTCGCGTATCGAGACGGTGCCAAAGCGCAGATGCACGCTGAGATAGCTGGGTCCCTTGAGGGCCGGGAAGTCGCGCGCCGTCTTGTACTGCGGCAGGCGTGGAAGAAAGTCGGCCAGCAACTGGCGCGCGCCGCTGACGCCGGTGGGCAGGCGCAGGCCGGCCAGCGTGTCCGGGGCAAAGCCCAGATCCGCAGCCGAGGGGATCGGGCGGCGCTCGGTGTCCGGCAGATCGGCCAGCTTGCTCGCCAGATTGCGCTCGCTGGGGTAGGCCGAGAGATAGAACGGTGTGATCTTTCGCAGCCAGGCGTTCTTGTAGGGCGTGAAGACCGAGAACGGCGACAGGTTCTGGGTCAGCACCTCGTCACGCGCAAAGATGCGGTGGTCCTTGAAGCGCAGCAGCAACTGCCCCTGGCTCTTGAGGCTGCGCGCCACCTGGGCGTCGCGGGCAAGAGCCGCCGGCTCGTCGTCGTCGTTGCAGAAGACGGCACCCGCGCCCAGCTGCCGGGCCAGGGCCGGGATGATGTCCTGGGGCAGGCCGCGCCGGGTGATCAGCCCTGTGTGCGCGCGTCCTGCGGCCTCGCGCAGGGCGGCATCCAGCTCGGTCAGACTCTGGCAGATGAACTCCACGCGGCGGTCGGCGCGGGGCAGGGCGGCAAGAATGCTGTCGTCGAAGACAAAGACGCAATACAGCTTTTCACATTGCTGCAATGCGTGATAAAGGGCTGCGTTATCAGCCAGACGCAGGTCGCGCCGCAGCCAGATCAAGCCCACAGGGTAAGAAGGAGTCATGGATCGCCAGTAAAATCGCTGCATGTCTGCAGAATCTGCGCCTATCAACTTGACGCACCACTTCCTGATTGCCATGCCCGGCCTGGAAGATGAGTCGTTTTCGCGCAGCGTTGTCTACCTGTGCGAGCATAGCGAGCGTGGCGCGCTCGGTCTGATTATCAACAAGCCCTCCAAGCTCAGCCTGCAAGGCCTGCTGCAAAAAGTGGATTTGGGTCTCAAACGCGATGATTTGCGCGACCAGCAGGTCTTTACCGGTGGCCCGGTGCAGACCGATCGCGGCTTTGTGCTGCATGAGCCCATGGTCATCGAAGGCGCCCCCGAGAACGAATCGGCCTATGCCTCGACCATGACCATTCCTGGTGGGCTGGAGATGACCACGTCCAAGGATGTGCTCGAAGCCCTGTCGGATGGCGCCGGTCCCAAGCGCGTGCTGGTCACGCTGGGATATTCCTCCTGGGATGAGGGCCAGCTCGAATCCGAAATCGGCGAAAACGCCTGGCTGACCGTGGAAGCCGACCCCGAGGTGATCTTCAGCACCCCGGTGGACGAGCGCTATGACCGTGCTCTGGGCCTGCTGGGCCTGCAGCGCTGGATGCTGTCTCCTGAGTCGGGTCGCGCATGAACGATATTTCCTCTTCCAACAAGGCCGCCGATGCGGCCTTTTCCTCGACTTTTTCCTCGGCCGAAAATGCGGCTGCCAGGCCTGCAGCGGCGCCCGCACCGCAAAAGCCCGAGGTGCCGGCCCATTTCCAGCAGTTCCTGGGCTTTGACTTCGGCATCAAGCGCACGGGTTGCGCCTCGGGTAACCGCGTGCTCGGCGGCGCCAACCCGCTGCCCACCATCAAGGCCGAAGGGGCGGATGCACGCCTGGCTGCGGTGGAGAAGCTGATCCGCGAGTGGCAGCCCAATGCCCTGGTGATAGGCGTGCCCTACCACCCCGATGGTGCGGCGCACGAGAACACGGCCCGGGCCCTGAAATTCGGCCGCCAGCTCAGAAGCCGCTTCAAGCTGCCGGTGTACGAGGTGGACGAACGCTACAGCACGACCGAAGCCCTGGCGGGGGGCGCACGCGACGCCGACGCGGCTTCGGCCTGCATCATTCTTGAACAGTTTTTGAGGAGTCTCCCATGAGTGAAACCATTGCCGGTCAGGGCAGCCTGATCCTGGACGCCGAAGCCCTGTATAGCGAGCTGCTGCGCGGCGTGCAGCGCATCATGGGGCCGAACACCCGTCTGGCGGGCATCACATCGGGCGGTGCCTGGTTGGTCGAGCGTCTGCACAAGGATCTGAATCTCAAGGGCAAGCCCAGCGTGCTGTCTTCCTCGCTGCACCGCGACGATTTTGCCCAGCGCGGCATGGCCTCCAGCGCCCAGACACAGATCGCCTTCGATGTGAACGGCGCCGATGTGCTGGTGCTCGACGATGTGCTCTACACCGGCCGAACCGTGCGCGCCGTGCTCAACGAACTCTATGACTACGGCCGTCCCGCCAGCGTGCGACTGGCCGTTCTGGTGGACCGGGGAGGGCGCGAGCTGCCCATCCAGGCCGACTTTGCCGCAGCGCGCGTGGCGCTGCCGGCCGACCGTTCCCTGGCGCTGGCGCGCGACGAGGGCGGTGTTTTCCACTTCCGCATTCAAGAGGCCTGATCGTGCTGTACAAGCGCAACCCCCAACTCAACAAGAACGGCGAGCTGATCCACCTGCTCTCCACCGAAGGCCTGTCCAAGGACATCCTGACCCAGATTCTCGACACGGCCAGCAACTTCGTCAGCGTCAACGACCGTGAAGTCAAGAAGGTGCCGCTGCTGCGTGGCAAGAGCGTGTTCAATCTGTTCTTCGAGAACAGCACGCGCACCCGCACAACCTTCGAGATTGCGGCCAAGCGCCTGTCGGCCGACGTGTTCAACCTGGACATCGCGCGCAGCTCGGCCAGCAAGGGCGAGACCCTGCTGGACACCATCGACAACCTCTCGGCCATGGCGGCCGACATCTTTGTCGTGCGCCACAGCGAGTCGGGAGCTCCCTATCTGATCGCCAAGCATGTGGCGCCCCATGTGCATGTGGTCAATGCCGGCGACGGCCGCCATGCCCACCCCACCCAGGGCCTGCTGGACATGTACACCATCCGCCACTACAAGCAGGATTTCTCCAATCTGCGTGTGGCCATCGTGGGCGACGTGCTGCACTCGCGCGTGGCGCGCTCGGACATCCACGCCCTGACCACCCTCGGCGCTGCCGAGGTGCGCGTGGTCGGCCCGCGCACCCTAGTGCCCTCGGACATGGCCAGCATGGGCGTGCGCGTCTTCCACAATCTGGAGGAGGGCATCAAGGACTGCGACGTCATCATCATGCTGCGCCTGCAGAACGAGCGCATGAGCGGTGCGCTGCTGCCTTCGAGCCAGGAATACTTCAAGAGCTTCGGCCTGACTGAAAAGCGCCTGGAGCTGGCCAAGCCCGATGCCATCGTCATGCACCCCGGCCCCATCAACCGAGGCGTTGAGATCGACTCCGCCGTGGTGGACGGCCCGCAGGCCGTGATCCTGTCGCAGGTGACCTTCGGTATCGCCGTACGCATGGCTGTCATGTCGATCGTCGCGGGGAATGAGGCTTAAACACCCCCTGAGCCGCTGCGCGGCTTCCCCCTCTCTCGCAATGCGGGAGGGGGACGACGCCTTCGCTGCGAGGCGGCTCTTGCTCGGCGTCTCTGGCTTGGAGCGCGCCGGTTTTCAGATAAGTAATATTTTTGTAGCTGCTAGCGCTTGTGTGGCAAGGGCTGGAAGCCAATTTGGTGCCAAACCATGAAGATTCTGATTCGCAATGGCCGGGTGATGGACCCGGCACGAGGTTTCGACCAGCAGGCCGATATCGCCATCGATGGCAGCGTGATCGCTGCCATCGGCACGGTGCCCGATGGTTTTGTGGCCGAGCGTGAAATCGACGCCTCGGGTCAGTGGGTGCTGCCTGGTCTGGTGGACCTGGCCGTGCGTCTGCGCGAGCCCGGTCACGAGCATGAAGGCATGCTGCAGTCCGAGATGGCGGCTGCCGTGGCCGGCGGTGTGACCAGCCTGGTCTGCCCGCCCGATACCGAGCCCGTGCTCGACGAGCAGGGCCTGGTGGAAATGCTCAAGTTCCGTGCCGAGAAGCAGCACAAGTCGCGTCTGTTCCCCATGGGCGCGCTGACCATAGGCCTCAAGGGCGAAACCCTGACCGAGATGGCCGAGCTGACCGAGTCCGGCTGCGTGGCCTTCGGCCAGGCGGATGTGCCGCTGTCCAGCATCACCACGCTCAGCCGTGCTCTGAGCTACGCCAACACCTTTGGCTACGCCGTGTGGCTGCGCCCGCAGGACAAGGATCTGGGCAGGGGCGTGGCTGCCAGCGGCGCGCTGGCCACCCGCATGGGTCTGGCCGGGGTGTCCGTGGCGGCAGAGACGATTGCGCTGCACACCATCTTCGAGCTGATCCGTGGCTCGCAGACCCGGGTTCACCTGTGCCGCATCTCCAGCGCCGCCGGCGTGGAGCTGGTGCGCCGAGCCAAGGCCGAAGGTCTGAACGTGACCGCCGACGTGTCCATCAACTCTCTGCTGTTGACCGAGAACGACATCGGTTACTTCGACAGCAGTGCCCGCGTGGTGCCCGTGCTGCGTCAGCAGCGCGACCGCGATGCGCTGTCTGCCGCACTGGCTGACGGCACCATCGATGCGCTGGTTTCCGATCACTGCCCGGTAGACGAAGACGCCAAGGTGCTGCCTTTTGCCGAAGCCGAACCCGGTGCGACCGGCGTGGAACTGCTGCTGTCGATTGCCGTGAAGTGGAGCCGCGACTACAAGGTGCCGCTGAACCGCGCACTGGCAGTCGTGACTTCGGCACCCGTGGCTGTGCTGGGCAGTGCCCTGGGCGAGCAGCAGTCACTGCTGGGGCAGCTCAGCGTGGGCGGCGTGGCTGATCTGTGCATCGTCGACCCCGAAGCTGAGTGGACGGTTGATCCCAAGACGCTGCAAAGTCAGGGCAAGAGCACGCCATTCAACGGCTATGAACTGCCTGCGCGCGTGAGCCTGACCATTGTGGATGGTGCGGTGGCTTATCAACGATAGGCTCCCCCTGAGTGGCTTTGCCGCTTCCCCCTCTCTCGATGCGTTGCATCGGGAGGGGGACGACACCTTCGGTGCGCGGCGGCGCTTCCTCGGTGCCTCTGACTTTGCATTGCGCCAGTCTTAGGCGCTTGCCGGTTTCAAGTTGGTGCAACTTGTGCGAGGCGAGTCGCTAAACTCTTTGGGAATCATGGCAAACGGCTTGCACAAAATCAAAACCGGCTCGCGTGCGGTATGGCGCGGGCTGCGTCTGCTGGCCCATGTGGCCAAGGGCGCCTGGATCGTGGCGTTTCGCTTTCCGCAGCTGCACTACCTGCAGCAGCACGAGCATGTGCAGGCCTGGGCCGCAACGCTGCTGCTGCGGGCCGGGGTGCAACTGCAGGTCAAAGGGCAGCCACCGGCCAAAGGTCCGGTGCTCATGGTCAGCAACCATATCTCCTGGCTCGATATTCCGCTGCTGCATGCGGCGCGCCATTGCCGTTTCATCTCCAAGTCCGACGTCAAGGGCTGGCCCATCATCGGCACGCTGGCGACGGCTGCAGGCACGCTCTACATCCAGCGCAGCTCGCGCCGAGATGCCGTGCGCATGGTGGGAGCCATGGAAGAGGCCTTCAAGCGCGGCGAAATCCTCGCCGTCTTCCCCGAGGGGACGACAGGCGATGGACGCAGCCTGCTCTCGTTTCACTCCAATCTGCTCGAAGCCGCCGTGCAATGCGATGCACCGGTGCAGCCCGTGGGGCTGCGCTTTGTCGATGGCAAGACAGGCAGCACCAGCTATGCCGCCACCTATGTGGGGGACGAGACCTTGCTGGGCTCCATCTGGCGTGTGCTTTGCTCGGAGCAGCTGATTGCCGTGGTGCACTATGGCGAGGCGCAGAGCGCACAAGGGCGCGACCG
This sequence comes from Comamonas sp. AG1104, assembly GCF_003350425.1. Classification (NCBI taxonomy): domain Bacteria; kingdom Pseudomonadati; phylum Pseudomonadota; class Betaproteobacteria; order Burkholderiales; family Comamonadaceae; genus Comamonas; species Comamonas sp. AG1104. Next base: position 92,883 of record NZ_QQAS01000003.1, on the reverse strand, counting down.
CCGCGCCTGGGCCAAGGACTTGCACACCGAAGTGGACAGGCTGCGCCAGAGCTAGGCGCTCTGCCGGCGCTTTGCTGGCTCCGTCAAACCCTGTAGGCTGCGCGCATGCATGCCAGAGTTTTGCGCTATCTAGATGAAGTGGTCCGCCGCGGCTCCATCCGCAAGGCGGCCGAGTACCTGCATGTGGCTCCTACGGCCGTGAACCGGCAGATTCTCGATCTGGAGGCCGAGCTGGGAGCGCCGCTGTTCGACCGCATCCACAACCGCCTGCGCCTGACGCCTCTGGGCGAGATGGTGCTGACCCATGTGCGCAGCACCTTGCGCGAACATGCCGCGTTGCGTGAGCGCATTGCCGACTTCAAGGGCATGAGACGCGGCGAGATCACGGTGGCGGCAACCTCGGGCCTGGCGGGCTCCTTGCTGCCATCGCTGGTGCATGACTTTCGCAGCAGTCATCCGGGGATGGTCGTGCGTGTCATCGACTTGCCGACGCAGGCCATTGTGTCCGCCGTGGAAGCTGGGGAGGTGGATCTGGGTCTCGCCTACGATCTGGCGCCCAGACCCGGCTTGCGCATGCTGGCGGCCAGCGAATGGCAGATCGGAGCCATCCTGCCGGTCAAGCACCCATTGGCGCATCAGTCATCGCTGCTGCTCAGTGAATGTGTGGGCCATCCGCTGATTCTGCCAGCACCGGCGCTGACCATACGCAGCCTGCTCGATGAAGCCTTCGCGCGCAGTGCCATCGAGGTGACGCCGGTGGCCGAGTCCACCTCCATGGCCTTGATGCAGCGCCTGGTCATGCTGGGCGAGGGCATTGCCCTGCTCAACGCGCTGGATGTGCTGGAGGAGCTCGATCGCGGCTCGCTCAGTTTTGTGCCCCTGCGCGATGCGCATCTGCAGCGCCAGACCCTGATGCTGTTCGTGCGCAAGGGGGCGGAGCTGAGCGCTGCCGCTTCGCTCATGGCAGCAAGCATCGAATCGGCGCTGGCACGGCTCTACGCCAGAAAACGCTGATTTTCTGTCCACATTTTGTGGACATGGTTGGCGGAATTCGGCGCTATCGCGCGCTTGGGTGCCTCTCTAGACTGGTGCTTCTTGTTTAGAGAGGAAGAAACCCATGACCCTGATAGCCCTGAATGCCGACGTACTGGTCACCATGGATGCGCAGCGCCGCGAGATCAAAGGCGGTGCGCTGGTGGCGGACGGACCGGCCCTGCTGTGGGTGGGTGCAACGGCCGAGCTGCCGGCGCAATACCGCCGCATGGCCGACGAGGGCCAGGCGCGCGTGCTGGACATGCGCGGCAAGGTCGTGACGCCGGGTCTGGTCAACACCCACCACCACATGTACCAGAGCCTGACGCGCGCCGTGCCGGCCGCCCAGGATGCCGAGCTGTTCTCGTGGCTGCAGAACCTCTACATGCTGTGGTCGCATCTGACGCCCGAGATGATCCATGTCTCGACCCAGACCGCCATGGCCGAGCTCATGCTGTCGGGCTGCACCACCACCAGCGACCATCTGTACCTGTTCCCCAATGGATCGCGCCTTGATGATTCCATCGCAGCCGCGCAGCAGATGGGCATGCGCTTTCACGCCGCACGCGGCTCCATGAGCCTGGGCCGCAGCAAAGGCGGTCTGCCGCCCGATGTGGTGGTGGAGGAGGAAGAGGCCATTTTGCGCGACAGCCTGCGCCTGATCCAGCAGTACCACGACGGCTCGCGCCACTCCATGCTGCGCGTGGTGTTGGCCCCTTGTTCGCCGTTCTCGGTCACGCGCGATCTGATGCGCGAATCGGCGGTGCTGGCGCGTGCGCATGGCGTCTCGCTGCACACCCACCTGGCCGAGAACGACAACGACGTGGCCTTCTCGCGCGAAAAATTCGGCCTGACCCCGGCGCAATACGCCGAGGACCTGGGCTGGGTGGGGCGCGATGTCTGGCATGCGCATTGCGTCAAGCTGGACCCCGAAGGCATTGCGCTGTTTGCGCGCACCGGCACCGGTGTGGCGCATTGCCCATGCTCCAACATGCGCCTGGCCTCGGGCATCGCGCCCATTCGCGGAATGCGCGATGCGGGCGTGCCCGTGGCCCTGGGTGTGGACGGCAGCGCATCGAACGACGGAGCCCACATGCTGGGCGAGGCGCGCCAGGCCATGCTGCTGCAGCGCGTGGGCTACGGCCCGGCGGCCATGAGTGCTCGCGAGGCGCTGGAGATCGCCACGCTGGGCGGTGCACGCGTGCTCAACCGCGACGACATCGGCGCGCTGGCCCCCGGCATGTCGGCCGACTTCGTGGCCTTCGACATGGAGGCTGTCGGCTATGCGGGCGCCGGCCATGACCCCGTGGCGGCGCTGGTGTTCTGCACACCGGCCAATGTATCCAGCAGCGTCATCAACGGCCGCGTGGTGGTCGAGGGTGGACGTCTGCTCACGGCCGACCTGCCTGTCGTGCTGGGCCAGCACCGCCGTCTTGCGCGCAGCCTGTTCGAGCGGGCCGCGGGACAGTAATGCACCCCCTGAGCGGCTTTGCCTAGGCGGCCCCGCCGCTTCCCCCTCTCTGGTGCGTTGCGCCAGAGGGGGGGCGACAGCCTCGCTGCGGGGGCGGCCTTTGCTCGCTGACCCTGAGGTGAGGGCATCAGTTCTCAACATGCAGTCCCGAATGGCTGGATTCAGCCTACCGCTGCAACCGCCGATTCGACCAAGGAGATATGCCACGACACAGCCAAGCACGCAGTGAAGCCCTCACGGGCACCCCTCGACGACATATCTACAAGTGCCTCTGAAGAGGCCATCGCATAGGGAAAAGGAGACACAACCATGGAAAAACTGCTTTACGGGGTGGAAGACCGTCCGCCCAGCCTCATCACCACTACGCTGCTTTCGCTGCAGCATCTGCTCGCCGCGCTGGGTGGCATCATTGCCGTGCCGCTGGTTTTCGGCGGTGCGCTCAAGCTGCCGGCCGACCAGATCGTGGCCCTGGTCAATGCGGCTTTGCTGGGCTCGGGCGTGGTCACCATCATCCAGTGCCGAGGCGTGGGGCCTGTCGGCATACGCCTGCCTTGCGTGATGGGCACAAGCTTTGCCTTTGTCGGTGCGGGCATCAGCGTGGGACTGGAGCATGGCGTTCCCGGCATCCTGGGCTCCTCATTGGTGGGCTCGCTGGTGATGATCATCGGCAGCTTTTTCATGCCGGTGATCCGTCGCTTCTTTCCGCATACCGTGACCAGCGTGGTCGTGACCATGATCGGGCTGTCGCTCACGCCCGTTGCCGTGGATTGGGCCGCAGGCGGCGTGGGCAGCGGCAGCTACGGCGCGGTGGGCAATCTGGCGATTGCCGGCTTTGTGCTGGCGCTGGTGATCGGCTTTGTGCAATGGGGCAAGGGCGTGATTTCGGCATCGGCCGTGGTGCTGGGCATTGCCTGCGGCTATCTGCTGTGCCTGGCCCTGGGTCTGATCGACTTCACCCAGGTGCGCGAGGCGCCGATCTTCGCGATTCCTCAGCCGCTGCATTTCGGTATGAGCTTTCCGGTATCGGGCATCGTTGCCATGTCCATCGCCTTTCTCGTGACCATTGTCGAGACCACCGGAACATTCATGGCCCTGGGAGCGGCAACGCAGACGCCAATCCGCGGCAAGCGCCTGGCCAGCGGCATGCTGTGCGACGGCGTGGGCTCGGCCTTTGCCGCCGTGATGTCGAGCCCGCCGGTTTCCACCTTCGCGCAGAACGTGGGTGTGGTGTCGCTCACCGGCGTGGCCAGCCGCCATGTGGTGATGCTGACCGGCGTGATGCTGCTGCTGGCCGGACTGTTCCCGGTGCTGGGTGCGCTGGTGGTGACGATTCCCCAGCCCGTGCTCGGAGGTGCAGGTCTGATGATGTTTGCCATGATCATCCTGGCGGGCATCCGCATGCTCAGCAGCGCCGAGCAGACACGTCGCAGCGGTCTGATCATTGCGGTCTCGCTGGGCTGCGGGCTGGCCGTGACGGTGCGCCCCGATCTTCTGTCCAAGATGCCTGCCTTTGTGCGCGAGGTCTTTGGTTCGGGCATCACTGTGGGTGCGCTGGTGGCCGTGGGACTGAATCTGCTGCTGCCGGGGCGCGAGTTCGATGCGCATGAGGAAGAGCTGGAGCTGGAGCCGGCGACGGCTGCCGTGGCCGCCGCTTCCGCTGCTGCCTGAAGCCTCAATGCTGCCCGTTCACAGCGTCATCTTGCTGTCGACGATGACCTTGCGCCAGCGCGCGAGGTCCTTGACTATGAGGTCGGCAAAGACCTTGGGCGTGCTGGGCATGGGCTGGGCACCTTCGCTTTGCAAACGCTCAAGAATAGAAGGGCTTCGGAGCGATGCATTGATCTGCTGATTGATCTTGGCGACCACGTCGGCGGGCATATTGGCAGGGCCGACCACGCCATACCATTGGTCGGCCTCAAATCCGGGCAAGCCTGCTTCGGCCACGGTAGGCACATTGGGTAGTGCAGGGATGCGCTGAGGTGATGAAACGGCGATCGCCTTGATCTGGCCGGAGCGAATTTGGGCCAGCACCGCAGGGATGCCGGTGAACAAGGCCTGAACCTGGCCGGCCACCAGATCATTGACGGCCGGTGCCGTGCCCTTGTAGGGCACATGCTGCATCTTCAGCCCGGCTTGCAGGCTCAGATAGGCCATGGTCATATGCGCGGCACTGCCGTTGCCCCCCGAGCTGAAATTCACTGCGCCCGGGTTGGCCCTGGCGTAGCTGATGAACGATGCCAGATCATTGACCGGCAGCGATGGATGCACGACCAGCACGTTGGGCACACGCGCCACCCAGGCCAGCGGCGTAAAGCTCTTGATAGGGTCGTAAGGCAGCTTGGGGTAGAGCGTGGGTGTAACGGCCAGCGTGCCGACATGGCCCATGAGCAGGGTGTAGCCATCGGCACTGGCCTTTGCCACGCGGTCCGCGCCAATGCTGCCACCTGCGCCGGCGACGTTTTCCGGCACCACGCTCTGGCCCCAGGCGGTCGTCAGCTCATGACCTATGGCGCGACCCAGAATGTCTGCAGAGCCGCCGGGCGTGAACGGAATGACCATGCGTATGGCCTTGCTGGGGTACCTCGAGTCCTGCGCCAGAGCAGTGCCGGTCAGACTGCCCAAGGCGGCAGCCGCAGCCCATTGGCTCCATTGGCGACGGTTCAGAGAGGAGGGTTCACGTGCGGTGAAAGCGGGCATATTGTCTCCTCATGATGTTTTGCAGACAGTCTATGAGATGGCGCTCTGCCTGGCTCTGGCGCAGCCGGCATAGCTGCTATGCAGTGGCTGCCTGCCAAGCCTTTGACAGGCACAGGCTCGCTACACTGCAGTCATGACTACAAGTACAGACACCCCCGTGAATCGCCCCGACATCACCATTTTTCACAACAGCCGCTGCAGCAATTCGCGCGGCGCGCTGGCGCTGCTGCGCGAGCATGGCATCGAGCCCAATATCGTCGATTACATCGCCACGCCGCTGACGGCGCCGGAGCTGGCTGAGCTGGTGGCGCATCTGGGTGTCCCCGTGCGTGACTTGCTGCGTACCAAGGAGGCCCAGTTCAAGGAGCTGGGTCTGGATAACGCAGCCGTCAGCGATGTCCAGCTGATTCAGGCCGTGGCTGCGCATCCGGTGCTGCTCAATCGACCCATTGTGGTCACCCCCAAGGGGGCCAAGCTTTGTCGCCCGCCGGAGCTGGTGCTGGAGCTGATCTGAGGCTGTAAAGAGCCTGAGCACGCCGGACCGTGTGCGAGCCGGCGGCTGCCGGATCAGGCCTTTGGCCCAGAGCTGCACGGGCCTAAGTCTGGCCTAAGTGTGCATGTTCAAACTTCCCTTCAACGACACCGATCCGGTGCTTTTCTTTGAAAGGATGACCATGAACACAATTCTGTCTACGCCTCGCCGACTGGTGATGGCCCTGGTGGCTGCTGGTGCGATTGGCGCACTGGGCGCCACCGGCGCCGGCCTGGTGGGAACCCGCAGCGCTGCCCAGGCGCAGGTGACGCAATCTGCAGTGGCTGCACAACCCACAGCGTTTAACCTGCCTGCGGTGAATGCTCCCAATTTTGCGGATATCACGGCACGCAACGGCGCGGCCGTGGTCAATATCAGCGTGGTGGGCTCCTCTCGTGCCATGAGCGACGATGAAGGTGACCAGACCAGCGAACGTCAGCAACAGGGCCCTGGCATCAGCCCTGACGATCCCTTCTTTGAATTCTTCCGCCAGTTCGGCATTCCAGGCATGCCTGGTGGCCAGGGCATGGGGCCGCGTGCGCAACAGCCCGATACACCCATGCGCGGACAGGGCTCGGGCTTTATCGTGTCCAGCGACGGCGTGATTCTGACCAACGCCCATGTGGTGCGCGGAGCCAAGGAGGTGACGGTCAAGCTCAACGATCGCCGCGAGTTCAGGGCCAAAGTGCTGGGAGCCGACCCCAAGACCGATGTGGCGGTACTCAAGATTGACGCCAGCGGCCTGCCCACGGTCAAGCTGGGCCAGACCAGCCAGTTGCGCGTGGGCGACTGGGTACTGGCGATCGGCTCGCCCTTCGGTTTTGAGAACAGCGTGACGGCTGGCGTGGTGAGCGCCAAGGGTCGTTCTCTGCCCGATGACTCCTTCGTGCCTTTCCTGCAGACGGATGTGGCGATCAACCCCGGAAACTCCGGAGGCCCGCTATTCAACGCTCAGGGCGAGGTCGTGGGCATCAACAGCCAGATCTACACCCGCTCTGGCGGGTATCAAGGGGTGTCGTTTGCGATTCCCATCGAACTGGCAACCCGTGTGCAACAGCAAATTCAGGCAACGGGTAAGGCCCAGCATGCCAAGCTGGGCGTGAGTGTGCAGGAGGTCAATCAGGCCTTTGCCGATTCCTTCAAGCTGGATAAGCCCGAAGGTGCATTGGTGGCCAGTGTCGAAAGGAATGGCCCTGCCGCCAAGGCCGGACTGGAACCAGGCGATGTGGTGCGCAAGGTGGATGGCAAACCCGTTGTTGGTTCGGGCGATCTGCCAGCCTTTATCGGCCAGGCCTTGCCAGGGCAGAAAGTGACTCTGGAAATCTGGCGCAAGGGTGAGTCCAAAACCCTGAGTGCGACCCTTGGCGATGCCAGCGACAATGCTGTGAAGGTGGCCAAGTCCTCTCCCGATGGAGACAAGGGCAAGCTGGGTCTGGCGCTGCGCCCCCTGCAGCCTGAGGAGAAAAAGCAGATTGGTGTGGACTCCGGTCTGCTGGTGGCTCAGGCCAGCGGTCCGGCTGCAGCGGCAGGCATCAGCCAGGGAGATGTGCTGCTGTCCATCAATGGCGCACCTGCCGGAAATATCGACGAGGTGCGGGCCGCAGTCGCCAAGGCGGACAAGACCGTGGCCGTGCTGATCTGGCGCGAAGGCAACAAAATCTTTGTGCCGGTGCGCCTGGGCTGACTGACGCCCTGACTACGCAGAAAACCGCAACCTTCCGGGTTGCGGTTTTTCTTTATCTGCTTTCATTGATTTAAAACAAAAAATATCTGAATGAATGAATATTCTATGAATTTCAACATAATGTTGTCATATTTCAAGAAGTGACGAGTTTCAGGAGAAGTAATGCCATAGACTGCCGGGCCAAAGCACTCATTCGTCTTTTTGACGCCGTTTGGTGGCGATTTGGCGTGACCGCAAATACATCATGACGGCCCTCGGAGCAGGCGCTGCGAGGGGAAGATTTTTTGGATCAGCAACACAGTCTGCAGGTGCAAGGCCTGGGCGCTTCATATGGTCCACGCGTGGTTCTGGCCGAAGTGGACTTCACGCTGCCGCAATCAGGCGTAACCGCATTGCTGGGCCCTGCGGGTACAGGAAAATCCACGCTGCTGCGCACGCTGGCCGGACTGAATGCGGTCAATCCGCGTTTTCGCAGCTGGGGGCAGGTGGTCTATTGCGCTCATCCATTGCGTATGCCTTTGAGCGCCGATGGCGTGCAGGCCTTGCCGCGCCTGGTACAGCAGCATGCCCGGCTCATGCGTGCCAACACCCTGGATGCACTGATCGAGAAGGCGCGCCAGAGCGAGTCACGTGGGCCACTGCAGTGGCGCACGTGGGTGACTGAACAGCTGCAGCACTATGGTTTTGCCGAGCTGGCCCAGGTACTGGACAAGTCCACCATGCTGTTGAGTGCGGTGCAGCAACGCGCTGTAGCCATTCTGCGCGAGGCCTGGGCCCGGCCTGCGGTGTTGATGGTGGATGAGCCCACGGCTGATCTGGATGGCTATGAGGCGTTTTTGCTGCTGGACTTGATCAAGCAGATAGGGCAGCACAGTAGTGTGCTGCTCGTCACGCACCATCAGCAGCATGCCCAGGCTGCTGCCCAGCAGATGCTGTTGCTCGCAGGTGGTCAAATTCAGGAAGCCGCCGCAATGGCGGCGTTCACTCAGCGGCCGCTCAGTGCCGCCGGTCAGCAATTCCTGCGTACCGGCAGCTGCGCTGTCCCCATGCCGGGTACCCCTTTGAATGAGCTGGCCGACGATGTTTTGCCGCCACCTCCCTTGCCTGCCGCCGCCTTGGCGGCCATCGCCGAATTTTCCGACTTGCCTGCATCTTCGGCAGCCGTAAGTGAGGTCGTTACTTCCTCCAAACTGGAACCCGTGCTGCCTGCGTCAACGTCGGTCTCTGCACCTGAACCTGCACTGTCGCAACCGGCAGCGGTCGCGTCATCTGGCCTGTCCTCTGCAGCCCGCTACCAGCCTCGCACCGTGAATGCGGCTGTGCTGATGGAAATGCAGCCATTGCTGGCTGCTGAAAATGCCGTGCCAGCCAGCCGCGGCCCGAATGGATTTTCCTGGCTGGTGCCAGGGAGGCTGGCAGGTACGCCCTGGCCGGGCGTGGTGCACGACATGGACGCCGATCTCAAAGCCCTGAATCGTTGCGGCGTCACCATGCTGATCACGCTGACGGAAAAGGACTTCCCGCAGGATGCCTTGGCCCGCAATGGGCTCAAGAACTTTCACCTGCCGGTCTATGACCACGAGCCACCGACAGTGGCACAGATGCAGATGCTGCTGGCACGCATGTCTGCCGCCCTGCGCCGTGGGGAGGTGCTTGCCGTGCACTGCCTTGCCGGATTGGGCCGCACCGGAACCGTGCTTGCCGCCTGGCTGGTGCGCGAGGGCCTGACTGCCGAAGAGGCGCTGCGCCGTGTGCGATTGATTGACGCTCAGTATGTGCAATCCGAGGCGCAGGAAGCGCTTCTTTATGAATTCGAAAACGCATTGCTGCAAAAGATGGCGTGATGTTTTCAAGACCACCAAAGCATGGCCGCTGCGGACTGCATACGGCCATGACGCAAAAGATAAGCAATAGGAAAGTGAGAGCGAAATGAGTTTGGATGCTGTGTTGACGCAGGCCGTGGCTTCGGTGCCTGAATGTTTGGCTGCAGGTTATGTGGATGCTGCTTCGGGCATGCTGCTGTCGATCCGTACCGTGGATTCCCATCCGCGTGACGTGATTGATCTGGTGGCTGCGGCTACGGCCGACCTGTTCAACGGCCCCAATGTCTCCATGATCGAGACCCTGTTCAAGCGGTCGCGCGGCATCAGCGATGATGGTCACCACTATTTTCAGGAAATCATCATCAACAGTGACAACCTGATTCATGTCTTTCTGCGTAGCAAGGCAGTGCCTGACTATGTGGCAGTCTTTGTCTGCCGCCGTACCGCCAACCTGGGCATGGCATTGACCAAGGCACGTATGGCGATGCCGGGCATCGAGGCTGCGGTGTAACCGGCAGCCCTTCATGTGAGGTGGCGGCTTGCCCGCTTGGGGTGGGGCTGGCTCGTTTGCCGCCGTGCGGGCATGCAGGCAGCGTGCGATGCGCCCTTTGTTTCTGGTGCTGGGCATTTCCGCTGTAGCGGCGCTATCCTTGCGCCATGCGTTTGTTGCTTGTTGAAGATGACACCATGATCGGCCAGGCCGTGCTGGCGCTGCTGCGCGGTGAAGGCTATGTGGTGGACTGGGTTCAGGATGGCGCCCAGGCCGATACAGCCTTGCATGGCCACCAGTACGATCTGGTGCTGCTCGACTTGGGCTTGCCCAAGCTTGATGGCTTGCAGGTGCTGCGCCAGTTGCGTGCGCGCAAGGATGCCACCCCGGTGCTGGTGGCGACCGCCAGGGATGCCGTGCGTGACCGCATTGCGGGGCTTGACGCCGGGGCCGATGACTACGTCATCAAACCCTATGACATGGATGAGCTGCTGGCCCGCATTCGCGCGCTAACGCGGCGTGCGGCAGGGCATCTGGATGCGGTGTATGAGCATGAAGGCATCATGCTCAACCCCAATACCCGTGAGGCCAGCGTGAATGGTCAGCCAGTCACCCTGTCAGGCCGTGAATGGGCGGTGCTGCAGGCATTGCTGACAAGGCCGGGAGCTACGCTGTCACGTCAGCAAATCGAAGACAAGCTCTACGGCTGGGGCGACGAGGTCAGCAGCAATGCGGTGGAGGTCTATATCCACGGGCTGCGCAAAAAGCTCGGCGCTGCAGCGGTGCTCAATGTGCGTGGTCTTGGATATATGGTGCCAAGACCATGAGCAAAAACCAGGCATTGAAGCGGCTGAAGCTGCCTGGTTCGCTGGGCGGACGCCTGCTGCTGTTCATCGGCATGGCGATTTTGCTGGTGGCAGTTCTGCAGGGGGCTTTTGCCTATCGCAATGCTCTGGAGCAGACCGATACCCTGTTCGACTACCAGATGCAGCAGACGGCGTTTGCACTGCGGGCAGGTCTGCCGGTCGACGCCAAAGGCCGGCCGCAGGGAACGCCGCCCGAAGATGAAAACAACGAGTTCATCGTCCAGGTCTGGACCAATGAGGGACTGAGAATCTTCGAGTCGGCTCTGGGCGATGCCTTGCCTCAGATGGCTGTGCTGGGCTTTGCCGATGTGCCTGCGCGTGGCACGACCTACCGTGTGTTCTCACTGCAGACACGCTCTCAGGTGATTCAGATTGCACAGGACATGCGCGTGCGTCAGATGCTCGCGCGTGAAGCCGCCTGGCGCAGCTTGTTGCCTGTGGTGTTGCTGTTGCCGCTGCTGGCGCTGGCCGTGTGGTGGGTGATTCGCCGTTCACTGACTCCCGTGCATCGGGTGCGCAGGGAGTTGGCCCTGCGTCAGCCCCAGGATCTGGCACCCGTGGCGGAGCATGATCTGCCGGATGAGATGCGCCCGCTGGTGGAGGAGCTCAACAACCTGCTGCAGCGCGTACGGCAGGCTTTTGAGGCCCAGCAGAATTTCGTTGCAGATGCTGCGCATGAGCTGCGCTCGCCGCTGGCCGCGTTGCAGCTGCAATTGCAGCTGCTGCGCAAAGCGACGGACAGCGCTGAGCGCGAGTCAGCGCAGACCAGTCTGGCGCAAGGAATAGAGCGCGCCAGACGACTGGTGGAGCAGTTGCTGGCATTGGCCAGGCAGGAAGCCAGGCCGCAGACTGAAGACGCGCCGCTGGCGGACTTGCGTGTGCTGGTCGAGCAGGCCCTGGCTGATGCCGCACCGGCTGCCCAGGCCAAGGGGCTGGACATGGGCCTGAGCGAAGACCCGCAGCAGCAGTCCGCATTCAGCGTGGCCGCAGATGCCGGTGCACTGGCGGTGCTGCTGCGCAACCTGCTGGACAACGCGATTAAATACGTGCCCGCCGGGAGCCGTGTTGATGTGGGCTGGTTGCAGGACGAGCACGGACGTGCACTGGTAGTGGAAGACTCGGGTCCTGGCATTGCACCGGCAGAGCGTCAGCGCGTCCTGCAGCGCTTTGTGCGAGGTCAAGGGGCTGGCGGCATGGCCGGCGGTAGTGGCCTGGGACTGGCCATTGCGCAAAGCATTGCGCAAAGCAGTGGTGCGGAGCTTTTGCTTGACGAGTCGCCGCAACTGGGCGGTTTGCGTGTCAGGGTCCTGTGGCCTCAGTCCTAGTCTGACAATCGATTGCTTGAAAATATGAGCGTTGGGATCTGGCTTTCATTGCATGATTGAAAGATAGTCTCAGTCGAATGAAAGTGATGATGCCTAGGCTTTAGGCTTTGCTTGAGCTGCCCCACTCGTCGTGCGGCCGTACCCCCAAATTGCACCATGCCATCAATTATTCAACGCCTTTCCCAGACCGTCTCTGCATCTCAGAATCTGCCCAGCTTCACGCGACCTCTTCTGGAAATCATGGTGGAAGTGACTGATCTGGAGTCGGCCTACCTCACCACCGTTGATGAGACACGCGGTATTCAGAATGTGCTGTACTCCCTCAATACGGGAGGCATGAGAATTCCCGAAGGGCTGGAGGTTCCCTGGAACGATACCTTGTGCAAGCGCTCGCTCGACGAAGGACGTACCTTTACCGAGAATGTTGGCGAATGCTGGGGCGACTCGGATGCAGCGCGCCAGTTGGGTATCCAGACTTATGTGAGCACGCCCGTGCGTTTTTCCAATGGTGCGTTGTTTGGCACTTTGTGTGCAGCCAGCGACCATTCCGTCGCGCTGGCAGCAGAGGCCGAGGATTTGCTGCGACTGTTTGCCAAGATCATTGCCGGCTTTGCCGAGCGCGAGCAACTGGTGAGATCGTTGCAACATGCCAATGAGGAGCTGGCCTCGCTGGCCATGCTCGATGCCCTGACTGGATTGCCCAATCGTCGCTGCGTGACTGAGGAGCTCAACCGGCTCATTGCTCATTGCCGCCGCACCCGTGAATGGGTGCTGGTGGGCTTTGTGGATCTTGACCGCTTCAAGCAGATCAATGACCAGTTTGGTCATGAGGCTGGGGATGCGTTGCTGCGTGCCATGGCCGAACAATTGCGAGCAGGACTGCGCAGCAGTGACATGCTGGCTCGTTTCGGTGGCGATGAATTCGTCATGGTCGGTGCAGGGCCTCTGCTGGATGAAGACGCTGAGGCCGTGATCAGGGAGATGCAGTTGCGACTGAGCAAAGCCTCTGTCGCCATCTTGCAATTGGCCGACGGACGTGAGATCGAGTACGCAGGAGCCAGCGTAGGCATGGTCTGTTTGACGCCCGATGACACCGACGTGGACGATGCTTTGCAGAAAGCCGATGCTGCGATGTACAAAGTGAAAGCTGCAAGGCAGAGACTGCCTGAGGTGATCTGACTTTAAGAGACTCCCCAGGGGGTCTTTTTCATTGCTGCACGACAGTCGATCGACCTTGCAAAGGAGGGCAGCGTGCAGGCTTGATGTCTCGGTAATAATCGTTGGCGGAGGTATTGTTTGTGAAAAATTCGCTCGCAGAAGGTCTGGACTTCGAGGATATGTTCAACCTGGCCCCGGTATCGCTCTGGATGGAGGACTACAGCGGCCTGAAACAGATATTCGATCAATGGCGGGCGCAGGGCGTGAGCGATCTGCTCAGTTTTCTCAAAGAAGATCCGGAGCGGCTCAAGCTGTGCAGTCAGTCCTACAAGGTGCTGCGGGTCAATCAATACACGCTTGACCTGTTCAAGGCCGCTGATGAGGAAACCCTGAAGAGCCGGCTGAGCGAGGTCTTTCGCGGCGACATGCTCGACAGCATCATGAACGAGCTGCTCGCCCTCTGGGAAGGAGTGCTCAGTTTCGAGACCCGTTCGGTCAACTATGCCCTGGATGGACGGCGGCTTGATGTGCAGGTGAGGGCGCGTGTACTGCCGGGCTACGAGCAAAGCTGGAGCCGGGTGCTGGTCTCTCTGGAGGATGTGACGGCCGAAGTGCAGAGCACGGTGAAGCTTCAGAGCAGCGAGCAATATTCCAGAGACCTGTTCGAGTACTCGCCGGTGTCGCTGTGGGTCGAGGACTTCAGCGTGGTCAAGCGCCTGATGGACGATGTTCGAGCGCGCGGAATCACCGATTTCCGGACTTTTCTGAAAGTGCATCCGGAATTCGTGACCCGCTGCATGCAGGAAATCCAGGTGCTCGATGTCAATCGCCAGACGCTGCAAATGTTCGGTGCCGAGAGCAAGCAGCAACTGCTGCAGAATCTGTCCAAGGTTTTCAGGGGCGAAATGTACGATTCGTTTGCCGAGCAGCTGATAGACCTTTGGGAAGGTAAGCTGGTGCAGCAGCGGGAAGTGGTGAACTACGGACTTTCTGGCGATGTGCTCCATATTCATATGGAGTTCGCCATCATGAGCAGCCATGCGGAAAAATGGGGCTTGGTGCTGCTGTCACTCGTAGATATCACCGCTCGCAAGAAGGCTGAGGCTTATCTCGAATATCTGGGCAAGCATGATGTGTTGACCCAGTTGCGCAACCGCGCTTTCTATACGGAAGAGCTCAACAGGCTGTCGCGCAAAGGGCCCTGGCCCTTGTCCATGCTTGCCATAGATATGAATGGACTCAAGGTAGTCAACGACGAGCATGGTCATACTGCAGGCGATGCCATGCTGAGGCGTATGGGAGAAGTTCTCTCCAAGGCGGTGGATGCGCCGGCCTGCGCTGCCCGCATCGGTGGCGATGAGTTTGTCGTGCTTTTGCCGGGAACCGATGAACGCGGTGCCGTGGCATTGCAGGAGCGCATCTTGTCCTTGCTGGAGCTGAACAATCAGTTCTATCCGGGTCACAGCATCCAGGTCTCCATGGGTCATGCCTGTGGCCAGGAAGGCACGCCGATAGAGAGCATCGTTCAAGGGGCGGACAAGGCCATGTATGCTGAAAAAGCACGTCTTTACCGGGACAAGGAGCGCGACAGGCGTGTGAGCTCAACCTGAGCGCAGGTATGCGTCAATCCAGTTCCACTTCGCGTCACAGTCTGACTGCAGGAGCTTGTAGCGGGTTGGGACATTCCTATCTGTCGAGACAAAGGCCAAAGGCGATCAGCCAAGTTTTGGAAGTGCTACAAGACACCAGAGTTCTTCATGGCTGCTTGAGTCTTGCCTTGAAATATCACGGGAGAAGTCTATGAAAGTCATCGGCCTTGCCATGCTTGCCGCAATCGCCGTCAGTGCCTGCAGTTCTGCGCCGTCTCAAGATGCAGACCGTGAAGTTGCATTCACCTGCGCAAACGGAGAATCCATTTCGGTGCGTTTCTCGCCTGCCAACAGCAAAGCAGTCCTGATACGCGGTGGTCAAGGCATAGAGCTTCCACAGCAGCCAAGCGGCTCCGGATTTGTGTATAGCAACGGGCCCAATACCATCCGAGGAAAAGGACTGGATCTGACGGTCGAGGTCGGCCGCATGGTGCCGATCCAATGCAAGGCCCGGTAAGGGTCCTCTGACTATCGCCGTAATTCAACCGCATTCATGCGCATGTGCTCGGTTGCAGGCGCAGACCTTTGAAGCGTATTTGGCGTTCGCTGCCATCTGACGCTGGAGTCTTCTTGAGTGGTTAGTCTTTGCCGCAGAGCTGGGCTGAGCTGCTTATGTTGCCAGCTGTCTTTGCAACTCCTCGACGAAGCATTGCGTGCGTTCTGAAGGTGCCGAATGACTTGGCAGTGCTAGCGCTACCTCTACTGAGCACTCGGGCAGGAACGGTTTGATGCAGAGGGTTGACGCAAATGTTGCCGCCACGTATGGGTTCACTACGCCCAAGCCTGTACCTTGCGCTGCGAGGCAGCAGATGGTGGAAGAGTAGGTTGTCTCGACAGTTGAGCTGGGCCGGACATCATGCTCGAGCATGGTTCGCTGCAGTTGCAGGTAGATGTTGTCGTCCGAATTCAAAGTCAGCAGCAGCTGATTTTCCAAATCCTGGACATGCAGGCTGCTGTGCTGTGCCAGCGGATGGCCTGGATGCATGACGCAGACGGCCTGGGTCTGATGCAGAACGCTTGCATTGAGTTCAGGGGCGCCAATGGCCATGGTACTGACCACCAGGTCAAACTGGCCGTGCAGCAGTCCTTCCCGAAGATGTGTGGTGCCTAGCGTCTGCAGACTGATGTGTGTGCTTGGGTAGTGCTGCAGAAAATTGTGCAGGGCCGCAGGAACGATGGACAGTCCCAGTGCCGGGGTGCAGCCTATGCGCAGAGTGCCTGCACCGAACTGCCGCAACCCCTGAAGGTCGCGCTCAATGCGGTCCAGACCTACGAAATGTTGCTGCACCGTCGAAAAGAGCTCCCGTGCCTCTGCAGTCGGGCGCAGCCGCCCTTTATACATATCAAACAGCTTCAGGTCCGCGCCCGTCTGCATCTGAGCCAGCAGACGGCTGATGGACGGTTGGGTGGTGTGCAGCAACTGCGCAGCGGCGGTCGTTGTGCCGGTTTGCATCACGGCACGAAATGCTTCAATTTCTTTAAAACTCAAAGGGCGTGGCATGGCGCAATCGGATTGATGCTGAGGGGGAAGGGTATACCAGCTGCGTATAGATGAGTTTGAAAAATGAATTTTTCCGAGTAGGTTAGGCTTTCTACACTGACTTCCATACGAATAAGTGCATGCGTTTTCAGGAATTGAGGGCGCATCGATCAATCCAAGGAGTCATTAGATGGTTTGCATTAGCGCTCGTCGCTCTCTGTGCATGGGAGTGCTGGCTGCCGCAACGCTGGCGAGTGTCGGCTCAGCCTGGGCTGAAGACAGCTCCGCATATCCCAACCCTGCTCGTCAAATTCGCATCATCGTGCCGTTCACTGCGGGTGGCAGCTCGGACGTGCAAGCCCGTATGCTTGCCGACAGGCTCGGCCGTATGTGGAACCAGCCTGTGGTGGTGGAAAACAAGCCCGGGGCGGGCGGTCATCTGGGCGGGAAATATGTGTCCGACCAGCCTGCGGACGGCTACACGCTGATGGTGGGCTCCATCGGATTGCATGCTGCTTACGGGGTTTACAAGAAACTGCCTTACGACCCGGCCAAGGAGTTGCGCGTTGTCACCGTGCTGGCGGAGATGCCCCATGTCGTGGTTGCTACTCCCAATTTGCCGGTCAAGAATCTGCAGGAGCTGACCGCGCTGGCCAAAAAGGACCCAGGCAGCATCAATTTTGGCTCTGCTGGCGTGGGCTCGTCGGTCCACATGATGGGGGAGCTGTACAAGCTCCAGTCCGGTGCTCCCATTGTTCATGTGCCCTATCGTGGCAGCTCGGCAGCACTTAACGATTTGCTTGGTGGCCAGATCCA
The DNA here is from genome assembly GCF_003350425.1 of Comamonas sp. AG1104. Classification (NCBI taxonomy): domain Bacteria; kingdom Pseudomonadati; phylum Pseudomonadota; class Betaproteobacteria; order Burkholderiales; family Comamonadaceae; genus Comamonas; species Comamonas sp. AG1104. The sequence continues at coordinate 75,860 of NZ_QQAS01000003.1, read as the reverse complement.
GCTGATGTTCGAGAACCCTCCGACAGTGCTGGCGCACGTCAAGGGCGGCAAGCTCAAGGCACTGGCGGTCACAGGCAATGAACGCCTTGCGGCATTGCCGGATGTACCGACGGCCAGCGAGGCAGGAATGAAGGACTATGTGGCCACATCGTGGACCACGGTTGCTGTGTCTTCCAAGGTGCCTCAGGCGGTGGTGCACAAGCTCAGCGAAGACATCCGCAAGGTGGTCAATACACCCGAGTTCCGCAAGGGGCTGCAGGAGCAGGGGATGAGTGCCCTGGCCAATACCACGGTAGAAGCGCAAAGCTTTGTGGCCAGGGAAAAGCAGCGTTGGGATCAGGTGATCGCTGCTGGAAAGATTACGGCGAACTAGCCAGAGCCGGGCTTTTTCATGCCCTGCATCGTTTTCGAGTCGCAGCCTGTGCTGCGACGCTACTGCTTGACATCCAATGACGACCTCTTCTCATTCTTCTTTTGCTCCCTGCCGACGCGTGGGTAACGGCAGCCTTCATCACTTCTTCGGCTACTACAACAAGTCCAACTGGGACAAAAGCAATCGCCTGCTGGCCGCCCAGCAAACGCCCTGGATGGACATCTATCTGACGCCAGAGGTCAAGGCAACGATTGGCTATTTCGACACTCAGGACGGTGACCGCTTTCACGCAGTGGGCGAGACCGGTGCCTGGAACTTCCAGATGGGCAGCCAGCTGCAATGGCTTGACGGTGCACCGGGCCGCAAGCTGATCTATAACGATCGCACGGGCGATATGTCCGCTCGTTACCCTGGCTTTGGCGCCGTGGTGGTGGATGTGGATACGCAAGAGCGCCGCGTTCTGCCCATGCCCGTGTATGTGGTGGCACCCAGCAGTGCCTGGGCGCTGTCGGTCAACTACCGGCGTCTGTACATCACGCACGAGACCATTGGTTACAGCGAACCGGGCCAGCCGTTTGAATTGCCTCTGGCGCCCGCTGATGACGGCATCTGGCGCATGGAACTGGCGACAGGCGATGCCCGGTTGCTGGTCAGCTATGCGCAACTCAAGGCATTCCATCCTGTGAGGTCGATGGACAAGGCCATCCACTGGGTAAGCCATATCGAGGTCAACCCGGCTTCCTCACGCATACTTTTTCTGCATCGCTGGACAGAGCGAGTGAAAGATGAGACCTGCTTTCTGCACCGCCTTATCACCATGAATCCGGACGGTTCGGACATGCGCTTGCTGGAGTGTTCCGATCACCCGCTGCCGCAACTGGCCGACGACTTCGACCCCGATGCCGTAGGCACGTTTGACTATGAAAAATCGGAATACCAGATCTCTCACCCCCTGTGGCAGGACAACGAGCACATCATTGTCTGGGGGCCGCATGCAGGCGAGATCCACTACCACCTCTATCACGACGTTGAAGGAGGCGAGGTACAGGTGGTTGGCCGCAATGTGCTGGTGGAAAACGGCCATATGACATTCTCGCCGGTGAGCACCCGCTGGATGCTGAGTGATACCTATCCCGACGACAGCACGCACGAGCGCTTTCTGTTCCTTTTCGACATGCAGACCGGCGAGCGTCGCAATCTGGGCAGTTTCTATGCCACTCCGGACCTGAGCAAGGAAAACCGCTGTGACCTGCATCCGCGCTGGAGCCGTGATGGCAAGCAGGTCTGCATTGACTCCGTACATGAAGACCAGCGCCAGATGTATGTGCTGGATGTCTCGTCGATTGTGGATGCAGCCTGAAGGTTGAAAGCAGCGCTATCGCTGATGAGATGCCGGCTAGCCGAGCTGCACTGTGCCTCAAGGCAGTGAAAACGCCAACGCCCGGTGGCTTCGTCTGCACGAGAGATCTGAGGCGAAGAAGCCCTGGGCATCGAAGGCTGAAATGCATGCTCTTGTGGAACACGGCAAGTGCGGCTGTGTTCCATAAGCTGGCGCTGCTCTCGGTGACTGCAGACTTTGTCCTCGGCGTGTACGAGCGCCCGGGCGACTGGGCTAGAATTTCTACATCGGGAAAGCAGCCTCCCGTCCCGCAAGGGTAGACGGTGTCTCGTCCAAGAGCTGGATATTCCCTATGGAGCTTTTATGGACACCGCTTTGCCCAGGCCCACCGATCCGGTTGCGCCGGTCTCTCTTTCTCTTTCAGAAGCGCTGCGTTTCTGGTTGAAGCTGGGCTTCATCAGCTTTGGCGGCCCTGCAGGTCAAATAGCACTCATGCATGAGGAGCTTGTAGACCGTCGCCGATGGATTTCCGAGAAGCGATTTCTCCACGCCCTGAACTACTGCATGCTGCTGCCGGGGCCTGAGGCTCAGCAGCTTGCCACCTACCTGGGATGGTTGCTGCATCGGACATGGGGCGGCATTTTGGCAGGGGTTCTTTTTGTCCTGCCATCGCTGTTCATCATCATGGCTCTGGCCTGGCTGTATATGGCCCACGGCGACATGCCGGTCATTGCCGGCATTTTCTATGGCATCAAGCCCGCTGTGACGGCGCTTGTGGCACAGGCCGCCTATCGGGTGGGCTCAAGGTCGCTCAAGAGCAGTTGGCATTGGGGAATTGCGGCAGCTGCGTTTCTCGCCATTTTTGCCCTTAATGTTCCGTTCCCGCTCATCGTCATTGCGGCCGCAGCCATCGGTTTCATCGGCGGTAAATTGCGACCCGAGGCCTTTGATGGCTCCAGCCATCAAAAAGGCAATGCGCGTCAGTCACTCGGGGCTGCATTGATCGACGACGACACTCCTACTCCGCCGCATGCGCGATTTTCCTGGCGAGGATTCTGGAGGGTGTCGCTGGTCTGCCTGACACTGTGGGGCAGTGCTATGGGCGTGCTCGCCACGGCGTTTGGTCTGGAGTCTGCCTTGGTTCAAATGGGGTGGTTCTTCACGAAGGCCGCGCTGATGACCTTTGGGGGCGCATATGCGGTGCTGCCCTATGTTTACCAGGGCGCGGTGGAGAACTTCCATTGGTTGACTGCAACACAAATGATCGATGGCCTGGCTCTGGGAGAGACCACTCCGGGCCCGCTCATCATGGTGGTGTCCTTTGTGGCCTTCGTAGGCGGCTGGACCAAGGCGATCTTCGGTGCGGATTCGCTGTTGCTGGCCGGAGTCGTCGCAGCAGTGATCGTGACCTTCTTCACTTTTCTGCCGTCGTTCTTTTTCATTTTCCTGGGTGGCCCCTTTATCGAGTCCACCCACGGCAAGCTGAAGTTCACTGCACCTTTGGTCGGCATCACCGCTGCGGTCGTGGGTGTCATCCTGAATCTGGCGGTTTTCTTTGCCTACCATGTCGTTTGGCCTCAAGGCTTCGCAGGACACATGGAGTGGCCGTCGATTGTCATTGGGCTGGCAGCAGGCATTGCGTTGCTCCGCTTCAAGATCAATGTCATCTACGTCATTGTGGCGGCAGGGCTGGCAGGATTGCTAGCGCAGTTGTGGTGATCGCTCCAGCCCCTGTTTTGGGGTGAGTCGTGGGGCGTTTTGCGGCTGCTACAGGCCGGGAGTTCTGGTTAAACTTGTCTTTCCCTGCCATCAAACAGGCTCCTGCCTCTATGCCAGGAGCCACGCTGATGCTCATTCGCATAGGTCCAGGTGATGCCTACCGTCAAATCCATCATCCCGCTTGAACTTGCACCAACCCTGTTCAAGAGCGCCAAAGCCTTCGAGGCCTGGCTGAAGAAGAATCACGCTACCTCCGAAGGCCTCTGGCTCAAGATCGCCAAGCGAGGCTCCAATGAGTCCAGTGTCACCTACCCCGAAGCGGTGGAGATTGCGCTGTGTTGGGGCTGGATCGATGGACAGAAGAAAAGTTTTGACGATCAACACTATCTTCAGCGCTTCACGCCGAGGCGCGCGCGCAGCGTCTGGTCAAAGATCAATGTCGAGAAGGTACAGGCACTCATTGAAGCGGGCCGCATGCAGGCCCCAGGTCGGGCTCAGGTAGAGGCAGCCAAGGCTGACGGGCGCTGGGCGCGGGCCTACGACGGTGCGCGCACGTCCACTGTGCCTGAGGATCTGCAGGCTGCACTGGAGGCCGAGCCGGCGGCCAAGACCTTCTTTGCAAGCATCAATGCCTCCAATCGCTACGCGATACTGTGGCGTATCCAGACGGCCGCGAGAGCCGAAACGCGCGCCAGGCGCATCGCTCAATTGGTGGGAATGCTTGCCCGCGGAGAAACCATCCATCTCTTCAAGCCCAAAGCCAGGGCTTGATTGCGAAGTTCGCACGCGGATGGGCATTTTGCATTGAGCGGCCCCTGTCCCTGTTGTTGTCTGATTGCCTGCGGCGAAAAGCGTGACTCATATACCAGCGCCAGAGAAGGGCTGGTCGATGTTCACGCTGGCGAGGGCTCGGGTTGGGTGACGTGTGGGGAGATGAAGCCTGGAGGTAAAGGCTGAGGGCATTTGAAATGTGCCACCTTTTCCTAAAAATGTGCCCCCAAATGTGCCCCCAGATGTCCCTGGACTACGGAGCACTTCTGTGGACTTTGTCGCACTTCCAATTGAAGACTAGAGAGGGGAAAAAGAAAAAGGCCGGAAGGCTATGCACCTTCGCGGCCTTGAATTTGCAGGACAAGAATCGAACCCGTCACACCAGCTTTTCTGCCGAAATCCACATTGCTTTTCCTATGAGTTCTCCGGGCGATCATCGCTAAATTCGGACTTTTGCACTCCTCATGTCCCTTGCCAATGTCCCGCAGCTTAGGAGAAAAATGCGTTTTGGGCAGACCGCATTCGGCGACTTTCGCAACTCGTTTCGAGTGCCGTCTTGCGAGCTTTCTGGATCTATGCCGTCTTTGACGCGCTACGGCCTGTCACCTGCCGTTTAGGGAGGGGGCGCCTGTTTGTCGCGTTTTCCTCCGCCAAGCAAGGCGAAGCAGCGTTTTTACCTCTTCATCCGTGGTCTGTGCGAAATTTCGGTAGTACTGACCAACGGAGTGGAAGGGCTTCGGGGTGAGCTGACAGATCAGTTGGTCGACAAGTGGGCGTAGCATCGCCAGCGTCTCAACGGGGGCGACCGGCACGGCGACTACGATACGCGCCGGTGCCTGCTGGCGCACCGCCACAATCGCTGCTCGCATGGTGGCACCGGTCGCTATCCCGTCATCGACCAGTATCACCCGTTGCCCCAGCATGGTTGGCGCAGGACGTTTGCCTCTATAGACCTTGTCTCGGCGCAGCAACTCCAGGGTTTCCTCGTGAATTGCTGTCTCGATGGCCGTTGGGGAGATGTGCAGGTCACGGATGGCGTCATCGTTAAACACCTGTACGCCGCCACAGGCAATGGCGCCCATCGCCACCTCTTTGTGGCCGGGCGTGCCTAGTTTGCGCACTAGGATCAAATCCAGCCGCAGGGCCAGCGTATTGGCAACTTCATAGGCGACTGGAACACCGCCTCGAGGCAAGGCCAGCACGAGCACATCGGCTTGCTCACGAAATTCCCTCAAAGTCGCAGCCAGGGCTTGACCAGCCTCCGCCCGGTCACGAAACGGAGTATCCCACTTCATGTCTCTGGCTCCTCACCGTTCAAAACGTTGAACTACTCCTGATTTTCGCGCTTTGGGTGGACGCTTGGTTGACTTCTAGAGGCTGATACAGACCCAGCCTTCAACCCCGCGGCGCGCCATGACGCCCCCGCCACGCCTGCCCACTTCGTGGGGCGCAAATTGCTACCGGGTTGATTCACCCATAGGCCGCGCCAATGAACGCAATGCATGGCATTTGGGTTGTATCTTGTATTACGGGAAATTACGAGGTTTTCAGCACAAGCTGAGCGTCCGTCGCAGTGCTTGCGACGACAAAGTCCGTGTGTCAGCGTGGTTCGATCGCATGTAGAGCGATGCCGCAGAGGTCAACGACAAGTTCCTGAGCCTGCGCAATCCGGGGGCATCTATCACCGAGGTGAACCCCTTGAGCGTGACGCAGGGAGTGAATTTGCCGGTAGGGCAAAGCAATGCGTCGGGGATGCTGATTATCTCGATCGCACCGCAGCTGATCTGGCTGTTTGGCGACACGATCGAAAAGGTGTTTCTGGCCAAGGTGGACGCCATGGACTATGTGCCCGGCCTGCCACTGACCGAGCGCACCACACGCCGTGAACAGCTGACCACGCAGCTGCGCACACTGGAGGAAAAAGAAGAAGAGCTGATCTGTGAAGCCGAGCTGGCCCACCTGCCGATCTACCGCCGTGGTGCTGGCCTACGACCCGGACGGAGACATGGGGACACAAGGTGCACGGATGGTGAGTGTCAGCGGCAGCGCCCCCACATCGAACCCGGCCGCGCCCTAGAGCGAAAGCGCTTGCAGGTCTGCGGTGACGGTCTCTAGTCGATGCTGCGGCCGGTGTTGACGTTCATCATGCTGCGCCCCCGATAGGTCCGCCGCTGTTGCCGCTACCCGTCTGCACGCCACCATGCGGGCAAAGTTGCCAGCAGGGCGGTCGTCTGCGCGGGCCAATTGCAGCACTTCGTCCAGCTCTTGCTGGCCCAGGCGGATGGCAATGGGCTTGTCCACAGAGGCACTGACTAAAGCGGCGCGCTGGGATGTCTGCAGGTTGACGGTGGTGGTCATGTACGATGAGAACTGAGATTTACAACGTAACTGCATCTTTGATAGCAAAAATGAGCGTGTCAATGCATCATGGATGAATTTTGTGAGCTTATAGGCGAGCGAATCAAGGAAGAGCGCTTCCGCCTGGATATGCCACAGCTTGCATTTGCAGAGGCATGCAATGTCTCGAGATGTGCTTTGCTCAAATGGGAGAAGGGCGAAGCCACCCCAAATGCTGGCGTTTTGGCGCTGATGGCCGGTCTTGGTGTTGATGTGCTCTATGTAGTCACAGGACAAAAGGCCAATGCCTCAGAAAGCACCCTGGCCACAGCAGAGCGCGAACTGCTGCAAGCCTGGCGCAACAGCACTTCTGAAGGCCGTACTGCCCTGGAAGCTGTTGCAAAGCTCGCCTTTTCGTCAGAAGAGAAAGAGAAATAGGTAAGAACCGAATTTCGGGCTGACGGTCCAGAGAGACTGCGGCTCACAAAAGAGGGGGAGTGCAATGCTGGTTCTAGAGAGCGCCCGTTCAACGCGGCGAGGTCTTTTCACAGCCTTGGTCGCTGCTGCACTGGTGCCCACGGTGGCCCAGGCTCGCGGCGGCGGTGGCCGTCGCAATTCAGGTGGCAGTAGCCGTAGCTCGGGCGGCAGCATCCGAAGCAGCCGACGTAGCTATGGCAGCGGTGGCTCCGGGTACGGTTCGTCAGGTGGCGGCTACTACAGCGATAGCAGCAACGCGCCAAAGCCCCAGGTACAAAAGTCAGCTAGCGCTGCAACGCCCAAAGCGCAGAACACTGCTGCACGACCAACTCGCCGGTCTGCAGAGGACGATGTCTGTGAACCAAACTCCAGCTGTGTCGCTGAAATGAGAGCGCAAGCTGAGTTCAACCGGCAGTCTCGATGATGGCGCCCGGCACGCGCAAGCCGTGGGCTCAGCAAAAGTCTCTGCACTCCATATTCATAGCTGCATGCGCTTTAGTGCTGTTGGCTTTGAGCAGCTTTGACGTTAACGCTGCCAACTATCCATGCTCGGGCCGTAAGGGCGGTGTGTCGCATTGCCAGGGTGACCTGTTTATCTGCAATGACGGCTCCGTCAGCGGCTCCAAGCGCAGCTGCAGCGCAGAGATGGGCGGCGGTGCCAGCCGCGCGCTGGGGCTGACGTCACAGCCTAAACCTACCCAATCTGCTGGCGGTGATTGCAGTTGCCGCAGCGGCAATATCTGCACTGGACCACGTGGCGGGCAGTATTGCTATACGGATTCGGGGCGTAAGAGTTATTTGCGGCGGTGAGGTCGGTGGTCGACCGCTGATTCAGTGAATCAGATACAAAACTAGGAGGCAATCAACATGAGTCGTTGGGTCGATGCAGGGATGACGCATCCATTCCGTGCAACTTGGAAAGTTCTTTTAGAAGCTGTTGATAGTCAAGTAATTGATGATGTGACAGTGTTAACGACAGTTGAAGAGCTGGCAAGATTGAAAAAAATAATAGTGTACATCGATACTATTATTTCAGGATTGGATCTTGAATTGACGCCTCTGACTATATTTAATAGCTTTCAACAACAGGCTGCTCTCTGTCTCTCAGAAGTTCAAAATTATCAATCAAACCGTAATGCTGCTCATTTGTCCAACGCAAACGGTAATGCCGATAATTTACTATCGTACATACGGCCCTACATGGTTGTCCCAGAGGTTGCGCTTGATGCCTATGGAGCATCGGTTAAAGCTTACACAGATAAAGTTAATGGCTATATAAAATCGTTTGAGCAATCTGCAAAAAAATCTCAATCATCAATTTCCACCGCATTCGGTGAAATTCAGTCAAAGAAAGATAATATTGATGCGATAGAGATAAAGGTTAAGGAATTTTCGGCTTACCTCTTTGAAGGAGATGGTGATCATAGAGCAGCAGAGATATATATTAAGGATTTGATATCTAGCGTTGAATCTGATAAAAACTCTGTCGCAGCTTTCCGGAAAGAGTTGTTAGATGGGCCGGATTCAATCTCTAATACGATCAATTCGCACAAAAATAATATTCAGGCAATAAATTATGAACTAGGTGAAATGAGGGAGGCTTCCACTAAGGAGCACAAGGAGCTTAAATCATTTCATGCCACTATTTTCGGAAAACCTACAGAAGATGGTTCCGATACCCTGACGGGTGGATTGAAGCAAGAATTGGATGATAGAAAAAAAGATCTAAATGATTTTGAAGAGGATCAAAAAGTCAAGCACCAAGCAATGCATATTCAAATTGAATCGCTCTTGCCAGGTGCGACTAGTGCGGGTCTAGCTAGTGCATATAATAAACTGAAAAATTCATTCGATAGACCTATATTTATATATTCAGTTGCATTTTACATATCATTATTTTTAATGTTGATCGGTGGCTTGGTAATGGTTACTGATACATTTGGTTTTTCACCATTTGCGTGGACGATGGTAAAGGCCGGTGACTGGAGTGAGATGCTCCGCACAATTCTGACAAGAGTACCAATAATTGCACCTGTTATTTGGCTTGCCATTTTTTCCGCGACGCGCAGAAGTCAATACGAGAGACTGCAGCAAGAGTATGCGCACAAAGAATCTCTGGCTTCATCTTATCAAAGTTACAAGATGCAGCTTGTAGATTTAAAGGTTGATGGAGATCAATTGCAAAAAGAACTGATTGCTAAGTCGATTGATGCAATTGCCTATAACGCATCCAAGTCACTCGATGGCAATCACACGGAAAAACCGCCTGTTCTTCAACTGCTTGAAAAACTCAATTTGGATGAAATAAAGAGTCTGATTGAGCTTGTGCGTGGAAAGCTTAAGTCAAATTAATTTGAGTGTTTACTGGCAGAAGATATGAGTAATGCAGATGTTGTTGATGGAATTAGTTCAATTTCTGGTTCATTCCAAATATGGGGGGCTGCATTTGTAGGCGCTCTTATTATTTTCTGTCTTGGTATTTGTGTTTACAGAGCTAAATCCATAAACTTCCTTTTGGATAGGATATGGATATTTTTCGGGGGCAAGCTGGAATTCAATGACAAAGAACTTAATAATGATTGGGAGATTATTAGAGATTTGGAGCTATTTCGGTATAGGTATGGGTTCGATGTGGAAACAAAAGATCATGTTAGGTCATTGAGAAACTGGCTTTCCTCTAATAACGTGAACTTTCTTGAGCTTCGCAAGATTTCCAACCTCTTTGATGTCAGGCTTGGTCGCATAAAGAAAGATAGTTTTAAATATGACATTATTATTAATGTCACTCTTATTTTGGCTCTCGTATCATCTATTATTATTTCAAATATTTTTTTAAATACAAATGATGCGCAATTTGTCGTTGTTGAAACAGAGCAAAATTTTCATTTTGATGGAAAAAAGCTATCCATTTACGATGAGAAATTTAGTCGTAGGCAATGCGATGTGATGACCGCTGGAGCATATCCAGAGCCTGGCAGTGATGATGCCAATAAGAAGTTTAACAAGTACATCGCTTGCGGAATATTTGGTGTCGAAGGAAAAAAATTCTACCAAGATACTATAAAAAATCAAAAGCATTTTCTGCCGGAATTTTTGTTGCGTGTTTTGGAATGATTTTAGTTTTTGGTTATCAGATAATTAAATATATAATGGCTTCCAAAATTAATAAAAGAATTGAAGAATATAGTAAATATAAAAACTTAAAAAATAATGAAGATCTCGGAATTGAGTAATTAATTGAATTTCAGTAAAAATTAATCATTCATTTGCCTCATCCCCTCCATCCACGCCCTCGCTCTGCTGAGTCTCCAGCGTTAGCTGGCTGATATAGCCGCTGCTGCTCAGGCTGTGGCGCACGGCAGTGACCATCCACACGGTTTCATCGATCTGCTTTTTCCAGCAGCTGACGATCACTGGCCGCTGGGGCATGACATCGGCGCGGCCGTAGGCCAAGGTGATGTCAAAGGAGTAGATGCCGCGCTGGATGAGCAGCCATTCGGCACGGGCGGCAGCCAGAGCGTCCGCCTCGTTGGTAAAGGCTTTGACTTCGCTTCAAGAGCCGCAATCAGGCATTGGCAACGTCGTTGAATTCTAGAAAGTCAAAAAAAGCGATGTGGCTTTGGGCCCACATCGCTTTTTGTGCCGTTTATCGGTATCAGTTCAGGTCTTGAGACAGACCCATGGTCACGTAGTTGCCTTCGCCGAAATCAAGTTTCGTATTCTTGGATGTGGCCACTGCAACATAGGCGTAGGTTGTCTTGCCGTTGATGGTGATTTTGAAGGCTTTAGCTTTGACCACTGCGTCCTCTCTGGGGTCTTCCATCCCTTCGCCAGTAAACGCCTTTGAGAAGCCAAGCAAAGACTCTGGCTGAGCGTTTGAACCGTATGGGGTGTACGTGAAAGAGCCGTCGGAATGGAACTGGGTGAACCCAGTGTCTTGGCAATACTCATATTCACGGAAGATCTTGCCGACCAGCTCATTGCTGTCAGTTACGGGGGTCCAGTCATCAGAAATATAAGCATAGTGGACCGAGTACGGCTCACTTTGGCAGTACTGTGCAAAGCGATTGCTCAGAAAGCTGACGACGTTGCGCAGAGGCTGGCCAACCTGAGTCACATTGCCGTCTGAACTCATGGTGATCTTCGCAGTAGAGAGCCCGCGCTTGGGGTCGGGGATGGAGAGCACATAGTCCCCGCCATGGGTGAGCGCACCGCCGGCACGGAATGTCAGCATATTGCGAGTGGTGAACATGGAACCCGCAAATGCACCCTGAGTCAGAGGCTTGCCTGCAGAAGCGCTTGCAGCAGCTTCTGTTTGTGTGAGCCCTGTGGAGGTCAGTGCTGCGCCGTAGCTCTCCAGCAGATCATCACCTGCATCGCCCTTTTGAGCATTGAATGCGCTGGTCACAGGGTTGAAACCATCGGGAAGAGCTGGCTTTCCGGGCAGGCTGGCCAGAGTCTCTTTGAGCTTGTCTTGCGCACTGGCCAAAGCTGTAGCAGAGATTTTGCTGCCCAGATCCCCATTGTTGGCAGAGTCAAACCATGCGTTGGGCTTGCTGTTGCTGAGGATCCCGACCATCAGGTCGGTCAGCGGTGTGATGTTGGAGATACCAGAGCCTGCAACCACAGAGTGCAGGGGCGTGGCCAGAGCTTGGCCGTGAGCTTGACCACCATCCACTCGGATTACGCATGGATAGTCACCGCTCTTGAGGGAAACTTTCCAGGTGCCGTCAGTGCCGGTGGTTGTCGTCGCTGTAGCCCCCGAAGCACATTTCAGGGTGACAGTGCCTCCCACGATCGGAGCGCCCACTGCAGCTACGCCGCTGGCAGTCGTTGTGCTGGGGGCTGGATTACCTGCATTGCCGCTGTCTCCGCCACCGCCACCGCCGCATGCAACCAGTACTGCTCCCATGATTGCGCTCAAGGCGATTTGAGCAATTCCCTTGTTTGTGATCTTCTTCATTTATTTCCCCATTAATGATCTGTTCAAACTGCCGATGAATTTTTGTCAGCAGCAAACTAGAAGCACTCCCGCTAGCCACAGATGGCGCGTCATTTCGCAATGGTGCTTATCCATGGATGTGTTCATTTGTAACTGAAGCGGGCGGAGTATCGTTGGTTCTATTGCTTGATAGCAATAACTAACTCGTTTACAGAGAATGTGGAGCAGATGAAACCTACCTCTGACGGTTATTTGTCCTCCGCTTCATCACCGCCCTCCACGCCCTCGCTCTGCTGCGTTTCCAGAGTCAGCTGGCTGATGTAGCCGCTGCTGCTCAGGCTGTGGCGCACGGCGGTAACCATCCACACGGTCTCATCAATCTGCTTTTTCCAGCCGCTGACGATCACCGGCCGCTGGGGCATGGGCCATAGGCCAAGGTGATGTCGAACGAGTAAATGCCGCGCTGAATGCGCAGCCATTCGGCACGGGCGGCGGCCAGGGCGTCCGCCTCATTGGCATAGGTCTGGCGTAAGGTCTTGGCCCGGCCGCTGATGCCGGCCACCACGCTGGAACGGGTATCTGGCCCGGATCCTTGGGGTACATCCTGCAGAGCGCCTTGGGGGTACAAATGAAATGTGCCCCCAATTTTTGAAAGCATGCCCCCAAATGTACCCCCACATATGCGTGGATGCCATTGGACTCTGATGGACTTCAGTGGAAAGAAAAAGGCCGTTTTCAGCGGAGAAATAAAAAAGTCCGGAAGCCTTTGGAAGCTACCGGACTAGGAAATGGTCCCCCCGACAGGAATCGAACCTGTATCTGTCGCTTAGGAGGCGACCGTTCTATCCATTGAACTACGGGGAGGGACGCTGGATTCTACCCGTGTTGTCAGCCTGCGGATTCCAACCGACTTATTTATGCCGGCTCTGCGCGGTTGACTTCGACGGAGACATGGGTGAGTTCTTCGTGTACCGACAGCAGCTGGCGGATGTAGTCGGGGGTGACCGTAGCTGCACCCTCGACCGCGATGATGCAGGCATAGTGGCTCTTGCCCACACGCCAGACATGCAGGTCTGTGATGTTGACGGGGTGCGGACCTTGTGCAACAGCTTCACGCACTTCTTCCACGACGGGAGCATCCATTTCGGCATCGAGCAGCACGCGGCTGCTATCGTGCAGCAGGCCTGAGGCCCATATTGCCACCATCACGGAGCCGACAAGGCCCATGACCGAATCCAGCCAGGCAAAGCCCAGGAGCATGCCGCCCAGCAACGCTGCGATGGCCATGACCGATGTGGCAGCGTCTGCAATCACGTGCAGATAGGCGGAGCGCAGGTTCAGGTCGCCGTGCGCATGGTCGTGTCCATGGTGATGATCGTGGTGCGATTCATGGCCGTGGTGATGGTGGTTTCCGTCCTTGAGCAGCCAGGCGCAGGCCAGATTGACCAACAGACCAAGAGTTGCCACGCCTATGGCCTGCTGATAGTGAATGGCGGCAGGCGAGAGCAGGCGTTGTATGGATTCAAAGGCCATCAGGGCGGCAACCAGCAGCAGGCAGATGGCGCTGGTGTAGCCCGCCAGGATTTCTATCTTCCAGGTGCCGAAACTGAAGCGCCTGTCATTGGCCAGCTTGCGCGCAGCGGCATAGGCGCTGACGGATAGACCGAGCGCCAGCGCGTGTGAACTCATATGCCAGCCATCGGCCAGCAGGGCCATGGAGTTGAAGTAGTAGCCTGCAGTGATTTCCAGCACCATCATGGCCAGCGTCAGCAACATGGCCAGCTTGGCGTTTTTTTCACCCAGCGGATTGCCTTGGTCAAAGCTGTGGGAGTGCTGCCGGGTCAGTGTGGAGTTGGTGTATGAGGTCATGATTGGTATGTTTTCATATACTCTACCCCAGTATATTTTCCATGCCGGCATGAGGACTACAATTCCTGCTTATGTCGCATACCGTTTCGAATCAAAAGCCACTGCTCGCGCGCATTCGCCGTATCAAGGGGCAGACACAGGCCCTGGAGCGAGCTCTGGAAGAAGGGCAGGACTGTGCCGTGGTGCTGCAGCAACTGGCGGCTGTGCGCGGGGCCGTCAATGGTTTGATGCTGGAGTTACTCGAAGGCCATGTGCGCGAGCATCTGGGGGCCGAGGCTGCGACGGCCGAGCAGCGTGAGCAGGACCTGGAGCTGGTCGTGAAGGTGCTGCGTTCCTACGTCAAATAAGGCGTGGCAGCAGGCCGCTGAGGGCCTGTATAGATGGATCAGGACTGCAGTTGCTCGGTCAGAGCATTGACGAATGGCTGCGTAGCCATTCCCTGCCCAGAAATTCTTCAATCGACTGCTGCTGCAGCCCCTGGTCGAGCCGGCCGGCCGATGCGGCCACAAGCAAGTCATGGGCGCGGTTCATGACTTGCTCGCTGTCTGCAGCTGCGGGCTCGCCCAGCTCCTGCATCCATTCCTGCTGGATGCGAAGTATGAGCTTGCCGGCGGCTTGCTCCAGCGTGGTGCGGCTGCGTGGCATTTCAGGATTGATAGCTGTTATCGCTTAACAGTAAATGGTTATAGGCATATTTCATGCTTAATCCTTGCGAACGGTATACACGATGTCCATGGCGCTGGTCATGCCGGTCTGAGCGCGCAAGGTGACGCTGCGCGACAGGTCGTAGAAGATGTAGATGATGCCCATGGCTCCCGACAGGCTCTGCTCGTAGGTCAGGTAGAGCTTGTCCGAGATGCGCTTGCCCATGGTCAGCGCAGCACCTGCAGCATCCGTGCCGTCGCCGCCGCCCTTGAAGCCGACTTCATCGAGCCCCAGGCTGCCCGCAATCTTGCCGCTTGAGCTGTTGCCACCAGCCAGCAGGGCCATGGCGGCCTGCTGAAGCAAGGCGCTGCTGGCCCCGCCAGAGGCGGGATCGCGTCCCATGACCACCCAGGAGAGCTTTTCTGCATCGGGAAGAGCCGGGTCCGAATACAGCAGCACGCGTGGCGCACTGGCTGTGCCCAGCACTTGCACACCGGCCTTGACGGCAATATTCGGGCGCAGCGCCAGTATGTCCAGCGAGGGGTTGTTGTAGGGGCCATTGAAGCGTATCAGTCCGGTTTCCACATTCAGCGACTGTCCCCAGGCACGGTAGCGGCCTTCCTCGGTACGGATTTCTCCGGTCACGCTGGGCGGGCCGCCGATGTAGCTGGCTCCTCGCACTTCAAGCTGGCCCAGCAGTCGCGTGGTGATGCCAAAGCCTTGCAGAGCAAAGTCGCGGCCCATGTCGAGCTTGACGAGAATGTCGGGCACCTTGCGCGGCGTGGCCCGGGCCTGCTCCTTGCGTGCCTGTTGCTCGGCACGCTGGCGCTCTTCCTCTTCGGCCTTGCGCGATGCCGCCGAGCGCACGACCACATCCTTGTCCAGCGATGGTGCGGATTCCTCGGGCAGGATGATGGAGGCTCTGTCGACGCTGAGGTCGCCGCGCAGCGTGAACTGGCCCTGCTCCAGCCGGGCCTGCAGATCGCCGGAGACGCTGACCTGACGGTCGGCGCGCACCAGGACTTGCAGCTTGCTGGCCTTGGCCTGCAGATTCATGCTCAGGCCCGATTCAGCCCCCGTACCCGGTGGTGTGAACTGGGCATAGCCCGAACCGGTAAGCTGGCCGCCGTCTTCGGGAGCTCGGGTCAGGTTGCCGCTATAGCCCAGAATGCGTGCCTGGCTGCCCTTACCGCCCTTGAGGCGCAGCTCGGTGATGTCCAGCCTGGTGCCTTGCAGCTTGGCGCGCAGAATGCCGTCGCGCAGGTCCACGCCATCGAGCAGAGACACGATATTGAGTCCATCGGCCTTGATATCGCCCTGCCACTTGGGGTCCTGCAAGGTGCCGCTGATGCTGGCGTCAGCCGCCAGCGTGCCCTGAATGCGCCAGCCCGGTGGCGCAAACAGGGCCCACAGTCCCATATCTGGCATGTTGGCGTGTAACTGACCGGACAGAGGTGCCGTGGCGGGTAGCGTCCAGCCGTCCTGCTGATAGCTGAGCTGGGTGCGCAGTTCGGCACTGAGCTTGCCTGCACGCTCGCTCTCCCAGAGTAGCTTGGCGTTGACCTGGCTGCCCTGGGCCTGCACGTTGAGGCGTATATCCTTGATGCGCGAGCGCATGCCTGCGCCGCCGATCTGGCGCGTGCGCGTGCCGCCGGCGCGTGTGGCGGTGGGGCCGGTGGTCTGGATGACGGTGGTGCTGGAGCCATCGTCCACCGCCAGCCGCAGATCACCTGCGGCGCGCTCGACCGTGAGATCGGCCTTGAGATCCTTGCCCAAGGTGTCCAAGTTCCAGCGTGCGTTAAAGCTCAGGTCACCGGAAATGCCGGCTGCCTCCAGCGGCGGCTCGTCATCGCCAAGGCTGAAGGCATCGACCCAGGCCAGTGGAATTCCAAGCGCCTGCCCTGCGCTGCGCACACCCCATTGGCCGCTGCCGGTACGGGTGACGGAGCCCTCATCCCATGCCAGCTGTACAGGTGCCAGTGGCTCGCTGCTGGTACGTCTGATGCCCAACTTCGGGGGCGTGATCTGCAGCTTGCCGGCGCTGAACTGATAGACGGTGCTCAGCACCGTGCTGCCGCTGGTGCGCTGCCTGAGCTGCACGGGGGCTGGGGCTTGCAACTGCACTACCCAGGGGCCGGGCTTGTTCTTGTCGGGTGTGAGCTGGGCCTGCAGCTTTTCCAGACTGGCTTGCCAGTCCAGCGGTGCCATGCCCTTGCCGCCGACTAGACCGGCCTGCAAAGCGGTGTCGAGCTGAATGCTCTTGCCCGCTTGCTGGGCCTGTGCGGTCAGGCCGACCCTGGCATTTTCGGGGCTGCCGTCAATGCTCAATGCCAGCGCAGGCAGGACGGCGCCCTGGTCGACTGCGGTGCCGGCAGGCAGATAGCGAATCTTCTCGGCGCGCAGCTTGGCCTGAATCTGCAAGCCACTGGCGGGAATGGCCGCGCCATGGGGAGCGCTCAGGCGCTTGAGCAGATTTTCCCAACCGCCCTTCAGAGTCAGTTGCAGATCTGCGCTGCCATCGAGTTGCGCGCCGGCCAGCGGATCCTTGACGCCTGGCAGTTTGCGCAGCCATTGTGTGAGCGTGCTCATGGAGCTGAGCTGCAGCTGGCTTTGGACAGCGCCGCTAGCAGGACTCATCTGCCCGTCAAAGTTCAGCTGCGCACCGGGTGCCGTAGCCTTGAGTCGAGCCTTGGCCTGCTGGGTTTCGGTATTGAACTCCACGGCTCTGGCGTCGACGCTGGCTTGCAGGGCTTCCAGCTGCAGCTTTTCCAGTTGCAGCAGCGGAGCCTGCCACTGGCCGCTGGCCGCCAGTGTCTGAATGCGCAAGGCTTTGCTGTCGCGCTTGCCGCCCGCTGCCTGCAGATTAGCGGCAAACACAATCTTGCTGGCAGCGGCATCGCCGCTGCCAGGCTCGGCTTGCACAGCCTTGGCGCTGATTTCGCCTTCCAGAGGGGCGGCTTCCAGCGTGCTGTAGAGATCGGCCGGGTTGAGCTGTTCCACCGTGGCCAGGCCTTCAAACAACCGGGTGCTCGGAGTGAACTGACCGCCGAGCGCGATATTGCCCTTGCCGATCTGGATACGAGAGTCGTCGACCTGCCATTGCTGGCCGTTGAAATGGACTCGGGCCATCAGCTCGGCCACGGGCAGGCGTTGCCGGTCCCAGGGGCCGGGCAGCGAGTTGCTGAAACTGGTGTTCAGGTTCCAGGGCTGAGCCTCCAGGTCCGTAGCTGCAGCTACCGTTTCGTCGGGGCCAGCCTGCAATTGGCCGGTCAACAGGGTGCGCGGTCCTTGAGGCCAGAATGCCGAGACATCGAGATTGCGGAGCTGGGCCTTGGCAGCCAGCAGCGGCTGGCTGCGCCAGGGCATGATGCTGGCCTCCACATCCGCTTGCATGGGGGCGGCATCTGCTGCTTGCCCGGACTTCGCGCCTGAGGGCTGCGGGTTGCCTTTGAGTTTGGGGTCGAGAGCTGTTTTTACTTGAGTGTCTGCGCTGGAGCCGAAGGCCTCGGCGCTGGCATTGGCCTTGATCTCCAGCTTGGCCGCGTCGGTGGCCAGAGTGCCTTCGGCTGTCACTCTGGCCTGCACGGCAATGGTGTTGGCAGAATCATCGCTTTTGTCCAGCGGATTGGGCACTTGCACATCGCCGCTTGCTTCGGCCTGCAAGGACATGGGTGCGGCGCCCTGCAACTTCAGCTGGGCCTGGTAGGCGCCCTGGGCAAAGCGCAGGCTGCTGACTTTGAGTTCGTGATGCGTGCCCGTGTATTCATAGCGACCGCGAAGGTCCTGCACCACGGCTTCAGGCGGGCCTTGCCAGATGATCTGATCGACCTTGAAGGGCAGCTCTATCTTCACTGGAAGGGTCAGCGACTGCAGCGGTTCGCTGGCGGGTTTGTCGGGATCAGGGGTGCTGGAAATGCGCAACTCGGCAATATGAACCTCGCCCAGCTTGAGCGTACGCGACAGCAGCAAAGGCCTGAACTGCCAGCCGATCTGAGCTTCCCTGACTTCGACCTTCATGGTCGGGCTTTGCCATTGCAGCCAGCCGATGCGGCCGCCATTCTTGACACTGCCCGTGACCTCTTTGGCGACCAGGGTCTGGTCTGCGGGCATCCAGCCGGCCACACGCTGCAGCGTTTGGTTGAGCGAGTCGTCCCTGCCAATCCACCACAGCAAGCTGCCGAGCGCCAGCACCAGGGCGAGCAGGGTCGCTGCAAAGGTCCAACCCAGCGCGCGTAGCCAGCGGCGGCGTTTGAGAGGTGAAGAGGATGCCTTGGCGGGAGGGGAGGTGTTTTGTTCTGCCATGCTTAAAACGTGAAGCCAAGACGCAGGTGCAGGCGCAGTTGCTGCTCCTGTGCGCCCCAGGCGAGATCTGCTTGAATTGGGCCAACCGGGCTTTTCCAGCGAATGCCGGTGCCAAAACCGACGCGGGTGTAGAGGCGGTTGATGTCATCGCCCACGGTGCCGGCATCGATGAAGACGGCGTGCTCGAAGTCCTGGGTATTTCCCTTGATGGTGATGGGCCGCTGCCATTCCACGCTGCCCATCGCCAGATAGCGGCCCGCAATCACACGGCCGTTGTCGGTGCGTGCGCCAATCGATTGATAGCCGTAGCCGCGCACCGTGTTGTCGCCGCCGGTCAGAAACATGATGGTGGTGGGCAGATCCACATCTTTCTTGGCCATGACGGCGCCGACTCCAGCCTTGAGCTGCAGACGGCTGTGGCGCCTGGTTTCCTCGTCGCGCTCGCCCAGCGGGATCAGGCTGAGCCAGCGCCCAGTGAGGCGCCCGAACGGCGAGCGCTGCGGCGTCAGCGTGGTGCCGGCACCAGCCTCCAGGGCCAGGCCGAAGCCGGAGGTGGGCAGCAGATTGTTGTCGAAATAGCGGGCCGTCCAGCCATAGTTGGCCAGCAGCGAGGAAGCACCGGGCGGAGCACCTGCGCCCTGGGTCTTGGCATAGTCGTACTGCAGGTACATATTGCGCTCTATACGGTCTTCGGCCTTGGAGCGGCCAAAGCGCATCTGTGCACTGTTGGTGTAGAAGTCGCCTGCAGGCGCACGCTCGAGCTTGCCGCTGGCAAACCAGCGCCAGAGATTCTCTCCGGGAAGGCCAACCAGCTGCGTGGATATAAGCGGGTTCTTCCTGTCCAGCTGCAGCTTGCTGACGGCGCGCCAGTTCAGACCGGGCACCTTGTTGTAAGTGTGGTCGATGGACAGACGAGGTCCGGTGTCCGTGCTCAGACCCACGCCGAACACCCATTTCTGCAGCTTGGCTTCGCGCACCTTGGCAATCACGGGCGAGGTGATGGCTGCACCCTGATTCTTGCGCTGCTCGTCGCGCTCAGCTTCGGTAGCGGCCTGTTGTGGCGAATCGGCCAGGGAGAGAAATACCGAGTCGTAATAGCCGCTGCTGACCAGGCGCTGCTGCGCATCGAGCATGCTTTGCAAGTCATATTCCTGACCTTCCGGAAGGCGCGCAATACGGGCCGTTCGCACCGGGTCGTAGCGCTCGGCGCCATCAATCTGTAGCGGACCGAAGGTATAGGCAGGGCCGGGGGCATAGCTAACGCTGACCTGGGCCTTGTTGGTGTCGGCATCCACATCGGCCAGACTGGTATCTATGCGTGCCAGCGGGTAGCGGCGCTTTTGCAGCTCCTTGAGACCACCGCTCTTGGCGCTGCTCCAGGCCGATTGCGAGAATTGCTCGCCAGCCTGCAGCGGCCAGGTTTCTTCGATCTGCAGGCGCTGCGAGGTCCCCAGTTCATCGCTGGCATTGACGCCGGTAAAACGCACCTCGGATTTTTCAATGATGGTGGGCGGGCCTGGATCGACCTTGACCACCACTTTGCGTGGCGCTTCTTCCTCGGGTGTATCGGTCAGCTCCACGGTCACCGTGGGACTGAAATAGCCAAGGGTGCCTATCAGCTCGCGCACGTTGGCATCAGTCGCGCCCAGCAGGCGTGTCAGCTCGCGGCGCTGCAGATCGGGCTGGTGGCGAAAACGCTTGAGTTCAAGATGCTGCTCCAGCAGCGCACGGACTTGTTTGGGGGCATCGACTTCCAGAGTGAAGGCTGGGGGGCCGCTGGTGTCGATGCCCATGGCTTCGGCTTCTTTGTCTTTGGGGGAAAGCAGGCTGCAGCCGCTGAGGAGCAAGGCGGCTCCCAAAAGCAAAGCCGGCCTCAAGGCCGGCTTTTTCAAGGGCAAGGTCTGGGGCATGCCCCTATTTTGACAGCATGCGCATGGCGTCTTCCAAGCCTTTGAGCGACAAAGGGTACATGCGGTCCCCCATCAGCTGCTGGATGATGCTGATGCTCTGGCGGTACTGCCATACGCCCTGAGGTTCGGGGTTGATCCAGGCAAAGTGCGGGAAGGCATTCGTCAGGCGCTGCAGCCACTCGGCACCGGGCTCCTCGTTCATGTACTCGACCGAGCCGCCGGGCTGCAGGATTTCATAGGGGCTCATGGTCGCGTCACCGACAAAGATCAGCTTGTAGTCCTTGTTGTACTTGCGAATGATGTCCCAGGTCGGAAATTTTTCGGCAAAGCGGCGGCGGTTGTTCTTCCACATGAAGTCGTAGACACAGTTGTGGAAGTAATAGAACTCCAGATGCTTGAGCTCGCTCTTCACGGCCGAGAACAGTTCTTCCACTCGCTGTATATGCTCGTCCATGGTGCCGCCCACGTCCATGAGCAGCAGCACTTTCACATTGTTGTGCCGCTCGGGGATCATCTTGATGTCGAGATAGCCCGCATTGGCGGCCGTGGAGCGGATGGTGTCCGGCAGGTCC
The DNA here is from genome assembly GCF_003350425.1 of Comamonas sp. AG1104. Lineage (NCBI taxonomy): Bacteria > Pseudomonadati > Pseudomonadota > Betaproteobacteria > Burkholderiales > Comamonadaceae > Comamonas > Comamonas sp. AG1104. The sequence goes on along the minus strand of NZ_QQAS01000003.1, from coordinate 54,604 downwards.
AGTTCCAGTTCGCTGCCCTGGCGCGCAAACTTGCGCAGGCGGCGCAGAGCGACCTTGATGTTGCGCGTGCCCAGTTCCTGGGTGTCGTCATAGTCGCGGTAGGCGCGCTGCTCCCAGACCTTGACGGCGCTCTTGTTGCGGCCCGGCCCGCCAATGCGTATGCCCGCCGGGTTGTAGCCGCCATGGCCGAAGGGGCTGGTGCCGCCAGTACCAATCCATTTGTTGCCGCCTTCGTGGCGTTCCTTTTGCTCCTCCAGGCGCTTCTTGAGCGTCTCCATCAACTCGTCCCAGCCCATGGCTTCGATCTTGGCCTTGTCCTCGGGGCTGAGTTCGCGCTCCAGCAGCTTTTGCAACCAGTCCTGCGGAATTTCCTTGGTCAGGTCGGCCAGCATCTCCACGCCCTTGAAATAGGCGGAAAAAGCGCGGTCGTACTTGTCGTAGTGCTTCTCGTCCTTGACCAGAATGATTCGGCCCAGGTGGTAGAAGTCGTCCAGGCTCCAGCGATCTTCGCTCTTGGGGCCGATGATGCCCGCGTCCAGTGCTTCCAGCAGAGCCAGAAACTCCTTGACCGACACAGGCAGTTTGGCGGCGCGCAGGGTATAGAAGAAATCGATCAGCATGAAAAATGCCTCCAGCGCTTATGCAGCGGGTGCATGTTGCTCCAGAAGGTAGAGCAGTTGTGCACGGGCTTCAGGCCATTCGCCACTGCGCATGCTGTACATCACGGTGTCGCGAATCGTGCCGTCGCGGCGCAGCGCATGGCCGCGAATCACGCCATCCTTCTTGGCTCCCAGACGCTCGATGGCGCGCTGGCTGGCGAAGTTGAAGTTGTCCGTGCGCCAGCCCACCACATGGCAGCCAAGCGTACCGAAGGCATGGGCCAGCAGCAGCAGCTTGGCCGAAGTGTTGACATGGGTGCGCTGCACGCTTTTGGCATACCAAGTGTAGCCAATCTCCACACGGCGAATGGCAGGCACGATGTCGTGATAGCTGGTCGTGCCCAGCACCTTGCCGGTGGCATCGTCAAGCACGGCGAACGCAAAGCGGTGGCCCTGGTCGCGGCCCAGCAGCGCGGCCTCGATATAGCTGCGTACTTCGCCAGGCTCGGGCACGGAAGTCACTCGTATCTTCCACAGCTCTCCATCGGCTGCGGCCGCTGCCAGTCCAGGCTCATGGCTCAGAGCCAGCGGCTCCAGCCGCACGCCGCGGTCGCGCAAGGTCACAGGTTCTACAAAAGTCATGGCTCGCTCACTCAAAGTGGATTGCGCTTGCCGCGCCAGAGTCGGGCCAGCTTGAGCCCCAGGCCTCCGCCAAGTCCCACCAAGGCGATGGCGGCAATGCTGCCCGCACCATAGCCCTGGGCAAACAGGTCAAGCCCCAGCACATGGGAAAGGCCCCAGCCCAGCAGGGCTCCACCCACAAAGCCGATGGCGTCGGAGCCACCTTCCAGCAGCAGTTGTTGTGCGGTGCTCATGGGCTGTGTCTCCTCGGTTCTTAAGGAAGGTTAGCGGTTGCGCTGGTTCATGAAGACCAGCTTTTCAAACAGGCTCATATCCTGCTCGTTCTTGAGCAGTGCGCCAACCAGGGGCGGTACGCTGACCTTGCCTTCCTCGGACTGCAGGGCCGATGCAGGGATCTCCTCGGCGACCAGCAGTTTGAGCCAGTCGATCAACTCGCTGGTTGAAGGCTTTTTCTTGAGGCCGGGCAGATTGCGCACATCGTAGAAGACCTTCATGGCGGCGCTCAGCAACTCACCCTGCAGCCTAGGGAAATGCACGTTCACGATCTGGCGCATGGTGTCGGCATCGGGGAACTTGATGTAGTGGAAAAAGCAGCGGCGCAAGAAGGCGTCGGGCAATTCCTTTTCGTTGTTCGAGGTGATGAAGACCAGCGGGCGGTGCTTGGCGCGGATCATCTCGTGGGTTTCGTAGCAATAGAACTCCATGCGATCAATCTCGCGCAGCAAGTCGTTGGGGAACTCGATGTCGGCCTTGTCGATCTCGTCGATCAGCAGGGCCACGGGGCGTTCCGCCGTGAAAGCCTGCCAGAGCACGCCCTTGACGATGTAGTTGTGAATGTCCTTGACGCGCTCGTCTCCCAACTGCGAATCGCGCAGACGGCTTACGGCGTCATACTCATACAGGCCTTGCTGGGCCTTGGTGGTGGACTTGATATGCCACTGCAGCAGTGGCATGTCCAGCGCCTGAGCCACTTCCTCGGCCAGCATGGTCTTGCCCGTGCCGGGCTCGCCCTTGATCAGCAGAGGGCGCTGCAGGGTAGCGGCAGCGTTGACGGCCAGCATCAGATCTTGCGTGGCCACGTATTTGTCGGAACCTTGAAACTTCATGGGCGGTATCAGCGTAAGTATTGATAAGCGTGCGAAATTCTCACTGCCATAATCGTTTGCACTGCAGCAAGGCATTTGAGCACCCGTCTGAACTCTTGAAGGATTGTGCGCGCAAAATGATAAAAACTTGGACCACGGTATTGGCAGTAGTTGTCGCATCAGTGACCGGCGCGGCAAACGCCCAGGCTGTCAAGGGCGATGCAAAGGCCGGCGAAGGCAAGATCGCCATGTGCATAGGCTGTCATGGCATCACCGGTTATCAGGCCAGCTTCCCTGAGGTTTACAAGGTGCCGATGATCGGCGGGCAAAACGAGGCCTATATCGTCTCGGCTCTGAATGCCTATAAAAAAGGCGAACGAAAACACCCCACCATGCGCGGCATTGCCGACTCGCTGAGCGAGCAGGACATGGCCGATGTGGCGGCCTTCTATGCAGGTCATGGCAAGGCCAAGGATGGCAAGGCCAAGGAGGCGAACCCTGCTGTCACGGCGCTGCTGCAAAAAGGTGCCTGCTTCTCCTGTCACGGTGAAGGCTTTTCAAAGCCCATTGACCCGTCCTACCCCAAGGTGGCAGGGCAGTATTCGGACTATGTCTTGCGCGCGTTGCAGTCATACAAAACCGATGGCAATCCGCTCATCGGGCGCAGCAATGGCGTGATGGCGGGTATTGCCAAGCAGTTCAAGAACGACGAGCTGCAGCAACTTGCCAAGTACATCGGCAGCCTGGACAGCGAGATGCAGGTGGTGGCGCAGCCGCACTTCCGTCTGGGCCAGAAGTAGCTCGGCTGCGACAAAGAAAAAGCCCGTGAAGACGGGCTTTTTCTTTGTCTCCATGAAGTGCCGCTCTGCGGCACATCGCCTCAGGGGCTGCTTTTGAAACTGCCGTCGGTGGTGGCCAGACGCTGAACTCCGGCGACATACGCCTCACCATCGGGCGGGCGTCCCGAGCGTTGGCTTTCCCAGAGCATCTGGCCGAGGCATTCCATCGCGGCGTGATGGGCGTCATGCAGATCACGCTTTCTGGTCAGCAGTTCCACGGCCTGGCGTATGCCGCGTGGCGAGTCCACGCTGCACTGTTCGCTGATGGACAGATGCATGGACAGGTGCAGAAACGGGTTGGTACGCTCGGTCTCCGCATCGTAGTTGCGCGCCACGGCGGCATCCACGTCGGAGAGCTCATCGAAATACTCTGGGTGCTCGTCTATCCACAGGCTGGCCAGCGTCTCGATGGCCTCCATGGGCGCGCCGCTGATCATCTTGGCGCGCACACCGCAAAAAAATCGCCGTACGTCGGCTTGACTGGGGTTGAACATGATGGCGCGCAGCGTATCACGGCTGCCGGGCGTCGGCCGGACTGTGGTCTTGCTCGCTGGCCGGGGCGGTATCTGGTGTTTCTGCGCTGTCAGCCAGGAGGTCGGCACGTTCCTTGGCCATTTGCTCCACCAGTTGCTGGCGTCCCTGCTTGGCCACCGCAATCAGCTGGTTCTTGTCCTTGTAATGCGGGTACATGCGCTCAGCCAGAGCCAGATTGTGCTCCCTGAAGCGTGCCGTGATGCGTTTGGCCTCGGCCGGACTCTGACCTAACAGTTCCAGCACCGACTGGGCCGAGATCAGGCTGGACTCGAACACTTCACGCTGGGCATGCTCCACACCCAGGTCGCGCAGTTGGAACCAGTGATTGAGATCCCGGGTGCGGGCCACGATCTCCAGGTTGGGGAAATGCTTGCGTACCTGACTGGCTATCTTGAGGGACTGCTCGGGAGTGTCGACGGCAATTACCAGCACATGTGCCTTGGCTGCGCCTGCAATGCGCAGCAGGTCCATGCGAGTGGCATCGCCGTAAAACACCCGGTGGCCATAGATCTGCGCGGCCTCCAGCATCTCCACGCTATGGTCCAGGATGGTCGGGCGTATGCCCTGGGCCAGCAACACGCGAGCCACGATCTGGCCGTAGCGGCCGAAGCCGGCAATGATGATGGGCGAGTCCTGAGGCTCGGAGATCTCTCTGGCCTTGTCGGAGCCGCACTCCTCATCCTTGATGGTGGAAAAGCGGCGCAGCAGCAGTTTGTCCAGCAGCACCAGCAACAGCGGGCCCAGCAGCATCGACAGAGCCACGGCCGCGACCAGCATGGACGAGACGCTGTGGCGAAACACCTTGTACTGCGCGGCTGTCTGGAACACCACAAAGGCGAATTCCCCACCTTGCGCCAGCATCAGCGTGAACACAGGGCGTTCGCGCCAGGGAATCTGCATGAATTTGGCCAGGCCGAAGATCATCACTGCCTTCAGCGCAATAAAGCCCGTCACCATGGCGGCCATGGCCCAGGGAGACTGGAGGATGACGCCAAAGTCAATGCTCATGCCCACGGCCATGAAGAACAGGCCCAGGAGCAGCCCTTTGAACGGCTCGATATTGGTTTCCAGCTCGCTGCGGTATTCGCTGTCGGCCAGCAGCACGCCGGCCAGGAAGGCGCCCAGCGCCATGGACAGGCCCACCTGTGTCATCAGCATGGCAATGCCTACGACCAACAACAAGGAGGTGGCAGTAAAGATCTCGGGGGTCTTGCTGCGCGCAATCCAGCGCAGCAGCGGTTGCAGCAGCAGGCGGCCGCCGATGATTACGGCGCCAATCGTGCCCACGGTCTTGAGAATGGCCAGCCAGACATGGCTGTCACCGTGGCTGGCATGGGCGGCCTTGTAAGCGCCGAGAATCGGAATCAGCGCCAGGATGGGGATGGCCGCCACGTCCTGGAACAGCAAGATGGAGAAGGCGGCCTGTCCGCTGGGAGTGCGCATCAGATTGCGCTCGGCCATGATCTGCAGGCAGACAGCGGTAGACGACAGTGCCAGGCCCATGCCCGCAATCAGGCTGACGCGCCAGGACAGACCAAAGGCCCAGGCGGCCAGAAACAGAATGCCGGTGCAGACCGCCATTTGCGCCATGCCCCAGCCGAAGATGGGGCGGCGCAGCTCCCAGAGGCGCTTGGGCTGCAGCTCAAGTCCGATCACGAACAGCATCAGCACCACGCCAAACTCGGCAAAATGCAGGATGTCATCTACATTGCGCACCAGACCAAAGCCCCAGGGGCCCATGGCAATGCCGGCGCCCAGATAGCCGATGATGGCTCCCAGGCCCAGGGCTCTGGCGATGGGGACAGCCAGAACCGCCGCCGTAAGATAGATGAAGCCGTAAGTCAGCCAGATGGGAGAGCCGTGTTCCATGGGAATGTTATGTGGTGTTAACCCTAGAGAGATTCCATTTTGGCACCTGCAGCCAGGCGTCAGATTTCTGACAGAAAGAAAAATGGCACGAATGTTTACCTGGTACTTATAGCGCCTGGTCAACCATGCGTCTGCAAGTTGATAGCGCAACTTTTAAGATAGGCGCTTTGTGACTGGCGCTTTAGATCGGCGTTTGGAGTGAGTATGGATCTGCACACCTGGTTTGCTTTTTTTGTGGCCTCCTGGATCATTGCGGTCTCGCCGGGGTCGGGGGCTGTGCTGTCCATGAGTCATGGCCTGTCCTATGGTGTGCGCAAGACCAGCGCCACCATCATGGGTCTGCAACTTGGGCTGCTGCTCATCTTGTTGATAGCAGGTGCCGGCGTGGGCTCGCTGCTCATGGCATCCGAGTGGGCCTTCAATGCCGTCAAGATCGTGGGCGCAGGCTATCTGATCTATCTGGGCATCAGCCAGTGGCGCTCGGGTGGCTCGCCGCTGGCAACGCAAGAGGCAGTGCCTGAGGCCAGTCTCAAAAAGCGTGTGCTGACGGGTTTTCTGACCAATGCCACCAATCCCAAGGGCATCATCTTCATGGTCGCCGTGCTACCCCAGTTCATGACCACCAGTCGTCCCCTGGCCCCTCAGTTGGCGATTCTGGCCGTGACCATGCTGGCCGTGGACACCACTGTGATGCACAGCTATGCCGCAGGTGCCAGCGCCTTGCGTGGCCTGATGCGCAGCGCACGCGCCATGCGCAACCAGAACCGGGTGTTCGGCGGCCTGCTGATGGCCGTAGGCACAGGCCTGTTTTTTGTTCAGCGCTCCAGTGAAGCCTGATCTGCTTTGAAAAGCATAGCTGCATGCTTATGAATAGATTGAGCCAGCGGCATATTTGATCGAATCATCTAGGGTAAGCCCCTTGTCCCGCGTCAGACATGGCGCAGGGCAGGGGGCTTCTACATTGGGGGCATGAAAACCTTTCGCTCCTACTCCGAAGTGCTGGCCTCGATTGGGCAGGAAGTCGCCGTCAGCGACTGGATTACCATCACCCAGGCCCAGATTCAAATGTTTGCCGACGCCACGGGCGATCAGCAATGGATTCATACCGATCCCGAGCGCGCCGCCCAGGGACCGTTCGGCGCGCCGATTGCCCATGGCTTTCTCACGCTGTCCCTGCTGCCGCAGTTCTTCGAAGGCACGTTCAAGATCGAAGGCGCCAAGATGGGGGTGAACTACGGGCTCAACCGTGTGCGCTTCATGGCTCCCGTGCCCGTCAACAGCCGCTTGCGGGCCCGCATGACATTGCAGGCGGCGGAGCGCATCGAGCCGGCCGGCATTCAGATGACCTGGCTGGTGACGGTGGAGCGCGAGGGCAGCGACAAGCCTGTGTGCGTGGCTGAGTCGCTGGCGCGCAGCTTTGGTGCTGCGGCCTGATTCGCAGCGTAATCTTCAAGCCATGAAAAAAGCCCCTTGGCATCGGCCTTGGGGCTTTGCTATTGAGCCGCACCTTGCACAGCAGGGTGCTGCGCAGAGGCCGTCATTCGCCATAGTTGTCCAGCAAACCGGCCTTGCCTGCGGCAATGGTTTCCTGGCGCACTTGCTCACGGCTGAGGTTGCTGGATTGCTGTTGCTGGGACAGAGGCAGATAGGCATCGCCAACGGGTTGCAGCTGACCCTTGGCCATGGCGTCCTGCACCTGAGCCTTGACCTGGGCACGGGTCAGGGTGGACTGAGAGGCCACTTCGGGAGGGTAGTGATCGCCGGTGAAGTCAAAGCCTGCGGCCTGTGCAGCGGCGGCGGACATGGCCAGGGTGGCAACGATGGCGAGGCGGTTGGCGTATTTCATGATTCGTCCTTTGGGTACATCGGGCCTGCAGTCCTGGCGGATATCGTCGGTCGGCTGCAAGTCCATGGGTCGTACTTTAGGACGATCTAATTGCGAGAAAAACCCCTTGTTGCGCAACTTATTGTTCCGAAAATAGAGACAATAAGCGGGAACTTAAAGAGCTGTCTTGGGCTCCGCAAGGGCAGCTCCCACGAAGCCCTGCTGGCGCCAGGCTTCGAACACCGTCACGGCCACGGCGTTGGATAGGTTCAGGCTGCGCTGAGATGCCAGCATGGGCAGGCGCAGTCGCTGCTCATTGGGGAACTGGGCGCGCACCTCTGGTGGCAGTCCCTTGCTTTCAGAACCAAAGACCAGCCAGTCGCCCGCCTTGAATTCCATGGCATGGGCCGGACTGCTGCTATGCGTGGTCATGGCGAACATGCGCTCGCGCTGCGGCTGACAGGTTTGAAGGAAGACGTCCCAGCTGGCGTGGCGGGCCACATTGGCGTACTCGTGATAGTCCAGTCCGGCGCGGCGCATATGCCGGTCTTCCATGGAAAAGCCCAGCGGCTCGATCAGATGCAGGCTGCAGCCCGTATTGGCGGCCAGACGGATGACATTGCCCGTGTTGGGAGGGATCTCGGGCGCCACAAGAACGATATGAAACATGGGGCGCTATTGTGCAGCCCGGCTTTTACCCACGCTGCTGCCTCCGCAGTTCCAGAGTGGCGAATATGGGTCAAGGCGTGCGTGCCAGCACGACGGCGCTGACCGAGGCCGCGCCAGCCGACAGCAGGCAGCCTGCCAGTGCATCCAGCGTGGCACCAGTGGTCATCACGTCGTCGAGCAGCAAAATCTCCCGTCCTTTCACCAGAGCCTGCCGAGCCGGGGCGAGGCTGAAGATGCCGCGCAGCTGGCGCAGTCTTTGTTCCCGGCTGGAGGCATGTTGGGGTAGCTCCAGATGTTGGCGTTGCACAGCCTCGCTCAGCAAGGGCAAGGGCCTGTCGTATTGCTCCGAGAGGGAGCGTGCCAGCAGCAGACTGTGGTCAAAGCCGCGCTCGCGCACGCGCTGTGCGGAGGCCGGCATGGGCAGCAAGGCATCGCAGGCCCGCAACTGCTCCCTGACTTCGGGGTGACTGGCCATCAGCCTGCCTAGGCTGCGCGCCAACCCCAGATCGGCCTGAAATTTGTAGCGTGTGATGAGGTTTTGCCAGGGGTAGGCATAGTCCAGCGCGGCGGTGCAGCGCTTGAGTCGGGGTGGTTGCTTGAGGCAGTTGCCGCAGAGGCTGACCAGAGCAGGCAGCGGCAAGGCACAGCTGTGGCAGCGGTGCTTGTGCTGAGCCCAGCGGGCATGGCAGTCGCGGCAGATGCGTGGCCCCGGCCAGCGACCACAGACTGCGCACTGGCTGGGCAAGGCATCCAGCCAACGCTGCTGCTGGCGGCGCAGGCGTGAAAGCCATGTCGCATGAAGGTCGGGCATGGAATCAATATACTCGCGCCGCATTGATCTTCACTCCGGCAGTTGGTGAGCGGCTCGCTTGCTCGACTTGCTGCCTGCTTTTGTCTGCCCATGTCCCACGTCCTGCCTCCAACAATTGATTCTGCAGCTGCAAACCATTGGCAAATGTCCGCTCCGGCCGAATCCCCGTGGTTGCACGAAGAGGTGGCCAGCCGCATGCAGCAGCGCCTGGACTGGATAGTGAAGCCGCCTGAGAAATGGTGCCACTGGGAGCCGGTTCGCGGCGGCATGCAGGCACACCATCTGCTGCGCGAGCGCTATCCGCAGGCGGAATGCACGATCTATGAACCCGTAGCCCGCCGCGAGGCCGTGGCCCAGGACAAGCTCGGCAGCCGCTGGTGGCAGCTCTCGCGCTGGAAGGGGGCTGCCGTGCAGATGGGGGCGCCTGCAGATGCCAGCATGGACATGCTCTGGGTCAATATGCTGCTGCATACGGCCGCCGACCCGCAGGCCCTGATCGAGCGCTGGCACAAGGCGCTCAAGGTCGACGGCTATGTCATGTTCTCCTGCCTCGGGCCGGATACGGTGCAGCAGTTGCATGGGCTCTACGCCGAACTGGGCTGGGGCCCGGCAGGTCATACGTTTACCGATATGCATGACTGGGGCGACATGCTGGTGCATTCGGGCTTTGCCGAGCCCGTGATGGACATGGAGCGCATCACACTGACCTTTGCCACGCCGCAGCGCCTGTTGCAGGAGCTGCGCGAACTGGGCCGCAATCTGCATCCCGGGCGTTTTGCCGGCCTGCGCGGCCGTGGCTGGAAGGCCGAGCTGCTGCAGAAAATGGCGGAGCGCTGGGCCGACAAGCAGCCCGATGGCCAGCTTTCGCTGACCTTCGAGATCGTCTATGGCCACGCCTACAAACCGCAGCCCAAGCTGCGTCTGGAAGCCAACAGCGCCGTGTCGCTGGAAGACATGAAGGCCATGCTCAAGCAGCCCCGCAACACGGGTTTGCGATAGCACATCTGTCGTTTTCCGGTCATTGATTCGACACAAAGCTGCCTACAATTTCCCCAAGTTATTTCATGGATAGCAGCAATCCTTCGGGCTTCTCTCCTGCCTGAAGGAAAACAGACAGTGCGGCCCAAGCCGCCAGGGGAGATATCGGGTGTTTCGCTTTGCCAAGGGGACTGGCCAGCGGGTTCGACAGCGGCCGGTTTTCGCATTTCATCATCACCACAAGCCAGCCTTTTGCTGCGCTGACGCATCCCTGTGCCCGGCGGTTGTCGCGGTGCTGGGGCGTCCCATCTTCTCCCCTTCTGTCTTGGCTGCCAGGCCAGTTTCAGCCATGTCCGGCACTTGCCGTGAGATGCGCTTGCCAGTACGAGTTTCAAGTCCGGTCAGGCCCGCTTGCGCAAGGTCGATTGGCATGGGTTTCCGGTACATGCATTAGTGAATGCGCGCAGACAGTGCTATCAAATTCTGGGGCATGCTGCGTTGAAGTTCGCGAAGTAGTGTGAGTGTCACAGCCTTCTGGCCAGCCATGGCGGAAGCGGTGTGAGCGAGTGGACAACTGAGGCTTAGAGGTAAGTGAAAACGATGAAAAACATTTCCACCAAGCTGGTTCCCTGGAGTTTGGCCTTGGCGGCGTGGGGTAGTTCCATGGCCTATGCGGCACAGGATCTGCCGGGAGGCCCTGCCGTCAACCAGCTCAATCTGCATCCGCCTGTGACACGCATTGCCGTGGAACAGCACTGGCTGCACTGGATGATGCTCATCATCTGCACGGTGATCTTTATCGCGGTGTTCGGGGTGATGTTCTACTCCATCTGGAAGCACCGCAAATCCCAGGGTGCCAAGGCCGCGAACTTCCATGAATCGGTCAAGGTGGAAGTGGCCTGGACGGTGGCTCCCTTCATCATCGTGATTCTGATGGCGCTGCCTGCCACCAAGGTGCTGGTGGCGCAGAAGGACACGACCAATGCCGACCTCACCATCAAGGCCACCGGCTATCAGTGGAAATGGGGCTATGACTATCTGAGCGGCGAGGGCGAAGGCCTGGGCTTTGTTTCCACGCTGGACAACGCCCAGCGTCAGATGTCCAACAGCGGCGATGTGAGCAAGGCGCCCAACGACTATCTGCTCAGGGTCGACAACCCGCTGGTCGTGCCTGTGGGCAAGAAGGTGCGCATCATCACCACGGCCAACGATGTGATCCACTCCTTCATGGTGCCGGCCTTTGGCATCAAGCAGGACGCGATTCCCGGCTTTGTGCGCGATACCTGGTTCAAGGCCGAGAAGACCGGCGACTACTACGGCCAGTGTGCCGAGCTGTGCGGCAAGGAGCATGCCTACATGCCCATCCATGTGAAGGTGCTGTCTGCCGAAGCCTACAGCGCCTGGGTGGCCGAAGAAAAGAAGAAGCTGGCCGCCAAGGCCGATGATCCGAACAAGGTCTGGGTGCTGGCCGATCTGGTGGCGCGTGGCGAAAAAGTCTATGCGGCCAACTGCGCAGCCTGCCACCAGGCCAATGGCAAGGGAGCCGGTCCCATCAAGCCGCTGGACGGCAGTCCCGTGGTGCTGGGCCCCACGGCCGACATGATGCATGCCGTGCTCGAAGGCCGCGCCAACGGTGCCATGCCGGCCTGGAAGCAACTGAGCGACACCGAACTGGCCGCAGTGGTGACTTTTGCCAAGAACCACTGGAGCAACCAGACCGGCCAGTTGGTGCAGCCCGCCCAGTTCGTGGCTGCGCGTGGCGGCAAGTTTCCGGAAGGCGGAGGCAGTGCGGCACCCGCAGCTCCTGCGGCTGACTCTGCAGCCCCTGTGCAAGGTGCAGCCGCTGCCGCCAGCGACGCCGGCCCTTATCAAGTCTTTTTCGAGACCGGCAAGAGCGTGCTGGACGACAAGGCTCAGGCTGCGGTGAAGAAGGCGGCCGAGTACTGGAGTGCCCACAAGGACGGCAAGATTGCTCTGTCAGGCTTTGTGGACTCCACCGGCAACGCCGACAAGAACGCGGAGCTGGCCAAGGAGCGAGCCAAGGCCGTGGCCAAGCTGCTGGAGGACAGCGGCATTGCCGGTGACCGCATCGAGCTGCGCAAGCCCGAGACCATCACGGCTGCGGCAGGCGCGGACCAGCAGGCACGCCGTGTTGACATCACGGCCGCGAAGTAAGCCCCGGGTATAGAGACCGATTGGAGAAAAGAATATGAGCGCCGTAGTTCCTCCCGTCCACACCCATGAGGGCCATGGTCACGACCATGGGCACGACGACCATCACCACGCCATGCCCTCTGGCTGGCGCCGCTGGCTGTTTGCCACCAATCACAAGGACATCGGCACGATGTACCTGCTGTTCTCCTTCACCATGCTGATGGTGGGAGGCATCCTGGCCATGCTGATTCGTGCCGAGCTGTTCGAGCCGGGTCTGCAGATCGTCAACCCCGAGCTGTTCAACCAGCTCACCACCATGCATGGCCTGATCATGGTGTTCGGCGCCATCATGCCGGCCTTCGTGGGCTTCGCGAACTGGATGCTGCCGCTGCAGATCGGCGCGTCCGACATGGCGTTTGCGCGCATGAACAATTTCAGCTTCTGGTTGCTGATTCCTGCTGGCATCATGCTGGTGGGCTCGTTCTTCATGCCCGGTGGTGCGCCGGCGGCCGGCTGGACGCTGTATGCGCCGCTGACGCTGCAGATGGGCCCGTCCATGGACACCAGCATCTTTGCCATGCACATCATGGGCGCCAGCTCCATCATGGGCGCGATCAACATCATCGTCACCATTTTGAACATGCGCGCGCCCGGCATGACGCTGATGAAGATGCCGCTGTTTGCCTGGACCTGGCTGATCACCGCCTATCTGCTGATCGCCGTGATGCCTGTGCTGGCCGGCGCCATCACCATGACGCTGACCGACCGTCACTTCGGCACCAGCTTCTTCAATCCTGCAGGCGGCGGCGATCCGGTGATGTACCAGCACATCTTCTGGTTCTTCGGCCACCCCGAGGTCTACATCATGATCTTGCCGGCCTTCGGCATCGTCAGCCAGATCGTGCCCGCCTTCAGCCGCAAGAAGCTGTTCGGCTACACCTCCATGGTCTATGCCGTGGCGGCGATTGCCATCCTGTCCTTCATCGTCTGGGCGCACCACATGTTCACCACCGGCATGCCGGTCACGGGTCAGCTGTTCTTCATGTATGCGACCATGCTGATCTCCGTGCCCACGGCCGTGAAGGTGTTCAACTGGACGGCCACCATGTGGCGCGGCTCCATGAGCTTTGAAACCCCGATGCTGTTCGCCGTGGGCTTCATCTTCGTGTTCACCATGGGCGGCTTCACGGGGCTGATCCTGTCCATGGCGCCCATCGACATCCAGCTGCAGGACACCTATTACGTGGTGGCCCACTTCCACTATGTGCTGGTGGCCGGCTCGCTGTTTTCCATGTTCGCCGGCTATTACTACTGGTCGCCCAAGTGGACGGGCGTGATGTATTCCGAGACGCGCGGCCGCATTCATTTCTGGGGCTCGCTGATCTTCTTCAACATCACCTTTTTCCCCATGCACTTCCTGGGTCTGGCCGGCATGCCGCGTCGCTATGCCGACTACCCCATGCAGTTCGCCGACTTCAACATGATTGCCTCCCTGGGCGGCTTTGGCTTCGGTCTGATGCAGGTGTATTTCTTCCTGTTCGTCGTCTGGCCCGCGATGCGCGGTCACGGAGAAAAGGCGCCGCAAAAGCCCTGGGAAGCGGCCGAAGGTCTGGAATGGGAAGTGCCTTCTCCGGCTCCGTTCCACACCTTCGAGACGCCTCCCAAGCTCGATGAAACCGCCACCAAGGTGATCGGTTGAGGAGGCGCGTATGACGACACAGGAGCAACGCAAGGCGAACCGGAGGCTGGGGCTGATCCTGGCCTCCACGGCTGCCGTGTTCTTTATCGGCTTTGTGGTGAAGATGGCCTGGCTGCATTGAGGCAGGCCGATGGCAACCGAGTGAAGGAGCTTGAGGTGAGCATAGCCAAGGAAAACGCGAAGATGGTGGGCAAGCTGGCGATCGTTGCCCTGGGCATGTTTGCGTTCGGCTATGTGCTCATTCCCATCTACAAGCATATCTGCGAGCTGACGGGCATCAACATCCTGTCGCTGTCCGAAAAACAGGTGCCCGGTGCCGGCGTGGCGGGCCGCGACGTGAAGCTTCCGCCCAACAGCCAGATCGACACCAGCCGCACCATCACCGTGGAGTTCGATGCCAATGCACGCGGACCCTGGGACTTCAAGCCGGCCAAGCGTTCGGTGCAGGTCCATCCCGGCGAGCTGGCCACGGTGATGTATGAGTTCCAGAACGTGCAGAACCGGCGCATGGCCGCCCAGGCCATCCCCAGCTATGCGCCGCGCCAGGCCACGGCCTTCTTCAACAAGATGGAGTGCTTCTGCTTTTCGCAGTACACGCTGGAGCCCGGCGAGAAGCGTGAATGGCCGGTGGCCTTTGTCATCGATCCGCGCATCTCCAAGGATGTGAAGACGATCACGCTGTCCTACACATTCTTCGAGGTGGGAGGCAAGACCCCCGCAGCGCCCGAAGGCAGCACGGCTGCTGTCGTCACGCCAGGAGGCAGCTCATGACGCAGGACGCCAAGAAGACCGGATTCTGGCGCAGCATTGTGGCCGTCGCCTGGGCCATGCTGGGCGTGCGCAAGGGCAAGGAGTACGAGAAGGATTTCGCCAGCATCACGCCGCTGCATGTGATTGCCGTGGGGCTGGTAGCGATTTTTGCCTTGGTATTAGCGTTGATATGGATCGTCAACCTGGTCGTTTAGCCTTGGCTGAAACAGGTGTGGCGAATGCAGTGCAAGTGATAGTGGAGCGTCGGTCAAAACAACGATCAACAGAGTCAGGAGCCGAGTGATGAGCGCAACCCCGCAGGGCGCAACCCCTTACTACTATGTGCCAGCCGAATCCAGCCATCCCGTGATGGCGGCCATCGGTCTGTTCTTTGTGATTCTGGGCGCAGGCACCTGGATCAATGGCCACGAATGGGGAATGTATTCCCTGTTCGTCGGTCTGGTCTGGTGGCTGTCCGTGCTGTTCGTCTGGTTCCGCGATGCAGCGCGCGAAAGCGAGGCCGGGCTCAACAGTCGCAAGATCGACCTGTCCTACCGCTGGAGCATGAGCTGGTTCATCTTCTCGGAGGTGATGTTCTTCGGCGCCTTCTTCACCGCGCTGTGGTGGGCGCGCGCGCACTCGGTGCCGGCACTGGGCAGTCTGGCCAACGAGCTGCTGTGGCCGAACTTCCAGGCCGTGTGGCCCAGTGTGGCTCCCGGAGCCACGGCGTCGCCCGCGAATATCGTCGAGCCGTTCAAGACCGTGGGGCCGTTCTGGCTGCCCACCATCAACACGGCGCTGCTGCTGAGCTCGGGCGTGACGCTGACCATCGCCCACCATGCGCTGCAGGTCAACAACCGCGCGCGTTGCATCAGCTTCATGTGGATGACGGTGATTCTGGGCTTTGTCTTCCTGTGCGTGCAGGGCTACGAGTATCACCATCTCTATAACGACTACAACCTCAAGCTCAACTCGGGCGTTTTCGGCTCCACCTTCTACATGTTGACGGGCTTTCACGGCTTCCACGTGCTGGTGGGCATGCTGATGCTGTTCTTCATCACCATCCGCCTGATGAAAGGGGACTTTACCGACAAGCACCACTTCGGCTTTGAGGGGGCTGCCTGGTACTGGCACTTTGTAGACGTAGTCTGGGTCTTTCTCTACATCCTTGTGTACTGGATGTAAGACTCTCAAAAATAGAAGCGTCTTGCGCATGACCAACATCGGTTTCAGCATCAAACAATGCTGAATCCTATGAATGGCAAGCGCAAGGCGCTTTTGTTTTAGGAGCGTTATCCTGCGCGACTCAAAGCGGTCTATTGCCCGGGCTGCCAGCCTGTGGGCTGTATCCATCCCAGCTTGGCCGCCATCAGAACGCAGAGAAACAGCGCAACCGACAAAGCCACACGCAGGGCCAGGGCGCGAAACATCTTGCGGCTTCGCTCGGCATCGTCGGCCTCCGAGTTTTCGCCGCCGTCGCCCCTGCGCATCATGAAGAAAAGCGCACTGCCGAGACTCGCCAAAATGGCGAGAAAGGCGAGAATGATCACGAATTTCATGAACGGATTATCTGGTGCGCATTTCCCGATTTCCAGACCTCTGGCGGTTTCTACTGATTTCTGCGGCGGCCTTGATCTGCGTGGCCGCCACAGCATCGCTGGGCTTTTGGCAACTGGGCCGGGCCGCGCAGAAGCAGGCTGTTTTCGATGCCATCACGCGCCAGCAGGCGCTGCAGCCCTGGCATAACGCCCAGCTGGCCGCCGAGGTGGCTCTGGCGGCAAACTCCGCCGGCGAAGCACAGAAGGCGCATCTGCTGCATAGACCCGTGCAGTTGCAAGGCCAGTGGCTGGCCGAGCAGACCCTCTTTCTGGACAACCGCCAGATGCAGGGTCGGGCCGGCTTCTATGTGCTCACGCCCTTCAGATTGAGCGCTCCTTATGAGCACAGGGTCATCATCGTGCAGCGCGGCTGGGCACCGCGCAACTTCATGGATCGCTCGGTCCTGCCAGAGGTGCAGACGCCTGCAGGCACGGTCAGCATCGAGGGCAGGCTGGAGGCGCCACCGTCCAGGCTGATGGAGCTGGAAGCCGCCCATGGCGGGGCAGACCCTGATGAGCAAAAGTCGCGCATCCGACAGAATGCAGACATTGCCCTGTGGGCGCAGCAAAGCGGCTTGCCGCTGCTGGCGCTGAGCGTGGTGCAAGGCGGCGGCGCAAGCGAAGGCTTGCTGCGCGACTGGCCGCAGATCAATGCCGGTGTGCAAAAGCACTACGGCTATGCATTTCAGTGGTTCGGACTCAGTGTCTTGGTGGTGTTGCTCTATGTCTGGTTTCAACTCGTCCGACGCTTTTACCCCCGCCGCCGCGCCGCGCAGCCCGAGGGATGAACCGCTGAGCTTTGCGGTCCACAGCCTGCCCGATCCCGCGCATACCCAGGCACGGCAGATGCAGGCGCGCAGCGGTCGCTGGAAGATGCTGGCCGTGCTGCTGGTCTGTGCGGCGCCGGTGCTGGCCTCCTACTTCACCTATTACGTGTTGCGTCCTTCGCAGCAGCGCAGCTACGGCGAGCTGATTGCCGAGCAGCCCGGCCTGCCCGATGTGCAGGCGCAGACGCTGGACGGCCGCAGCGTGAATCTGAACAGCCTCAAGGGCCAGTGGCTGCTGCTGAGCACCAGTGCCGGGGACTGCGGGCAGCGCTGTCAGGAGCATCTCTATCTGCAGCGCCAACTGCGTGAAACCCTGGGTCGTGATAAGGACCGGCTGGACTGGGTCTGGCTCATCAGCGACCAGCAGCCCGTGCCTGAAAAAATCCTGCCGGCTGCCGAGCAAGCCATAACGGTACGTGTGCCCGCTGCAGTCATCGGCAACTGGCTCAAGCCCGAGGTCGGGCATGCACTGGACGAGCATCTGTATGTGGTCGATCCGCAGGGGCATTGGATGATGCGCTTTCCAGCAAGCATGGATAAAGCCACGGCCGGCAAGGCCAAGCGCGATCTGGAGCGGCTGCTGCGCGCCTCTGCCTCATGGGACGAGGCCGGGCGGGCTACGGTCGATGCAGCACGGAAATAGGTGTTGAAACCGGCTTTAGCCTGCTTTCGCAAGGCACTGCCAGCCATCTGAATCACAGTCAGCGAGGAGGGCCGCATGCAGGCAGAAATCTCGGATTTGAACGGCGCTGTTCCGGCTGCAGGAGCGGCTGCTTCGCGCTGGGCGCAGTACTACGCGCTGACCAAGCCCAAGGTGGTGCAGCTCATCGTCTTTTGCGCCTTCATCGGCATGGTGCTGGCCGTGCCGGGCGTTCCCGGCTGGCAGGATTGGGGCCGCATGCTGGCGGCCTGCGCGGGCATCTGGCTGGTTGCGGCAGCGGCAGCGGCCTTCAACTGCCTGGTCGAGCGCAGCATTGATTCACGCATGAAGCGCACAGCCTGGCGGCCCACGGCGCGCGGCGAGCTCTCGCATTCCCAGGCCCTGCTGTTTTCGGCCTTGCTGTGCGCAGCAGGTGCCGCCATCTTGCTGCTGGCCGTGAATGCTCTCACGCTGTGGCTGACGCTGGCCACCTTCATTGGTTACGCCGTGATCTACACGCTGGTGCTCAAACCTTTGACGCCGCAGAACATCGTCATCGGCGGGGCATCGGGCGCCATGCCGCCCGTGCTGGGCTGGGCGGCGATGACGGGGCAGGTTGGGCATGAAGCCCTGCTGCTTTTTCTCATCATCTTTCTCTGGACGCCGCCGCATTTCTGGGCGCTGGCGCTGTACCGAGTGGAGGATTACCGCCGCGCCGGTTTGCCCATGCTGCCGGTCACGCATGGCAATGCCTTCACGCGGCTGCAGGTGTTTCTCTATACCCTGGTGCTGTTTGCCGGCTGTCTGCTGCCTTTTGTGGTGGGCATGAGTGGCTATCTCTACCTTTTTGCCGCAGTGATTCTGGGGTTGGGCTTTTGCGGTTATGGTTGGGCACTGCTGCGCAACTACTCGGATGCGCTGGCACGCAAGACCTTCCGCTTTTCCCTGATCCATCTGAGCCTGCTGTTTGCTGCGCTGCTGGTGGATCACTACCTAGCCTGATCGACCATGGATAAACGAGCTGCGCTGCGCGTACTCGGCGCTTTAGGCGCCGCAACACTGGCCGGTGCGGCCACATTGACATTGACTGGCTGCAAGGACGATAGCAAGCCCAAGTTTCAGGGCGTGGATGTGACGGGCGCAGACTACGCCAAGGACATTCCGCTCACCGATGTCCACGGGAAAAAGCGCAGCCTCAAGGATTTCTCGGGCAAGGTGGTGGCCGTGTTCTTCGGCTACACCCAGTGCCCCGATGTCTGCCCCACCACGCTGCAGGAGTTGCTTGAAGTCAAGCAGGCCTTGGGCGCCGATGGCGACAAGCTGCAGGCCGTGTTTGTGTCGCTGGACCCCGAGCGTGATACGCCTGAGGTGCTCAAGGCCTATCTGGCCAACTTCGACGAGAGCTTTGTGGGGCTCAGCGGTACGGCCGACGAGATTGCTGCCGTGGCCAAGGATTTCAAGATTTTCTTCAAGAAAGTGCCAGGCAAGGTTGACGGAACTTACACCCTCGATCACTCGGCCGGTACCTATCTTTTCGATCCCCAGGGCCGGTTGCGCGTTTACGAGCGCTACGGCGCGGGGCCGCAGTTGCTGACTCAGGACGTGAAGGCACTGCTGGGCTGAAGCTGTCGCGACCAGCAGCATTGGTCTCAAACTCTGAAAATTATTGTTACATGTTGGTGTTTGATATAGCGCAAGGAGAGCGTGCGATGTCGCGCGCATAGTGAGCGACTTCAAACACTTGGCAAGGCTCGATCCGGCTTTCTAGAGTTGGGCATGCAGGCCGTTGATGCAGCATGGGGAGTGGCTGCACGCAGGGACGCCAGAGTGGATATCTGGAGTCTGTGTATGGCCGAGTGCCCTTTTTCTTCAATGCTCAAACCGGTGTCTGAACCAGCGCTGGCGGACTGTCAGCGCCGGTTGCGACTGGCCATGTCGGCCTGGCAGGAGGGGGTGAGCCTTTCCGTCATGCTGAGCCGGCGTGAGCAGCAGGCACTGGATGCCGCTCCGGACGGCATTTTGCTCGTGGACCGCGACGGGCACATCGTGACGGCCAACGCCGCCATGCAGGCCATTTCAGGCTACGGGCGCGGCGAGCTCGAAGGGCAGGCGCTGGACACGCTGCTGCCGCCCGAGTTTCAGGCCGGGCATGGCCATTACCTGCGCAGCTACTTTGCCCAGCCATCGCGCCGGCCCATGGGGCTGGGTGGCGTGCTGTGGCTGCAGCGCAAGCAGGGCAATGCCGTGCCGGTGGACATTGCTCTTGGCTATTTTGGCGATGACGACAAAGGCCTGGCCATTGCCTTTGTGCGCGATGTGACGGAGCTGCATCAGATGCAGCAACGCCTGAAGTTCCAGGCCACCAAGGACACCCTGACCGGACTCAATAATCGCTGGCAATTCGGCCAGGAGCTGCAGGAGCAACTCAAGCTCGCACAGGCCGACGGGGAAGCACTGGCCCTGTTGCAACTTGATCTCGACAACTTCAAGGCCATCAATGACGGCTACGGCCATGCAGCAGGCGATCAACTGCTGCG
Organism: Comamonas sp. AG1104; assembly: GCF_003350425.1. Taxonomy (NCBI): domain Bacteria; kingdom Pseudomonadati; phylum Pseudomonadota; class Betaproteobacteria; order Burkholderiales; family Comamonadaceae; genus Comamonas; species Comamonas sp. AG1104. The sequence goes on along the minus strand of NZ_QQAS01000003.1, from coordinate 34,548 downwards.
GGAGGTCGCCAGGCGGCTGAAGTCCCAGCTGCGCAGCGAGGGAGTGCTGGCACGCCTGGGTGGCGACGAATTCATGGTGCTGCTGGTGGGTGAGAATGCGGCCCGAGCCCGTTTCTGGAGCGAACAGATACTGGCTGCGCTCTCCATCCCCTTCAAGCATGACGGGCTGGCGCTGGATTTTGGTGCCAGCGTGGGCATTGCCCTTTATCCCGACGATGCGCAGACTGGCGACGACCTGATGCGTTTCGCCGATATGGCCATGTACAGCGCCAAGGCCCAGGGGCGTGGCCATGCGGTGTTTTTCGAACCTGCCATGGGCAAGGAGATGGCTGAACGCGTGCAACTGGCCGAGCGCTTGCGCATGGCGCTCAGCTATGGTGGCTTGCAACTGCACTACCAGCCTCAGGTCAAGGTCGAGAGCACCGCAGTGGTGGCTGTGGAGGCCCTGCTGCGCTGGCATGATCCCTTGCTGGGCAATGTCAGTCCGGCGCGCTTTATTCCGGTGGCCGAGGCCTCGGGCCAGATCGTGGCTCTGGGCAACTATGTGCTCGACGCAGCCTGCAAGCAGATCGCTTTGTGGCTCAAGGCCGGTACGCCGCTGCGGGTTGCGGTCAATCTTTCTGCCTATCAACTGCGGCAGGTGAATCTGGTTGAGCAGGTCAGCAGCTGTTTGCAGCGCTATCAGGTACCGCCGCAATGGCTGGAGCTGGAGGTAACCGAATCCCAGGCCATGATCAACCCCGCTCAGGGGAGCGAAGTGCTGCAGGCTCTGGCGCGGCTGGGAGTGACGATTGCGCTGGATGATTTTGGTACCGGCCATTCGTCATTGGCCTATCTTCAATATCTGCCGCTGCAGCGCGTCAAGCTGGGGCGGGAGTTTCTGTTTCCGTCGCCTTGTCGGGACAGGCTGATGGGCGGCATTGTGCATATGGCCCATGCGCTGGATCTGGAGGTGGTGGCCGAAGGTGTCGAAGAGCTCGATCAGCTGCAGCTGCTGCGTGACATCGGCTGCGAGTTCTTCCAGGGCTGGCTGCATTCGCGTGCCATGCCCGCCGAGCAGGTGCGGGACTGGCTGGCAGTGGCTTGATGATATTGACTGACGGGATTAGCGTGGCTGCTGCTTCCAGTCCGGCACGGGAAAATGCTCGTTGGATGCGGTGACGATCAGGTCCAGCACCGGCTTGCCATCCTCGTTGAAGCGTACTCCGGGGCCCCAACGCGCCTGTTGGCGCTGGCCCGAGAACCAGAACAGCTTGCGCTCCCAGCTGCCGGGCTTGGGCGGCTTGCGGTTGGCCTGAATCAGGTGCTCCTGTATGCGTTGAAGGCCTGCTGTGAGACGCCACGGAGCCAGCTGCAGAAGAGCATCTCGCAGCTCTTGCACCCAGGCCTCTGGCGCGGGCGAGAAGCGCTGGAATGACTGACCTGCGGCAAGTCTTCGCACGCGTTCGTGAAGCTCGATGCCATACAGTGCGCAGGCCTCGCTGACCTTGCCTTGTGCCATCAGATTGCGTGCCTTGCGCTCCAGAGCCGAGTCCTTGGGGGCCTCTGCCGGCGACCACAGCCAGCGGGCATCGCTCCACTGATGGCGGCAGTTGTAGAGAAATTCGGACGACACAAGCAATTGCCAGCCCGGCATCTTTGACTGCATGACCGATCGAACCAGCAGGCAGGGCTGGCGCTTGCGGGTGGCGGGGCCGTAGGCCGCAAGCACGGCGGTGGTGCGCGCCGCAGGTCGTCCGCGATCATCTCGCGGCCAGGACTGAAGCAGGCGCATGAGGTCGATGGCGGCCACATCGGCCTTGAGCCGTTCAAGTGCCTGCTGTGCATCCGCGAGCTCGTCCAGCAGGCCGAGGTTCAGCTCCTGATCCATCGAAGGGACACAGGTTTCAGCCTCATCGGTAGACGGACCGCAAGCCAAGGCCTGGATGGTGACTTGTTCCGGTGCTGCATCAGGCGCTGCGCGCCATTCATGCAGCAGCTGAGCAAAGCGCCCGGGGTTGCAGCTGACTTCATGGTGTATGACTTCACCGTCCGCATCACGCAGCGTGATCCAGGCATGAAGCCGATGCTCCGCGCTCAACTGCATGGCCTCCTCATACCTGGTGGCCGAGAAAGAGCCGTTGCCACCGTGGTGCACAAAGAATTCGACATCCATGCAACCGGCTGCTGCGCTGCTGGTAATGCGTGTTCTGGCTGCGTCCTTGTGCTCGGTCTGGCAATCCGGCAGCTGCAGCCATTGCTGCGAAATCTGGGCAATGAAGTCGTGCATGAAGAAGATGAAAAAAGCGTCTGAGCTGCGTCAGTCGTCAAAAAGACCGATGTAGCTCAGTCCGTTGTAGAGCTTATCCGGATCGGTGATCGGCTCGGTTGGGTCGGCATAGACAAACATGGCGTTGGCCGTGTGAATGCCATGGGTTTCACAGGCTTGCACGATGAGCGCGAGCGATGTGTCGGAGTCCAGAGTGCTGTGGCTCACCAAGGCAGAGACAGGGACAGGCTCGGGCAGCCAGATCATCAGCAGAAGGTCTTCGTCGAACAGAAATTGTCTGCCCAGATCCTGGCAGAAGCCGCAGCCCGTGACATCTTGCTTGCTGCTTTCAATGTCTTCGACTTCCAGCTCCCAGTAACTGTCTGCATGTTCAAAGTAGCGGGCAAATTCCGGCTCGCCCAATGGCGTATTTCCTATCCAGAAATGCAGTGCAGAAAAAGGCGCGGGCGGTGGTGCTGGACCCAGCTCCTCGACCCAGTCGAACAGGGTTCCGGGCTTGAGGCGGTGGCGCTTTTCCAGTTCCGGAAAGCCGCCGCCGGGTGTGCGGTTCAGCGCTTCGTCCACCAGGGCTTTGCGAAACGCCAGCGAATAGGTCTTGCCGGATTGGCTTTCAGACTTCATTGGGCGGGTCCGTAGTGCATGACCACGAGCTTGTTCAAAGGCTCCGGGTAGTCCCAGAAGGCTTCTTCCAGTTCCTGCAACTGCTCATGCTCGGCGTCCGTCAGCAGTGCAGGCAGATCGGAGAAGTCCACATTCTCTGGCATGTCTTCAAATCGCCTGAGCACCGCAAACATGTCTTGCAGACATTGCTGCGTGACGGGGGCGCCTATGGCTTGCAGAGCCTGCAGTGTGAGCTGATGGTTCTCCACTCCCCAGTTGCCCAGAAACTGCAGAAAGCCGCCGTTGTTGATATCGGCTTCCATGCGCCACAGAGCCACCAGCTCATGCTGGACCGGGGATATCTGTGTAACGTCCCATTTGGCGCCGAGCAGCGCACCCATGGCCTGGTTGTAGAGACTGTCCTGATCCATGTCCCAGACGCTGACCATGCCTGCGGGAGATGGCTGCCACAACGCCGGCCAGTTCAGACCGTGATCCTCGTCGCTCAGAACCCAGTGCAGCCTTTGCTCGGGCGTGGCTTTTTCGAGGCGGATATGCCGCTTGATGGGCTCGGCCAGTTCGCGTCCGTCCGCGAGTGCCAGCCAGATGGTCTGCTCGTCGATGCGAACGCCTGTGATGCGGTTGCTTCGTGGGTCCATGGCTCAGCTTTTTGCAGCGGTTTGATCCATCACCGTCTCGGCGGCCTGGTGCATCTTGGCCAGCTCGCGCGCGGGAATGGGGTGCTCGCCGTTGGCCATGCGTGTCAGCAGCGAGTGCAGCATCTCGGTGGAAAGGCCGTGCAGCACCAGGCGGTAGGCGGCATACAGGGTGGACAGGGGCACCATGGGATGCTTGTTGTTGAGCAGCACCAGGTGCTCAGGCGAGGCCAGGATCTTGGCGCAGTAGATGGCAACGGTTTCGTCGAGCTGCAGCGAGTTGCTGGCGCGCCAGAAGTCGTTGTCGGTCAGCAGCAACTGGTAGATGGGCGTGTACAGCTCAATGGCGCTTTGCAGGTCGATGACGTTGAAGCGCCCGCGCGGCATGTCTTCGAGCCTGAGATCGGGCTCGCGGATCATGGAGAAATCGGGCTCGGCCACGGGCACCAGTTCCTGCCCGTTCTCGCGCAGAGCCTTGTTCAGACGAATCACGAAGTTGAAGAGGTTGAGGTCGTGCTTGAGAAACAGCTCGTCCTTCACATCGTCGATTTCCATGGGCGTCAATGGCGCCGTGCTGACCTTGGTGGGGGCATTGGCGGCGACGAAGGCCAGTACCTGGGAGCCCAGATGAAAGTGGCGCATGATGAGCCAGTTGGCCTCTGGCGAGAGAAACTTCTTCATGCCGAAGGCCAGCAGGCGGTGCAGCAGCATGGAGTGCGACCAGCGCTTGGGCAGAAAGATCTTCAGCGCCTGAATGATGATCATGGACAGCCGCGCCAGCGGCCGCATGGCGGGCAGAAAGAACTGGCGCGAGCTGCTGCTGCAGTCGCGTAGCCAGGCGGCCTTGACGTCATCGGGCAAAGGTGTGCTCTGGTCGAGGTAGAGCGCCAGCCAGGGGCTGGGGTCGCGCTCGTCCCAGACATGGTCGTTGAACTCGTTCTTCATGAATCCTCCCGGTGCTTCTTGCTGCTTCTAGTTATCGCTCGGCCAGCACATGCTGAAACTGCATCAGGTACATGGCGGCCGTGTTGCGCGCGGTCTGCAGTATGGCCTGCTGGGCCGTGCCTTCACTGTCCAGCTCCAGCGCCATCTGCACGGCCAGCAGCCAGCGCTCCAGGTGGTTCTCGTCGTTGGCGCCGTGGTATTCGAGAAAGCGGAAGGCATCTGGCGGCAGCGGCAGGCTCTGGCGCAGCAGGGGCAGCAGGCTGGGAACGATGCGCTGGCCCGTGCCTTCAATGATGTAGATGGCGCCCAGCAGGCCGATCGGGTTGGGCGTGGCAGCCAGGCTGTGCAGATAGGCATTGAGCGCTTCGCCGCCTGGGTTGCGGCGCAGGCGGTTAATGTCGGTCTCGGTGCCGCCGGCCTTCAGATAGTCGCTGTGCAGAATCTTGAAGTCGTTCTGCTCCTCGCCTGCATGCAGGTCGATCAGCGAGGCCAGCGTGGCGTAGTCGCCGGTCAGCGAGGCCGCGCCTTCGCGCATCCACAGACTGCCTTCGCGCACCTGGGGAATCCAGTGACTCATCCAGCGCAGATAGTCGGTGATCTGCAACTGGCGCGTGCGCATGCGCTGGAGCAGGGGAGTGCGCCAGACATTGCTGCGGTAGTCCTGCCAGATGCTGGCCAGCTCGGTCAGCAGCGGCGCCAGTTGCGATGGCGCAGCGGCCGGGTCATGGGGTGCGGCGATGGTGGATACATCGGGAAGAGCATCATCCGGCAGCGCCGCCGACTGTGCCGATTTCCGAGGGGTGCTGGCCTCTGGCGTTTGCTCGGTATTCGCATCCAGCTCCACTTCCCATAGCATGTAGCCTGCTGTGAAACGGCCCGACTCGGGGATGAAGCAGAGCACTGTGTCGCCGGCTTTCAGACGCTGGCCCTGTTTTTGCAAAAACTCCGACAGCATGATGAAGATGGAGGCCGCCCCCGTGTTGCCGCGCCATGCCAGATTGCTCCACCAGCGCTCGCGCGGAATGCTGAGCTGGGCCTTGCCCAGCAGCTCGTCGACAACGGGGATGAAGCGCTCCGACGAGTAGTGGCAGAGAAAGTGGTCTATGCCGCGTTCGGGCACCCAGCCCTGGTGGGCAAGGGCTGCATATTCGTGAATGCAGACATCGAACAGATGCGGCAGCAGACGAATGTCCTGACGCAGTGCCAGAGCGCCTGCGGCCTCTGCATCGCTCCAGGCAGGGAAGTCCAGATGGCTTTTTCCGCGATCGGCCGTCATGCCCAGCTGCATGCACACGGGGTAGTCGCCGGCAAAGCTGCGCTGGTGTGTCCACTTGAGCTTGAGGCGCAGTCCGTTGGCCTGAGGCAGTGCCTTGGGGCCGCCCAGCAGCACGGCGCCCGCGCCGTCGGACAGCATCCAGCGCAGAAAATGGGCGTCAAAGTCTGTGTCATAGCCCTGGGCCGCAAAGCGCGAACGCTTGAAAAGGCGCGAGGGCATTTCGCTGGCCACCGACAGGGCCAGCGCATGGGCGCCGCTTTCCACTGCCATGGCAGCGGCCTGCATGGCGCCCACACTGGCGGCGCAGACCCCATGCACAGAAAGCGTTTCCATGGGCGGGGCGGCCATCTCGCCCTGAATCATGCTGGCAAAGCCGGGCATCAGCGCGTCCCCCCCCGAGGAGCCGCTGGACAGAAAGCCTACATCGCCGAGCTTTTTGCCAGCCAGGGCCAGAGTCTCCTCGATGGCTCCGGCAGCCATCTGGGCGTTGCTGAACACCGTCTGGCCTTCGCCATCAATGGCGTAGTGGCGGGTCTGGATGCCGTTTTCGGCCAGGATGCGGCGCTTGATACGCTCGGAGATGCGGTTCAGCGGTGCGACAAACGCATCCATGCCAGCATTGTCCACCGGGGCACCGGGCAGAAACATGCCGGCAGATTGCAGATAGACGTTGGAATAGGCAACAGGCATAGATCCTCAACAGGTTTTTACTTCACAGCGTCGGGTGGCATCTGCGGCTCGGTTCTTGCCGCGGGCCAGACCAGACCCAATACAAACACGCGTCCCATATAAGGCAGCAGGCCACCCTCGTTCAATGAAGGTGTGACCCGTTGGCGGTAAATGCGCTCGTGCAGTCCGCTCAGGTCAGACCAGTGGGCATGCGGGCATTCATGGTGCGCGGTGTGCAGGCCAATATTAAAAAGCAGGGGGTTGACCAGGCCTTCAAAGTTGCGCGCGTAGTTCAGCTCGATACCTGGAGTATTGCGCTGCGCTCTGGTCAGCGGCCTTCCATCGGCGTGGGCATGCTGCAGATAGTTGGTGGCCAGTAGCCAGTGCAGGCCGTGCAACTGGGGAACGATGATGAAGATCAACGCCTTTTGCCAGTCCAGCCAGAGAAAGAAGCCCCAGCTGCCCAGCCACAGCGCGTATTGCCCCATGCAGTAGCGAAAGGCGCCAGGCCAGTGACGGCGCAGATTGTTCAGCCAGCGAAAGAACAGCGGATACAGCACGAAGGCCGCCTGCACCGGGTGAATCAGATAGCCCCACAGATGATTGGTATCGCCGCCCCATTCAGGGCGGTAGGTGCGTGCCAGATCGCGTGGTCCGTGGCGAAATCGGTGGTGATTGGCCACATGGGCGGGCCAGAACACAAAGGTGGGGTGGCCTTGAAGCAGGGTGAGCCAGTAATCGGTGAAGCGGTTGGTCCAGCGCCCCCACCACATGCGCACATGGGTGTGGTTGTGGTGAATCACGCCTACGCCCAATGTCAGAAACAGCTCGATGCTGTAGAGAATGAAGCTGAAGCCATGGCTCCATTGCCACCACACGAGCAGCGGCAGCAGGAGCATGTAGAAGACGGATTGCCAGTCCCGCCAGTGGCGCAGGACTGGATACCGGCGCTGGGCAGGGTGCCTGCTCATTCAGTGACCGGAGCTTTTGGGGGTGTTGTCTGCAACCCGCGTGCGCATGAGCTGGTCCATGAAGGCCAGCGCAAAGCCATAGTTGCCTGCCGGGCGCGCGTGGTGCAGATGGTGACGGCGGCTGGCGGCCAGTGGATGGGTGTCGGAGACTGAGGGGAAAAAGTCGTAGTTGGAGTGGCCGATCAGATTCAGGATCAGGCTCAATACCGGCACAGAGGCCAGCGACCAGAAATAGAAGTCGTGCACCAGCATGGGCAGCAAGATGATGTTGCCCAGCATCAGAGCTTCGATGGGGTGGAAGCTGTAGGTGGACCAGGGTGTGGTCACCACGGAGCGATGATGGTCGCCGTGATAGCGCACCAGGCGGCGCGTGTGCAGCAGGCGGTGGTTGATCCAGAAGTGCACATCGTTCCAGATCAGCAGCGCAAAGATCTCCACAGCGATGCGTCCGGCGCTGGCTGTGGGCGAGAGCTGGGCCCAGCCCAGTTGCAGAAAGCCCCAGGGAACGATCATCCCGATGCCGAAGATCAGTATGGAATGAAAGGACTGGCGCCATTCACGTTGCAACTGACCGGGCTTGAGCGGACGTATATCCAGCGGCCTGCCAATACCTGCACGGGCAAGAGATGTCGTCAGAGCACCCATGAGCAGGCCGCCCAGCAGATAAATACCCCCGAAAAAAACCAGACCCAATGCCATGACTTGCCAGGCATTGAGCTGCGTGAACCAGGTACCAGCGTCCATGAAGGCTCCAAAAGCGGTGGCGCTGCCCTAGATACAACAATGCGCCCGACGGCATAGCGTAAACCCATGCCTGTCGGGCGCATGATAAAGGACGCCGCAGTAGCTCTCGTTGATACCCGGAGTGGCTTCAGCGTGTGGGATGGAGGAAAACTGGCGCACGTCATCTGCGTGACAGCGAGCAAGCGCCGCCGCGCAGCGAGGCTGTCGTCCCCCCTCGGGGGAAGCCGCAAAGCGGCTCAGGGGGCGTGTTTACTGCGCCGTGATGCCCTGCTCGCGAATGATGGTGCCCAGCGCCTTCACATCCTGCTGGATACGGTTGCTCAGGCCTTCGGGCGAGCTGCCCACGGCTTGCCAGCCTTGCATGGACAGCTTCTGGCGCATCTCGGGCGTACGCACGATCTCGCTGACGGCGGCCGCCAGCTTGTCCACATGGGCCTTGGGCATGGATCTGGGCGCAGCCACGGCGTTCCAGATTTCCAGATCAAAGTTGTTGACGCCGAGCTCTTTGAGGCTGGGAAGACCGGGAGCCAGCGGGCTGCGTGCTGCAGAGGTCACGCCGATGCCGTGCAGCTTGCCGGCCTGAATCTGTGCCATGGCCAGTGCCGGAGGGAGCATGGACAGCTTCAAATCGCCGCCCTGAATGCCGTTGAACACTTGGGGGTAGCCGGTATAGGGCACGTGCACGGCCTTGATGGCCGAGCGGCTCTTGAGCAGTTCCATGCCCAGATGGCCCACGGTGCCGACACCGGGCGAGCCATAACTCCATTTGTCGCCAGCCTTGGCAGCCGCTTCCATAAAGGCCTTGCCTTGTGGGGCCGACGCAGGGGCCACCAGTACCAGCGGAGCCACGCCGATCAGGCTCACGGGCTGTAGGTCCTTGATAGGGTCATAGCGCACGGCTGGGTTGAGCATCTTGGCAATGGTCATATTGCCGTTGATCATCACGCTGAAGGTGTAGCCATCTGCCTTGGCCACATATTCTCCGGCGATATTGCCGCCAGCACCCACGCGGTTTTCCACGATGATGGTCTGACCCAGCTTCTTCTCCAATGGCTCGGCCAACGCGCGGGCCGTCAGATCAGGCGAGGAGCCTGCGGGGAAGCCCACGATCAGGTGCAGGGGCTTGTCGGGCCAGTTGTCGGCTGCCAGGACGGCCGGAGCCATTGCTGTCGCCCCCATGGCGACTCCTGCAGCAACCAGGCTGCGGCGGGACAGGTTCTTCAAGATGCGCGAAGTGCGAATAGGCATGGCAGGTCTCTTTTGAATTCTTGATAGGCGATCGGTGCACATGAGAACATGCATCAATGCCGAAAAATAAAAAACCCGGAAATTATCCGGGTTCGAGGTTCAGCATTTCAGCCTTTTAAAGGCTTGGAGCGCAAGTTGGCGTTTACGCAAACTCGGCCAGCGCTTTTTTCATCTTTTTCATGGCGGCTACCTCAATTTGGCGAATGCGCTCGGCACTCACACCGTATTCGGCAGCCAGCTCATGCAGCGTCATGCCGCCAGATCCGTCGTCATTGACCTTGAGCCAGCGCTCTTCAACGATGCGGCGGCTGCGGTCATCAAGGCCTTCCAGAGCCATGACCAAGCCATCGGTTGCCAGATGATCGCGCTGGCGCGATTCGAGCATGGCTGTAGGCTCGTGACTGGCATCAGCCAGGTAGGCGATAGGGCCGAAGGCCTGTTCTCCATCATCGCTGGGAGAGGGATCCAGCAGCACATCGCCACCGGCCAGACGGGTTTCCATCTCGATGACTTCCTCGCGCTTGACGTTGAGCTTTGCAGCGACCGCGTCAATTTCGTTCAAGGTCAGGGTCTCGCGCAGGGCCAGCTCTTCGTCCGCCATGGCAGCATCGGACTTCAGGTCATGCTTCATCGAGCGCAGATTGAAGAACAGCTTGCGCTGGGCCTTGGTCGTGGCGACCTTGACCATGCGCCAGTTCTTCAGAATGTACTCGTGGATTTCCGCCTTGATCCAGTGCATGGCGTAGCTGACCAGACGCACGCCCTGATCGGGGTCGAAGCGTTTGACAGCCTTCATCAGGCCCACATTGCCTTCCTGAATCAGGTCGCCGTGAGGCAGGCCATAACCCAGGTACTGGCGCGAGATGGAGACAACCAGACGCAGGTGGGACATCACCAGACGCCCGGCGGCGTCCAGATCATTGTGTTCTTTGAGCTTGCGAGCGTAGTCCTGCTCTTCCTCAAGGGTGAGCATTGGCATACGATTGACCGCCGAGATATAGGCATCCAGGTTGCCCAGCGGAGGTACCAGCGCCCAGGGGTTCGCGGGCGCCAAGGCAGTAGCAATGGAGCCGGAGGCAGTTTTCATTGCAGGTTTCCTTTCTTCCATGATCTTCATATTAGCACTCCGTTAGAGGGAGTGCTAAAGACAAAGTTCCCACAGTTTTTGTTGGTTTTTGGTGGCGCACGTGGCTCGTATCGAACAGCGGGAAATTTTTTACATGCCCTTCGACCTCTGCCTTTCCCGGCATCCGGAGCAGTGCTCTAGCTGGAATGAGAGGCCAGGTTGTGCAGGCTCGCTCTGATTAATGTCTCTAATTTCCTGGCCGCCGAGCTTCGAGGTGCATGGCGGCGCATCACCATGCCCAAAGGACGTTGAATTCCAGGGGCCGACAAAGGAATCTGCGCAAGGCGGTCGGCCTGTAGCAGCGATATGGCTGTTTCGGGCAGTGCGCTGATGCCCAGACCAGCGCTGACCAAGGCTCCGATGGTCGCAATATGGTCAACTTCAAAGACAGGAGCGAAGTAAAGCCCTTTGGAGAGCAGATCCGCATCAATGTACTGGCGCACGCTGGCAGAGCTGGGCATGGAGACATGCGGATAGTCCAAGGTGTTCTCGATTGCGATCGGACCTGTCTGCTTTGATAGAGGATGGTCATCGGGACAGATGAGAAAGAACTGGTCCTCCATCAATTGCTCATAGGCGAGGTCTTCCTGTTTGGGATCGGCTGCAGTGAGCGCAAAGTCGACCTTGCCATCACGAACGAGATCAAACGCCGGGCCCGACAAGGTATCAAGCAAGGCAAGGCGCACCCCGGGGTGGATCCGCGTGAATTCGGCAAAGACCTTTGGCAACAGCGAGGCGGCCAGAGAGGGAAGTGCAGCAACCGTCACCGAACCAGTTCTGAGCTGTACGGTGTCCGTCACGGCGCGCAAGGCACGCTGCGTATCGCGCAAGATCTCCTGGGCATGGGCGATAAAGACATGGCCCGCATCGGTCAGCTCGACGGCGCGAGTGGTGCGCTCAAACAGTCTTGCTCCGATCTGGGCTTCTACACGCGCAATCAGAGCCGACAGCGCGGACTGGGAGAGGTGAACCTGGAGGGCGGCTTGGCCAAAGCTCTTGGTCTGGCTCAGGGCTACTACCGCTCTCAGGTCTTTGGTTGATAGGTTGGCTTGCACCACCGCAGTATAGGTAGCGGAGCTGCAGCGTCCTGGAGCTCCGCTACCTTCGCTTATTCAGCCTTGATGTCGCTGTCTTTGATCAGCCGGGCCCACTTGGCGTACTCGGCGTTGATGATCTTGGCCGACTCGTCCGGCGTGCTGTAGGTGGCAATAGTGCCCTGGGCGAGCATGGAGTCCTTGACATCCTGCTTGGACAGAATCACTTTCAGCGCTGAATTGATCTTCTGAATGACTGCAACTGGCGTTCCGGCAGGAGCCGAGAGTGCAAACATGGAGCTGACCTGCATGTCTGGAAATCCAGCTTCCACGACAGTAGCGATGTCTGGAATCGAGGCAACACGTTCTTTGGTCGTTGTGGCCAGAGCGCGGAGCTTGCCTGCCTTGATCTGACTCTGTGCGGCAGGAACGGTGTCAATCATTGCATTGACCTGACCGCCGAGCAGATCGGAAAGAGCGGGTCCGCTGCCTTTATAGGGCACATGCACGACTTCAACCTGTGTCTGACGCTTGAACATCTCGATCGAGAGATGCTGAGGCGAGCCATTGCCTGCGGATGCGAACGTGACGCTGCCGGGGCTGGTTTTGGCAAGGGCCACCAGTTCCCTGACGGATTTCGCCTGAACACTGGGATTGACCACAAATACCAGCGGAACGGTGCCTACGACCGAGATGTGAGAGAAGCTCTTATGGATGTCAAAAGGAGTCGCCGCAGGCGTCAGCGCTGCATTGATGGTGTGGCTTGTGAATGCCCCCATCAGCAAGGTGTAGCCATCGGCGGGTGATTTAGCGACTTGACCTGCGCCAAGGCTGCCGCCAGCTCCGGCGCGATTGTCGACGACGAACTGCTGCCCAAGCGCGTCTGAAAGCTGCCTGGCAAGAACGCGGCCGATGACATCCGTCGCTCCGCCTGGAGCATAGGGAACCACAAGCCTCACGGGTTTGTTGGGGTAATCAGTCTGCGCACTGGCTGCTCCAGATACGCCAGATGCAACGAGGGCTGTTGCAACCAAGCTAAGGAGCTTGCGGCGGCGCATGGCCGGATTGGCGAGTTGTGTGGGTTTCATGAAGTCTCCTTTAGGGTTTTCAGGTATGCGCTTTCTTGTTCGAGCGCTCGATTTTTCTTCTAATCAATAATATTATTAATAATCAGTGCATCAACAATGGTTAACCCTCCCATGACGAACAAGCCAGACCAGCAAGCCACGATCCATCCGGAAGCCGCTTCGAGCGGAATTTCCAAAGGACTCACCAACTACGGTGATCGCGGCTTCTCTCTTTTTTTGCGCAAGGCCTTCATCAAAGGAGCGGGCTATACCGACAAGGCGCTGGACAGACCCGTGATCGGTATCACGAACACAGGCAGCTCCTACAACCCTTGTCACGGAAACATGCCGCAATTGATCGAGGCGGTGAAGCGCGGCATCCTGATGGCAGGTGGACTGCCCATGGACTTCCCGACCATCTCCTTGCACGAGAGCTTTTCCCAGCCGACCAGCATGTATCTGCGCAACCTCATGTCCATGGACACGGAGGAGATGCTGCGAGCGCAGCCCATGGATGCGGTCGTGCTGATCGGGGGGTGTGACAAGACAGTGCCGGCTCAGCTGATGGGCGCGGCTTCGGTCGGACTGCCGGCGGTTCAACTGGTGACCGGCTCCATGCTCACTGGATCGCATCGAAGCGAAAGAGTGGGGGCCTGCACCGATTGCCGACGCTACTGGGGGAAATTTCGTGCCGAAGAAATTGATGCGGAGGAAATTTCCGACGTCAACAATCAGCTCGTCGCCAGTGTTGGCACCTGCTCGGTGGCGGGCACTGCCAGCACGATGGCCTGCATTGCAGAGGCTCTGGGAATTGGCCTTCCAGGCAGCGCGACCCCTCCAGCGGTCACTGCCGATCGCATCCGGATTGCGGAGCGATCCGGTGAGGTGGCCGTGCATATGGCGCGTGCAGGATTGAGCATTGACAAGATTCTCACGCCAGCTGCCTTCGAAAACGCCATGCGCGTGCTGCTGGCTATGGGGGGCTCGACCAATGCCATCGTGCATATGGCCGCGATCGCGGGTCGTCTGGGCTACGAGCTGGATCTCAAGGCCCTGGATGTCATGAGCCGCAATACTCCGGTGTTGCTCGATCTCAAGCCGTCCGGCGACCACTACATGGAGGACTTCCATGCAGCCGGCGGCATGCATACCCTGCTTCGAGAGCTCAAGCCTCTGTTGCACCTCGATGCTCTGACCGTGACGGGGCGCACCCTGGGCGAGGAACTGGAGGCGGCCGGCCCCGGCTTCAAGCAGCATGTGGTCAAGACTCTGGATGCTCCCTTGTATCCACAGGGGGGCATTGCCGTGCTGCACGGCAATCTTGCCCCGGCAGGCGCCATCATCAAGCAGTCCGCAGCGAACCCCGAACTGATGGAGCATGAGGGCCGTGCCGTTGTCTTCGAGAATGCGGAGGACCTGGCCGCTCGTATCGACTCGCCCGAGCTGGATGTCCGGGCCGAGGATGTGCTGGTGCTCAAGAATATCGGTCCCAAAGCAGCGGCGATGCCGGAAGCGGGTTACCTGCCCATTCCCAAGAAACTCGCCGCCCAAGGCGTGAAAGACATGGTGCGTGTCTCCGATGGCCGTATGAGCGGCACCGCTTTCGGCACCATCGTCCTGCATGTGACGCCGGAGGCGGCGATTGGCGGCCCCTTGGCCTGGGTGCAAACCGGAGACAGAATTCGCCTGTCGGTGCGCGAGCGCTGTATTGAGTGGCTGGTCAGCGATGAAGAGCTGGCTATGCGTCAGAATGCCAAGCCTGTTCAAGTTCCTGTAGCAGAGCGTGGTTACGCGCATCTGTTCAAGAAAACTGTTTTGCAGGCTGATCGTGGCGCAGACTTTGATTTCCTGACTGCGACGCAGCGCAAGGGTTCGATTCCAAGGAGTTAAGTTCATATGCCGACGGGCGCTTTTGCCAAGGACCGCCGTCCATCCGGGGCCGGCGCATCCGTGATTGCCGCGACATTGGAGGAAGACATTGTTCTGGGCCTCTTGGCTCCCAGAGTGCGTCTTGTCGAAGATGAGCTGATGGAAAGGTTCGCAGCCAAACGACATGTGGTGCGAGACGCTTTGGCTCAGCTCGAAAGTGCTGGCCTGCTTGAGCGCAGGCGCAATATTGGCTCCATGGTGAAGGCTTTCAGCAGGGAGGAAGTCATTCATCTCTACGAAATGAGAGAGCTGCTCGAGCTGGAGGCGATGCGCAGAATTGCGCTGCCTCTGGACCGTGATGCCCTGGAGCAACTCAGGCGCATTCAGGCCGGGCATGACGCAGCTATCCAGCAGCAGGACCCGCGCGGCATTTTTCGGACCAACCAGGAGTTTCATCGGCTTTTGTTTGCGCAGTGCGGCAATGTTTTTCTGTCGCAATCCATCGAAGACTTCGCGCGCCAAACGCATGCAATTCGATTTGGAACGCTGATGAACAGAGAGCGTCAGCTGCAATCCCAGAAGGAGCATCACGAGCTGCTGGCGGTGCTGGCGCAGGGGGAGGGGTCGAGGGAGCGTCTGATCCGCCTGACAGCAGATCATCTTGTGCCTCCAAGAGATCACTACTTGAAGGCACAAGAGGCGCTGCTGCCTTGAAGTGCTGATCAGTTCAGGAACATGCCTCGAATATCGTGAGCCGTGGCCAGAGGGCGGCCCAGTGCTGCGGCCCCCTGGCACACCTGGGCGACCAAGGCTGCATTGCTTGCTGCCGGCTCGCCGCTCTTCAGGAACAGGTTGTTCTCGAAGCCGACGCGCGCATGGCCGCCAAGACTTGCTGCAGCCATCGCGCATGCATTTTCCTGAGGGCCGAAGGCGCACATCGCCCATGGATGGGCATCGTCATGGGCATTCAGGAACGGCAGCAGATCGATGGGCGAAGAGGTCTGGCCCGCCGAGTAGCGGCCCAGCACAAAAAGCAGAAACCATTTGTTTTCGGGGATGACGCCGCTTGCAAGCAGGCGCTGCCAGGCCTGCACGTCCGCCACGTCATACAGGATGATCTGGGTCATCACATTGCTCTGCTTGAGCCATGTGAAGAAGGATTGGATATCCGCTTCGGGAACTTCAGGTTTGAGTATTTCGCGCAAGCCGACAGAGATCGCTTCCGGCGCCGTTTCCCGTGCGACCCGCATCTGCTCGTATGGCTGATAGACCTGAGCCGCTTCAGTGGTGACCTGAACCACCAGTTCCTGGCCCACCGCCTTGCGCACTGCAGCAGTGGCTTCAATGTAGGCGTGGGCATCGAGCAAATGCTTGCCGTCAGGCTTGCGTACATGCATATGAATCATGGACGCCCCGGAGTCCAGACATTCCCTGGCGGTCTTTGCCAGATCGGCCGCAGTCAATGGAACCTCGGGGTGTTGCTCCCTGGTCTTGTAGGCTCCGTTGGGAGCAACGGTGATGATCAGAGGTGTATTCATCATGCGTTCCTCTTACTGCACGGCAGCGTCGCCCACGGAAGGCAATTCGCTCTTGAGAAGTTCGAGACCTGCCAGCAGCGTCTTCTGGTAGCGCTGTTTCTCCTGCGCGATGCTCTCTGGAGTCCACTTGAAAAAACCTTCACCGGACTTCATGCCGAACTTGCCTTCAGCCACTCTTTGCGACAGGCATGGGCTTGGCTCCTTGTTGTCCGCCAGCGATGGATACATCGTCGCACCGGCAGCGCAGTGGACTTCCAGACCCGCATGGTCGCGTTGAAGCACGGGGCCCGCTGCAAGAAAGCGAAAACCGAAGCCAAAGCGCACAGCTGAATCCACGTCTTCGGCTGATGCAATGCCCGCTTCAATCAGTGCAAAAGCCTCGCGAGCCAGCGCGTGCTGAAGACGGTTCGCCAAAAAGCCTGGCAAGTCCTTCTTGACCAGCACCGGCACCATGCCGCACTGACGCATGAACGCATGAAGGTTCTCTGCACACTCCATGCGGGATGCCTCGCCGCACACCACTTCGACAAGAGGCGTCAGGTGCGCGGGCATGAAGAAATGCAGCCCCAGCATGCGTTCCTGTGTTTGCAGGCCTTGTGCAATTGCGGTGATGGGAAAGCTCGAGCTGTTGCTGGCCAGCAATGCATCTTTGCGGGCGCGCTGCTCGAGTTGCTTGAAAAGCGCTTGCTTGATGTCCAAACGCTCCGGGATGCACTCGATCACCAGGTCTACCGAGCTCCAGTCCAGGTCGTCCAAGGACGATACGACGGACAACTGGGCAAGCCGCTGAGCGGCATCGAGTTGGGTCAAGCCGTGATGGACCAGTTCAGGGACTTTGGCAGCCCGGTCGGCATCGGGCTCGACAACAGTCGTTTTGCACGCTCCGCGGCAAAGGACGACCGCGACATCGGCTCCCATCGTCCCGCCGCCAATGACAACAGCATGTGAACGCGAGGGACGGAAAAAGTGCCCAGGCGCACTGAAAATCTTTTGCTCCAACGGATGTCTCCAAGTTCTATGAGTCTTGGAGTGAGTCTGGAGGGTTTCGATAAATTTGTTAAACAAATTTATTGGGATAAATATCCTGATTTTTAAATATATTGCGATGTGCCTCTTCTATCCGTGAGGAGCCGTCGACACGATTCAGCAAATCGCAGGCGGAGCAAAAGGGCGGCAGTCTTTGATCGACTTGGAGCGTGCTATGAATGCGCCACGGCAACGCATTGGGCCGCTATGCCGCTCACTGGCACCAGCTTGGACGCTACCTGGAGTGCTGCACTGACATTCACCAAGATTAGAAACAAGGTGCATGGTAGAGAGATGCACCAGAGCTGGAGAGGCAAGCAGTGGTACTTCCGCATGGGGGCTGATCCTGGCCTGGTGCACACAGTACGTGGCACGGCCGCCAATGTCGGCGAGCTTGTCGAGGCCAGCGGCTTGCCATAGAGGCAGGAAATCGATGCCCATGGAAATGCAGGCTGCCAAGTTGCAGATCAGCGGGTAGATTCTTGCCCATGGGCATGGAGCGCCATCAAAGTCAGCGGGCTGGCCTGCGACCCGAAAAGATCACAAAGCTGCCCAGTGCCAGCAGCCACACGGCGATGGCGGCATAGAGCATTACGCCGCCAAAGCTGTGTACCAGTGCCTCGCGGGCAATGTCTGTCAGTGCCTGCGGCGAAGTGATGGCACCAGCGCCTGCCTGCAGGGCGTGCAGGTTGCCAGAGACAATGCCGTTGGCCATCTCGCGCAGCGCAGCAGCATCTACGGGTTCATGCAATGCGGTTTGCAGGTGCTGCTGCACGCCGCGCACCAGCAGGAAACCCATCAGCGCGATATTGATCGACAGCGTAATCATGCGGGCACTCATGTCGATGCCGGACGCCATGCCGGCGCGTGCGCTGGAGACCGCTGCAGTGGTGGTATTGGTCACCGGGGTGTTGGTGATACCCAGCCCTGCGCCGGCGATCAGGCAGCCCGGCAGCACGTAAAGCCAGTGGCTGTGGGCAAGCTGGCTGCCAGCGAGCATCAGCATGAATCCAAGGCCGATGGCGAATAACCCCAGCGGAATGGCGATACGCGGCCCATAGCGCATCGCGATGCGTTCTCCAACCACCGGGAACACCAGCGTGGGAAGGGTGTAGGCTAGCAGCGAGACGCCGGCGGCCGTGACATCCTGACCTAGCGCACTTTGAAAATAGATGGGCAAGTAGATGATGAACGCCCAGAAGCTGAAGTTCATGCCCATGGAGCCCATCAGCGCACCGGAGAAATTGCGTACCCGAAAGACGGAGAAGTCGAACATGGGATGCTGGGCACGCAGTTCCACCCACACAAAGGTTGCAAAACTCAGCAGACCCACAGCCATGGCGGCCAGCGCAGACATGCTGCCAAAACCGGTATCGGAGCCCTGGGTCACAAAGAAGGCCAGGCCGAATACTGCGAGGGACAGCGTGACGATGCCCGCAAGATCCAGCGCGACGGCCTTGGGGTCATGCGATTCCTGCACGGCGATGGTGGCAAGAAAGAAAGTCAGCGTGGCAATCAGCACGTGTACCCAGAACACCCAGCGCCAGTCCGATAGGGCGACGATCATGCCGCCAATGAGGGGGCCGAAGCCCAAGCCTATGCCCAGCATGACTCCCCAAGTGCTGAAGGCGCGGCTGCGCTCGGCGCCTTGCGGAAATTGATGCGAGAGGACGGCTACCAGGCAGATCAGCATGGCGCCGCCACTGGCCCCCTGGAACACGCGGCTGGCAATCAGCATCGGTGTGTTCCATGCCAGGCCGCACAGCAGCGATGAAAACGCAAAGAGGGCGATGGAGATCAAAAAGACCCGCTTGCGGCCAAACCGGTCTGCCAGTGTCCCGGTGGCCATGAGCACCGAGACGCAGGCGATGGTGTAGGCATTCATGATCCACTGAATGTCTTTGAAGTCACTGTGCAGAACGGACTCCAGCGTGGGCAAGATGACAGGCACGCTGGAGATTTCAAGGCTGAACATCAGTGCGGCCAGACAGACCGATAGCAGCGCAATGCGATTGCGCCGGGTCGGTGCCGGCTCCAGGCTGCTGGTGTTCAAGAGATCAACATCATTCGAGGACATGGTTGCGCACTCCAGAAAAGGGAAACGGCGTTCTGGCGCAGAACGTTCAACGCGAGTCTATGGGAATAAAATTCTTAAATTTACGCGTTGATTTCCCATCATTGGGGAGCTAAAGGATCCAATCGACATGACTGTGCAAGACCCTCTGGAAGGAGTCTCCACCTTTGTGCAGGTGGTGGAGGCGGGCGGCTTCACTGCTGCTGCCAAGCGGCTTGGCGTGACGCGCTCTGCTGTGGGAAAGGCCGTTGCCAGGCTGGAGGCACGTCTGGGCTCGCGGCTACTGCAGCGCAATACGCGTACCCAGACCTTGACTGCGGAAGGGCAGATCTACTACGAGCGCTGCACTCGTGCACTCAAGGAGCTGGATGCAGCCGAGGCGGATCTGGACAGTGGCCGCATGGAGCCCATCGGCCGCCTGCGGGTCAGCGTGCCAGAAGGCTTTGGGCAGCTGTGCGTGGCGCCAATACTGCTGAATCTGACGCGTCTGTATCCGCAGCTGAGCATCGATCTGTCGTTTGGCGACCGTACAGTGGATCTGATCGAGGAAGGATTTGACCTAGCCATACGCATAGGCCCGCTGCAAGACAGCGGCACCCTGTCTGCGCGTCTGCTGGGCACACAGCACATCAGCATCGGAGCTTCCCCGGCCTATCTGGCACGCCACGGCACGCCCGGCAAACTGGAGGAGCTCGATGGTCATGCGGTCATCAGTTACTCGCACTCGGGTGTCGTCGCCCCGTGGAATGTTTCGCCAGTTGCTGGGCGAGGCGCCAGCTCGGACTACCGCCTGCAGGTGCGCTCCCAGATCAGCATGGACGATATACAGGCCATTGCCGCTGCTGCTGTGGCGGGCTATGGCATTGCCTGGGTCCCCTGCTGGCTGCTGAGCAGCTATGCCAAGCGTGGCGAGCTGGTACACATCCTGCCTGCTTATCGAGCCCGCTCTTATGAGATCCATGCACTCTGGCCACAGGCACGGCAATTACGTTGCAAGTTGCGGGTGGCCATTGACGCGCTGGTGGCCGAGATTCCGGCGTTGCTGAATCCTGAGGATGATGCGGTGGCAAAAAACGACAATTCAATCCGTTCTCGGTAAGGGCTGCGCTTTTCCACTAGGGAATCTCTGAATAAATCCTCAACGCATGTACTTGCACATGCGTGCCGGGTGCGTCGGCATTTCGGCCCATGCAGCAAACTGATCTCGGCCTGAACCTCTCCACCAAGAAGACACGCAAACGCGAATTCCTTGAACAGATGCAGCAGGTTGTGCCCTGGAGGGATATGGTGGCACTGATTGCACCATACGCTCCAGAAGGGCGCAAAGGCCGACCACCGTTTCCCGTTGAGATGTTGCTGCGCATCCACTTCATGCAGCAGTGGTTTATTACCCTCAGCGATCCTGCCATGGAGGAAGCGCTGCATGACATGCCACTGTTCCGGGACTTTGCAGGCTTGTCATGGGACAGCGCTACACCCGATGAGAGCACCATCCTGCGCTTTCGCCATTTGCTGGAAACGCACAAGCTCGCGGAGCAGATTCTGCAAACCGTCACAGACCTGCTGGAGGGGAAAAAAGCTGCTGCTTCGTACCGGAACCATCGTGGATGCCACACTAATTGCAGTGCCCAGTTCCCCCAAGAACAGCTCCAGGTCTTGTGATCCAGAGATGCACCAGACCAAGAAAGGTAACCAGTGGCACTTTGGTATGAAGGCCCACATTGGCGTGGATGCAGACTCAGGGTTGGTGCGCACCGTACGAGGCACTGCAGCCAACATCAACGATGTAGTTGAAGCCAACAGCTTGCTACACGGACAAGAAACCAATGGATATGGCGACGCTGGCTACCAAGGTGCTGATAAGCGTCCCGACATGCCTGCGGCCACACCTGAGCGCAAACTGCGTTGGCATATTGCGATGAAGCGCAGCAAGCGCAAGGCCCTGGATCTGATGGAGCCGATCTCCGCCTTGCAGGAGCAAATTGAGCAGGTCAAATCCAAGATACGGGCCAAGGTCGAGCACCCATTCCGGGTCATCAAACGGCAGTTTGGTCATGTCAAAGTTCGCTACCGAGGCTTGAGCAAGAACACTCAGCAGTTGCATACCTTGCTTGCCTTGGCAAACTTATGGATGGCCCGTGGCCCGTGGCCGGTTGCTTGTGAACATCCAATCCAAGCCAGTGATAACAGCCTAAAAAGGCAATATGCCCGCGAAGCGCGGGCATATTGGGGGGAGGAGAGTCGCCAAAAATAGCGGTACACGCTTATGCGGTGACTATCACGCTCGGAACTGCTTTGTGCAGAGGTTCCCTAAGTCCGGAATCGTTGTCTTAACCACCCACGCTGCAGTGGGCCCGGGCGAGGTTTTGCTCCTAGGGACCGACGATATCCACTCCACCGAAGTAGTTGGCCAAGCTGCTACGTATCACCTCCACCTCTATGGGAGGCCATTGAGTGCTCTTTCAAGTTTTCAAGCCCGTTGCTTCAGCCGAGCATCAACCAAGACACGCCCCGAGCAACACCAAGAAACCTCTTGGTACAAAGTTCATTTGGCCTGCAGGAAACGGTTGATTTCCTCCAGCGTTTCAAGCAACACCTGCGCCGCGTCACGCAGATCTTTGGTAAGGCCTTTGACACCAAGGTCCTCCAGTTCCATGCATTGCTCCAGCAACCCCTGGTGATTGAGCAGGTACGCCGTCCCCTTGAGCTTGTGCACGATGCGCTTCACAGCGACCAGATCATGCGCATCCAGCGCATGGCGCAGGGCATCGCTTTCGGACTGATTGCTGGAAATGACCCGCTTGGCCATCGATGCCTGAATATCGTTGGTCAATAACGAAGCTTCAACGGCCTGCGACTGCCCCGCGTCCAGCTTGGGAATCAGGCGGTTCAGTGCAGCCAGATTGGTGGGTTTGGCCAGCGCATGGTTCATGCCTGCGTAGAGACAGCGCTGAAACACTTCGCGTTGCGCATCTGCCGTCAGACCGATGATCAGACAGGGCTTGATGGACTGGCCCTGCTCCAAGCGACGAATGGCACGGGTCATCTCAAGGCCGTCCATCTCCGGCATATTGCAGTCGGTAATCACGATATCAATGTCATGCTTGCTCCAGACGGCCAACCCTTCCAGGCCATTGCAGGCGGTCAGCGTGCGATGACCCAGATAACCGATCTGCTGAATCAGCAAATACTGGCTTGGCAAATGGTCCTCAACAATCAGTACCGTCAGCACCGTTGCCGTATTTTCCGAAGATTCAATGCTGCTTTGCGCCACAGCATCCACCATCACCCGCGCCAGAGTGACCGAAAAATCAATACGCGTTCCGCTGCCCACCGTGCTCTTCACATTCAGCTTGCTGCCCATCAGCAGGCACAGTGCCTGGCTGATCGTCAGCCCCAGGCCTGCACCAGCATTGGGGTCGCTGACCACGCCATCCACCCCGCGATAAGGTTTGAAGATTTGATCCAGCTGCGCCGCAGGAATGCCCACCCCGGTATCGATGACGCTGATATCAAAGCGCAACCCCGAGTCACCGGCCACCTCCACCGAGCAACGCAGCTCCACCCCGCCGCGGTGCGTAAATTTGATGGCATTGCCAAGCAGGTTGGAGACGATCTGCTTGAGCTTGACGGCATCTGCCCACACCAGCTGTGCCGCGCGCGCATCGATTGACAGGCTCAGGCGCAACTGCTTTTGGCGCGCAAGCCCCGAGAACACCTTGCCCACAGACTCCAGCAGATCTTTCACCTTGACCGGCTCCAGCTCCAGGCTCAGCTTGCCCGCTTCAATGCGCGAGATATCCAGAATGTCGCCAATCAGCGCCAGCAGGCTGATCGCCGCCTCATAGGCAATATGGGCAAGCTGATGGTTCTGCTCCGCGTCGCCCTTGCGTGCCAGCACCAGCTCCAGCATGCCAATGATGGCGTTGAGCGGCGTGCGAATCTCATGGCTCATCGTGGCCAAGAACACCGACTTGGCGCTGCTGGCCTTGTCGGCCGATTCCTTGGCAACCCGCAACTCATCGAGCAACAGCTGCCGCTGCTGCAGATCCTCGCGCTTGCTGCGAATGCGCCTGCGCTGGGCAACAATCAGCCCCCCCGCCACCAGCAGCAGCACAGTAAGCACCTCGAACACGCGCCAGACGTACGACACGACGCCCTCCCAGTACTTGTCGTCGGTGGCTGAATTGGCACGCCAGCGGCCAATAATCTGCAGATACTCCCGGGGCTTAATCTCCAGCATTGCCTTATCAAGAATGCCAATTAATTGTGTTTGCCCCTGCGGCGCGCCGAACACAATACCTACGCCCAGACCGCTGACAACGTCTCCTGCCTTCAAACTACTTTCGTACTTGTAGGGAAGGTAATAACGCACCATGTTGGCGGGCGCAAGCGCCATATCAACGCGGCCATCACGCACCAGCTTGAAGGCCTTCCCCATGGTCTGCGTTTCATGAAAGCGCAATTTGGGATACCGGCTCTTGAACTGCTCGGGGTCTACATAGCCCTTGGCGACAGCGACGGTTGTTGTGCTCTTCTCATCCAGCGCGACCTGCGCTGACTCCTTGCGCTGCACGAACAGATAGTGGGTCGTCGTCAGCGGCTCTGTACGCAGATACGGCAGTGAGGCTGAAGCGGTATCGGGCAGGATGCTCAGAATGCCTTGTCCATGATCGAGCAAATCGTGCGCTTCGGTCAGCGAGCTGACGCGGCGAATCTTCAAGCGCATGCCGGTCTTGCGCCGGATGATGTCCAGCACATCTGACGCAATACCATTGAGACGGCCACGGCTGTTGAAAAAAGCGAAAGGTGCCAGATCCTCGCTCACCACCAGCTCCACCGTTTCATTGCGCTCCAGCCAGTCAAGCTCCTGCGGACTGAGGCGGCTGCGCAAATCACTGACGCTGCAGTCTTCTGTACCGCCCCACAGATGTTGCGCAGTCACTATCTGGCAGCGCGTCAGCCCGCCCAGCGCCCGCCCAAGCACCCCTGCAAGCAGCGTGCTGTCTGGCAACAGACCAAACCCGGCTTGCACCTCAGGCAGCTTGGCGCTCTGGTTAATCACAAACTGATTGCTGAACAGCTGGCTGGACAGGTACTCGCTAGACAGCGTGTCCCCCAGAAACACATCGTTCTCACCGTTCAATACCGAAGCCATCGCCAGCAAGGGCGACGAATATTGCTGAAAACGACCGCGCCCGCCAACGCTCTCAAACAGCTCCTGCATCATGCCGTTGGCTACTGCAATGCGGGTCTTGCCGTCCGTCGTGCTGTACTCATGCAAGTCCCCGCCCTCAGAAAATAACGCCAGCTGCGCCAGTGTGTAGGGGGCACTCAGCACCCAGCCATTGCTTTTCGCCATCAACGCATTGACATTGCTGACCATGTCAATGCGGCCATCGCGCAGTGCTGCATACATATCGCTACGGGCATCAAAGGCACGCACTTGCACAGGCACGCCCAGCTCGCGCTGCAGCGCCAATACATAGTCGGCCACAAGCCCTTCAAGGCGCTGACCCTCAACGAAGATACGAAACGGAGGCAGCGGATCGTTGAGCACACCAACCACCAGCAACTGCTTTTGTGCAAGCCACTGCCGCTCTGGCTGGGTCAGCGTGACCCTGACCTCGCTGAGTGCCTGACGGGGAACTGGCGTCAGCACAAGGTCGCCCGCAAAACTAATCCGGCTGCAGATCAGCAAACAAAAGGCGATGTGCAACAGGCACTGCACGGACGAACTTTCAGCTCAGCTCATACCAGATGGTGCCGGCGCGCAATTTCGCCCAGCTCAATCACAGAATCAACACTGAGCTTGGTCTGAATATTGACCTTGTGCCCGCTCACTGTCTTGTTACTCAAACTCAGCCGGGCCGCAATTTCTGCATTAGAGAAACCTTCCGCTAGCAGTTTCAAGATCTGCAGCTCTCGGTCCGTCAGATCGTCCAGCCCGCCCTCCGCCTTCACCTTGGCCTTGCCCAGCAAAGGCATGGCGCTCTTGGGAAAGAAAACATAGCCGTCGGCAACCGTCTTGACCGCCTTGGTGAGCGTCTCAATGGGTTCGCTCTTGCTGACAAAACCGCTTGCACCCGCTTGCAGGCAGCGAGTGGCATAGCTGTCTTTAGACTGCGAGGTAAACACCAGCACCCGCACATCCAGTTTCTCCCGGGTAATACGCTTGAGCACGGTCAGCCCATCGAGCTTCTCCAGGCCAATATCCAGAATGACGATATCGGGCGTTAACGACTCAATCATGCGCAAGGCATCAATGCCGTCGGCAGTCTCACCAAGGGCTTCAAAGCCAATGGGCAGCAGAGCCTGGCGAATGGCTTCGCAAATCAATGGATGATCATCAACGATCAGGACTTTCTTACGCACGGGACCACCGCAACCTTAAGAGGCACCACTTTTTCTCAAGCGGCAGGGACAATGAGGTATTAGCGACCAACTCCCCCAGCGATGGGGCAGCATCGAGTGAATCAGCCCAAGCTTTCAAAGATTACTCCATCTCTAAGGTTTGCACAGAACAGCCCCGTGGCTGCTGACCTTTGATGACATTCCCCATGCACCGCGGTGCGCCTGTTTTCATCCACCGATTCACACAGGCAAACGCAGCCATCCCTGATGCAATTAAAAGCCGGTGCTGCAGTAGCGCCATGCGGTGATTGCCATCAACAATCGCCGCAAATGATGCGGCGATTAGATTAAATAAACACCGCATAGCCTCAAGGCAGCTCCCAATCGGTCCATAGCGGCCACGTCAGGGTGTGACAAGGCGCGCTCACAGCGGGCTTTGTCATTTGCACGTTTGGAGAAAATTTCAGAAATTTAGAGAACCTAACGGTTGATCTTTCGCAGTTCAAGTCGCTCACATTCGCATTGGCTCGCCCCTGATTTATCTCGCCCCACCCGCATTGCGCGCACCGGCTGCGGTTGCCTGCACAAATCCGCCCAAGCATCACAAGCATCGCATCCATTGGGTTCAGTGGCGTAACGTGGGCCGCTCTCCAGCTGCTTCAACGCCATCTTCCGTAGCAATTAAAACAATAGCTGTCATCGCTTATAAATAAAGGTTTTTAGATATTTTTATATCGTAAAACCTTTGCAGTTAAGCCTTGGCAGCTATTAAAACAACTCAATCGCCAATCACATGGCCCTTGGGCTCAGTTGTACTCAATCACGTAGTTCATCGTTGCATCGGCTTTGCCAACTTCGACTTTGCTGTTACCAATACGCTCATAGCCCGCCTCAAGCGGCAGGTTGTACCGCTCTCCGTCAGACGTGGAGTGCTGCCAATCCATATTCAGCGCACTGCCAACGTTAAAGGGCAGTTTCACGCCGTTGCTGGTCACTGCAATTTCAACACCTGTTGCACCGCCCGGCGTAAGGCGCAGCCTGCCCGGGCCATTGTTGCTGCCCTCAAAATAAACCTTGACCGGCAACTTGGAGCCCGCCGGCAACCCGGTACACACCACATTCAGCCAGGAGCGACGTGTTTGGCGCTTCGGCAAATCTGATACATGGACTTTGCCCAATGGAAAATCAATGATTGGATCCCCAGTACAGCCCGAGAAATACTCGCGGGTGGTCAGCTCAACAGTGCTATTGCCAATAAAGGTAATGGCCGTCCAGTCGTGGTATTTGCCAAAAACCTTGAAATTCAGATGAACCTGTCCCGGCTGAATGTGGTGTGCCGTGCGAATGAATTCCAGGTTGAAGTTTCTGAGCCCAAACGTCGCGAGCGGTGCGTTTTTCCTGCTCGCACTGAAAGGAACAGTTTCTCCCCCCGAACCGGCCGACCTGAGCCTGAAACCTATGCCAGACAAATTGGTGCTGTACACATCGCTGTAGCCGGGCTCCAGCTGGGCACCCTCCAGCCAATATGACAGGGTCACATTCGGCACTTTGTCGAGCGGACACTTGAGGTCAGGCATCCCTCTGAAGGGGTAGCTCAAAAAGAAGTGCCCCATCGGTGCACCAATGGGCACCAGCCTGAGATCTTGTGTTGAAGGGAACCCACCGTAGTTGGCGGTTCGAGAGGCCGTGTCAGGCTGCGAAGCTGGTGGTTGCTCCAGCCAGTAGCATCCGGCAGTGTTTTGAGCACTGGCGCTCAGGGCCATGAACAGCGTTACAGCGGCAAGAAGAAGTTTTTTAATCACAGGGGGGCTCCATGGTCAGCCCGGGCATTGCCGCAGGTAACGCTTACTTGGTCATAGGTCAGGGCACTGTCCTTGGCCGGCAAGGTGTAGGGGGCTAAGCAGCTTTGATCGCCCCAGTGCACAGTCACCCAGCCGTCATCCTTGATGCCAAACACCAGAGCGCGCGACTGGTTGTCAATCACCGCCAGCACGCTGCCCGTGTCATCTTCTACGCGGGCACCAAAAGGCAGTTTTTCGCCATTGACCGTGGCCAGAACAAACTGCACACGCCGGCCCGAAGATGCGTCAAAGCTGGCCTTGACCACGGCACCGCGCCGCGGCACAACGAACTGCGATGTTTCACGCACGTCCACGTCGGCACTCAGCGTCTGCGTGTCAATGCCGATGCTGTTGTAGCGGTAAGGCTGCGCATAACTTTCAATGGCGTAGCCAGACTTGTTGGTGCGAGAGACGGCGCCGTTCACGCCCACGCCCTCTACGCCGGGCACTTCCACCAGCACAAAGGTTTCGCCCACCGGCTGGCCAAAGGTGATACCGCCCGCATGCGCCACCACCGAGCCAGAGGCAGACACATCCACGTGGCGCGATGCACCAGATTGCGAGTAGTTACCCGCCAGCTTGGCCGCCGGAATATCCCAAAGCACACCAACGCCGCCAGAGCGCTGGCTGTCTGCCGAACCGGCCTGCGCCGAGTAAGACAGTCGGTTGTCATCGTCCAGGTAGCCCGACACCCCAGCCTGCAGCATCTCGCGGCCGTTGCTCGACCGCGTCATCTGGCTGTACAGCCGCTGCGAGCGTGACCCCAGGGGAATACTCACGCCTATGGCAAGCTGGTTTTCAGGCTTGCGCGAAGAATTGGTATTTTTCGTGCGCAATCCCGAGATGTTGAAGCTGATGCCTTTGTAGTTGCCGTTGTAGCCCAGCTGCGCACTCTGGGTTTTGCCCGCACGGTCGCGGTAGCTGGTTGCGCTCACACTGGCAAACAACGAGCCATAGCTGCCCAGTGGCTGATTCAGGTTCAGGTTGAGGCGGTTTTTGGGGCGGTTGCTGAAAAACGGGTGCAGGTCAGAGTCGTTGCGCGCCTGAATATGCTCGCGCACCGTGCGATAGCCCACGGTGGAATAAAGGTAGCCCGCCATGGTGAAGGCCGTGTTGGTGAGAGAAAGCGTCTTGGAGTACAGCAGGCGCGTACTCTGGCCCGTGGTGGTGTTGTGGCCATCGCCTCTTCGAGACTGGCTGTTGGTGACGTCCAGCGACACACCACCCAGTGCACTGTTCAAACCCAGTCCCAGGTTGAGGGCGCGGTAGCCGCTGGTACTTAAAAAGCCGCCAGAAACCGTCAGATTGTTGGTGGCGCCATACACCGCTGTGGCCTGCAGCAGTTGGGGTGCCTTCAGGCCCTCGGCGTCGTACTTCCCCACTGACAGGCTGTACCGAAAGGCACCCTTGCGCACCATCACCGGCAGGTGGGAATAGGCTTGCGTGAATGAGCGCTTGCGGCCATCGGATTCAATGATCGTGACCTCAAGGTCGCCGTTGGAGCCACCGGGGTAAATATCGCGAATCTCGAATGCGCCCGGAGACACGGTGGTGGAGTAGATGACATAGCCGTTCTGGCGCACTTCAACCGTGGCGTGCGTTTCGGCAATGCCATGCACCACTGGCGCATAACCGGCCTGGTCATCAGGCAGCATGCCAATGTCTGAGGCAATCTGAACCCCGCGAATGCGGCTGCTTTCAAAAATATCGCTGTGGGTATACAGCTGCCCGATGGCAAAACGGCCCTTGAGCAAAGTGACATCGCGCTCCACATAGGTGCGGTTGCTGGTAAAGCGGCGCGCGGCACCCGTGCTCTGGCTGAGAGACGAATCATTGCGCAGGCGCCATGGGCCCATGTTCAAACCATTGCGCATTCCCAGATAGGCGTAGTCACGGCTAAAACTGTCACCGCTGTTGCGGTTAACCGTCCACTGGTAGTTGCTGAAGGCTGCGGTCACGCCGTCATCCCACAGGGAGGGGTCCACGTAGCCCCGCGAGTTACGGCGGATGTATGCCTGAGGCACACTGAGGTACAGGGCGAGCTTGGAGACATCCATGTCAACAACAGCCCCCTCAATGCGCGCCAGCGTGACGGCCTCATCGTCGCCGCTGCTTTGCGCCACGAGGCCTTCTTTTTGCAGCCGCTCAATGTCCACCCCTATCTCACGCAACAGGCCAGCACTGAGCACCGGTTCAACCTCTGAGCGTTTGTCTGCCGCGCCAAAGGAAATGTTCTGGCGGCGTACCAGGCGCTGGTTCAGGTAAAGATCGACGATGTAGCTGCCAGGCAGCATGCCGTTGGACTTTTCGAAGAAACGCAGATCCACATTCGCCCCCTTGTCTTTGAGGAACATGGGGTTGAACTGAATGGCGTTCGCGGGGGAGACGCCCATCAGGCACGCTGCGGCCAGATAAGGCAGGGGCACACCGGTTTTCATCCAGATGCGCTGCGTTCTGGGTGTTTTATTGATTGTGCTCATCGGTATGCAATGCAGTGAGGGACCGCCAAAGCGGCGCGTTCTGCGCGCTGAGGCAATTGCCGCATCAAGAGTGCGAAAGCAATAAAGCAGTGGATACAGCATCAGAAACGAAGCAAGGCCTGGTGCTTGACCAGCCCCCCGTAGTCATTGATAGATTCCCAGTGCACCTGTGCATCACCACTGAGCGTGGCGGGCAGCTGGGTAAACGTCATGCGCTCGGTGCCCTGAGGCGCAACCATGGAAGGAGCCACCTCATACTCTTTCTCATCAACAACGATGCTGACCTTGCCGAAAGAGACGTGGAAAGCGGAGCCATTGCTGGCCAGCAGCGCAGGAGAGCCCGAGGTCTTGTCGACACTCCAAGTCAGGTTGCGCGCAGCTTCGTCCGCTGTGCCCGGCAGATCTTTGGGGCGGTAGAACAGCTTCAGCCGCTGCCGGATAGCGATCTGCAGGCTGTTCTCAGACGTGCTGACCTGGGGAATTTCTTGAACGTTCAGCCACATTACGGACTCACGGTCCTGCGGCAGGCCAACGCCCTGATAGAAGATGCGCAGCGTCTGCTCTTTGCGGTGGCCCAGGCGGGCCAGCGATGGTGTGATGGCAAACGGGACATCGCTCTCTGCCTGATTGGGCATGGCCTCAATCCACGACTGAATCATGATGTCATCGGCACCTTGATTGCGCACCTGAAGCGCGGCCTCTTGTTGCGTGGCGGGAAAGATAACCCTTGTTCCACCAACCTGAATGCCAGCCATGCCTGTTGCGGCGTGCGCCCAAAATGCCAGCACCAGATATGTGCGTAAAAAGAATTTGATATTCATTAGCGGCTCGCTGAAACCTGGGGCATCAGAGCGGCCAACACCACCTGGCAAATCGCAGATTTGCGACTGAGACGAGACGTAAAGCCGCAGGCAGTAAGGCGTACGACAAGGCGAAACAACGACGTATCAGAGGTGGTATTAGCGGCTCTGAAAGCCCCCCTTGGCACGACTTAGTCGTAAGTCAGAGTGAAAGGCAAAGTGCCGTTGGCTGCGCCTACTACGACCGTTTGGCCGTTGCCCACATACGAAGCACTCATGTTCATCGTGGCGGTGTATTTATTATTACCACCAGTACCACCAGCAGCAGCAGTCAGGGCTGCGGAGTATTCCTTACTACTATCAGACAGGTTAATGAGCTGGTTCGATCCGTCGTACAGACCGATACCCACACCAGTTGCGGCACCTGTGGTTTTCAGAAGGCGGGTATCGTGCGAGTCGATACCCGAGCCGCCAGAGGTGGGATCAAATTTGAACTTGACGGTTGTCAGGCCTGTGGAAGAGTTGCTGCAATCAAGATTTATCGCAATCGGTACGCTCTTGACCTTATTACCGGTACCCGCATCCGTAATGGCGCTCATTAAGACCTTGCCCAGCTTCACTGGGACGCTGTTGCCGGCACCCCCGCCTGTCACCTCGCACGAACCAGAGATGATTTCACCGGTGAATTCAATTTTTCCATCAGGATCCGCCGCCATTGCGGTACTGGTCAACGCGCATGCGGCGCAGGCAGCCATAATAGTCTTTAATTTATTCATGAGTTTAAACCTCCATAATATTCGCTGTTATTGGCGATCAGGAACTCTAATACCATTAATCAAATAAATAAACAAGAAATTTCTTGGTAACAAGCGAGATCCCTCTTGAATCCATCTTATTAATAGGATTTAAAATATTGCTTTTTTATAATCAGAAGAATAAATAGACAAATAAATACCATCAAACAATATAAAACAATATTCGGAATAATTTAAAACAGGCACTTTCTGTATTCATTCAATTGATTAGAATAATTTATGCCAGCAATTGAACATCACTCAAAATTAAACAGTGCAATATAAATATTGAATTAATATAAAAATTACATGCAGCGTGAGTGATTCATTTCACCGCCCGAGATTTCTACAGGCGGTGCATGGCTTTCAACATATTTTCAAGAGCTACGAATGAAATTTCGTACAACGAAACAATTTGCAGCATGAACACGCCTTCTGACTGCAACTTGCCATGACGCATCCGAGATGCAATCAAACGCAGCCTCCGCACCAGCATTCAAAGACGATGCCCCCAACTCTGGTGATGGGCCTGAGCACGCAATGCCCTCAACGGGCAGCATGTTTGCGGTCACCCGGGCCATGAAGGTGCTGGATGCTTTTGCGCTGGGAGAGTCTCACCTGACGCTGGCCGAGCTGAGCCGGCGCTGCCCATTGCACAAGACCACCGCACTGCGTATTGCACGCACGCTTGCACAGTAGTCTGGATACCTGGTTCAGCGTGAAGACGGTGATTGGCGTTGAGGCCCTGCAGCAGGCTGGCTGGGAGCGCGTTACCAGGCTGGTTTTGATGTGCAAAACGTGCTGGAGCCCGCACTGCGCGCGCTCACCATGGACAGCGGAGAAAGCGCCGCCTTCTACGTCAGAGAAGGCAATGTCAGAACCTGCCTTGTGCGCGTGCAAGGGCCGCAAGCGCTGCGCCATCACGCACGGATGGGTGAAGGCCTGCCGCTGGACAAGGGGTCTCCAGGGCGCGTGATACCTGCTTTTTCTGGAGCGCCCGGCGAGCTCTATGAGGCCATACGCCAGCGTGGTTTTCACTGGTCGATTGGAGAGAGCGAGCAAGGCGTGGCAACCATTTCTGCCCCCGTTTTTGGCAAGCACTGGCGGCTTCTGGGTTCCGTGTGCGTGTCGGGCCCGGCTTCACGCCTGCCGCAGCAAAAATTGGAAGAAATGGCCCCCACTGTGATTGCTGCAGCCAACCAGCTTTCTGATGCATTGGCCGGAAATACGGGCACAACCGCGCCCCTAGCCAGAGAAAGCTATTGGCACCCGTGATGGTGTCTGCACCCGCTGTTCTCAGCGAGGGCTGACCGGAGCGCGCCAGTCAAAGGTTTGCGGTAGAGACAGGGCCTGAGAAGTACGCTCCCCCGGTCGCATACCTCGGGCACATAGCCCGGCGCATCCCCCGATGAGCAGTTGCCATGTACTGAAGATGCAGAGCGCCAGATGCTGGCGCGCAGTTGCAGGCGCTAGGCATGGGGTTCGTGGAGCCAGTAGTGGCTGTCCGGCAGGGCGCGAGCGCCAAAGATGGCCTGACCGACGCGCA
Organism: Comamonas sp. AG1104; assembly: GCF_003350425.1. Classification (NCBI taxonomy): domain Bacteria; kingdom Pseudomonadati; phylum Pseudomonadota; class Betaproteobacteria; order Burkholderiales; family Comamonadaceae; genus Comamonas; species Comamonas sp. AG1104. The sequence goes on along the minus strand of NZ_QQAS01000003.1, from coordinate 1,621 downwards.
CCACCGTAGCGCCTTCTTCGATGGCGATCTCGAAATCCCCGGACATGCCCATGGACAGCTCTTGCAGCCCGATGCTGGCGTGCACGCTCTGGCGCAACTGCTCGCGCAGGTTGCGCAGCCGCACAAAACACTGGCGCACGCGTTCCGCATCGCTGGAGAACAGTGCCAGTGTCATCAGCCCGCGCACGCGCAGCGCAGAGAACGCGGGCAGCTGTGCGTGGCGCCAATACTGCTGAATCTGAGCGTCTGTATCCGCAGCTGAGTATCGATCTGTCGTTTGGCGACCGTACAGTCGATCTGATCGAGGAGGGATTTGACCTGGCCATACGCATAGGCCCATGCATGGCATTCCTCTCAATGGCTTGCTCCCACTTCTTGATGGCTCACTGGCCGGTCAGCGCGCGAGAAAGTCCTGAACCATATTGTTGAAGACTTCGGCGTGCTCCCACTGTGCCCAATGGCCGCACTGACTGAACACGTGGAATTCCGAGTTGGGAATGCCCCATAGCAGGCGCAGGCCGATGTCCAATGGCACAAAGCGGTCGTCACGGCCCCAGATGATCAAGGTCCTGGCCTTGATTTCAGGCAGGCGCGCGCCGTAGTCGCTGAACTGCTTCGGGTTGATCTGGGCGCTCTTGACGAAGTTTTCGAGGTGATCACGGCGGGCCAGGATATTGCTCAGACGCTGCTGATAGAGCTCTTCGGTCAGGCTGCTGCTGTCGTACACAAACACATTCATCATGCGCTTGAGGTTCTCCACCGTGGGGTCGCGGTACAGCGCGCCGATGAGCTTGATGCCTTCGGCGGGCATGGGCACGAGGGCGCTGGGTCCGCCTGTGCCGCCGCCCATGAGGATGAGCTTGCCCACCATCTCGGGATGGGCCAGCGCAAAGCCCACGGCGCTATGACCGCCCATGGAGTTGCCGATGATGTGAACCTTGGCGATGTCCAGCGCGTCCAGCACGCCTTTGAGGCAACGTGCGTTCAGATCCGAGCGCGAGCCTGTGCTGACGATTGTGTCGCTTTTGCTCCAGCCGGGGCAGTCCAGCAAAATGACACGGTATCCCGCATCCACCAGCGGCTCGATATTGCGGTGGAAGTTGGCCCAGCCGCTGGCGCCTGGGCCGGAGCCGTGCAGCATGACCACGACTTCGCTGCCGCAGCCGACATCGTTGTAGTGCAGCCTCAGGGGCTGTCCCGCTTCGGTGATCGTGACAAAGCGACTGCTGGAGGCTTCCGTGTTGGGGGCGTTCATAAATGACTCCGTGAAGGCGGCAGCCACGGCTGGCTGACCGCAGGGATGGTGAAAAGATCAGAGGGAGGCGGCTTCGCGTTGCCTCAGCAGGTCCAGGGCGACGTCGACAATCATGTCTTCCTGACCCCCGACCATGCGACGCTTGCCCAGCTCGACCAGGATGTCCACGGCCTTGAGTCCGTATTTGGCGGCAGCCACTTCAGCGTGACGCAGGAACGAGCTGTAGACCCCGGCATAGCCCAGTGCCAGCGTCTCGCGGTCCACGCGTACCGGACGGTCTTGCAGCGGGCGCACGATGTCGTCGGCCGCATCCATGAGTTTGTAGAGATCCGTGCCGTGGTTCCAGCCCAGGCGCTCCGCGGCTGC